>NZ_JBQUYZ010000001.1:0-1776244 GCF_056314105.1 Xanthobacter sp. DMC12 | reverse complement strand
ACCTCCTATCTCGACCTCGACGCCATCGCCGCCGCGACCTCCCGGCCGCAGGATGTGGTGGGCCTGCACTTCTTCGCCCCGGCCAACATCATGAAGCTGCTGGAGATGGTCAAAGCCACCCACACCGCGCCGGATGTGCTGGCGACCGCCCTCGCCCTCGCCAAGAAGATGGGCAAGCAGCCGGTCGTTGCAGGCAATTGCGACGGCTTCATCGGCAACCGCATCTATGCCGTGTATCGGCGTCATGCGGAATATCTGGTGGAGGACGGCGCCAGCCCCGAACAGGTGGATGCGGCGCTGGAGGCCTTCGGCTTCGCCATGGGCATCTTCGCGGTGTCGGACATGTCCGGCCTCGACATCGCCTACGCCATGCGGAAGCGCCGGGCGGCGACGCGGGACCCGAACGAGCGCTACGTTTCCATCGCCGATGCTCTGGTGGAGGCGGGTCGGCTCGGCCGCAAGACCCAAGGCGGCTGGTATGCCTACGACGCGGCGGGCAACCGGACCACCGATCCGGTCGTCACGCAGATCATCGAGCAGGCCCGCGCCGCCAAGGGCATTCAGCCGCGATCCTTCACCCCCGAAGAGATCCAGCTCCGGCTGCTCGCTGTGATGGCCAATGAAGGCGCGAAGGAACTCGCCGAAGGCATCGCGCTGCGCCCGTCCGACATCGACCTTGCCTTCGTCAACGGCTACGGCTTCCCGCGCCTCAAAGGCGGCCCCATGCACGCCGCCGACGCCCTTGGTCTTCCCACCATCCTCGCCGAAGTCGAAGCCGCCCACGCCACCGGCGGCGCCGGCTCAGACCCCGCACCGCTCCTCGCCCAGCTCGCGGCCGAGGGGAAAACATTCGCAGACTGGCTGAAGGCCGGCGCTCCCAAGGGAGGGACCCAATGACCAAAATCCTCGACAGCTACGCCCGCGACCGCTGGTTCACCCCCGAGGCAGGACTGGTGGACATTCCGAGCGCCATCGATGGGCGCGTGGTGGCGCGGGCCTCCACCCGCGGGCTCGATTTCGCGGCCATGGTGCGCCATGCACGCGAGGTGGGCGGGCCGGCGCTGCGGCGCCTCACCTTCCATCAGCGGGCCGACATGCTGAAGGCCCTCGGCGCCCACCTCACGGCCCACAAGGACGCGCTTTACGCGCTCGCGGCCGACACCGGCGCCACCAAGAGGGACAATTTCTTCGACATCGACGGCGGCATCGGCACCCTCTACGCCTACGCCTCGCGCGGGCGGCGGGAGCTGCCGGGCGAGCGCTTCGTGGTGGAAGGCGCGCCGGAGGCCCTGTCGAAGAACGGCACCTTCATCGGCCTCCATGTCTTGACCCCGCTCCATGGCGTCGCGGTTCATGTGAACGCCTTCAACTTCCCCTGCTGGGGTATGCTGGAGAAACTGGCCCCGGCGATCCTCGCCGGCATGCCGGTCATCACCAAGCCGGCCACGGCCACCGCGTATGTGGCCGAGGCCGTGGTGAAGCTCATCATCGAGGCGAACATCCTGCCGGCGGGGGCGCTGCAGTTCGTCGCCGGATCGGCGGGGGACCTGCTCGATCACCTCACGGGGCAGGACGTGCTCTCCTTCACCGGCTCGGCCGCGACCTCGCAGGCGCTGCGCGACCATCCGGCGGTCTCGCGCAACGCGGTGCGCTTTATCGCCGAGCGGGATTCGCTCAATGCCGCCGTACTCGGACCGGACGCGGTGGAGGGCACGCCCGAGTTCGACCTGTTCATCGCCGAGGTGGTGCGCGAGATGACGGTGAAGGCGGGCCAGAAGTGCACCGCCATCCGCCGCATCATCGTGCCGAAGGCGCAGGAAAACGCGGTGATCGCGGCCCTCTCCGCCCGTCTCGCCGCCATCGCCGTGGGCGACCCGCGCCGCGACGACGTGCGCATGGGCCCGCTCGCCAGCCGCGCCCAGCGCACCGCCACACAGGAGGCGGTGAAGGAGATCGCGGCCGAGGCGGAGATCGTGTTCGGCGATCCCGAGGCTGTCGCGCCCGTGGGGGCGGATGCCGCCACCGGCGCCTTCATGGCCCCGGTGCTGCTGCGCTGCCCCGAACCGCTCAAGGCCACGGCGCCGCACGCGGTGGAAGCCTTCGGCCCCGTCGCGACCGTGATGGGCTATGACACGCTCTCTGATGCGCTGGCGCTGGTGGCCAAGGGCGAGGGCAGCCTCGTCGCCTCGGTCTATACCTATGATCCGGCGGTGGCGGAGGAACTGGTGTTCGGCATCGCCGCCCATCACGGCCGCCTTGTGCTGATCGACCGCGACTGCGCCAAGGAATCCACCGGCCACGGCTCACCGCTGCCGGGCCTCGTCCATGGTGGTCCGGGCCGGGCCGGCGGCGGCGAGGAGATGGGCGGCCTGCGCGGCGTGTTCCACTACATGCAGCGCACCGCCATCGAGGGTTCGCCCGCCCGCCTCTCGGCCCTGACGCGCACGTGGCTCTCCGGTGCGCCAGCTCCGATCGCCGCCGAGCATCCCTTCAAGCGCAAGTTCGATGCCCTCAGCGTGGGCGACACGGTGGAAACGGCATCGCGCACCATCACGCTGGAAGACATCGAGCATTTCGCCCATTTCACCGGCGATACGTTCTATGCCCACATGGATGAGGAGGCGGCGAAGGCGAACCCCTTCTTCCCCGGCCGCGTGGCGCACGGCTACCTCATCCTGTCGTTCGCGGCCGGCCTGTTCGTCGACCCGGCGCCGGGGCCGCTGCTCGCCAACTACGGGCTCGATTCGCTGCGCTTCCTGAAGCCCGTTTCGCCGGGGGATGCCATCCGTGTGCGGCTGACGGTCAAGAACAAGCAGCCCGCCCGCAAGCCGGAATACGGCGAGGTGCGCTGGGATGCGGAAGTGTTCAACCAGGATGGCGACACCGTGGCCCGCTATGAGCTGCTGACCATGAGCAGCCGTATCTGATTTAGGGCGGCGCTACCCCTTGGCGCCGCCTGACCAGGCGAAATCTGCGGCAAGTTTGCAACAGTGTTTGCGGACCGTGCGTCCCGGCTGCCGTCCGCAGGGTCGGCAGCCCATTCCGCCGTTACACATTCCCGTGAGGAATGGTACTCCTGTGGCGGGAGCGGCACATGGCTGGACGCAGGGGCATCAACGCATTCGCACGACACGTGGCTGAAAGAGCCGCGGGCCGCGTCGCGGCGCGTGTTGCCGGCTGGGCTGTCGCCTATGTGCTGGTCCTGCAGGCCGTGCTCACCGGCTTCGCCCTCGGGTCGATGCCCATCGGCATGGACCCGGAGCTGTGCATCAGCGCGGCCGCCTCCGGCGCGAATTCAGATGGCGGACATGACGGCGACCCGGCGCAGCATCGCCATTGCCAGGCCTGCCTTGCACGGGCGGATCTGCCCGCTCTGCCGCCACCACCGCCGGTGCCGGACCTCGCGCCGCTCACCGGCGCGCTCCGGCTCGATTTCGGTGCGCCCTCCGCGCCGCTTCACACCCATGTCCTGAGCGCCTTCCGGGCGCGTGCACCTCCCGCGGCGGCCTGAAGTCGTCCGGTCTCGCCGCTGACGCGGCGCGGGGCCGGGCGCGCTGTCCCACGGTCCGTGCGTTCTCCCGTTTCACGACTGGGAATGCTGCGACCCGTCAGCTTGCAAGGCAGGCAGACGGGTGCGCGTCGGCGCGGCCAAGGTCTACCGCACCAAAAACAATTCCGCTCTGCCGCGCCTCATCCCGCCGGCCTGCGAGCGCGAGGACACGCAAATGCCATCCCCCATTCTCTCCGCCGGGACCCTGTCCCGGCTGCGCGGCACTTTCGCGCGCAGCACCGCCCTGTTCGCGCCGTCCGCGCTCGCGCTGGTCCTGATGCCGACGTTCATCGCGCCCGCAATGGCGCAGACCGGCCCGCAGCCGTCCACCGAACTGCCGCCCGTGACCGTGCGGGCCACCACGCCGGCGGCGACGGCCTCGGGTGCCGGCGCCGATTCCAGCAACTTCTCCCCGGCGGACATTGCGCTCATCTCCGGCAGCGAGGCGCAGGCCGCGACGCTATGGACCAGCGATTCCGGTTCGCTGCTCAGCCGCATCCCCGGCGGCGCAGCCTGGGGCGCAGGTGGGGTCTCGAGCCTGCCGGCAGTGAACGGCATGGGGGCGGACCGGGTACAGGTCGCGGTCAATGGCATGCTGTTCGGCATCGCCTGCCCGAACCAGATGAATCCGCCCTTTTCCTTCGTCAATCCGGCGATGATCGCCAACGTGAAGGTCTATACGGCCACCGCACCGGTGAGCGTCGGCGGCGACTACACGGGCGCGCGGGTGAACGTGACGGTGGCGCCCCCGAAGTTCACCGAGGGCGAGCAACTCACCGTCTCGGGCAGCGTCTCCGGCTATTATCGGAGCAACAATAACAGCTACGGGGTCGACGCCACGGCCACCGTCTCCAATGCCGACACCAGCGTGACCTATACCGGCGGCTGGGCCAAGGCGAGCGACTATGTGGCGGGCGACGGCACCACCATCAAGTCCACCCTATATGAGACCCAGAACCACGCGCTGACCATCTCGAAGAAAGTCGCCGACCAGCTGTTCACGGTGGGCATCGGCGGCCAGTTCATCCCTTACGAGGGCTATCCCAACCAGTATATGGACCTCGTGGAGAACAAGAGCCTCAACGCCTTCGGCCGCTATCTCGGCGAGTTCGACTGGGGCCAGCTGGAAGGCAACGTCTTCGCCAACCAGATCCGCCACACCATGGGCTTCGTCGCGCCGGACAAGACCGGCGACATGCCCATGGACACCAAGGCGACCGACATCGGCTATTCGCTGAAGGGCACGCTGGCGCTCTCCGCCCGCGATACGCTGCGGATAGGCAACGAGCTTTACTACAACAATCTCGATGACTGGTGGCCGCCCGTTGCCGGCTCCATGATGATGGGACCGGACACCTTCCAGAGCATCAACAATGGCCAGAAGCTGCGCGCCGGCATCTATGGCGAGTGGGAGCGCAGGATCGACGACCGCTGGACCGCCGTGCTGGGTGTGCGCAACGACGTGGTGTGGATGAACACCGGCGACGTCCATGGCTACAACGACATGATGTACGGCCTCGATGCCGCGCTCTTCAACGCCCAGAGCCACGCCCGCACCGACTTCAACGTCGATGCCTCCGCCATGCTGCGCTACGACGCAAACGCCGCCAGCACCTACGAGTTCGGCCTCGCCCGGAAGACCCGCTCGCCGAATTTCTACGAGCGCTATGCCTGGTCCACGAACCCCATGGCCATGGACATGATCGGCTGGTTCGGCGACGGCAACGGCTACGTGGGCAATCTGGACCTCAAGCCGGAGGCGGCCCACACCGCGAGCTTCACTGCCACCTGGCACGATCCGGTGCGCAACGCCTGGGAGCTGCGCGTCTCGCCGTACTACAGCTATGTGGTCAACTACATCGACGCCGACCGTTGCCTGCTGGCGGGCTGCCTCGCCAGCCAGCCCAACAATGCCTACGTCACCAACAATTTCGTCTTCCTGCAGTTCGCCAACCACGACGCGTGGCTCTATGGCGTGAACATCGACGGCAAGATGGAGCTGTGGAACGACCTCGCCTGGGGGCAGGGCGTCTTCCGCGGAAACCTGAACTTCGTGCAGGGCCAGCGCACCGACGGCGTGAACCTTTACCACATGATGCCGCTGAACGGTGTCATTGCGGTGGACCACAAGCTCGGCAGCTGGACCAACAGCCTCGAGCTGCAGATGGTGGCGGCCAAGGTGCTGGTGAGCCAGGTGCGCAACGAGCTGGAGACCTCGGCCTACGCCCTGCTCAACTTCCGCACCAGCTACGAGTGGCAGCAGTTCCGCTTCGACTTTGGGGTCGAGAACATCCTGGACACCAACTACAACCTCCCCCTCGGCGGCGCGAACCTCGTGAACTACCAGGTCTCGTCGATGATGGGGACGTCTGCGGCATGGGGCTTCCCGGTCGCCGGCATGGGCCGCTCGTTCAACACGCGCGTGACCTACACGTTCTGAGAAAACGGGGGCGCCGCGTGGTGGCGTCCCCGACCGCTCTTGCCCACGGGCCTTGCTTCCGTCGGCCGGTTCGGCTAAGAGCGGCATCCCGTACTCGTGAGCGAAGAGCAGAGCGCCCCCGTGTCGTCCCGCACGACCAAGACCGCCGCGTCTCAGCCCCGGACCATCAAGGTTCCGGGCAACGCTCTTATTCTGCGCGCGCTTCTTCTCCTTAGCCGCCCCTGAGGGCCGGCCGGGCTTGCGCCTGGGCACTCAGGGGAACCTCCGCCGCCGGGCTTGAAGACCCGGCGCCCGTTTCGGCTTATGATCCGGACAACATATCCCCGCCAGACGGGCCGCGCCGGACGCGAGAAGGACCATGCTCATGACTGCCAATGCCACCGCCGGCGCCAACGACCGCGTCGTGATCTTCGACACCACCCTGCGCGACGGCGAGCAGTGCCCCGGCGCCTCCATGACCTTCGAGGAGAAGCTGGAGGTCGCTGCTCTGCTCGACGAGATGGGCGTGGACGTGATAGAGGCAGGCTTCCCCATCGCCTCCATCGGCGATTTCGAGAGCGTGGCGGAGATCGCCCGCCGGGCCAAGAATGCGACCATCGCCGGCCTCGCCCGCGCCATCCCCGGCGACATCGCCCGCTGCGGCGAGGCGGTGCGCCATGCCCGCCGCGGCCGCATCCACACGTTCGTCTCCACCTCGCCGATCCATCTGGAGCACCAGATGCGCAAGTCGCAGGAGGAGGTGCTGGAGATCATCGCCGCCACCGTCACCCAGGCCCGCAACCTGGTGGAGGACGTGGAGTGGTCGGCCATGGATGCCACCCGCACGCCGCTCGACTATCTCGCCCGCTGCGTGGAGATGGCCATCAAGTGCGGCGCCACCACCATCAACCTGCCGGACACGGTGGGCTACGCCACGCCGGACGAATACCGCACCATGTTCCGCACCATGCGCGAGAAGGTGCCGAACGCGGACAAGGCGATCTTCTCCGTCCACTGCCACAACGACCTCGGCCTCGCGGTGGCGAATTCGCTGGCCGGCCTCGAAGGCGGCGCCCGGCAGATCGAATGCACCATCAACGGCATCGGCGAGCGCGCGGGCAATGCGGCGCTGGAAGAGGTGGTGATGGCGCTGTCGGTGCGGCGTGACGTGCTGCCCTACCAGACGAGCGTGAATACCCACGCGCTCACCCGCGCGTCCAAGCTGGTATCGGCGGTGACCTCCTTCCCGGTACAGTACAACAAGGCGATCGTGGGCCGGAACGCCTTCGCCCACGAGAGCGGCATCCATCAGGACGGGATGCTGAAGAACAACCAGACCTACGAGATCATGACCCCCGAGAGCGTGGGCGTCACCAAGACCTCGCTGGTCATGGGCAAGCACTCCGGCCGCGCCGCCTTCCGCGACAAGCTGAAGACGCTCGGGTACGAGCTGGGCGAGAACGCCCTCAACGACGCATTCGCCCGCTTCAAGGATCTCGCCGACCGCAAGAAGGTGGTCTACGACGAGGATATCGAGGCGCTGGTGGACCAGGAGATCGCCCTCTCCCACGACCGCATCAAGCTGCTCTCCCTGTCGGTCATCGCCGGCACCCACGGGCCGCAGCGCGCCACCATGCGCCTCTCCGTGGACGGCGAGGTGAAGACCGAGGAGGCAGAGGGCAACGGTCCGGTGGATGCCACTTTCAACGCCATCAAGGCGCTGGTGCCGCATCAGGCCAAGCTCGACCTCTATCAGGTCCACGCCGTGACCGAGGGGACGGACGCGCAGGCAGAGGTGTCGGTGCGCCTCGAGGAGAACGGCAAGGTGGTCACCGCCCGCGCCGCCAATCCGGACACGCTGGTCGCGTCCGCGCAGGCTTACATCACGGCGCTCAACAAGCTCCAGATGAAGCGCCAGAGCGTGAACGCCCAAAGCGCGGTGGGCTGAAGCCCGCTTCAGCCTGTCCCAATGAAGAAGGCCGCCCCGAAGGGCGGCCTTTTTCGTTTCAGCGTCAGTTGCGGCCGGGTCCGTCGCCGCCCGGTCCGCCAGCGGCTCCTCCCGGGCCAGCCGGGCCGCCGGGCCGTGCAGCCGGGGCGGCAGGGCCGGGACGGGCGGCGGCGGCGCCTCCCGGCGTCGGGCCGGGCTGGACGCGCTCACGTGCGGCGGCAGCGGCCGGCTCGCGTGCCGGACCATCGCTCTGCGCCCGATTGGCCGGTCGCTCGGCCGGCGCGGCCCGCTGCGGCGCGGGGCGCTCGGGGGTCGCCCGTTCTGGACTGGCGCGCTCCGGCGTCGCCGCCCGTTCGGCCGGGCGGGGGCGATCCGGGCTGGGCCGCTCCGGCGGCGTCGCGCGCTCGGGCCGCTCGCGCTCGGCGCGCGGGGAGGGGGCGTTCTTCGGCTGGTCCATCTGCCCAGGGGAAGGACGTTCCTCGCGCCCCCGGTCCGGACCGGTGGGCACCGGCGGACGGTTCTGCGAGCCGTTCTGCTCCTGACGCGCATTCCCGTCGGGCCGGGGCTGGGAAGGATTGGCCGGCCGGTTGGGCGGTGTCTCCGGCTGGCGTCCCTGATCGGGCTGGGCCTGACGGTCCTTGCGCTCGGCGGGATTGGCGGCGGGCGGCGTGTCCGGCTGGCGGGCGCGGTCCGGCTCCGCCTGACGCTCGCTGCGCTCCGGCTGGCCGCTGCGGGGGGTGTCGGGACGCGCCGCATTGGGCGGGGTGCGGTCCGGCGGGGTCGCCGGTGCATCGGGATTGCGCTGCGGCGTGCCGGGCGCGCCCGGGCGCGCGGCCTCGCCCGGGCCGGGCGGCGGCATGGGCGCGCCGGGTCGGGCATTGGGACCACCGGGACGATTATCGTCGGTGGCGCGGGCCGGCACGGCGTTCGGCCGCTCCTGTCGGATCTTGTCGATCACCTGCTGTGCCCGCTCCTGCCGCTGCTCCACCCGCTGCTGCAGCTTCTCGTTGCGCGCCTTGATGGCTTCCAGGCGCTTCTCCTGCAGTTCCTTGGCATCGCGGTTGGCGTCCTGCACCGTCTGCTGGAGGCGATCACGCTGGCGGTCGCGCAACTGCTCGATCTCGCGCTCATAGGCGCGGTTGTTGCCGGACCAGCGCTGCTCGCGGAGCTGGCGACGCTGGTTGTCGTCGATGACCGAGAGCAGTGCCGCCGAGGGTGCCGCGAGGCCGGGCACTCGCTCGCCCACATAGTTGCGCACCAGAATGCGCCGGTCCTGCGGGATCTCCCGCTCGAAGCGCGGCGGCGGCGGCACGCGGTTGGCGCGGGCGACCCGGGGGCCGTAGATGCCCACGTAACCGCCGCGGTCGTCGAACTCGTCGCGGTAATTGTCCACGAACACCACGCGGCGCGAGGGGATGCCCCCCTGCACCACCGAATCGAATTCGCGACGGTCGACGAAGCGGGTCATCACCACGCCGTCGCGATACACCGGCTGGTAGACGCGGGGATTGTCCCGCGACAGCCACACGGCGATCTGCGCAATCGGCGCCACGTGCAGCGCCAGCTCCGGCGCGGCGAGGTAGCGGTTTTCGACGAACACCCAGCTTTCCGCGACCGGCGGATCCATCACACGCGGAGCGCCATAGGCATAGCCGCGGGAATCGGGAGCGATCGGTGCCCAGCCGGTCTTTCCGCCGCCGCTGCGCCACGTCACCCAGGCCGGCGCCCAGGTGTCGCCCGGGACCCAATACCAGCCATAGGCCGGCTCATAGCCCCAGCGGCCATAGTGGTAAGTCGCCCAGGCGAACGGCTCTGCCGAATCCCAGTACCAGCCGTAGTCGTCGGTCCACAGCCAGCGGCCCTCCTGATAGGGCCGCCACGAGGCGTCGAGGCCGGAAGGCACGAAAACGTAGTCGTAATCTGGATGGCGCACCCAGCTGCCATGCTCGGCCAGCGGCTCGTAGAAGATGTTGATGTCCACGCGCTCCCGGCCGGCCTGCTGGGGCTGGCCCTGGGTCCGTTTCTGCGCCTGCTGCGCGGCTGCCGGCGTCGCAACGGCCAGCGAAGCGACGGCGGGAACCGCGAGCGCCAGCGCCACGGTGGAGAGCAAGGCCCGGCTGAGGGGCGAGGGCGAGATTCTCATGGCGTCTCCTTTCGAGATCGTCCTTTGAGAACCTGCGGCGGGACGGCTGGTTCCTCCTCCGACACGTCTCGAAAAGCCAAGCCCGGACATGGGGTTGAGGAAGGAGGCTTGGCCTTGGTGCGGCCAGAAGGTGGCACCTCGGCAAGGGACGCGGTGCCATGGTGCCAGTAACGTTGAGGCAATTGGGACTTGACGCAAGGGCGCGTGCGACCTTCAAAAGGATAGGAAAGGGACGCTGAAGGATCCCTGGAGGAGGACATGCCCATGCGAATGCTCTCGGCCGCCCTCGCGCTTGCCGCGGCGATCGGATTCACGGCGACGGCGAAAGCGCAGGACTATCCCACGCGGCCGATCACCATGGTGGTCCCCTTCGCGGCCGGAGGCCCGACCGACACGGTGGCGCGCCTCGTCGCGGAATCCATGTCGAAGACGCTGGGCCAGCAGGTCATCGTGGAGAATGTGGGCGGTGCTGGCGGCACCCGTGGCGCGGGCCAGGTGGCGAAGGCCGCGCCCGATGGCTACACCATCCTGCTCCACCACATCGGCCAGGCCACCGCGGCAACGCTCTATCGCAAGCTGCCGTACAACCCGGCGACGGATTTCGAGGCCGTGGGCCTCGTCACCGCCGTGCCCATGACGATGATCGCCAAGCCCGGCTTCGCGCCCAAGACCATGGCCGATGCCGTGGAATTCGTGAAGGCGAACAAGGACAAGGTGACCTACGGCAATGCCGGCGTCGGCTCCGCCTCGCATCTGTGCGGCATGCTGTTCATGTCCGCGATCGGCACGCAGATGACCACCGTTCCCTATCAGGGCACGGGTCCGGCCATGAACGACCTCGTCGGCGGCCAGATCGATCTGATGTGCGACCAGACCACCAACACCACCGGCCAGATCAAGGGCGGCAAGGTGAAGGCCTATGCCGTCACCACCAAGGACCACGTGAAGTCGCTGCCCGACCTGCCCACCATGCAGGAGAGTGGCCTCAAGGACTTCGAAGTGGCGGTGTGGCACGGCATCTACGCCCCCAAGGGCACGCCCAAGGCCATCGTCGACAAGCTCAACGCCGCCCTCGACGTCGCGCTCAACGACCCGAAGGTCGTCGCGCGCTTCGCCGACCTCGGCACCGAGCCGGAGCCCAAGGACCGCCGCAGCCCGGCCTTCCACAAGGATTTCGTCATCGCCGAGATCGCCAAGTGGAAGCCGGTGATTCAGGGCGCCGGCGTCTACGCCGACTGACGGCCCACACCTCCGCAACAAGCGTCGCGGCCGCCGGACGCCGCCGCGACGCTGGCTGACATCGGCCGGCTACACCGATGCCGGCTTGTCCTCTCCAAAGACACCCCGCGCGGCCGGAGCCAGCCGCGCGTGCATTCACACAGCAGGCCAACTGCCAGAGCGCACCCAGAACGCGCCGGCAACGAGGGGGGACATGAACATCATCCGCAATCCGAAGGACGTCCTGTCGGGCCTCCTCTTCATCGCCCTCGGGCTCTTGTTCGGCTGGCAGACGCAGGACCTGCCCATGGGCACCGCCGTGCGTATGGGGCCAGGCTATTTCCCGCTCGTGCTCTCGGCGCTCCTCGGCCTGCTGGGGCTCATCATCCTCATCAACGGCCTGCGCTTTCCCGGCGAGATGCCGAGCGGCATCGCCTGGCGTGCGGTGCTCGTCATCACCGGCGCGGTGGTGTTCTTCGGCTTCGGCGTGCGGCCCCTCGGCTTCCTGCCCGCCCTCGGCATCTCGGTGTTCGTCTCGGCGCTGGCCTCGCGCCTGTTCACCTTCCGGACGGCTCTGCTGAACACCGCGGTGATGGTGATCTTCGCCTGGGCCGTCTTCATCAAGGGGCTTGGCCTGCCCATACCCATCATCGGCCCGTGGCTCGGCGGATATTGAGGAGGCGCCCATGGACCTTCTCGACAACCTCGCCCTCGGCTTCTCGGTCGCCCTGTCGCTGCAGAATGTCTTCTACTGCTTCGTTGGCGCACTGCTCGGCACGCTGATCGGCGTGCTGCCGGGCCTCGGCCCGGTGGCGACCATCGCCATGCTGCTGCCGCTCACCTTCGGCCTGCCGCCGGTGTCCGCCCTCATCATGCTCGCCGGCATCTATTACGGCGCGCAGTATGGCGGCTCCACCACGGCCATCCTCATCAACCTGCCGGGCGAATCCTCGTCGGTGGTCACCGCCATCGACGGCCACCAGATGGCCCGCAAGGGCCGGGCCGGCGCGGCGCTCGCCACGGCGGCGCTGGGCTCCTTTTTCGCCGGCTCGGTGGCGACCTTCCTGCTTGCGCTGTTCGCGCCGCCGCTCGCCAACCTCGCGCTGCAGTTCGGGCCGCCCGAATATTTCTCCCTGATGGTGCTCGGCCTCATCGCCTCGGTCACGCTGGCGTCGGGCTCGGTGGTGAAGGCCATCGCCATGATCGTGCTGGGGCTGATCCTCGGCCTCTCCGGGCAGGACATCTACACCGGCACGCCGCGCTTCACCTTCGATCTGCAGGAACTCTCCGACGGCTTCGACTTCGTCGCGCTGGCCATGGGCATGTTCGGCATCAGCGAGATCATCCGCAACCTCGAGGACGAGCACCAGCGCTCGCTTGTCGCGGCCAAGGTGAAGAGCCTGATGCTGACCAAGGAGGAATTCAAGCGCATCATCGCGCCCGTCCTGCGTGGCACGGTGATCGGCTCCTTCCTGGGCATCCTGCCGGGCGGCGGGGCGATGCTCTCCTCCTTCGCGTCCTATTCCATCGAGAAGAAGATCTCGAAGAACCCGCGCGAGTTCGGGCGCGGTGCCATCGAGGGCGTGGCGGGGCCGGAGAGCGCCAACAACGCCGGTGCGCAGACTTCCTTCATCCCCATGCTCACGCTGGGCATTCCCTCCAACCCGGTGATGGCGCTGATGATCGGCGCCCTCATCATCCAGGGCATCACGCCGGGCCCCAACGTGGTGACCGAGAAGCCGGACCTGTTCTGGGGCGTCATCGCCTCCATGTGGGTGGGCAACTTCATGCTGGTGTTGCTGAACCTGCCGCTCATCGGCATGTGGGTGCGCCTGCTCACCGTGCCCTATCACGTGATGTTCCCGGCCATCATCGCCTTCTGCTGCATCGGCGTGTACAGCGTGAACAACAACACGTTCGACGTGTACACCATGGCGTTGTTCGGCCTGCTCGGCTACGCGCTGGTGAAGCTCGATTGCGAGCCGGCGCCGCTGCTGCTGGGCTTTGTCATCGGCCCCATGCTGGAGGAATACCTGCGCCGGGCCATGCTCATCTCGCGCGGCGATCCCACCGTGTTCGTCACCCGCCCCATCTCGGCCGTGCTGCTGCTGCTCGCATTGGCAGCGCTTGTGGTGGTGCTGCTGCCCTCGGTGCAGAAGGGCCGCGAGGAGGCCTTCAAGGAGTAAATCCCCAAGCGGCGGCGCGGCGGCGGGAAGACCTGTGGAAATCTTCGCCGCCGCGCCGCCCGAGGCCCTTGCCAGCCAGAAACTCATTTGCTACACGAACGCCTCCTCTGGGGGCCACCCCGGACGGGCGCATAGCTCAGTTGGTAGAGCAGCTGACTCTTAATCAGCGGGTCCTAGGTTCGAGCCCTAGTGCGCCCACCATCAAATCCCGGATTTGGGTGGATTTCATCGTTTCACGTTAGGACGTGAGACGTCTTCCGCATGATGTGCGGTCATTCTCATTAATCTTGCTCCCTGCTCCGAAAGCGGTCTCTCCGCTCTTCCAGCCGCGCCGAAGGGCATGGCGGGATACCCGCGAGGGCTTCTGCCAATGCGGGCCGCCCAGCAGGATCCGCGCCGCTGCTGCCGGCGCACAAGCGCGGCACGAACCCTCCACCATGCCGGACGTGCTTGCGGGCGGATCGCCTGTGAAGCTCCAGGACGCGGCTGAAGCTCCAGGACGTGGCGCGAGGTTTTTGGGGCGATCTGGGACAGCCCGATCGGACCGCGAAGAGGGCGGCTCAGCTGAACAAGCGGTAAAGGCCAAGGGGAAGGCGACGGGCTGAGCGTCGTTCGATTGCAAGCCGACAAGCTCTTGTCACGGCTCGCGAATTTGGAGCGGGCGATGGGAATCGAACCCACGACATACAGCTTGGGAAAATCGGGCAAACTATTGAAATGACGATCTGAGGTTCCTCGCCATCCTTCCGGATGGTGGAGAGAATGTCGCATTCGATCGTTGAAGCTGCCCTCGCTTATGCCGCCCTCGGATGGCGGGTTTTCCCCTGCGACCCTCACGCCGAGAAGCCGCGCTCCAAGCGGCCTCTGGTGGTCGCCGACAAGGGCCCGGACGGCAAGCCCATCGAGGGCACCGGCTGGCCTTTGAAGGCCACCACAGACGAAGCGCAGATCCGCGCGTGGTGGAAGCGTTGGCCCCACGCGCTGATCGGCATGGCTCCCGGCTGGGCTGGCGGTTATGTGGTGGATCTCGATCCGAAGGGCGAGAGCGTCGATGCCGTGGAGGCGCGCCTCGCGGAAGCGCTCGGCACTCCGTTGCCGGCCGGCCCGCGCACCATCACGCAATCGGGCGGGCGGCATGTGTGGTTCCGCCGGCCGAACGGCGCGCACTTCCCGAACGATCCGCCTGGGCTGAAGAACATCGATATCCGCTGTGACGGCGGCTATGTGATCCTGCCGCCGAGCGTGCTGGCGAACGGCAATGCCTATCGGTGGGAGGGCGAGCCCTTCGACCCTGAGACGGCGCCCGAGGTGCCGCCCGCGCTCCTGAAACTGATCGCTGATCGCAAGTTGCATCGTCATGAGCATGATGGGCCGGCACTGTCCTCGCGCGAGAGTGGGCCGGCGCGGGTGCTCGCCTCGGATCGCCCCGGCGAGGAGGCCAAGCGGCGCTATGCGCGGGCGGCCCTCGATCGGATCGCGGCGGATCTCGCCCGCGCGCCGCAGGGAACGCGCGGCACGGCCCTGTACACCGCCGCCTGCCAGTTGGGGCGCTTCGTCGCCGCCGGCGCGATCTCCGAACGCGAAGCTCTCGCCGCCCTGGAGGATGGCGCCGACGCCAACGGCCTGATGCGTGAGGACGGACGCAACCGGGTGTCGCGCGACATCCGGCGCGGCCTCGACACCGGCGCCGGCGACGCGGCGGACGTGATCGCGCGCCTCGATGTGGTCGCCAGCGAGGCCGAACGCCGTGCTCGGACGGTCGGCCGCCCTCCGGAGCCTCCCCCGCCGGACGATGACTTTCCGCAACCCGCCGACTTGGACGCACAGGCCGGCTCTGATGACGACATGGGGGACGAAGCCGACTTCGGCGACAATGGCGGCCCGCCGCTCGATGATGACGAAGGTGAAGGGCCTTCGGATGGATCGACTGTTGGCGTCGATATGGAGGCCGTGGCGGCATGTGCGCGCCTCGACCATTCCGATACCGATAATGCGCGGCGTTTCATCTCCCACTTCGGCAGCGATCTCGTGGTGTTGGAGACCGAGGGTGTCACGAACACCGACTATTACGCTTGGGGCGGGACACATTGGGATATGGCCGGTGGCAATGACACCGCCATTCGTTTCGCAAAACAGGTCGGCGGGCGCATCGCCCTTGAGGCGGACTTTCTCAGCGCAACGCCCGCAGAGCGCCGGGCCATGGAAGAGGGCGAGCGGGCGGCGGCGGACCTGGCGCGGCTGGAAACCCGGTCCGCAGAATGGACGGATGGTGACAAGGCGCGCGCCCGTGGCTTGCATCGTGTGATCGAGGCAGGGTCGGAGGCTCGGGCGGCTCTCGACAAGCGCAAGCTCGTTCGGCGCAAGTTCGCTGTCTCCAGCAAGAACAAGTCGCGGATCATCGCCATGAAGGATCTCGCGGCCTGCGACCTCACGCGCAGAGCCTCGGGCTTCAATGCGGATCCGCGCATGGTGGCGTGCTCCAGCCACACCTTGCGCTTCCGGAAGGTAGTGGACCCGGAATGCCCGGATCCTGGCGTGGTGCGCTACACCTACCGGTGTGAAGCCATCGTTGGGCATCGGCGCGAAGACTTCATTACCAAGCTCGTGCCGGTCGCCTTTGACCCGGATGCCACGTGCCCCCGCTTCGATGCCTTCATCCGGCGCTTCCTGCCGATCGATGCGGTGCGGCGGTGCGTGCAAGTCGGCGCGGGGCTCGGGTTGCTTGGCCTGCCTGTGCAGAAGGTGTTCTTCCACTATGGCAACGGCGCCAACGGGAAGAGCGTGTTTCTCGAAACGCTGGTTCGCGTGCTCGGTGCCCATGCGGCTAGCCTGCCCACGGAAGCCATCGTCGGGAGCGGCGACAAACAAGGTGGACAGGCCTCGCCGGAGCTGGCGCGGCTCTATGGTGTGCGCTTCCTGCGGATCCAAGAGCTACCCGCAAACGCACCGCTGAAAGAAGACGTGGTGAAGAAGCTCACCGGCGGCGAGGCCATTCCGGTGCGCAACCTGTTCAAGGGGTTCTTTGAGTTTCAGCCGGTCTTCATCGCTCACCTGTCGGGCAACGGCTATCCGCGCATCGACGGCACCGATAACGGCATCTGGCGACGCATGGCGGTCATCAGGTGGCCTGTCACGCTGGAAGATGACGAACAGCGCGACTTCGAGGAGGTGGTGGGCGAGCTGGTAGAAGAGGCGCCGGGCATCCTCAATTGGTTGATCGAGGGTGCACTGACATATCTTCGCGAAGGTCTTGTGATCCCGTCCGACGTGCGTATGGCGACGCAGGAATATCGCGATGAGATGGACGTTGTGGGGGCGTTCCAAGACGCCTGCGTCGAATTTGCAGCTGGGCAAAGCGTGACCGCCCGGACTATGTATCACGCCTACGTCGATTGGTCTGAGCAGAACGGGAAGCGGCCTGTCTCAGAGACGCGCTTCGGCCGCGACATGAAGCGCAAGCTCGCGCACGGCCACGGTCGCCACAAGATCCAGATCTACCTCGATTGCCGCCTTATTGATCTCTGCGACCCGGACGCCTCGCCCCGCAGCCCCTCCGACGCCTGAGGGGTCATTTCAAACCCGCCGCGCGGTGGGTTTGGTGGTGGGTTTGCGGTGGGTTTGGCGAACACCCACCGCACCATATTATGCCATTATATCAGAGCCTTGGATGACGCCGCGGTGGGTGCGGTGGGTTTCCGCGCGCATATACAATGCGTAAACGGAGTTAGGAGGATCGGCGAAGCGGGAAACAAAAAGCATATATATGCGCGACTTTAACCCACCGTACCCACCGCATGATCATATAATGTATTGATATTAATAGACGTTTTTGACTTCTCTATCTGCAGTGAACTCACCGCAACCCACCGCAACCCACCGCAGCGATAGAGAGGGGGGTGGTTTTTGACTTCGCCTCCTTCAGCTGGGACCGGCGGGGATCCATCGCGCGCGATGGGGGCTGTATGGTGTTTTTTGCTTATGGATCAGTGAGGTAGGGTGAAGTTGGTAGGCTTCGGCGTGTCCGAAGTTGGCCGAAGTAGCCATCTAGCGACGGCGCGCGACGCGGCTCATAAAATTGAGGATGCTAAAGGCCCTCGCCCGCTTCACCTCCTTCCTGGCTCCGCAGCGCAAGTCGCTGGCGGCGCCCGATTCCGACCTCTTGGCGCTGTTCGGCGCCTCGGCGCCCACGGCGGCGGGGGTGAGCGTCGGCCCCGGATCGGCCCTGCAGGTGCCCGCCGTGGCGTGCGCCGTCCGCGCCATCTCCGAGGCGGTTGCGACGCTCGACGTGAAGGTGATGCGCCGCGACGGTGCCGCCGAGGTGGAAGCGCCGGAGCACCCCGTTGCGGGCCTCCTGCGCGACCGCGTGAACGACTGGACGCCCGGCTTCGAGTTTCTGCGCGACCTCGTGGCGTCGGCCCTCCTCTACGATCAGGGCGGCCTTGCGTGGGTCAACCGCGTCGGCGCCCGGCCGGTGGAGGTGATCGCCTATGACGCCGCGCACCTGACGGCACAGCGCCACGAAGACGGCACCGGTGCCTATCGCTATTTCATCAACGGCCGCGAGGAGCCGGCGGCCAACGTCATCCACCTGCGCAGCCCCTTCGGCCGCTCCCCGGTCACGCTGGCGCGGGAGAGCATCGGTCTCGCTCTCACTCTGGACGCGCACGCGGCTCGGCTGTTCGGCAACGGTGCCAAGCCGAGCGGCCTCCTGAGCCTCAAGGGGCGGGCCACTCCCGAAGCCATCAAACGCATCCGCGAGGCCTGGCACCTCGCCCATGGCGGCGGGAAGTCGGGCGGAACGGCTATCGTTGACGACGACGCATCGTATTCGCCGCTCACCATGACCAGCGTGGACGGCCAGTTCATGGAGCTGACCGGCTTTCAGGTGCTCCAGATCGCCCGCGCCTTCCGCGTCCCGCCGCAGATGCTCTTCGATCTGGAGCGCGCCACGTGGTCGAACAGCGAACAGATGGGCCGCGAGTTCCTGACCTACACGCTGGAGCCCTGGCTGCGCGCGGCGGAAAGCGCCCTGCGCTTGGCGCTGTTCTCGGCCGAAGAGTACCCGACGCATCGCGTCATGTTCGAACGCGACGACCTCACGCGCGCCGACCTCGGCGCACGCGCCACGGCCTATTCGAGCCTCATCGCCTCCCGCGTGGTGAACCCCAATGAGGTGCGCGCCTGGGAAGGCCTGCCCGCCTACGAGGGCGGCGCCGAGTTCGCGAACCCGCACACCGGAAGCAATCAGGCCGGCGCCGCCGCGCCGCAGGACGGGGGCATCTGATGGACCGCCTGTTCCTCGAAACCAAGATCCTCGTCGACGAGACCGGCGCCATCGAAGGGCTGGCGTGGCCCTTCGGCACGCCCGACCGCGTGGGCGACGTGATCGAAAAGGGCGCCTTCGCCTCGGCCCGTGTGCCGCTGCCCATGCTGTTCGGTCATGACCCGAGCGACCCGGTGGGCGTGTGGACCGAGGCGATCGAGGCGCAGGACGGGCTGCGGCTGAAGGGCCGGCTCCTCGTCGACGAAGTGGCCCGCGCCCGCGAAGTGCGCGCCCTGGTGAAATCCGGCGCGGCCGGCGGCCTCTCCATCGGTTTCGTCACCAAGAAGGCCGAGCCCCGCAAGGGCGGCGGCCGGACCATCAAGGCGCTGGAGCTGGTGGAGTGCTCCATCGTCTCCATCCCCATGCATCCCGGCGCACGTGTCACCAGCGCCAAATCCGCGGCGGCGGCGCTCGCCATCGCCGGGGCTCTCCACCGCGCCGCACTGGCGATCGGCAGCAAGAGGTAACGACCATGTACGACGACCACGCGGCGCCGCTGGGCACGCTCGAAATCAAGGAAGCTGGCGACGATCCGGCCGCCGCCGTCACCGCCGCCCTCGATGCCTTCAAGGGCGAAGTGATCGGCCGCATCGAGAAGCTGGAGGCCGGCGCCAAGCCTGACGCGAAGGGCGATGGCGCGCCGGAGATGAAGGGCTTCGACAAGCTGAACGACCGCCTCGACAAGATCGAGGCGAAGATGAACCGCCCGGCCGGCGGCGAGCGCAAGGATGAGCCCAGCGCCGAGCTGAAGGCCTTCGGCACCTATCTGCGCCACGGCGCGGCGGCGCCGGCCGACGAACTGAAGACCCTCACGGTCTCCAGCGACGCGCAGGGCGGCTATCTGGCGCCGGCCGAGATGTCGACCGAGTTCGTGCGCAACCTCGTAGAGTTCTCGCCGGTCCGCACCCTCGCCAGCGTGCGCGCCACGTCCTCGGCGAGCGTGCAGTATCCCAAGCGCACCGGCGTGACCAACGCCCGTTGGAAGGGCGAGACGCAGACCAGCGAGGCCAGCGAGCCCACGTTCGGGCAACAGGAGATCGTCATCCGCGAGGTGAACACCTTCGTCGACATCTCCAACGCCCTCCTCGCTGACAGTGCTGGCGCGGCGGAAGCCGAGGTGCGCCTCGCCCTGGCGGAGGACTTCGGCCAGAAGGAAGGCTATGCCTTCGTGAAGGGCGACGGCGTGCTCCAGCCCATGGGCCTGCTCTCCGATCCTGGCCTCGGCTACACCGCGAACGGCCACGCCACGAACCTGTCCTCGGACGCGCTCATCTCGCTCATGTATGCCCTGCCGGCGGCTTATCGCCAGCGCGGCACCTGGCTCCTCAATGGCAGCACCCTCGCCGCCATCCGCAAGCTGAAAGACGGGCAAGGGAATTACCTGTGGCAGCCGGCGTTTTCCGCCGATGTGCCCGAGACGATCCTTGGCCGGCCCGTGGCGGAAGCCGTCGACATGCCGGACGTGGGCGCCGACGCCTACCCCATCATCTTCGGCGACTTCACGACCGGCTATCGCATCGTCGATCGCCTCGCGCTCTCCATCCTCGTCAACCAGTACATCCGCGCCACGGACGGCGTGACCCGCATCCACGCGACCCGCCGTGTCGGCGGCGGCGTGGTGCAGGCTGCGGCGCTCCGCAAGCTCAAGATGGCGACGAACTGACGCCCTCGCGCCGCAGCCCTGACGGCTGCGGCTCCCTCCGCTCTCCCGCAGAAGGAACCCGCGCCATGCGCGACCTCGCTTCTAATATCGCCATCCGCGCCGTCATCCCGCCCGCCGTGGTGTCGGACAACACCGCCGCCGTGGGGACCGTTATCGACCGTCGCGGCTTTGACAGCCTCACCTATGTCATCGCCACGGGCACCCTCGCCGATGCCGATGCGACGTTCGCCGCGCTCCTTGAAGAGAGCGACACTTCCGGCGCCGGCTTCACCGCCGTGGCGGACGCGGACATGATCGGCACCGAGGCGCTGGCGAGCTTCACGTTTGCCGACGATGGCGCGGTGCGGAAGCTCGGTTACATCGGCCACAAGCGCTACACGCGCCTCACCATCACGCCCGCCGGCAACAGCGCCAACGCGCCGTTGTCGGCCGTCGCCGTGCTCGGCCATGCGAGCGCGCGCCCGACCTCCTGAGTTCGTTTCCGGCGCCGGCATGTGAGGGCGCGTAGCGGCCCGCCCGACAACGGAAAGCCCACCTCCCTGGCGCCACCCGCTTGCGGGACATGTGGGGGTCAAGGTGGGCAAGGTCGCGAGCACCCGCTGCGCGTCTCACGCGCGGTGAAGGGCTCTCCGGGCGGGGCTTCGCGATGAAGCTCCGCCCATCACCTCAGAGGAATAAAACCATGCCCGTCCACGCGCCACGCATCTGCGGCTGCGGCCATCGCGTCGCCTACGGCGAGCTATGCCCCTGCGAGCGCAAGCGGAAGGCGGCGGCGGATGCCCGCCGGCCCACGGCCCGCGAGCGAGGATACGATTCCAAGTGGGACACCGAGCGCGCGGCCTATCTGAAGGCTCACCCGAAGTGTGTCCGCTGTCCCGCCCCGGCGACCGTGGTGGACCATATCATTCCGCACAGGGGTGACCGGAAACTGTTCTGGTCGCGATCGAACTGGCAGCCGCTGTGCGGCGCCTGTCACAACCGATGGAAGCAGAGCCAAGAGCGGAGGGCGACGCCGTGACCGACACGCTGGATATCCTGCCCCTCGCCGATCTCAAGGAACATCTGCGCGTCGACCTCGCCGACGACGACAACCTCCTCACTGGCGAACTGGAGGCGGCGCGCGGCTATGTGGAAGGCTGGTGCGGTCCGCTGGATGACTTCAACGATGGCGTCCCGCCGGCCGTGGTGCAGGCCATGAAGATGTATGTCGCGCACCTCTTCGAGAACCGCGAGGCCACGGGCGCAACATCTCTGTCTGAGGCACCCATGGGCTTCTTCGATCTCATCGATCCCCACCGCCTCCGGGCTTTCTAAGGGGAGGGCCGATCATGCGCGGAAGCAAGGCCGGGATCGAGCCGCACGACGAACAGCAACCGGACGATCTCCCGGCGCCGCCGGAGTGGTTGGGGGACGATGCGCGCGAGGAATGGCTGCGCGTGCTGCCCATCCTGCTCGGCGAGCGTCGGACCCTCTCGATGGCGGACCTCTCCATCTTCGCGAACTACTGCGTTGCCATCGGACAGGTGGCCGAGGCGAACCGCATCCTCAAGGCGGAAGGCCTCACCTTCTCCGGGCCGAGCGGGCCGAAGCGGCATCCCGCCGTTGCCGTGCGCTCCGATGGCATGACGCAGGCGCGCCAGATGGCGGCCGAACTGGGCCTCACGCCCGCCAGTCGCGGCCGGCCGGGCATCAAGCCCGGAAGCGGGGATGGTGATGAACCCGGCCTCTTCGGCATGTTCGGAGGGCATGGGCTGTGAACGCACGCCCGTCCACCTTCCCGAGCTGGATTTATGATGGTTCGGAGATCCCGGACCCGCTCGGCCGGGGCGAGGCGGCGGTGCGCTGGCTGCGCGCCCTGCGGCACCCCAAGAGCCGGGCGGTCCGCAATGCCTTCCAGCTGGACCCCTGGCAAGAGCGGATCGTCCGCCGCATCTATGGGCCTTGCCATGAGAGCGGCGCGCGCATCGTCAAGACGGTTGTGATGCTGCTGCCTCGCGGCAACCGCAAAACCTCCCTCTGCGCCGCATTGGCGCTGCTGCACACCTATGGCCCGGAGCGAGTGAACGGCGGCGAAGTCATCTCCGCCGCGTCCGACCGCAAACAGGCGCGGATCGCCCTGGATGAGGCGTTGGGCATCATCGGCATGGTTCCGCCCATCAAGCAGATCACAGCTGCGCAGGAGTACAAGAACCGGATCCTCAACACCCGCCGGCGCAGCTTCTATGAAGCCATCTCCTGCGATGCCGGGACGCAGCACGGGCGCACGCCCGTGTTCGTCATCGCCGACGAACTGCACGCATGGAAGAAGCGCGACCTGTGGGACGTGCTGAAGTCCGGCCTCGTGAAGACGCCCGGCTCCCTTCTCATGGTCGCCACCACGGCCGGCCGGGGGCAGGAGAACATCGCCCACGACATCGTGGAAGACGCCCGCAAGGTGGCCCGCGGCGCCGTCGATGACCCGTCGATCCTGCCTATCCTGTTCGAGGCGGAGAAAGATGAGGATTGGCGCGACGAAGCCATCTGGCACCGCGTCAATCCCGGCCTCGCCCATGGCTATCCGGACATCGAGGGCATGCGCCAGCTGGCGCGCGAGGGCGCCCGCCGGCCGGGCGACCGTGAGGCCTTCCGCCAGTTGAACCTCAATGTGTGGCTGGATCACTCCGCCGACCCGTTCGTCGACATGGGCGTTTACGACGAGGGCGCCGCGCTGGTGGACCTCGACGCCCTGGAGGGCGAACCCTGCTGGCTCGGCGTCGACCTATCGTCCAATGGCGACCTCACCTGCATCGTCGCGGCCTGGCGCGATGGTGAAGACGGCTACATCGTCCACCCCTGGTACTTCTGCCCAGCCGACAACCTGCGCGCCCGCGCCGAGCGCGACGGCGTGCCCTATCCGGTGTGGGCCGAGCGTGGCTTCATCACGCCCACACCCGGCAACGTGGTGGACTTCCGCGCCGTGGAAGACACCATCCGTGACCTCTGCACCCGCTTCCGCGTGCAGGAGATCGCCTTTGACCCGCACCTTGCCCGCAACACCTTGAACACCCTCCTCGAGGAGGG
This sequence comes from Xanthobacter sp. DMC12, assembly GCF_056314105.1. Classification (NCBI taxonomy): domain Bacteria; kingdom Pseudomonadati; phylum Pseudomonadota; class Alphaproteobacteria; order Hyphomicrobiales; family Xanthobacteraceae; genus Xanthobacter; species Xanthobacter sp. DMC12. Next base: position 1,752,734 of record NZ_JBQUYZ010000001.1, on the reverse strand, counting down.
ATTACCAGCGGTGGAGATGCGGCAGGGCTGGGTCACCATGGCGCCGGCTGTGAAGGAGCTGGAGCGTGCCATCGTGGGCACCCGCTTGACCCACGGCGCCCACCCGGTGCTGCGCTGGAACTTCGAGAACATCGCGGTCCACACCGATCCCGCCGGCAACAGGATGTTCCACAAGGGCAAGAGCCGGGACCGCATTGACGGCGCCGTGGCCTGCGCCATGGCCGTGGCGCGGGCGGCAGCCGGTGATGGCGGATCGTCGGTCTATGAGAGCGACGAATGGTCGGCCGAGATGATGGTGCTGTGATTCAAATGCCTAGGGGTCAATACCGGGGAAGCTTGAATGAGGCAGATCAATTGACTGACAAATGAAAACCCCTATCGTGAGCAGCTTAGCTTGTCATTCCGACTCTGCGGAGCACAAAATGCCTCGGTTCGACGACGAAACGCTTGAGCGGATGTTCGGGGCGGAAGATGCAGAGAACGAACGGCCCGAACGTCTTAAAGAGTATTTTTTTAGAAACAAGGCATATGAAAGGCTTTCAGCCGATCTTCCGATACGAATACTGGTTGGACATAAGGGCGTAGGAAAGAGTGCTCTTTTAAAGATGAGGTTTATTGAAGACAAAGAAGAAAATCTTTTTTCTATATTTCTTAGGCCTGACGACATAAAGGGTGTCGTAAATTATGAAGGTCAAAATCTCAATGCACTTATCGAATTATGGAAAGTTGGTCTGACAAATCTAATTTATAAAAAGGCAATTGATAAGATTGGGCGGTCTGATGCTGATGAATCCAGCCAACTCACGCGATATTCCCTAGATGCACTTTTTGATTCCGTTAGGAACTACATTAAGGACAGTAGCTCTAAGGTAGTTGACGCCGCTGGGACTGCGTTGATCGGAAGCTACCTTCGAGATGAGAAGATAAGAATATATATAGATGACATAGATAGAGGATGGGAGGCCAAGAGAGAGGGCATTGTTCTCATTTCCGCTCTTTTAAATGCTATAAGAGATCTTTGCGGAAGCGACAACAAACTTCAGGTTAGAATTGGATTTAGATCAGATGTATATTTTCTAGTCCGAACAGCGGATGAATCTACAGATAAAATTGAGAGAAATATAATTTGGGTAAACTGGGATAACCATGAAATATTGATAGCTATTGCTAAGAGAATTGCAACTTTTTTAGGAAATACTGTTGATGAGAAGCAGCTGATCAGGCTTTCTCAGCAAAACATATCGAGGCATCTTGATAGCGTCATTGAGCCCGTTTTCCATGGTTCTGGAAAATGGAGCGGGGCGCCGATGTACAGGGTGCTGTTATCGCTAACGCGCAGGCGTCCGCGCGATTTAATCAAATTGCTCTATGGCGGCGCCAAGGAAGCATACAATAAGGGGCACGATCTGATAACTACTGAGGATCTAAAATCGACATTCTCAAACTATTCAAACGAGAGAATGCAAGATATTATTAATGAGTTCAAGACGGAAATGCCGAATATTGGGAACCTGCTGGTTAGCATGAAGCCGGCCCGCAAAGAAAGGCAGGCCAGTGATAGCTATTTGTTCTCATATGATCAACTATCTAAGAAAATACAAAACATAATATCAAGCAATAATCTTAGATTTTCGAATAATCAGATCGTAACGCCGAAGACGGTTGCGGAATTCCTGTACAAAATTGATTTTATTACCGCCAGAAAAACAAGCCCTTCGGGGGAGATAATCAGGCAATTTTTCGATCAAAATAGATTTTTACAGTCTCAATACGGAGATTTTGGCTTTTCATGGGAAGTGCACCCGGCTTATCGCTGGGCGTTGCAGCCGGAGGATGCAAATTCCATCTTTGACCGACTTGATCTGACATCTTAGCAAGCAGTCGTGGCAGCGAGATTTGGTTCGGTCCTTGTACGTTACAGATCATCCGGCCGTTCTGCAGCGACGGTCAGTCGATCTATTTTCAAACACCCGACGACGCCTTCTGCAACCTCACCCCGGCCCCGCCGCCGTTCTCGGGGATGAATTCAATGCCGGCGGCTTCGAGGGCATGCTGGATGGACTCGACGGTGCGCGGCTTCAGCTCCTCGCCGGCTTCAAGGCGCACGATGGTATCGTGCGAAACGCCGGCAAGCCCAGCAAGCGCGCGAACCGTGAGCCCGAGCGCCGCCCGGGCCATCTTACATTGGACGCCAAGCAAATCTGACTCCCGTTCAGAATCTGATTGACAGTCAGAAAATGTATCTGCATTTTCTGATCTGCGTTCAGATTCTTACCACAGGAGCACGCGCATGGGCACCCATGTTCGCGAACAGAAGAAGTGTGCCTTTCGGCGACCTTTTCTCAAGGGCGTTGCGGCTGGGCTGGTCGGGATGCCCCTTGGCATTTGGGTCGCGGCCGAGCCGGATCCGGTCTTCGCCGCGATCGCGTTGCACTCTCAGCTTTGGCGCGCCGTCGAGCAGGTCTGCTGCCAAGCCGGGTTGACCGATCAGGTGAAGACGGCCTCCCTTCGGGAAGGAGAAGCCCTGCACCGGTTCCTTGCAACCGTCCCCACTACCAGAACAGGCTTGCTCGCCTACATCGATCATCTCGGCTCGCCCATGGGTTTCGGCGAGGACGGGCCATCCGATGAGGAGATGCCCGCGATCCTCAAGACCATCCGCGCCTTCGCGGAGGCCCGCCATGCGTAGGGCCTCGCCCCGCACCTTCGAGATGGTGGAGAGCACCCGCTTCCGCGCCCGCGTCGTCGCCGCCATCGAAACCCTCGTGGATCTCCTCGACGAGCTGGACCACGATCCGGACCTTGAACCCGACAATGACGATGAGCCCTCCCTCGGTTGGCGAGAGGCCCGCGGGGGAGACGGCCTGTGCCCGACCTTCACCGATGAAGCCGAACTCGGCTCCTGGATCGAGGGGGCTCGGCAGCAACACATCGGCCGCTTCACTCCGCATACCGAGGACGAGGAGCACACCGCGCCCGAGCGGTGCGGGAAAGGCTTCATCGATGTCGGCCCCGACGACGATGAGGACAGTGACCCCGGCGGCGGCGACATCCTCGACGAGCCGCACGACGAAGACACCTTTGACGGCGTCATCGCGGATCAGGACGCGGCGGTCCTCCTACAGGAAGAGTTGGCCTTCCATGGCTGGATGGATGACACCCGCCCGGCCCGGCTCAAGGCCCGTGAAGCCACTCGCGCGCAGATCGCCAAAGCCACCGGCCGGAAGCCCGGATCGCACTGGTGCATCTCGACGCGGATCCTGCCTCGGTAAGGAAACCCTCGGTCTATTGGATTTTACTTCCAATGGGGTTTCCGACCCCCATTGGCTATGATATCTAATGGAGACTCGAAGAGGATCTTCTTATGGCTTCCCCCGGAGATTTGGTTGCGGCTGTGGCGGCGGTGCTCGGCTATCCGCTGGTGACGATCTCAACCTATTATCGCCATCTCCGCGAGGCCGGGCTCGTGACCAAGGGCGGGCGTGGCACCAGCGCCGCGCAGATGAGCCCGCGCGATGCTGCGCTTCTCCTGCTTGCCGTAGCGGCTTCGGACGAGGCTAAAACGGCGGCAGAGCGGACGCTGGCCATGGGGTTGATCCCGCTTGTCAATCGTTCCAGGGCGCGGGGACAGGAAACTCCCCTGCTCTCGGTTTTCGATGACTTGCCGGCCAGCCACACCTTCGCCGACGCGCTCACCTTGCTGTTGGATTGTGCCGGCCAAGGATCGTTGCAATCGGCGATCAACGCTGCCCTGTCCTCTACCGAGGGCCGTGTGAAGGTCTGGAGTATCCGAGTCACGATCCTGGGACCTCTTCCTCAGGCGCGTATCGATATCTTCGTAGGTGGCAGGCATGAAACGCTCTCTTATTCGAGCATTCCGAGCGAACTATTCTCGGAATTCGATCCGGATGAGGGGTTGGATGCCCTGACGAATTGGAGCAGTGAAACCGAGCACTCGTATCCCGGCGATATGAGCTTCACGCGTGAGTTCACCGGACGGACGATCTTGCGCATCGGCGCGCTGGTCGCGGGCAAGGTGAAGCAGTGATGTCTTCGGTCGTGCCGCCCCTCAAGACAGCGAAGCAAATCGCCCACGCGCTCGGCGTCTCCGAGCGCACCGTGAGCCGCATGGTTCGCAAGGGCCTCCTCCCCGCCACCAAGGGCGGCTGCGGCGGGCGCACGAGCCCGCTGGTGATCGAGCGCAAGACGCTGGAAACCGTGAAGAAGGCGCGCTGACATGGAACAGCTACCAGTCAGGCATTTCGCGGCGGGCGTGTGGCCGTGGCTGACCGGCCGGTCGCCGCGCTGTCCTGGCGAAGATGTGATGGCATTCCAGCGCCACCTTGATGAGCAGGCAGCGTCTGGCGCGCTGCGCTTTCCCCCCGAAAACGGCATGCGCATGACGATGCCCGGCGGCATGGTCTGTCGCGTCTACCTTTGGAAGCGCGTTACGCCCGCCAATGCGTTCGTCACGAAGCGCGGGAAGGGCTGAGGCCATGGCGCGTCGGCCACTTTCCACCTACAGGAGCGAGGGCGACTTCCCCTGCGAAGAGGAGATCGCGCGGCGCCTCAGTCAGGATCCCCGCGACTGGCCCGCCAAGGCGCTGGTGTTGGAGCGCGATGGCCTCCCGCGTATCGATCCCGTGATGGGCGGGCGCTATTGGCCCGCCGTCAGGATGTGGTTCCACCGTCGCTATGGGCTCGGTAGCCTCCAGCCGTTCCAACCAGACGGCGAGGAGAACCTCAATGCCCTTGCATGACGCACCCGGCCTGAAGCGGCGTAAAAACCGCGACGGCACCACGCGGCTCTATTGGGCGGCCCCGAAGGCCGCTCTTGCGGCCGGATTTCCCAATCGGATCGTGCGGCTTCATTTCGAGGCCGAACGGCCGGACCACCTCCCGCTTATCGAATCCGCCTGCAAGCGGCTGGAAGCCGAGGCCCTGGAATGGGCGGCGGGGCGAAAGGATGTTCGCCAGCGTTTCGACGGCACCATCAGGGGGCTGGTGCGGCGTTATCAGACGGACGAGTCCAGCCCATACCGTCAGGTGCGCGAGAACACGCGCCGCACCTACGATCAGGTGCTGCGCGTGATCGAGAAGGCATTCGGGCAACGGTCCCTCGCCGCGCTCGGCATCGCGGATTTCCACCGCTGGTATGAAGAGGCGAAGAAGCCGAAAGCCACCGGCGGGCAGGAGCGTGTCCGGAAGGCTCACGGCATCATCGCTATGCTGCGCCGTGTCCTGGCCTATGGCGTCACAGCCGAGCTGCCTGAATGCTTGCGTCTCGTGACCATCCTTTCAAAGGCTCGCTTCCAGCAACCCGCCCGCCGCCGCGAGAAACTGGAACTGCACCATGTGCAGGCCTTCATCGCCAAAGCGCTGGACTGCGATCGGCTGTCTCTCGCCCTGGGCACGGCCTTTCAGTTTGAGACCACGATGCGGCAGCGGGACGTGATCGGCCGGTGGGAGACCTTGCCCGCTGCAGCCGAGGGCGGCGGCATCGTCCTGCGCGGGCGGAGGTGGTCGCGGGGGCTCACTTGGGCCGACATCGGCGCTGATCTCGTGGTGAGGAAGGTCACCACCAAGACCGGCGCAGACGTGGCCCATGACCTGACCTTGTGCCCGCTGGTCATGGACCTGATTTCCCGCATCCCTTCCGAAAGGCGCGTTGGTCCGCTGATCGTGGATGAGCTGGCCGGCCGGCCGTTCGCCGAGCACGCCTATGCGCGCGAGTGGCGCAAGGTCGCGCGAGTGGCCGGCATCCCCGACGCGCTGTGGAACATGGATGCGCGGGCGGGCGGCATATCGGAGGCGGACGACGCGGGGGCCGACCTCGACTCCATCCGCTCCGCCGCCGGGCACTCACAGGCTTCTACGACGATCCGCTACGTGCGGGGCACGATCGGGAAGAGTCGCAAGGTTGCCGCGCTCCGTCAGGAGCACCGGAACAAGTCGTAAACGAAACGGAGGAACGCGGCGAGGAACGCGAGGAACGTCTAGTTCAACGGTAGGCCGACAAGCTCTTGTCACAGCTCGCGAATTTGGAGCGGGCGATGGGAATCGAACCCACGACATACAGCTTGGGAAGCTGTCGTTCTACCACTGAACTACGCCCGCGCAGGCGCAGACCATAATCGGAGGCGGGGTGCGCCTTCAAGGGCGTTTGGCGAAATACCCACTGCGTTGCCGTCGTCCGGCGGGGCTCCTATGGTCGGCGGGATTTCAACGATTGCCCGGCGCCCCGCCCATGACGTCCTCGTCTTCTGCCCATTCCGCTGTTCATCCCGCATCCCATGGCCATGCTCCCTTCAAGGCGCATTTCCAGACCTTCGACGATCTCGCCGATGGCGCCGAGGGGCCGGCGCGGCTGGCGGCGCTCAGGGCGGAGCTGGCGCGTCTCGGCTTCGACGGCTACGTGATCCCGCGCGCGGATGCGCACCAGAACGAATATGTGCCGGCGTGCGAGGAGCGCCTTGCTTACCTGACCGGCTTCACCGGCTCGGCTGGCACCTGCGTGGTCCTGCCGACGGAGGCCGCGCTGTTCGTCGACGGGCGCTACACGTTGCAGGCCCCGGCGCAAGTGGATGAGGCGGCCTTCACCGTGGTTCCGCTGTCGCAGACGCGGCCGGACAAGTGGATCGAGGGCCATCTGCCGCGCGGCGCCCGGCTCGGCTTTGATCCGTGGCGGACCACCATCGACGGCCGCGAGCGGCTGGTGAAGGCGGTGGCGGCGGCGGGCGGCATCCTCGCCCCGCTGGAGGCCGATCCCTTCGATCCCATCTGGCCCGACCGGCCCGCGCCCCCGCGGGAGCCGGTGCGCCTGCTCGACCTCTCCGTCGCGGGCGAGGACACCGCCACCAAGCTCCGGCGGGTGCAGGAGAAGCTCGCCGAGGAGAAGCTCGACGGCGTGCTCGTCTCCGATCCGCACGGGGCGGCCTGGCTGTTCAACATGCGTGGTGGAGACGTCGCGCACACGCCGCTGCCGCTCGCCTGGTGCATCGTGCCCCACGAGGGGCTCCCGGACCTGTTCCTCGATGCGCTGAAGCTCTCCCATGAGGTGCGCGCCGCTCTCGCGGGGCATGCGCGCCTGCATGGCGTCGGCGACCTCGACCGCGTGCTCGCAGCCTTCGCCAAGGGGGAGGGCAAGGACGCCGGGAAGGGCGGGCGCATCCGCGTCGATCAGGCCACCGCGCCGGTGCGCCTCGCCACCCTCATCGAGACGGCGGGTGGCATCGCCGACAAGGGTGCCGACCCCATCTCCCTCATCAAGGCCTCGAAGAACCCGGCCGAGATCGCCGGGATGCGCGCGGCCCATGTGCGCGACGGCGCGGCGCTGGTGCGTTTCCTCGCGTGGTTCGACCGCGAGGCCCCCACCGGCAAGCTCACCGAGATCGATGCGGTGGAGGCGCTGGAGACGTTCCGCCGCGCCACGGGCTGCCTCACCGACATCTCCTTCCCGACCATTGCGGGCGCGGGGGAGAACGGCGCCATCGTGCATTATCGGGTCACCCGCAAGACCAACCGGGCGATCCATCCGGGCGAGCTGTTCCTCCTCGACTCCGGTGCGCAATATCCGGACGGCACCACGGACATCACCCGCACCCTCGCCGTCGGCACGCCGACGCCGGACATGCGCCGCCATTATACGCTGGTGCTGAAGGGCCATCTGGCCCTTACCCGCGCAGTGTTTCCCAAGGGGATCACCGGCGCCCAGCTCGATCCTTTGGCGCGGCAGTTCCTGTGGGAGAACGGGCTCGATTTCGATCACGGCACCGGGCATGGGGTCGGCGCGGGGCTCTCGGTACATGAAGGGCCGGCGCGCATCTCGCAGCTTGGCCACCTGCCGCTGGCCGCGGGGATGATCCTCTCCAACGAACCGGGCTTCTACCGCACGGGCGCCTACGGTATCCGCATCGAGAACCTGATCCTGGTGGAGGACCGGCCGGTGGAGGCGGGGGAGCGGCCGTGCTTTGGCTTCTCGACGCTCACCCTCGTGCCCTACGACCGGCGGCTCATCGACCTCGGCCTCCTCACCGACACCGAGCGAGCGCAGGTGAATGCCTACCACGCCGAAGTGCGGGCGACCCTCGCGCCGCTGGTGGACGAGGGCAGCGTGAACTGGCTCGCGGGAGCCACGGCGCCGCTCTAGGCGTTGGCCGGGTCGCCCGCCGAGCTTGGGGCGATCCTCCACAAGACAAGGAACTGCAAGGCCTCGTGCGCGTTACCAGATGCGCAAGGCGGAGCGTGGCTCCGTCTCACCGAAAGGGAGGCCGCTGATGTCCACGATCCTCATCATCATCCTCGTGCTGCTGCTCGTCGGCGCGCTGCCGACGTGGGGCTACAGCTCCGGGTGGGGGTATGGACCCGGCGGCATCGTGGGCGTGCTGCTGATCATTGTGATCGTGCTGGCGCTCACGGGGCGGCTCTAGTCCTACGCCGGCTCCCGCTTCGGCCGGAGCCGGCCGCGCCTGCGGAACGAGGCCTGAGCCTCAACTTCAAAACGCAATGCTTCTGACACGGGGACCGCGAACGTGCGGCTCGCGAGCCTGACGCCCCTGCTTCGCGGCCCGTACGCAACTGGCCGTCGGCTGCACACGCTGCAGACCGGCGGCCAGGCTGCGTCTAGGGGTGGCCGGCGTCCGGCTCCAACAGGAGACGGACGCCGGGATAATGCCGTCAGGCTGTCTTCTCGATCACCCGTCCCAGCTTCTCCACCAGTTCGCCGACCTGCTCCTTGGTGATGATCAGGGGCGGGGTGATGACGAGCGTGTCGCCGGCGATGCGCATCATGAAGCCTTCCTCGTGGAAGGCCTTCTCCAGCGCCTCGTAGCCGCGCAGGCCGGGCGAGCCGGCGCGCGGAGCGAGGTCCACCGCGCCGGTGATGCCCACGGTGCGGATGTCGAGCACGCCGGGCTTGTCCTTCAGCGACATCACCGCATCGGCGAAGAACGGCTCCAGCGCCAGCGCGTGGGTGAAGGTGCTTTCCTTCGCGTAGAGGTCGAGCGTGGCGAGGCCGGCGGCGCAGGCCAGCGGATGCGCCGAATAGGTGTAGCCGTGGAACAGCTCCACCACGTGCTCCGGCCCCTTCATGAAAGCATCGTGGATGGGCTTGCGGGCGATGACGCCGCCCATGGGCACGGCGCCGGCCGTGATGCCCTTGGCGAAGCAGATCATGTCCGGGATGACGCCGTAGCGCTCGGCGGCGAAGGCATAGCCGAGGCGGCCGTAGCCGGTGATGACCTCGTCGAAGATGAGCAGGATGCCGTACTTGTCGCAGATCTCGCGCAGGCGCTTGAGATAGCCCTTCGGCGGCGGGAGGACGCCGGTGGAGCCGCCCATGGGCTCGACGATCACGGCGGCGATGGTGGAGGCATCATGCAGCCCGACGATGCGCTCCAGCTCGTCGGCGAAATGCGCGCCATACTCCGGCTCGCCCTTTGAGAAAGCCTGATTCTCCCGGTCGTACGTCGTGCGCAGGTGGTCGACGCCGGCGAGCATGGTGCCGAAGGTGCGGCGGTTCGCCACCATGCCGCCCACCGAAATCCCGCCGAACCCGACACCGTGATAGCCCCGCTCGCGGCCGATGAGGCGGGTGCGGGTGCCCTGGCCGATGGTCTGCTGGTAGGCGAGGGCGATCTTTAGCGCCGTGTCCACCGCCTCGGAGCCCGAGTTGCAGAAGAACACGTGGTCGAGGTCGCCGGGCGCGAGGTCGGCGATCTTGGTGGCGAGGCGGAACGCGCTCGGGTGGCCGTACTGGAAGGTCGGCCCGAAATCCATCTCGGCAGCGCCCGCGCGGATCGCCTCGACGATGGGCTCGCGGTTGTGGCCGGGATTGACGCACCACAGGCCGGCGCAGCCGTCGAGGATCGGGCGGCCCTCGGGCGTGTAATAGTGCATGTCCTTGGCGCGGGACACGAGACGCGGCCGCTTCTTGAACGACCGGTTGGAGGTAAACGGCATCCAGAAGGCTTCGAGGTCGTTCGGAACGCTGTCCGCGCGCACGCCGTCCGTCACCAGATCGTCCAGAGCCATGATGGTCCTCTCCCGCGCGCCTTGTCTTTCGGCGCCAAATTGCAACGCGCCAGCGCGCACGGTGCGGGTCGCACGCCTCCGGCACCTGCCGGCCGGCGGCCTTGGGTGCGGTCGCGTCGCGGCAAGGCTATCAGCCCGAACTGCCGGTGGGAACCGGCGGATGGACACTTGCCGCTGGGTGCGGCGCGACCATGATCCCGCCCTCTTGCTTGTGCATGGGTTCTGATCGACAAAGGTCGTGACCGTAGGTTAGGACGGTATCGTGGTGAGCAGCGCGGCAGATGCGGGCGAAGAGAGCGCGGTGGAAGCCGTTGCCGAAGGCGTGACCGAGGCGGTCGACGCCTCGGCCGGCGTGCGCTCTGCCCTCGACCGCATCCTCGCCTCGGCCGATTTCGCCTCCTCGCCACGCCTGGCCGCATTCCTGAGATTCGTGGTCGAATCGACGCTGGACGGGCGGGCGGATGCGCTGAAAGGCTACACCATCGCGGTGGAGGCCCTGGGGCGGCCGCCGTCCTTCGATCCCCAGACCGATCCCATCGTCCGGGTGGAAGCCACCCGGCTGCGGCGCGCGCTGGAACGATATTACGCGACCATCGGCGCGGACGATCCGGTCATCATCGACGTCCCGAAGGGGGGGTATGTTCCCCAGTTCCGGAGCCGGGGGCCGGAGGACGCGGCACCGACGGACGTGGATGCAACCGGCACGCTTCCGGAGGCCCCCGAGCTGTCGGCCGACATCGCCCGCCCCCGCCGGCTGCTCCCCGCCATGGCGGCCGGGCTCGCGGTGGTCGTGAGCGTGGGCATCGGCCTCGCCCTTTGGAACTCCGAGATCAAGGCGCCGCATGATGCGGCATCGGCTTCTGCGACAGCGGACCGGATCCGGCTGCCGCTGGTCGAGGTCCGCACCTTCGAGGCGTCGGGTGACGGCGCGCCGCCCGTCACCGAGCTGCGGGCCATCGAGGAGCGGATGCGCGATGCCTTCGCCCGCTTCGACTTCACCCAGGTGCGCGCGGCCGGGGCCGACATTCACGAGGGGGCCGTCGCCGAGGCCTGCTCCGCCAAGGTGCCGCGCTCCGTCTTCTCCCTTGCCGGGCTTGCCGAAGGGCGGCCGGATGGCACCTTCTCGCTCGCCGTGCGTCTCACCGATCGCTGCGACGGTTCCATCGTCTGGTCCACCATGATGGACGGGCTGGCGGGTGCCGGCCGGCTCGCGGAGAGCGAACAGCGAGTGATTCATGACGTCGCCGTCGCGGTGATGGAGGGCTACGGTGTCGTGCAGGTGCGCGCCCGCTCCCAGGCCCTCGCCCGCGCACCGGCCTCCGGCTATGGCTGCGTGGCGGCCGCCGCCGCGCAGCGCCGCAGCGACAGCCAGGAGACGCGGCCGGAAATGAAGGCCGAGACCCGGCAGGAGACGCGTGGCATCAATGTGGACGAGTGTCTCGCCGAACTGACCCGCCGCGATCCCGCCTTCGCGCTTGGCCATGCGGTGCGGGCCGAGACCCAGCTCCAGCGCACCCTGCACGACGATACCCCGGCCCCCTCCGAGGCCGAGCTCGAGGTGATGCTCGACGAGGCCGAGCGCGCCGTCGAGTTGGCCCCGGCCAGCGCGTATGCGGCCCGCGCGCTTGCTCTGGTGCAATTGTTTGCCGGTGAGCCGGACGAGGCGGTGGCGACCGCCGAGCGCGCCCTGCGCCTCAATCCGCTGGATTTCGATGTGGCGGCGACGGTGGGCGTGGTGTTCATCGGCGCCGGACGGATCGCCGAGGGCGAGACGCTGCTGGCCAACGCGCGCCGCGAGGGCGCCGTGGCCACGCCGTTCCGCGATTCCTATCTGGCGCTGGCCGCCTTCCTGCGTGGCGACCTGATCGCGGCGCAGGCCCTGCTGCCCCAGCTGACGCTCCATCCGACGGTGGAGAACCGCATCGCGCTCGCGCTCAGCCTCCACGCCCTCGGCCGCCACAGTGAGGAGCGGGAGGTGGTCAACCTGATGGTTCATCAGGCCTCCGACGGTGCGGATGGCGTGCGCCGGTTGGTGACGCGCCTGCTGCCGTCGAAGGATCACGCCGCGCGTGCGCTCGCGGCGCTGGAAAGCGCAGGCCTGTCCGCCGAGGCCGGCGGGGGCAAGCCCCCGCGGGGTTGAACGGCAATCTCGCCTGATCGGATCGGCAGAAGCGACGCCACGCAAATGGGTTGTGCGGTCGGCAAAGCTTCCTTTACCCTGTCCGGCGTTTACTGCCAGGGATGTTCGTATTACGCGATCCACATTCCATGTCTCAATTTTCCCTCGCCCGCCGCTCCGGCGGGCCGGCCCGCCTGCTGATATGCGATCCCGATCCAGCGGTGCGCGCCACGGTTCGGGCCGCGCTCGCGCGCCGTGATTCCCTCGACATGGTCGAGGCGGCCGATATCACCGCGGCTCTGGCGCTGCTGCCGCGCTGCACGTCTGCGTTGGTCGGCACGGTCGATCCGGATGAGGCGGTCCGGCGCGTAAGGGCCAGCGGCTTTGCTGGCACTCTCGTCGTGGCCCTGGCCGAAGGCTCGGTGGCCGATGCGGTCGCCGCGATGCGGGCAGGGGCCGACGACGTGGTGCAGAAGCCGTTCGTGGTCGAGGAGGTGATGGACCGCCTGCTGGCCGCGACCCCGGCGCGCCGCCCAGAACGTCGGCGCCGGGCGGCCCGCCCCCTGCCGCGGGGCGGTGATTTCTGCGGTCTCTACGGGCGTTCGGCGCCCATGCTCGCCGTCTATGCCCAGATCGAGCGCCTTGCGGCCTCCCGCGCGGCGGTGTTCGTGACCGGTGAGAGCGGCACCGGAAAGGATCTGGTGGCGGCGGCGGTCCACGCCGCGTCGTCGCGGCGCGATGCGCCCTTCGTTGCCCTCAACTGCGCCGTCATTCCCCCCGAACTCATGGAAATCGCCTTGTTCGGCCGCGAGGACGCGGGCGCCATGGACCGGGCCCAGAGCGGCACGCTGCATCTCGACGAGATCACGCAGATGGAGCCGGCCTGTCAGGCCCGGCTGATGCACTTCATGGAGACCGGCCGCTTCAGTCCCGTGGGCGAGGTGGCAGAGCGGGAGGCGGACGTCCGCCTCGTCTGCGCCACCAGCCGCGACCCGCTGGAGGAGGTGCGCGCCGGCCGTCTCCGGGAGGACCTCTATTATCGGCTGGCCGTGCTGCCGCTGGCGCTGCCGCCGCTCCGCGCGCGGGGCGACGACGTGCTGCTTCTGGCGGAAACCTTCCTCGCCCGCTTCGCCGGTGAGGAAGGACGGCCGATGCCCCGCTTCACGGCCGAGGTGGTGGAAGCGCTCCGCGCGCACCGCTACCCCGGCAATGTGCGCGAGCTGCAGAACCTGATGCGCCGGGTGGTGATCCTCAGCGAGGGCGGCACCATTCCGCCCGGTCTGCTGGCCCAGCCCGACGCGCCCGAGGCACCGGCCGCCGGCCGCTCCCCCGAGGTGCTGATCCAGGGCTGGTCCGACAACTTCTCCTGGCAGGGACGAGTGGAGCCCCTGTCGGTGGTGGAGCGGCGGGCCATAGAGGCCGCCATCGCCGCCTTCGACGGCAACATCTCGCTCGCCGCCGCCGCCCTCGATCTCAGCCCCTCGACGCTCTACCGCAAGAAACTGGCCTGGGGTGACCGCACGCGCCTTTCCTGAGCCGCCTCACAGGATGAAGCGGCTGAGGTCGGCGTTCTTGGCAAGGTCCGCGACGCGCGATCGCACATACTCCGCATCCACTACTACCGTCTCGCCGGAGCGGTCCGGGGCCGAGAAGGATAGGTCGTCGAGCACCCGCTCGATGACCGTTTGCAGGCGACGGGCGCCGATGTTCTCCACATTGGAGTTCACCTCCACGGCGGCATCGGCGATGGCCTCCACGGCGTCCGCGGTCACGTCCAGCGTCACGCCTTCCGTGCCCATGAGGGCCACCGACTGCTTGACGAGGCTCGCCTCGGTCTCCGTGAGGATGCGCACGAAATCGGCCCGGGTCAGCGCCTCCAGCTCCACCCGGATGGGCAGGCGGCCCTGAAGCTCCGGCAGCAGGTCTGACGGCTTCGAGACGTGGAATGCGCCGGAGGCGATGAAAAGGATGTGGTCGGTCTTCACCGACCCGTGCTTGGTGGACACGGTCGTGCCCTCGATGAGCGGCAGCAGATCGCGCTGCACGCCCTCGCGGGAGACGTCCGCGCCCGAGCGGCCCTCGCGCCCGGCGATCTTGTCGATCTCGTCGAGGAAGACGATGCCGTTGTTCTCGACGGCATGGATCGCCTCCTGGGTGATGGCGTCCTGGTCGATCAGCTTGTCCGCCTCTTCGGTGAGAAGAAGGGGATGGGCCTCCTTCACCGTCACGCGGCGCGGCTTGGAACGGCCGCCGAAAGCCTTGCCCAGCATGTCGCCCAGCGAGATGGCGCCCATCTGCGCGCCGGGCATGCCGGGGATCTCGAACATGGGCATGCCCTGCTGGCCCTGCTGCACCTCGATCTCGACTTCCTTGTCGTCGAGTTCGCCGGCCCGAAGCTTCTTGCGGAAGGCGTCACGGGTGGCCTGAGAGGCGCTGGCGCCCACCAAGGCATCAAGCACGCGGCTCTCGGCATTGAGGTGGGCCTTCGCCTGCACGTCCTTGCGCTTGGCCTCGCGGGTCAGGCCGATGCCGACCTCCACGAGATCGCGCACGATCTGCTCCACGTCCCGGCCCACATATCCCACCTCGGTGAACTTGGTGGCCTCGACCTTGAGGAATGGCGCGCCGGCGAGGCGGGCGAGGCGGCGGGAAATCTCGGTCTTGCCGACCCCGGTCGGGCCGATCATCAGGATGTTCTTGGGCAGAACCTCCTCGCGCAGCTTTTCGTCCAGCTGCTGCCGGCGCCAGCGATTGCGCAGGGCGATGGCGACCGCGCGCTTGGCCTTGGCCTGGCCGACGATGTGGCGGTCCAGTTCGGAGACGATCTCGCGGGGGGAAAAGTCGCTCATGGAATCATGTGTCCTTCTGGCGGTGGCGGGGCCGGGGGCGCTCAGGACCCGATGGTTTCCACGACGATGTTCCGGTTGGTGTAGACGCAGATATCCGCCGCGATCTCCAGCGATCGCCGCACGATGGCCTCCGGGTCCTCCTCGCGGTCGAGGAGGGCGCGGGCGGCGGCCAGGGCATACATGCCGCCCGAGCCGATGCCCGCCACGCCCGCATCGGGCTCCAGCACGTCGCCGGTGCCGGTGAGGACGAGGGACACCGAGGCATCGGCCACGATCATCATGGCTTCCAGCCGGCGCAGATAGCGGTCGGTCCGCCAGTCCTTGGCGAGTTCCACGGCGGCGCGCTGCAACTGGCCGGGATACTGCTCCAGCTTCGCCTCCAGCCGCTCGAACAGCGTGAAGGCGTCCGCGGTGGCGCCGGCGAAGCCGCCGATCACGTCGCCGCGGCCCAGCCGGCGCACCTTGCGCGCATTGGCCTTCAGCACGGTCTGGCCGAGCGTGACCTGCCCGTCGCCGGCGATGGCGACCCGGTTGCCCTTGCGCACGGTGACGATGGTGGTGCCGTAAATGGTATCAGGGGAATGCTGCATAAAAAGCTCCGCTTAGGGCTTACTTATGCGCTTCCGCGGCCGGCGCAACTCGCCTCCCGCTCAGCTTCCGTTCAGGAAGGCACGCACGGTGGTGCAGAAGTTCTCTGGCGCCTCCACCATGGGGCAGTGGCCGCTGTCGATGATCTCATCGAGCTTGGCGCCGGGGATACCGTTCGCGAGCTCGCGGGCCATGGCGGGGGCGAACACGCGATCGTCGTCGCAATAGATGGCGAGGGTCGGGGCCGTGATGCGGCCGAGGCGGGTGAGGCTGTCGAAGGCGACGCAGACCTCCACCTGGCGGATGAAGGCGTCCTTCTCCTGATAAAGACCCGCGTCCAGCGACTGCTGGACCGCTGCAAACAGCGGGATCTTGTTCAGCGTGCGCATGCCGAGCACGAACGAGGTCAGCGCGGCGCCGAACGTCAGCTCGTTGTCGAGCTGGAGCCGCAGCTCCTTGAAAAGCCGCATGATCTCGGTGGTGTAGAGATCGTTGCGGGCGATGGTGTTGGACAGCACGAGCCGGTTCACCCGCTGCGGGGCGGCGATGGCGAGTTCCTGGGCGATCATGCCGCCCATGGAATGGCCGATGACGTGCGCCTTTTGAAAACCCGAGGCATCCAGCACGGCGAGGGCATCGCGGGCCATGTCGGCGGCCGTGTAGGGCGCTTTGGCGCGCTGGCTCTTGCCTATGTCGCGGTTGTCGAACTCGATGAGGGTGAAGCCCGTTAGCAGCGGGCGCGACAGGGCCCAGAAGGAGCGTTCGGCCGACAGGCCCGAGATGATGAGAAGTGGCGGGCCCTCGCCGCTGACCTGATAGGCAAGCTCCAGCCCGTCGTTGTGCGTCGTCGGCATCGGCGATCCCCGTCGAGTTGACGGTGCCGCTATGCCATAGAAGCCGATCCGAGGCGAGGCGGCCTGCGCGCGGGCGGCGTCATCTCATCGCCATATGGCGTTGCAGCGATGTTGCTGATAGAAGCCGCAGCCTTGGAGGAGTTCCATGCGCAAGGCCGAAATCGTCCGCGAGACCAAGGAGACCAGCGTCACGCTCGCCGTCGACCTCGACGGAACGGGCCGGACGTCTGTGGCCACCGGTGTCGGCTTCCTCGACCACATGCTGGACCTGCTTGGCCGTCACGCCCGTTTCGACCTCGATATCAAGGCGGTGGGCGACCTCCACATCGATTTTCACCACACCACCGAGGATGTGGGCATCGTCCTCGGCCAGGCGGTCAGGAAGGCGCTCGGCGACATGCGCGGCATCACGCGCTATGCCGACGTGCTCCTGCCCATGGACGAGACGCTCACCCGCGTCGCCGTCGACATTTCCGGCCGGCCCTTCCTCGTCTTCCGCACCGAGTTCGCGGTGCCGAAGATCGGCGAGTTCGACACCGAGCTGGTGCGGGAATTCTTCCAGGCCTTCGCCTCCAATGCCGGCGTCACCCTGCATGTGGAGACGCTGTACGGGGTGAATGCCCACCACATCGCGGAAAGCTGCTTCAAGGGCCTCGCCCGGGTGCTGCGCGCGGCGGTGGCGGTGGACCCGGCGGCGGCGGGGGAAATCCCCTCCACCAAGGGCGCCCTGGGCACGTGACGCGGAAGACGTGAGGCAGCCATGGCCAGCTGGACCGTTCTGACCCGCACCGTCGCCGGCGACACCGCCGAGCAGGCGGCAGGGCGCACCGTGTTCGTGCGCGAGAAATTCTCCTGGGTGACGCTGTTCTTCGCCCCCATCGTTCTGCTGCGCTTCCGCCTGTGGCTGGTGTTCGCGGCCTATGCGGCGGTGGCTGTCCTATTCAGTCTCGCGGAAATCTGGGGCGGCCTCGCCGACGGGGTCGGCGACGCGGTCATGATCGGCTTCCATGTGCTGCTGGCGCTGGAATTGCCGCGCCTGCGGCAGCGCAAGCTGGAGCGGCTCGGTTATGAAGAGGCCGCCGTGGTGGTCGCCGCCGACCGGGACGAGGCCGAGCACCGCTTCTTCGCGGAATGGGACGGACTGTTCCCGGCGGCGCGTGCCGCCTCCGCCCTTCCCGCCATCCGCCCGTCCTTCCCGGCTCCGGGCGGTTCATCCGGCGTCATCGGCGCCTTTCCGGGAGCCTGAGGCGTGAACGTCGCCATCATCGACTACAATTCCGGCAACCTGCATTCCGCTGCCAAGGCCATGGAGCGCGCGGCGCAGAGCCTTGCGCATGAGGCCGGCCAGAGCGTCATCGTCACCAGCGATCCGGATGTGGTGCGCACCGCGGATCGTGTCGTGCTGCCGGGCGTCGGCGCCTTCGCCGACTGCCGCGCCGGGCTTGATGCCGTTCCCGGGATGGTCGAGGCGATGACCGAGGCGGTGAAGGGCAGGGGGCGCCCCTTCCTCGGCATCTGCGTCGGCCTGCAACTCCTCGCCGAGCGCGGGCTGGAGCACGGCGTCACCGAGGGCCTCGGATGGATCCGCGGCGAGGTGGACCGCATCACCCCCAACGATCCGACCCTCAAGATTCCGCACATGGGCTGGAACACGCTGGAAGTGGCGCGCGAGCACCCGCTGCTCGCCGGCATTCCCACCGGCGCGTCCGGCCTCCATGCCTATTTCGTCCACTCCTACCACCTCAAGCCGGCGGACGGCATCGACCTCCTCGCCACCACCGACTACGGCGGCACCATCACCGCCGCGGTGGCGCGGGACAATGTGGCCGGCACCCAGTTCCATCCCGAGAAGAGCCAGACCCTTGGCCTCGCGCTCCTCGCCAATTTCCTGAAGTGGCATCCGTGATCCTCTTTCCGGCCATCGACCTCAAGGACGGCCTCGCCGTGCGCCTCGAACAGGGCGACATGGCGCGGGCCACCGTGTTCAATCGCGACCCCGCCGCCCAGGCGGAGGAGTTCGAGACACTCGGCTTCCGCTACTTGCATCTCGTCGACCTGGACGGCGCCTTCGCCGGCAAGCCGGTGAACGCGGCCGCCGTGGACCGCATCCTGGAGACGGTTTCCATCCCGGTGCAGCTCGGCGGCGGCATCCGCGACATGCGGACCGTGGAAGGCTGGCTGGAGAAGGGCGTCACCCGCGTCATCCTCGGCACCGCAGCGGTGCGCGATCCGGACTTCGTGAAGGCCGCGGCGAAAGCCCATCCCGGCCGCATCGTGGTGGGCCTCGACGCCCGCGACGGGTACGTCGCGGTGGAAGGCTGGGCGGAGACGTCCGAGCTTGCCGCCGTGGACATCGCCCGGCGCTTCGAGGACGCCGGTGTCGCCGCCATCATTTACACCGACATCGCCCGCGACGGCCTGCTGAAGGGTCTCAACCTAGAAGCCACCATCGCGTTGGCCGAGGCCATCTCGCTGCCGGTGATCGCCTCCGGCGGCCTCGCCTCCCTCGCCGACATCGAGGGATTGCTCGCTCCGGCCGGGAAGAAGCTCGAAGGCGCCATCACCGGCCGGGCCCTCTATGACGGCCGGCTGGACCCGCGCGAGGCCCTCGCGCTGGTGGCCGGACGATAGGTGCGCCATGCTGAAGGTCCGCGTCATCCCCTGCCTCGACGTGAAGGACGGCCGCGTGGTGAAGGGTGTCCAGTTCGTGGACCTGCGCGACGCCGGGGACCCGGTGGAAGCCGCGCGCGCCTATGACGCCGCCGGGGCCGACGAACTCACCTTCCTCGACATCACCGCCAGCCACGAGAATCGCGGCACCATCCTCGATGTGGTGCGCCGCACCGCCGAGCAGTGCTTCATGCCCCTTACCGTGGGCGGCGGCGTGCGTACGGTGGACGACGTGCGCACCCTTCTGCACGCAGGGGCGGACAAGGTCTCCATCAACACCGCTGCCGTGAACCGCCGTGCCTTCGTGGGCGAAGCGGCGGAGAAGTTCGGCGAGCAGTGCATCGTCGTCGCCATCGACGCCAAGAAGGTGTCGCTGCCGGGCGAGGAGAACCGCTGGGAGATCTTCACCCACGGCGGGCGGAACCCCACCGGCCTCGACGCCATCCAGTATGCCCGCGAGGTGGTGGACCTCGGCGCGGGGGAAATCCTGCTCACCTCCATGGATCGCGACGGCACCGGGCAGGGCTTCGACTGCGCGCTGACCCGCGCGGTGGCGGATGCGGTACACGTGCCGGTCATCGCCTCCGGCGGCGTCGGCATCCTCGACCACCTGGTGGAGGGCATCCGGGACGGGGGCGCCTCTGCGGTGCTCGCGGCCTCCATCTTCCACTTCGGCACCTTCACTGTGCGCGAGGCCAAAGACCGGCTGGCCGAGGCCGGTCTTCCGGTACGGCTCGACTGAGCTTCGCCGGGGGCACTGCTAAAGCAGCGCTTCCGGTTAACCCGTTTTTCGCATTTTCTTGATGCGAACCGCACCCCATGTCGCTGAAAATGCTTCAGTGCCTCCGTTCCTGACCCTTCCTGTGGGGCCGACCCGATGAGCGACAGCTTCACCCTCGCCGACCTCGAAGCCATCGTCGCGGCGCGGGCCTCTGCGGACGCGGGCTCGTCCTACACCCGCACCCTGCTCGACAAGGGCGTCGGCAAATGCGCCCAGAAGCTGGGCGAGGAGGCGGTGGAGACGGTGATCGCCGCCGTTTCGGGTAGCGAGAAGGATCTGGTGGGGGAGGCGAGCGATCTCCTCTATCACCTCATGGTGGTGCTCAAGGCGCGCGGGATCGCCCTCGCCGACATCCACGCCGAGCTTGCGCGGAGGACCGCCCAGTCCGGTCTCGCCGAAAAAGCCGCCCGTCCTCAGGCCTGACAGAGACATCGCGACCATGGACCGGCCCCTCGATCCAGGCCTCTCCCCGTATCGCTCCTTCTCCCGCGAGGAGTGGGCGAAGCTGCGCCGCGACACCCCTATGACGCTGCGGCCGGACGAGATCGCGCGGCTGGAAGGCCTCGGCGTTCGCCTCTCCATGAAGGAGGTGGAGGAAATCTACCTCCCCCTCTCGCGCCTGCTCTCGCTCTATGTGGCGGCGACGCAGAAGCTCTACCGCGCCATGACCCACTTCCTCGACCATCGCGAGGGAGAGACGGCCGGCGAGGAGAAGATGCCCTACATCATCGGCGTCGCCGGTTCGGTGGCGGTGGGCAAGTCCACCACCGCGCGCGTGCTGCAGGCGCTGCTCGCCCGCTGGCCCAATACGCCCAAGGTGGATCTCGTGACCACCGACGGCTTTCTTCTGCCCAACGCCATCCTCGAGCGCGAGGGGCTGATGGAGAAGAAGGGCTTTCCCGAGAGCTACGACGTCGCGCTGCTGCTGCGCTTCCTCACCGACATCAAGGCCGGCCGTCGGCCGGTGCGCGCGCCGCTCTATTCGCACTTCTTCTACGACGTGATGCCCGACCAGTATGTGGAGATCGACCGGCCGGACATTCTCATCGTCGAGGGGCTGAACGTGCTGCAGACCACGCGCCCGCCCAAGGACGGCAAGGCGATCCCCTTCGTCTCCGACTTCTTCGACTTCTCGGTCTATATCGACGGCGACGAGGACGTGATCGAGCGCTGGTACGTGGAGCGCTTCATGCGCCTGCGCGAAACCGCCTTTACCGATCCCCTGTCCTACTTCCACCGCTATTCGCAGCTCTCCGACGACGAAGCGCAGGCCACCGCGCTGTCCATCTGGCGGCGGATCAACCTCGTGAACCTGCAGGACAACATCCTGCCCACCCGCCAGCGCGCCGACCTCATCCTGCGCAAGGCCGGCCGCCACGAGGTGGCCGAGGTGAGCCTCAGGCGGCTGTAGGCCGCCGATGTGGCCAACCCTCGTGTAAGCTGCTGATTGATGGGGAAATGGTGTCCCGGAAGTCCACCGAACTGCCGTCCCGTCGCGTCTGTATGCGTCCTTAAAATGTGTGTATTCATAGGCATATGAGAGACCATCTGTCCTCAATCGTCCAGAGGCGTCCACCGGAAGCGCGCTAAATTAGTGGGGTTGAAAGTGGGGTTGAGGTGTTTAGACTCCCATTGGGGTTGGCGTCCCATGGGAGGGGTATATGGCTCGGGCGACGAAGAAGCTCACCGTGCGCGGGGTGGAGAGCCTCAGTGGTAAGGGTCGGCATGCGGATGGTGGGGGGCTCTATCTTCAGATCGGCCCCACCGGCACCAAGGCATGGATCTTCCTGTTCACCCGCGATGGTCGGCGCCGGGAGATGGGGTTGGGGCCGTACCCAGACGTGAAGCTCGCGGAAGCCCGTGACAGGGCCGAGGAAGCCCGGCGGATCGTGGGGAGCGGTGCTGACCCCCTCGCCCATCGGAACGCCGCCAAGGCCGCCCGGAAGGAGGCCGAGGCCGCACCCACCTTCGGGGTGTTCGCCGATGCGCTGGTGGAAAGCCTCCAACGGGGCTTCCGCAATGACAAGCACATCTATCAGTGGAAGATGACCCTCGGCCCGACCTATTGCGCCGGCATCCGGGACAAGAAGCTCGCCGACATCACCACCGATGACGTGCTGGCCGTGCTCCAGCCCGTGTGGACGGAGAAGAACGAGACGGCCGCCCGTCTGCGGGGCCGCATCGAGAAGGTGCTGGATGCGGCGAAGGCCAAGGGCCTGCGCACCGGGGAGAACCCCGCCCGCTGGCGCGGTCACCTCGACACCCTTCTTCCCAAACGCCAGAAGCTCCAGCGTGGCCATCATCCGGCGTTGCCCTATACCGACGTGCCGGCTTTCCTTACATCCCTGCGCAAGAGGGAAGCCATGGCGGCACGCGCCATGGAGTTCACGATCCTCACCGCCGCCCGGTCGGGCGAGGTGCTAGGCTCCACGTGGAGCGAGATCGACATGGAGGCCCGGACGTGGACGGTGCCCGCGAGCCGCATGAAGGCGGGGCGAGAGCATCGCGTTCCCCTGACGGAGCCAGCCATGGCCATCCTGAAGGCATTGGAGGTGGCGCGTCCGGAAACCGGGGACGGCTTCGTGTTTCCCGGCCAGCGTCCCAAGCGTCCGTTGAGTGGCATGGCCATGGAGATGCTGCTGCGCCGTCAGAAGCTGGAGATCACCGTCCATGGCTTTCGGTCTTCATTCCGCGACTGGGCTGCCGAGGAGACGAGCTTTCCACGGGAGATTGCCGAGGCGGCCCTTGCGCATGTGGTGGGCGACGCGACCGAGCGCGCCTACCGGCGAGGGGATGCGTTGGAGAAGCGCCGGGAGATGATGGCCGCCTGGGCGTCCCACTGCACCCACCCGGTGGGGGAGAAAGAGGGATAACATCTACTATAATACTACTACTCATAAAACAGTGTGTCTCTATGCCAAATTTGCCAAAATCGACGAAATAAAAATCAGTGTGATTTCAGTGGCTTGATGGCGGCCATTTCGGCATAGACGAAATGCTGGAAATGTCAAAATTGACCGAGCCGGTGAGATGGGGAGCCGCAAGCTTGCGCGCTCTCGCCACACGCAAAGCTGCTTCTTCCGGAACCGTCGCCATGACCAGTTCGCAATCCTACCCACTTCTTGAACCCTATGTGGTTGTCGCGCTCCGCAATGAGGACGGGGTGGGATGGCGGCTGCTTTCGCTCGATTGCGCTCAGGGGGGCGTTGACAGCGCGCTGCTTGGCCTGGGCCTGGAAGGCGCGGAGTATCGCCAGATCGGTTCAGGCAATTGCATGCGCGTGGTCAGGGATGCGGTGGCCGAGGAGGCCGCACTGCATCGCTGACGTTGCCCCGTCTGGCTAATCCAGTTTGAAGTTCGTTCTGGCCCATTGCGAGGACCAGACCATGAGGCGCAGCCGTTTCACGGAAGAGCAGATCATTTCGATCCTGAAGGAGCACGAGGCCGGGGTGCCTGTCTCCGATCTGTGCCGCAAGCACGGGGTCAGCGACGCCAGCATCTACAAGTGGAAGGCCCGGTTCGGCGGCATGGAGGTGTCGGAAGCCAAGCGGCTGCGGGCGCTGGAGGACGAAAATGCGAAGCTGAAGCGCATGCTGGCCGACGCGATGCTGGATAATGTCGCGCTGAAGGATCTCCTGGGAAAGAAGTGGTGACGCCCGCTGCCGAGCGCAAAGCTGTCGCCCATCTCATGGGGCACCACGGGATGAGCGAACGGCGGGCGTGTAAAGCCACCGGCTTCTGCCGCATGACCATGCGATACCGAGCGAAGCGGGCCGACGACGGCGTCCTGCGCGAGCGCATGAAGGCCATCGCCCACGAGCGGCGGCGCTTCGGCTATCGGCGCCTGCACGTGCTGCTCAAGCGGGAGGGTTTCACGGTCAACCACAAGCGCCTGTTCCGGCTCTATCGCGAGGAGCGTCTCAAGGTGCGGCGCCGTAGTGGCCGCAAGCGGGCCATCGGGACGCGGGCGCCCATGATGATCCCGATGCGGCCGAACGAGCGCTGGTCGCTCGACTTCGTGTCGGACCAGCTCACCTGCGGCCGCCGCTTCCGCATCCTCACCGTCGTCGACGACTGCACCCGGGAATGCCTCACCCTGCTGGCGGACACATCGCTGTCCGGCGTGCGGGTGGCCCGGGAGCTAGATCGCCTTGTGGCCGAGCGCGGCCGGCCGAAGATGATCGTCAGCGACAACGGCAGCGAGTTCACCTCCAACGCCATCCTCGCCTGGGCGGACGCGGCCCGGGTCGAGTGGCATTACATCGCGCCCGGCAAGCCCATGCAGAACGCCTTCATCGAGAGCTTCAACGGCCGCCTGCGGGACGAGCTTCTCAATGAGACGCTGTTCTCGGCGCTCGGCCAGGCCAGAGCGACCCTGGGCAGGTGGCGGTCCGACTACAACGGATCACGTCCGCACTCCGCCCTCGGCTGGCAGACCCCCTCCGCCTTCGCCGCCACCTTCCATCCGCGACGGGATCTGCCGCTGCGCCAGGCCAAAAGCTCCGCGACAGATCCCGTCGCTCACCCGGCCGACAAGGCCAAATCCACCCGCCAGAACGAACGTGACGCTGGATAAAACTTGGGGGCAACGTCATCGCGGCTGGAACCGGAGCCAAGTTCTCAAAGGTTGGGTGCCGATCGATGAGCGGTTGCCGTT
Source organism: Xanthobacter sp. DMC12 (assembly GCF_056314105.1). NCBI lineage: Bacteria > Pseudomonadati > Pseudomonadota > Alphaproteobacteria > Hyphomicrobiales > Xanthobacteraceae > Xanthobacter > Xanthobacter sp. DMC12. The sequence goes on along the minus strand of NZ_JBQUYZ010000001.1, from coordinate 1,728,184 downwards.
GCTGGCCGGAGAACCTCAGCTTGGCCATCTCGCGCTGCGCCTCGTCTCGATCACCAACGGGTGGATACATGTCTCGGTCAATGCCGGCGAGGCGGCGTTCGATCTTTCTTTCGACGACGTGGGCGACTCCATGGTGCTGCTTGCTCGTTTCGTGCAGATCATGGTGGCTGGCGGAGAGCCGCATGCGCCATTGGCCGAGAACGGACGTGCGACCTTCGTGGTCAATCATCACGGCGCGGATGTCTGCCGCTTCCATCTCATCAGCCGGCCCCATGCCTTCATGCCAGAAAATCACGGGGGCATGATCGATATGCTGGTCGATCGGGAGGAACTCACCGAGCAGTTCCGCGCACTTGCGAACGCGATCGCGGACCATCCCAATTTCGCGCATCATTATGTCTGCAACGGCCAACTGCCCGAAGAGGAGTACAGCCGAGTCGACACGCTAGCGGAGACGGAATGGAAGGCCAGGCAGGAGGTGGGGCGCTTTCCGGACGATTGGCGGATTGAAAACGAATTCGTAGCCGCCGCGATCAGCGCCGCCGTTCCGCTGCCTGCGGCCTGCACGGAGGTCGCCGACAAGGAGCGAAGCATGTTGCTCTCCCTCGAAATTCCGGAGGAGTGGATGCTGCGCTATGGAATGGCGAGCCAGTGGGTCGGCCGACGGACAAGACGGCCACAATTACGGGTATTAGGACAGGCCGCCACCAAATGATCGGTGGACGGAGCCGAATAGCTCGACATCCAGCAAATGGCCTCAGACTTGGCGTGACCGTTCGCTCAATTTCCTACGCCCAACTCGCTGAGAGTGCCTCGGCTTGTCGCAGAACGGTTTGAACGGCCGCATCCTGAAGATCGGGCGGATATCCATGCTTCCGCAAAACCCGCTTCACCAGCACCCGCATTCTGGCTCTGGCGCTCTCCCGGTGCGACCAATCCACCGAGGCGCTACCCTTGAGGCTGACGAGCAGTTCATGGGCGATCACCTTCAGCGAACTATTGTCCATCACCTGGACCGCGCTCTCATTCTCCGCGAGCGCGTCATAAAGGCGATTTCGTCTGCCTTGCGTGTCGAGGTGCGCAACGAGGGCATCGTGCGTAACAACGCGGGCCACATCGCGCTGGAGAAGCGGCGAGAGCTAATTGTGGCATGGGCAGCGGTCGCCGGCAGACACTGGCCTCCTGCCGACGACGCTCTCCTTGCGGAAGTCCCTTAACGAAGTGGGGCGAGCGGATGTCGTCCCTTAGGCAGCTTCCTTAAACAGAATATGCCTCCCGATCTCGTCGACAGTGTTTAGAGGCCGTAGTCTGATCTCTTCCTGATCAGCCTGCGCTTCTAACGCTTCAAGAGCCTCCCTGAGGCGATCGACCTGCTTCTGACTTAGTTGAGGATCGTTCATCGGCGGGTGTTGCACGATCATCTCATGTTCCCGCTTTACTAGAGCCGATGGCTCACTGTCCCGGTCGACCTTAAGGTCCCATAGGCGAGTCTTAATCCGGCCTATCGACGCTGTGAAGTTGCTGCTGGCGAGCGTGCCAAAATTGGCTACCAGCTTCGAGCCCGCGAAATCAATGATCACGCCATGAGCATTCCGGCGCCGCTGTCGGCCGTTCCTGATTTCATTGCTGAAGAACCGCGCCAGGTTCGGCCGCTCTATCTGCACATATTCGAATACGAGCGCCGGCAGCCGATCTCCACCTTCCCGAGCCTCCCCAACCTCTTCCAACACCTCCTCCAACTCGCCAGAAAGCTCAAAGACGATGCTTCGCTTGTAAAGCGAAGACATTGCGGTCATCCATGATACAGCAATCTGTTGAAGTGAAATGCCTTGCGCCTCCCGGATATCCCCCAGCAAAACACCGGAAATTGAGGGATTGAAATCGGTTAATGCAGACCTTGACCGCTTCAATAAGTCAGATTCGATTATGTCGAGCGCAGTTTCGGCGAGCGTTACCACTACTTCAGACGCATCTGCAAAAATGCACTCGAGACGCCGAAGGTGGTTGGCGCGCTCCAAATGAATGCCACTCTCGCCGACTACAGCGATTCCGATCACGAATTGCTCTGGCGATCCCATAATCGGCCGAAAGAGCACGGGAGACCAGACCGCCCGTTGAAGGCGATCAAAGTCTTGGAAAATCGGAACGTCTAGCGAGATCATTTCACGCTATCCTAGGCTCGTTGAGCGCGGCACCCGCGGCGCTCGGGACATGAGAAATTCTGTCGGTCAGAAACGAGACGAGTGCCTCGAAATCTGACGCGCCGATCAGGTTAATCACGCTGTTCTTTCGGCCTGCTTCTCTCACGTTAACGCCCCGGAGTCGGACCGGCAGGTCGGCGGCTTCATTTGCCAGCCTCCTACGCTCAGCGGGGGACAAAAACTGGGTAACCCATTCGCGCAGCCTGTGCCTATATGTGCCGGCAGCAATCAGATCAGCCTGGGTCCAGGTTGGGCCCGTGAAACAGCGGCCATGATCTATGATCCAGACGCCCGTCCCGGTTGAGAACAGCACGTTCCCGATATGCCGGTCCACGTTCGCGACCCACGCGTCGAAGCCATACAAATCGCCGAGCCAAGACTGTTTTACCAAAAGCTCGACGATCGGCCGAAGCAACGTAAGCGTCTCTAGATCGGTAGGCCTTTTTACGAGCGCAGCAATGGATGGACTGCTTACGTCGACGCTGGCAAACATGAGGCCGCGACCATCGCGCATGATTGCGCGGGTTGCACACGGATTTCCCGGCTCCGTAATGCCGATGAAGGCAGGAGGAACGGGGAGACCGAGCACTAACGCAAGGCTCGCTGCCAGAATCTCGTTTGCAAGCTCCTTAGGGGCCAAGTCTTTCAGAATCGCCGTCTTCAGCTCCCGGTCGCGAGTGAGGATCTGTCCCTGATAAGTGTCCGTGATGTTGGCGATACCCACATCTTTGAACGACGACGCTCCCGACATGACTTGGGCAAAATCGACAGTGCCGGCAGGTCTATTTTCGTGGGCTGTCGACTTCGAATTGTCGTGCATTCCAAGCGTCCCCAGCCACCACCTTAGAAGGCCTTATTTTCTGGGATGATAAGGCAAATCATCCCTACGCGTCACCTGGGGTAATCTCAACCGCCTCGATGAACGCCGCCGCGCTGGCGAGCCAGACTGAACCGCCCCGTCCCCGGCCGGGAAGAATGACGCCCTCTTAGATCAGCTCCGCCTTGACCGCACCCTAGGTCTCTTCCGCCGACCCGATCACCTCGCACAGGCGCCCGTTTCCGGCGGACCCACCAAGCTCCTCCAACCGTCGTCATGACCTGCTCGCCGACCAAGACACTGACGCCATCCGCCACGCCTATGCCGGTGGGGAGCATCGAGAAGAGCGGGTGGGGATGATGCAGTGGTGGGCGGACAAGCTGGAGGGTTGGAAGGCGGCAGGCGTAGCGGCTGTCGCCTCAGCTTTTCAGGGCGGCCGCGAGCGTCTGGCGGACTGCCTCGGCCTCATCCTCCGGAAGCCAGCGCGTCATCTGCGGCACGACGGTTTCTATCAGGCGGCGCCGGCTTTGCGGCAGGGCGTGGACGGCGGCGTCCCGGGCCTCGGCCAGAAGCCCATCCAGCTTGCGGCGCACGCGGTCCGGATCGGCCGAGATGTCCGTGTGCGGAACGGTTTCCGCGGCGAACATGTCAAGCTGGGCCATCGGCGGCATCCTTTCCCGAATCGCCGTCATTTTCCGGCGCGAGGCCGAGGTCGGCAATGCCGAGCAGGGGTTGTCCCAGGATTTCCTCCAGCAGCGCCGCCTGCCGCGGCTCCAGCAGAACCAGCCGGCCGAGCACATGAAGGAGGTTCATCAGGTCGGTGGTGTACTCGCCCAGCCAATGGTCGGGCTGGATGGAATCGAGCGGCGAGGGCGGGCGGCGGTCGCCGATCACCGGGCGGGTCCGGTCGCGGCGGCGATAGCTGAACCAGTGCTTCAGCACCTGCTTGCCGGAGACCTCATAGGCCCAGACCTCGGGCATCACATTGTCCACATGACCCTTGCCCACTGTGAGGCGACGGGTGGCGGGGTCATAATCCATGCTCTCGGGCAAGGGCTCGGGGGCGCCGGGAATGCCGCCTCCGACGGGGATGACGGGCGCATGAGCCTTGTCGAGGCGAGGCGCCTGATGCGGCCGGCCGGCGGCGGCGTCGTGGAAGCGCTCGCCATAGGTGTGCAGCCAGATCACCTCCCGGCCGATCTCCACCGCACGGTGGAACAGCACCGCATCGGCGGTAACGGGCACGCGCAGGCCCGGCTGCTTCAGGTCTGCCGCGAACCGCGCGGTGAATGCGGGGTGGGCTAGCACGGCGGCGACATAGGCCATCAGGTCGGGCGGGGCGACGGCCTCACCATAGAAGTCGGAGAGGCCGGCGAGGAGGGCGGGGTTGAGATTGGAGCGGGTGGCGTCGGCATCCGACCAGAGGGGGAAAACCCGGCCGCCCCGCCCATTGTAATGGTCGAGGTCCGGAATCAATGCCGAGAACGAGACGGCAGGCCCTACGTCAGGAGAATTCGCGTCAAGAACCGTTAGATAAGCCTGATCCTCTGACGCGCTATTCCACAAGGTCGGATTGGGCTGATTGATTAGACGGGCGTCGGGCAAAATCCATTGCCGATCAAAGCTCCGAAAGGCGTAACGGACGACATCTAAGGGCAAGCCTTCATCCTGAAGGATCGTCCCCGATGGTGGCGGAAATCGTCCAAGTCCTTGGCGGACAACTTTCCGGATGTGCTTGTCGCCTGGCCGCCCATTTCGCAGGTGCGGGTGAAAGAGCCGCTCCTTCTCGACCGGATCGGCTTCCGCTGTGAGCCGCGCCCATCGCTTCGCCAGACTGTCCTTGTCCGGTCCAATAATCCAGGTCCGCCCCGGCATCACACCGGAGCCGTTGTAGACGAAGAGGCTCTTCAGCGTTGGGAAGCCAGCCCAGGCCCCACTCGCCTCCGGCAAAAACGGCGCTCGCCACTCCTGCGGGCATTCCGCCCAACCCGGCCCGGCGAGGGAGAAGCCGGCCAGCGCCGCGAATTTCTCCTCGCGCCGGCCTTCCGGCAGCGCCCGGAAATGCACGCGACCGGGCCGTGTCGCGTCCTTGCCCTTGCGCCGGGCGGCGAGGGCTATGCAAATTGGTTGTTGAACGCCTTGAAAGAACCTCGTCACTGCGTCGGGCTGATGCGGCTCTGGTGAGCAGTCGATGACCCAAATATCCGTACAACTAGCTCTAAGGTCCGCCCGCATCTTCTGAAAGCCAGGCCCGTTAAGAAAGCGGGCCATGGTGATGAAGCAGACGATGCCCTCCTCGTCGCCGTCCGGCAGGCCGGTGGCGTCGCGCCATCCGGCCCCGAACACCTTCAGGCTCGCCCAACGCCAGAAATAGACATAGAGGTTCTTCAGGTGCTTGGTATGGGCACCCACGCCCCACGCCGCAGGCGGGCGCCAGCGGTCCATGGGCGCGGCATAGCCCTCGGAGCCCGCCTCGATCCAGGCGCCGCGCCCGTCCGCCTTCTCCTTGTAGGGCGGATTGCCAATGACCACGGTGATCTTGTCGTTCCGCTTGATCTGGTTCGCCGCCCGCCGTGACTGCGCCACCGGCTTCATGAAGCTCGGAATGTGTTCCTCTTCGGCGAAGGGGTTTCCGAGCGTATCGGTGATGAACAGCTTGAGCTCCGGCAGGGTCCCCTGCGCGCCGGCTTCTTCCATCAGCTCCCCATACTCGGCTAGCAGCCGCAGCTGCGCCACCGCGAAGGGGCCGAACTGAAGCTCGAAGCCGATCAGCCGGCCGGCGGCATTCTCCAGGGCGGTCGGCACGCTGCCGGGGCCGAGATCGTCGCTGACGCTTTGCGCGATCTTGCGCAGCACGCCGAGCAGGAAGGTGCCCGTGCCCACCGCAGGGTCGGCAATGGTCACATCCTGCGCCGCCAGCCCGTCCGCCCGCCCGAACAGCGGTCCCCGCAACGCCTCGTCCACCAGCCGGACCATGGCCGTGACGACTTCCGGCGGGGTGTAGTAGGAGCCGGTGCGTTTGCGCAGCGTATTGTCATAGACTTCCAGAAAATGTTCATAGAAATAAAGCCACGCATCGGCGTCGCCTTTGCTGATCTTCGCCCAGTTCACCTCCTGAAACACGCGGGTCATGGTGACGAGAGAGGTGGCAAGGGCCTTTTGGTGGTCTGGATCGTCGATCAACAGGTGCAGCGCGGTGCCGATGAGCGAATTGGACCGGCGCAGCGCGTTCGCCGCGTTGTCGATGCCGTTCGCGAGGGAAATGTCGCGGGCGCGGGCAATCAGCAGCCCGAAGGTCACAGCCTGCGCATATCCGTCGGCAAAGCTCTCGTCACTGGCATCGGGAAACAGCAGGCGGCGCCAGTCCTGGGCGAGATCGCTGAGGCCGGCATTGCCGCGGCGCAGTTGCTCGGTCACCTCTTCCCGCAGCAGGCGGCACAGGCGCGCGCTGGTTTCCGCAAGCCGCTTCGGGGTCTTCGGCGTGATCGGCGTCCAGGTGAAAAAGTCGTTGAACAGCGCCAGCAGGGCCGGGGGCGCGGCGAGCGCGGCGCCTGAACTCTCCACATCGCCGATGAGGCGGACCACGTCGCCCACGCGCTCGCCGTCCCGCCACAGGGCGAAGGCGGTGCCGTCGGTGTAAAGCAGGTTGGGAAGGGACTTCAGCCGCTCCCACTGAGCCTTGTCGTGTCGGTCCTTGAACTGGCGCGGATTGGCTCCCTTCCCCGGCGCCTTGACCTCGATGAAGCCGACCAGCGTGTTCCTCAGCGTGACGGCGTAGTCCGGCCGTGTCCGATCCTCGGTGAGGGTGGTCTCGCCGACGATGGCCAACGCGCCCGGCGCGCATCCGGTTATCAGGGCAAGATCGGCGACCAGTGCCTCAAGCGGCCCGCGCAATTGATCCTCGGGTGCGCCACTGATGGCAATGTTCGAGAGCTTCGCCGCAGTGCTGCGGCCGAATGCCGAGACCGCCTGCTCCAATGTGGGAATCACCCGCCCCTCCCGACCACGCCTGCCGTGTCAGGAGTATCGCATTCCCGTGCAATCTCAAGCTGCCGCGCAAGACCCAGCCGCTCGGCTCGCTTCCGGAAAGGCAGCACTAGTCTGAGTTCAGTTCGGCCCTCGTGGACGCCGCTGACGGGATTGGTGTCGTCAACAAGCGATCATTCGCGTTCCAAAGCCCCCTTCAGGGTTGTTGACAAAGCGGCAAGGGGAACCCAGCCGTCACCATTCCATGTCCCCCGTGCATTGGTGAGGATGGGGCGCTCTGTCCATCGGCGTCCGAGGCCGTCTCACTCTGTCCCGTAATGTGTTCTAAATAATTGATATTGAAAGAATTTTCTCTTCGCCCTATGTTGCGACCATGTTGCTCATCAAGCTTCATCCCGGCGAAAGCCTCCGCATTGGCGACGCGGAAATCGTGTTCGTGGATCGGACCACCCGAGGAGCTGGCTTTCATGCCCGCCTGGGCATCACCGCGCCCAAGGACATGAAGATCGAGCACCGCGCCGGTCGCGGCGCCGGCGCGCGCGCCTCCTTCTCTCTCGCTGACGGAGCACAGGATGTGCCGCAACGCGCCTTTCCTCAGCGCTGAACCTGTCCCCTTCGATTGGCTGACCTTCGGCCGGCGCGCTCGCGCGTTTGAGCGGTTCACGGACCCTGCCGGTGCGGCCATCCTCCTCGTCTGGGCTCCCCGTCCGGCTCAGCAGCGAAAGGCGTCCGCATCGGACGTCGACGCCATTGCGCACCTCTATGGCGTCCCGCCTGCCGTTCTCATGGCGGTAGCGGACGTGGAGCTGGACCGCCGCCTTTCCCAGATCGAAGCCAATGCGGGCCGGCTCCGACGGGCGCTCGATGCCGGTGCCGACCTCTCCGACATTTTCTACCCGGTCGTCGTGGCCCGCATCATCGACATCGAAGCCGCACTCGGCGGAATAGGAGCCTGACAATGGCAAGCCTCGGCATTGGTTCGTTCATGCGCGGCCTTCAGGGCGGCATGGAGTTTCGGGCTGGCGTGGAAGACCGGGACCGGCGCCGAGCCCTTGAAGACGAGGATCGGTCGCTGGCCAAGGAAGACCGGGCGCGGCGCATCCAGCTTCAGGATGAGGACCGCTCCTTCGCCCGGGAGGACCGGTCCCTCGCCAAGGAGGATCGGCAGCGCCGCATCGCGGCCGAGAACCAGAGCCAGGCCTTCACCAACGAACAGCGGGATCGTCAGCGGCAGGACTGGCAGCGGGACGATGCCATCAAGGGCGCGTACTCGCAGGCGGCAGATCAGGCCAGCGCGGCGCGGAGTGCGGACGTGGAGGGTGCGATCCAGCCGATCGAAGCGCAGGGGCCGACGCCGGATGGCAAGAGGCTGCCCGCATTCAAGGTTGGTGACGCGACCTTCACGGACAAGGGGCAGGCGCGCGCGGCTGCGGAGAAGGACGTGAAGCCCTTCATGGACTACTACACGGCCAAGAGCGCCCCGCTCGTGACCGAGGCCTACATGCGCGCCGGGCAGCCGGAGAAGGCTCAAGCCTACAACAACTGGCTGAAGACCGAGGGCGTGCAGAAGGGCATGGAGAGCTGGGCGAAGGCGCTTCAGGCCGCCTCTCGTGATGATCCTGACGGCTTCGCGAAGCACATCACCGCCGCCTATAACCAGCAAGGTTATTTCGAGGACGGGCGCACCACGACCGCGAAGCTCCGCAAGGACAAGGACGGGAACACGGTGGGCATGGACCTCGAATTCGAGGACAAGGCCACGGGGAAGAAGTGGACCCGCTCCATCGACGGCCGCGAGGACATCTACCGGATGGGCATCGAGCTGATGGCGCCGGAGCAGGTGTTCAAGTTCGGCCTGCAGCAGGTGGAGGCGGCCGACAAGGCGCGCTCCGAGATCGCGAAGGACAAGCGCACCGAGGCGCGCGAGACCGGCAAGATGATGCTGGAAGCCGCGCTGAAGCAGGCCGCCCTGGAGGGTCCGCAGGGCACAGTCGAGTTTCGCAAGCGGCTGGACAGCACCATGAAGTCGCTTCTGGCGAACGACTTCACCTACGCCCGGCTCACGGACGATGAGAAGGTCGCGAAGGCTGTGGAGGTGTTGCGAGCCCAGGATCGTGGGGTCGCGGCTGCAGGGTATGGTGGGGGTGGTGGCAGTGCCGTTCCGCCGACGGTGGGAAGCGCGGCACGCAGCATTCCGATCTGGCGGCCGACCGCTGAAGATCAGGCCGCCCCATCGGCGCCCCAGCCCAGGGAACAACCTGCTTCATCCAGCTCGGCGCCGGAGCAGCCGCCTGCACCCGCAGAGGATGAAGCGAGGCTTCCGGTCGGGGCGAGCCCAGCGAGTGCTCCTCCCGCGCGGGAGCCGACCGTCAGCCTCGGCAACATGTACATGGGATATGGTCGCAAGGCGCTTGGCGGCGTCGCCCAGGCAGGCGCCCGCGGCATCCGCGCCGTGGAGGATCTGCGCGGGCGGGACTTGCCAGCCGACGAGGCCATGGATCGCTTTGCTGAAGACGCGATCCGCTCCGGCAATGAGATGCTGGAGCAGGAACGCCGGAATGCTGAGGAGGTGCGCAAGGCCAACAGTGCCCGCATCAAGCTGCATGCCGACATGATGGAGCGCCGCGATCGCCTCAGGCGGGAAGCTCAGGACAAAAAGAACCGCGAGCGCGACGAGGCCATCCGAGGCGTTCGGGAGAAGCAGCAGGAGGCCGAACGCCGCTACCGGGAAAGTCGCGGCCTCCCGGCTTACTCCAACGGACGTTGACGGGAGAGACACCATGGATGATGGCGGAGACATGCCGCTCCCCAGCCCGAAGATCGGGCAGGCGGCGAACAAGATCGCATCCCTCGGATCGAGCTACCTCGACTTCGCGAAGCAGTTCTATGCGGATGCCAAGGACCGGCAGGCGAACCTCGATAGCGTGACGGGGAAGGTCGTCGGTTCCCAGCTCGGAGCGCAGGACACGCTGAACGGATGGGCGGCAGCGGATCGTGATCGGTTGGAGAAGGTCTTTCAGCCGCTTCAGGACCAGTACATCGCCGATGCTCAGGCGTGGGATAGCCCCGAGCGACAGGCCGCGGCTGCGGCTGAAGCACGGGGCGATGTCGTCAAGGCAGCGGCGAGCCAGGATGCAGCCCGTCAGCGCCAGCAGGCGTCCATGGGCGTCAATCCGAACTCGGGCCGATGGGCCGGGGCCGACCGAGCCGCTGACACGGCTACAGCCCTCGGCGCTGCCGGAGCGGAGAACAAGGCCCGCAGCGATCTTCGGCTTCAGGGCATGGGGCTGCGGGCGAGCGCCATCGGAATGGGGAATGGGTTGGCCAGTCAGGCGACCGGCGCGCTCGCCACCGGTGCCCAGATCGGCAATTCGGCGACCGGCAACGTCGCGGCGGCCAATACCGCCAACATCAATACCGCGGGCATCATGCAGTCCGGCACCCAGACGGCGATCGACGGCTATGCCAAGCAGGCCGGCGTGCTGACGAACCTGTACAATGGCCAGCTCTCCGCCTGGAACGCCCAGAACAATGCCGCATCGCAGTCCAATAGCGACCTCATGGGGGCGATCGGCACGGGTGCGGGCCTCATCTTTTCCGACGAGGACGCCAAGGAGAACAAGGAGCCGGCCACCGGGACGCTGGAAGCGGTGCGCTCGATGCCCGTGCAGGAATGGGACTACAAGCCCGGCATGGGCGATGGGGGGCGTCACATCGGCACCTATGCCCAGCACTTCAAGGCTGCGACGGGCAAGGGCGATGGGCGCTCCATTCCGGTCATCGACGCGATCGGCGTGACCATGGGCGCGGTCAAGGAACTGGATGCCAAGGTGGAGAAGTTGGCGAAGGGCTTGCCCGCGTATGACCGCAAGGGCGGGGCCGTGGGGCGCGGTGGTCGAGGTATCCGTCAAGGTGCGTCATAGGCCGTGGTGCCGGACCTCCCCGGTCCACGGGCGGTGGCCGCAAGCCGATTGACGATCAGCACGGGCGCTCATTCCCCCTTGATGGGGGAGGTCCGACGACTCCATTAGCGGAGAGCAGATGGTTGGCGCGACATTCGCGCTATAGCCATCATCTCGCTCAGCCTGTTTGGCGGCTGAACGGCGTCTTGCTCCAAGGCCGATGAGGACGTACCGTTTCTCCAGCCCTTCCGCAGGCTGGATCGATGCTTAGGCACTCAATGCCGATGTAGTCCCCAGGTTTCCCGGAGGGGTTTGGCGCCGGCTCTGGCCCATAACGTGGTGGACCGGTTCGGCTCCTCCGAACCCTCCCCAGGTGACCAGCCGGGGTCGGCGCCTTTGTAAGTCGGTAAAATTCTCTGCGTTGAGCCTTTATCGCCTACTCGCTCGTAGTTATGGACCAGTATGCGATACAACCACACACTGGGTCGTCGGCCAACAAGGTGTTCTCACATTGCCGAGCTTGCAACGTCGATCTCGGGTGGTCTCCTGCTGGGAGATCATGAGTTGCAGCCAGATTCTTGGGGCTCCTATGCCGGAGAATGCGGGGAAGCGAATACTCCCGCTTTCAAAAGACCGGAAGCTGAGATCAATGCCGCGCTCGACGCAGAGCCGAACGAGGCTGAACGCGCCCCGATCCGCAGTCAGTAGCCGTTGGCTACGATCCAGTCAGCGACCGTGTCGAATAGCCCTTGTGCCGAAGTCGATGTTGCGGTGATGCCGGCATGCGGCTCAACGGAGTGGTAACTGGTCATGGCGGCTGCACCGACGACAAACCCGCTCTTGCGCGCAATCACATTTAGCGTGCGACGATTTTCCTGCCAATAACTCTGCGCTGGGGCATGCACAGAACTCGAGAGTAAGCCGGGGTGGATCGTCTGGGCGGCTCCCCCGATGGCGAGATGCGGGTGGTGCGAACCCAGCAGCGTAATGTCATATAAGCGGGCGACGAAGGACCTCATCTCGTCAACGCTACCTGGCGCCGCAACATCCTTGCACTCGATCGCAACCCTCGGACGTCCGAGTGGCCGACCTCCGGCCGGTCTTGCCCTCAGGGCTTGGCCGACGGTGGCAGGCACGATGGCAAGGTCAATTTCGTGGGTCGCTCCGCTTCGTCCTTCAAATTGGATCCCGTTCCAAAGCTCCCAGGCGGGCCGCTGCTGGAAGCGAAAGCCGATAGCGCTGGGGTTGTCGGGTCCCTGAGAAGCTCCAGCGATGCCCGTAGGGGCGCCTCCGCGCTGGATGAAACGGCGATTGCTGTCCCCTGGCAGGATCTGCGTCTCGTCCGAACGCTGCAGCCATACATCGTAGCTGCGGGCCTGCAGAGCACGGGCGATGCCTCCCATCAGAAAGAGCTCGAACGCCCGGCCAGCGCCGCCAGCCATTCGCAATGTCGCGACGCTTCCTAGTATGGAGTTCAATGCAGCCTGAATCTGCGGTATCATAAAGTGGTCTTACCTTGTGTCTCGAACGACCAGCGCGTCAGTGCATCCCTAAGGGTTTTCACCCCTTCCCTGGCGAAGGTTATCGAGCTGCGCTCGATAGGAGGGCCTTCTTGACCGATCAGCACAAACTCCAATGGCGCACTGGGGGCCACCTTAGAGGGGCCCCTATCGTCAGGATTGAAAGTGGTGCCAGAGTTCTCGGCGACAGCCTCGATCATCGCACACCCCTCCCAGAGATCCGCCAATACGCCGTCCAAGCGGGTCGCCACATAGTTTGCGGCCCAGACGATTTGATCATCGCCGAGTATTGGATCAGCCAAAACCGGCATATCGGCCGATAGGCGGTCGGATTCTTGGCGCGAACGGACGTTCTCTCGCGCCGCGCCCAACAGCTCTTCCGGCTCCAACGGCTCGCGACCACGGCGGATGCCGTCCACGATCTCGAAAGCGAGCCAGTCCGCTCCGACGCCAACTAGCGTCTCGATCAGAGGAAGCAGGCGCGGATCTAAAATCGCCATCTAGCAATCTCCAATGGTCTCGCCGGCAAGAGCGGTGATGCACGCTTTGAGGATCGCCCGCACGAGATCCTTGTCCGTATCGTCGTATTTCAGTTGGCGGAGGGCGAAGCTGTAGGCAACAGCAAGGACTTCTTGTGGTGAAGCGGCCACGCCCTGCGCCCATGCACGGCATGCTCTAATGAAAGGCTCGTAGGTCGCGCCCGCGCAGAACGCGTCGAGCTCCGTCCAATGACCCGCTTGCTCCTCGTTGGGCCACCCTGTTCGATCTGGCGCATCCTTATGGAAGATCGTGCTAAGCTCCAGCACAACCGGGTCAAGTGAAGCGAACGCCCCTCCTGTTCCCGGATAGTCGATCACCATCGGTCGGCCGCAGTCATCAAACAGGACATTGCCGCAATGTAGATCACAGTGCTGAACACAACGCGCGACGTCGATCTCCACATTTTCGACGGCAGAAAGATCAATGCCGTCGAGATAATGGACATGATTTTGCAGTGCAACGTCGCCGATCAGGGCGCGCCGAACGGTCGACACACGCACCCGCTCGACTTGGCGCGCGCCGTGCCAGATAACTTGATCGAGGCGAAGACGATCGACGGCCGAGGCGGCGAGATTGGGATTGGCGACCAGTTCATCGAACAGTGATCGGACTTCGTTTCCGACGACTTGGTAGAATATTCCTGCAAAGCCGGCCGCGCCATGGCTGAGCACGGCGGTAATCGGCGGAAAAGCTCCGTTGGCTAGTTTTACTATCTCGGTTCTGTATTTCCCTTGCTCGGCAGCGATTTCTTCAAAACTCCCGATCCTTGCGACGGACGTAATTGTCACCGCGCCCGCGGGATTTAACACGGATACTCGAAACACCCGTGCCCCTGACAAGCCGCCCTGCAATATCCGCACTTCAACACGGGCCCCATGGTGCAGTCGGCTGAAGAGTTTGATAAGGCGCACCTCCTCACCTCGGAGGTTCACTTGAGAGCCCACCTGCACGAGATGGACGCAGTCGGTCTGTTCAACCTCACTCCGGAACGAACGGACCGCGGCGATGCAACCGGTCATCTTGTCCTTCCAGAACACGCGGTAGAGCGGGTCTTCGCGACCGCAAGAATGGATATCTCCGCGTTTGCCGTGGGCGCTGAGCACCTCGGCAGGAAAATCCGGGTCTATGGTACCCGTCAGAAACCAAACAGAGGTCCCGGGCTGTTGCTCAGCAACCGTCTGAAAGACCGCCCAGCCATGATCGGGATGGTCGTCGAGAACGTCATCCTCCGTTGGAATACGGCGGTCCAGGATGACGACGTCAAAATGCTCTTCACCGAGAGCCGCTAGTGCACCGGCTTTGCTGCGTTGCCAGTTAAGTTCACAGCCAGGGATTGCTCGTATCGCCTTCTCGACCACCGCAGCAAAGTCGATTTTGTCCTCGACGAGCAGGATCCGCATTAGGCAGCCGCCTTCGGCCAGCGCATCTCAAACCTCATTCCCCGGTCCGCGGGGATGAGGCGAATGCTTCCTCCGAGCGACGTCATGGCCTGTTGGGCTGTCGCAAGACCCATACCGAGATGGCCAGCCTTAGTAGTCGACCCGATCTCAAACGCCCGCGAGAGGCTGCCCCTGAATCCAATGCCGGCATCGACGATCGCGATCCACACGTCGATGTCCGTTACGCCCCAGTTGACCGTGATCTCGGGGTAGCTCCCGTCTTCGACGCGCAAGGCAAGAGTAGCCTCTATGGCATTTCGAAGCCCGTTCATAAAGGCCAAACACACCAAGCCCTTGTCGCCTTCAACCACCGTGTCCTGAGGTCCAGCGCGAAGGACCCCAATTGGCTTTTGGCTCACCTCCTCGTCGATCCAGGCGAAGATGGAGTGGTCGAGGGCAAAGTCTTCGAGTTTTGGCGCGCTGGCCGCCTTCCGCAGGCGGGCAAGCCCGGCAACGAGTGCTTCCATCCGTTCGAGCCCACGCTTCGTATCGGAACCGTCGAAGTTCACCATTTCAGTTTCGGCCGACAGCCGAATCGCCCCTAGGATCGGCTCGATCTCGTGGATAATCTGCTTGGCCGTTGTCTCCAATGCGTCCGAATATATTTGGGCAGTTTGATCCGCGGATAGCTCGACACGCTCGGGGATGGGCGCAGCGCTGACCGTCGGGCGAGCGCGCTGGAGCGCCCGTTTCAATGCGCTTGTCACCCAAGCGACTGTCTCGACTGCCAGAGCGTCTTCGATCAACTTTATTTGCTTGGCGTCGGCATGCTCCGCCAAGTGTCGCGCGGCTTGGAGCCGCTCACGTGGATCTGCAGACCCCAGCTTCCGCGCTAGCGCATTACTCACTGCCACTCTCGGCATAGAAGGCGGCCCGCCGCTGGAACGCTTCTCTGCCGCCTTCCATGATGTTCGTAATGGAGTTGACCACTGCGTCTTCCTCAAGCGCGCCCGCGACCTGAACGAAGCACCGATCACCATCGGACTCAAGGTGCACGACCAAGTCGGCGCTACCGAGTACTGGAATGTTCGGATTGTGCGTGGCGATGATCGTCTGCGCGGAACCCCTTCGAGCGCGGATAGCCTTGACCAACGTCCCGACCACAAAAGCATTGTCGAGGTGATCTTCCGGCTGGTCGAGAACTATAATACGTTCGTTGTGCTGTAAGATTATGGGCAAGACTGCCGTGCAACGTTGACCCATCGACAGGAAATCACTGCTTTTGAAGCTTGTGCCGTCGAGCAGCTCGATAACGACCTCATCACCAACCTCGGTCACCAAGAGCTCAGCGCCGGGATCGCCGCGCAGCCCTTCGGCAAGCCGCAATGCCCGCTCTTCGTTAATCTCAAGCGCCTTGCCGATGACCGACACCTCGCCCCGTTCGGCAAGCACTGCGACCTCCTGTGGGCTAAACGTCTTGGCAATCCGCTCGGCAAGCTCGCGATACCGCAGGCCGCTGCCGCGCAAAGCGCCGTTCAGCACGCTCACATATGTGCGGTAGTCGGCGAGCGGCTTAACGGTCACGCGGATTGACGGCGCCAGCCCCGCGGTTAGCCGAGCGGCTGTCTGTTGGCGAGCTGCCGTCAGCGCGACGTTATGATCGTGCATCTCGTCGAGCGCGGCCTTGCGCTGCACGTTCAGTCGATCGATCTGGTGAAATTTTGCCGTTCGCAGATCGGCCAGCGCGCTCAGCGCAGCGATTTCCTGACTGAGGTCTGCAATCTGACGGTCGAGAACGCTCGCGCCTTTTTGCTGCACCTCGATCTTCTGGCGGACTTCGCGGCCCTTGGCTTCGAGCACCGATTTCTCATCGGACGCCATCAGCCGAAGCTGGTCCAAATCATCGATGATGGAGCGATATTCTGCGATCATAGCAGACAGGCGCTCATGCGCAGTCTTCAGGCGCACCCGATGCGGCTGGAGCTGGTCGGGCGCCATCGCCTGGGCAGGCCACAATTCAATGGACGGCTGGCGGTCCGCGACGAGATCGAGATCGTCCGTCCACTGGACAAGAAGCTCGAGCGAGCGGCCGATCGAGCCGGCGCGTACACCGGCTGCGCTAATAAGCGGCGTCAGTTCATCAAGTTGCTTACGCAACCTGTCCAGCTCAGCACTGCGGGTCCGCTGGACGGCTGCGTGCCGTTGAAGCTCGGCGAGCCGCTCTTGCTGTTTGGGCAGCGCCTGAAGCTTTTCAGCGATGTCTGCGACCTCCACCAAGAGGCCCCGAATTTCGACAGACGCCGATTTGATCTTCGCGTGCAGCGGCCCGCGTTTCGCCGCAGCCCCGCTACGTCCCGCGATAAACCCGTCGACCAACCGCAAGCGCGACTGGGACCGAGCGCCAATCTGCTCCACTTCTTTTTGCGAGAAAACGAATGGTGGGGAGACTTCCGGCGGGCAATTGTCATCGCTGTCGGTCGCGATCCGGGAGACCTCAATCCGGTCGCTCCCGTTCGTGAGGGTGATTACGACCTTGCCGTCGCCGAGTACACCCAACGCGTGTTCGAGAGCGTCTTTGCCGATTGCGTCGGACGAAGATGGGGCTCCCATGCAGAAGCGGATCAGCTCGATCACGGAACTCTTTCCCGTCCCGCGACCGCCGATCAGGACGTTGAGGCCAGGGCTTAGGTTTTGTCGGAATCCATCTAATGCTCCCCCTTCGATGTTAATGGATTCGATCCACACTCTAGAATGCCCTCCCTGTCAAATTCAGTTTACCCAGATTTATATAGCGCCTTGGCCCGCGTCTCGAAAGCGTCTGTTTCTACGCCGCCATGCCTCGTTAGGCAGCTTCCGCGATCGCTCGGCTTTAATTGAGCAACTCCGGCGACCTCAACGAACGTCAGAACACGGGATCAGGCAAACGGACCTAAACAGCCGGCTTGGGGCGCGTCGCGGAAGTCGCTGAAAGGGAAGTCGAGGGACGGCAATGGGTCAGAAGCGCCAGCATTCGAAGCGTTTTGTATTGTTCCAATTGGGCCCCATTGTTAATGCCCATCGAGCTTGACGCCCCGCGCCACGATCAGCAGCGCCCCGGCTGAGAGCGGCCGCTGCAGTACCTTCGCCTCCTGCCACGGTGCCCGCATCCACCCATCAATCTCCTCCGGCTCCGTCAGAATCACTGGCACTGCCTTGGGGTGGATGCTGGCAACCGGCTCGCTCGTCTCCGTGGTCAGAAAACTGAAAAGGTCGAGCGTTTCCAGGCCCGTCCGCGGAAAGCATCGCATAGTGGTGTGCTTCGGCAAGGAGGATGAGGCGCGAGCCTTCATGCGCCATTCGCAAGGCGAGCTGGTGCGCTGCGGCTAGGCGAACGTGAGGGTAGACGCGCCCGAAGTTTCACGCGAGCTTTGACGTCGCTGCAATTTGGGGGCGCAAATGGACAGGGCTGTGTTCGCCGTCGTGTTGATCTCACTGGTGTGGGTGCCGTCAGCGGAAGCTTCTCTGGCTTTGCCAGGGAGCGAAGCGCCGACGGGGGTCACGAAGAGGGCTGTTGGCGAGCAGCATGCTGCGTGTGGATCCCGCGGTGGCCCGGGCTACCGCAAGGCCAATGGCAAGTGCGCGTCTTGGCGTCGCTGAGCTTCTTGTGGCTGTCACCGGACAGGCTGGTGTTGCGTACCATCCTTGCCCTGATCGTCGCTCTAGCTGCCTCTCCAGCCGCAGCAACGAATACGCCGTGCTCCGGGAAGAAGGGTGGCATCTCGCATTGCGGCGGCGCCTTGTTTGTCTGCCAAGACAGCTCCACCAGCGCCTCCAAGCAGGATTGCCGAACTTACGAGGGCGGGCGCTACGACACCGACGACTCGGACCCGCCTGCTTCGAGAGTTCCGACACCCCAAACGCGGGGAAAGGGGCAATGATCCGGGCGGCGGTGTTGGCCGCCGGTGTGTTGTTGGCTTTCCCGGCTTTCTCAGGCGAGACGCTCGCCGGCCGGGCCTCGGTGATCGACGGCGACACCATCGAGATCCATGGCACCCGGATCCGCTTGGAGGGCATCGACGCGCCAGAGAGCCGGCAGACCTGCGCGTCCAAGGAGACTGGCGAAGTGGTTCGCTGCGACCAGAAGTCCGCCTTGTTCCTCGCCGACCTGCTGGCCGAGCACGCCGTCACCTGCACGGAGGCCGGAAAGGACCGCTACGGCCGGACCCTTGCCCACTGCGAGGTGGAGGGGCAGGATGTGGGCGCCGCGATGGTACGTGGCGGCTGGGCCCTTGCCTTCGTTCGGTACAGCCGGGAATACCTGCCGCAAGAGGAAGAGGCGCGCACCGCCGACGCGGGCATGTGGGCGATGGAGTTCGTGGCCCCGCGGGACTGGCGAAAGGGCACGCGATGAGGGATCAACCCTGGACCTCGCCCGGGGCGCCGCGCTGGAAGCGATGGGCTGGGAACGTGATCCTTGTGCTCTGCGCCATCGGAGCGTGGATCCTCTATCTCCTCGAACCGATCGTCCGGCTGTGGCGTTGGTGGTTCGGCGTCTGACCTTCCGGCAACGTCGTACGTCGTCTCGGCCGGTGATAGCCTCCCGTCACCACCTGTGGGAGGGAATCATGAAGACGCTCGCCATCGCGCTCGCCCTGCTGTCACTTTCTGCCGCCGCCGCCTCGGCGGACACCTGCGTCGCCAACGCCGACGCGAAGAAGCTCGCGGGCGCGGCGCGCACCAGCTTCCTCACCAAGTGCCAGAAGGACGCGACGACGGCCTGCAACACCCAGGCGGCCGAAAAGAAGCTCCATGGCGCTGCGCAAACCAGCTTCACCACCAAGTGCGTCAAGGATGCTGTGGGGCAATAGACCGGGAGTTCCAGCCTCGCACCGGGGTGTGGCACCACAGCCACGCTGCTGCCTCAGGTTGTTAACTTAACGTTAACTCATCTCGACAGCTGGCTGCATATCCCTGACGATGCCCCCAAAGGTTGGGGGGCGGGAACATCATGCTGAGGTGGGGAATTCGGATCGGCGCGGCGACGACTGCTGCGCTCTTGTTGGCTGGGTGTGTCACGACAGAAGTGGCCCGGTTTCAGCCCAAAGCCCAACAGGAAGCCATCGTGCGCGATGGGCAGCCGGCACTCGTGTCCAAGAAGACGAAGACGGTAGCCCTCGTTCGGCCGGCCTCCCGCGGCCTCCGGCCGGGGGCTCGGCCCGTCTACGTGGTGGGCGTGTTCAACGCTACCGGCGCAGCGATCACCCTCAGGGCCGAAGACATCACGGTTGAGCAGCTGATCGATGGTCAGCCGGTGAAGCCGCTCAAGGTCTACAGCTACGAAGAGCTGGTGCGCGAGGAGCAGACACGCCAGGTGATAACCGCTGTGCTCGTTGGTGTCGCTGCGGGTGCCAACGCCGCCGCTGCGGCCAACGCCGGCTATTACAACAGCACATCACGGGTATACTCGCCCTATGGATCGGCGACGGTCGTGACCTCTGGCTATAGCCCCACGGCGAACGCCATCGCCCAAGCGAACGCCTCGTACCAGAATGCCCAGATGATCAATTCTGCGGTGGAGCGCGGACAACAGAACATGGCCGCTCTGGAGCGCGACGTGATCAAGGACAACACCATGATGCCGGGCGAGTGGTACGGTGGGCAGGTGGTTTTCGATCCGCCACAGACGTCGACAGGAGATCAGAAGGCCTATCGGATCACGATCAACGTGGGTGGCGAGCGTCATGAGGTCGACGTGGCGCAAGAGGCGCCGAGCCGTGTCTGATCGCCTCTTGTGTGCATTCGCATAGAGCGAGGGCGTTCTGGCGTCACTTCCCGCGCTTCCGACGCAGATAGGAGACCGGCCTCGTGCTCGTTCAGGATGCCAATTCTCGCTCCTCGGTGAAGCGGCTGACCTCATGTTCTGGTTCTCTCAATAGCCCAGAACCAACTTAATTCTGGATTCAGCCAGAAGGGCACAACGTCAACGCCACCAAAAATAGCCAATCAATATGTCTACAATCAAAGTCTAGACGATCCAAGCACGGAAGGGCAGGTGCTGCATATCTGATCGCCCGATTGGCGCCGCCACCGACAGCTTTTAAAAATATTGCAAGCCGCGTTAGCTCGATCTTCTTGCCTCGGGGCGTCACTGCTGAGAAGCCGTTCCGGCCAGCCACACTTACCCTCGATCCAATGAGCGCATTCTAGCGAAATGCAATTTGTTGTATAGCGGATATTGCCGCCGTCAGAAGCTCCGACCACAGGCGGCATCGGAAACGGTAAATATCGGAGGCTTCCGTCCACCCCAAGCACACCGAGAACATTGCTCGCGATCTCTATAGGAGCACTTGGACACTGAATCTTTTTCGGCCTCATAGCGGCTCAATACCTATCCAGCCTGGACCTTTAAGTGCAACGTTTTTTGGTGCGCCTGACTTCTTTGCCAAAAATTCGACGAGTTTTTCTTTAAACAGCCGCTCTAGATAAGACTTGTCTTCCGAACTCAATTCAAGCCCAGACAGATCTACGACAATTTTTTGCTCTTCCTCACTCATATCTCTCTCTCCACTAGATGACGATATTCCTAGATGCTGCCTCAGCATATGCGTGCGCGACTTGTATTGTCGCTAGCGCCTCGTCCGTAGCGAGCCATTTTGAAACTTGCTCCGAAAGGGCTAGATTAAAAGTGATCCTTTGGCACTGCTCACAACCAGAACAGGTGGAGATGTCCGGGATCTTTTCCTTTATGAGCGGCAGGTTATCGACCACATGATCCCATCCAAAGGCTCTTAGAATGCCTAAAATCGGCGCAGCTTCAAAGCGATCCAGCATTTCACCGAACGAAATTCCAGAAATATGACCTATTCCAACAACATCATTTGTTTCCCTGCACACAATATTGGAGCAGCATGGAAGTATATTTCCTTCCGCGCTAATGTGGGGACCATCTGATAAGCAATTGGACAGTACAACGTCAGACTTAATTGGATCTGTCGAAATGATATTTGCTCGCCCGCCCCCAACGATATTCTGAATTTCAATTATATCTCCAAACAACGGATTCAGTAAATTCTGCATCTTACTAATATATGCGCTCGACGCCCCCGAATAACGGGCGGCTATCCGAATTCCAAGCTTACTAGCAGCGCGCAAACAGTTCTCAGGGAAGTATATAGGCAAATATTCTTCGTGAAATTCATCGAATGAGACTGTTACGGATTTTATAAAATCAGCATTTTGAAAAAAAAGTTCCGCTGCGGCTTCTGTCTTCGCAAAATATCCGCTTGTCACCAATCCGCAATTTACATTGACGGATTTAGCTACCTTCCCAATACGGTAAAATTCCTCATCAGCTAGCGCACTTTCGCCGCCGGTAAACGTTATAAAGGACACCCGTTCATGACTATCTACGAGGCCATCGCACACCCAACGCCCCAATTCCCTCGTTTTTACCGATCGATCATATGATCCATGACTGGCGCTTACAATACAATGCGCGCACTGCAGCGGGCAATTATTCGTTAATGACAACGCAACATGGAACTTCTTTCGCCGCAATCCGCTGAAGACTCGATCTCGTGCCAAATTGCTGGCACGAGTCAGCGCCCCCGGCTGCGAAATTCGCTCTGACATCGCGACACCGATACCGTTGGGATTGATATTTAAATTTCAATAACCACCTCAGTAACTTTAACAAGGGCTACTATGTCGAGCTTTTTCTTGATCTCCTCGTCCGAGTATCCTTGACTTCCAAGTATTGATTCAATTCGTGCCTTAGTTTGAGGATTTATGATTGAAGGAGAAACATAACTATCTTTAAGTGGCTCAAGAAATTCCTTAGGATTTGCCAAAAATTCACGTAGTTGACCATCCGACATTGCATTGTAGCTAAGTGTAATTGGATTAGCGCGGTTAAATGGCATCTTATCTTCCCCCTTCTTGCATTGATCGATAACAGTCGCTCTTCGCCCAAACGATGTCAATGGCGACCTAGACCGCGGCCTCATCCTATTGATCCGGATGCGGGCTTCGGCGCTGCATCTGGGCAGCGAGGAAGTTGTCGGGTTAGCCCATCCCATCAAACGCGGGGATGCAGAAATGGGTTCTCTGCGGCCTCCTTATCTGGAAGCGCCTCGAACGCAGCGTCGATCTGAAGCCGGCCCCAGACGAGCCGCGCGTTTATTCGCTTGGGCCTCGGCATCCGATTATCGGCGACCAGATCGTCGAACAGGGACGGCGCCACCCCGATATAGGCCGCCGCAATCACTCGGCTTAGACCACGCGGCGTCAGCGACGGCGGAAGGACAAATCGGCGGCTGGTCAGCTCGACCATGGGGCTCTTAAGGTGCGCGGGAATCGGAGCGCTAAGCTATCAGTTCCGCGCCTTTGAATGAGCATCTGCTGTTCACAGTCGAAGATTGTCGTAAGGATCGTCTCGTGCTGCCTTCTCCGGTAGAGCCTCGAAAGCCGCATCGATCTGAAGCCGATCCCAGACATGACGCGCGTTTAGGAGTTTCGGTTTGGGCATTCGCCCATCGGCAACGAGATCGTCGAAAAGCGACGGCGAAATTCCGAGATATGCGGCAGCAATCACGCGGCTCAGGCCTCGCGGCGGCAGAGAGAGTGGCAGCACGTTTCTACGGCCGTCCCCGGTGAGGATCACTTCGGGCACCTGGGGAGCGCGCTGCGATTTGGCAGAAGGCATTGGAGTTCTCCCGGCAAAAGTTGGCGCCGATAGCATACGCCCGGGCTGTGACGAGACAGCTGCCGGAGGGGCAACGTCAGAGGATCTGTTCATTAAGAGGTTTTCCGAGTCCATTGCCGCCCCGCGGTGAGGATGACGCCTGCCAATACGAATTTGGGACATACCAACCGAACGCGAGCCTGCTTGATCCCGCTTCAATGATGTTGCGGAGGGGATAACTGCCACACGAGTGGTTCGCCCGGACAGAACCGCTGCGCGATTGCCATTGCAGAAGTTGACCCTTCAGCCTCTGTATTCAGTCTCGGCTTCTCAACCGCACGCCGGGTCCTCCGTCCTTCAGCTCCCCATCTGCAACGAAGATGACCCCGGCTGCTTCAAGCGCCTTTTTGATCGCCTGAAGGGTGGATGCTTTTGGGTCGGATGACCCCCTCTCGATATTGTTGAGCGCGGTCGCGGAGATGTCCGCCGCTCTGGCCAGATCGGCCTGGGTCAGGGCAAGCATGGCGCGAGCGCCGCGAATTTGCTGAGGCGTTATCATGATGCCCCTATATCGCAAACTTGAAAATTTCCCAAGTGCGGTTGACGATTCTGAAAGTTGGAGTTAATTCCATCCTACTTGAGAATATTTCAAGTGGAGGTGATTGTACACAGCCCCTCTCAGATTATGCGCCGCGCCTAGTCGCTCCTGCGCCAGTCCGTTCAGCCCATTTAAGCCGGCGGCCTGTTTCGCCAATCCTTAAGCCCATCATTCCCCTCAAAATCTGTCTCCCGTCACCCACAACCCAAAAGGAAACAACATGCTCACTACCGTGGCTCTCCTCGTTCAATATTCCACTATGAACACAGCCACAGCAAACGTTCGTGCGCCTGTTTTAGCGATCGGTTCTGACGGTCCCGCACCCCATCCCACTGCATCCTCGCTGAGCATGAAAGATTTGATAGAGGCCCATCGCTTGGCGGAGGCGCGCTTCGTGGCGGCGTGCGAAAGTCAGTCCATAGACATAAAGCAGCTGTTTGAAACATTGGTGATGGCGCGCAACGAACTTCTCGCGAGGCCTCCTATGACTGAAGAGGAGGCAATGATGAAGCGGACACATATTGCGACCTCTGACGACCTGGCCGACGATGAGTTCACGACCGCGGGCGTCGGCGACCTCATCGCTCGGCTGTGCGAGTATCGTCCGGGCGCCTGATCCCACGTCCATCTAATGACGACACGGCAGCACTTCAAACTGACGTATTTCGTTTTGAAAGGCCGCTGAAACATCGGTCCCGGATGATGGTGGACGCTGGTGGACGCGGCGGGAGACGCAGAGATGGATCAGAAACTAACTTTCGACCTGAACACGCTCCCCAGGGAGGGATGGCTGCGCCTGGAAGAGGCAATGCAGTTCGTGCTTTCTGAGGGCGAGGGGGAGTGGGATGAAAGTGTCGCCGCGTTTCAACTCGCGCTGCATGAGGCGGCGAGGGATGGGGCGCTTGTTTTGCACGGCATCCCAAAGCAGTTCGACGAAGATGAATTCGAGGAAGACCCCACCGCTCGCCAGACGATACCATTCACGTACTTCATGCTGAGCGGAGTGTCCGGCTTCGACTACGAGGACGGTTCCATCCTGCCATTTTCATTCGAATCAGATGGCGAGGATAGCTACAACCGGCTCGTTCGTCGCCGCACCCAGCCCATAGCGGGCGCTGCCGATGAATGGCGATTCGTCATCGTCGAGCGAAAGGGGTTCGTCGCATTTCTGCGGGATCGCCTTGGCGCGGTCACGACCGAGGGGATGGAAATCGCGCCCCGTGTCGTCCTACCGAGGGTGTCGGACGCTGAATTGTTGGACATGGTTCGCAAGGCAAACCAGTGGTTGGGCGGCACTGATCCGCATCCGGTGAGCGACGAGGAATTGCGCAAGGAGATCAACCGCGCAATGAAAGGCCGCCGCGCGAACGTGAAGCGCGAAGACGTGCGTGCGGCCCATTCCAAGCTGTTCCCTGGTCGGACCGGCAGCGGACGCTTGCCCAGGGCTGAGAAAGCGGCCCGGGAATTGCGCCGGAGAAATTGCGCTGCGAAGAGCGGCTTGGCGGAATTGTTGCTTTAGACATCCCTGGATGCATGTGAATAATTCGGGACCATCAACACTGATGGTGATCCCGATGAACCCGAACACTTCTTGCGCCGCCCCCTCGGAAAATAGGGTTGTCAGACGCGCCTACACGGTGAAAGACGCAGTAACAGCCTATGGCGTCAGCCGAAGCGTCCTCTACGTACTGCTGAAGGAAGGCAAGCTTCGTGACCGCAAGGTCGGTGGGCGGCGCGTGCTTCTCGCCGACGACCTCGATGCACTCGTCGGCGTGGAGGGCTGATTATGTCCCGCTCCGATAAGTTCGCCGGGCGCCGCTGGAACGGCTCGCCTTCGGACGCCTCTTGTACGACTTGCATCCATTTTGCCCCCCTTGATCCGCGCGACCCATGGCCGTCCGGAGAGTGCAGGATATCCGCTCCGACGCGGGGTGAACGCCGCTGGCCACGCGTCGAGTCTCGGCGCGACTGGTGCAGCAAGTGGGTGCTCGACCCTACAGCGGGCCCCCTACCGGACTGGACCAACAAAACTCACGGCGAGATCGCAAAAGAGATCGATCGCGGGCGCTAGTCCCACGGCCGTGAAGCAGAACGCAGAGGGGCCA
Organism: Xanthobacter sp. DMC12; assembly: GCF_056314105.1. Classification (NCBI taxonomy): domain Bacteria; kingdom Pseudomonadati; phylum Pseudomonadota; class Alphaproteobacteria; order Hyphomicrobiales; family Xanthobacteraceae; genus Xanthobacter; species Xanthobacter sp. DMC12. The sequence goes on along the minus strand of NZ_JBQUYZ010000001.1, from coordinate 1,702,473 downwards.
GCCCCACGAAAGTCGGCCTCTCCAGAAATTCAGTGTGGTGCATGATGAACGCGACGATCACGCCAACCGAAAGCGCGCCCGCGGCGGCTTCCAACACCCCATCGGTCTCGCTTGTTCTGACCGCCGCGCTCGGATACGCCGCACAAGGCTGGCCAGTATTTCCTTGCGCCCCCGAGACGAAGGCGCCGCTGACACCGCATGGCTTCCGCGATGCTAGCGCCGACCCGGCCCGCATACGCCAATGGTGGACGCGCTGGCCCGATGCGATGCTGGGGCTGCCAACCGGCGCGGCCTCGGGCGTATTCGTCATCGACCTCGATGTTGATCCTACAAAGGGATTCAACGGCATCGCCGAAGTCGAACGGCTGGAAGCCGCCCATTCCCGTCTACCAGATGGCCCTGCTGCGACCACGCCGCGCGGCGGCGCGCACCTGTTCTTCAAGCATGATCCTGACAGACCGTTGCGCTGCTCCACTGGTCGCATTGCCCCAGGCATTGACGTACGCGCCGATGGCGGTTTCGTCGTCCTCGCCCCGTCCATTCGGTCCGATGGGGCGCGTTACGAATGGATCACTCCTCCGTTCGCCGACCTCGACTTTCCCGACCTGCCTACTTGGCTCCACGACCTCGCCGACCGGCCGAAGGCCGCTCCTCCAGTCCCTGTTGCTCCCGTCGCCTGTCACCAGCCCCCCGACCTCGATCCGCGCCGCCGCGCCTATGCCCTCGCCGCCCTCGACCGCGAGGCGGAAGCGGTAGCCACCGCGCCGGAAGGCGGACGGAATGCGCGGTTGAACCAAGCCGCCCACGCGTTGGGGAACTTCGTCCAGGCCGGAGCTCTAGGCGAAGGTGAGGTGGTCCAAACCCTCAGCGCTGCTGCTCTTGAGGCCGGGTTGGTGGGGAGCGAGATCATGAAGACCATCCGCAGCGGCCTCGTCGCCGGCGTGCGGAAGGAGCCCCGTTGGCCAGCCGAATGGCAACACGAGCTGGCCGAAGCCGATGCGGCGATTGCTCTCAACGCCCACCTCGTGGACGGGGTCGATGGGGCGCCCCATCTGCCAGCCCCCGGTGGCGCGTCGTGGGCCGACCCCGACCTCAGCATCCTCGCCGAGAACCGCCGCGCACCTCCGAAGTTTGATGCCGAGTGGCTTGGCCCCGCGCTCGCCGGCTGGGTGCGCGCGACCGCGAAAGCGACTTCAGCACCGGCAGATTATGTCGCTGTCGCGCTGCTGACCCTCGCCGGCAGCATGATTGGCAACCAGCGCCGCGCGCTGGTTGGCGCAAAGTGGACGGAGCCGCCGATCCTGTTCACTGCGCTTGTCGGCTTCCCGTCCGCCGGCAAAAGCCCTGCCCTTGGTGCCGTTATGTCCCTCGCCTCCGAGGAGGAGGCGCGGCTCGCCGGCATCTATCGCGAGCAGCTTGTAGAATACGAGCGCCGGAAAGCCGCCTCGGAGGCGGCGCGCTCCGCATACAAAGTTGCGTGCCGCGAAGCCTTGCGCGGCAGCCCGGAGCTTGCCGAGGCGGTGCCGGTGCCGACGCCGGAAGGGATGGAGGAACCGACGAAGCCATTTCTCGGTCGGGTCATAGTGCAGGACGCAACCGTCGAGAAGCTTGCCTACATCGCGGCCGGGAATCCGAAAGGTTTTCTCTCATTCCACGATGAGCTTGCTGGCCTACTCTCCAGCTTTGGCCGGTATAGTGGGAACGGTGGATCGGACCGGGCCTTCTGGTTGCAAGCATATAACGGCCGCAGTCATGTGGTTGATCGCGTGAAGGCCGACGAGCCGATCCGTATTCCTCACCTATCGGTCGGAGTGCTGGGCGGCATCCAGCCGGATCGGGCTGCCGAGTTGCTGGCCGGTGCCGATGATGGGCTGCCCGCGCGCTTCCTCTGGTGTTGGCCTGACCCGGAGCCGGGCTTTGCCGTCGCGCGCGGTGCGATCGACGACACCCTTGCGCAGCAAGCCATCAGCCGCCTCGCCCGCCTCGGCATGGCGCCACAGACAGTGGGGCAGCCGGACGCGCCCATCCTCGTCCCCTTGGAGGAGGTCGCGATCCATCGCGTTGAGCGCATCGCGCGGGAGATGAAGGAGCGCGAGTTAGGCGCCTCTCCCCTGATGCGAGGCGCGCTGGGCAAGGTGCGGGGCGCCGTGGTCCGACTCGCCACGATCCTTTCCTATTTGTGGTGGGCGGCATCTTCGCGTGACCCCTTCGACGAGCCGCGGGAGATTGGCGAGGCTGCCGTCGCAACGGCTGTTGAGATGATGCTGCGATATTTCACCCCGATGGCCGAGCGCGTTTTCGGCGACGCCGCCATCCCGGTGGCGGAAACAAACGCGACGACGCTTGCCCGCCACCTACGCGAGAAGGGCCTTCCATCCTTCAATGCCCGCGCTGTCGGCCGCGAGATGGGTGCTCCTCTCCGGATGGCAGCCGATATGGATGCCGCCTGCGATGAATTGGTCGAGGCCGGGCTGATCCGGCCTATCGGTGCCCTGAAGGCTGGACGTGGTCGGAAGCCCAAGGACTTCCGGATCAACCCGGCGATGCTGCGACCATAATTATTATGGCGGGCACGTCCAATTGCGGCAAAGCCCCAAAGCCAAATCGAACTCAGTCAACATATTGAAAATCAATATTAATCAAGCTTCGTCGATTTCGGCCAATTTGGCCAAGGGAAATAGAGAAAGGAAGAGATCATGACACCCAAGCAGCAGCGGTTCGTCGCCGAGTACCTCATCGACCTCAACGCCACGCGCGCCGCGATCCGGGCGGGGTATAGCCCTCGGACGGCCCGACAGATCGGAGAGGAGAACCTGACTAAACCTGACGTAAAGGCCGCCGTCGAAGCGGCGATGGCCGAACGGGCAGCCCGCACCGAGATCACGGCTGATCGCGTGTTGAAGGAGCTCGCGAAGGTCGCCTTCTTTAACATCAAGTCCGCGCTGAACCCGGACGGCTCGCTGAAGCCCATCGACGAGATGGACGATGACACGGCAGCGGTCATCGCCGCACTCGACGTGACCGAGCTGTCCGACGCCGAGGGAAACCCGGTGGGGCGCATCAAGAAGGTGAAACTGGCCGACAAGCTGGCAGCACTCGATAAGATCGGCCGCCATCTCGGGATGTGGAACGATAAACTGACGCTGAAAGGCGATCCCGACAACCCGCTGGTGCTGCTTGTGCAGCAACTCCAAGGAAGTGCGATCCGCCCGGTCGAGATCGCGCCCGCGGAAGAGCCAGTCGCCGTCCACGGACCGTACTGACCACCACCATCACCACCACCGACTGAGGGGGCTGCCGCAAGGTGGCCCCTTCTTCATTCAGAGGCACATCCATCCCAGACCATCCACCAGCGTCCCAGTGAAGCCAGCGCCAGAAGTGGGGTTATTCGTGGGGTTGAGTCAGATCGTCGCCGACTGACGCCTTGTAAATCAGTGGCTTAGTTGGTCTACATGGTGTCCCGGAAGGGATTCGAACCCCTGACCTGCGGTTTAGGAAACCGCTGCTCTATCCTGCTGAGCTACCGGGACACGCCCCCCTTCTAAATCGCGGCACGCCGGGAGGGAAGGGGCGGGACGGTGGCTTTCCCCGCCCGAGGCGGGACGCGACGGCCCGGGCGCGGGCGAAAGGCGCGGTAAGGACAGTTGATCGGCGTGGTCTTCAATCGGTGGCCCGGTTGCAGCTATCGTCGTCGGATGACGCAGGGCCATCCACTATTGCGCGCCGGTGCATGGCGCAGCACGCGATCGTTGCGGACGCGGTGGCGCGTCATGGCCTTGAGTGGCGCCATCGCCCTTGGCGCTGGTCTGTCCTGCGCAATCGTCGCCCCTGCCGTCGCCCGATCGGCGCCGAGGGCGGCGGCACCGGCGGCTCCCGCGGACGCTGTCTGCTCGGTCGGCACGCAGGATGCGGCTGGACGGGGCGCCCGCTGGAGCGATGCGGGAACGCTGACCCTCGCCGATGGCAAAAGCCTCGTCCCGGAAGGCATCGCGCTGCCGACGCGGCTGTGGCCCGACACGGGGATGCTGGCGCGCGCCGCGGATGCGGCCGCTTCGGTACTTGAGGAATGCACGGTGGCGCCGGCCTCCGCCACGCTCGACCGCCACGGCCGGCTTGTCGGAGCCGCGGGGCTCGCCTGCCCGATGGCAGAACCAAGCCGGCGGGAGGATCTCGCCACCGCCTTGGCAAGGGCAGGCGCTGGCTACGCCACGGCTGATGGCGATGCCGCCTGTGCGGCGCAGCGCCTTGCTGCCGAAGCAGAGGCGCGCCTCGCCCGCCGTGGCATCTGGAGCTTGGGCGCGGCCATTGCGCCGGCCGGCGATCAGCGCGCCATGGAGGAACGGCTCGGCCTGTACACCGTTGCGGAAGGACGGGTCCTCGCGGTTGGCGGGCGGGATCGGGTGTTCCTGAATTTCGGGTCAAGCTGGAAGCAAGATTTCACTGTCATGCTGGCGAGGGAGGATTTCGCCACAATCTTGGGCGATAGGCTCGATCCTGCCATCTTGCGCGGGTCCCTTATCCAGGTAAGGGGCGTCGTTCGCGAGGAGGGCGGGCCGGCGATGGCGCCGCGGCGACGGGGCGAGGTGCTGCGCATCGAGGGCGAGGCTGAGGCCAGGCCCGATGGGCAGGCGCTGCCGTCGAGGCGCCGGGAGCGGTGAACGGATGGGTGAGGTGCTGGGTGCGTGAGGCGCTGACAGGGCAGGGTGCGGCGGGGCGGGTTCAGGCCGAACGGCCTGTGCGCACGCGTGTCCTGCGCTCCGGGTCCGGCGCACGCCTGGGCGCTTGCCGCGCGCTTCTGGCCTGCGCCGCTGTCGCCTTCCCTCTGTGGCTCACCGGATGCACCGGAATCGATCTCGATCAGGTGAGCGTGCCGCTCGCCTCTGCCAGCCCGCCGTCTGAATATGCCGACATGTCGCCCAGCCAGCGGCGCGAGCATGAAAAGCTCGTGGCGAGCTATGGTGGCGCCTACGACGATCCCGAACTGAAGGCGCTCATCCAGAAGGTGGTGGAGCGTCTCGTTGCGGCCTCCGAGCGGCCGGACCTCAAATACCGCGTGACCGTGCTGAACTCGCCGGCAATCAACGCCTTCGCCCTGCCGGACGGCTCGCTCTACGTGACCCGAGGCTTGCTGGCGCTGGCCAACGACACGTCCGAGCTGTCTTCCGTGCTCGCGCACGAGATGGCGCATGTCATCGCCCGGCACGCCACCATCCGCGAGGACCAGGTGAAGCAGGCGGTGCTGGTGAGCCGCGTCATCTCGGACGTGGTGAACGACCCCGACCTCGGCGCCCTCGCCATGCAGAAGAGCCGCCGCACGCTGGCCTCGTTCAACCGCGGGCAGGAACTGGAGGCCGATGCCATCGGCGTCGGCATCGCCGCGCGTGCGGGCTTCGATCCCTACGGCGCCTCGCGCTTCCTCGCCGACATGGGCCGCTATTCGGAGATGAAGAGCACGGCCTTCTCCGGCTCGTCGTCCAGCACGCCAGACATGGATTTCCTGTCATCGCATCCGGCGACGCCGGAGCGCATCTCCATCGCCATCGCCAATGCCCGCCAGTATGCGCCGGCGGCCGGGCCATCCGACGGCGAGCGCGACCGCAGCGCTTATTTCAGCGTCATCAATGGCATGGTCTACGGAGATGACCCCAAGGAGGGCTTCGTCCGCGGGCGCAAGTTCCTGCACCCCAAGCTCGGCTTCACCTTCACCGCGCCGGAGGGCTTCTCGCTGGAGAACACCTCCCAGGCGGTGCTGGGGGCCACCCAGACCGGCCGCGAGGCGCTCAGGCTCGATGCCGTGCGCATTCCCGCCGACCAGTCCCTGGGGCAGTATCTTTCCTCTGGCTGGATCGACGGGGTGGAGATCAACACGGTCGAATCGCTCACGGTGAACGGCTTCAGCGCGGCTACTGCCGTGGCGCGGGGCGACCAGTGGTCGTTCCGCATGTTCGCCATACGCTTCGGCTCGGACGTCTACCGCCTGATCTTCGCCGCCCGCGAGCTGACACCGGAACTGGACAAGCAGTTCCGCGCCGCTGCCGATACCTTCCGCCGCGTTTCCTCCGGCGAGGCGGACACGGTGAAGCCGCTGCGCGTGCGCATCGTCCAGGTGGGCCTCGGCGACAATGTGGAGAAGATCGCCGGCAAGATGCAGGTGCCTGACCGGCCGGTGGAGCGCTTCCTCATCCTCAACGGGCTGGAGGCCAATGCCCGGCTGAAGTATGGCGACAAGGTCAAGATCATCGCCGATTGAGGCGCCGGGCGCTCCCGTTGAATTGATGGGACGCAAGAAGCTTCACCGCTGGCCGCTGCTATGATCGCGTCTCCCGCTGCGGGAGGACGCCATGTACAAGAAAATTCTCGTCGCTACCGACGGTTCAGCCCTATCGGACCTCGCGGTCGCCCACGCGGTCGCGCTGGCCGCAGGGCTCCATGCCGGCCTCGTGATCGTCACCGCCAGCGAGCGGTTTCATATCTTTTCCACCGAGGCCGACCAGATCGCCGACACCGAGGCGGAATACCGCCGCCAGACCGGACGGCGGGCGGATGCCGTTCTGTCCCGCGCGGCCGACACGGCGGCCGCCGCCGGAATCGAGGCGACGCGGGTGCATGTGGAAGACGACCAGCCGTTTCGCGGGATCATCGCCACCGCCGAGGCCCAGGGCTGCGATCTCATCGTGATGGCCTCCCATGGCCGCAGCGGCCTCTCCGCGGTGGTGCTTGGCAGCGAGACCACCAAGGTGCTTACCCATTCCGGCATCCCGGTTCTCGTGGTGCGGGAGGAGGTTGCGCCGACGGTCCAGACCGGTGCGTCCGGCAGCGTGGAATGGCCCCAGCCGAGCCCCGCCTTCCTCGCGCCGGGTCGCTGAGCGCCTCTCCGGGGCGCCCGCCGGCAGCCCGGCCTTGGCGCCAGCCCTTGCGCCATCGGGCTTTTTGGACTATGTGAGCCGCGTTCGTGGCCGCGCTCCCCAAGCGGGGAGCCGCCCGGGTGGGCAGGGACCGGCGGTATACGCGGGTCCTGATCGTCGGAGGCAGCCCGCCCTGGCTTTCTGTGAGCGCGCATCGACACCCAATTCATCGCCTGTGCCGCCCGGCCTTCGCGCCGGCCCGCCGCTTTGCGGCGGCCGTTCGTCATTCCCATGGAATGGCGGACATCCGAGCGGTTCGGGCCTCGCAACACGAGATGCCGGCGCAGCAAGTCTGGAGCGTGAATGTCCGCCGTAGAAACCACCCGTGAGGATTTTGCCGCCCTGCTCGATGAGAGCTTCGGCCGTGCCGATACCAGTGAAGGTTCGGTGGTCAAGGGCATCGTGGTCGCCATCGAGAAGGATCTGGCGATCATCGATATCGGCCTGAAGACGGAAGGGCGCGTGGCCCTGCGCGAGTTCGCCGGCCCCGGCCGCGAAAGCCCGATCAAGGTCGGCGACGAGGTCGAGGTCTATCTCGAGCGCGTCGAGAACGCGATGGGTGAAGCCGTCCTCTCGCGCGACAAGGCGCGCCGCGAGGAAAGCTGGGTCAAGCTCGAGAAGGCCTTCACGGCCAACGAGAAGGTCTTCGGCGTGATCTTCAACCAGGTGAAGGGCGGCTTTACCGTCGATCTCGACGGCGCCGTGGCCTTCCTGCCGCGCTCTCAGGTGGACATCCGCCCGATCCGCGACGTCGGCCCGCTGATGCACAATCAGCAGCCCTTCCAGATCCTCAAGATGGATCGCCGCCGCGGCAACATCGTCGTCTCCCGCCGCACCGTGCTGGAAGAGACCCGCGCCGAGCAGCGCCACGAGCTGGTGCAGAATCTCGAAGAGGGTCAGGCCATCGACGGCGTGGTCAAGAACATCACCGATTACGGTGCGTTCGTTGATCTCGGCGGCATCGACGGCCTGCTGCACGTCACCGACATCGCCTGGCGACGCGTGAACCACCCGACTGAGGTGCTCAACATCGGCCAGACGGTGAAGGTCAAGATCATCAAGATCAACCACGAGACCCACCGCATCTCGCTCGGCATGAAGCAGCTTCTGGGCGATCCCTGGGAGGGCATCGAGGCCAAGTATCCGGTGGAGGCCCGCTTCAAGGGTCGCGTCACCAACATCACCGACTACGGCGCGTTCGTGGAGCTGGAGCCCGGCATCGAGGGCCTCATCCACGTCTCCGAGATGTCGTGGACCAAGAAGAACGTCCACCCCGGCAAGATCGTCTCCACCTCCCAGGAGGTCGAGGTTCAGGTGCTGGAAGTGGATTCGGCCAAGCGCCGCATCTCCCTCGGCCTCAAGCAGACCCTCCAGAATCCCTGGGAGGCCTTCGCCGAGAAGTATGCGCCCGGCGCCGTGGTGGAAGGCGAGGTCAAGAACAAGACCGAGTTCGGCCTGTTCCTCGGCCTCGACGGCGATGTGGACGGCATGGTCCACCTCTCCGACCTCGACTGGAACCGTCCGGGCGAGCAGGTGATCGACGAATACCGCAAGGGCGACATGGTGAAGGCCGTGGTGCTCGACGTGGACGTCGAGAAGGAGCGCATCTCCCTCGGCATCAAGCAGCTGGCCGGCGATCCCTTCGCCGACGCGGGCGAGGTGAAGAAGGGTGCGGTCGTGACCTGCGAAGTCACCGACGTGAAGGACGGCGGCATCGAGGTGAAGCTCACCGGCACCGACCTCTCCGCCTTCATCAAGCGCTCCGAGCTGGCCCGCGACCGCAACGACCAGCGCCCCGAGCGCTTCTCGGTCGGCGACAAGCTCGACGCCCGCGTCACCCTGTTCGACCGCAAGGCGCGCAAGGTGCAGGTCTCCATCAAGGCGATGGAAATCGCGGAAGAGCGTGAGGCCGTGGCCCAGTTCGGCTCGCAGGATTCGGGCGCTTCGCTCGGCGACATCCTGGGTGCCGCGCTGAAGCAGCGCGCCGCCGACGCCACCGCCGACGAGGCCGAGAAGGAGGACTGATCGCCACGCGCGATCGGATCACCTGCAAGAACGAAGGGCCGGTGCGTTGCACCGGCCCTTTTTTTCAACCCGTGCGCCATTCGGACGCCGCCGGGCGTTCTTGTGCCGTTACCCGCGCGGAAGTATCCAAGTCTGGTTGTCAACGGGAGGTTTGCCATGAAGCGCAGGATGATTTCCCTCGGCGTCGTCGCCGCGGTCTCGCTCGCCGCCACGGGTTCGGCCTTCGCCCTCACCGGCAAGGAGTTCCTGGCCAAGTACAACAAGGATAAGGACAGCACCGTCGAGATCGTCGAGGCCATCGACCTCGGGACCAAGGTGTTCAAGGTCATCAATCCCGACAAGGACAAGACCCTCGAGGCCTCCGAGACCAAGGGGCGCCTGACCGACGAGGACTGGGCCGCGGTCAATAAGGACGGCGACAAGACGCTGGAGCTCGACGAGTGGCTCATCATCGTGCGCAAGCGCTTCAACGATGCCGACGCCAACAAGGACGGCAAGCTGACCGAGGCCGAGCTGGACTCTCCCGCCGGGCAGCAGCTGCTCCTGCTCATCGCCAAGTGACGGGCCAAGTGACGAGCCAAGTGACTCGTTAGGTGACGGGCCGCCTCTGAAAAGAAAAGGGGAGGACGTGGCGTCCTCCCCGGCCCCTGAGGACCCCGCCATGGGGTGAGGCCTCTTGAGTGCGCGTAGCCTCAGTTGAGGCGCAGCAGAAAGCGCCGGTTCACCGCCTGCAACGGGCGGGCGTTCATGGGGAAGATGGCGCGGAAGGCGTCGATGTCCGCCTGCGCCACTTCGATGGGCGCCGCGAACACGTTCCAGTCCACGATTTCCGAGCAGGGCGGGGTGGTCAGCGACCCCTCGTAGCGATACGTGCCGCGGGCCGGCGGCAGGAAGGCCGACGGATCAAGCGGCGCAGCCAGCGTCTTGTCTCCCGCGGTGCGCGGTGCGGCCGCCATGATCGAAGAGAATGCGGCATTGGCCGCGCCGGGCACCATGAAAACGCCGGCCACCAGAAGCCCTCCCTCGGGCGCCGCATGGACAAAATGGACCTCCATGGCCGTGCGCTTGCCATCGATGGCGTGCTCGCTCGGCGCATGGAAGTGGAACTGCTTCAGCGCGTAGGTCTTGCCGCCCATGGCGGCGGTGCCGCCGTCGCCGGCCACGTCGGCCTGGACGGTGTGGCCGTTGTTCACCACCTTGTAGGCGAACGGCTTCCAGGCGAGCACAGGCCCGGCGCTTTCCGCCTTGACCGCGCCCTCCAGATTGATCGGCGATTGCTGGCTGCCGACCGAGCAGGCCGAAAAGCCCTTCTCCAGCGAACCCCATTCCTGCGGTCCGCCGTGCCCCTCATAGGTCCAGTGCGCGCCTTCGGAAGCGCGGGCGGCGCTGGCGCAGACCGGGCACGCGACGAGGCCCGCGAGCAGCGTGCGGCGATTGATGGTCATGGTGTGCTCCTTTCGGCGACAATGCCGCCTGGAGCGCGGTTCGATTGGTGCGCCCCTGATGCGTGGAAGAAAGCTCTTCCGGCCAACCAATCGTTGTCCGGGAAAGATCTGCCACGGCTAGCAAGGGAGGAACTTCAAGGGTTAGGGGAGATCGATCCGGAACGGATCAGGTCGGCCGTTCCGCCATCGCTTCGCGGAGCGAGGCCACTGCCAATTCGGGGTATTCGGCCCGCATGATGCCGCCCATGATGGCAATTCCCCGCGCGCCTGCCGCGATGCAGGTCGCTGCCGTTGTGGAATCGATTCCAGCGAGCGCGACAACCGGCACCGCGCTGGTCCGCGCGAAGGCTGAAAGCCCCTCAAGCCCCAGAGCCGGGCCATGGCCCGGCTTGGACCTCGTGAGGAAAACGGGGCTGGCGGTAATGTAGTCGAGTGTCGCCGGATCGGCCGCGGCGGCCTCGGCGAGGGTGTGGGTGGAGAGGCCGATCAGAGCATCCCGCCCGAGCAGCGCCCGCGCCGCAGCGGCATCCCCGCCGCCGGACAGATGCACGCCATCCGCCCCCGCGGCCCGCGCCAGCTCGGGCGGGCCATGCAGCGTCAGCCGTACGTCGTGAGGTTTCGTGATGGCGCGCAGCCGGGCGAAGAGCGCAATCTGCTCGGCGGCCGGCAGGTCCTTCTCCCGCAGGCTTACCCATCTGCACCCGCCCGCGCAGGCTGCCGCCACCACCTCCACCAGATCGCCCCGCGCCAGCGTTCGGTCGGTGATGAGAAGCAATGGCGGCGTCGGCAGAGGGGGCAGGGTCAGCTCCCGACGAGGCCGAACTCGGGGCTGGAGGCTTCCGCGTGCAGCTTGCGCGGGATGCGGCCGGCGAGGCGCGCGAGGCGGCCGGCCTCCACCGCGTGGCGGAAGGCGGTGGCCATGCGCACGGGATCGAGCGCCTTGGAGACGGCCGTGTTGAGCAGCACCGCCGAGCAGCCCAGCTCCATGGCGAGCGCGGCGTCGGACGCCGTGCCGATGCCGGCGTCCAGCACCACAGGTACGGGCGAACGGGAGCAGATCAGCTCGATCATGTGCGGGTTGGCGATGCCGAGCCCGGTACCGATCATGGAGCCCAGCGGCATCACCGTGGCGGCGCCGAGATCGGCCAGCTTCTGGCAGGTGACGGGATCGTCGTTGCAATAGGGCAGCACGACGAAGCCGCGCGAGACCAGATCTTCGGTCGCCTTCAGCAGCTCCTCCACATTGGGATAGAGCAGTTCGCGGTCGCCGATCACCTCCAGCTTCACCCAGTCCGTCTCAAGGGCCTCGCGGGCGAGCTCGGCGGTGAGCACGGCATCCTTGGCGGTCTGGCAGCCAGCGGTGTTGGGCAGGATGTGGACGCGGCCGGTGAGGAGGTCGGTCAGGCTCTCTTCATAGCCGGCGAGGCTGATGCGGCGGATGGAGGCGGTCGCCATCTCGCTGCCCGAGGCGGCCAGCGCGTCGAGGAAGACCTTCTGGTTGGGATAGCCCGCCGTACCGAGGAACAGCCGCGAGGAGAAGGTGCGGCCGGCGATGACGAGGGGATCGGCGTTGGGATTTTGGAACGCGCTCATGGTGTTTCTTCCCGGCACCCTCTTGAGGAGCGCCTGATGGTGCGGGCCCAGGGCTCAGCCGCCCTGCTTGGCCTCGATGATCTCAACGGCGTCGCCTGCGGAGAGGCGCGCCTCGGTCCAGGTGCGGCGAGGCACCACCGCGCCGTTCACCGCCACGGCGATGCCCTTGCGCTCCGGCTCGAGGCCCTTGGCAAGGAGCAGGTCCGCCACGGTAGCGACGGGATGCGCCTCCGCGGCGCCGTTCACCTTCAAATCGACCATGGCGCTCACTCCGCCGCCGCGCGCGGCGGGCCGAAGCGCTCCGCGCCGAAGGGCACGGCCACATCCGCGATGGTGCCGGTGAGGATGTGGTCGGCGATCACCTGCGTCGTCACGGGCAGGAGGAGGATGCCGTTGCGGTGATGGCCGGTGGCGTAGACGAGGCCGTCCACCTCCGGGCTCGGGCCGAGGATGGGCGCGTCGTCCCGGCTGCCGGGGCGGAAGCCGACCCATTGTTCGACGATGCTCAGCTCTTCCAACGTCGGCAGCGCCCGCCACGCGTGGGTGAGCAAGGCAAGCTGGCCGCCGGCCGTGAGGTCCGTGTCGAACCCCTTCTCCTCGGTGGTTGCGCCGAGGATCAGCCGCCCGTCGCGCCGCGGCACGAGATAGGAGCCCGGCGCCCACAGGACGTGGGAGAGGATGGGCGCGGCAGGGTCCATGCGCAGCGACAGCATCTGCCCCTTGATGGGGCGCACGGGCAGCGGCGTCGCCGGGGTGATGTCCACGCCCCGGCTCCAGGCGCCGGCAGCGAGCACCACCACGTCGGCGGCATGGTGCGTCTCGCCCGTGACCACGCCTGTGGCGCGACCGCCGGCGGTTTCCACCCGGCTGACCGGGGTGCGTTCATGCAGCCTCGCGCCGGCCTTGAGCGCGGCAATCTTCAGCGCGGCGGCAACCTTGCGGTTGTCCACCTGATGATCCTCGGGACTGAGCACGCCGCCGGCGAGGCGCGGCGCGAGATAGGGCTCGCGCCGGCGCACTTCTGCGGCGGTGAGCCACTGGACGGGCAGGCCCAGCCCCTGCTGGAAGGCGTAAAGATGGCGCAGCTTGGCGAGGTCGTCCGCCGTGAGGGCAATGGTGATCGTGCCCTCGGTGCGCAGGTCCACGGTTTCGCCGGAGGCGCGCTCCAGCTCCGCGGCGAATGCGGGCCACAGGGTCTGGCTGGCGCGGTTGAGGGCGAGCAGGCCCTCCTCGCCGGGCTCTGCCTCGGCGCAGGCGGCGAGCATGCCGGCGGCGGCGCGGCTCGCGCCTTGCCCGGTCTCGCCAGCGTCGAACAGATCCACCGGACAACCGGCCTCGGCAAGGCGCCAGGCGAGGGCGAGGCCGATGACGCCGCCACCGACGATGGCGACACGCGGTTTTACCTTGCCCGCCGGTCCCGAGCCGGCTTGCGATGAAGGTGCGGAAACAAACTGCGACAAGCTCTCGCTCATCGGCATCTCCCTACGCTGGCATGATCCAGACAGGTTCGATGGGTGTGATCTCAGCCGCGCATGATGCGCGGCACCCCAGGCCGTATCTGTTATTTACTCATGCTGGCCGCAGAACTGCAAGAGGCGGGCGCGTGGGACGCGGCGGACCTCAGCGGTTGAGTTCGCTCTCGTCCAGCTGGCGCGCCTCGTCGGCGAGCATGATCGGGATGCCGTCGCGGATCGGATAGGCGAGGCGGGCGGCACGGGAGACCAACTCCTGGCGCTCGCGATCATATTCCAGCGGCCCCTTGGTGAGGGGACAGACCAGGATTTCGAGCAGCTTGGGGTCGACGTCGTGGCCGGGACGCTGGGACTGGATCATGTTCTCGCTCTTTGGTGCCGCGCGTTTCGAGGGCAAGGGTTCCGCGGCGCGTCACCATAGCGGCGGCGGGATGGCCTTTCACCTGTGATTTTCGCGCCATCACGGGCGTTGATGGGCATATCACGCGGTTTCGCTGTCTTTTCGCCGGTGCAGCCCCTAATGAAGCGGCCTTGAAACCGTGGCCCCGGGAGCCAAATGGATCGACGTCTGGCCCTCGGGCTTCTTCTCGGCTTTGTCGCGGTCGTGATGTTCGGCGCGACGCTGCCGCTCACCCGCTTCGCGCTGCACGATTTCAGCCCCTGGTTCATCAGCTTCGGCCGGGCCGCCCTTGCCGGCTTCGCGGCGCTTGGGCTGGTGCTGGCGATGCGCCGGCCGTGGCCATTCGGCCAACGCGCGGTGCTGTGGCGCCTCGCCGTCTCCTCCGCCTGCCTGATCTTCGTGTTCCCGCTGGCCATCGGCGTGGCCACCCAGACGGTGCCGGCGGCCCATGGCGGCATCGTCCTCGGCCTTCTGCCCCTGTGTACGGCGATCGCCGCCATGCTGCTGGCCGGGGAGCGGCCGGGCCTCGGCCTGTTCGCGGCGAGCGCGGTGGGCGCCGGGCTGGTGGTGGCCTTCGCCTTGCGCAACGGCGCGGGCGGCGCGCTGGGGATGGGCGACAGCCTGCTGTTCCTGGGCGTCATCGCCTGCGCCATCGGCTATGCCGTGTCCGGCGGCCTCGCCCGTACGATGTCCGGGTGGGAGGTGATCGCCTTCATGCTGATCCTCTGCCTGCCGGTGACTTTGCCTCTCGCGCTCCTCACCTTTCCGTGGGGTGGGGCGGGCGCCGTGGCAGGCGCCTCCTGGGCGGCGCTCGCCTATCTCGGCCTCTTCAGCCAGCTCATCGGCTTCTTCTTCTGGAATGCCGGGCTTGCCATGGGCGGCATCGCCCGTGTGGGACAAATGCAGCTTCTGCAGACCTTCGTGACGGTGGGACTCGCCTGGCCCATCAACGGCGAGGTACCGGACGCGGAGACCGTTGCCTTCGCTGCGGGCGTGGCGCTGGTGGTCGCGGTGGCGCAGCGGACCCGCTCCCGTCCGCGCTGATCCCCAAAAGCAAACGGCCCGCCGAGGCGGGCCGTTCGTCAGTTTCCAGAATGCCGGAAGGCTCAGGCCGCCTTGGAACGGGCGGTGATGAGCTTGCGGTTCACCAGAACCTCGGCGATCTGCACCGCGTTCAGCGCGGCGCCCTTGCGCAGATTGTCCGACACGCACCAGAAGGCGATGCCGTTGTCCACGGTCGGGTCGTCGCGCAGGCGCGAGATGTAGGTCGCGTCCTCGCCGGCGGCCTCATGGGGGGTGGCGTAGCCGCCCGGCTCACGGGTGTCGATGACCAGAATGCCCGGTGCCTCGCGCAGGATCTTGCGCGCGTCGTCGGCCGAAAGCTCCTTCTCGAACTCCACGTTCACCGCCTCGGAGTGGGAGATGAAGACCGGCACGCGGACGCAGGTGGCCGTGAGCTTGATCTTGGGGTCGAGAATCTTCTTGGTCTCGGCCACCATCTTCCACTCTTCCTTGGTGAAACCGTCGTCCATGAAGACGTCGATCTGCGGGATGAGATTGAAGGCGATGCGCTTCGGGAACTTCTTCGGCTCCACCGGATCGGAGACGAAGACGGCCCGCGTCTGGGAGAACAGCTCGTCCATGGCGTCCTTGCCGGCGCCGGAGACGGACTGGTAGGTCGAGACCACCACGCGCTTGATGGTCGCGGCGTCATGCAGCGGCTTCAGCGCGACGACGAGCTGCGCCGTGGAGCAGTTCGGATTGGCGATGATGTTCTTCTTGGAGAAGCCGACGATGGCGTCCGCGTTCACCTCGGGAACGATCAGCGGCACGTCCGGGTCCATGCGCCACTGGGAGGAATTGTCGATGACGACGCAGCCCTGCGCACCGATCTTCGGCGACCACTCCTTGGACACGGACCCGCCGGCCGACATCAGGCAGATGTCGGTGTCGGAGAAGTCGTAGGTCTCGAGGGCCTTCACCTTCAGGGTTTTGTCACCGTAAGAGACTTCCACGCCCTGCGACTTTCGCGAGGCGAGCGCGACAACCTCGTCCGCGGGGAAACCCCGCTCGTCGAGGATCGAGAGAATCTCCCGGCCCACGTTGCCCGTGGCGCCGACGACGGCGACCTTGTAACCCATGATGTTCCTCGGATGTACGGCCCATGCGGCCGAAGACCGTGCTTTTAGGCCGAACCCCTTGGCCTTGCAAATCGAAGATGCGCGATCGGGTGCGGCACCGCTGCATGCGAGTGTTGCGTGAACGCAACGCGCCGGCGGCGAGAGGGCGGGAACATGGCGCCATGGGGGCGGGTTTCCTTGCGCAGGGGACAAACGTCTATTAATCCAGTCAAGGTCGGCCCTGCGCCGATCTGGGAGGATGCCATGGGTTTCGCGTCGTTCACCACCTTCGCTGCTTTCGCCCGCTCGGGCCTGAAGACGGCGCTCTCGGTGTCGCTGGCGGCGGCAGCCATTGCGGCGACCACCGGTGCCTTCTCCATCGCTTCCGCCGACAGCGCCGAGGCGCAGACCGTCAAGAAGCGCAACCGCATCGTGGTCGAGCGCCGCTCCTATCTCGATGCCGGCACCGTGGTGAAGCCCGGCTCCAAGTCGTACCTCGATTACGCACTGCCGCCCGGCTACTTCTACCCGACCTATGGGCCCACCGCCGCCGGCCCCGGCCCCATCACGGGCCTGCGCTGGCCGCTGCCGGGCGCCTTCGACCTGCCGGGCTTCTGAGCTGAGGCTGAAACGGAAAACGGAAGGGGCCGCGCTGCGGCCCTTTTTTGTTGCGCTAAACAACAGAGGTTTTGCGGTATTTTATTTTTCTCCCGGCCACGCATGACATTTGCGGCCTCGCGCGCCATAACGGCCGTATGCCGCGATGTCGGCCCGTCCTTCCCGGCGCACCATGCCCCAGCAGAGCCCATGCCCCGCACCCGCTTCGCGCTGCCGATTCTGAACCGCCGTCCGCGCCGGAGCGTCATTCCCGGATTCCGGCTCTCGCTCGGCCTCGCTCTGCTCTATCTCGGCCTCATCGTGCTCCTGCCCATCGGCGCGCTGCTGCTGAAGGCGGCGGACGTGGGCTTCGAGCGCTACATCGCCATCATCACCTCGCCGCGCACGCTCGCCTCCTTCCAGGTGACGCTGAGCACGGCGGCGCTGGCGGCGCTGTTCAATGCCGTCTACGGCCTCGCCCTCGCCTGGGTGCTGGTGCGCTACGAGTTTCCTGGCAAGCGCCTGCTGGATGCCATGGTGGACGTGCCTTTCGCCCTGCCGACGGCGGTGGCGGGCCTCGCGCTGACGGCGCTGTTCGCCAAGAACGGCTGGTTCGGCGCGCCCCTGGCGCAATGGGGCATACAGGTGGCCTATGCCCCGGCCGGAATCGTCTGTGCCATGGCCTTCACCTCCATCCCCTTCGTGGTGCGCACGGTGCAGCCGGTGCTGGAGGACATGGAGCCGGAACTGGAAGAGGCCGGAGCGACGCTGGGCGCGAGCGACCTCACCATCTTCCGCCGGATCATCTTCCCGACCATCTTCCCGGCCTTCCTCGCCGGCACGTCTCTGGCCTTCGCACGCTCGCTAGGTGAGTTCGGCGCGGTGGTGTTCATCGCCGGCAACCAGCCGTTCCGAACGGAGATCGTGGCGCTGCTCACCTTCATCCGGCTGGAGGAATATGACTATGCGGCGGCCGCAGCCATCGCCGTCACCATGCTGGGCCTCGCCTTCGTGATGCTTCTGATCGTCAACGCCGTGCAGGCGTGGCACCAGAAGTTTGCCATGGGGGATGCGTGATGGCGCATCCCGTGAACCGCCACCGCCTGCGCGTCGGCGACGGCACCGTGACGCGCTCGGTGATTCTCACCCTGGTGCTGGGGACAACTGCACTGGCGCTCATCGCGCCGCTGGCCGTCATCTTCGCCGAGGCGTTCGCGCGCGGCCTGCCTACCTATCTCGAAGCGCTCGCCCGGCCGGATACGCTGCATGCGGTGGGGCTGACGCTGCTCACCGCCCTCATCTGCGTGCCGCTCAATACGGCCTTCGGCATCGCCGCCGCCTGGGCGGTGACGAAATTCTCCTTCCGCGGCCGCAATCTGCTGCTGGCGGTGGCGGAGCTGCCATTCTCCATTTCGCCCATCGTGGCGGGCGTCGCCTATCTCTTCGTTTATGGGGCGCAGGGGCTGTTCGGGCCGTTCCTGCAGGCGCACGACATCAAGATCATGTTCGCCGTGCCGGCCATCATCCTTGCCAGCCTGTTCGTCACCGCGCCGTTCGTCCTGCGCGAGCTGGTGCCGCTGATGATGGCGCAGGGGCGGGACGAGGAGGAGGCGGCGGTGAGCCTCGGAGCCTCGGGTTTCGACGTGTTGCGGCTCGTCACCCTGCCCAATGTGAAGTTTGCGCTGCTCTATGGCGCGGCCCTGTGCAATGCGCGGGTGATGGGCGAGTTCGGCGCCGTCTCCATCGTCTCCGGCAACATCAGGGGCCAGACCTCGACCCTGCCTTTGCAGATCGAGCTGCTCTACCAGGACAGCCACGCGCTCGCCGCCTTCGCCGCGGCGACGGTGCTGGCCGGCGTCGCCCTGTTCACGCTGGTTGCGAAGTATCTGATCGAGCGGGCGGAGCGGGCGCGGGGCGAGATCGTCGCGCCGCGCCGGCCGGGGCACTGATCGGTTCGGCTCCGGTCTTCGACCGGTGCCGATTGCTTCGCTCAGGCGCCGCGCGGGCTTGAGCCAGCCTCAGGCCGCGGCGGCGGTTCCGGTGACGGCGGCGATCTCGCGCTTCATGGCGGCGATGGTCGCGGCATAGTCCTTCGCGCCATAGATGGCGCTGCCGGCGACGAAGGTGTCCGCCCCCGCCGCCGCGATGGCGCCGATATTGTCCACCTTCACGCCACCGTCGATCTCAAGGCGGATGTCCCGGCCCGAGGCGTCGATGCGCTCGCGGATGGCCTTCAGCTTGTCCAGCGCCGACGGAATGAAGGCTTGCCCGCCGAAGCCCGGGTTCACCGACATGACCAGTACGAGGTCGAGGGCGTCCAGCGTGTAGTCCAGCACCGAGAGCGGGGTGGCCGGGTTCAGCACCAGGCCCGCCTTCACGCCCTTGGAGCGGATGAGCTGGAGCGAGCGGTCCACATGCTCGGAAGCTTCCGGGTGGAAGGAGATGAGGTCGGCGCCGGCGCCCGCGAAGGCCTCGATCATGCCGTCCACTGGCTTCACCATGAGGTGCACGTCCACGAACGCCTTCGTTGCCTTGCGCAGGGACTGGAGGATCAGCGGGCCGATGGTGAGGTTGGGGACGTAATGGTTGTCCATCACGTCGAAATGGATCCACTCGGCACCGCCCTCGAGCACCGCATCCACCTCGGCGCCGAGGCGGGTGAAGTCCGCCGAGAGAATGGACGGGGCGATGATGGGATAGGCGCGGGCCATGGGGATCTCCTCAGCGTCTGGATAGGCAGGGCACGGTTTCGTGCCCCGGCCGACTGAAGCGTCAGCGGAAGGAGAGCCAGGGCCCAGCGCAACAATGCGCCGAAGGCGACACCCTTCATGACCGTCCGGGAAAAGAGCCTGCTGCGCAGGACCTTTCCCTGGACCGCGGATCAGCGCTCCAGCTGCCGCTGTCGCTTGTCCGGGGAACGAGGTAGCCGTGGCCGCCTCAGGCACTCCTATAGGCACGGCGCCCGGTGGGCGCTAGCCGTCGCCTCAATGCACCACCTGCGCCAGCTCGCCCGACGCATAGCGCTTGGCCATCTCGTCCAGCTCGATGGGGCGCACCTTTTCCGCCTTGCCGGCGGAGCCGAAGGCCTCGAAGCGGGCGATGCAGACCTTCTTGGCCTCGTCCATGGCGGCGGCCATGAACTTGCGCGGGTCGAACTCGGACTTGTTCTTGGCGCCGACGCGGCGGATGGCGGCGGTCATGGCGAGGCGGATGTCGGTGTCGATGTTCACCTTGCGCACGCCGTAGCGGATGCCTTCCTGGATCTCCTCCACCGGCACACCATAGGTCTCCTTTATGTCGCCGCCATAGGTGCGGATTTCCTCAAGCAGCTCCTGCGGCACCGAGGACGAGCCGTGCATCACCAGATGGGTGGTGGGGATGCGCTGGTGGATCGCCTTGATGCGGTCGATGGCGAGGATGTCGCCGGTGGGCTTGCGGGTGAACTTGTAGGCGCCGTGGGAGGTGCCGATGGCGATGGCCAGCGCATCGCACTGGGTGGCCTTCACGAACTGCGCGGCCTCGTCCGGGTCGGTCAAAAGGCGGGAATGGTCGAGGGCCTCCTCGGCGCCGTGGCCGTCCTCGGCTTCGCCCTTGCCGGTCTCCAGCGAGCCGAGGCAGCCCAGCTCGCCTTCCACCGACACGCCCACCGCGTGGGCCAGCTCCACCACCTTGGCGGTGACGGAGACGTTGTAGTCGTAATCGGCGGGGGTCTTGCCGTCTTCCTTCAGGGAGCCGTCCATCATCACCGAGGAGAAGCCGGACTTGATGGCGCCCATGCAGACGGCGGGGGAGGCGCCGTGATCCTGATGCATCACCACCGGGATCTCGGGATAGGCCTCCACGGCGGCGGCGATGAGGTGGCGCAGGAAGGGCTCGCCGGCATATTTGCGCGCGCCCGCCGAGCCCTGGAGGATGACCGGCGAGGACGTGGCGCGGGCCGCATCCATGATCGCCTTCACCTGCTCCATGTTGTTCACGTTGAAGGCCGGCAGTCCGTAGGAATGCTCCGCCGCATGATCGAGCAGCTGGCGCATGGAAACGAGGGCCATAGTCCTCTCCTCTTCAAGGTTCAGGTAGGCGTCGCGATGCGCGCGCCAGGGTTCCGTCCGCCCCGTCGTCCCGGGCTGGCCGGGACGCACGGTGCCGCTTGGCTGCAATCCGATGCCCTTCACCGCTTCGGCGGACCCGGCGGGCCGGGTCGATCGCGTCCTGCGGTGGCGCCCCTCCCGGCCGTCCCCCCGCAGGGGAGAGGCCTCATTGGCGCTCATCCTACCGCGCGGCGCACCGCATCGGCCACCGCTTCCGGCGTGAAGCCGAACAGCGGCCACAGATCCTTTTCCGGCGCCGATTCGCCGAACCGGTCGATGCCGATGGCGATGATGCCGTCGGCGCGGGTGCCGGAGAGGCCGCGCCAGCCGCGCGTCACGCCCGCTTCCACCGCCACCACCGGCACGCCCTTGGGGAAGAGGGCGGCACGCTCGGTCTCCGTCAGCGCCTCGAAGCGCTCGCGGCAGGGCATCGAGACGATGCGGGTGGGAATGCCCGCAGTGTCGAGCAGGTCCGCCGCCGCCACCGCCAGCTTTACTTCCGAGCCGGTGGCGACCAGCACGGCGCGGGCGAGGCCCTCGCTCTCGCGCAGCACGTAGGCTCCAGCCTCGATGGCGTCGAGCTGGGCCGCATCGCGCGGCCAGCACGGGAGGTTCTGCCGCGACAGGATGAAGGCGCTCGGCCCGGTCTTGCGCGTCAGGGCTGCGTGCCAGGCGGCCAGCGTCTCCACGGTGTCGGCAGGGCGCCAGACGTCGAGGTTCGGGATAAGCCGCAGGCTCTCCACATGCTCCACCGGCTGGTGGGTGGGCCCGTCCTCTCCGAGGCCGATGGAATCGTGGGTGAGGATGTAGATCACCCTCTGGCCCATCAGTGCGCTCATGCGCATGGCGTTGCGGGCATAGTCCGAGAACACGAGGAAGGTGGCGACGAAGGGGATGAACCCGCCGTGCAGCGCGATGCCGTTGGCGATGGCTGACATGCCGAACTCGCGCACGCCGTAGAAGATCTGGTTGCCGGCCGGATCGCGGGTGATCGGCACGGCGCCGGGGAAGGTGGTGAGGTTGGAATGGGCGAGGTCCGCCGAACCCCCCAGAAACTCCGGAACCGCAGGGGCGAGGGCGGCCAGCGCCAGTTGGCTCGCCTTGCGGGTGGCCACGGTTTCGGCCTTCTCGACGGTCGCCTTCAGAGCCGCCTCATAGGTCGTGGCGAAGGCGGGGGAGAGGTCGCCGGCAAGCCGGCGGCGGAATTCGGCCGCCTCCGCCGGATAGGCGCGCTCATAGGCTTCCATGCGCGCGTCCCAGGCCGACTGGCGCGCGGCACCGGAGCGGCGGGCGTCCCACAAGGCGTAGATGTCCTCGGGCACCTCGAAGGGTGCATGGTCCCAGCCCATGGCGGCGCGGGTGCGGGCGATTTCCTCGGCACCGAGGGGGGCGCCGTGGGTGTCCTGGTGGCCTTCCTTCGTCGGAGCGCCACGGCCGATGGTGGTCTTGCAGCAGATCAGCGTCGGCTTGCCGGTCTCGGACAGCGCCGCCTCCACCGCATCGCGCAGCATGGCGGGGTCGTGGCCGTCCACGTTGCGGATCACCTGCCAGCCATAGGCGGCGAAGCGGGCCGGGGTATCGTCCGGGAACCACTCCTCCACCTTGCCGTCGATGGAGATGCCGTTGTCGTCATAGAAGGCGACGAGCTTGCCGAGGCCGAGGCGCCCCGCGAGGGAGCACGCCTCGTGGCTCACGCCTTCCATCAGGCAGCCGTCGCCGAGGAAGACGAAGGTGCGGTGATCGACGATGGAGAGGCCCGGCCGGTTGAACTGGGCGGCCAGCGTCTTCTCGGCGATGGCCATGCCCACCGCATTGGCGAGGCCCTGGCCGAGCGGGCCGGTGGTGGTCTCCACGCCGGGCGTCATGCCCAGCTCGGGATGGCCGGGGGTGCGCGAATGCAGCTGGCGGAAGCGCTTCAGCTCGCCGATGGGCAGATCGTAGCCGGTGAGGTGCAGCAGCGCATAGATCAGCATGGAGCCGTGCCCGTTGGAGAGCACGAAGCGGTCGCGGTCGGGCCAGGAGGGATCTGCCGGATTATGCCGCAGATGCTCGCGCCAGAGCACGGCCGCGATCTCCGCCATGCCCATGGGCGCACCGGGGTGGCCCGACTTCGCCTGCTCCACGCCGTCCATGGCGAGGGCGCGCAGGGCCGCCGTCACCGGCCAGCCGAGCGCACCGGGAGAACGGTCGACGGGCGCCGGCGCGTCGGCAGCGGCAATGGCAGCAGCGTGGGCAGTCATGGCATTCTCCGTTCGGCTCGCGACCCCTGCGCGCCATCTTCCGGCGCTGCCGGACGGCGGGAAGGGCTGCCAGGTGTCGTTTACGCAAAACACGCGCCATCTCATGCCGGAAGGAGCGCTCGGCTCCCGTCGGGAAGAGGTGGGGGGAGGGCAGCAGCCACGCGTCCAAGGGTCGCCCGGGCTTCGGGGCTCAAGAACGTGCCGCCCTCCCCCCTCACCCTCCCCCCGGCGCGGGGGAGGGGAGTGATGCGCCCGCCTCAGCCGGCGCGGCGCTTCCTGTCCATCAGCTTCATGATGAGCGGGGTCAGAAGGAGCTGCATGGCGAGATCCTGCTTGTTGCCCGGGATGACGATGGAGTTCGCCCGCGACATGAAGCTGTTGTGGATCATCGACAGCAGGTAGGGGAAATCGATGCCGTGCGGGTCGCGGAAGCGGATCACGACCATGGATTCGTCCGGCGTCGGGATCCAGCGGGCGATGAACGGGTTGGAGGTGTCCACCGTCGGCACGCGCTGGAAGTTGATGTCGGTCTCGGTGAACTGGGGACAGATGTAGCGCACGTAATCGGGCATGCGCCGCATGATGGTGTCGGTCACGTCCTCGGTGGAATAGCCGCGGGTGGCCTTGTCGCGGTGGATCTTCTGGATCCACTCCAGATTGATGACGGGCACCACGCCTATCTTCAGGTCGGCATGCTGGGCAAGGTTCAGCTCGTCGGTGACGACCGCCCCGTGCAGACCCTCGTAGAAGAGGATGTCGGTGCCCTGCTCCAGGTCTTCCCAATCGGTGAAGCGGCCGGGCTCGGCATTGTAGAGCTTCGCCTCGGCGGCGTCGTGGACATAGTGGCGGAAGCGGCCGGAGCCGGTCGCGCCATAGTCCTTGAACAGCTGCTCCAGGTCCTCGAGCCGGTTGGTGTCGGGCGAGAAGTGGCTGAAGTGCTTGTTGCCCTTGGCCGCTTCGGCGGCCATCAGCTCGCGCATCTCATAGCGGTCGTAGCGGTGGAAGCTGTCGCCTTCCACGAAGGCCGCCTTGACCTTCTCGCGATAGAAAATCTGCTCGAAGGTCCGCTTGACGGAGGTCGTTCCGGCGCCCGACGAACCGGTGACGACGATGATGGGGTGCTTGCTGGACATGGCGTGCTCGAATTCCGGAGATCAGGGGGCGCGGGTCAGATGAACAGGCCGCGCCGCGCGAACAGGGGCGAGCGCTCGCCGTGGCCGTTCGGCTCCAGGTGATAGCGGGAGACCCGGGCCACCTCGTCGCGGGAGCCGAAGATGAACGGCACGCGCTGGTGCAGGGCGGTGGCGTCGAGGTCGAGGATCGCGCCCCGGCCGTCGGTGGCCGAACCGCTCGCCTGCTCCATCAGGAAGGCGACCGGGAAGGCCTCGTAGAGCAGCCGCAGGCGGCCTTGGCTGTAGCCCTTCCGGCTGTCGCCCGGATAGAGATAGATGCCGCCACGCTGGAAGATGCGATGCGCGTCCGCCACCATGGAGGCCACCCAGCGCATATTGAAGTCGCGCTCCCGCGGGCCCTTCTTGCCGGCGAGGCAGTCGTCCACATAGTCGCGCACCGGCACGTCCCAGTGGTGGTAGTTGGACATGTTGATGGCGAACTCGGCCGCGCCCTCCTTCACCTTCACCTCGGCATTCACCAGGCGGAAGAGGCCGGCGCGGTCGAGGGCGAAGTGCCAGGTGCCGGCGCCGAGCGTCAGCATCATGGCGGTGTGGGGGCCGTAGACCACGTAGCCGGCGGCCAGCATGTCCCGCCCGTTCTGCAGGAAGGCCGAGGGCGCGGACGCGTCGGCGCCTTCGGGACGGGGGAAGACGGCGAAGATGGTGCCGACCGAGATGTCGGTGTCGATGTTGGACGAGCCGTCCAGCGGGTCGATGGCGACCAGCAAGGGCGCCGTGGCATCGAGCAGGACCGGCGCGTCGTTCTCCTCGGACGCCACCGCGGCGACCGGCGCCGCCTTCAGCGCGCCGATGACGATGTCGTTGGAGATGACGTCGAGCGCCTTCTGGCCCTCGCCGGCTTCGCCGGAAGAGAGGGTGCGGGCGAGGTCACCGGCGAGCGGCCCCTCGGCGATGGCGGCGGCCAGCGCCGCGCATCCTGTGGCGAGGGCGCAGACGGTATCCGCGACGGCGCGACGGCGGGCATCCGCACCCGCCCACTCGTCGAGCATGACGGTGAGCGTGATACGCGAGGCTGCGACACCTGCAGCCTGGGCAGCTGCGGCCCGATGGTCTGCGTTCGGCTCCAACATGGCAGGTCTCCCTGAGGGCTCCTCCGCGCGGCCCGTTCAGCGGGCCGTCACAGGTTTTATTCTTGGTCGTCTCTTCGGTCCCGCGGCGGACTATTCCACCTGGGGCTTGTAGTTCGGGGCGTCGATGCCGCCGGCAAACACCCGGCTGGCGCGGACATCCCCTTCGGTAATGGTGGCGAGCGCGGCGCGGTCGGTGAGGCCGCCGGTCTCGAACAGACGCAGCGACTGGCGCAGCCGCATGCGGTCGAGGGCATTGCGGATGGAGCGCGCGTTGGCGAAGTTCGGCTGGAGCCGGCGCTTGGCCACATATTCCTCGATCGCGATCTCAGCCTCCGGGCTGAAGGCATAGTCCGCATCGGCTGCCATGGTCTTGGCGATTTCCACCAGCTCGGCGTCCTCATAGTCGGGGAAGTCGATGTGGTGGGCGATGCGCGAACGGAAGCCGGGGTTGCTCTCGAAGAAGCGATCCATGCGGTCCTTGTAGCCCGCGAGGATCACCACGAGATCGTCCCGCTGGTTTTCCATCACCTGGAGCAGAATCTCGATGGCTTCCTGACCGTAATCCCGCTCGTTCTCGGGCCGGTACAGATAATAAGCCTCGTCTATGAACAGGACCCCGCCCATGGCCTTCTTAAGAATCTCTTTGGTCTTCGGTGCCGTGTGGCCGATATATTGACCCACAAGATCATCCCGCGTCACCGAGACAAGATGACCCCGCCGCACATATCCGAGGCGGTGGAGAATCTGCGCCATCTTGAGGGCGACGGTGGTCTTGCCGGTGCCGGGATTGCCGGTGAACGCCATGTGCAGCGTCGGCGCACCGGAGGTGAGGCCCAGCTTTTCGCGGGCCCGGCCGATGACGAGGTGGGCGGCGATCTCGCGGATGCGCCGCTTGACGGGCTTGAGCCCGATCAGGCCCTCGTCCAGTTCGGCGAGGAATTCGGGGACTTCGCTCTCGGTGAAGAGAGCGCCGAGGTCGAGCCTGCCCTCGGCAGCCTCAGCCGGCAACGCGGCGGACGGTGCGGATGTGGCGACATCGAGCATGATCGAACCTCGGCGTTAAGTGGCGCGGTGGGAACGGCCGCGCTGGTGAAGCTCGAGACGGTTGGTCAGATCACCCGGCCGCGTAGGCCCGGTTCTGAAGCGAATAGCGCTGGGTGCGGCCCGGGCCTTCGGTGCGGTCGAGGCGGAAGCCGTCTTCCTTCGCCGGGCGCTGCACGATGAAGGACAGGCGGATCGTCTCCCACCCGCGGGTGGAGTCGAAGGCGTTGACCCGCACATACTTGCCCGGATGGGCGGCGCGGCAGGCCTCGACCTCGCCATAGACGCCCGCGGCGTCGCGCAGGTCGAACATGGGCAGGCCCCACATCTCCCAATAGGTGTTCCGCGGATGGGGATCGTCCGTGTACTCGACCGAGACGGCCCAGTTCTGCTCCAGCGCATACTGGATCTGGGCCTTGACCTGGGCCGCCGTGAGGTCGGGCAGGAAGGAGAAGGTGCCTTGGGTGATGCGCATGTCTCTTCTCCTCAGGCGACGGATGCGGTGGGCACGAAGTCGGACGTGTCGGTGGAGGCGTAGTTGAAGGTCACCTCGCCCCAGGTATCGAGGGCGGCGCGCAGCGGCTGGCACCACTTGGCGGCCTCGATCAGGATTTCCGGGCCCTCGTTCTTGATGTCCCGGCCCTCGTTGCGGGCGAGGATCATGGTCTCGAGGGCGACGCGGTTGGCGATCGCGCCGGCCTGGATGCCGTCCGGATGGCCGATGGTGCCGCCGCCGAACTGAAGCACCACGTCCTCGCCGAACAGGTCGATGAGCTGGTGCATCTGGCCGGCGTGGATGCCGCCCGAGGCCACCGGCATGACCTTGCGCAGGCCCGCCCAGTCCTGATCGAAGAAGATGCCGCGCGGGTAGTCGGTCTTCGTCACCATCTCGCGGCAGACGTTGTAGTAGCCCTGCACGGTCATGGGGTCGCCTTCCAGCTTGCCCACCGCGGTGCCGGTGTGGAGATGGTCGACGCCGGCCAGGCGCAGCCACTTGGCGATGACGCGGAACGAAATGCCGTGGCCCTTCTGGCGCGTGTAGGTGCCATGGCCCGCACGGTGCATGTGCAGGATCATGTCGTTCTCGCGGCACCAGTGGGAGATGGACTGGATGGCCGTCCAGCCCACGATGAGGTCCACCATCACCACCACGGAGCCCAGCTCCTTGGCGAACTCGGCGCGGCGGTACATCTCCTCCATGGTGCCGGCGGTGATGTTGAGGTAGTGCCCCTTGACCTCGCCCGTCTCGGCCTGCGCCTTGTTGACGGCTTCCATGCAGTAGAGGAAGCGGTCGCGCCAGTGCATGAAGGGCTGCGAGTTGATGTTCTCGTCGTCCTTCACGAAATCGAGGCCGCCCTTGAGGGCTTCATAGACCACGCGGCCGTAATTCTTGCCAGAAAGTCCCAGCTTCGGCTTGGTGGTGGCGCCCAGCAGCGGGCGGCCGAACTTGTCGAGGCGCTCGCGCTCCACGACGATGCCGGTGGGCGGGCCGCGGAACGTCTTCACATAGGCGACGGGGAGGCGCATGTCCTCCAGACGGCAGGCCTTAAGCGGCTTGAAGGAGAAGACGTTGCCGATGATCGAGGCGGTGAGGTTGGCGATGGAGCCTTCCTCGAACAGGTCGAGGTCGTAGGCGACCCAGCAGAAATACTGCCCCGGCTGGCCCGGCACCGGCTCCACCTTGTAAGCCTTGGCACGGTACATGTCGGCGGCGGTGAGGCGGTCGGTCCACACCACGGTCCAGGTGGCGGTGGAGCTTTCGCCGGCGACGGCCGCGGCGGCCTCGATGGGGTCCACGCCGTCCTGGGGGGTGACGCGGAACAGGGCGAGGACGTCGGTGTCCTTGGGCTGGTAGTCGCCATCCCAATAGCCCATCTGCGCATACTTCAGCACGCCTGCGGCGTACCTCTTCTTGGCGTCCTTGATCTGCCCGATGGCGGCGTCGGCACCCATGATGGCGGCCCTCCTGTTTGTTGAGGTGACCTTGCCCCCGTGCCGATTTCAGGTAAATTTAAATGATATGAATTAGGCATTCAGGAAATCTGAAGTGGCACCCCATTGGACGCTCCGCCAGCTCCGCCTCGTGGCCCTCGCCGCAGCCTCCGGGTCCTATGCCAAAGCCGCGCAGGACATGGGTTTGAGCCCGCCCGCCGTCACCGCGCAGATGAAGGCGCTGGAGGAGGACATCGGTGTCCCGGTGTTCGAGCGCGTGGACGGACGGCTGCGACCGACCGCCGCTGGACAGGAGCTTTTATCCGCACAGGAGCGCATTGCCCGGGCCCTGTCGGAGGCGGAACGGGCCATCGCGGCGTTGAAGAGCCCGGAGCGGGGATCGGTGGTGGTGGGGGTGGTCTCCACCGCCAAATATTTCGCCCCCATGGCGCTCGCCGCCTTTCGCCGGCGGCGGCCGGAAATCGAGCTGAAACTCATCATCGGCAACCGCGAGGACATCATCCGGGGCATTGTGAGCCTTGATTTCGACGTGGCCATCATGGGCCGTCCGCCGCCGGCGCTGGAGGCTGAGACGCGGCTGATCGGCGATCATCCGCACATCATCGTGGCACCCGTGGACCATCCCCTGTTCAAGCGGCGCAAGAGAATCACCCCGGCCGATCTCGCCCGCGAATCGCTTCTGGTGCGCGAGCCGGGCTCGGGCACGCGCATCCTCATGGAACGGGTGTTCGAGGAGGCGGGGTCGCCCAACCCGCCCATCGCCATGGAAATCGGCTCCAACGAGACCATCAAGCAGTCGGTGATGGCCGGGCTTGGCCTCGCATTCATCTCCGCCCACACCGTCGCCGCCGAGGTGGCGGACGGCCGGCTGCGGGTGCTGGAGGTGGAGGGGCTGCCGGTGGTGCGCCAGTGGCTGGCGGTGCGCGCCCGCGACAAGCGCCTGCTGCCGGCCGGACAGGCGCTGATGGACTTTCTCGAGCGCGAAGGTGCGGCCTTCCTGCCGCAGATGCCGGGCGGCGAGGGCGGTCGCTGCTACCTACCGGAGGCTCGCGTCTAGAGGGTCTCCCGGTTTCATAGACTCGGGGAGACGCTCCAGATCCTTTTTGATGCGTTTGCGGTCCGTCAGGCAGCCGGCGCGGCCATCTGGAAGGGCACGCCCGTCTCGACGAGGGTCTTGAGCCGGGACAAGCCTTCCGGCCACCCGTGAACCACGGCCTTGGAGGTCGCGGTCTCTCCGTCGAAATCGTCGTGGATGAGCGTCAGCTTGCACGCATCGGTGCCGATCGGCGCGATCTCCCATGTGACCCGCGAAGGCCGATCCGCCGCTACGTCCGGCGCCCACCGGGCGTGGAAGGACATGACAAGCCGATGCGGCGGCTCCATTTCCAGGATGGTGCAAGCGATGACCTGCCGATCGCCCATGTAATAGCTCCGCGCGCCGCCGGGCCGCCATTCGGTCCGGCTGGTCATGTTGAAGTGCTCATAAAGCGGGGTCTTGGCATCGTCGGTCAGCACGTCCCAAAGGGCTTGGGGCGTCGCTTTGATAAACAGCTCGTAGATGTGCTTCGGCGGGGTGCGACTCATTGGATTGGTCTCCAGAAGAAGCTTCAGGCCGGCCATCGCCGCCACATGCGGCGCGGCATAACGGGAGATCCAGCGGTCGGCGACGAGCTGGATGGGAGCCGGGTTGAGATAGTGGTGCTTCTCGCGGCCCACTTTCCGGGTAACGAGAAGGTGCGCTTCCTCCAGCACCTTGAGGTGTTTCATCACGCCGAAACGCGTCAGGGTGGTGTGTGGCTTCAGTGCCTGCTCCAACTCACCAAGCGTGCGGCCGTCCTGCTCCCGCAGCAGATCGAGCACCGTTCGCCGGACGGGGTTGGACAGGGCGGCGAAGATGTCATCCATGGGCGCATTATGTTCCAATATAGTCACGTGTCAATATGGTCACATATGGCATTAAAACAGAAACGCCGCGCTCGGAGGAGCGCGGCGTTTCGATCCCGTTCAAAACGGCGGTGCGGTTAACCCTTCGCCGCCTGTTTCTTGCCGAGGCCGAGGGCGCCCTTGATGTTGTCCCACAGCTCGATTTTCACCCCGTTGCGCCGCATGATGACGGCCTGCTGGGTGACGGAGAGCGTGTTGTTCCAGGCCCAGTAGATCACCAGGCCGGCGGCGAAGTGCGCCAGCATGAAGGTGAAGATGATGGGCATCCAGTTGAAGATCATCTGCTGGGTCGGGTCCGGCGGGGCCGGGTTCAGCTTCATCTGCACCCACATGGTCACGCCCATGATGAGCGGCCAGGCGCCGAGCAGGAGATAGCTGCCGATGACCGGCACGGAGCCCGGATCCCAGGGGATCAGGCCGAACAGGTTGAACACGGTGGTCGGGTCGGGTGCCGAGAGGTCGCGAATCCAGCCGAAGAAGGGCGCATGCCGCATCTCGATGGTCACGAACAGCACCTTGTAGAGGGCGAAGAACACCGGGATCTGGATCAGGATGGGCAGGCACCCCGCCACCGGATTGATCTTCTCCTTCTTGTACAGCTCCATCATCGCCTGCTGCTGCTTCACCTTGTCGTCGGCGTAGCGTTCGCGGATGGAGGTGAGTTCCGGCTGCACCGCCTTCATCTTGGCCATTGAGGCGTAGGACTTGTTGGCCAGCGGGAAGAAGATGCCCTTCAGCAGCACCGTCACCACCAGGATGGCGACGCCGAAATTGCCGACGACGCGATAGATCCAGTCGATGACCAGGAACAGCGGCTTGGTGATGAAGTAGAACCAGCCCCAGTCGATCAGCCGGTCGAAGCGGTCGATCTTGTAGGTCTCGGCATAGCCGTCCACCACCTGGACCACCTTGGCGCCCGCGAAGAGCTGGCCGGAGGAGGCGATCTTCGCGCCCGGCTCCACCGTGAGGGGCTGGGCGAGATAGTCGGTCTGGAAGGTCTGCTGGCCGTTGATCATGGCCGAGGAGAACTTGGCGTCCACCTTCACGCTCTGGTCGGGAATGACGGTCGCCGCCCAGTACTTGTCGGTGATGCCGAGCCAGCCGCCGGTGGAGGCGAACGTCAGCGGCTTCTCCTTGTCCATCTTGGCGTAGGTGACTTCTTGCAGGCCGTTGTCGCCGAGGACGCCGATCAGGCCCTCATGCAGGATGTAGAAGCCGGCCACGTGCGGCACGCCATGCCGCGAGACCAGGGCGTAGGGATAGAGGGTGGCGGCGGCGGAGCCCTTGTTCTCCACCTCATCCTTCACCGCGAACATGTAATGGTCGTCGATGCTGAAGGTGCGGCGGAAGGTCAGGCCCTGCCCGTTGTCCCAGGTGAGGACGAGGGGGGTCTTCTCGGTCAGGGTTGCGCCGGGCTGCGCGGTCCACAGGGTATCGGGGCCAGGCACGGCGACGCCGGCGCCGGCGGCCGAGGTCCAGCCGAATTCCGCATAGAAGGGATTGGGACCGCCGGACGGAGACAGGAGCACGATGTTCGGGCTCTTGGGGTCCACCGTCTCATGATACTCGGTCAGCAGCAGGTCGTCCGCGCGGGCGCCGCGCAGCGAGATGGAGCCGCTGAGGCGCTGGGTGGCGATGGGCGCGCGGGGGGAGGCGGCGATCGCCTCGGCGCGGGTGAGCGCCCGGCCGGCATTCGGCGCGCCCGTCTGGGGCAGGCCGGCGGGCGTGGTGCCCGGAGCGGCGCCCGGTGCCGGGCTTGTGCCCGACTGCGACTGCGCCTGCTGCTGGGCAGCCTGCTCGATTCGCTGCTGCTCGGCGGCCTGCCGCTGCTTTTCCGCCTGCGGGATGCCGAAGAAGAACTGCCAGCCGATGAGGATCGCCATCGACAGACCGATGGCGATGAACATGTTGCGGTTATCACTCATGCCGGAGGGTCTCCGTCGGCGGCATCGTCAAATCGGGAGTGTTCGAGCCGGCAGCGCCGGCGGAGCGTGCGGCGTCCTTAGACGCCGGCAGCGACTCTTTTAAGACTCGCGGCGCACCCTGCCGGGGCCGCGCCTTGTCTTTAGGGGAGGCGTCCTTGGGAGCTTTCGGCGCGTGCAGCTTGCGCACGGCGCGCTCCATCTCGGACACGAGATTGTCGAAGGGGGTGCGCAGCGCGGCCTCGCGAGCCACCAGCACGTAATCAAAGCCGGGTCGTCCGGCCTCCGGCAGCACCCGCTGCACCGCCTCTCGGAGGCGGCGGCGGATGCGGTTCCGCATGACGGAATTGCCGGTCTTCTTGGTCACCGTGAAGCCGACCCGCACATCTTCCCCATCACCGCGATCGCGGCCCTGCATGAGGAAGGAGGCGACGCCGGCACGCTCGGCCTTGGCCGCAGCGAGAAAATCACGGCGTTTCTTGAGACGGTCCAGCCGACGGAGACGATCCGGATTGGTATCCGACGGGCGTTCCACGTTGGACGGCTCCCGAAGTCGGGCAGCTCCGCGAGGGTCCACCCTCAGGCGGACAGGCGCTTGCGGCCGTGGGCGCGGCGGGCGGCAATGATCTTGCGGCCGTTGCGGGTCTCCATGCGCGCACGGAAGCCGTGGCGGCGCTTGCGCACGAGCTTGCTGGGTTGATAGGTGCGCTTCACGGTCAAATCTCCAGATGTCTTGAGGCCGCCTTGCGGTTCGGACCCCAGCAGCGGCGCTGCGACGGCGATGGTTCGCTGCTGCCCGGCTCGCGACCCGATCCATGAGGATCAAGCGGAAATGAGGGCTGGGCTCCGGCCGCCGCAGCCGCCTGAGTTCGGGCTCGGCTTATAGGGGCAGCGGCGGCGCGCGTCAATCCAGAGCATGGGGACAACACGCGCCGCCGGCGCTTCTCGTCAGGCGCGCAGCGTTGCGCCCGTCTTCTTCGCCACTTCCGCGACGATGCGGCCGGCGACCTCCTCGATCTCCTTGTCGGTGAGCGTGCGCTCGCGCGGCTGGAGCGTGACCTCCACGGCCACCGACTTCTTGTCGGGATCGATTCCCTTGCCCTCGTAGAGGTCGAAGACGCCGACGCCGGTGACGAGCTTCTTGTCGGCGCCCTGCGCTGCCTTGAGGATGTCGGCGGCGGCAACGTCCCGGCCCACGAGGAAGGCGAAGTCGCGCTTCACCGCCTGGAAGGGCGAGAGGTCGAGATTCGGCTTCACCCGCGTGGCCTTGGCCTTGGGCTCCGGGATCTTGTCGAGCACGATCTCGAAGGCAACCAGCGGCCCCGTCACGTCCAGCGCTTCCAGCACGGCGGGATGAATCTCGCCGAAATGGGCCATGGTATTGGAGCCGAGGCGCAGCGTGCCGGAGCGGCCGGGGTGGTACCAGCCGGGGGCATCGGTGGTGACCTGCAGATTCGCCACCGGCGCCCCGCAGGCGGCCAGCGCCGCGAGCGCGTCCGCCTTGGCGTCGAAGGCATCCACCGCCGCCGCATTGCCCGCCCAGTGGCGGCCGCCGCCTGCGGGCTTGGCCGTGCCGCGACGGATGCCGGAGGCGGCCTGGCGCTGGTCGCCGGGGCCGTCGCCGAGGAAGATCTGGCCCACCTCGAACAGGGCCACGTCGCCCGCCCCACGCGCCGCATTGGCGCCTGCCGCCTTGATGAGGCCGGGCAGGAGGCTCGGGCGCATGTCGGAGAGGTCGGAGGCGATGGGGTTGGACAGAGCGAGGGCATCCGCGCCGCCGCCGAACAGCTTTGCGGCCTCCTTCGACACGAAGGACCAGGTGACCGCTTCCACCATGCCGCGCGCCGCCAGCGACCGGCGCGCCTTGCGGCTCCTCAGCTGGAGGGTGGTGAGCACGGCCTTGCGCGCATCCGCGCCGCGCGGCAGCTCGGTGGACGGCACGCGCTCCAGGCCGAGGATGCGCACCACCTCTTCCACGAGGTCCGCCTTGCCCTCGATGTCGCCGCGCCAGGACGGCGGGACCACCTCAAGCACCGGCGCAGTGCCGGATACGGCGAAGCCGAGCTTTTCCAGCACGCCGCGAATCTCATCCTCGGAAGCTTCCAGCCCGGTCAGCCGCTTCACTTCCGTGAGGGGGAAGGCGATGGTGCGGGTGGTGTCGGGGATGGCACCGGCCAGCACCATCTCCGACGGCTCGCCGCCGCACAGCTCAAGGATGAGATGGGTGGCGAGGTCGAGGCCCGGCACCGTGAAGGCCGGATCGACGCCGCGCTCGAAGCGGAAGCGGGCATCGGAATTGATGCCGAGCCTGCGGCCGGTCTGGGCGATGTTGATGGCGTCCCACAGGGCCGATTCGATCACCACGTCGGTGGTGCCCTCGTCGCAGCCGGAGTCTTCGCCGCCCATGATGCCGGCGAGGCTCTCCACGCCCCTGTCGTCGGCGATCACGCACATGCTCTCGTCGAGCGTGTAGGTCTTGCCGTCGAGCGCCAGCAGCGTCTCGCCGCCCTTGGCCCGGCGCACCACGAGATGGCCGCTCACCTTCTTCAGGTCGAAGACGTGGAGCGGGCGGTTGCGGTCGAACGTCATGAAATTGGTGACGTCCACCAACGCGTTGATGGGGCGCAGGCCGATGGCGCGCAGGCGATCCTGCAGCCACTGGGGGGAGGGGCCGTTCTTCACGCCCTTCACCACGCGCAGCGCGAAGGCGGGGCAGAGTGGCGAGGTCTCGCCGAACTCCAGCGTCACCGTCAGCGGGGCAGGGAAGGCGCCCTCCACCGGCTTCACGCGCGGCGCCATCAGCTCGCCGAGGCCGGCCGCGGCGAGGTCGCGGGCGACGCCGGAGACGCCGAGGCAGTCGGCGCGGTTGGGCGTCACGGCGATCTCGATCACCGGGTCATTGAGGCCGAGCACGTCCGCGAACGGCGCGCCAACGGGGGCGTCTTCCGGCAGCTCCAGGATGCCGTCATGCTCCTCGGAAAGCCCCATCTCGCGGGCCGAGCAGAGCATGCCGCGGCTTTCCACGTCGCGGATCTTGCCGATCTTCAGTTCCAGCCCCGAGGTGGGGATGACCGTGCCGGGCGCGGCGAAGACGGTTTTTAACCCCGCCCGCGCATTGGGCGCGCCGCACACCACCTGGATGGGGTCGCCTTTCCCGATGGAGACGGTGCAGACGCGCAGCTTGTCCGCGTTGGGATGCTTCTCGGCGGTCAGCACCTCGCCCACCACGAAGGGGGCAAGCTGCTTGGCCTTGTCCTCAATGCCCTCGACCTCGAGGCCGATGAGGGAGAGGCGCTCGACGATCTGGTCGAAGGAGGCGGTGGGCTCGAGGTGATCCTTGAGCCAGGAGTAGGTGAATTTCATGGGTCCTGCTCCTTACGCGCTCAGGCCGCCGGCCAGCGTCGGGAAGTCCAGCGGGCGGAAGCCGTAGTGGGAGAGCCAGCGCACGTCGGCCTCGAAGAAGGCCCTGAGGTCGCTCATGCCGT
This sequence comes from Xanthobacter sp. DMC12, assembly GCF_056314105.1. Taxonomy (NCBI): domain Bacteria; kingdom Pseudomonadati; phylum Pseudomonadota; class Alphaproteobacteria; order Hyphomicrobiales; family Xanthobacteraceae; genus Xanthobacter; species Xanthobacter sp. DMC12. Next base: position 1,666,980 of record NZ_JBQUYZ010000001.1, on the reverse strand, counting down.
ACTTGAGCATGGCAATGCGATCGATGCCCATGCCCCAGGCGAAGCCCTGGTACTCGTCCGGGTCGATGCCGCAGTTGCGCAGCACGTTGGGGTGCACCATCCCGCAGCCGAGGATTTCCAGCCAGTCATTGCCCTCGCCGAAGCGGATTTCGCCGGGGCGGGAGCGGTCGCACTGGATGTCCACTTCCATCGAGGGCTCGGTGAAGGGGAAGAAGGACGGGCGGAAGCGCATCTTCACGCCCTCCACCTCGAAGAAGGACTTGCAGAACTCCTCCAGGATCCACTTGAGGTGGCCGAGGTGCGCCGACTTGTCGATCACCAGGCCTTCCACCTGATGGAACATGGGCGTGTGGGTCTGGTCCGAATCGCAGCGATAGGTGCGGCCGGGGCAGATGACGCGGATGGGCGGCTTCTGGGCCTGCATGGTGCGCACCTGCACGGGCGAGGTGTGGGTGCGCAGCACCTTGCGCTGGCCATCCGCGCCGGGGGGCAGGAAGAAGGTGTCGTGCATCTCGCGCGCCGGATGGCCGGCGGGGAAGTTCAGCGCGGTGAAGTTGTGGAAGTCGTCCTCGATGTCCGGCCCTTCCGCCACCGAGAAGCCCATGTCGGCGAAGATGGCGGTCAGTTCCTCCATCACCTGCGCGATGGGATGGACGCGGCCGGTCTCGGCGGCGGCCTCGCGCACGGGCAGGGTCACGTCCACCTTTTCGGTGGCGAGGCGGGCCTCCAGCGCTGCATTCTTCAGAGCGGCGCGGCGGTGGGCGAGAAGGCCCTGCACCGCATCACGCAGGCCGTTGATGGCCGGCCCCATCACCTTGCGCTCGTCCGGGCTCATGCCGCCCAGCGACTTCAGCAGCTCGGAGACCGATCCCTTCTTGCCGAGGGCCGCGATGCGGATCTCTTCAAGGCCGGCCTCGTCCTGCGCGCGCAGGATGGCGGCGGAGAGGCTCTCCTGAAGGTCTTCGAGGGCGCTCGGATCGGTGGCGGATGGTGTCGCGGACATGGGCCTATCCCGGAAAACGAAATGGCCGGCGGAGGGGCCGGCGTCGGGTCGCGCCGCTTATAGACGGGCCGCGCCCAATGGCAAAAGCCCCGGACGGATGATCCGCACGGGGCTCTTGAAGGTCTCGGAAAGACGGGAGGAGAAGCGCTGCGCTGTCGCCGATCAGGCGAGAGCCGCCTTGGCCTTCTCCACCAGGGCCTTGAACGCGTCGGGCTCGTGGATGGCGATATCCGAGAGCACCTTGCGATCGACCTCGATCCCGGCCTTGCCGAGACCATCGATAAATCGCGAATAGGTCAGATCGAGATCGAGCGCGCGCACGCCGGCGTTGATACGCTGGATCCAGAGCGCACGGAAGTTGCGCTTCTTCACCTTGCGATCGCGGTAGGCATACTGCATCGACCGTTCGACGGCCGACTTCGCAGCGCGGATCGTATTCTTGCGGCGGCCGTAAAAGCCCTTTGCGGCTTTGTAGACCTTCTTGTGCTTGGCGTGTGAGGTAACGCCACGTTTCACGCGGGCCATGGAAAAGCTCCTTCAGATCGCGGTGGCGTCAGCCGTTCGGCAGGAACGACTTGCGGATGACCCGTCCGTCGCACTCGGCGAGGATGGTCGTGCCGCGCTGGTTGCGGATCTGGTTGTTGGTCCGCTTGATCATGCCATGGCGCTTGCCGGCCTGACCCGCGATCACTTTTCCCGTACCCGTCAGGCGGAAGCGTTTCTTCGCTCCCGACTTGGTCTTCATCTTGGGCATTTGGCTCTCCGTGGCATGGGTCCTCGCCCGCGAGGGCGGTGGACGCTCAGCCTCTTGTTGCTGTTGAGCGGTATGAGCCAGCGCGGCAGCCCTTAATCGCCGGCCGGCTCGAAGGCGGCAGTCGTTACAGGAGCGTGACGATAAAGGCAAGTGCCGCGGGGCCGACGCGGCGCAGGCAGGGCGCGCGGGACGGCGGCACGGCCACGAAAAAAGGCCGCCGCGCGAGGCGGCGACCTTTCTATCTCTTACACGTAAACCGCCTCAGGGGCAGGGGTGCTGCAGCCCGTCGTAGCCGGTGTACGTGCCGGTGGCGGGGTTATAGGAGCGGAATCGCTGGGCGCAGTAGGACACTGCATCGTTGCTTCCGGCATTGGCTGCCGCGGCTCCCGCAGCCGCGCCGATGGCGAGACCGGCGATTCCGGCCGCGATCCATGCGCCGTTGTCGTTGCGATAGTACCACCCGCCGTTCCGCCAATAGGGCCGTCCCCAGCGGGCGTGATAGCCGGGGCGCGGACCATGCCAGCCGGGTCGACCGTAGCCGGGGCGGCCATAGCCGGGACCACGAACGGGTCCGCGCACCGCGTGTCCGGGACCGCGCCCCGGTCCACGGACGACAGGGCCACGCTTGGGGCCGCCATGCCGGGCCTGCACCTCCTCCGGTGCGGCGGCCTGGACGTTCATGGATGCGGCACCGGCTCGCAATGCCTGAGCAGACGCGGCCGGAGCCGTCGCCACGGCAGCCACACCGACGCTGGAGACGACGATGGCCGCGGAGGTGAGGCCGACGGTGATCCGCCGGAAGGTCTTGCGCAACAGATGGGGCATACCGAACTCCTTGTTAGGCCCGGTCAACGCCCCGGGGTGACGCAAGGATGCCCCCTGTCACGCACGCGTGATCGCCGGCCCCACCCGACCGGAACAAATGCACCAGTTCGCCGCTTTCCAGCCGCAAGTTCCGCTACGTCCGCGAAACATTCGACACAAAGACCGCTGAAGATAGAAAGTGTTGAGGGAGTGAAGATCATGTTCGGCACAAGAAGGGTGGCATTGTTTGCCGTGGCGGCTGTCACTGGCGGCATGCTTTCGCTTTCGGTTCCCGTCGCGAATGCTCAAGCGCTGCGTCTCGGCCTTGCCAATCCCGCGGTGGCCAATGTCGGCGCCGTGGAACAAGTGGCCTGGCGCGGCGGCGGTGGTCCCCGCATGGGTGGGGTGCGCATGGGCGGGCCGCGTGTGGGGGCCGTCGGCGTCGGCCGTGTCGGCTATGCCGGGCGCCCAGGTTACGTGGGTCGTCCCGGTTACGCCGGCCGTCCGGGCTACGTGGGTCGCCCCGGCTATGTGGGTCGTCCGGGCTATGTCGGCCGTCCCGGCTATGTGGGTCGTCCCGGCTACGTGGGTCGCCCCGCCTATGCCGGTGGATGGGGGCCGGGCCGTCCAGGCTGGGGTCCCGGGCGTCCCGGTTGGGGTCCCGGCGGTCCGGGCTGGGGTCATCCGGGCTGGCGCCCGCCGCCGGGCGCGTGGGGTCCGGGGCCGTGGCGTCCGGGCTGGGGCTGGTATCGTCCCGGCTGGGGTTGGGGCTACTACAACAATACCGGCGCATGGATCGCGCTCGGCGTCGCCAGCGGCGTCGCCCTCGGTGCCGTGGCGGCGGCCAATGCGGACACGGTCTACACCAACGATGCGGTGGCCTACTGCATGTCGCGGTTCCGCTCGTACAACCTGGCGACCGGCACCTACACCGGCTACGACGGGTACCAGCACCCCTGTCCGTAAGGACAATGGCGCGGCCGCATCGGCTGCCGCGCTTTCAGGCCCGACGGCTGCGAATCGGCGAGCCAGAGAGGCTCGGCGGCTCAGAAACGAGAAAAGCCCGGCGCGCTGCGCCGGGCTTTTTCTTTATGCCGCCCCAGAGCCCGCGTCAGCGGGAACCCTCGCGAAAGGGCCCGCGTCAGCGCGGGGCGAGGATCATGATCATCTGCCGGCCTTCAAGCATGGGCTCGGCCTCGACCTTGGCGATGGTCGAAACGTCTTCCTTGAGCTTCTGCAGCAGCTTGTAGCCGATGTCCTGGTGCGCCATCTCGCGCCCGCGGAAACGCAGGGTGACCTTCACCTTGTCGCCATCCTCGAAGAAGCGCTGCATCGACCGCATTTTCACGTCGTAGTCGTGATCGTCGATGCCGGGGCGGAGCTTGATCTCCTTGACCTCGACCACCTTCTGCTTCTTGCGCGCCTCGCTGGCCTTCTTCTGATTCTGGTACTTGAAGCGGCCGTAGTCGAGAATCTTGCAGACGGGCGGCGCGGAGTTGGGGGAGATCTCGACGAGGTCGAGCCCGGCTTCCTGCGCCAGGGCGAGCGCATCGCGGATCGCTACCACCCCGCGGTTCTGACCGTCCTGGTCGATCAGCTGGACTTCGCGGATGCGGATTTCCTCATTGACGCGCGGTCCATCCTTCTCCGGCGCGACGGGTCTCATAGGGCGGCGAATGGCTTCAGCTCCTTGGCAATCAACACGATACCCCTAGGGTAAACAGGCCGCGGCGCCGGTCCTTGCCGTCGTCTGCGCAACCCGCCTCTGAGGGTAGGCTGGAAAGATCGTGACAAACCGCCGTAAAGTCAATGACCCATGCGGATTCGCGCGGCATTGGGGGGCGGTTTCCGGCATTGCCGGCCGGAGGGTCGTCTCACGGGGGCGATGGCCGGTCGCGTGCCGGGCCACAGTTCAGCCGCCTTCCCTGTGCATGCCTCTGGGACACGGGTCCGCCGGCCCCCCGGACATCTCCATCCGGACTTTGCAATGACGACGACCCCGATGACAGCTCTTTCGTCCCGTTCCCGGCGCCGCGCCGGTGGTGCCCTCGTGGCCGTCCTGACGGCCACCGGCCTGACTGCGCTCGCCGAGCCTGCACGCGCGGACGGGAAGCTCAATGCCAAATATGTGCTGACCGTGGGGGGCGTGGAACTCGGGCGGGGGTCCATCACGGTAGAGGCCGGCGAGCAGGCTTATGAGATTTCCGGCTCGGCCCGCGTCACCGGCGTGCTGCGCGCGGTCTCGTCCGGCAAGGGCGTCGCCGCGGCGCGGGGGACCATCTCGGGCGGCAAGCTGGTGCCCAAGGTCTATGCGCTGAACGCCGAAGCCGACGGCAAGGCGGAGACGGCGCGTCTCGCCATGGCGTCCGGGGCGGTGAAGGAGATGGAGGTGGAGCCGCCGTTCAAGCCGGCCGCCGACCGCGTTCCCATCGAGCAGTCGGTGCTGCAGAACATCCTCGACCCCATGAGCGGCGCCTTCGTCTACGTGCCCGGAACCGGCGACATGTTGTCCGCCGCGGCCTGCGCCCGCTCGGTCCCCGTGTTCGACGGGCGCCAGCGCTACGACCTCGTCCTCTCCTACCAGCGCACCGAGACGGTGAAGGTGCCTGGATATGCCGGCTCGGCCGTCGTGTGCTCCGTTCGCTACCAGCCGGTCGCCGGCCACCGGCCCACCCGCTATACGGTCAAGTACATGGCGGAAAACAAGGATATCTACGTCTGGCTGGTCCCCATCGCCGGCACCCGCCTGATGGCCCCGTTCCGGGTGTCGGTGGCCACGATGATCGGGACCGCGCTGCTGGAGGCCACCTCGCTGGAAACCGAGGCGAAGGCAAGCACGGTGCCGGTGAACGTCCCCCGCTGAGCCAGCACCGAATCCGCTACCTCCTGGCCCAAGGGGCTACATCTCGTAGGGGGAGAAGCGGGAACGCGGCGGGCGCGGCGATTCGATCGTGATTCGTTCGATGGCTGTTCTCCGGTTTCCCAGCATCCTTGTCCCGCACCGGGACACGTCCTCGATCGCATCTTTCCCGAACGTGAGCGTTGCCGGCACGGCGTCGCGTTGACACTGACGTCGACGGAGGTGTTCCCTGCTTGGGCGTGAACGGTTCACGCCCGAGGACATCATGGCGAAACGCAGCAAGGGTGCGCAAAAGGCTCAGGCAACGGCCCCGCGGGGTGTGACATCACTGACGGAAGCCAAGGCCTGGATGGCCAGCCGCGGCATCACCGAGATCGAATGCACCGTTCCCGATCTCGCCGGCGTGGCCCGCGGCAAGATCATGCCGGCTTCCAAGTTCTTTTCCTCGCCCGTGATGAACCTGCCGCTGTCGGTCTTCTTCCAGACCATCTCCGGTGAGTATCCCGACTATGAAGGGCTGGTCGATTCGGTCATCGCCGACAGCGACCTCGTGCTCGAGCCTGACCTTGCCACCCTGTGCTCAGTGCCGTGGGCGCAGGATCCGACCGCCCAGGTCATCCACGACGCCTATCACCGCGATGGCCGCCCGGTGGAGCTTGCCCCCCGCCAGGTGCTTAGGCACGTGATCTCGCTCTACGAGAAGAAGGGCTGGAAGCCGGTGGTGGCACCGGAGATCGAGTTCTATCTGGTCGAGCCCAACACCGATCCCGATTATCCCCTGAAGCCCCCGGTTGGGCGGTCCGGCCGGCCGGAGATCGGCCGCCAGTCCTATTCCATCCAGGCGGTGAACGAGTTCGATGCACTGTTCGAGGACATCTACGACTATTCCGAGGCCCAGGGGCTGGAGATCGACACGCTGATCCACGAGGACGGCGCCGCGCAGATGGAGATCAACCTGCGCCATGGCGACCCGCTCGTGCTGGCGGACCAGGTTTTCCTGTTCAAGCGCACGATCCGCGAGGCGGCGCTCGCTCACAAGATCTATGCGACGTTCATGGCCAAGCCCATCGCCAACGAGCCGGGCAGCGCCATGCACATCCACCAGTCGGTCATCAACACCGAAACCGGACGCAACCTGTTCTCCGACGAGGACGGCGACCCGACGCCGGAGTTCTTCTCCTTCATCGCCGGCCACCAGAAGTACCTGCCGGCGGTCATGTGCATCATGGCGCCCTACGTGAATTCCTATCGCCGGCTGACGCGCGATTCCATGGCGCCCATCAATCTGCAATGGGGCTACGACAACCGCACCGCCGGCCTCCGCGTGCCGCCCTCGACCCCCGAGGCGCGGCGGCTGGAGAACCGGGTGCCGTCGTCCGACGCCAATCCCTATCTCGCCATCGCGGCGTCCCTCGCCTGCGGCTATCTCGGCCTGACCGAGAACCTGCGCGCCACGGATCCCATCGACGGCGACGCGAAAAATCTCGATTTCGACCTTCCGCGCGGGCTCCTGGAGGCGGTTGCGGCGTTTCAGGACAATGAACCTCTCGCCGAGGTGCTGGGCGAGCGCTTCGTCTCCGCTTATGCCGCGGTGAAGCAGGCCGAGTTTGAAACCTTCATGCGGGTGATTTCGCCCTGGGAGCGGGAGTACCTTCTGCTCAACGTGTGAGGCCGACCGGTGCATAAAGAGAACAAGAAGAAGGAAAGCGCCATGCACCGGGTCGCCGCCCCGCTCAATCCGGCCGGCCATGCCCGCTCCTGGTACACGGCGACGGCGACCGCATTCCCCGCCTTCTCGCCGCTGAAGGGCGCGGTGCGGGCCGACGTCTGCATCATCGGCGCCGGCTACACGGGACTGTCGGCGGCCCTGCATCTCGCCGAGGCGGGGCACAAGGTGGTGGTGCTGGAGGCCGCGCGGGTGGGCTCCGGCGCCTCCGGGCGCAACGGGGGCCAGCTCCACAGCGGCCAGCGCCGCGGCCAGGATTTTCTGGAAAAGGCGGTGGGGCGTGAGGATGCCCGCAAGCTGTGGAACCTTGCGGAGGAGGGCAAGGCGCTGGTCCGCAGCCTCATCGCCCGCCACAATATTCCCTGTGACCTGCGCGATGGCCTGATCCTCGCCGACCACAAGGCGCGTTTCGTCCCGGACAGCTACGATTATGCCCGCTCGCTGGCCGCGGACTATGGCTACGATGCGCTGGTGCCGCTCTCCCGCGACGAGATCCGGGCGCTGGTCGGCACCTCGGCTTATTATGGCGGACTGCTGGACAAGGGCGCGGGCCATCTGCACCCGCTCAATTTCGCGCTCGGCCTCGGCTCTGCCGCCATTGCCGCCGGGGTCGAGATCCACGAGGGCACGCGGGCGGTGAAGATCAGCGATGAGGGCTCCGTGACCGTCACCACGGACGGCGGTGGCACCGTCGTTGCCGACTTCCTGCTCGAATGCGGCAACGGCCTGATGGACGGGCTCGACCGGCGGGTGGACGCCCACGTCATGCCCATCTGCAACTATATCGCCGCGACCGAGCCGCTCGGGGACCTGGCGCACGAGATCATCGCCAACGACGCCGCGGTGGCGGACAGCCGCTTCGTCATCAACTATTTCCGCCTCTCCGCCGACGGCCGGCTGCTGTTCGGCGGCGGCGAGAGCTATCGCCGCGGGCTACGGCCGGACGTGGCGGACTTCGTGCGGCCCTTCATGCTGCGCATCTTCCCGCAGCTCGGCGAGGCCCGCATCGACTACGCCTGGGGCGGCGTGCTGGCCATCACCATGACGCGCCTGCCCTTCGTGCGCCGCCTGTCACCCCGTGTGCTGGTCTCGGCCGGCTACAGCGGGCAGGGTGTGGCGCTGGCGCCGTTGTTCGGAAAGATCCTCGCCGAGGCGGTGGACGGCCAGCTCGCGCGCTTCGATCTGCTCGGACGCCTGCCGGTGCCGCCCTTCCCCGGCGGCACCCTGCTGCGCACCCCGCTGATGATGGCGGGCCTCAGCTACTACGCCCTGCGCGACCGGCTCTGAGCCGGTCCGGCCTCAGTTGAGGCCGCCGAGGCGTTTGGCTTCGGCGAGGGCCTTCAGGCAGCCGGCCTCGTCGCCTGCCGCCTGCAGGTTGATGGCCTGGTTGAGCGCGCCGAGGGCGCCGGACTCCGGCTGCGTCACCCCTGCCGCGGCCAGCGATCCAGGCGTCGGCTGCTGGTCGGTCTGCGCCGCGATGGACTGCTCCTGCTCCGGCGGCTTCTTCGGGTGAGGCAGGCGTTCCTTGAGGGCGGCCTGGACCGAAACGATCTGCTCGAGGCAGGCCTGCGCGCGCGCCGGTGCGGCGAACGCGATCAGCACCAGTGCCGGCACCAGCGCGCCGGCGAAACGGGACGCGGAAAAATGAGCCATTCTCGACCTCGGCCACAGGCTGCGGGGTGGCGGGATGCGCGCCGCGCCCCAATGAGTCGCGAGCCAATCCGCCCGCGCCGCGAGCATACCCATGCCCACGGCCCGTTGGAATGCGGCGGCGCGACCGGATGGCGTCTCGATGGGGCCTTGCCGGCTAATGCCCAGCGCCCGCCGCCCGGCGGCGGCGGACCAGCATGTTGAGTCCCTCGATGGCCGTCGAGAAGCCCATGGCAGCGTAGACATAGCCCTTGGGCACGTGGGCGCCGAACCCTTCGGCGATCAGCGTCATGCCGATCATGATGAGAAAGCCCAGCGCCAGCATCACCACGGTGGGGTTGGCCTCGATGAAGCGGGCCAGCGGGTCTGCGGCGAACAACATGCAGGTCACTGCCGCGATCACGGCGATGACCATGATGGGGATGTGCTCGGTCATGCCCACGGCGGTGATGATGCTGTCGATGGAGAACACGATATCGAGCATCAGGATCTGCACGATGGCCGCGGTGAAGCCGATGGTGACCCTGCTGTCCTTCACGTCCTCCGCATGGGTCTGCGGGTCCACGTTGTGATGGATCTCGGTGGTCGCCTTCCACACAAGGAACAGGCCGCCCGCGATGAGGATGAGGTCGCGCCATGAGAAGCCATGGCCGAACACCTCGAAGACGGGCGCCGTCAGCCGCACGATGATGGCGATGGTGCCGAGCAAGGCGAGGCGCATGATGAGCGCGAGGCCGATGCCGATGCGTCGTGCCTTGCTGCGGTATTGCTCCGGCAGCTTGTTGGTGAGGATGGAGATGAAGATCAGGTTGTCGATGCCGAGCACGACTTCCATGGCCACCAGCGTCACCAGGGCGACCCACGCGGCGGGATCGGCTGCGAGTTGGAGGAGGTAGTCCATCTAGGGGGTGCCTTCAGCGAGGGGTTGCGAGGAATTCTGGGCGCCGCCGGGAAGGGGCGCGGACTGCGGCGGGGCGTGGACGCGGATGGCGGCCGGACGGATGCGGAAATGCGCGGGCGTGTAGGTGACAAGCTCGCCGTCGGTGTTCACCGGCCGGGGGCGGCTGGTGCGCACCACGACCTTTTTCGTGCGGAAGGCGCGCACGTCATCCCACTGCCCCTGCGTGCCGGCGCGGAGCGAGGGCAGAAGCGCCAGCAGCCGCCACCAGTGGTCGACTTCGAGGCTGTAGAAATCGAGCTGGCCGTCGTCGGCGGTGGCGCTCGCTTCCACCGTCATGCCGCCGCCGTAGTGGCGGCCGTTGCCCACCGAGACCTGCAGGGTGCGCACGGCCTCGGCGGTTCCGTCGTGCTCGATATAGGCCGTGAACAGGCGCGACTGCATCAGCAGGCGGGCGGCGACGATGCCGTAGCCGACCACGCCGAAATAGCGCTTGGCCTCCCGCGTGAGCGCGCGGGCGAGATCCGCGGAAAAGCCGATGCTCGCCACGTTGAGGAAGGGATGGCCGTTGACCTCGCCGAGATCAATGAAGCGGGGCGGATGGTCCAGGATGACCCGCGCCGCCGCCAGCGGATCTGTGGGGATGGAGAGGGTGCGGGCGAAGTCGTTGGCCGTGCCGAGCGGCAGCACCCCGAGGGGGAGCTGGGTGTCGTAGAGGCCCGAGGCGGCCGCATTAAGCGTTCCGTCGCCGCCGCCGAGGATGACGAGATCCACCTCATCCGCACGGGCGCGCAGCGCGTCGGACACGTCACCAGCTGGCGGCAAGGGGGCTTCGAGAAGATCGAAGCCGGTTTCGAGCACGGCACGCACACCATCAAGCGGCAGGGTGCCGCTGCGGGCGCGCGTGTTGACCATGAACAGCGCGCGCCGCCGTGTCCGGGGGGCTCGGTCAGTCATGCTGCTGCCGGTCTCGACGATGCGGAGGGAACCATGGGGCCTCTGGATGGAGCGCGCAAATCACGCCTGATCCGACATCACGCAGAAGACCTGCGCCAGAGGGGCCCGGACCGGTGAGCGGGAAAATGGGGGCTGTGGCGCTACCGCCAAGGGGATGAGGCAGAATGTCGCGTGCTCGGCCCGCCTTCTGGCGTGGCTGGGGCGATCGACCTTCGCGGCTCTGGGGAGTGCCAAAGGAAACAGAGGGAGGAGAGCGGGGGCGTTGCTCTCCTCCCTCTACATCGGCCAGCACCAGGGTTGCGGCACCTGGCTATGACCGAACCCCTGTCCGCTTGGGAAGGGAAGGGAGGAGAGCGGGGGCGTTGCTCTCCTCCCTCGGTTCAATCAGCGCCCGGGTTGCGGCACCGGGCGATGACCGAACGGTTTGGTTCGATGAGTATTGACATAGCGCACCGCTTGGGGCGATGCAATAGAGAACTGAACGGTTCAGTCAAACGTGCGCTCGGCAGGCGTCTTTACCCCGTTCGATGTGTGGCATCATTGCCATGCCGGCCGTGCAAGGGACGCCATCATCGTCAATGCGCTTGCGCCCGGGATGTGCGATCGCCGAGAACGAAGGCCTAAGGAAGAGACCCGCGGGATGACGGACAGCGAAGGCGATATCGCACTCAAGCCACGACAGGTGGCGGGCGGGGAGGAGTGCGGCCCGTGCGATGCCCACGAAGCGGGGACAGGGGCGGGGCAGGACCCCGAGAAGCGCAGCCAGATTCTCGCCGGCGCCCGGGAAGTGTTCTTTGATCGCGGCTTCGATGCCGCCAGCATGGGCGACATCGCCCGCGCGGCCGGGGTCTCCAAAGGCACGCTCTACGTCTATTTCGAGAACAAGGACGACCTGTTCGCCGAGCTTGTCTCCAACGAGTGCGGCGAGACCGCCGAGCGCATGTTCGTCGTGGATCCCGACGAGGAGGATATCGAGGCGGCGTTGACCAAGATCGGCCGGTCCTTCGTCACCGCCATCCTCCGGCCGAGCAGCATCGCGCTGCTGCGGACGGTCATTTCCATTTCCGGAAAGTTTCCCGATGTGGGCCGCCGCTTCTTCGAGGCGGGCCCCTGCGCCGGCATCTCCCGCCTCGCCGTCTTTCTGAAGGCCAAGGTGGAGCAAGGGCTGCTCGACATCGAGGACGTGGATCAGGCGGCGAGCCAGTTCCTCACCCTCTGCAAGGATGGCGTGACCATTCCCGTGCTTGTCGGCGCACCGAACGCGCCCGATCCGGCGGCGGTGGAGAAATCGGTGCGGGGCGCCGTGCGCGTGTTCCTGCGGGCCTACGGCAGCGATCGCCGCGCCGCGTCCTGAGCGCTCACCCACCGGGCAGCACCAGTCGGCCTTCGGCATCGAACGGGAAGAAGGGATTGTGGGCGACTTCCCACAGATGCCCGTCGGGGTCGGCGAAATAGCCGCTCGTCCCGCCCCAGAATACCTTTTGCGCCGGCTTGACCACGCGCCCGCCCGCCGCCTCCGCCCGCGCGATCAGGGCTTCAGCCTCGTCCGGCGAGCCGACGTTGCAGGCGAGCGTGAGGCCGGCGAAAGGCTGCGGCGGGGCATCGGGCAGCATCGCATCCTCCGCGAGGCGCCCGCGCGGAAAGAGGCTGAGCACCACATTGCCCGCGCGGAAGAAGACGACGTTGCCGGCTTCCCCTTCTCCCGCCTTGCTCTCCTCGAGCCCGAGCGCCCGATAGAAGGCGGCGGCGCGCGAGAGATCGGACACGCCGAGCGTGACGAGGTGAAGCCTGAGATCGGGTGCGGTCATGCCGGCTCCTCAAGAGAACAAGTCGAGCTGCTCGCCCGGCTGCTTCGGACGGCGGAAGTGGTCGGTGGTCAGCTTCAGCCCGCGGCCGGCGAGGCCGAGGCGGCGGGCGGCGATCTCGAACCTGCGGCCTACCGTCCAGGCATAAGGACCATCCCCCCGCCCCCTCTTGCCGAAGGTTGAGTCGTAATCCTTGCCGCCGTGCATCTGGCGGATGAGATTGAGAACGTGGCGGGCCTTGTCCGGGAAATGTGCCACGAGCCATTCGCGGAACAGGTCGGCGATCTCGAGCGGCAGGCGCAGCATCACATAGCCGGCCTCGGACGCGCCCGCGGCCTTGGCGGAATCGAGAATGCGCTCGATCTCCATGTCGTTGAGCGCCGGGATCAGCGGTGCGGTGAGGACCGCGGTGGGAATGCCGGCGTCGGCGAGGCGGCGGATGGTGCCGAGGCGCACATGGGGGCTGGCGGCGCGCGGCTCCATGGTCCGCGACAGGTGCGGATCGAGCGTGGTCATGGAGATGGCGACTTTGGCGAGGCCCTTTTCCGCCATCGGTCCGAGGATATCGATGTCGCGCACCACCAGCGCCGACTTGGTGACGATGCCCACCGGATGCCCGAAGTCCGCCAGCACCTCGAGAATACGGCGGGTCAGCTCGTAGCGCCGCTCGATGGGCTGGTAGGGATCGGTATTGGTCCCCATGGCAATCACGCGCGGCTTGTAGGACGGGTGCGCCAGCTCTCGCGCCAGCAGTTCCGGGGCGTCCGGCTTCACGAACAGCTTGGTCTCGAAGTCGAGCCCGGCGGACAGTCCGTGATAGGCGTGGGTCGGCCGCGCGAAGCAATAGATGCAGCCGTGTTCGCAGCCCCGGTAGGCATTGATGGAACGGTCGAATGCGATGTCGGGGGACTGGTTGCGGGTGATGACCGTGCGGGCCCGCTCCTCCGTCACCTCAGTGCGGAAGGGCGGCAGATCTTCCAGCGTCTGCCAGCCGTCGTCGAACAGCACCCGGGCGGCCGGCTCGAAGCGCCCGGCGGCGTTGGAAACGGCCCCGCGGCCGCGCCGCCTTTCCGTCTCGACGCCGGTCCCGGTCTCTCCGTCCAGCGCGGGTGGCAGGGCAGGGGGCGGCGCGCTCCGCTCCTCGGCGAGGCGGCCCATGATGCGCTCGGAGCGGGTCTTCACCGGCGGCGAGGCGATACGGGCGTCGCCGGCAAAAGCCTTCGGTGCCGCCTTGGGCTGGGCGGCCTTGGCGGGAGTGGCTTTGGGCAAACCCGCCCTGGATTCGGCCTTCAGGGAGGAAGCGATCGGCGCGGCAATTGGTCCCCCCGGAACGGGCGGGGCGGCAGTGCGCGGGCCGTGGGAATCAGATGCGGGGCTCATGCTTAAAAAGCTAGCATCGAAACCGGAACATAACAAGAACATCTGGCCCGCGCCGACAGACACACGGGGGACTAGCGGCCTGCATCGTTTAATCTGGTATACTGTACACCAAAAGGCAGTTGCCAGACATTCCCATCTCCGGTAAAGGCCTCAGAAGACGCTTAGGAGCAGGGGGATAAGATGGCTGAACACGCCACGATCGAATACGCCACGGCAGACGGTAACGATTATCCCGAGCACGAGCGCACCTACGCGATGTTCACTGCCCTCGCCAAGTGGGGCACCATCGGCGTTGCTGCCATCCTCGTCCTGATGTGGATTTTCCTCCTCTGAACCGCTGAGCGGCCGGAGCACCGGAGACCTCAAGAAATGAAAATCGCTGTTCCCGCCGAGATCGATCTCGGCGAGCCGAGGGTTGGCGCGACCCCGGATACGGTGAAGCGTCTCGTCGCACTGGGCGCATCCGTGGCCGTGGAGAGCGGCGCGGGCGTGAAGTCCGGCATTCTCGATTCCGACTTCGTGGCGGCAGGCGCCACCATCGCCCCGTCGGCGTTTGACGCGCTGAACGGCGCGGAAGTCGTACTGAAGGTTCGCCGGCCGACGGAAGCCGAACTTTCGTCGTACAAGCCGGGCGCCCTCGTCCTCGCCATCATGGATCCCTACGGCAATGACGCGGCGCTCGCCGCCATGGCCAATGCCGGGATTGCTTCCTTTGCCATGGAGCTGATGCCCCGCATCACCCGTGCGCAGGTGATGGACGTGCTCTCCTCGCAGGCCAACCTCGCCGGCTATCGCGCGGTGATCGACGCGGCCGCCGAGTTCAACCGCGCGCTGCCGCAGATGATGACCGCCGCCGGCACCGTCCCGGCCGCCCGCGTCTTCGTCATGGGCGCCGGCGTCGCGGGCCTCCAGGCCATCGCCACCGCCCGCCGCCTCGGCGCCATCGTGACCGCCACCGACGTGCGGCCCGCCGCCAAGGAGCAGGTCGCCTCGCTGGGCGCAAAGTTCGTCGCGGTGGAGGACGAGGAGTTCAAGCAGGCCGAGACCGCGGCCGGCTACGCCAAGCCCATGTCGGCGGAGTACCAGGCCAAGCAGGCTGCGCTCGTCGCCGAGCACATCAAGAAGCAGGACATCGTCATCACCACCGCTCTGATCCCGGGCCGGCCCGCGCCGCGCCTCGTGACGGCGGAGATGGTGGCCTCCATGAAGCCGGGTTCCGTGCTGATCGACCTCGCGGTCGAGCGCGGCGGCAACGTCGCCGGTGCGGTGGCGGGGCAGGTGGTCGAGGTGAACGGCGTGAAGATCGTCGGCCACCTCAACGTGCCGGGCCGTATCGCCGCCTCGGCCTCGCCGCTCTACGCCAAGAACCTGTTCAACTTCTTCGAGACGATGGTGGACAAGGCGTCGAAGGCGCTGGCCGTCAAGTGGGACGACGAGCTGGTGAAGGCCACGCTCCTCACCCGTGACGGCGCCGTCGTGCATCCGAACTTCGCACCCAAGAATCCCGCAGCGACCAGCGAGGGAGCGGCCTGATGAATCCCGCCACAGCCCAGTCCGCGGCGGACGCCGCCGTTCAAGCCCGCATCGCCGCCGACGTCGCGCGCGATGCAGCCATGGCCGCGCAGGCCTACGCCGACCAGGCCGCCACCGCCCTCGGCGCTGCGGCCCACGCGGCGACCGGCGGGGCCATCGACCCCTTCGTGTTCCGCCTCTCCATCTTCGTGCTCGCGGTTTTCGTGGGCTACTACGTGGTGTGGTCGGTGACCCCGGCGCTGCACACCCCGCTGATGAGCGTCACCAACGCCATCTCGTCGGTGATCGTCGTGGGCGCGCTGCTCGCCGTCGGCGTGACCACGGTGGGCGATTCCAGCCACGCCTGGGGCGCGCGCATCTTCGGCTTCGTCGCGCTCATCTTTGCCTCGGTGAACATCTTCGGCGGGTTCATGGTGACCAGCCGAATGCTCGCCATGTACTCCAAGAAGAAGTGAGGCGAGGCACATGACCGCGAACCTCGCTGCCCTGCTCTATCTGGTTGCAGGCATTCTCTTCGTGCTGGCCCTGCGGGGCCTCTCCCACCCCACCACTTCCCGGCAGGGCAACCTGTTCGGCATGGTGGGCATGGGCATCGCCATCCTCACCACGCTGGCCCTCTCCCCGCCGTCCGACGGGATCGGCTGGGTGCTGGTGCTCGCCGGCATCGGCATCGGCGGTGGCGTCGGTGCGGTGGTGGCCAAGCGGATCGCCATGACGGCGATGCCGCAGCTGGTCGCCGCCTTCCACTCGCTCGTCGGCCTCGCCGCCGTGCTGGTGGCCGCGGCCGCGCTCTATGCACCGCGCGCCTTCGGCATCGGCGATCCCGGACACCTGCACGGGGCAAGCCTCGTGGAGATGTCGCTGGGCGTCGCCATCGGCGCGATCACCTTCACCGGCTCGATCATCGCCTTCGCCAAGCTCAACGGCAACATGAGCGGCAAGCCGATCATGCTGCCGGCGCGCCACCTGATCAACGGCGGCCTCGCGCTGCTGCTGCTGATCCTCATCGTCGCGTTCGTGCTCACCGGCTCGATCACGCTGTTCTGGATCATCACGCTGCTGTCGCTGGTGCTCGGCGGCCTGCTCATCATCCCGATCGGCGGCGCAGACATGCCCGTCGTGGTGTCGATGCTGAACTCCTACTCGGGCTGGGCGGCGGCCGGCATCGGCTTCACCCTGGGCAACACGGCGCTCATCATCACCGGTGCGCTTGTGGGCTCCTCGGGCGCCATCCTCAGCTACATCATGTGCAAGGGCATGAACCGGTCCTTCATCTCCGTCATCCTCGGCGGCTTCGGCGGTGACGCCGCGGCGGCCGGCGGCGGTGGCCAGGCGGAAGCCCGCCCGGTGAAGCAGGGTTCGGCGGACGACGCCGCCTACATCATGAAGAACGCCGAGAAGGTCATCATCGTGCCCGGCTACGGCATGGCGGTGGCCCAGGCTCAGCATGCACTGCGCGAGATGGCGGACCTGCTCAAGGAGGAGGGCGTCGAGGTCAAGTACGCCATCCACCCCGTGGCGGGCCGCATGCCGGGCCACATGAACGTCCTGCTCGCCGAGGCCCAGGTGCCCTACGACGAGGTGTTCGAGCTCGAGGACATCAACTCCGAGTTCGCCCAGGCGGACGTGGCCTTCGTCATCGGCGCCAACGACGTGACCAACCCGGCGGCCAAGACCGACCCGCAGTCGCCCATCTACGGCATGCCCATCCTCGACGTGGAGAAGGCCAAGACCGTTCTCTTCATCAAGCGCGGCATGTCGGCGGGCTACGCCGGCGTCGAGAACGAGCTGTTCTTCAAGGACAACACCATGATGCTCTTCGGCGACGCCAAGAAGGTCACCGAAGACGTGGTGAAGGCCTTCGGCCACTGACGAGACACTGAGTTCGAGCATGATGGAAGCCGCCGGATCGCAAGGTCCGGCGGCTTCTGCGTTGTGGTGACCGAGGCGGGGGATCGGGAGCCGGGCAATAGATCCAAACCGCCACAATTTGTTCCATATCCTTGACTGCCCACCACTTCTTAACCAGAAGCACATACCGTGACGCTTGGGATTCGGAAGGCGACTGCGGGGATCGGGGGACGATGACACGCTGGACCCACGGACTGGTCAATCGGCTCGTCCTGTCGTGCGACGTCGTCATGGCGGCGCTCGGCGCCATCATTGCGCACCTGCGCTGGGAATTCCTGTCGTGGAGCCAGCTCGCCATCCTCTGGGCGTTCGGCATCTTCATCTATGTGCAGGTGCTGCAGATCGGCCGCGGCTACCGGGTCGAGCACTATGTCCGTCCGCTGCGGCAGATCGGCCATATCGGCGTCGGCGTGGTGCCCGCGGGCGCCGTCATCGCCATCTGCTATTACGCGCTGATCCCCATCGGCCAGACGAACCTGTGGGCGCTGTTCGGCTGGGGCGTCGTCACCACGCTCATGCTCATCTTCGGCCGCCTCGTCCTGGTGCGCATCGGCATGGCGCTGGTGCAGACCCACGAGGTGTTGCGACGCAATGTGGTGGCCATCGGCGATCTCGGCCGCGCCCGCGACCTCGTGCGGCGCTATGAGGAGGAGGAGGGCGACACCGGCCTTCTCAGCTTCGTCGCCCTGTTCGATGACAGCCACGAGGAGGGGGCGCCCCTGCCGCCGCCCGGACCCGACGGCCTGCCGGTGCTCGGCGGCATGAAGGACCTTCTGGAATATGTGAAGCACAACCCGGTGGATATCGTGGTTGTCGCCAAGAGCTGGAACGATCCGGCCGCCATCAGCGCCATCGCCAACCAGATGTACCAGATCGCCGCCGACGTGGTGGTGGAGCTGGACCCGGACCGCTTCACGCTCAATTACGCCAACCTCACCCGCATCGCCGGCGAGCCGGCCCTCCAGGTGCAGCAGCAGCCGCTGAAGGGTTCGCTGGGCCTCTTGAAGGGGGTGGAGGATTATGTGGTGGCCACCATCGGCCTGCTGCTGACTGCTCCGATCCTGATCGGCGCGGCCATCGCCATCAAGCTCGATTCGCCCGGGCCGATCCTGTTCCGCCAGCCGCGCGTGGGCCTGAACAACCGCGTGTTCCAATGCTACAAGCTCCGCACCATGCGGGTCGACCCCACCGACGACGGCTCCAAGGGCACCAGCAAGAACGACCCGCGCATCACCAAGGTCGGCAACTTTCTGCGCTCCACCTCCATCGACGAGCTACCGCAGCTCATCAATGTGCTGCGCGGCGAGATGAGCGTCGTCGGCCCGCGCCCCCATGTGCCGAACATGAAGGTCGCCACCAACGTCCGCTATGAGGCCATCAGCCAGTATGTCGCGCGTTACCGCATGAAGCCGGGCATCACCGGCTGGGCGCAGATCAACGGCATGCGCGGGGGCATCAACACCCTGGAGAAGGCCGAGCGCGGCGTCGAACTCGACCTCTTCTATATCGAGCACTGGTCCATATGGTTCGATATCAGAATCATGCTGCTCACCGTCACCAAGGGCATGGCCGGTCCGTCGGTCTTCTGACCCTTGTGGTGATGCTGGCCCTGGTCTTGTCGGCGGCCGCCGCGTCGCCGGCCGCCGCTGCGGGCCGTCCGTTCCTCGCCTATCACGCCTCGTGGACGGAGGTCGTCACCACCGATCCCGCCGAGACGCGCCTTGCCCGGCTGCCCGGCTACATCACCCATGTGGCGCTGGGATTCACGAGGCCGGACCTCGCCTATTCCGGCAATCTCGATCTCTCCGGCACCGGGCTGCTCTTCCCCTTTTCCGGGCAGGTGCTGAAGGACGCCATCGCGCTGCTCAAGACTCGTCATCCGGCCGTGCGGGTGCTGGTTTCGGTCGGGGGCTGGAAGCATTTCGGCTGGGATGCCCGCAATTTCGATGCCTTGGCCCGGCTCGTCGCCGACCTCGGCGCGGATGGCGTCGACCTGGACTATGAGACCGAGAATCCCGCCTGCACCCGCACGGACGGACGCGTCGCGTGCGCCGAGGATGCGCGCGCGGTGGCCGTCCTGGCAGATCTGCGCCGGGCGGTCCCGCGCCCCGCACTGCTCAGCCTTGCCGGCTGGAACGTGGGCGCCTACGGAGAGGGCGCCTTCGCCAGCGCCGAGCCACGCAATGGCCCCTATGTGGGCATGATGTTGGCCATGCTCCGCTCGCCCGCGGCGCAGAGTCTCGATCTCGTGTCCGTCGTGTCCTATGACGGCGGCCCGACCTACCGCCCCGACCAGGCATTCCGGGCCTACAGGCGGGTGTGGAAGGGGCCGCTCGCCCTCGGCATCCAGGTGATGCCGTCGGATGCAGGCGATGCGCGCTTCACGCTGGAGCGCACGGCGCGCCTGCTGTCGGCGGTGAAGGACGATCCGCAGGCCGGCGGCATGCTCTATGCCATCGCCGAGGTGCCGCCGGGGCCGCCGGGCCCCGACAATCCCGATTATCGCTCCTTGATGGTCGCGACCTGCGTCACCCTCGATCTCGCCGATTGCGCGTCGACGATCCCCTGAGGCAGGCGCCTCAGCGCCGCCCTTCCACCGTGTCCACCAGCTCCGCCATGGAGCAGGTGATGTGGTAGAGCGAGGAGCCGGGCGCCGGCATGGGCACGAAGCTGCCGTCCGGGTTCAGCACATCCTGCCACGTGCCGGGCACGGGCATATCGAGATATAGCTTGAGGCCGCGATAGGCGTTGCGCGCCTCGTCTGCCTCCTGCGCGCTGCCGGTGCGGCGCAGGCGGGCAAGGGCGATCTTCAGCCGCTCGGTCTGCGGCCAGAGGCGTGCGGTGGGTTTGTGGACGGTGCCGTCCGTCAGCACCTCGTTGATGGCGACGCCGTTCACCGTATCGATGCCAGTGCGCCGGCCGAAGGCGGTGAGGCGGTCGGACACCTCAGCACCCGGCCAGCCCCATGCGGACAGGCCCTCGAACAGCCACGCCCATTCGAAGCAATGGCCCGGCTCCACGATGGTGCCGTCCACGCCGGGCGCGGGCTTCAGGTCGTCGGTGAAGTATTCGAGGAGCGCGCCGGTGGCCGGATCGATGAAGCGGTCGCGGCAGAGCGTCGCCATCTCTTCCGCGAGTGCCTTCCAGCGCGGCGCGCCGGTTACGGCATAGAGCGCCGAGAAGGCCTCGAAGAAGTGCATGTGCGGGTTCTGGTGGCGGTGCGGGCGCGGGATGTCGTGCTCGACGAACCCGCCGGCCGGATGCCGCCAGCCCGCCTCCAGCGCATCGGCGAGGCTGTCGGCGACGCCATAGAGGTCGGTCCGCTCCAGCGCCTTGCCCGCATGGCCCAGGCAGAACAGCATGAAGGCCTGATCGTAGAGATCGGCGCGCCCGTCCAGCACGGCGCCGTCCGTCGTGAAGCGGTGGATGAAGAGACCATCCGGCCGCCGGCCGTGGGCGAGGAGATAATCCACCGTCTCGCCCGCGAGCGTCTGCCATGGGCCGTCCCAGCCGAGGCGGCCAAACTCGCAGAAGGAATAGGTGTGCCGCGCCTGCACGAACAGGCGGCGCGGCGCGTCGTCGGGCTGACCCGCCACGTCGAGCCGCTCGGCGAACAGACCCTTGGGATCGCGCCCGACCTGCGACCAGAGCGGCGCCGCAGCACCGAACATCCAGGCGCGGGCGTCGGCCGCGAGGTCGGCGAGGGGATGGGAGGTGGCACCCGTGGTCTGGCCGGTCATGGCTGCGGCTCCGCGGTGGTGGTGGCGAGGATGGCGCGGGAGAAGGCGAGCAGGTCGCCGCCCGGGAAGAGATGGCCGGCAATGCCGGCGGCCTTGGCGGCGGCGATGTCGGTGGGGTTGTCGCCGATGAGGAAGCTGCGCGCCGTGTCCACCGGCCAGTTCGCCATCAGGTCCAGGATCATGCCGGGCTCCGGCTTGCGCCAGGCGTGGGAGCCTCGGTAGCGCTCGACCGTGCCTTCGGGATGGAACGGGCAATAGCGCCAGTCGTCCAGCTCCGCGCCCACCTCGCGCAGTTCCGCTTGCACGAAGGCGTGCAGGACGTGGATCGCCTCTTCCTCGTAATAGCCGCGCGCGACGCCGGCCTGATTGGTGACGAGGAAGACGTAATAACCGAGGTCGTTGAACAGCTTGATGGCTTCCCTCGCGCCCTCGATCCAGGTGAAGTCCTCGGCGGCGTGCACATAGCCGGTATCGACGTTGAGCACGCCGTCGCGATCGAGGAACACCGCCGGGCGCCGGCGGCGGGCGGGCACGCTGGTCTGGGCCGCCGTGAAGGTCTCGGGAATGCCGATGTCGATGAAAAAGCCGTCATAGGCGACGCCGGTCACGCGGCCTTCCGCCACGAGGCGGGGCAGGAGGTCCGCCTCCAGCGAGGAGGGCATGGCGAGGCCCTCGATCACGTCCCGGCGCACATAATAGACGCCGCCATTGATGAGCGCCTCCGGCAGTCCGGCCCCCCGCGGGCGGACGGCGGCGACGCGGGTGCCGTCGAGCGCGATGGTCTCGTAGCGGTCCGGGTTCTGAACGAGACGCAGGCCCATGCCGAAGGCCGCGCCGTTCTTCCGGGACGTGGCGACGAGATCCAGCCAGTTGAAGTCGAACCAGGTATCGCCGTTGACGAGCAGGAAGCTCTCGTCGAGCAGCGGCAAGGCGTTGACCAGCGCGCCTCCGGTGCCGAGGGGCGTCTCCTCCAGCGAGATGTCCACCGTGCAGTCGAAGCGGCCAGGCACGTCCGTGCCGGTGATGTAGTTTTCCACCACCTCGGCCCGATAGCCGGCGAGCAGCAGGAACTTGCGGAAGCCCCGGCGCCTCGCCTCGGCGATCAGCACCTCCACGAAGGGGACATCGCCTACCTTCAGAAGCGGCTTCGGCGTGTCCTTGGTGAGCGCGCCGAGGCGGGTGCCGAGCCCGCCCAGCAGGATGACGCATTGCTCGGTCACGCCGGCTCCTCTCGCAGCAATTCCGTTTGGGGCTCATAGCACGGCGCAAGCCACCGCGGGTGTCGCCGCGGTGACGAAGGGCGCCGGTGCGTGGGTCCGTTCGGGCTAGATCCCGATGGGCCAGCCCTCGGCACCGTCCATGGAGAACTTCACCGCACTGGCGTCGCCGCCAGCCTCGTTCAGCGCGCCGATGAGGCGGTAGCGGTTTTCAGGATCGGTGAGGAACATGAGGAAGCCGCCGCCGCCCGCGCCCGAGACCTTGCCGGACCAGGCGCCGGCCGCAATGGCGGCGTCGTAGAGCTTGTCTACCTGCTCGGTGGCGATGCCGGCGGCCGTGGCCTTCTTGGACGCCCAGGAGCGTCCTAGGATTTCGGCGGTGGCGCGGATGTCGCCGCGCAGCAGGGCCAGCTTCATGTCGATGGCGTCCTGCTTCAGCTTGTGCATGTTCTCGATGGTCTTGGCGTCCATCTGCTTCAGCCCCGCCACCTGCTCCTTGATAATGGTGTCGGAGCGGCGCGACTGGCCGGAAAAGCAGATGACGAGGGATGCCTCGAACTCGTTGAGATGCTCGCGACGGATGCGCAGCGGGTTCACGATCACCCGGTCGGAGGGCAGGAACTCGATGAAGTTGAGCCCACCGAAGGCCGCCGAATACTGGTCCTGCCGGCCACCGGCGAGCCCGAGCTGCTTGCGCTCGATGTCGAAGGCGAGCTTCGCCACGTCATAGGGGCCGAGCGGCAGGCCGAGGGCGTAGGTGAAGGCCTCGATCAGCGCCACCACGAGGGCCGAGGATGCGCCGAGCCCCGAGCCGGCGGGCACGTCGATGGTGGTGGACATGGTGAGCGGCAGCGCCACGCCGTCGCAATAGCTCTTCATCATGTGGGTGTAGACGGCCCGATGCAGCATCAGGCCTTCGGTGATGGGGTGGTCGAGGCTCGGCTCGAGCACCTCTTCGGTCCCCACGTCGCGGGCCCGCAGCACCAGGGCGCCAATGCGGTTCACCCGGATATGGGCGTAGGCGAAGCGGTCGATGGTGGCATTGAGCACGTTGCCGCCGTGCTCGTCGCAATAAGGGGAGAGGTCGGTGCCGCCTCCCGCAAGACCCAGGCGCAAAGGTGCGCGCGCGCGCACGTTCAACGCATCGCCGATTGCCATGGTACGCGACCCCCTTCGCAGAAATAGGCTGGACGAGCGCGGCTATCTAGAAGGTCATTCTTCTTACCAAGACGTGACCATGGCCATTGTTCGCGCCCAAGACGCCAGCTTTTTTCGCGCGCCTGCGACAAGTTGAATGGCCTCTGTGCGGGAGGCCGGCGAGCACCGCGACCGGGACATTGGGCGGCCTTGTGCTTGACGGTTCGTCTGCTATGTCTGGCGGTGTCGGGGGACGGGGGCGCTGCTTCGACGGCGCTCTGCGCAATGCGGGAGAATGGCGTGTCCGGGATGTCTGCCGGGGTACGCGAAAAGCTTGTGCCGTGGGGCGTCCTCCTCGGCCGCGTCCCGCCAGCCGCGAACCGCGGTCTCCGTTTGCCCGAAATCAATTCGCCCGGAACTTCTTCGCCCGACATCTTTGGTGTTCGACTGTCCGCTGCCCGGGACGGGAGGACAACCCGTGCCGGAACACGAGCGCGGGGCCGCGTTCTGCTTCCAATCCCCTTCTGCTGACGGAGTATCACGTGATCACCACGGGCCTTGCCGGACTGGATGGAATGACCCCCGACGTCCTGATCGTGGGTGCGGGGCCGGTGGGCATCTCCATGGCGTTGGTGCTGGCGCGGTCCGGCCGCTCCGTCGTCCTGCTCGAGTCGGGCGGTCCGGCACCGGAGCCGGTGGCGCAGGCGCTCTCGGATGCCGAGATCGTCGATCCCAATACCCATGTCCCCATGGCCATCGGCGTGCAACGCAGCCTGGGCGGCGCATCGAACCTGTGGGGTGGCCGCTGCGTCAGCTTCGATCCGCAGGACTTCGAGACCCGTCCGTCCATCCCGCACAGCGGCTGGCCGATATCCTTCAGCGATGTCGCGCCCCACATGCAGGAGGCCTGCGACCTGATCGGCTGCGGGCAGGATCTGTTCGACATCGACGTGCCGGGCTTCGATCCGAAGGACGACGATTTCTCCTTCCGCCGCCTGGAGCGGTGGAGCCTCGAGCCGCGCTTCGACCTGACGTACGCCGAGACGCTCAAGGCCGAGCGAAACATCGATTTGCGCTTCAACGCCACCGCCTGCGGCATCGACTTCGCCGAGGATGGATCGGTGTCCCGCGTGAAGGTGAAGGCCCCCGGCGGGACGGAGGCCCAGGTCTCGCCGAAGACCGTCGTGCTGGCCGCCGGCGCGCTGGAGAGCACCCGCCTGCTGCTCGCCGCCCAGGCGGAGGCGCCGGCGCGGTTCGGCGGCGAGGATGGCCCACTCGGCCGCTTCTACATGGGTCACCTCTATGCCATCGCCGCCGAGATGACGCTGACCTCTGACGTGGTGGACGGGGGCATCGACTATTTCCGGAACGGCGTGAACTACGTGCGCCGGCGCTTCATGCCCGGCGCCGATCTCCAGCAGCGGCTGGGACTGACCAATGTGGCGCTGTGGCCGGACTATCCGCTGATCCGCGACCCGATCCACCGCAACGGCATTCTGTCGCTCGCCTATCTCGCGCTGTCCATTCCCCCGCTCGGGCGCCAGATCGTCGCCGAATCGATCCGCCAGCACTATGTGGGGCACGATGTGCGCCGCCTGCCGCACATCCTCAACATCCTGCGGGATCTGCCGACCACGGCCGCGTTCGTGCCGTCGTTCTTCTATGGCCGGTATTTCGCGCGCCCGCGCAAGCCGGGCTTCTTCCAGCGCAACGCCGGCCGGCGCTACGCCGTGCGCTTCCATGCCGAGCACCTGCCGGACCCCACCTCCCGGGTGACGCTCTCCGGTGCGCGCGACGCCACCGGTCTGCCGCGCCTCAAGGTGGATCTCAAGTATACCCGGGCGGACGTCGAGCCGTTGCTGCGCACCCACGACGCCTTCGCGGACTGGCTGCAGCGCACGGGGACCGGGCGCATGAACTGGCTCGTTCCCGAGGAGGAGCGCGTCGATTACATCCTCAAGCAGTGCTACGACGGCCACCACCAGATCGGCACTGCCCGCATGGCCGCGAGCGAGCGAACCGGCGTCGTGGATCGCGACTGCCGGGTGTTCGGCTCGTCCAACCTGTTCGTCGCGGGCTCGGCGGTCTATCCCACGTCCAGCCAGGCTAATCCCACCTTCACGGCGGTGACCCTGGGCGTGCGGCTCGCCAAGCACCTCACCGGCCGGCTCGCGACGCCGGCCGGCGTTGCGGTCACGGCCTGAGACCCATCATCCGTTGAGCTTGCCGATGGCGACCTGGCGCCGTCGGCGGTTGCCGCCGATCTCGACCACATGGGTGCGGAAGGCCACGCGCCGGCCGCCCCCGCCGGCCAGCGCCTCGCCCGGGGGCCTCCAACGGCTCATGTAGATGGCAAGGCCCATGGCGACGCAGAGTTCGCCGGGGGTGAAGGTGAGCGGATACACCGCCGACGTCGCCAGCATGTAGAGAATGTAGTCGCTGAGGGCGAGGTCGAGGCAGTGCCCGGTGCGCTTGGCCGCCGTCCGCGCGGCGAGGAAGCCGGTGATGAAGAGCGTCATGATGAGGATGGAGCCCACGAGACCGTACTCGAAGGCGACGCCGGCCCAGCCGAGGTCCGAGACGTAGAAGTCGGCATTCTGGAAGATGTCCGCCAGCGTCACCGTGCCGAAGCGCGTGGTGGCGCCGACGCCGAACAGCCAACGCAGCGGCTGGTCACCGAGAAAGCCGAAGGCCTGGGCCAGCGACGTCTGGCGCACCGACAGCGAGCCGCCGAGATCCTGCGCGGCATTGCCGCCGAGGTTGATGGCGGCAATCACCGCGAACGGCAACAGCATCAGGAGGCCGGCGAGCGCCGCGCGCTTCCACCGCGGCGAGAGCGAACTGAACGCGGCATAGCCGCAGATCATGATGCTGCAGCCGATGGCGGCCCGCTGCTTATAGATCCACAGCATGAGCACGAACGCCACCACGACACCCAGTGCCTTCACCACGTGCGGCTTCTCCATGAAGGATCGCACGAGATAGAAGACGAGGAGAATGCCGAAGAACATGGGCATGTAGATGCGGTTGCCGCGCTCGTCGTCGGTCAACAGAAGCTTTCCCTGGGAGGAATTGTCCGTGTACCAGGCGTCCGGGATGAGGATCCACATCATCAGCATCAGCACGTAGGTGGCGATGCCGAGCACCACGCAGGCGCGGCGCACGCGGTCGGGCACCGGGCTGAGCCACAGGAGCATCACCGACAGGCCGAAATAATAGGTGATCGGCCAGATCTTCACCGTCGTGGCGATGGAGCCGAAGAAATCGTTGCCGAGCTGCATGATCGACACGAGCGGCGTGATGCCGAGGCCATAGGCCAGGAAAACCACGTAGACGTATTTGCAGGGCAGGTCGAGCTTGGCGAGACCGCGGACGGTGAGGGGCAGGGTGAGGATCGGCCACGCCTTCGACAAGGCGTAGAGCGGCAGCAGCTCCGAGTAATAATGGAAGCACTCGGCAAACACCGGCAGGATGAAGAGCAGCACCGCCATGGTGAGGCCGGGAGAAAACCGCTCGCCGAGATTGCGCCGAGCCCGCCGCACGCGCGCGGTCATGGCCGGAATGGTCACACGCCGCAGTGCGCCGCGCGGGGCTGCAGAGCCGTCCTGGGCCGTCATGACCGATCCACCATGGCGCCCCTCACGCGCGGCTCTGTGGCCCCTTGCCCGACCGGCTGCGGTCCATGCCGTAGGCGGCGGGGTTCACCCGGGCCTTCGCCACCATCAGCAGGACGGGCATGGATTCCACGAATACCCGCCGGATGTGGGTCTGCGGGCTCACGATGAGGCGATAGAGCCATTCCAGGCCGAGCTTGCGGAACACCGGATTGGCGCGCTTGGCGTGGCCGGTGAGGAAGTTCAGCGAACTGCCGATGCACAGCGCCGTGCCGACCGCGCCGCCGCGCTGGTCCACCAGTTGCGTTACATATTCCGACCGCGGAGAGCCGGCCGCCATGAAGATGTAGCGGGCCGGATGGTCGAGAATGAAGCGGACGCATTTTTCCACTTCGTCCGGCTTGTTGATGAAGCCCATGGGGGGATTGTGGTGGGCCACGTTGGTCAGGTGGAAACGCGCCTTCAGATTGTCCACCATCTCCAACTCGCCGCCGATGATGGTGATGGCGTCGTCGGGCTGGATATAGGCCTCGAACAGATGGGCGGTGAGATCGCTGCCGGCCGCCAGCGGAATGTCGAGCCCGAACACCTGACGCGCCAGGGCGCGCGGCACCTTGCCATCCATCAGGTGGAGCCAGGCCTTCTCATAGAAGGCAATGAAACGGGGATCCTCAAGGTGGCTATGGCGCACCAGATTCTGCGCGTTCGGCGTCACCACGTAGGCGAGCGGCGCGCCGGGCGGGCGTGCCGCGATCAGGCGGCACGCCTCGTCCAGCGAGATGATGGAGAAGGGAACCCGCAGGAAGACGATTTCCTCGAACGGCTTCTCCGGCGCCGCCGCGGCCGGCACGGTGGGGGAGGGCGGGATGTCGGGGGACGGTGAGGAGGACGTCATGGCTTCGCTTCAGGAGCGCGCGTTGATCCCGCATGGCCCCGGGCGGTGCGCTGTTGCGCCCGGACGCCTGCATCGGAGAAACGGCCGCCGCGAAGTCGCTGGCGCGCCCGCTTCGATCTTACGGCACGATGCCGCCCGCAGTGGTGGTCGAATAGCTGCCCAGCGTGTAGCTGAAGCTACGCTGGAATGGCACCACCTTGTTGATGAACTGGTCGATCCACAGGTCCACCTCGGCGATGGAGCTCTTCGGGACATAGATGATGTCGCCGCTCATCAGCGGCACGTCGTCTGCGTCGAAGCCGGTCTCGATGGTGTCGCGCACGTTGATGAGGCGCAGCATCGGCTCGTTCTTCGGCCCACGGCGGATCAGCGCGACCTGACCGGTGCGCGCCTCGTCGGTGAAGCCGCCGGCAAGCAGGATGGCCTTGAGCGCGCTCAAGTTCATGTCAGTGATCTTGTAGGCCCCGGGCCGCGGCACCGAGCCGCCGACATAGACCTTGGCCGACACTGCCTCCTCAAGCGCCACGACCACCTTCTGATCGGCCAGCTCCTTGCGCGATTCGGTGCGGATGTAGCTCTCCACACTGGAGAGCGTCGAACCCTCCACGCGGATCTGGCCGATGGCGCGAGGCGCGATGGAGCCGTCCGGGCTCACCGTCAGGTCCTCATCCATCTCGCGGGTGAGGAAATACTTGATCTTGATCTTGTCGCCGGGACCGAGGCGATATGACGGGGTCTGGTCGGTCCAGGGCTTGAACCGGTCGCTGTTGGTCTCGGTAAAGCGCAGTTCGTGGCCGGTGGTGAAAGGCGGCGTTCCGGTGTTCTGCGACGTCGCGATGGCGGCGCAGCCATTCAGCGCGAGCGGCACGATGAGGAGGAGGACCGACGCGCGGTGCATCCCGGCGGCGGCACGTGCGGCCGGGCGGCACATGTCTGCGCGGAAGCTCCACGCGGGACGCCCGATCCTCATCCGCCCTTTAGCCCCAGCTCGCGGCATCAACCGACCCTTGGCAAAATATCAACATCGGCTTGAGTCGGGCGATAGCCTGTCCCCTTCTTCTCCCCAGCAAAGAGGAGGCAGACGGAGCGGCTGTGACGCCACACTTCAAGGGAAGCTATAATTCGTTAGGGTTAACGACAGCTTATTCGCGGTGCGGGAGGGTGGAGTCGAACCCGACTATTGGTATTTAAGTGCGGTGATAGAGCCAGTCCGGCAGGTAGTAGCGCCGCCCGAACAGGACTGAGCCGAGCAGCAGACCCCCGCATTCCGTGACCTGGCCGACCAGGTGAGAGGCGGCGGGCGTGCGGGTCTTCTCCGCCTGGATGGCGACCAGGTTGCCGTCCGCGACTTGGCAGAAACGCTGGCTCAGCAGCGTCGCCACGGTGGGGTTGGAGGCGATCAGGACGTGGTCGAAGCTGGTCTTCAGCTCCATCGTCATCCTGAGGGCGTCGGAGATGGGAATGCGCAGGTCGAGCAGAGGAGAGGGCTGCGCGTCCGTGAACATCCACAGGTTCGGAACCGGCGTTCCGATCATGGCGACGCCGCCGCGCACCTCCACGTCCCGCACGGAAGGGATCGGCGGCGGCGGCGTGGTGAGATCGATGAGCAGGGTGCGACGGCCGCGCTGTCCGGCGAATTCCTCGGCAAGATCGCGAGAGAACTTCGGGAGGGAATCGTCGAAATCGGGCGAGAGCACGTGGAAGACGTGTACCGGCTCCCCATCCACCCGGGCATCCAGCAGCACTGTGGCGCAGGTGCCGATGGCCCGTTCCGAGAGGTCGATTTCGGTTTCGTCGGGGTCCATGTCGAAGACGGCGACGACGGGGATGCCGAGCCGGTTCTCCACCTCGTGCGGTGTAATCATGGTGGTTCGCATGGCCGAAGCCAGCGCGCCGGCGGCGGCGCCGAAGAGCAGGCCGGCGAACAGGCCGCCCGCGAGGATCGGGAAGGTGAGCGAGCGTTTCACCACGGCCGCTCCGGCATCCTGAACCACGCGGACCGAAGACTGCCGCGACTGCGCCGCCGCTTCCTCGATGGAGGCGGCCACTGCGCGCCGCTGGTATTCGCGGAAACCGTCGTTGAGCGCGTCGCGCCGCCGGTTCAGCTCGATGAGCGGCGTCTCCACCGCGCGCAGGGTGGCGAGGCGCTCACGCGCCACCTTGAGCTGCTCCACCAATTCTACCTGCTGGCGGGAGAGCGAATCCTTCTCGACCCGGAGGCTGAGCACCATGGTCTGCACATAGTTGATCTGCGGGTTGCGCGAGGCCCGGTCGGTCACATAGCGGCGATCCTCGCGGACCTTGATCTTGGCGCGCACGGTGGCGATCTGCTTGTCCAGCTCGCGCAGCAGCACGCTGCCCGGGGCATATTGGGCGGCGATGCGATCGCGCTCCATGAGCAGCTTGGTAAGGGTGTTTGGATCCTCGTCGCCGGGCACCGCATTGGTGTTCTCGGCGAACTCGAACACGGAATTGGGCAGCGCGGCGAGCTGCTTCTCGGCCTCGGCGAGCTGGGCCGTCACGGCCACCTCGCGCTCACCCACCTGGCGCTGGCGCTGGATGATGCTGTCGACCTGGTTGGCAGCGAGGACGGCGTCCTGTGCGAAATCAATGATGCCGGCCTTGCTCTTGAGGCTCTCGATCTGCTTGTCGACGGCGGACAGGTCGTTGCTGAAGCGCTGGACTTCCTGGACGAGAATTTTGGAAGTGGGGTTCTCCAGCGTCCGGCGGCGCACCGCCAGATAGTTGTGGACGATGGCGTTGGTGGTTTCCACGGCGAGCGCGCGGTCGGCGTTGGTATAGCTCACCTTGATGATGTTGGAATTTGCCTGCACGGCGGCGCGCATGTTGCCCTGCAAGCGTTCGATGGCCCGATCGAGATCGTCGTCGGAGCCGCCGAGGCCCAGCAGGGTCGCAAGCCGGCCCTTCGGGAAGAGCCGGTCGATGCCGATCTGCTCCACCACCGCGCGGGCGACTTCCGCGCTCTGCACGATCTGGACTTCCGCCTCGACCTGCTTGAGGCCCTCAATGCTGAGCACGCTCGGTCCGCTGTCGGTCACGTTCTGCGCGGTCGAGACCTCGCGGCTCACGATCACCATCAAGAGGCTGCTGGCGGTATATTCGGTGCGGGCGCTGAGCGCGCCGACGATGCCGACCAGCGCTGGCAGGGCCGCGGCGAGCAGGATGATCCGGTAATGGTAGAAGGCCGCGATGAGGAAATCGCGCAGGGTGAAGTTGGTCGTGCCGGAGCCTGCGTCCGGAGCGACGTCGACGTCGGTCTGGTCCGCCTGGCGCACCACCATGAACCTTTCCGACTGCTCCGATGCCCCCGAGGCCGGCGCCATACCCATCAGCATCACCTTGCTTGACCACCAGCCCGGCAGGTCCGCCGCCCGGACCCGTTGCCCATACCTGGCACGCCCGCGCTGTTTTCGCAGACGATTATGAAAATCGACTGGCGAAATTGATTTTGCTTTAACCGCAACGTCAATAAGGGCCGTTCAGCCCGCTTGTCCGTGTCTCAGAATGCCTTGGGCATCAGATGCCGCACGGCGAGCGTCGTGCCGATGGCCCCCTGGGCGATGAAGACGGCGGTGGCGATTGCCGCGCCCATCATCCCGAAGAAGGGAATGAGCGCGGCGCACAGTGCGCTGCAGACCACGAGCTGGCCGATGTTCAGCCAGCGGTGGACGCTGCCGTAGCCGGTCATCGACAGCATGAAGTCCTGGCAGGGCAGGAGGCAGTTCACCAGCTGGCCGAGGCCCATGACCATGAGCGCGGGCCCGGCCACCTCGAACCCCGGCGCGACCAGGTTCAGGATCGACTTGGGAAAGAACACCATGGCCGCGACGACGGGGGTGCCGAACAGCGCCACGGCGAGGCGGACCCGACGGTTGAGCGCGCGCAACTCGTCCCATTGCCCCTGGCGGTGACGGGCAGCGAACGAGGGCGCCGCGACCGTCCCGATGGAGTTCGCCACCACCCAGATGAGCATGGAGATGCGGTTCGCCACCGAGAAGGCACCCACTGCCGAAGGTTCGCCGAACACGGCCAGCAGCAGCACCGGCAGCGAGTTGAGGAAGATCTGCACCACTTCCACGACGCTCAGCGGCATGGCGGTGCGCCACAGCGCGGGCAGGGCATCCGCGGGTGCATCGGGCGACGGGGTGGCGAGGAAGCGGTACCGGTCCATCACCACCATGACGAGGCCGAGCACGGTCGCGGCCAGCAGCGAGGCGGCGAGCGCATAGAGCAGACTGTCCAGCGTATCGGCCCCGACGAACAGCGCGCCGAGGGTCAGCATCGGCCAGATGCCGTTCTGCACCAGCTGCCCCGCGGCCCCGCGATGGAAGCCCACCAGCGCATAGCCGACGAAGATGCACAGGGTCTGCGGCAGGATGGCGTACGCCGAGAGCCTCAGCGCGTGCGCGACCTGCGGATCGTGGAACAGATAGACCGCGAGCGGCTCGGCGAGGGCGACGGTCAGCAGCGTCGCCAGCGTGCCACCGCCGGTGACGATGGCGGCGCCGGTCAGCAGCGCCTTGCGCGCTTCCCGGCCGCGTCCCACCGCGAGTTCCGCCGCCATGTGCCGCAGGACCGCCTTGTCGAAGCCAGCGCGCGCCACCGTGGAAATCAGTCCGATCCAGGTGAGGCACAGGAAGAAATAGCCGGAATCATGCAGGCCCAGCGCCCGCGCGCCGAACATGTAAAGGCCGAGCTTGCCGACAAGCTCCAGCCCGCGGGAGATCATTGAGCCGGCGTAGGCCCCGTAGGTGGTGAGGAGCGGCGCAAATTTGCGTAGGGAAAGCGAGGTCATGAAAATCCGCGGGAAGCGAAGAGGCTGAACCGCGGGTTCCGCCCCAGGAGCCCAAACAGGACAGGCGCGATCGACCGGCAGAAAACGGGCAGAGCCTGTCTCGGCCCGTCCACCGCATCAAGACTTGCAGCTGACCAGGCCGCACCGGATGGGTGCCATCCGTCGCGGTCGAGCCGACGACCGGTCGCGCCCGGCCACGCCGGGATTGAACCACGCCCGGCAACCCCGAAATGGACCCGGACCCTCGCGGGCTCGCGCGCTTTCGACCATCGCCGACCTGCTTTCCGCATATCCCGAGCAGCCGCAAATCGTCTACCTCTTTCGGGAGAAGGTCGGGAGACGGATCATGGCGCGGATGGTTCTTCGCGGGGGAAGTGCGCGGGCGTCGGAGGTGGCGTCCTCAACGCCCTGTCGCGCGGGGCGTCGGTCGCGCGCGGCGGGCCGGTGCGCCATGCTCCTGCTCAAGCTGTTCGGATTCCTGATCGTGGGCGGAAACGCCATGGCACAGTCGCCCATGCAGGGGCTGGATTCCCTGCCGGGCGCCCGGCCGATCATGCGGCCCGATACCGATCCCTATCCGTTCGACGCCTACCAATCGATCAAGACCTATATGAGGGACAATTTGCCTCAAGGCTGGTGGGCGCCGGATCCCTTCCTGCAGGATGGGGTGTTCTCGGTGAAGGTGTTCGTTCCTGATTCCTGGAGCGGCAATCCCACA
Organism: Xanthobacter sp. DMC12; assembly: GCF_056314105.1. Lineage (NCBI taxonomy): Bacteria > Pseudomonadati > Pseudomonadota > Alphaproteobacteria > Hyphomicrobiales > Xanthobacteraceae > Xanthobacter > Xanthobacter sp. DMC12. The sequence continues at coordinate 1,633,562 of NZ_JBQUYZ010000001.1, read as the reverse complement.
GGCGCGATGCAGCGCCTATGTCCGCCGCCGGATAGCCACCTGTGGCGCCGCCTGAAGGCGATCGACCTCTATCCCTTCTATCGGCACGCCACCTGGCCCTACGTCACCTGCAGGCCGTGAGGGCGCCCGGCGCGCGTCTCGCGCCGGGGAGGGGCTCCCCATTCTTCTTAACGCGGTGACAAGACCGGACCGAAGGAAGCACGTCTCCTCGACGCGCGCTCCGCCCGGTCGTCGCGGGCTGACGCCCGGTCGAGGATCAGGCCGCCACCTCGTCGCGGAGCGAGCGATGCACATGAACAGCGGCGGCGGGAGCCATGTGACGGCCGGAGGTGCGCTCGAAGCCGAAGATCGCGGCCATCAGCACGAAAGCGAAGAAGATGATGCTGCTGGCGGTGCTCAGCGTGAGCACGATGCTGCCGAGCACGACGAACATCTCTGACGGATGCGTCACGACCCCGAACAGCAGGGCAAAGGCGATAAACGCGGGAAGGACGGCGCGAACGATCGACATGGCTGCTTCTCCGACTGAATCTGTCCAGGGACTTTTCGTCACATGTAAAATTAACGTTAACACATAATTTATCATTTTGAGAAGGACGCGGACCGGCGGCCTGCGCCCCTTGGGACGCGGGTGATTCGTTGGCGGAAAACTTGGAAAAGGGGGCTCGGCGAGGCGCGTTAAAAACGCCGTCGGCGGCGCTCTAGATCAGCCGAAGCGCGGACCGGCGCGCCCCATCAGGCAGACGGGGGCGAGGTCCTTGAGGGCGGTCATGGCCGTCGGCGGTGCGGAGCCTTCGGAAAACAAAAGGACCGCCGCGCCAGTGAGGCGGGCGGTCCCGGAAAAGCCGGAGATGCGTGGCGCGTCAGATCTGGCGCTCGACCATCATCTTCTTGATTTCGGCGATGGCCTTGGCCGGGTTGAGGCTCTTCGGGCACGCCTGGGCGCAATTCATGATGGTGTGGCAGCGATAGAGCCGGAAGGGATCTTCCAGATAGTCGAGGCGCTCGCCGGTGCGCTCGTCGCGGCTGTCCTTCAGCCAGCGGGTGGCCTGGAGCAGCGCGGCCGGGCCGAGGTAGCGGTCGCCGTTCCACCAGTAGCTCGGGCACGAGGTGGAGCAGCAGGCGCACAGGATGCACTCGTAGAGGCCATCCAGCTTCTCGCGGTCGTCCTTGGACTGGCGCCACTCCTTCTCGGGGGCGGCGGTGTCCGTCTGGAGCCAGGGCTCGATGGAGGCGTGCTGGGCGTAGAAATTGGTGAGGTCGGGCACCAGATCCTTCACCACCGGCATGTGCGGCAGGGGATAGATGTTGACCACGCCCTTCACCAGCACCTCGTCCATGCCCTTGGTGCAGGCGAGGGTGTTGGTGCCGCCGATGTTCATGGCGCACGAGCCGCACACGCCTTCGCGGCAGGAGCGGCGGAAGGTGAGGGTCGGGTCGATCTTGTTCTTGATGTAGATCAGGCCGTCCAGCACCATCGGGCCGCAATCCTCGCGGTCGACATGATAGGTGTCGATGCGCGGGTTCTTCCCGTCGTCCGGATTCCAGCGGTAGATGCGGAACTCGGTCAGCTTCTTGGCGCCGGCCGGCTTCGGCCAGGTCTTGCCGGTGGTGACCTGCGAGTTCTTCGGAAGAGTGAGCTCAACCATGGGACGTCCTGAAGCGCTGGAGCGGTGACCGCCCGCAGGAATTCTTGCCATGGCCGCGCGCGGCGGGCGTTTGCCCTAGCGCGCGCGGTCGAGTGGGGCCCAGGTGGGGCCTCAGTACACGCGCTTCTTCGGCTCGATGTACTGGATGTCGTTGGACAGCGTGTAGGTATGCACCGGACGGTCGTCGAGGCGGACCGCACCCGAGGCCGGGTCGAAATAGGCCAGCGTGTGCTTCATCCAGTTCACGTCGTCGCGGTCCGGGAAGTCTTCGCGGGCATGGGCGCCACGGCTTTCCTGACGGTTCGCGGCGCTCTCCATGGTGACGATGGCCTGCGAGATGAGGTTCTCGTATTCCAGCGTCTCGATGAGGTCGGAGTTCCACACCAGCGAGCGGTCGGTGACGCCGATGTCGCTCGAGGCGTTGAACACGTCGTGGATGAGCTTCTTGCCCTCTTCGAGCACCTCGCCGGTGCGGAAGACGGCGCAGTTGTTCTGCATCACCTTCTGCATGGACAGGCGCAGCTCGGCGGTGGGGGTGCCGCCGGACGCGTAGCGATACTTGTCGAGGCGGGAGAGCGACAGCTCGGCGCTGTTCTCCGGCAGGGGCCGGTGCTTCTCGCCGGGCTTCACCAGCTCCGCCGCGCGCAGGCCGGCGGCGCGGCCGAACACCACGAGGTCGATGAGCGAATTGGAGCCGAGGCGGTTGGCGCCGTGGACCGAGACGCAGGCAGCCTCGCCGATGGCCATCAGGCCGGGCACCACCTTGTCCGGATCGCCGGCGCGCTTGTCGAGCACTTCGCCGTAATAGTTCGTGGGAATGCCGCCCATGTTGTAGTGCACGGTCGGCAGGATCGGGATCGGCTCGCGGGTCACGTCCACGCCGGCGAAGATCTTCGCGCTCTCCGAGATGCCGGGCAGGCGCTCGTGGAGGACGGCGGGGTCCAGATGGTCGAGGTGGAGGAAGGCGTGGTCCTTCGCCTTGCCGACGCCACGACCCTCGCGGATCTCCATGGTGATGGCGCGGGACACCACGTCACGCGAGGCGAGATCCTTGGCCGAGGGGGCATAGCGCTCCATGAAGCGCTCGCCCTCGGAATTGGTCAGGTAGCCGCCCTCGCCGCGGGCGCCCTCGGTGATGAGGCAACCCGAGCCGTAGATGCCGGTGGGGTGGAACTGCACGAACTCCATGTCCTGCAGGGGCAGGCCGGCGCGCAGCACCATGCCGCCGCCGTCGCCGGTGCAGGTATGGGCCGAAGTGGCGGAGAAATAGGCGCGGCCGTAGCCACCGGTGGCGAGCACGGTGAGGTGCGCACGGAAACGGTGGATGGTGCCGTCGTCGAGCTTGATGGCCACCACGCCGCGGCAGCGGCCTTCCTCATCCATGATGAGGTCGATGGCGAAATATTCGACGAAGAATTCCGCCTGATGCTTCAGTGCCGCGCCATAGAGCGTGTGCAGCATGGCATGGCCGGTGCGGTCCGCCGCGGCGCAAGTGCGCTGGGCGGTGCCCTTGCCGAAATGCGTGGTCATGCCGCCGAACGGGCGCTGGTAGATCTTGCCGTCCTCGGTGCGGGAGAAGGGCACGCCCCAGTGCTCCAGCTCGTAGACGGCGGCCGGCGCGTTGCGCACGAGGTATTCAATGGCGTCCTGGTCGCCCAGCCAGTCCGACCCCTTGACGGTGTCGTACATGTGCCATTCCCACTTGTCGTCGCCCATGTTGCCGAGCGAGGCGGCGACGCCGCCCTGGGCGGCCACGGTGTGGGAGCGGGTGGGGAACACCTTGGTGATGCAGGCGGTGCGCAGGCCAGCCTCGGAGCAGCCCACCACCGCCCGCAGGCCCGCGCCGCCGGCGCCGACCACGAGCACGTCGTAGGTGTGATCCTCGATGGGGTAGGCGGCGCCGTTGATGCCGGGCGCGGCGGCCCCGTTCGTTGCGGTATCGGCCATGTGTCAGCCTCCCAGGCTGATCTTGAGCACGGCGAAGGCGCCGGCGAGGGCAACGGCAATGCTGAAGAAGGTGTTGGCCACGATGAGCAGCACCTTGAGGCCTTCCGTATGCACGTAGTCCTCAATGACCACCTGCATGCCGATGCGCATGTGGGTCGTAACAGAAAGCAGCGTCAGAAGGATGATGACCGCCACCAGCGGATGGCCGAGCGTCGCGCGCGCCGCAGCGTAGCTCTGGCCGGCCACCGAGATCACGATGATGATGAAGGCGATGGAGAGCAGCAGGTTCGCCGCGCCGGTGAGGCGCTGCATGAAGAAATGCTCTGTGCCTGACTTGGCGGCGCCAAGCCCGCGGACGCGGCCGAGGGGGGTGCGCATGGTGGCGCGAACGGGCGCGTGACCGGAATGGGGGGTGCTCATGGCGTTCTCCTCAGCCCTTCAGCGCGAGGCCGATGATCCAGACGACAACGGTGAGGACCACCGAGCCGGCCAGGGTGGCCTTGGCGAGCAGCACGCGTTCCTGCGGGCCGAAGCCGTGGATGAAGTCCCAGAAGAAATGCCGCACGCCGCCGAGCGCATGGTGCAGCAGCGCCCAGGTGAAGCCGAACAGCACCAGGAGGCCAATGGGTGAACCTGCCACCGCGCTGAACGTGGCATAGGCCGTTGGGGACGTCGCCGCGGCGAGGAGCCACCAAACCAGGATCGCCGTGCCGAAATACAGTCCGACGCCCGTGATGCGATGCACAATGGACATCATCATCGTGAACAGCGGACGGTAAATCTGTAGGTGTGGCGAAAGGGGGCGATCAATGCGCTGAGGGCTGTCGGCCATGGGGCCTCCTCCTGAAAAATCGATCGATCAGGTATCTCAATCGTCGTCTCTTCGCAACGATTCCAAAGCACCTTGGGCGGCTTTAAAGACCGATACGCAGCGGCCGGCAATTGGATGATCGTCCTATGCCTGCGCTTGTAGCCGCCGATTGCTGCGGTGCCAACGCCCCGCCAGGCAGATCGCGCATCGCGGGGCAGCGCCCGCGACATCATCGCATCAGGCGGGCGAAGGATCAGCCGTCCGTAGGCTCCAAGCGCAGACGAAAAAAAACGCCGGGCGAGCCCGGCGTTTTCTGGGTTGGGTCTGGATCTGGCGATCAGAAGCGGTAGGTCACGCCCGTGCCGAAGATCCAGGGGTTGAGGTCCGCGCCGCCCTGGAGGTAGGTGCCGCCCACCGTCTGCAGCAGGAAGTCGGGCTGCAGGAAGATCTTCTTCACGTCGACGTTGATGCCCCAGTGGCGGTCGATCATCCAGTCGAAGCCGGCCTGCAGGGCAAGGCCCCACGCGTCCTGGACCTTCAGCGAGGAGAAGGCCGGGTTGGTGGCTTCCTGGCTGAAGAAGGCGGTGTAGTTCACGCCGGCGCCGATATAGGGCTTGAACGGGCCGAAGTCGGTGAAATGGTACTGCAGGGTGAGGGTGGGGGGCAGCAGCCACACCTTGCCGACCTGACCGAGACCGGTGAGGGTGCCGGCACCGTAGATGTTGTGGGGGGTCACGCCGAGGATCAGTTCGGCGGCGATATTCTTGGTGAAGAAGTAGGAGATGTCGAGCTCCGGAACGACCGCGCTCGAGTAGGTGAGGTTGGAGAACGGGACGCCGGTCACCGAGCCGCCGTTCTCAGGCAGCACGTAGAGGGCGCGCACGCGGATCTGCCACGGGCTGAGGGGTTCTTCCACCGCCGGCGCCTTGTACACCGGGGTGGACAGATCGGCGGCGGTCGCGCTGCCGGCAACCAGGGCGCTGAGCCCCGCCGCGAGAATGATACCAAGTCCGAGCTTCGACATGCCCCGCTCCCACAAGCCCTTTGAGATAACTGATGGGAAACACTTCCTCCCGAGAGGCCCTGTTCAGTTTGATCTAGATCAAAAATACGGCGGAGCCGCCGCTTGTGTGGCCGTGGCGACACACCTCCGCCCCGCCGCCGCCGTATTCGCAAGGCAAGCCTGCACCTGCTCGCAGGGGCGGCGACTGCGATAAAATCTCATTGTTTCAAGAGGCTTATTGCGCCCATGACGGTCTTTGCCGCCCTTGTCTGCCGCCGACTGGCCCCTGACGCTCCGACTTTAGGCGTGTGGCAATCGTGGCTGCGGCGGGGCGCCGCTGGCAGCTGGATGTTCCTTGCGAGTCTCTTTTTGTTCCTGCTTTGGTCGGCATCTGCTCCGCTCCATGCGGAATCGGTCAAGGACCTCAGGCTCTCCGTGAACGGAGAGACGCGCCGCTACGTCGTCTTGACGCCCGAGGGAGTCACGACGCCTGCGCCCACGGTGATCGCGCTCCACGGCGCGGCGCAGACCCCGGAAAGCTTCCGCGCCTATTTCGGCCTCGACGCCGCCGCGGCTAAACACGGATTCGTCGCCGTCTATCCGGAAGGCGAGGGGCGCACGTGGAACGATGGCCGCCCAGCGGCCATGCGGCTCAAGATGATGCTGCGGCCGGGCGACGACGTGGCGTTCCTCGTGGCATTGGCGCGACGCCTCGCCTCGGATGGCATCGCCGACCCCAACCGCATCTATCTCACCGGCATCTCGAACGGCGGCTTCATGGTGCAGCGCATGGCGTGCGAGTATGCGGAGCTGTTCGCCGCCTATTCGGCGATCATGTCCACCGCCCCCGCCAATTATAAGGAAGAGTGCCAGCCGTCGAAGCCGGTCTCCATCCAGTTCATTCACGGCACGGCGGATTCGGTGATCGGCTATGCGGGTTTCTGGACGCCGCTGGGCTCGACCCTCTCGGCACCCGACAGCGCACGCCTCTATGCCGCTCTCGACGGATGCGGGCCGGCCACGACCACCAAACTGCCCGACCTCGCCCCGGATGACGGCACCACGGCCGAGCTGCGCCGCTGGGAAGGGTGTCGGGATGGCAGCGCCGTGGAGCTCATTACCATTGAGCGCGGCGGCCACCAGTCCCCGGCCATGGTGGATACGAAGCCGGATCTCGCCACGCCTTTCCTCGGCCTACGCAGCCACGACATCGATGCCGGCGAGGAAGTCTGGCGCTTCATGTCGGTCTATGGCGGCTTGCCGGCGGCCGTGCCATCCGTGCCGCCGCGCAAGCCGAAGCCCAAGCCGGCCACATCCGGCGCTGCGCCGAAGTCACCTGCGCCGACCTCGGGTCCGGCCGACGGAAGCAAGCCGGCGGACGCGAAGCCGCCGGCTCCTAAGCCGCAAGGGGCAAGCGCTGTGCCGCCCACGACCTCGGCCGGGGCGGCGTCCGGCGCGACCGGTCAGCGCGGGATCAGCGCCCAGTAGTCGAGATCGAGGATCACGCTCGGGTCGTAATCACCGTTCTCCGCCTTGAAGGGGAAATCGGCGGTCGGCCGGTCCTTGGTGGCGACGGTACGCAGGCGCAGCGCGCCCACATCGTCGCGACCCGGCAGCTCCTGCGCGTCCAGCACCTCGCTCCAGGCATGCACGGTGAGGCCCGCGAACAGCGGCGCAACGTGCCGGCCGCCATTGATGGCGGCGACGTGGAAGGCATTGGCAAGGCCATTGAACGACAGGGCGCGGGCGATCGAGATCACGTGCCCGCCGTAGATCAGCCGGCGGCCGAAGCGGCCCTGGCCTTCGGTGAACTGGTTAAAGTGCACCTTGGCCGTGTTCTGGTAAAGGCGGGTGGCGATCATGTGCTCCGCCTCCTCCACCGTCATGCCGTCCACATGGTCGATGCGCTCGCCCACCGCATAGTCGCTGAAGCGGGCGGTCGAGCCGGAGAGGTCGAAGCGCCAGCCTTCGATATCGAGCACCGGCACGGCGCCGCCGAGGGCATCGGGCGCCAGCGCGGCCGGAAGGGTGGGCACCACAGGCTCCGGCGCGGGCAGGGACGGGTCGGCCTTGCGCACCATCACCCAGCGCACATAGTCCAGCACCTCGGTGCCGTCCTGGTTGAAGCCCACGGAGCGGACATAGACGACGCCGCTCTGGCCGTTGGAATTCTCCCTGAGGCCAATCACCTCGGAGACGGCGGTGAGGGTGTCACCCGGATAGACCGGGGCGAGGAAGCGTCCGCCCGCATAGCCGAGGTTGGCCACTGCGTTGAGCGAGATGTCCGGCACCGTCTTGCCAAAGACCGTGTGAAACACGAGCAGGTCGTCCACCGGCGCGGCGGGATAGCCGATCTCCTGGGCAAACGTATCGGCCGACTGGACCGCGAAGCGGGTGCCATACAGGGCGCTGTAGAGGCTCACGTCGCCCACGGTGACGGTGCGCGGCGTTGCGTGGCGGATCACCTGGCCGACGCTGAAATCCTCGAAGAAATTGCCCCGGTTGGTCTTGCTCATCTAGGGTCCCCCCGTTTGTTGGCGCATGTTGCAGAGCGCGTGGGTGCGACGCAACAGGCCGAAGGGAGAAGGTGCCGAATTGCGGCCGGAATGCCGGTTCGGCTTGACGCATGCCCCCCTCATGGTCCTCATGGGGGCATTCCGGTGGGGTGCTGGGCCGCTCCGGAGGGCGCAGCGGAAAGAGGGGGCGTTCGTGTCGGGTTCGGCGAGCCAGAATCTGTCGTTTCAGGCCATGATCTTCACGGCCTGCCTGTTCCCCTTCTACATCCTTGCCGCGACGCTCACCAATTCGGCGGCGATCCTCACCGATCTGCTTGCCACCTCCTTCGACCTCACGGCGCTCACCGCCTGCTGGCTGGTGCTGAAGCTCGCCCACAAGGCGCACGCGGGCAAATATGCCTATGGCCTCGGCAAGCTGGAAAACCTCGCCGAACTGATGATCGCGCTGCTGCAGACCATCCTGGTGGTCATCGCCGGCACCCGCGCCATCATCCGCGTGATGCACCCAGAGGGCGTGGACGGCGCCGAGCTGGGCCTCTTCGTGGCGGCCCTGGCGGTGATCGGCAACGTGATCCTGAACCGCAAGGCGACCCGCCTCGCCCACGAGACCCATTCGCCGGTGCTGGCCGCTCAGGCCCGCGTGCACCTCGTCTCGGCCATCGCCTCGGGCTCGGTGTTCACGGTCACGGTGATCCTGTCGATCTTCAACAACATCCCGATCCTGTACTACCTCGACCCGCTGGGCTCGTTCGTCGTCATCGGGTTCATGATCTACAACATCTACGCCATGCTCTCGAACTCGGTGGCCTCGCTGCTCGACCAAGCCATCGACGAGGCGGGGCAGCTGCGCATCCTCAAGGTGCTGACCACCCACTTTGACGATTTCGACGAACTGGGCGACATCCGCACCCGCCAGTTCGGCGGCAAGATGTTCGTTGAGCTGCATCTCGGCTTTGAGAGCGACTGGACGGTGGCCCGCGCCCGCGCCGTGGTGGCCAAGCTTACCGAGTCGGTGAAGCGGGAATTCCGCGAGGCGGGCGACGAGGTGGATGTCTCCATCGTCCTCATGCCGGGCCACGCCGCAGCGGCCGAGGCGACGGCGGCCTGATCCGCCGTCGGGTCTTTCAGGCGCCCTCCGCGCCGGCAATCTCAGTGCTCGGAGAGGACCACGTCGTCCGACCACTCGCCCTCGACTTCCTTGACGATGGCCTGGCCGCAGATGACGCGGCCCTGCGCGGTGTCGAAGGTCAGCGTCGGCGCGCCGTGTAACTGCCAGCCCCGGTTGAGGGCAGCGGACACGCGCTTGCAGAAGGCGGCGTCGTCAGGGCCGGTGAGATAGCGATAAAGCTTCATGGGTCAGTCCCCCTTAAGGTGTCAGAGCCGCGCGCCGATGCGGCGGGCAACGGCATCACGCCTGTCCTGAAAGCCCTGCGTCCGCCCCCTCACCTCGTCGACGAGGCGCGGATCCTCCTTGTCGCGGGGCGGGAAGGGCGGTTCGGGCTGGTATTCGATGGCGAGGGCGATGCGTCGCGCCTCATCCTCGCTGGCGATCTCGCCCGCCAGCGCCAGAGCCAGGTCGATGCCGGAGGAAACGCCAGCGCCGGTGAAGCGATTGCGGTCGATCACCACCCGTTCCTCCACCGGGATGGCACCGAGATGGGCCAGCTGCGGGAGAGACAGCCAGTGGCAGGTGGCCCGGTAGCCCTTGAGCAGTCCCGCCGCGCCAAGGATCAGCGATCCGGTGCAGACGGACGTCACATAGCGCGCGCCGGCGGCCATCTCCTGCAGGAAGCCGAGGGTTTCCCGATCTTCCATCAGTTCGAGCTGCCCCGGGCCGCCGGGCACGAACAGCACGTCGCAGCCGTGGACTTCCTTGAAGGCGGCCGTCGGCATGATGGCGAGGCCTGCCACGTCCTTCACCGGCTTGGTGCTCGCCTTCCAGACGATGTCGATCTTCGCGCCGGGCAGGCGCGCCAACACCTCGAACGGCCCGGTCAGGTCGAGCTGCGCCATGTCCGGATAGGCAAGCATGACGATGTGCAGGGGGGCGGGCCTGGCCGGTGCAGACGTGTCCATGGCGCGCTCAGACGCGGGCGGCGATGGCGTCGGCCAGCGCCACGGTGCGCTTGGCCATCTCCGCGTGCAGCAGCTCCACCATGCGGCCGTCGAGGGTGATGACGCCCTTGCCGGCGTTCTCGGGTAGCGCGAAGGCGGCGATGATCGCGCGGGCGCGGGCCACGTCGGCCTCCGGCGGGCTGAAGGCGATGTTGCAGGGCTCGATCTGGCTCGGATGGATGAGCGTCTTGCCGTCCATGCCGAACTCGACGCCCTGGGCGCATTCGGCCTTGAAGCCATCGAGGTCCTGGAACTGATTCCACACCCCGTCGAGCACGTCGACGCCATAAACGCGGGCGGCGGCCACCACGAGGCTCAGCCAGCCCACCATGGGTGCGCGCCCGGGAACTAGCGCGGCGCGGGTTTCCTTGGCGAGGTCGTTGGTGCCCAGCACGAATACCGAGAGACGGGTGAGCGGGTCCTGCGCGGCGGCGGCGATGGACTTGATGTCGAGGATCGCCAGGGGCGTCTCGATCATCGCCCAGACCCGGGTGGTGGCGGGCACGTCCAGCGCCTTGAGGCGGCGGCCGACGGTGACGAGCTGTTCCACCGACTGCACCTTCGGCAGCAGGATCGCGTCCGGCGTGGCGGATGCGGCAGCTTCCAGATCATCCGGCCCCCACGGCGTGTCGAGGCCGTTGATGCGAATGACGACTTCACGCGGCCCGAAACCGCCGGCCTTCACCGTCTCGACGATGCGGCCGCGGGCTTCCACCTTGGCGTCTGGCGCGACCGCATCCTCGAGGTCGAGGATCACCGCGTCCGCGGGCAGGGTCCGCGCCTTCTCCAGCGCACGGGCGTTGGAGCCGGGCATGTAGAGGACGCTGCGGCGCGGACGGATGGACGCGGCGGAAATTCCCTCGGACATGACGGCTCCTCGACCGATGCGGCGGGCGGCGCCCGCACTTCTTCCCTCAAATCGGTAAAGCGGCGCTCCGGCTTTGAAAAGCGGATTTTGCCGCGCTGCGGCAGAGGGTCGGCCGTCGGAATGAAAGGGGCGGTCAGCGCGCTGGCGGAGCAGCGGCGGGCTCTGCGCCAAGGGGCGGCCAGGTGAAATCGTCGGCCCGCCCGCGGACGGGCGGCGGAGCGACGCCATCCTTGAGGACCTTCGCCGCGGAGGCAGCACCCGCGGACACCTGAAGCGGCTCCTGGCGGGCATCGCGGCCAGTGACCGGGGCGCCGGCGAGCGCGGAGGGACGTTCCGGCCCGCTCGTGGCATCAGGCGTCGGTGCCGTACGGGCTCCGCCGCTCTCCTCCAACATGCGGTTGATGTCCTTCTGCACGAAGAACGCGAGCTTTCGTCCGCCGGCGCGGGTGAACCGCACGCCGTCGTTGAACCTCAGGCGCCGGCGCTGGCCGTCCACTGCCGGGCCGTTCGCCATGTATTTTCCGTCCTCATCGACGAAGCCGTCCCAGACATTGGCGAAGGTGAGGCCCGCCCGCGCGACCCGCGCGCGCAGAATTTCGTTCAGCTTTGCATAGTCATCGGAGAGTTGGCCGTTGGCGACCGGGGCGACGCCGACCACGATGACCCGCCCGGCCTTCTCGCGCAGTGCGGCCAGCACCTCGTCCACGCGCTTGCCGTACAATTCGTTCCAGCGCTCGGTCAATGGCTGGGCCTGGGCGTCGCCGTCCTTGATGGGCTGGAGGTCGTCCGAGCCCAAGGCCACGACGGTCACGGAGGGACGCGCCGCGGCGATCGCGTCGGGGAGGCGGGAGAGCCAGTCGACAGGGGTCGGCAGAAAGCCGCTCTCATCGACCGTGTTGTCGATGATGGCGATGCGCTGGCGGTCGGGTACGTACGAATCGGCGAGGCCCTGCGCAAGCTGTCCGGCGAGGCGGTCGCCCAGCACCAGCACGAACTGGCTCGGCGGCACGCGCTTGCCCTGGCTCGCAGCGTCGGCGGAGCCATAGACCACGCCGGTCGGCTCGGCCGGTGCCTGGGGCTTGGCCTGCTGGGGCGGCGGCAGGAGATCAGGCTGGGGCTGGAAGGGCCACCAGCCGGAATTCTGCGGGGGGCGTTGCTGCTGCGGACGCTGCTGGGGCTGCGGATTGCCGCGCGGGACGTTGGCCGGGGGGCGCAGGAAAAAGAAGAAATCGTTCTGCGCAAAGGCCGGGCGGCCAGCATCGGCGCAGAGTAGCACGCCGGTGAGGAGGGCGAGCACCAGCACGGCGAACGGGTTCGTCCGCCCACGGACGTGACCGCTCTGCCGGCCAGGTCCGGGCTGGGAAGCATGTGTTTCCGCTGCGCGCCACATGCCCTAGCAATGGACCAGGCCGGCGGCTCAATCAAGGCGTCCGCAGACCGGCCACGCTTCCGCGACTGTCCGGGGCGGCTGGCCACAGGTCTTTCGACCAAAGGCGCCTGGGAATCTTCGGCGACGGCGCGCAAGGAGCATGAGCGGCGCCAAAATTGAAAAAGGCCGCCAAAGGCGGCCTTTCGGGAGGACGGAGCGCCGACGCTCAGTTCAGCTTGGCCTTGACCTCGCCGATGGCGTTGGAGATCAGGCGGTCGGACACGTCGCCCGTCGCGGCGCGGCCGAGGAGAACCTCGGCGGCCTTGGCGGCGGCTTCTGCGGCGATGGCCTTCACATCGGCCACGGCCTGATGCTCCGCCTGGGCGATCTTGTCCTCAGCCATCTTGGTGCGGCGGGACACGAAGTCCTCAAGCTTGGCCTTCGCCTCGGCGGCGAGGCGCTCGGCCTCCGCCTTGGCGGCGGTGACGATGGACTCCGCCTCGGCCTCGGCCTCGCGCTGCTTGCGCTTGAACTCGGCCACCAGCTTCTGCGCCTCTTCCTTCAGCCGGCGGGCTTCTTCCAGCTCGGCAGAGATGCGCTGGCCGCGGCTATCGAGCGCGGAAGCGATGGCGCGGTGGGCGCCGGCATAGATCAGGATGCCGACGAAGACCACGAAGGCGATGGCGACCCAAAGTTCAGCCAGTGACATCTCGTTCATAACGTCGTCCTCGGGTCCGTCTGCGACCGCCCGGTCCGGGCCTGCGCGACGTTGAAACGTCAGGGTCTTGTCAAGAACGCAAACCGATCGGCGCGTTCGGAATTCCGGTCCCGGCGACCTTTAAGGCGGGCGGGCAGCACGACCGTCAGGCCGCGTCCTTCTTGGCGAGGGCGCTGTCGACGGCCTGTTCCACCTCGTGCTGAGCAGGGCTCGTGCCGATGAGGGTGGAGACGATGGCGCCGGTGGCGTCCACGGCGATGCCCTTCACATGCGTCAGGGCTTCGGTCTTGGTGGAGGTGATGCGCTCTTCGGCCGCCGCAAGCTTGGTGGCGAGTTCCGCCTCAAGCGACTTGCGGTTGGCGTCCTGCTCGGCGCTGAGACGGTTGCGCGTCTCGCCAGCGATGGAATTGGCCTTGGCGCGGGCCTCGTTGAGGGCCTTCTCGTAGGCCGCCTGGGCGGCCTCGCTGTCGGCCTTGTGCTTCGCCGCATCTTCGAGATCGTCGGCGATGCGATCGTGGCGCTCTTCCAGGATGCGGCCGATGCGCGGAAGGGCGATACGGCTCATCAGGAAATAGAGCAGGCCGAAGCTCAGGACGAGCCACAGCAGCTGCGAGGCGAAGGTCGTGCCATCGAAGGGGGGGAAATGGCTCTTGCTGCCATGCTCGGCCCCGCCGCCATGGCCCGCATCCGCGTGTCCCGCTCCGGGAACTGCGGCGGCAGGCTCGTGGGTCCCATGCCCGGCAGCGCCGGTGGGCGGAGCCGCCTGCGCGACCGTCGCCGGCTTGCCGGCTGGATCGCTCGCCGCCGAGACGGGAGCGCCCATCAGGACCGCACCCGCAAACGCCAGCGCGACAGTCACTTTCCACGACTTCATCATGGCTTGCCCGCCTTCGCACCTGTCAAGACAAGGGTGTCTCAAGCACAGGTTGTCAATCACTGCGCCCGGGCGCCAGGCGCCCGGGATGCCTCTGTCGTCGCGAACCTGAAATCAGGCCACGAACAGCAGGACGAGGGCGACGACGAGCGAGAAGATGCCGAGACCTTCCGCGAGCGCGGCGCCGATGAACGCGCGGGCGAACTGGCCGTCGGCAGCCGACGGGTTGCGCAGGGCGCCGGAGAGGAAGTTGCCGAAGATGTTACCGACGCCGACGCCGGCGAGACCCATGCCGAGGCAGGCGAGACCGGCACCAATGAACTTACCAGCTGCGGGATCCATGGACTGCTCCTTCAAAAACTCGAGTGTTGGGGAAACCGGTGGAACGGCGAGGCGACGTCCGGATCAGTGACCCGGGTGGATCGCGTCGTTGAGGTAGATCGAGGTGAGCACCGCGAACACGTAGGCCTGCAGCACCGCCACCAGAAGCTCCAGCGCGGTGAGCGCCACGATCATCAGGAAGGGCAGCGTCGCGCCGAACCAGCCGGCGACACCGGCCGAGGCGAGGCCCACCACGAAGAAGGCGAACACCTTCAGCGCGATATGACCTGCCAGCATGTTGGCGAACAGACGCAGCGACAGGCTGATGGGGCGGGAGAGGAACGAGACGACCTCGATCACCACCAGGAAGGGAAGCAGGAAGCCCGGGACGCCCGACGGCACGAACAGGTGCAGGAAGTGGGTGCCGTGCTTCCAGAAGCCGTAGATGATGACGGTGCCGATCACCAGCAGCGCCAGGGCGGCGGTGACGATCAGGTGGGCCGTGACGGTGAAGGTGTAGGGAATGAGCCCCACCACGTTCGCCACCAGGACGAACATGAACAGCGAGAACACCAGGGGGAAGAACACCATGCCCTGGTTGCCGGCGCTGTCGCGCACCATCTTGGCGATGAATTCGTAGCTCATCTCCGCCGCAGACTGGGCCCGGCCCGGCACCAGAGTGCGGCCGCGGGTGGCGTAGGTGAGGAAGAAGAAGATGATCGCCACGATGCCGAACATGAAGACGGCGGCGTTCGTGAACGAGAATTGCACGCTGCTGAAGTTCAGCAGGTCGACATAGCGCTTGATCTCGAACTGGTGGATCGGATCGACGGTCATCCGAACGCGCCCCCTGCCATCGCGGCCTCAGCCGCTGAACCCAAGATCACGGCCGAAGCCGCCAAATGTATCAACAGGCCGAATCCGTCGCCGGACCCGCCCCAATGACCCGGACGGCTCGCGCCATCCCGAAAACCCTGTCCCGCCGCGCCTTGCCCCATTCGCAGGGGGCGCTCGTCAGGACTTGCCGGGGCCGACCTTCCGGCCTTCGCCGGACGCCCTCAGCATGTTCACCACGCCCGCGGCGAAG
Source organism: Xanthobacter sp. DMC12 (assembly GCF_056314105.1). NCBI lineage: Bacteria > Pseudomonadati > Pseudomonadota > Alphaproteobacteria > Hyphomicrobiales > Xanthobacteraceae > Xanthobacter > Xanthobacter sp. DMC12. The sequence continues at coordinate 1,618,284 of NZ_JBQUYZ010000001.1, read as the reverse complement.
CCGACCAGCGTGAACACGATCAGCCCCCAGGGCGTGATCGAGAAGAAGCGATCGATCCCGTACCCGATGAGAGACCCCACCAGAACGCCCGACACAAATTCGGCACCCAGCCGGAAGGCAAGCGCGACGCCCGATTTGGACGAGGTATCCTGCTCTTTCGGAGCCGGGACCTCGGCTTTGGCGCGGACGTGGCCCAACGAGGTGTTGAGCTGCTCAAGCCTTGCGGAGAGCTCGGTATCGGTGGGCCGGGAGCCTGCCGCCCCGTCCGATCCTCTTTTGCCTCCTGTGGAGGTATCGTCAGGTCCGGACATGGCGCAAGTTCCTGGCTCCGGTGGAGGACAGCAGCCCTCCCCCTCGAACCGCGGCGCACCATAGTTGCGTCAAAATTGAGTGTCAAGGCGGCCGCAGTAGGTATCAAGCTTCTGAAAATAAAAGAGAAAAATGTGGCTGCGACATCGTGCTTCGCCGCGTCGTCGCTGCCGCAATGGAAAGCGTGGGCCGGCGCCCTTCCGCACGGTCGAGTCCGCCGCACGGGAAAGGCCCCGTTCAAGCATGGTCCGGGCCGGCTAAACCGCCTCCCGCAGGCGCTCGGCGCTCTGCAGATCCACGGACACCAGACGGGAGATTCCCCGCTCCGCCATGGTGACGCCGAAGAGGCGATTCTGGTGGGCCATGGTGATCGGATTGTGGGTGATGGTGAGGAAGCGCGTGTCGGTGAGGCGCGTCATCTCCTCCAGCAGGGTGCAGAATCGCTCCACATTGGCGTCGTCGAGCGGCGCGTCCACCTCGTCCAGCACGCAGATGGGGGCGGGATTCGTCAGGAAGACCGCGAAGATGAGCGCCATGGCAGTCAGCGCCTGCTCACCACCAGACAGCAGCATCAGCGTCTGCGGCTTCTTGCCCGGAGGCTTGGCGATGATGTCGAGGCCGGCTTCCAGCGGATCGTCCGCATCGGTCAGCACCAGTTGCGCCTCGCCGCCGCCGAACAGCGTGTCGAAGAGCTTGCGGAAATGGCCGTCCACCACGGCGAAGGAGGCCTGAAGCCGTTCGCGCGCCTCACGGTTGAGGCTCTGGATGGCGGCGCGCAGGCGGCGGATGGCCTCGTTGAGGTCGTCGCGTTCCGTTGTGAGCTTGGTGTGCTGGGCCTCGGCCTCCTCCAGCTCCACGTCAGCGCGCAGGTTCACGGCGCCGAGCCGCTCCCGGTCGCGCTTCGCCCGCTCCAGCGTCGCCTCGATGGCCGCAACGTTGGGGGAGGGGGACGAATCGGTGAGGCCAGCCTGCTCGCGGGCGAGGTCTGGCGGGCCGTCGAGAATATCGGCGATCTCCCGCTGGAGGTCGTCGCGGCGCTGGCGGGCGCCCTCCAGCCGGGCGTCGGCGCGGGCGGCCTCGGCGCGGGCGCCGGACATGGCTTCCAGCGCCTCGCGGGCGGCGCGGTCGGCGGCGGCAAGCGCCTCCTCACCCTCGGCGAGACGGTCTGCGGCCTCCCGGCGGGCGGCCTCCGCCTCTTCGAGGGCATTCATGATCGCGCGGCGGCGTCGGATGAATTCGGAGGGGGCCTCCTCGATCTCGGCAAGCTCGGTCTTCGCCTCGCCTTCCCGGGCGGCGACCGCGGCAAGGCGCTCCCCCGCACCTCCGGCGCGTTGGCGCCAGGAACGTTCTTCGGCCGCGATGGCTTCCAGCCGGCGCATGCGCTGGGTGGCGTCGCGCCGCAAAGCATCGAGGCGGGCACGGGCCTCCGCCACGGCGGCGCGGCGCTCGGCTGTGTCTGCGCGGGCGCGGGCGAGTTCCGATTCGAGCGCCTGCGGCGTGTCGAGGGCGGCAAGCTGGCGCTCGGCTTCGACCTGCGAAGCTTCCGATTCGGCGCGTACGGCAGCGAGGCGGTTACGGGCCTCGGCCAGAGCGGAAAGGCGCGCGAGATGCTGGGCGGCGCGGCGCTCGGCCGCCTCCAAGGTGGCGCGGCTCGCTTCCGCGGAGCGTTGCGCGGCGCGGCGGGCCTCCCGGGCGAGATTTTCGCCTTCGGCCGCCTGCCTGAGCCTGCTTTCCCGATCGGCGAGCGTGGCGCGTACCTCGTCGAGATGCGCTTCCGCCAGTGCGGCCTCGGCCTCGATGTCGGCGAGGCGGTTGCGCTCGGCAAGGCGGCGGGCGGCGGCTGTGGGGGCATCGGCGGCGGCGACCACGCCGTCCCAGCGCCAGAGGTCCCCTTCCACGGAGACGAGGCGCTGGCCCGCCTTCAGCCGGCTTGCCAGAGCGGGGCCATCCGCGCGGGAAACGATGCCAACCTGCGCCAGACGCCGCGCCAATGCCGGGGCGCCGGAGACAAATCGCGACAGGGGCTCGACCCCTTCCGGCAAAGCGGGATCGGACGGGTCGCGCGCCGCGCCGGCCCAGCGCGCAGGGGCCGCGTCATCGACCGGCAAGTCGAGATCGTCGCCCAAGGCGGCACCCAGCGCCGTCTCATAGCCCTTGGCGACAGTCACGAGATCGGCCACAGGCGGGAAGCGCGCATCGCTGGACTGGAGCACCTTCGCCAGCGTCCGCGCCTCGGTCTCCAGCCGCCCGAAGCGGGCTTGCGCCTCGGCGAGGGTCGGCCGCAGTTCCTCGATGGCGCGGCGGGCGAGGGTGTGGGCCACCTCGGCGTCGATGCTGGATTCCTCGGCCTCGGCCAGCGCGTCGCGGGCGGCTTCGGCCTCCATGCGCAGGCCTTCGAGGGCGTCGGTGCCGGCTTGCTGCTTCAGGCGGCTTTCCTCCGCCTCCACCGAGGCGCGCTCGGCAGCGTTGCGCACCAGCCGGTCGCGCGTCTCGCGCAGAAGCTGCTCCAGCGAGGCGCGGCGGGCGCCGAGATCGGCGAAGTGCGCTGTCTTTTCCTCGAGCGCGCGCTCGGCCTCTTCCAGAAAGGCAGCGGCCTCTTCCTGCATGTCCGAGGCGATGGCCTCGCGCTCGGCCGCCTCTTCCTGTTCGAAACGCAGGTTTTCTGCCTCCGTGGCGAGACGCTCCAGCACGCTCTCGGCGTCGTGGGAGAGGGCCTCCTCACGGGCGGTATCCTGAGCCAGCTGGACGAGACGACGTTCCAACTCCTCCTTGCGGGCGGCAAGGCGGGCCTCCTCGGCATCCAGCTCCTGCCGGGCATGGGTGAGGCGCTGCAACGCTGCGGCGGCTTCCGCCTCCTTCTGGCGCAAAGCGGGAAGGGCGTGGGCGGCCAGGGCCTGAAGGCGCGCGGCCTCCGCCTGAAGGCGCGTGTGCTCCGCCCCGTCGCGCCGGGCGGCCTCCACCGCCTGCTCGGCGTCGGTCAGTGCCTTCGTGACGTCCTGCCAGCGCAGCCAGAGCAGGGTCGCCTCGCACTGGCGGATTTCAGCGGCGAGCGACTTGTAGCGCACGGTCTGGCGGGACTGGCGGCGCAGGCTGTCCACCTGCGTGCCCAATTGGGTGATGACGTCTTCCAGCCGCAGCAGATTCTGCTCGGCCGCCTTGAGCCGGGTCTCGGCCTCGTGGCGGCGGGCGTGAAGGCCGGCGACGCCGGCAGCCTCTTCCAGGATGCGGCGTCGGGCATTGGGCTTGGCGCCGACGATCTCGCCGATCTGCCCCTGCCGCACGAGGGCGGGGGAGCGGGCGCCGGTGGAGGCATCGGCGAAGATAAGCTGAACGTCCCGGGCGCGCACGTCCTTGCCGTTGATGCGGTAGCTCGATCCCGCGCCGCGCTCGATGCGGCGGACGATCTCCAGCTGGTCCCACTCGTTGAAGGCGGCCGGGGCGGTGCGGTCGGAATTGTCGAGGTGCAGCACCACCTCTGCGGAATTGCGCGCCGGCCGCCCCGTGGTGCCGGAGAAGATGACATCCTCCATGTCGTTGGCGCGCATGGCCTTGTATGAGCTTTCGCCCATCACCCAGCGCAGCGCCTCGACAAGGTTGGACTTGCCGCACCCGTTCGGCCCCACCACGCCGGTAAGGCCGGGCTCGATCAGGAGATCGGTCGGCTCGACGAAGGTCTTGAAGCCCACGAGCCGCAGGCGGTCGAACTTCATGCCGCGATCTTGGCTGTGGGGACGAGGACGGTCATCGGCGCGGGGTGTGCCAGCCTTTCCGGTGGAGGTCAAACCAGCGTGCATGGGCCGCCGCCCCCGCGCAACCCTTGGATTGCCAACGATCCACAGGGGTCGCCCCTCGGATCGGCGAGAGGTGGGCGCATTCACCTCTTATGGTTGTGTCCGCGCCCCCTGCCTTACCTTCCGCCCGCGAAAGGGGTACAAGGCCGCAAGCGCCGCATTGCGTCGGTGCGGCGGCGCCCCATCTAAGGGGGCGGCCGTCCCGGCGATGGCGCTTCTGGGCGCTGCGGGGCTGGATTTTCGGGGATTGCGACACATGCTGCTCAATCAGGCAGGCGCCACGGGTGCCAAACCGGCTGCGGGTTCGGACAGCGCCGGCGGCGACATCATCGATACCACCACCCAGACCTTCATGGCCGAGGTGATGGAAGAGTCGAAGCGCCGTCCGGTCCTCGTGGATTTCTGGGCGCCCTGGTGCGGCCCGTGCAAGACGCTTACCCCCGTGATCGAGAAGGTGGTGAAGGCCGCCAAGGGCAAGGTGCGCCTTGCCAAGCTCAATATCGACGATCACCCGGTCATCCCCGGCAAGCTCGGCATCCAGTCGGTGCCCACCGTCTATGCCTTCGTGAATGGCCAGCCGGTGGACGGCTTCATGGGCGCCTTGCCGGAAGGGCAGGTGAAGGCGTTCATCGATCGTCTCCTCGGTCCCGCAACGGACGGGCTCGAGGAAGCCCTCGCGGCGGCCGAAGGCGCGCTGGCGGACGGCGACCTGGCCGCGGCAGCGGAAATCTTCGCCGGCGTGCTGGGTGAGGAGCCCGACAATCTGAAGGCGCTCGCCGGCCTCGTGCGCACCCAGGTAGCGGCCGGTGCGCTGGAGCAGGCGAAGGCGACGCTGGCGTTGGCGCCCGCCGACAAGGCGAACGACGCGTCCATCGCTGCCGCCCGCGCCGCCCTTGATGTCGCCGAGCAGGCGGCCTCTCTAGGCGATCTCGCGACGCTTCAGGCAAAACTCGACCTCGATCCCGCCGACCATCAGGCCCGCTTCGACCTCGCGCTCGGGCTGAATGCCAAGGGCCGGCGCGAGGACGCGCTGATCCACCTGCTCGATATCGTCAAGCGCGACCGCTCCTGGAATGAGGATGCGGCGCGCAAGCAGCTGGTCCAGCTGTTCGAGGCCTGGGGCCCGACCGATCCGCTCACCCTTTCAGGCCGTAAGAAATTGTCGGCGATCATGTTCGCCTGAGAGCGCGGCCTTCCTGTCCGGGGCGGGCGCGGCTTTCGATCGTTTGGGTCGATGCGCTTTCCCGATGCGGACGGACTTTCGCTCGCAGGCGCTCGAGAAGGATTTTTTCGTGGCTGCCAACCGCAATTACCTGGCACCGGCGGATATTCCGCCGGTGATCCCTGTTTTTCCCCTCACCGGCGCCCTGCTGCTGCCGCGGGCGGAACTGCCGCTCAACATCTTCGAGCCGCGCTATCTCGCCATGGTGGATGATGCGCTCGGCGGCGCGCGGCTCATCGGCATGATTCAGCCCGACGAGGCCGCGCCTGCGGGCGCGAATGGCCCGGCGGTACACAAGGTGGGCTGCGTGGGTCGGCTCACCCAGTTCGGCGAGACGGGGGATGGGCGCTATCTCATCACCCTGAGCGGCATCTGCCGCTTCCGTGTGATTGAGGAAATGCCGGTAACGACGCCGTACCGCCAGTTCCGCATCGACACGGGCACCTTCGCCGAGGATTTCGATGTTTCGGCCGGCGAGGCGGAGGTGGACCGGGAGGCGGTTCTCGCGGCGCTCGCGGCCTTTCTCGACGCCAACAAGCTTGAGGCCGACTGGGACGGCATCCGTCAGGCCGGGACCGAGACGCTGGTGAACGCGCTTTCGGTGATGTCGCCCTACGGCGCGCTGGAGAAACAGGCGCTTCTGGAGGCCGACAACCTCAAGGCGCGCGCGGACATGCTGGTCGCCATCACCCAGATGATGCTCGCCCGCATGCCGGGAGACGGCGAGGGCTCGCTTCAGTAGCTCAGGGCTCCACCGCGAAGCGCAGCCGCCCGGCCGGGGCAAGGGTGCGGGCGTCGAAGGTGCGGATCTCCGTCGCGCCGTTGAGTTCGATCGCCACCACGACTACATCGCCGGAGACGGCCGTGGAGACGATCCGGGCCCCCTTGGGCAGCAGGGCAGTCATTTCGCCGGACGCAAGCGGTTTTGCCCGGATCATGCGATAACCGATGACGCCGAACACGGCCGCCACCCCCAGCACCATGACCAGCATGGAGATGCTGGAGAAGCGGCGGAACTTGCGGATGACGCGCTCCTGCTCCGGCGTCAGCGCCTCTTCGGGGGTGTCGATCTGGGGCGGGCGGTGGAACATGAGGGGCCGGGGCTCCTGACGGAACAAGAATGAACGCGAAAACGACCGAAGCTGCCCTTGCCGACGGCTTCGACGACCTCACCGACGACATCGGGCCGGACGAAGCCGGTCAGGACACTGGCGCGAGCCTTACCCTCGCCGTCGCGCCCGAGGATGCAGGCCAGCGGCTGGACCGCGTCCTGGCGCGCCTTGCGCCCGAACTCAGCCGCACCCGCATCCAGCGTCTCGTTGCGGAAGGGCAGGTGTCCCTCGGCGGGGGAGTGGTAGGGGACGCGGCCGCGAGGGTCAATGCCGGCGAGGTATACACCCTGACCCTGCCGCCCCCCGAACCCGCCGAGCCGGTGGCGGAAGACCTCCCGCTCAGCATTGCCTTCGAGGACGATCACCTCATCGTCATCGACAAGCCGGCGGGGCTGGTGGTGCATCCGGCTCCGGGCCACGCCTCGGGCACGCTGGTCAACGCGCTCCTGCACCATTGCGGTGACAGCCTGTCCGGCATCGGCGGCGTGCGGCGGCCGGGCATTGTTCACCGGATCGATAAGGATACCTCCGGCCTGCTGGTGGTGGCGAAGTCCGATGCTGCCCACAAGGGTCTCGCCGCCCAGTTTGCCGACCATGGCCGCGCCGGGCCGTTGGAGCGCGCCTATCTCGCCTTCGTCTGGGGCGTGCCCGAGCCGCGCGGACGGGTGGATGCGCCCATCGACCGGCATCCGACCCATCGCCAGAAAATGGCGGTGCGGGGTTCCGGCCGTCACGCGGTGACCCACTGGGAGGTGCTGGAGACCTTCGTCGGCAAGAACGGCGCGGAGGTCGCGAGCGTCATCGAGTGCCGGCTGGAGACCGGGCGCACCCACCAGATCCGCGTCCACATGGCCCATGCCGGCCATCCGCTGCTGGGAGACGAGGTGTATGGCCAGGGCTTCCGGACCAAGGTCTCACTTCTGCCGGACGAGGCGAGGGCGTGCCTAGCCGCGCTCGGCCGACAGGCGCTGCATGCGGCGCGGCTCGGCTTCGCGCATCCGGTGACGGGCGAGGAATTGTCGTTTGAAAGCGCGCTGCCGCAGGATCTTGCGGCGCTCGAGGCGGCGCTGCGCGACTGATCGAGGGCGTGCAGAAACGCAATCCGCTCTCGCAGCGACGTGAGAGGATGAAACCTATCCGCGCCCCATTCGTATCTATATCATCGTGCGTCGCGGTCGGCGTCATGCGGCCGCACAGGCGGCTGCCCGGACGGGGGCCGCGGGAGAAGGAGGCCTCGTGATGGCCCAGCAGAAGTCCATGCCCATTCCCTCCGCAGAGGGCGGGCTTTCGCGGTACCTGGAGGAAATCCGGCGGTTCCCCATGCTGGAGCCGCAGGAGGAATATATGCTCGCGAAAAGCTGGCGCGAGCACGGGGACCGCGACGCCGCTCACAAGCTGGTGACGAGCCACCTGCGCCTCGTGGCGAAGATCGCCATGGGCTACCGCGGCTATGGCCTGCCCATTTCCGAGGTGATTTCCGAGGGCAACGTGGGCCTCATGCAGGCGGTGAAAAGGTTTGAGCCCGAGAAGGGCTTCCGCCTCGCCACCTATGCCATGTGGTGGATCCGCGCTTCCATCCAGGAATACATCCTGCGCTCGTGGAGCCTCGTGAAGATGGGCACCACGGCCGCGCAGAAGAAGCTGTTCTTCAACCTGCGCAAGGCCAAGAGCCAGATCTCCGCGCTGGAGGAGGGCGACCTGCGTCCCGACCAGGTGCAGCAGATCGCCACCAAGCTCGGCGTCACTGAGCAGGACGTGGTGGACATGAACCGCCGCCTCTCCGGCGACGCCTCCCTCAACGCCCCGATCCGCGAGGATTCGGAAGGCGGCGAGTGGCAGGACTGGCTTGTGGACGAGCGCCTCGACCAGGAGGAGCAGCTCGCCGAGAGCGAGGAACTCGACAACCGCCGCTCTGCCCTGTCCGGCGCCCTGTCCGTCCTCAACGATCGCGAGCGTCGCATCTTCGAGGCGCGCCGCCTCTCCGACGATCCGATGACGCTGGAGGATCTCGCCTCCGAGTTCGGCGTCTCGCGCGAGCGCGTGCGCCAGATCGAGGTGCGCGCCTTCGAGAAGGTGCAGAAGGCCGTGATGGACCGGGTGCGCCAGATCGAGGCGCCGCAGGCTGAGGCCGTCTCGGCCTAAGCCGACTCCGCGACGTGTCGCGATGCGGCCAAGCTGCCCGCGTCCTTGCGCCCGAAATCCGGGTTTTTCGCGCGCGCAGCGTGTGTGGCGCCCGTTGAGCCCCCTGTCCTTTCCATCAGTAGATCGATCCAAATCGGAGTGAGCCGGATCAATTTGCGCTAGATTCCCTACGACCTAGCATGATACCAGCTTAACCTTATCAAGGGCTCTGCGGGGGCGAGCCGGCCGCGGACAGCGTTCTGCCATGAACGCCGTCAGCGCCGGACGGGTGACATGTGAGCAATGCGCGACATAGCGGTCATTGTCGTCGATGATGACAAGGATTTTCTCGTCGAGGTCAGTGAAGGCCTCGCGATCGAAAATTTGCGGGTGATCTGCGCCTCCTCGCCGATGAGCGCTCTCGATCTCATCGAGCAGAACCCTGCGATCCGCGTTCTCGTCACGGACCTCGCCATGCCGGGCATGAACGGCCTGGCGCTTGTGGAGCGCGCCGGTGAAATCCGCCAGGGGGAGCCGATTGTCTCCATCGTCCTCACGGGGTGCGCCTCGCTGGAGAGTTCCATCGCCGCCCTCAGGACGGGCGTCGTGGATTTCCTGCAGAAGCCGGTCGAGATGGGAGATCTCGCCGCCGCCATCCGCCGGGCGCTGGAAATATCCCTGCGGAAGCGACCGGCTGCGACCACCCTTGAAGATCCAGCGGAGGTCCTGCGCGTTCTCGCCGGCCTTCGGCTCGATCGGCAGCGGGTGCTTCCGGACGTGGCGGGGGGCGTGACCGCCTGGGACATGCTGCTCGATCTTGCCATGGCGCAGGAAGAAGGGCGGCGAATCTCGGTGTCGGCGCTCTGCTCGGGCGCCGGGACGTCGGTCACAACAGCCTTGCGCCGGCTCGAAATGCTCGAGCAGCAGGGGCTCGTGGAGCGCCTTCCCGACCCTGAAGACCGCCGGAGGGTTTGGCTCCAGCTCACCCGCAAGGGCTGCGCATCCGTGCGCCAGACGGGCCGACGGTTCGCAGAGACATTGCGCACATTGATCTAGACGTCCCGGCTGGCTCTCTGGGGCGGATTGGGCGAATAGCCTAAGATTTACTCAATCGCACGAATCTGTAAATCCACGTTTCAGAATGTAATATGGACAGTATTTCATATTTAAATTCATTCATATTGAACATATCGTGTTCACTGCGGACGCGGTTGTAATTGCTGGTTATTTTTTGAATGTTACGTTTTGCCCGATAACACGGGCTTAATGAAATGCATTCTTCTGTTGTTTATGTTGACGGTGTGGGGGTTATAAGTCCTGCACACCATGAGCGAAGCCTGGTTGAGTCCTGGCTGGGGTCTGGTGTGGGCACGTTCGTCGAGGTGGGGGCGGGCGATCCGATCCGCGGCAGCCAGACCTACCATCTGGAGTTGAACGGCTGGGCGGGCCTGCTCGTCGAGCCATCGACGGAACTGGCGAATGCACTCAAGGCGGTGCGCAAGGCGCACGTCGCCTGTGTCGCTTGCGGCGCGCCCGGCTCGCCCTCCACCACGCAATTGTGGCTGCTCGGCCGGGAGGCGCGAGCGATCCTTTATCCGGGCGACCTGCCCCGCGGTACCCTTCGGGTGCCGGTGCGCACTCTGGATGATGTCCTTGGCGACGTCGGCATCAGCAGTGTCGACTTCGTTTCGATTGATGTGACGGGGACGGAGGCCGATGTGCTGGCCGGCTTTTCCGCATCCCGCTTCAACCCACGTCTCATCCTTGTCGATGACCGGGTTGGTTTCGGCCGCAGCCGACGTCTGCTTGCTGCCCACGGCTACATCCTGGCCCGCCGGACCGGCCACAACGCGTGGTTTGTGCCGCGTGCCCTGAGGCGGACGTCGCTGACCGACCAGGTGACGCTGGCCTGGCACTATGGGCCGGGCCGTCTGGTGCGGCGCCTCGTGCGCCGTTTTTTGGCCTGATCATTCCCAGTCGCGGTGATTGGTTCATTTCGGAGGGATCGCCTTCCGGAAGAAACCCACCATACATAGGCCGCTACAAGCGTTGCGTGGCGTCCCGGTGCGGCTCTCCGCCGTGCCGGTCCTTGTTCTCCCCGATGGTGGTGGCGAGGTCGGTGAAGGTCGGGGGAAGCCCCTCCTGACGATTGGTGGCCGCGCGCAGGAAGCGGATGGGAAAGAGTACACCCTCCGCCTGCGCCGGGCTGATGCTGCGGGAGGCGGCATCGCGCCGGGCGGCGTCCTCCGCTTCGGCGAGCGCGGTCTCGATCTCGCCGGAGGTGAGCAGGCCCTTGTGCCGCATGGTCTCGAGCAGGCGCGACAGGGCGAGCAGCACGCCTTCCAGCTGCAGGTTTGCGGTGTTCATCGGTGTCTCCGGTCTCGGCGGGTGAGCCGCCGTGCAGCCATGCCAACGCTGCGGACCTCATGCCGGTTTCCCGCGCCCGTCGCGGTTCTCAACCGCGCGGTTGCCGCTTAGGATGCCCGCCCGCCCCGGCGCACGCCCGCCAATCCCTTTCCGCTGTTCATCACGCTCCCGCTGGCGCGCCGGAAGAGCGGGGACGTTCGGCGCGCCGGGGCGCAAAACCGGACTCGAACGCCTGATTCGACGGACGCGCGCGCGGTCCACGGCGCGGCGCCCCAAGGAGGAAGCCCCATGACATCCGACGCCTATCCCCACGTCCAGCTCCACATCGACGGCGTCTGGCGCGATGCCGAAGGCGGGCGCCGCATCCCGGTTATCAATCCTGCGACGGAGGAGGAGATCGGCTCGGTTGCCCACTGCTCGCGCGCCGACCTCGACGCGGCGCTGGAAGCGACGGAGCGCGGCTTCGCGACCTGGAGCAAGGTGTCGGCCTTCGACAGGTCGAAGCTCATGCGCAAGGCCGCGGACCTGCTGCGCGAGCGCGCGGACGGTATCGCCCGCCTGATGACGCTCGAGCAGGGCAAGCCGCTCGTCGAGGCGCGCATGGAGACGCTGGCCGCCGCCGACATCATCGACTGGTTCGCCGAAGAGGCCCGCCGCGCCTATGGCCGGGTCATTCCCGCCCGCGCACCCGGCGTCTATCAGCTCGTCATCAAGGAGCCAGTCGGGCCGGTGGCGGCCTTCACGCCCTGGAACTTCCCCATCAACCAGGTGGTTCGCAAGCTGTGCGGCGCCCTGGCGGCCGGCTGCTCCATCATCGTGAAGGCACCCGAGGAGACGCCGGCCTCGCCCGCCGAGCTGATCCGCGCCTTCGTGGACGTGGGCATTCCGGCCGGCGTCATCGGCCTCGTCTATGGCGTGCCGGCGGAGGTGAGCGAATATCTCATTCCGCACCCGACCATCCGCAAGATCACCTTCACCGGGTCAACCCCCGTCGGCAAGCGGCTGGCGGCATTGGCGGGCGAGCACATGAAGCGCGCCACCATGGAACTGGGGGGCCACTCGCCGGTCATCGTCTTCGATGATGCCGACGTGACCGCCGCGGCCAAGCAGATCGCCGCCGCCAAGTTCCGCAATGCCGGGCAGGTGTGCGTCTCGCCGACCCGCTATCTCATTCAGGAGAGGGTCTACGAAGAGTTCGTGGACGCCTTCGTCACCGTCGCCAAGGCGGTGAAGGTGGGCAACGGCCTGGAGGCCGGCACCACCATGGGGCCGCTCGCCAACGAGCGCCGCATCCCGGCCATGGAAGCCCTCATCGCTGACGCTCGCCAGAAGGGCGCGGAGGTGGCCACTGGCGGTGGACGCATTGGAAACAAAGGCTATTTCTTCGAGCCCACCGTGGTCACGGGCGTCACCCGCGAGATGCGGATGATGAACGAGGAGCCGTTCGGCCCGCTGGCCATGATGCTGCCCTTCTCCGACTTCGAGGAGGCCGTCACCGAGGCCAACCGTCTGCCCTATGGCCTTGCCTCCTATGCCTATACCCGCTCGGCCAAGACCGCCCAGCAGGTGGCGCACCGGGTGCAGGCGGGCATGATGACCATCAACCACCTGGGCCTTGCGCTGCCTGAGGTTCCGTTCGGCGGCATCAAGGATTCCGGCTATGGCTCGGAGGGTGGCTCGGAGGCCATCGAGGCCTATCTGAACCCCAAGTTCGTGTCGCAGGCCGGGATCTAACCCTCCGCCGGAAAAACACTTTCGCCGCCCTCCGGCTGGGCTCGAGGGCGGCGGCGGTTTGGGCGTTTACACCAGCATCTGCATGTCGCCATCCACCGCGATGGCCTGGCCGGAGATGGTGGAACCCATCGGGGATGACAGGAAAACTGCAACATTGGCAAGGTGTTGCGGTGGGATGAGGCGCTTCAGCGACGTAGCCGAGAGGGCCATTGCCTGCACCTCCTCCATTGACATGTTGCGCTCCCGCGCCTTGTTCTCGAACACTGATCGGATGCGCGGGCCGTCCACCGATCCGGGCAGTATCGCATTGGCGCGTATGCCGAATTCGCCCAGCTCCATGGCCAACGACTTGATGAAGCCGATCACCCCCCACTTCGCCGCCGCATAGGGCGAGCGGAGCGGAAAGCCGAAGCGGCCGGCGGCCGAGGAGAGGCCGATGATGGAGGCGTTGGCGCTCTCCTTCAGGGCCGGCACGGCGAGGCGGGTGACGTTGAAATGGCCGGTGATGTCCACCGCCAAAGTGCGGTCCCAGTCCTCCGGCGAGATCTGGTCCACGCGGCCGGTGGGGCCGGCGATTCCCGCATTGTTTACAAGGACATCGAGCCCGCCCAGGCGGCCCAGTGCGCCGTCCATGAAGGCCGCGACCGAGGTCCGATCGGACACATCGCACCAGGTTCCCACCGCCCCCGGAGCGGTACTGCCCAAGGCCTCCAAAGCGGCGTCGTCCACGTCGCAGACTTCCACCCTTGCCCCCTCCTTCAGGAAGGCGCGGGCGATCTCCAGCCCGATGCCGCCGGCGCCGGCGGTGACGATGACGCGGATGCCGGCGATGCCGAGGTCCATGGCGTTCTCCCTAGGTTTTCTTGTGGGGTATCGGTGCTGTCAGGTGCCGGTTCGGGTGCAGTCAGCTATGAATCAGTCCGGCAGCACGTCGCGCGAGAGGATGAAGTCGCCCGCGCTCCAGATATCCGCCACGAGGGCGTCGCGGGCCGCGTCCGAATCGCGGGCCTTGAGAGCGGCGACGAGGCGCTCATGGTGGAGGTGGGCCTCCCCCTGCCGCACCCGCTCCGGGCCGGCGCGGAAGTCGAGATTGAGGACGGGGCCGATCTGCAGCCAGAGACCCTCGATCATCCCCATCAGGGTGGGCAGGTGGGCGGCGCGGTAGAGGGCGAAGTGCAGGTCCTTGTTGTGGCGCATGGCGGCGGCGCCGTCCGGGCGCTTCTTGTCCCGCTCGGCGGCGAAGGCGCGCTCATGGCGGACCACCTCGGCGATCTCCTCGGCGGTGGCTTCGCGGGCGGCGGTGGCGGCGGCGAGGCCTTCGAGGCTGGTGCGGATGAGGCGCAACTCGGCGAAGCGGGCGCGGGACATGAGGGGCACGCGCACGGCCCGGTTGGGCAGCACCTCCAGCGCATTCTCGGCGACGAGGCGGGACACGGCCTCCCGCACCGGCATTGCGCTGGTGCCGATGGCTCCGGCGAGCCCGCGCAGGGTGAAGCGCTCGCCCGGGGCGGCGCGGCCGGAGAGCAGAAGCTCCTTCAGATCCCCATAGACCTGATCGGCCAAAGTCTGGCGGACGATGCGGCCGACACGGGCATCGAGCGTTTCCGCCGGCGCCTCGCCGCGGACCTCTGAGGCATCGCCGTCGCCGGCGGATCGTGTCTTGTGTTCCATGTTCCGCGTCTGCTATGTGTGATCACAGATAACAGATAGCCGAGCCAGTCGGCAATCATTCCGGAGCGGATCGGACGGGAAAAATCCTGCCGCCGCAACATCCAAGCCGGACCCATGGGAGGAGACGACGCCGTGAACGACATTCCTCATCACGCCCGAATTGCGTCCGCATCCATCGGCCGCCGCACGCTGCTGAAGGGCGTCGGCGCGGCCGCGCTTCTCGGCGGCGTCGGCATGCCGGCCATCGTGAAGGCGCAGGCCGACACCGTGACCTTCGGCCACCTCACCCCGCTCACCGGCTTCCTCGGCCCGCTCGGCGCCTATGGCCAGATGGGCGTGCAGCTCGCGGTGGAGGAGCTGAACGCGGCCGGCGGCATCAACGGCCGCAAGATCAACCTCGTCATGGAAGACAGCGTGAACCCCGCCACCGCCTCCTCCAAGGCGGAGCGCTATATCGAGCGCGACAAGGCGGCGGTGATCGTGGGCGAGATTTCCTCGGCCTCGGCGCTGGCCATCGCCCAGGTCGCGGCGCGCAACAAGATCGTATTCGTCAACACCGGCGGCAATTCTGATGCCCTGCGCGGCAAGGATTGCAACCGCTACATGTTCCATGTGGAAGGCGCCAACACCCAATATGTGAAGGCGGTGGGCGCGGCGATGCTGCGGGACGGCCTCATCAAGGGCAAGAAGCTCTTCTTCCTCACTGCCGATTACGCCTTCGGCCACGACCTCTCCCGCGTCGCCAAGCGCTTCATCGCCCAGAACGGCGGCGAGGTGGTGGCGGACGAACTGGTGCCCACCGACGCCACCGACTTCTCGCCCTATCTGCTCAAGGTGCGGCAGGCCCGACCGGACGTGGTGATCTCCAACCTCGCCGGCAACCAGATCACCAACTTCATTAAGCAGTATTCGGAATTCGGCCTGAAGTATCCATTCGGCGGCTTCGGCTTCGATACGGCGGTGGCCTGGGGCGCGGGCAAGGATGCGTTCGGCGGCATCTGGCCGCTCATCTGGCACCATGATGTTTCCGCGCCGTCCTCCAAGGCCTTCGTTGCCGCCTTCGTGAAGAAGTGGGGCAAGCCGCCGGAGAACCAGGCCTGGGGCGACTATGTGGCCACCAAGCTCGTCGCCCGCGCCATGATCGAGACCAAGAGCACGGATTCCGCGCAGATCATCTCCTTCTTCGAGAAGGAGAAGGAGCTGGACATCCTCAAGGACCGCAAGGGCTACTTCCGTGACTGGGACCACCAGCTCATCCAGGAGATGTACACGGTGACCCCCCGCCCGGTGGCGCAGGTGAAGGACAATTGGGACATCATGGTCCTCGGCCCCGCCGTCCCGGCCGCCGGCACCGCCCTCGACGTCATCGCGCCGACCCCTGAAGAGAACGCCTGCACCTTCCCCGCGGGGTGAGGGGCGCCCCTCTCCCCTTGCGGGAGAGGGGTTGGGGTGAGGGGTAGGGATGCCTCCGCGTGCGCCGGCCAACGGTTCTTGCGACGCCATACCCCTCACCCCCGCCCTCTCCCGCAGGGGGAGAGGGAGTTTGGGCGGCTCAAGCGGGGAGGGTGGCGGGGTTTTGCCGGCTTCGCCGAACTTTCCGCAGGACCCCGGCTCGGCGCTCCGGCTCCGCCGTCGCTGGTCCGGGAGCGGGCTTCTTTTCTTTCCGCGGAAGGGTAGGCCCCCCGGCCGGTTCGGCACCGTCCTCGCGCCCCGGACGCATGCAGCGATAGCGGAATGCGAGCCGGGGCCCAGCGCACGGGTTCGCCGAAGGCGGCTCAAGCGGGGATGCCTTGGGGGATTGCCGGCTTCGCCGAACTTTCCCCTGGGCCCCGGCTCGGCGCTCCGGCTTCGCCGTCGCTGGTCCGGGGCACCAACTCCTCCCTCTCCCGCAAGGGGAGAGGGAGTCCGGGCGGCGCGGGGGCGCCGTTGATGTCCGCCAGTAAAAAACGCCTCAGGCCGGAGAAGACTTCATGCCCATGGAACTCGTCTTTCTCATCGAGCAATTGCTCAACGGGCTTCTGGTGGGCGTCGCCTATCTCCTGATCGCGCTCGGCCTGTCGCTCATCTTCTCCCTCGGCGGCATCGTGAATCTTGCCCATGGCGGCTTCTATGCCATCGGCGCCTACATCGGCGTGGAGATCGGCAACCGCTACGGCTTTCCCGCCGCCTTCATCGGCGCGCCCATCGCGGTGGCGCTCATCGGCATGGTCATCGAGCGCACCCTGTTCTCGCGCTTCTACCGGGCCGATCCCATCCTCTCGCTGCTGCTCACCTTCGGGCTTGCCATGGTGATCGAGCAGGCGCTGCGCATGGCCTTCGGCGCCACGCCCATCCCCTTCTCCATCCCGGCCTTCCTGAAGGGGCAGGTGTTCCTCGGTGACTTCATCTATTCGCGCTATCGCCTCGCCATTCTGGTGGTGGCGGCGGTGGCGGTGCTGGGCCTGTGGCTGCTGCTCCAGCGCACCGCCTTCGGCCGCGTGGTGCGGGCCGGCGTGCAGAATCCGGACATGGTCGGCGCGCTCGGCATTTCGCTCAGGCCCTATCTGACCGCCGTGGCGGCCATCGGCATCGGTCTTGCGGGCCTCGCCGGCATCATGCTGGCGCCCATCTCCGGCGTGCATCCGGCCATGGGCTCGGAAATCCTCACCGCCGCCTTCGTGGTGGTGGTCATCGGCGGCCTCGGCTCGTTCTGGGGCGTGGTGGCGGCGGGGCTGCTGGTGGGCCTCGTGCGCGGGCTCACGGTCTACTTCATTCCGCCGGCCGCCGAGGCCTCCATGTACGTGCTGATGCTGGCGGTGCTGCTCACGAGGCCGCGCGGCCTGTTCGGCGAGCGCATCCTGCGCTTCGAGTGACCACCATGCTCAAGGCCACCAACGCTCCCGCCGCCCCCTTCGTGACTGCGACCCCTCCCGCCTCAGGAGCCGCGATGCTCGCCCGCAACGCCAACCTCATCATCGCCGCGGTGGCGCTCGCGCTGCTGCCGGCGCTGCTCTCCGCCCTCGGGCTGACGGTGACGTCCGCGACCGACGTGGTGATCCTCGCCCTCGCCTGCATGGCGCTGAACCTGCTCGTCGGCTACACCGGCCTCGTCTCCTTCGGCCATGGCGCGTGGTTCGGCCTCGGCGCCTATGCGGCGGCGCTCCTGCAGCAGCGGCTGTTCCCGGAGTGGGGCCTCGCGCTGGCGATCCCGGCGGCGGTGCTGGTGACGCTGGCGGCGATCCCGGTGGGCTATGTGGTGCTGCGCCGGCGCGGCGTCTACTTCTCGCTGCTGACGCTGGCGCTGACCGCGCTGGCCTACACCGTCGCCTTCCGCTGGACGGCGGTGACGGGTGGTGAGAACGGCCTCGGCGGCGTCAATCGCGGCCCCTTCCTCGGCCTCGATGTGGACCGCAACGCCACCTTCTACTGGGTGGTGGCGGGGGCGGCCTTCCTCATCATCCTCACCCTCCAGCGCTTCGTGCGCTCGCCGGTGGGCACGGTGCTCGTCGCCATCCGCGAGAACGAGCAGCGGGCGCGCTTCATCGGCTACGATACGCGGGCCTACAAGATCGCCTGCTTCACCCTCTCGGCAGGGCTGACGTCGTTCGCTGGCGCGCTGCTCGCCTTCAACCACCGCTTCGCCTCGGCCGATCCCATCGCCATCGCCTTCTCGGGCGAGCTTCTGGCCATGGTGGTCATCGGCGGCATGCGCTCCTTCCTCGGGCCGGCGCTGGGGGCGCTGTTCTTCGTGCTGTTCCGCGAGTTCCTGTCCATGTGGACGGCGAACTGGCTGTTCTGGTTCGGCCTGCTGTTCATGGCCTTCATCGTCTTCTCGCCTACCGGCCTCGTGGGGGTCGCCGGCCGGCTGCTGGCGCCGCTCCGGAAGAAGACCATCGAGGCCGCCGCCATGGGCCGGCGCACCTCCGCCGAGAAGCGGCCGCTGCCCCGCGCGCTGGCGGAGCGCCCGCATTGGGACGGAACCGCCCCGCTGCTGGAGGCGAAGGAGCTGGCGCTGGGCTTCGGTGCCATCAAGGCGGTGCGGCAGGGCGCGGTGGCGGTGAAGGACCGCACCCTCCACGCCCTCATCGGCCCCAACGGCGCCGGCAAGACGACCACCTTCAACATCATCTCCGGCATGTTCCCGCCCCATGCCGGCGAGATCCGCCTCGCGGGGGAGCGCATCGACGGGCTCTCGCCCAATCAAGTGTGCATGAAGGGCCTGTCCCGCTCCTTCCAGATCACCAATCTGTTCCCGACGCTCAGCGTGGAGGAAAACCTGCGCCTCGGCGTGCAGGCCACCCACAAGAGCCGCTTCGACCCCTGGCGGGATGCCGCCGCCATCCCCGAGATCAATGCCGAGACGGCGGAAATGGTGGCCTTCCTCGGCGTCGCGGGCATGGAGAAGGCGGAGGCCGGCGCGCTCTCCTATGGCGGGCAGCGGCTGCTGGACATGGGCCTCGCGCTCACCTCACGCCCGCGCGTGCTGCTGCTGGACGAGCCTTTGGCGGGCCTCGCGGCGGCGGAGCGCACGCGCGTCTCCAACCTCATCAAGGACATCTCCGCCGAAGTGCCGGTGCTGCTGGTGGAGCACGACATCGACCGCGTGTTCGAGCTGGCCGACGCCGTGACCGTGATGGCCGACGGCGCGGTCCTCGTCGACGGCACGGTGGAGGATGCGCGCTCCGACAAGCGCGTGCAGGAGGTCTATATCGGCTCCGGCGCTGCCGCGCTCGCTGCCCGCGACCTCGAATCCGCCGCCACCGACAAAACCATGCTGCGGCTCCACGGCATCGACGCCTTCTATGGCAAGAGCCGCATCCTCGCCGGCGTCTCGCTGGAGGCGAAGGAGGGGGAAATCCTCGCCCTGCTCGGCCGCAACGGGGCGGGCAAGTCCACGCTCCTCAAGGCGATCACCGGCATCGTCAAGCCCATGAACGGGTCGCTGACGCTGGCGGGCGAGGAACTCGCCGGCCTCTCCTCCGCCGCCATCGCCCGGCGCGGCGTCGGCTACGTGCCGCAGGGGCGGGCGCTGTTCCACGGCATGAGCGTGCGCCACAACCTCGAACTCGGGCGGCTGAAGCGCATCACCGGGGCCGGCAAGCATTTCAGTGAGGAGGAGGTGCTGGAGCTCTTCCCCCGCCTGAAGGTGCGCATGGACACGCCGGCCGATCTCCTCTCCGGCGGCGAGCAGCAGATGGTGGCGGTGGCCCGCGCGCTCATGGGCGACACCCGCGTGCTGCTGCTGGACGAGCCGTTCGAGGGCCTGTCCCCGGCGGTCACGGAAGAATTGTTCGACGCCTTCGACCGGCTGCGCCGCTCGCTCACCCTCGTCATCGTCGATCACCATCTCGACGTGGTTCTGAACCTCGCCGATCGCGCGGTGGTGCTGGAGCGCGGCGAGGTGGTCCACGAAGGCCCCGCCCGCCCGCTGGCGCGCGATCTCGATCTCAGAAGGCAGGTGCTGTGGCTGTGATGCGCCTGCCTCGCACCCCGGCCGACTGCAGCGTCAGCGGAAGGAGAGCCGGGGTCCAGCGCAATGGTACGCCGAAGGCGGCTCTACACCGTCGGCTGGAGGCCCTTGCCGGCTGCGCCGACTTTTCCCCTGGGCCCCGGCTCGGCGCTCCGGCTGCGCCGTCGCTGGTCCGGGGCGCGGGTTCCATTTCCATGACGAGGCATCCATGACCAAGATCGCCATCATCGGCTCGGGCTTCATCGGCCGGGCCTGGGCCATCACCTTCGCCCGCGCCGGCTTCGACGTGGCGCTGGCGGACAAGGCGGAAGGCGCGCCCGAGGCGGCGCTCGCCTACATCGAAGGCGTGCTGCCGGACCTCGCCGCCAACGACCTCCTCAACGGCGCCACCCCCGAGGCCGTGCGCGGGCGCCTTTCCGCCGCCGGCTCCTATGCGGAAGCGCTGGAGGGGGCCGTCCACGCGCAGGAGAATGCGCCGGAAGACCTCGCCCTCAAGCAGGCGCTCTATGCCGAACTCGACGCGCTCGCCGCGCCCGAGACCGTGCTCGCCTCCTCCACCTCGGCCATCCTGCCGTCGCGCTTTTCCGAGACCCTGACGCACCGCGAGCGGGTGTGCGTGTGCCACCCCATCAATCCGCCCTATCTCATCCCCGCCGTGGAGGTGGTGCCCGCGCCGTGGACCTCCGCGGACACCATGAGCCGCGCCGCTGACCTTATGCGCGCCGCCGGCCAGTCGCCCATCGTGATGAAGCGCGAGCTGGACGGCTTCGTGATGAACCGCATGCAGGGCGCGCTCCTGGAGGAGGCGTTCCGCCTCGTCGCCGACGGCTATGCCAGCGTCGAGGACGTGGACATCGGCATCCGCGAGGGGCTGGCCCTGCGCTGGTCCTTCATGGGGCCGTTCGAGACCATCGATCTCAACGCGCCCGGCGGCGTCGCGGACTATGTGGCGCGCTACCAGCAGATCTACGAGCGCATCTCGCCCGACCAGTGGCGCCGCGTGGACTGGGCCGGCCCGGTGCTGGAGACCGTGCTCGCCGAGCGCCGCGCGCGCCTCGCCCACGATGCGCTTCAGGAGCGGCAGGTGTGGCGCGACCGCCGGCTGATGGCGCTCGCTGCCCACAAGCGCAAGGCCGCCAAGGACATCGGCGCCTGAATTTCATCGGCGCCTGAATCTTTCGCCTTTCCGACATTCCCGACCACAGAGGCAAGACCGTCATGACCGAGGCCGCCCCCAAGAAATC
This sequence comes from Xanthobacter sp. DMC12, assembly GCF_056314105.1. Classification (NCBI taxonomy): domain Bacteria; kingdom Pseudomonadati; phylum Pseudomonadota; class Alphaproteobacteria; order Hyphomicrobiales; family Xanthobacteraceae; genus Xanthobacter; species Xanthobacter sp. DMC12. The sequence goes on along the minus strand of NZ_JBQUYZ010000001.1, from coordinate 1,597,264 downwards.
CAACCGCAAGGTCATCATCACCTGCGCCATCACGGGGGCGATCCACACGCCCACCATGTCGCCCTACCTGCCCATCACGCCGGACGAGATCGTCGCCGACGCGCTGAAGGCAGCCGAGGCCGGCGCGGCCATCCTGCACCTGCACGCCCGCAACCCGGAAACCGGACAGCCGGACCAGACGCCGGAGGCCTTCGCCCCCTTCCTGCCGCGCATCAAGCAGGCCACCGGCGCCGTCATCAACATCACGTCCGGCGGCAGCCCCTACATGAAGGTGGAGGAGCGCGTGCTGCCCGCCGCCACCTTCAAGCCGGAGGTCGCCTCTCTCAACATGGGCTCCATGAATTTCGGGCTGTTCCACCTCCTCGACAAGTACAAGGAGTTCAAGCACCCGTGGGAGAAGACCCATCTTGAGAACACGCGTGATCTCGTCTTCCGCAACACCTTCAAGGATATCGAATATATCCTGACCACCTGCTACGACAACGGCACGCGCTTCGAGTTCGAGTGCTACGACATCGGCCATCTCTACAATCTCGCGCACTTCCTGGAGCGTGGGCTGGTGAAGCCGCCGCTGTTTGTGCAGTCGGTGTTCGGCCTCCTCGGCGGCATCGGTCCCCACCCCGAGGACGTGATGCACATGAAGCGCACCTGCGACCGGCTGTTCGGCGATCAGTATCGCTGGTCCGTGCTCGGCGCCGGTCGCAACCAGCTGCCGATCGCCGCCATGGCCGCCTCCATGGGCGGCAACATCCGCGTGGGGCTGGAGGATTCGCTCTGGGCCGGGCGCGGCAAGCTCGCCACCTCCAACGCCGATCAGGTGAAGCTCGCCGCGAAGATCATCGAGGGTCTGGGACTGGAAGTCGCCAGCCCCGACGAGGCGCGCGAGATCCTGGAGCTGAAGGGCGCGGACAAGACGAATATTTGAGGGCCCCTGCGGGCCGCATCAACGACACACGAAAAAGCCCCCGGCCATCGGCTGGGGGCTTTTGCTTTGAGAAGCGGGTGATCTCGATCTGCGGCGCGGGCGATGTGCCTCAGCGCGGCAGGGTGGTGGCGCCCATCAGATCCTTGTCGATGGCGTGGGCGGCCTGGCGGCCTTCGCGGATGGCCCAGACCACCAGCGACTGGCCGCGGCGCATGTCGCCGGCGGCGTAGAGCTTCGGCACGGAGGTGGCATAGGCCTCCTCGTCCGCCTTCACGTTGCCGCGCTTGTCCAGCGCCACGCCGGACTGCTCGATGAGCCCGGCGAACAGCGGATGGGCGAAGCCGATGGCGAGGAAGACGAGATCGGCGCGCAGCACGAACTCGGTGCCGGGGATGGGCTGGCGCTTGGCATCCACCCGGGCGCACTTCACGCCGGTGACGCGGCCGTTGCGGCCCTCGATGCCCAGCGTCGCGCAGGCGAACTCGCGCTCGGCGCCCTCGGCCTGGGAGGAGGAGGTGCGGAACTTGGTGGGCCAGAAGGGCCACACCGCCAGCTTGTCTTCCTTCATGGGAGGCACGGCGCGGATGTCGAGCTGGGTGACCGAGAGCGCGCCCTGGCGGAAGGCGGTGCCCACGCAGTCGGAGGCGGTGTCGCCGCCGCCCACCACCACCACGTGCTTGCCGCCGGCGAGGATCGGGATTTCGTTCACCGGCTCGTCGCTCTCGCGGCGGTTGGACTGCACGAGATAGGGCATGGCGAAGTGCACGCCCTCCATCTCCTGCCCGGGCAGGCCGGGATCGCGCGGGGCTTCGGAGCCGCCGGCGAGCAGCACCGCGTCGTGGGTATCAAGCAGCTCCTGCAGGGGGCGGACCACACCGATGTTCTCGTTGTAGTGGAAGGTGACCCCTTCCGCCTCCATCTGCTTCACCCGACGATCGATGTGGTGCTTCTCCATCTTGAAGTCGGGGATGCCGTAGCGCAGCAGGCCGCCGGCCTTGGGCTCGCGCTCATAGACATGCACGTCATGGCCGGCGCGGGCGAGCTGCTGGGCGGCGGCAAGGCCCGCCGGGCCGGAGCCGACGATGGCCACTTTCTTGCCGGTCTTCACTTCGGCGGGCTCGGGCTTGATCCAGCCCTTCTTCCAGGCCTTGTCGGCGATGGCCTGCTCCACCGTCTTGATGGTGACGGGCACGTCCTCGAGGTTCAGCGTGCAGGCTTCCTCGCACGGGGCGGGGCAGATGCGGCCGGTGAACTCGGGGAAATTGTTGGTGGAGTGGAGATTGCGCGCGGCCTCTTCCCACTCGTTGCGATAGACGAGGTCGTTCCAGTCCGGGATCTGGTTGTGGACCGGGCAGCCGGTGGGACCGTGGCAGAAGGGGATGCCGCAATCCATGCAGCGCGACGCCTGGTTCTCCACCTCGGCGTCGGGCAGCGGCAGCGTGAACTCGCGGAAATGGCGGATGCGGTCGGATGCGGGCTGATACTTCTGCTCGCGCCGATCAATCTCCAGGAACCCCGTGACCTTGCCCATAAAAACCTCGTTGGCGAACCTTGAGGGAACCGCCGCGCGCGCCGGATGTCTCCGCGTGCCGCACCACCAGTTCCATTACAAGAATTGTTCCAGCTTGAGGACTCGGTTTTCGCGCGCGTTCCCGCACGGGCGACCGGCCCGCTCGCCGGCCGCTCCGGGCCGGCCGGCGTCCCCTCCGGGGAGGGGACGCTCCTGCCTCATTCGGCCGCCGCGAGGCCGCGGCGCTTCTCCATCTCGCGCAGGGCGCGGCGGTATTCCACCGGCATCACCTTGACGAACTTGGAGCGGTAGTCCGCCCAGTTGTCGAGGATCTGCTGGGCCCGCGCCGAGCCCGTATAGTGCAGGTGCTTGGCGATGAGCTGGTGCAGGCGCTCCTCGTCGTGGCGGGACATGTCGCCCTGCACGTCGATGCGGCCCTTGAACTCCAGGTCGCCGCCGTGGTGGTGGAGGCGCTCCAGCAGGTCCTCCTCCTCCTCCACCGGCTCCAGGTCCACCATGGAGAGGTTGCAGCGCTTGGCGAAGCTCTTGTCCTCGTCGAGCACGTAGGCGACGCCGCCGGACATGCCGGCCGCGAAGTTGCGGCCGGTGGGGCCGATGACCACCACGATGCCGCCGGTCATGTATTCGCAGCCATGGTCGCCGGTGCCTTCGACGACGGCGATTGCCCCCGAATTGCGCACGGCGAAGCGTTCGCCGGCGACGCCGCGGAAGTAGCATTCACCCTCGGTGGCGCCATACATCACCGTATTGCCGACGATGATGGAATTCTCCGCCACGATGGCCGAGTTGGCCGGCGGCCGCACGATGATGCGCCCGCCCGACAGGCCCTTGCCCACGTAGTCGTTGGCCTCACCCACGAGATCGAACGTGACGCCCGCCGCGAGGAAGGCGCCGAAGGCCTGGCCCGCCGTGCCCGAGAGGGTGACGTGGATGGTGTCGTCGGGCAGGCCGGCGCCGCCATAGGCCTTGGCCACCGCGCCCGAGAGCATGGCGCCGGCGGAGCGGTCCACCGAGCGGATGGGCGTCTCGATCTCCACGCGCTCGCCGCGCTCCAGCGCCGGGGCCGCCTTTGCGATGAGGGTGCGGTCGAGCACCTTCTCGATGGGGTGGTGCTGGCGCTCGGTGTGGCGGATGCCCACGTCGGCGGGCACCTGCGGCACCGCGAAGATGCGCGAGAAGTCGAGGCCCTTGGCCTTCCAGTGGTCGATGGCCGCCTTCTGGTCCAGCACGTCGGCGCGGCCCACCATCTCCTCCAGCTTGCGGAAGCCGAGGGAGGCCATGATCTCGCGCACCTCTTCCGCGATGAAGAAGAAGTAGTTGATGACGTGCTCGGGCGTGCCCTTGAAGCGCTTGCGCAGCACGGGGTCCTGCGTCGCCACGCCCACCGGGCAGGTGTTCAGGTGGCACTTGCGCATCATGATGCAGCCCGCCGCGATGAGCGGGGCGGTGGAGAAGGCGAACTCGTCGGCGCCGAGCAGGGCGCCGATCACCACGTCCCGGCCGGTGCGCAGGCCGCCGTCCACCTGCAGCGCGACGCGCGAGCGCAGGCGGTTGGCCACCAGCGTCTGCTGGGTCTCGGCGAGGCCCATCTCCCACGGCGAGCCGGCGTGCTTGATGGAGGTCAGCGGGCTCGCGCCCGTGCCGCCCTCGAAGCCGGAGATGGTGATGTGGTCGGCGCGCGCCTTGGCGACGCCGGCCGCCACCGTGCCCACGCCGACCTCGGAAACGAGCTTCACCGACACGTCCGCGTCGGGGTTCACGTTCTTGAGGTCGTAGATGAGCTGGGCAAGGTCCTCGATGGAATAGATGTCATGGTGCGGGGGCGGGGAGATGAGGCCCACGCCCGGGGTGGAGTGGCGCACCTTGGCGATCACCGCATCCACCTTGTGGCCGGGCAACTGGCCGCCCTCGCCGGGCTTGGCGCCCTGCGCGACCTTGATCTGCATCACGTCGGAATTGACGAGATACTCCGCCGTCACGCCGAAGCGGCCGGAGGCCACCTGCTTGATCGCGGAGCGCATGCTGTCGCCGTTGGGCAGGGGCTTGAAGCGCTCGGGCTCCTCGCCGCCCTCGCCGGTGTTCGACTTGCCGCCGATCCGGTTCATGGCGATGGCAAGCGTCGTGTGCGCCTCGCGCGAGATGGAGCCGAACGACATGGCGCCGGTGACGAAGCGCTTCACGATCTCGGAGGCGGGCTCCACCTCGGAGATGTCCACGCCCGCCTGCCCGATCTCCTCCGCACCCTTGATGCGGAACAGCGAGCGCACGGTGAGGAGGCGCTTGTCCTCCTCGTTGATCATGGCGGCGAACGCCCGGTACTTGTCCTGCGCGTTGCCGCGCACGGCATGCTGGAGGGTCGCGACCGAGTCCGGCGACCAGGCATGGTCCTCGCCGCGGATGCGGTAGGCGTATTCGCCGCCCACATCGAGCGCCGAGCGGAAGATGGGCGCGTCCGAGAAGGCGAGCTTGTGCCGCCGCACGGTCTCTTCCGCGATCTCCGGCAGGCCGACACCCTCGATGGTGGTGGCGGTGCCGAAGAAATACTTGTGAACCAGCTCGGAGGAGAGGCCCACCGCGTCGAAGATCTGCGCGCCGCAATAGGACTGGTAGGTGGAAATGCCCATCTTGGACATCACCTTCAGCAGCCCCTTGTCGATGGACTTGATGAAGCGCTTCACGATCTCCTTGTCGTCCACCTCCTCCGGAATCTCGTCCTTCATGGAGAGCAGGGTCTCGAAGGCGAGATAGGGGTTGATGGCCTCGGCGCCGTAGCCGGCGAGACAGGCGAAGTGATGCACTTCCCGCGCCTCGCCGGTCTCGATCACGAGACCGACCGAGGTGCGCAGGCCCTTGCGGATGAGGTGGTGGTGCACCGCCGCCGTGGCGAGCAGCGCCGGGATCGGGATGCGGTCCGCGCCCACGAGGCGGTCGGACAGGATGATGATGTTGTAGCCGCCATGGACGGCCGCCTCGGCGCGCTCGCAGAGCCGCTCGACGGCATCCTCCAGGCCCGCCGCGCCCTTGTCGGACGGGTAGGTGATGTCCAGCGTGCGGGTGTCGAACCGCTCCTCCATGAAGCCGATGGAGCGGATCTTCTCCAGGTCCTCGTTGGTGAGGATGGGCTGGCGCACCTCAAGGCGCTTGCGGCGGGCGTTGCCCTCCAGGTCGAAGATGTTCGGCCGCGGCCCGATGAAGGAGACGAGGCTCATCACCAGCTCCTCGCGGATCGGGTCGATGGGCGGGTTCGTCACCTGCGCGAAGTTCTGCTGGAAGTAGCTGAACAGCGACTTCGACTTGTTGGACAGCACGCTGATCGGCGTGTCGGTGCCCATGGAGCCGACGGCCTCCTGGCCGGTGATGGCCATGGGCGCCATGAGCAGCTTGAGGTCTTCCTGCGTGTAGCCGAACGCCTGCTGGCGATCGAGCAGCGACACGTCGGTGCGCACCTCGCGCGCCTCCACGGGGCGCAGGTCTTCCAGCACCAGCTGGGTGTGCTTCAGCCACTCCTTGTAGGGGTTGGCGCGGGCCAGCTCGGTCTTGATCTCCTCGTCGGGGACGAGGCGGCCTTCCTCGAGGTCCACCAGCAGCATCTTGCCGGGCTGGAGGCGCCACTTGGTGACGATCTTCTCCTCGGGCAGCGTGAGCACGCCCATTTCCGAGGCGAGGACGATGGTGTCGTCGCTCGTCACCATGTAGCGGGCGGGGCGCAGGCCGTTGCGGTCCAGCGTCGCGACGATCTGGCGGCCGTCGGTGGCGACGATGGCGGCGGGGCCGTCCCACGGCTCCATGAGGGAGGCGTGATACTCGTAGAAGGCGCGCCGCTCCTCGTCCATGAGCGGGTTGCCGGCCCACGCCTCGGGCACCAGCATCATGGCCGCGTGGGGCAGCGAGTAGCCGCCCTGCACCAGGAATTCGAGCGCGTTGTCGAAGCAGGCGGTATCGGACTGGCCCTCGTAGCTGATGGGCCAGAGCTTGGAGATGTCGGCGCCGAACAGTTCCGAATCCACGCTCGCCTGCCGCGCCGCCATCCAGTTGACGTTGCCGCGCAGGGTGTTGATCTCGCCGTTGTGCGCCACCATGCGATAGGGGTGGGCCAGCGGCCAGGCCGGGAAGGTGTTGGTGGAAAAGCGCTGGTGGACGAGGGCAAGCGCGCTCTCGAAGTCCGGGTCATGCAGGTCCGGATAATAGGCGCCGAGCTGGTCGGCGAGGAACATGCCCTTGTAGACCAGCGTGCGGCAGGACAGCGAAACCGGATAATAGCCGGCGGTGCGCGGGTCCTTGGCGCCGTAGACGGTGTTGGAGATCACCTTGCGCAGCACGAACAGGCGGCGCTCGAAGCCGTCCTCGTCGCCCGCGAACTCGCCGCGGCCGATGAAGATCTGCACGTGCTTGGGCTCGGTGGGCAGCACGCTGACGCCGAGGGAGGAATTGTCGGTGGGCACGTCGCGCCAGCCGATCAGCGCGAAGCCCTCTTCGGCGACAACCCGCTCGTAGGCGGCGCGCACGATGGCTTCGCCCTCGGGATCGCGCGGCATGAAGATGTGGCCGACGGCATATTCACCGGGCTCGGGCAGGGCGAAGCCGAGGCGGGCGGCCTCCTTGGCGAAGAACTTGTGCGGGATCTGCACCAGCATGCCCGCGCCGTCGCCGGCGCGCGGATCGGCACCCACGGCGCCGCGGTGCTCCAGGTTGAGCAGGATGTTGATGCCGTCCTGCACGATGCGGTGGCTCTTGCGGCCCTTGATGTCGGCGATGAAGCCGACGCCGCAGGCGTCACGCTCGTGCGCCGGGTCGAACAGGCCGAAGGCGTCCGGACGGCCGACGATCGCCGTGTCTTTCACGGCGGCGGCAGTGTGAGCCACGCTTCCGATCAAGCCATCCTTGCGATCCATCGGTGCCATCTGACCATTCCTTTTCCATAGGGCGGCACGCCGCCCGCATTCGCCGGCTTCGCCGCCGGCCTTCCCCAGATTGTCGGCGCCCCTGCGCATCGCGCCGGGCGTCGGACCCCCTTCGCCCGGACGGGACGTCCCGGCGATATCCGATACCTGCTTTGCAACTTTTGCACCACAGCCGCGCCGCGCAGAAATGCGCCCCCGTCCGGCCTCGGCCGGCGACGGGCCGGCCCCATGGAACGTAAGCTCGGCAATTCGGCGCGCACGGGAGATAGGGAAGCAGGACTGCCCTATCTCGGCGAAGATGCCAGAAAAGCAGCAGCCTCACAAGCGCCACGATGGCGCAGAAACCGCCAATTTGGCGAAAAATTGCGCGGCCGGCGCGTTTGACGCAAGAACGGTACGGGGCGGTTGGTCCTCGCGCAACGGGATTTCGGGGTGGCTGCCGACGCCGTGGCGAAAGCCGGCGGGCGTCCCGCTTCCCCCGCCGGGGCCCGTCCCACGGCTGCCGCATTGAAAGGCTTATGTGATCGGGAATCGGGCCGTCCCCGGGTCTCTTCCTCGCTTGCGCGGATGCGCGCGGGGTGGGGCAGGGGAGAACGGCCGACCGCCGCAGGTTTCCACTGTTCCGGAGCAGCGCCGTGCGCCACACCGTCTCACTTCCCCTCGGCTCCCGGCCGTTGCTGCGCGCGGCCGCCGTCTCTGCCCTTCTCTTCGGCAGCGCGCTGCCGACGGCGGCGCAGGTGCTGATCTATGAGGGCCAGCCCGGCCTCGCGCCGCGGGGCTATCCCGTGCCGCCCGGCGCCTATCCGCCCGGCACCTATCCCGGCGGCGCGTATGCCGTTCCGCAGGCGCGCTATCCGGTGCTGCCGCCGGAGGAAATCCGCGCCATCGCGCAGAGCCTCGGCTACTGGAACATCGGTGCCCCGAAGCTCTCCGGCCGCTTCTATCTGGTGGCCGCCTCCGACCAGGAGGGGCGGGCGCTCCTGCGGGTGAACGCCTTCACCGGCCGGGTAGTCAGCGCTCGCAATATTCCGGGCGGACCGGCCGTGGCCGCGCCTGCGCCCTATCCCGCGCCCCAGCGTGCGGCGCCTCCGGCGACCGCGCGCGCGGTTCCGCCTCCGGCGCCCGCCTACAGCGCCCCCGCTCCCGCGCCGGCGATGGCCGGGACCCCGGCGCCGCTGCCGCCCCAGCGCCCGCCCGAGGCGACCATGGCGGCAGTGACGCCCGCGCCTTCGGCGGTCGCCCCAGCCACGCCGATTACTGCGGCGCCTGCGCCTTCTCCCGCTCCCGCCGCCCCCGCGGCCCAGCCGGCACCGGGCGCGAGCGCCAACGCGCCTGCAGGCCAGACGGCGGCCCAGCAATCGGCCAATGCCGCGCCCTCCGCGACGCCGGCACCGCCCGCGAGCGCCGCCCAGCCGCAGAAGCGCAAGGCCGGCGCCGGCACGGCGACCACCGACAGCGCGTCGGCGGGCACCGCCTCGGTCCTGTCGCGTCCGAAAGGTCAGTAGGAGAGGGTCAGCGAGAGGCCGGCGGCCTCACGCCAGGTAGGCCGCGGCCACCAGTCCGATCAGGATGATGGCGAGAAAGCCCAGCGTGACGAGGCCCAGCCGCTTCTCGATGAACTCGCGCGCGGCCGGGCCGAAATAGTAGAGGATCGCCGCCAGCAGGAAGAAGCGCGCGCCGCGGGTGATGACCGACAGCACGATGAACCAGAACAGGCTGTAGTCGGCGAAGCCCGAGGTGATGGTGACCAGCTTGAACGGGATCGGCGTCAATCCCTTCAGCAGGATCACCCAGTGCCCGTAATGGGCGTAGGCGGCGCGGAACTGGTCGACCTTCTGGCCGTAGCCGTACAGCTCGATGAGGAACTTGCCCACGCTGTCATAGAGCAGCGCGCCGATGGCGTAGCCGACGAGGCCCCCCAGCACCGAGGCGATGGTGGCGATGAGGGCGTAGCGCCAGGCCTTGTCCGGCCGCGCCAGCGTCATGGGCACCTGCAGCACGTCCGGCGGGACCGGGAACACCGAGCTTTCCGCGAAGGCCACGATGGCGAGGGCCCAGGGCGCCGACGGCTTCGCCGAATACGCGATGATCCAGTCGTAGAGCTTGCGGAGCATGGGCGCCTTGCTGCGTTGCGGAAGAGTGCTTTCGCTTAGAGCCTCGACCGATCCGAGTAAAGCGCCGCGCCGCGCGGCCTTTCGCGGGGGTGCCATCGCGGGGCGGGGCATGGCCACGCCTGGGCTCGTAAACCGATGCTTTACCACCCCGGTTCACGCAAGGTCCCTGTGACTCGCAAGACACAGACACATGGCGCGGCGCGGTGTAAACCCGGTTTCGCTGCGGTCGAGTCGCGGGGGCGTCACCCCGGTCGCGGTGCCGGCGGGGCGGGCCACGCCCCGGACGATTTTCCGGGGAACACCCCGGTGCCGTTCAGTCTTTATGAACCGGTGCTGACACACTCATTCAGCTCCGGTGCCGCACGGGAAGCGTAAACGTGCTGCACCGCCGCAAGGGTGCCGTCGGCAACGGAAGCCGCGACGCAAGTTCCGAGGATCGAGGATGACCAAGCGAATCGCCGTGTTTGCCGCTCTCGTGCTGGGCTATGTGCTGACAGGCATGGCGCTGAACGCCAGCCAGCCGGCCGACGCCGCTTCCCCCGCCTCGCCTGCCACTGCGCAGACCGAGAGCAACTGATCGCATCCCGATCAAGGCGCCCATCGGGGCGCCTCCCGTCCTCGGTCGATGGACCACGGCGGGTGTCAGGTCGATGGCCGCGCAGTTTCCATGAAGCAAAGCAGATATGAAAAAAGGCCGGGCAAGCGCCCGGCCTTTTCATTTTCATGCCCGTTGCCGCATCGATGACCGGGCAGGCCCGGCCATCGGGGGAGGGGGCTCAGTGGACGGCCGCCTTCTTCTGCGGCTCCAGATCGGCGGCGGTCAGGGGCGGGTTGGCGAGGATGCCGCCGAGGCCGGCCATGGCGGCGCGCTGGCGCACCAGAGCGAGCACCACGTCGAGGGTCGGGGTGGGCATCTCCAGCATCTGGCCCATTTCCTGGACGACGCTGACCAGCGGATCGATCTCCATCGGCCGGTCACGCTCCAGGTCCTGCAGCATGGAGGTCTTGTGCGCGCCCACGGCACCGGCGCCGTTGATGCGGCGTTCCACATCCACGCGGAAGTTGACGCCGATGCGCTCGGCGATGGCCTTGGCCTCCAGCATCATGGCCTTGGCCACGGCGCGGGTGCCGGGATCGGCGGCGATGAGGTCGAGGGTGGCGTGGGTAAGGGCGCTGATGGGGTTGAAGCAGAGGTTGCCCCACAGCTTCAGCCACAGCTCGTCGCGGATGTTGGGCATCACCGGCGCGCGCAGGCCGCCCTTCTCCATCATCTCGCTGAGGGCGGTGACGCGGGGCGTGATCTCGCCCGACGGCTCCCCGAGGGGGAACTTGTCGCCATAGATGTGCTGGATGACGCCCGGTGCCACAACTTCGGTCGCGGGATAGACGATGCAGCCGATGGCGCGCTCGGGGCGCAGCACTTCCCACTGCTTCGCGCCGGGATCGATGGTGGCGAGGGTGCGGTTCTCCAGCGGGCCGCCATTCTTGTAGAAATACCAGTAGGGCACGCCATTCACGGCGGTGACGACCGAGGTGTCATTGCCCAGCAGCGGGCGCATCTGCTCCACCACGCCGGGGACCGAATGGCCCTTGAGGGCGATGATGACGTAATCCTGCGGGCCGAGCTCGCGCGGGTCGTCGGTGGCGCGCACCTTGGCGACGCGCTCCTCGCCATTGATCAGCAGCTTCACGCCATTGGTCTGCATGGCCTCCAGATGGCCGCCGCGGGCCACCAGGCTGACTTCGGCGCCGGCGTGCGCGAGCTGCACGCCCAGATAGCCGCCGATGGCCCCGGCACCGTAAATGCATACCTTCATGGCGATCCTCCCTGCTGTGCGCGATCTGTGTCGTATTATGTATACCAGATTAGCGGGCAGCCCCGCCGTTCGGCAAGTGCTGGCCACCATACTTATGGAAATTAATTCCGCAACGTGGAAAATTTGACGCAGGGGCAGCGCGCGGGGTGGACGGGGGCGAGGGGAACGATAGTTTGTTGGGCAACCAAACGGGAGGAGAATGCGGCATGCCGGACACCGAGCTCGCACCGCGGCGCAGGGGACGGCCGGCCTCCGGCACGGCGTCGGAGGGCGGGGCCGAGGTCCAGTCGCTGGATCGCGCCATCGCCCTTTTGCGCGTGGTGGCGGACCAGGACGGCATGGCGCTGGCCGAGATCGCCCGGCGCGCCGAACTGCCCGTCTCCACCGTGCATCGGCTACTGACCACGCTGGAGAAGCGCCAGCTGGTCAATCACGACCTCTCCACCGGGCTCTGGACGGTGGGGCTTGGCCTGTTCCGCATCGGCTCGGCCTATCTGCGCATCCGCAAGCTGCCAGATATCGGCCGCCCCGTGATTCGCCGTCTCCTCCACGAGACCGACGAGACCGTGAACCTCGCCATGTTCGATGCCATGGAGCTGGTGGTGGTGGCGCAGGCGGAGGCCCATGCGCCCGTGCGCGCCTTCTTCCGCCTCGGCGCGCGGCTGCCGCTGCACGCCACCGCCGCCGGCAAGGCGGTGCTGGCTGCGGCGAGCCCCTCCTTCCGCGGCGCGTGCCTCGCCCAGGTGCGCTACGAGCCCTTCACCACCGCGACCCGCCGCGAGGAGCGGGCGCTGATGGACGACGTCTCCGAAATCCTGGAGCGCGGCTTCGCCGTGGACCGGGAGGAGCACGCCCCCGGCATGCGCGCGGTGGCGGCGGCCATTCTCAACGAATGGCGCGAGCCCATCGGCGCGGTGTCGGTGTCGGGTCCGGCGGTGCGCATGAGCGAGGATCGCATCCAGCGCCTCGGCCGGCGGGTCGCTGCGGCGGCGGAACAGATGACGCGCCTGTATTCAGGTGCGGATGAAACCCTGCCGCAGGACTACGCCGCCTTCCGGTAGGCGGCCTTCCCTAACTGGAATACAGTATTCCAAAGTTGTGGCATACAACGTACCTAATTCCGAATTGAAAATTCCAATTGACACCCCTCCCTTGGTCTATACTCTTGCCAAGCCGCCGTAACGGCAACGGTGGGAACGCCAACTAAAATGCCGACAAAATCGCGTATTGGTGAAAATGCGCGATGTCAAAACAGGCTGAAGTCCCGTTTTCGTCTGCTCCATAGAGGCTAAGCCCAGGGGTTGGACGAACTGAAATGTTCTCGGGAACTTGCCCGGCGCAACAGGCGCCGGCTGAAACAAGCTCTGGAATTGCGATCCGCACAAAAAACAACGCGGACGTGGGGAGGAAAAATCAGATGCATTCGGCAATCGCCAAGATCGTCAGGAGAGGTGTGGCTGCGCTCGCGGTCACGACGGCACTCGCGCCGGCTATCGCCCATGCGGCGTGGGAGCCGACCAAGACCGTGGAATTCATCGTGCCCGCCGGCACCGGCGGCGGCGCCGACCAGATGGCGCGGATGATCCAGGGCATCGTCCAGAAGAACAATCTGATGAGCCAGCCGCTCGTCGTCATCAACAAGTCCGGCGGCGCCGGCGCCGAAGGCTTCCTGGACGTGAAGGGGTCCAACCGGAACCCCCACAAGATCATCATTTCCCTCTCGAATCTCTTCACCACCCCGCTCGCCACCGGCGTGCCCTTCTCCTGGAAGGACATGACCCCGGTCTCCATGCTCGCGCTCGACGAATTCGTCCTGTGGGTGAACGCCAAGGCCCCCTATGACGACGTGAAGGGCTTCCTCGCCGCGCTCAAGGCGGCCTCCGGCGACCAGACCTTCAAGATGGGCGGTACCGGCTCCAAGCAGGAAGACCAGATCATCACCGCCGCCATCGAGCAGAAGACCGGCGCTAAGTTCATCTACGTGCCCTACAAGGGCGGCGGCGACGTTGCGGCCCAGCTGGTCGGTGGGCATGTCACCGCCTCGGTCAACAACCCCATCGAGGCGGTGTCCCAGTGGCGCGCGGGCGAGCTGAAGCCGCTCTGCGTGTTCGACTATGAGCGGCTGCCCTACAAGGAGCCCATCGCCAACGGCAAGTCGTGGAACGACATCCCGACCTGCAAGGAATCCGGCCTCGATATCGAATATCTGATGCTGCGCGGCATCCTCATGCCGCCGAATGCCACGAAGGATCAGGTCGATTACTTCGTCGAGCTGTTCAAGAAGGTCCGCGCCACGCCGGATTGGCAGGACTTCATGCAGAAGGGGGCCTTCAATACGACGGCCCTGAGCGGTCCCGAATACGCCGCCTGGCTCACCAAGGCCGAGGCCACGCACAAGGACCTCATGGAGAAGGCGGGCTTCGTCGCGAAATAAGCGTCGAGGTTCGCGGCGCCGGTGCCGTGCGGCCGCAGAGCCGCGGGCGCCGGAAGGGCAGGGACGGCAGGGGCTTCGCCACACGCGGAGCCGGGCCGGCCGCCGACCCTTCGCGCCGATCTGGGAAGCCCATCCGGGACGCCGCGCGGAACCTGACCGCCCTGCGCCCCGGCCGTGACCGGCCCCGTTTGAAGCCCCGCAGGATGCCTGAGAAGGATGCCCGAGCGCGGGGCGCTTCAAGGATCTGTTCCCATGAGCACTGACAGCGGACACACCGCCCCCACCGCGCACAATGAGAAGACCGTCACCAACCGCACCATGGACGTGGTGGTGGCGCTGATCTTCATGGCCCTCGCGGCCGTCGTCATGGCCGACAGCTGGCGCGTGGGCGCGCGCTGGGCGTCGGACGGCCCGCAGGCCGGCTACTTCCCCTTCTATGTCGGCCTCATCATGTTCGTCGCCTCCACCACCATCCTGGTGCAGGCGCTGGTGAGCCGCCATCCGGATCTCGGAAACTTCGTCGATCGCTCCCAGCTCGTCTCGGTGATGCAGGTGCTGATCCCGACGACGGTCTATGTGGGGCTGATCTTCCTCGTCGGAATCTATCTCGCGTCGGCGGTGTTCATCGCCTTCTTCATGTGGTGGCTCGGCAAATACCCGGTGGCGAAGATCATCCCCGTCGCCGTGGGCGTGCCGCTCGCCCTCTTCGTCATGTTCGAGATCTGGTTCCTAGTGCCGCTGCCCAAGGGCCCGCTCGAGACCGCGCTCGGCTACTGACCACCGGCGCCCCGCGCCGCGGTCCCGCCCGCGCGCCCCGCCTCCGGGGCCGCGGGAGGCGACAGACGATCTCCGCCCGGCCCCGCCCGGCGGACCCACGGGCGATGCGACGCCCATCCATCTTTTCGAGACCATCGACGCACAACAGGCAACGCGCCCGACCCCGCGCGAGCCGCCACAGAAGCGGCCGGGGGGCGCAACGGAGGACCCCGTGGAAGCGCTCACGTCACTCATCGGAGGGTTCGGTGTCCTCGCCGACCCCATGAACATCGTCTACATGTTCGTCGGCATCTCGCTCGGCGTCCTCATCGGCGTGCTGCCGGGGCTGGGCGGCGCCAACGGCGTCGCCATCCTGCTGCCGCTTACCTTCTCCATGTCGCCGGTGTCGGCGATCATCATGCTCTCCTCCATCTATTGGGGAGCCCTGTTCGGCGGCGCCATCACCTCCATCCTGTTCAACATTCCCGGCGAGCCCTGGAGCGTGGCCACCACCTTCGACGGGCATCCCATGGCCCAGAAGGGGAAGGCCGGCGAGGCGCTGACGGGAGCCTTCACCGGCTCCTTCATCGGCGCTTTCTTCGCCGTGCTGCTCATCACCTTCCTCGCGCCGGTCATCGCCAAGTTCGCGCTGCAGTTCGGCCCGGCCGAGTTCTTCGCCGTCTATCTCCTCACCTTCTGCTCGTTCGTCGGCATGGGTAAGGAGCCGCCGGCCAAGGTGATCGCGGCCATGATGCTCGGCTTCGCCCTCGCGGCGGTGGGCATCGACACGGTGACGGGCCAGTTGCGCATGACCTTCGGCTCGGTGGAGCTGCTGCGCGGCTTCGACTTCCTGGTGGCGGTCATCGGCCTGTTCGGCGTGGGCGAGATCCTGCTCACCATGGAGGAAGGCCTCGCCTTCAAGGGCAAGAGCGCCTCCATCAATCCCAGGGTGGTGCTGCACACCTGGGCGCAGATCCCCAAATACTGGGCGGGTCTTCTGCGCTCGGCCATCGTCGGCTGCTGGATGGGCGTCACCCCCGGCGGCGCCACGCCGGCCTCCTTCATGAGCTACGGCCTCGCCAAGAAGTTCTCCAAGAACGGGCGCAACTTCGGCAAGGGCGAGTTGGAAGGCGTCATCATGCCGGAGACGGCGGCCCACGCCGCCGGCACCTCGGCGCTGCTGCCCATGCTCACGCTGGGCATCCCCGGCTCGCCCACCGCGGCGGTGCTGCTCGGCGGCCTGCTGATTTGGGGCCTCCAGCCCGGCCCGCTGCTGTTCGTGGAGCAGAAGGACTTCGTGTGGGGCCTCATCGCCTCGATCTATCTCGGCAACATCGCCGGCCTGATCGTGGTGCTGACCACCGTGCCGATCTTCGCGGCCATCCTGCGCATCCCGTTCAGCGTGATCGCGCCGATCATCCTCGTGATCTGCGCGGTGGGTGCCTACACGGTGCACAACGCCGGACTCGACATCGCCGTCATGCTGGTCTTCGGCGTCATCGGCTACCTGTTCAAGAAGCTGCAGTATCCGCTGGCGCCGCTGGTGCTGGCCCTGGTGCTGGGCGACATGGCCGAATCGTCCTTCCGGCAGGCCATGCTGGTCTCGCAGGGCCACCTCTCCATCTTCTGGTCCAACCCGCTGGTGGGCTCCATCGTCACCCTCGCGCTGGTGATGCTGGTGTGGCCGCTGGTGTCGAAGGTGATGGCCCGCCTCAACGGGCACAAGGAAGCGGCGGCCGCCGAGTGAAAGACGGCGCGCGGGCAACCAAAGGCCCATGAGTTTGGCTCATGGGCCTTTGGCCAAGCCCGCGTGGCGCCTGAGCGTGGCCCTCTCGGCGTCGGTCGAAGACCGAGGCCGATGGGGCAGCGGCTTCCGCCCGTTACCGTTTCGCCCGTCCTGCCCTTGGGTCGTGCTGCAGCGCGCAACCGATTTCCGGCAAGATGGGATTGATACGGAGTTCTGAACACCGTATACAGTATTTCACGGATGAGGAACGCCTCGACAGAAGGCGGCCGCTTCCAGGGAGAGGAAGTCCAGGTCGTGCAGACGCCCGTGCATCAGACGCCCGCGCTCGATGTTGATCCTCCGAAGCTCAAGGTCGAGCCTCTGGAGGCCGCGTCCAGCCTGCGCATGCTGGCCTATGAGGCCCTGAAGCGCGCCATCACGCAGATGGACATCTACGGCTCGACCACCGAATTCCGTCTCGACGAGCGCCAGCTTTCCGAGACGCTGGGCGTATCGCGGACGCCGATCCGCGAGGCCATGACCGTTCTGGAGCAGGAGGGCTTCGTGCGCTCCGTTCCGCGCCGCGGCATCTTCGTGGTGCGCAAGACCAAGCGCGAGATCCTCGACCTCATCGTGGTCTGGGCGGCGCTGGAGGCGATGGCGGCGCGCCTGGCCGCGACCCACGCCTCGGACATTGAGATCGCGGGCCTGCGCCGGCTCTTCCACGAGTTCCAGGCGCAGCCGCTCGCCAACCAGATGAACGAGTATTCGGAGGCGAACATCGCCTTCCATCAGGCCGTGATCCGCATGGGCGGGTGCCGGCTGATCGTGGACATGACGGAGAACCTGTTCCTGCACATGCGCGCCATCCGCGCAGTCTCGGTGCGGCAGGAGAACCGGTACGAAATCTCCATGCGGGAACACATGGCGATCATCGATGCGCTCGAGACCCGAGACCCAGATCTCGCCGAGCGCCTGGTGCGGGAACACACCATGGGCCTTGCGGCTCATGTGGAACGGCACGGCGTCTTCCCCGAATAGGCCGGTCACAGGCCCCGGAACGACGCCCTAGGAGATCCTCATGGCTACGGCGGAAAAGTCCAAGATCGAAGACAACGTGGTGCATATCGACCCGGCCGCCGAGGCCGAGCGTGATCTCACCGACGGCTTCCACCTCGTCATCGATGCCCTGAAGCTCAACGGCATCGAGACCATCTACGGCGTGCCCGGCATCCCGATCACCGATCTCGGCCGCATGTGCCAGGCCGAGGGCATCCGTGTCATTTCCTTCCGTCACGAGCAGAATGCCGGCAACGCGGCGGCGATTGCGGGCTTCCTCACCAAGAAGCCCGGCATCTGCCTCACCGTGTCGGCCCCCGGCTTCCTCAACGGCCTGACCGCGCTGGCGAACGCCACCACCAACTGCTTCCCGATGATCCTCATCTCGGGCTCGTCCGAGCGCGAGATCGTCGACCTGCAGCAGGGCGACTATGAGGAGATGGACCAGCTCGCCATCGCCAAGCCCCTGTGCAAGGCGGCCTTCCGCGTGCTGCACGCCGCCGACATCGGCATCGGCGTCGCCCGCGCCATCCGCGCGGCGGTGTCGGGCCGTCCGGGCGGCGTCTATCTCGACCTGCCGGCGAAGCTCTTCGGCCAGGTGATGGATGCCGAGGCCGGCGCCAAGTCCCTCGTCAAGGTGATCGATCCCGCCCCGGCGCAGATCCCGGCCCCGGCCGCGGTGGACCGCGCCATCGAGCTGCTCAAGGGCGCCGAGCGTCCCCTCGTCATCCTCGGCAAGGGCGCGGCCTACGCGCAGGCCGACGACGAGATCCGCGCCTTCATCGAGAAGAGCGGCATTCCCTTCCTGCCCATGTCCATGGCCAAGGGCCTGCTGCCCGACACCCATCCCCAGTCGGCGGGCGCTGCGCGCTCCACCGCGCTGAAGGATGCCGACGTTGTGCTGCTGGTGGGCGCCCGCCTCAACTGGCTGCTTTCCCACGGCAAGGGCAAGACCTGGGGCGATGCCCCGAAGAAGTTCATCCAGGTGGACATCGAGCCCAAGGAGATGGACTCGAACGTCGAGATCGCGGCCCCGCTCGTCGGCGACATCGGCTCGGTGATCGCCGCGCTCAATGCCCGCCTCGACGGCAGCTGGAAGGTGCCCCCGGCCCAGTGGACCGAGACCATTCGCACCAAGAAGGAAGCCAACATCGCCAAGATGGCGCCGAAGCTTCTGAAGAACTCGGTGCCCATGGACTTCCACTCGGCGCTCGGCGCGCTGAAGAACGTCATCAAGGAGCGCCCCGACGCGCTGCTGGTGAACGAGGGCGCCAACACCCTCGACCTCGCTCGCGGGATCATCGACATGTACGAGCCGCGCAAGCGCCTTGATGTCGGCACCTGGGGCGTGATG
Source organism: Xanthobacter sp. DMC12 (assembly GCF_056314105.1). Taxonomy (NCBI): domain Bacteria; kingdom Pseudomonadati; phylum Pseudomonadota; class Alphaproteobacteria; order Hyphomicrobiales; family Xanthobacteraceae; genus Xanthobacter; species Xanthobacter sp. DMC12. The sequence goes on along the minus strand of NZ_JBQUYZ010000001.1, from coordinate 1,578,647 downwards.
GGCATCGGCATGGGCTTTGCCATCGCGGCGGCGGTGGAGACCGGCAAGAAGGTTCTCGCGGTGGAAGGCGACAGCGCCTTCGGCTTCTCCGGCATGGAGGTGGAGACCATCTGCCGCTACAACCTGCCGGTCACCATCGTGATCTTCAACAACAACGGCATCTATCGCGGCACCGACACCGACCCCACCGGGCGTGATCCCGGCACCACGGTGTTCGTCCCCGGCTCGCGCTACGACAAGATGATGGAAGCCTTCGGCGGCGTGGGCGTGAACGTCACGTCCCCCGACGAGCTCTATCGTGCGGTCAGCGCCGCCATGGATAGCGGCAAGCCCACCCTCATCAATGCGGAAATCGACCCGGCCGCCGGCTCCGAGAGCGGCAACATCGGCTCGCTGAACCCGCAGAGCGTGGTCAAGAAGAAGAAGTGAGCGGCGCCCGAGCTATTCGGCGCCACTCATGATGCAAGGCTGGTCGGCGGGGCCTCAGGTCCCGCCACCCAACCCGACGACACCAAAACAATAAAAGTAAAACCGGGAACGAAAACAGAGCGGAATTGTGAGGACACTATGGGCAAGGCACTAGAGGGGGTCCGCATCCTGGACTTCACCCACGTTCAGTCCGGACCGAGCTGCACCCAGCTGCTCGCCTGGTTCGGCGCGGACGTCATCAAGGTGGAGCGTCCCGGCGAGGGCGACGTGACGCGCGGCCAGCTCCGCGACGTGGACGGCGCCGACAGCCTCTATTTCACCATGCTCAATTCCAACAAGCGGTCGATCACCCTCGACACCAAGAACCCCGAGGGCAAGGCCGTCCTCGAGCAGCTGGTGCGTCAGTGCGACGTGCTGGTCGAGAATTTCGCGCCGGGCGCGCTCGACCGCATGGGCCTCACCTGGGAGCGCCTTTCCACCATCAATCCGCGCCTCATCCTCGCCTCTGTGAAGGGCTTCGGCCCCGGCCCGTTCGAGGATTGCAAGGTGTATGAGAACGTCGCCCAGTGCGCGGGCGGTGCGGCCTCCACCACCGGCTTCCGCGACAGCCTGCCCATGGTCAGCGCCGCGCAGATCGGCGACTCGGGCACCGGCCTCCACCTCGCCCTCGGCATCGTCACCGCCCTGTTCCAGCGCGAGCACACCGGCCGCGGCCAGCGCGTGATGTGCGCCATGCAGGATGCGGTTTTGAACCTCTGCCGCGTGAAGCTGCGCGACCAGCAGCGCCTCGCCAACGGCCCGCTCAAGGAATACAGCCAGTTCGGCGAGGGCATTCCGTTCGGCGACAGCGTGCCCCGCGCCGGCAACGATTCCGGCGGCGGCCAGCCCGGGCGCATCCTGCGCTGCAAGGGCTGGGAGCACGATCCCAACGCCTACATCTACTTCATCACCCAGGCCCCGGTCTGGGAGAAGATCTGCGACGTCATCCACGAGCCCGAGTGGAAGACCGACCCGAACTACGCGACGCCGGCCGCGCGCCTGCCGCACCTCAACGAGATCTTCACGCGCATCGAGGCGTGGACCATGGCCCACACCAAGTTCGAGGCCATGGAGATCCTCAACAAGTACGACATCCCCTGCGGTCCCATCCTCTCCATGAAGGAGATCGCCGAGGACCAGTCGCTCTATGCCACCGGCACGCTGGTGGAGGTGGAGCACCCGACGCGCGGCACGTACCTGACCGTCGGCAACCCGATCAAGCTCTCCGACAACCAGGTCGAGGTGGAGCGCTCGCCGCTGCTCGGGGAGCACACCGAGGAGGTGCTCGCCGGCGTGCTCGGCCTCGCCCCCGACCGCATCGACGCCCTGCGCGCCTCCGGCGCCATCGGCACCCCCCGTCGCATGGCGGCGGAATAGCAGCATACGCCTCGGGGCGGTGCGCCTTAAGGGGCCGCCCCATCGCCGGCGACGGCGGGAGGTGACAGGTTTGAAAGGATGACGCGATGAGTGCCGACGTCGATCTTGCTCAGCTGATGGATGCCATGGCGGACGCCATCGTGGTCTGCGACAAGGCCGGCAACATCGCGCTCTGGAATCCGGCGGCCGAGCGCATGTTCGGCTTCACCCCGGACGAAGCCATGGGCCAGTCGCTCGACATCATCATCCCCGAGCGCCAGCGCCAGCGGCACTGGGACGGCTATCACGAGACCATGCGCACCGGCGTCACCCGCTACGGGACGACGCTGTTGCGCGTGCCGGCCATCCACAAGGACGGCCATGCCTTGTCCATCGCCTTCACCGTCGCGCTCCTCGCCTCCCCGGCGGGCGAGCCGACGCACATCGTCTCGGTCATCCGCGACGAGACGGCGCGATGGAAGGAGGAGCGCGACCTTCGCAAGCGCCTCGCGGACGCCGAGGCGCAGATGAAGGCGGCATCCCAAGCATAACGACCGGACAAACCGGCGGGTGAAGCCGGCGGCGGCCCCGTGCCGCGACGCCGGAAGGTTTCGGGACTTCGGAGGCCTCGCGCGCCGCCGTCCCTGTGTTCAAGGCCAGTTTTTGAAAAGGGAACGCAAATGACCAGCAAGCCGTTGGAAGGCATCAAGATCATCGACTTCACGCACGTTCAGGCCGGCCCCGCCTGCACGCAGCTCCTCGCCTGGTTCGGCGCGGACGTCATCAAGGTGGAGCGCCCCGGCTCGGGCGACGTGACGCGCAACCAGCTGCGCGACATCTCGAACGCCGACGCGCTGTACTTCACCATGCTGAACTCCAACAAGCGCTCCCTGACCCTGGACACCAAGACCCAGGAAGGCAAGGAAGTGCTCACGAAGCTCATCAAGGAGAGCGACGTCCTCGTCGAGAACTTCGCCCCCGGCGCGCTCGACCGCATGGGCTTCACCTGGGAGCACATCAACGAGCTGAACCCGGGCATGATCGTCGCCTCGGTGAAGGGCTTCTCCGACGGCCACCACTACGAAGACCTGAAGGTCTACGAGAACGTGGCGCAGTGCGCCGGCGGCGCGGCCTCCACCACCGGCTTCTGGGACGGCCCCCCCACCGTGTCCGCGGCGGCGCTCGGTGACTCGAACACCGGCATGCACCTCGCCATCGGCATCCTCACCGCGCTGCACGCCCGCAACAAGACCGGCAAGGGCCAGAAGGTCGCCGTGTCCATGCAGGATGCGGTCATCAACCTCTGCCGCGTCAAGCTGCGCGACCAGCAGCGCCTCGACCGCGTGGGCTACCTGGAAGAGTACCCGCAGTACCCGCACGGCACGTTCTCGGACGTGGTTCCGCGCGGCGGCAACGCGGGCGGCGGCGGCCAGCCCGGCTGGGTGCTGAAGTGCAAGGGCTGGGAGACCGATCCCAACGCCTACATCTACTTCACCGTGCAGGAGCAGGCCTGGGGCAAGGTGGCGGAAGCCATCGGCAAGCCCGAGTGGATCAACGATCCGGCCTACAACACCGCCCGCGCCCGCCAGGACAAGATCTTCGACATCTTCGCGGTGATCGAGGCGTGGCTCGCCGACAAGACCAAGTTCGAGGCGGTGGACATCCTGCGCAAGTTCGACATCCCCTGCGCCCCGGTGCTCACCATGAAGGAGATCGCCGAGGACAAGTCCCTGCGGGAGAGCGGCACCATCGTGGAAGTCGATCACAAGCAGCGCGGCAAGTATCTGACCGTCGGCAGCCCGATCAAGTTCTCCGACATGAGCGTGGAAGTCACCGGCTCCCCGCTGCTCGGCGAGCACACCGACGAGGTGCTGGCGGAGCTTGGCTATTCCCCCGAGCAGATCAAGTCCATGCACGAAGGTCGCGTGGTCTGATCTGAGGGGTTGAAGCCTGCGCGGGTCTCTCAGCGAATGGCGTGGCCGGGGGTGTCCCGGCCATCCCCGCCACCGGCGCAGTCTTTCGAGACCTGTTTCCGGCCGTCCCCTGTGGGCGGCCGGAACGCTCCCGGCCAAGACGCCGGAACGTATGTTCGAGCTTTGATCGTCCGGCGGGGCGATCCCTGTTTTCCCGGCCTTGCCCGATGCGCTGAGCGCTCCGGCCGCCGGCTTCCGCGCCGCCCCTGAGGGGAGAGGCCATCTTACGTCCGCAAGGACGGCCCGCGAAATTCACCTCGCCGAGTGCGTCACGCCTCGCCCCCCACCGTGGCGCTTTCACTGGCGCCCCCACTGGCGTCGTGTCGCACTGGAGCGTGCGCGCGATTGGGTGCAGACTGCGACTTTCGTCGTAATGTGCAGCCAAAGCGCACCTTGAGCCGCGGCAAACGCGGCCCTCGACGAGGGAGGAAACCCCGATGAACATTCACGAATACCAGGCCAAGGCCATCCTCCGCGATTTCGGCGTGCCGGTCTCCCGCGGCTTTCCCGCCTTCACCCCCGAAGAGGCCGAGGCTGCGGCCGGCAAGCTGGGCGGCATCGCCTTCGTGGTGAAGGCGCAGATCCATGCCGGCGGGCGCGGTAAAGGCAAATTCAAGGAGCTTCCCGAGGGCGCCAAGAGCGGCGTCCGGGTGGTGAAGACCGCCGCCGACGTGAAGGCGAATGCTGCCGAGATGATCGGAAATACGCTCGTCACGCTGCAGACCGGCGCCGACGGCAAGCAGGTGAACCGCCTTTACATCGAGGAAGGCGCGCTCATCGACAAGGAATTCTATCTCTCCATGCTGGTGGACCGCGTGACCTCGCGGGTTGCCTTCGTGGTCTCCACCGAAGGCGGCATGGATATCGAGGAGGTGGCGCATTCCACGCCTGAGAAGATCGTGACCTTCTCCGTGGACCCCGCCACCGGCGTGCAGCCCCTGCACGGTCGCAAGGTGGCGCAGGCGCTCGGCCTCACCGGCGATCTCGCCAAGCAGGCCGGCGCGCTCACCGCCAACCTCTTCAAGGCTTTCACCGAGAAGGACATGAGCCTTCTGGAGATCAACCCGCTGGTGGTGACCAAGGACGGCCGGCTGGTCTGCCTCGACGCCAAGGTGGGCTTTGACTCCAACGCCCTGTTCCGCCACTCGGACGTGGCCCAGCTGCGCGACGAGAGCGAAGAAGACTTCAAGGAGATCGAGGCCTCGCGCTACGATCTCTCCTATATCGCGCTCGATGGCACCATCGGCTGCATGGTCAACGGCGCGGGCCTCGCCATGGCGACCATGGACATCATCAAGCTCTATGGCATGGAGCCGGCCAACTTCCTCGACGTGGGCGGTGGCGCCACCAAGGAGAAGGTGACGGCGGCCTTCAAGATCATCACCGCCGACCCGAATGTCGAGGGCATCCTCGTGAACATCTTCGGCGGCATCATGCGGTGCGACGTGATCGCCGAGGGCGTCATCGCCGCCGTGCGGCAGGTCGGCCTGAAGGTGCCCCTCGTGGTGCGCCTCGCCGGCACGAACGTGGACGAGGGCAAGAAGATCATCCGCGAATCCGGGCTCAACGTGATCCCCGCTGATGATCTCGACGATGCGGCGCAGAAGATCGTCGCGGCCGTGAAGAAGGAAGCTGCGTGATGTCCGTGCTGATCGACGCCAACACCCGGGTCATCACCCAGGGCTTCACCGGAAAGAATGGCACGTTCCACGCCGAGCAGGCGATCATGTATGGAACGAAGATGGTGGGCGGCACCTCCCCCGGGAAGGGCGGCTCGGTGCATCTCGGCCTGCCGGTGTTCGACACCGTGCTGGAGGCGAAAGAAGCCACCGGCGCCGACGCCTCGGTGATCTACGTGCCGCCGGCCGGCGCGGCCGACGCCATCCTGGAAGCCATCGACGCCGAGATCCCGCTCATCGTCTGCATCACCGAGGGCATTCCCGTGCTCGACATGGTGAAGGTGAAGCGCGCGCTCTCCGGCTCCAAGTCGCGTCTCGTGGGGCCGAACTGCCCCGGCATCGTGACGGCCGGGCAGGCCAAGATCGGCATCATGCCGGCCAACATCTTCAAGACCGGCACCGTGGGGGTCGTTTCGCGCTCCGGCACGCTGACCTATGAGGCGGTGTTCCAGACCACCCAGGAAGGCCTCGGCCAGACCTCGGCGGTGGGCATCGGCGGCGATCCGGTGAAAGGCACGGAATTCATCGACGTGCTGGAGATGTTCCTGGCCGACCCCAAGACCGAATCCATCATCATGATCGGCGAGATCGGCGGTTCGGCCGAGGAAGACGCGGCGCAGTTCATCGCTGACGAGGCGAAGGCCGGCCGCAAGAAGCCGATGGTCGGCTTCATCGCCGGCCGCACGGCCCCTCCAGGTCGCCGCATGGGTCATGCCGGTGCCATCATCTCCGGCGGCAAGGGCGGCGCCGAGGACAAGATCGCGGCCATGGAGGCGGCGGGCATCCGCGTGTCTCCGTCCCCCGCGCGCCTCGGCAAGACCCTCATCGAGGTGCTGAAGGGCTGATCCCCAAAGTGCCCCGGACAAGCGACGGCGGTAGCCGGAGCGCTGATCCGGGGCCCAGGGGAAAGTTCGGCGAAGCCGGCATTTGCTTCAACTGCGCAGGATGAAGCCGCCTTCGGCGAACTATCGCGCTGGGCCACGGCTCTCCTTCCACTTCGTTCCAGTCGGCCGAGGCACGAGGGTGCTGCCCGCCCCAAACAATCACCAGAGGAAACACCCATGACCACTTGGCTGCGCTTCGCCGCCGACGGAAAGACCGGCTTCGGCACGTTGGAAGGCGACACCATCGCCGTCCACGAGGGCTGCATGTTTGCGGGGGCGACGGCCACCGGCGCCACGCTCAAGCTCGCCGACGTCGCGCTGGAGGCGCCCTGCGCGCCCACCAAGATCGTCGCGCTGTGGAACAACTTCCATAAGCTGGCGGCCAAGCTGAAGGTGGCCGAGCCGGCCGAGCCGCTCTATCTGCTGAAGGCCACCACCTCCGCCTCCGCGCCCGGCTCGGTCGTGCGCCGGCCGGCCTCCTATGAGGGCAAGACGGTCTATGAGGGCGAGCTGGGCATCGTCATCGGCAAGACGCTGACCAACGTGTCCGAAGCGGAAGCCGCCGCCGGCATCTTCGGCTACACGGTGGTCAACGACATCACCGCCGCCGACATCCTCAACCGCGATCCGACCTTCCCCCAGTGGGCGCGGGCCAAGGGCATCGACGGCTACGGCCCGTTCGGCCCCTGGATCGTGACGGATTTCGATCCCGCCGCGGCGCGCGTGCGCACCATCCTCAACGGGCAGGAGCGGCAGAACTATCCGCTCGCCGACATGATCTTCCCGCCGGCGCTGCTGGTCTCGCTCATCTCGAAGGAGATGACGCTGAACCCCGGCGACCTCATCGCCTGCGGCACCTCGGTGGGGGTCGGCACCATGAAGGAGCCGACCAACACCATCGAGATCGAGATCGCCGGCATCGGCTCGCTGGTGAACACGTTCGAGCAGTGAGCCGCGTAAAGCCGGGCGGTCAGCGTCTGATCGCCCGTGCTCCGGCAATGAGGATGCACGCGCCGACGAAGCCCGCCACCAGATAGCCGAGCCAGCCGGCGAAGCCCACGCCCAGCAGCCCGAACAGGAAGCTGGCGATGGCGGCGCCGATGATGCCGAGGATGATGTTGGTAAAGAGCCCGGTGTCGCTCTTCATGAACATGGAGGCGAACCATCCGGCGAAGCCGCCGATGATGATGGCGGCAATCCAGCCCACTTGCGCGTCCTGCATGGTGTCCTCCGCGAAACCGCCCCGCTCGCGTGGGGGCGCGAGAGAAACGGTACACCCGGCCTGTGGTTCCGGCCACGCTCACGAATGGATGCGGCGCAACGCAAAAAGGCCGCCCGGAGGCGGCCTTTCAGGATCTTGCCGTCGGCATCGGTCTTCGACCGAAGCCAAGGGGCAACGCTCAGACGCCGCGCGGGCTAAAGCGCGTGGCGCCCAGATCGGTCACTTCTTCAGCGCCGCCTGCGCCGCCGCGAGGCGAGCGATCGGCACGCGGAAGGGCGAGCAGGAGACGTAGTTGAGCCCCACCTCGTGGCAGAAAGCCACCGAGGCGGGATCACCGCCGTGCTCGCCGCAGATGCCGAGCTTGATGTCCGGACGCGACTTGCGGCCGCGCTCCACGCCGATCTTCACCAGCTCGCCCACGCCGTCCACGTCGATGGAGACGAAGGGGTCCACCTCCAGGATGCCCTTCTGCACATAGGGGCCGAGGAAGGTGCCGGCGTCGTCGCGGGACACGCCGAAGCAGGTCTGGGTGAGGTCGTTGGTGCCGAAGGAGAAGAATTCGGCGCCTCTGGCGATCTCCTCCGCGCGCAGCGCGGCGCGGGGCAGCTCGATCATGGTGCCCACCTGGAAGGTGAGGGTGGCGCCGGTCTCCTTCTCCACCGCCGCGGCGGTGTCGCGGATGACCTTGTCCACGATGTCGAACTCGGCCTTGGTGGCGATGAGGGGCACCATCACCTCGGGCACCACCATCTCGCCGGTCTTCTTGGCGGCAATGACGGCCGCCTCGAAGATGGCGCGGGCCTGCATCTCGGCGATCTCGGGGAAGGCGATGGCGATGCGGCAGCCGCGGAACCCGAGCATCGGGTTCACTTCGTGCAGCTCCTTGTAGCGCCGCTCCACCCGCTCGATGTCCACGCCGAGGCTCTTGGCCACCTCCGCCGTCTCTTCCGCCGTGTGGGGGAGGAACTCGTGCAGCGGCGGGTCGAGCAGGCGGATGGTGACCGGCAGGCCCTTCATGATCTCGAACAGCTCGACGAAGTCGTCGCGCTGCATGGGCAGCAGCTTGGCCAGCGCCGAGCGGCGGCCGGCCTCGTCGTCGGCGAGAATCATCTCGCGCACGGCGAGGATGCGGCCGGCGTCGAAGAACATGTGCTCGGTGCGCGACAGGCCGATGCCCTCGGCGCCGAACGAACGGGCCATGCGGGCGTCCGCCGGGGTCTCGGCATTGGCGCGGACCTTGAGCTTGCGCACCTTGTCGGCCCAGCCCATCAGGGTCGCGAACTCGCCCGACAGCTCCGGCTGGAGCATCGCCACCTCGCCCGCCAGCACCTGGCCGGTGCCGCCGTCGATGGTGATGAGGTCGCCCTTCTTGAAGGTCTGGCCGTTCACGGTCAGCGTCTGCGCGGCATTGTCGATGCGCAGCGCACCGGCGCCGGAGACGCAGGGCTTGCCCATGCCGCGGGCGACCACCGCCGCGTGGGAGGTCATGCCGCCGCGCGCGGTCAGGATGCCCTGGGCGGCGTGCATGCCGTGGATGTCTTCCGGCGAGGTCTCGACGCGGACGAGGATGACCTTGCGGCCCTGCTCCTTCCACGCCTCGGCCTCATCCGCCGAGAACACGATGGCGCCGGCCGCCGCGCCCGGGGAGGCGGGCAGGCCGGTGGCGATCACCTTGCGCTCGGCCTTGGGATCGATGGCGGGGTGGAGAAGCTGGTCCAGCGCCGCGGGATCGACGCGGCCGACGGCCTCCTGCTCGGTGATGAGCCCTTCCGCGGCCAGCTCCACGGCGATGCGCAGGGCCGCCTTGGCGGTGCGCTTGCCGGAGCGGGTCTGGAGCATCCAGAGCTTGCCCTTCTCCACCGTGAACTCGAGGTCCTGCATGTCACGGTAGTGGTTTTCGAGCACATGCGAGATGCGCTCGAACTCCTTGAAGGCGTCGGGTAGGGCGACTTCCATGGAGGGCTTGTCGGACGAGGCGGCCTTGCGGGCCTTCTCGGTGAGGTCCTGCGGGGTACGGATGCCCGCCACCACGTCCTCGCCCTGCGCGTTCACCAGGAACTCGCCATAGAGCGCGTTCTCGCCGGTGGAGGGATTGCGGGTGAAGGCGACGCCGGTCGCCGAGGTCTCGCCCATGTTGCCGAACACCATGGACTGCACGTTCACCGCCGTGCCCCAGCTCTCGGGAATCGAGTGCAGGCGACGGTAGGTGATGGCGCGGGCGTTCATCCAGGACGAGAAGACGGCGCCGATGGCGCCCCACAGCTGCTCGTGAGGGTCCTGCGGGAAGGGCTTGCCAAGCTCGGCTTCCACCTTCGCCTTGTACTTGACCACCAGGGCCGCCCAGTCGTCCGCCGAGAGGTCGGTGTCGAGAGTGTGGCCGTGCTGGAGCTTGTAGTGCTCCAGGATCTCCTCGAAGTGGTGGTGGTCCACGCCCAGCACCACGTCGGAATACATGGTGATGAAGCGGCGGTAGCTGTCATAGGCGAAGCGCCGGTCGGCGAGGCGGGCCACCGCGTCCACGGTGGCGTCGTTGAGGCCGAGGTTCAGCACCGTGTCCATCATGCCCGGCATGGAGGCGCGGGCGCCGGAGCGCACCGAGACGAGCAGCGGGTTCGCCGCATCGCCGAACGCCTTGCCGGTGAGCTGGCCCACCTGGGCGAGCGCCGCTTCCACCTCGCCCTTCAGCTCGGCCGGATAGGTCTGGCCGTGGGCGTAATAATAGGTGCACACCTCGGTCGTGATGGTGAAGCCGGGAGGAACGGGCAGGCCGAGGTTGGACATCTCGGCGAGGTTCGCGCCCTTGCCGCCGAGAAGATTCTTCATGTCGGCTTTGCCCTCGGCCTTGCCGTCGCCGAAGGTGTAGACCCATTTCGTCATGTGGGTTGGCCCCGTTTGGGATTATGCAGAGTGGCGGGATGCTTTAACGTGCAGCGCACAAAGCATCAACTGGGCAATCCGACGGCCGTTCCCGCACCGCCGGATGAGACGGCGCGGCGATCAGTGCCCCATCAGGCCCGTGACGCCCACGATGATGAGGTAAATGGCGACCAGCACGTTCAGAAGTCGCGGGAAGGCGAGGATCAGGACGCCTGCAATCAGCGCGACCGCCGGCTGAACGATGACCATGTTGAAAGACATTGTGAAGCCTCCCCTTTCGTCCGCGCGGCTCGAAATGGCTCCGCTGCCGCCGCGGCGCACGATTGCCGATCCGGGGCGCAAGGTCCATGGGGTCGCGCGGGCGCGGCGTGGGGGATGAGCGCGAGGTTGTGCCCGGCACGGGATGCGCCTCACGGTGCCGTTACGTGCGACGACATTGCGCGGGCGGTGCAACACGGCACAATCCCTTCATCCGCATTTCGCCGGACCATCCGCGCGCTCGCCTGCCACCGCCGGTGCCCGGCGCAACGGGGAGGTCGCGACCGCTGGGAGCCGCCATGCCCGCCCCGTCTTCTGCCCCATCCTCTGGTCCGGCTTGCCCTCATGCCATTGCGGCACCACCGCAATCAGCTCCCCGTCGCGGCGGGGCCGTCGTCGCTTTGCTGGCCGCGACCGCCTTCGGGCTGATGGCGTTGTCGGGGGGCGCCGCGCTGGCGCAGCCGGAAAAATGCCCGCGCATGGTGGCCGAGCGGCCGAAGGTGCGGCTCGCGGCGCTGGACGCCGCGATGCTGCGGCTCGCCGAGGCCTCGGGGCCGGTGCACCTCACCTTCGTCGGCCATGCGAGCTTTCTCATCGAGAGCCCGGCCGGGGTCAGCATCGTCACGGACTACAACGATTATGTGCGGCCGAATCTGGTGCCGCGCATCGTCACCATGAACCACGCCCACGACACCCACTACACGGACGCGCCGGACCCCGGCATCGAATATGTGCTCAGGGGCTGGGGGAAGGAAGGGGCGCCGGCGCAGCACGAGGTGACGGTTGAGGACGTGTGGATCCGCAACGTCCCCACCAACATCCGCCGGGGGGCCGGGACGGAATATGACGGCAACTCCATGTTCGTGTTCGAAGTGGCGGGCGTGTGCATCGCCCATCTCGGCCATCTGCACCACCTCCTGACCAAGGAGCACCTGGAGGCGCTGGGCCGGATCGACGTGGTGCTGGCGCCGGTGGACGGCTCCTACACGCTCGATCTCGAAGGCATGGTGGAGGTGCTGAAATCCATCAACGCCCCGCTGGTCATCCCCATGCACTATTTCAGCCAGTACGGGCTGGAGCGCTTCCTCGCGCGGCTGGGCCAGGAATGGACGGTCCAGCGCTCCACCGAGCCGTTCGTGCTGCTGAGCCGGGACACGCTGCCGAAGACACGCACGGTGCTGGTGCTGCCGGGGCGGTAGGGGCAGCGTGGAGGTCCTTTAGGCCGTGATGCCCCGGCGGCTTGCCCGGGGCATCCACTCTACCACGTAGGGGGTACCCGGCGTCCCAGCTCAGGTGTCATCCGATCCGTGGATCCCCCGCACAAGGCGGGGGATGACGACGTGCGCAGGGCGGTTGTCCGTGCGTCAGGGTCGCCGCGCTGCTCAAAACGCAAAAGAAAAAGGCGCCGCGCAGAGCGCGACGCCTTTGTTCGTCTCGACCCGGGTCAGGCGACCCGGCCAATCTCACTTGAGGGCGAGGAAGGAGGTGTCGAAGGAGAGGCTGGCCACGTAGCGATCGCCGCAGACGTTCTGCAGGCCGGAGATCACGCCGCAGGTGCCGAAGGGCGCATAGCCGACGCCGGACACGTAGGACGGGCCGGACGACAGGGTGCTGCCGTAGTAGCGCAGGTCGAGGGTGGCAGCCTTGTAGGTGAAGGCAACGCCCACGTTCCAGGTGGTGTAGGAGGGCAGCTCGTAGTTGGCGACGAAGATGTTGCCGAGGTCGGTCTGGCCGAGCCACTGATAGCCGAGCTCACCCGACACGTAGAAGCCGACGTCCTTGATCGGGCTCCACTTGGTGAAGTCGACCTTGGCGGTGCCCGACAGGTAGGTGCCGGTGGAGCCAGAGCCAGCGTAGCTGTTGGTGTAGTAGAGGTTGCCGCCGACGGTGAACACGTCGTTGATGACGTAGGTCGGCTTGAAGTAGATTTCCCAGTAGTCGATGTTGACCGCGGGGAGACCGGCGCCCAGCGTGTTCACGCCGATCTCGCCGGGATAGTAGTAGTACACGAAGCCGACGTCGGCGGTGAAGGCGCCCCAGGTGTGGCGCAGGCCGCCGTACAGGTCGATCTCGGCCGAGGCGTCGGTGAGGCCGGTGTAGCCGCCGAACTGGTTGATCGGGGGGAAGTCGACGTTCGAGGCGAAGATGCCGGCGTAGACCCAGTCGAAGAGGCGCAGTTCAGCGTAGCCCTGGACGGTGGGGTTGCCGTCGGTCTGCGAGATGCCGCGGAACACGTAGTCGGTGCCGAGCTTCACGCCGAACGCCACATCCCACAGGGGAGTCTCGGGCGCCGGAGCGGCCTTCACGGGCATGGGCGAGCTCAGGTCCGCGGCGCCGGCGGCACCCACGGAAGCGGCTCCGGCCAGGAGCATGGAAGCGGCAACGACTGCAATCTTGTTCATAACGGTTTTCCCCGCAGCGATCTGGAACGATAAAAATCAGGTCGCGGCTTCAAGTCCAATGCGAAATTTGAGGCAGCAGATGCACCTGCTTTAGGCAAACCGTTGCAAATGCTGGATTCTGCTGTTGCATCGTTGCAACGCACTGTCCCGAAACGGTACGGCACCCCGTTCCTGTCAGGAAAATCATGTGCCGGGAAAGGGCAGGCGCGCCTCAAAAAGGTCGCAGATGCGGTACCCCGATCGGGGGAGGTGACGCTTTCCGATCACACGCATTGTCACACAGGTGACTCAGGGCGGTGACTCGGAAAGCCGCCGGGGCCGCTTCCCCAGCGCAACCGGGCGCGCGATGGCGATGGGTCAGGGCCGCGTCATCAGAAGCGGGCGCCCGCGCTCGGGCGTGCGGGCCCAGCCGCCGTCCTCCTGCCGGGCGAAGCGGATCACCGAGGCGCCGCCTTCGCCACGGACGAGGATGTTGCCGCCCTCGATGTCCCAGGCGGTCGGTCCGAAGCGCAGCAGCGCCGCATCGCAGCCGCTGGCGATGTTCAGGCGGAAGCCGCCGCCCTTGGCGGGGGCATCGAGCAGCGTCACCCGGCACACGGGCGCGCCGGCCTGCCGGGCGAGGTCCCATTCGCCCACCACTTCCTCGGGCTTCAGCTCGGTGCCGTCGGCCAGGGCCGGATTGGCGAGGAAATACACCCCGTCGCCCTCGCGCAGCGCCTCGTAGCTGCCGCCCGCGCCCTCGGTGAACTCGGCCACGGTGCGGCCCTGCGCGTTAAGAAGGCGGATGGAGCCGGAGGGGTCGGGCAGCCAGGCGACCACCTGCGCGGAAAAGCCGATATCGGCGCAGGCGGGGCGGTCGAACTCCACCGCGAGGCCGGGGCCGGCGGCGTCGGGCTTCAGGGCGAAAGCGCAGCCGCGTGATCCGTCGGCGCTGGCGAGCCGGAACGGCGCCGCCATGCGGGCCGCCGCCTCACGCACGGCGGGATCGAGCTTCGGGGCTGCGGCGGGCGCAGGCTTTGCGGCAGGATCGGCCTTCTGGGCGAGGGCCGGGCTGGTCGCGGCAAGGCTGGCGAGGAGCGCGGCGCACAGGGCGCCACGGACCCCCCGAACCTGCGGAAATTCGTTCCGATGCGCCATGCTGCCCTCCACGACGACCAACGCGGCGAGTCTAGCACCGCGCGGGCGGGGGATCATCAGGCGCGCGCGCCTGCCTATGACCGGCGTGGCGCACCGGATCGATGGCGTCAGCCGCGCGGCCAGGGCGTCTCGGCGACGGGGGTCAGCGGCCCCTTGCCGTCGAAGAAGGCAAGGATGTTGTCCACCACCAATTGCCCCATGGCGGCGCGGGTGTAGTGGGTGGCGGAGCCCACGTGCGGCAGCAGCACCACATTGTCGAGGGCGAAGAAGGCCTCCGGCACGTTGGGCTCGTCCTCGAACACGTCGAGGCCCGCGGCGAGGATGGTGCGCGACTTAAGCGCCGCGAGCAGCGCCGCCTCGTCCACCACGGTGCCGCGCGCCACGTTGATGAAGATGCCGTTGGCGCCGAGGGCCTCAAGCACCTCGGTGTTGACGATGTGGCGCGTCGCCGGACCGCCGGGAAGAATCGCCACCAGCACGTCCACTGCCCGCGCCATCTCCTTGAGGTCCGGATAATGGCGATAGGCCACGTCCGTCTGCGGACGCCGGCTGTGATAGACGACGGGCACGGAGAAGGCTTCCAGCCGCCTGGCGATGGCCTTGCCGATGCGGCCCATGCCGAGGATGCCGACCGTGCGGTCGCGCAAGGTGGGGCCGAGCGGATAGGCGCCCTTTGTCCACTGGCCGGCGCGCACGAATCGGTCGCCCTGCGGAAGCTGCCGCACGGTGGCGAGCAGCAGGCCGAGGGTGAGGTCGGCCACCTCCTCGTTCAGCACGTCCGGCGTGTTGGTGACGATGACGCCCCGCTTTGCCGCCGCCGCCGCGTCCACCGTGTCGTAGCCGACGCCGAAATTGCTGACGATCTTGAGGTTGGGCAGGCGCGCCATGAGCGCGTCGTCCACCTTCACCTTGCCGCGGGTGGCGATGGCCTCGACCGCGCCGGCGTTGCTCTCATTCAGGTCATCCAGCGGCACCAGGGTGAAGCGGCCGGCAAGCTGGCGCTCGACGACCTCCTCCATCACGGGGCCGGTGAGGAGCAGGGCCGGGCGGGCGGCATCGGTCATGGTCAGGTCTCCGCTTTGGCGGCTGGGCAGGGAAGAAACGGGATGGTCACCGGCGGGCAGGCGGGAGCGGCGCCCCGCGAACCCCGCGCCGATGCCCGCGGCGCGCGACCGGAAACGGCGGCCTCATCCGCGGGACGGCTATGTCTAGCCCCATCTCCGACCTTCGTCCAATGGAGCTTCAATCGTTTTAAATTTCCACTTGATCCCGTTCTCGCCTCGCACCATGATCGCGCCGCGTTCCGGAAGGGGCGACGGCCGGAGGTCTGTTCCGGCCCAAGAATGGTGCGGCCGCATCGGGCAAGGCTCAAAGAGCCCCCATGCGGCGCGAGGAAACGGCGAGGGGAGAGGACGCTGCATGGCGACCGTGGACATTCGCGGTGTGAAGAAGGCCTATGGGTCGACGCAGGTCATCCATGGCGTGGACGTGGACATCCGCGACGGCGAGTTCGTGGTCCTGGTCGGCCCCTCGGGCTGTGGAAAGTCCACGCTGCTGCGCATGATCGCCGGCCTTGAGAACATCTCCGGCGGCGAGATCCTGATCGGCAATCGCGTCATCAACGAGATGCCGCCGAAGGAACGGGACATCGCCATGGTGTTCCAGAACTACGCGCTCTATCCGCACATGACGGTGGCGGACAACATGGGCTTCTCGCTCAAGCTGCGCAAAGCCCCCAAATCCGAGATCGAGAGCCGGGTGCAGCGCGCCGCCGGGATTCTGAACCTCACCAAGCTGCTCGACCGCTACCCCCGCCAGCTCTCCGGCGGCCAGCGCCAGCGCGTCGCCATGGGCCGCGCCATCGTGCGCGATCCGCAGGTGTTCCTGTTCGACGAGCCGCTCTCCAATCTCGACGCCCAGCTGCGCGTGCAGATGCGCACCGAGATCAAGGAGCTGCACCAGCGGCTGAAGACCACCACCGTCTACGTCACCCACGACCAGATCGAGGCCATGACCATGGCCGACAAGATCGTGGTGATGCACGACGGCATCGTGGAGCAGATCGGCGCCCCGCTCGATCTCTATGACCGGCCCGCCAACCAGTTCGTCGCCGGCTTCATCGGCTCGCCCTCCATGAACTTCGTGAAGGGCAAGGTGCGGCTCGGCGCCAATCCCATGCTGGTGACCGACAGCGGCGTCGAGGTGCCCCTGCCGGACGCGCAGGGCCTCGCCGACGGCCAGAAGGTGGTCTACGGCCTGCGTCCCGAGCACATCCGGCTCGATCCCAATGGCGTGCCGGCGCAGGTGGTCGTCACCGAGCCCACCGGCTCGGAAATCCTGGTCGTCGCCCGCCTCGGCGAAGGCGCCGCGGCGCAGGAGATCACCTGCCTGTTCCGCGAGCGGCTGAGCTTCAGCCCCGGCGAGACGATCCGTATCGCGCCGCAGCCGGGCCTCACACATCTTTTTGACGAGGCGACCGGCAGTCGGCTCTGACACGGTCGGTTACCGTGCCGGGCCACCGGCACGCTCAGGGGGAAAGAAGACCGTTCGAGACACACCGTCCGAAACGGCCCGTCCTTCAAGGAAACGCTTCACGGGAGGAAGACCAATGACCATTTCCAGACGTGACCTTCTCATGGGCGGCGCGGGCCTTGCGGCCGGCGCCATGGCCCTGCCCATGCTCTCCACCAAGGAGGCCATCGCCCAGGCTGTCGCCAAGTTCGAGCCGGAGGCCGGCGCCTCCCTCCGCCTGCTGCGCTGGTCGCCGTTCGTGAAGGGCGAAGAAGACGCCTGGATCGCCAACACCAAGAAGTTCACCGAGGCCACCGGCATCGAGGTGCGCATCGACAAGGAGAGCTGGGAGGACATCCGTCCCAAGGCCGCCGTCGCCGCCAACGTGGGCTCCGGCCCGGATATCGTGTGGGTGTGGTTCGACGACGCCCAGCAATATCCCGACAAGCTGCTCGATGTGACCGACCTCGCCACCGGCCTCGCCAAGCAGTATGGCGGCTATTATCCCGGCAACGAGGTGTATGCGAAGGTCAACGGCCGCTTCGTCGGCCTGCCGCTCGCCACCATCGGCAACGCAGTGGTCTATCGCGACAGCTGGGTGAAGCAGGCCGGCTTCTCCGAATTCCCGAAGGACACCAAGGGCCTTCTCGAACTCGGCAAGGCGCTCAAGGCCAACAACCACCCCATGGGCTTCACGCTGGGCCATGGCGTGGGCGACGGCAACAACTACTGCCACTGGGTGCTGTGGAGCCACGGCGGCAAGATGGTGGACGAGAACAGCAAGGTGGTCATCAACTCGCCGGAGACCGTCGCCGCGCTGAAGTATGCCGCCGAGCTGTACAAGACCTTCATTCCCGGCACCGAGAGCTGGCTCGACGTCAACAACAACCGCGCCTTCATCGCCGGTGACCTGTCGGTGACGGCCAATGGCGTGTCGATCTATTACGCCGCGGCCAACGATCCCAAGCTCGCCGACATGGCGGCGGACATGAAGTCCACCAACTTCCCCGTCGGCCCGGTGGGCAAGAAGGTGGAACTGCACCAGACGACCACCGCCTGCATCTTCAAGTATTCGAAGTTCCCCAAGGCGGCGCAGGCCTATCTCGCCTTCATGTTCCAGGCCGACCAGTACAATGCCTGGCTGACCGGCGCGAGCGCCTATTGCTGCCAGACGCTGAAGAGCTTCGCCAACAACCCGGTGTGGACCTCCAAGCCCATCCACGCCGCCTATGCGGTGGCCTCCGAGACGCTGCAGCCCAACGGCTACGCCGGCCCGCTGGGGCCGAAGTCGGCCGCGGCCATGGCCGACTGGATCGTGGTGGACATGGTGGCGGAAGCCTCCACCGGCCAGCGCACGCCCGAGGAAGCCGCCAAGCGCGCCCAGCAGCGCGCCGAGCGCATCTACCGCTGAGGCGGGACTGATGCCTCCTCCCCTCTCCCCCTCGAAGTCGGCAGTTGCCGACTTCGCCTTTCACGAACCGAACTCGGCAGCAGCCGAGTTCGGGCGGGAGAGGGGCTGGGGGTGAGGGGGCCGGTGCGGGATGGGGGAGCAACCCCCTCACCCCGTCTCGCGGCTGCGCCGCGATCCACCCTCTCCCGCAAGGGGAGAGGGTCTTCGAGTCAGAAAGACAAGCTTCCGGAGACCCATCCATGGCCAACGTCGCAGCGGCTGAGCCGACCCACAAGCGGTCCTTCTGGGCCGGCATCGGGCAGGGCCGGCATGTGCTCGGCATCGCCTTCATGGTGCCGGCGGCCGTGTTCCTCCTGTTCTTCCTCACCTATCCCCTTGGCCTCGGCGTGTGGCTCGGCTTTACCGACACGCGCATCGGCCGCGAGGGCGTGTTCATCGGCCTTGAGAACTATGAATCGCTCTGGGGCGACAGCCTGTTCTGGCTGGTGGTGTTCAACACGCTCCTCTACACCATCGCCGCCTCGATCCTGAAGTTCGCCCTCGGCCTGTGGCTGGCGCTGCTGCTGAACGAAAACCTGCCGTTCAAGGCCTTCTTCCGCGCCGTGGTGCTCTTGCCGTGGGTGGTGCCCACCGTGCTCTCGGCCATCGCCTTCTGGTGGATCTTCGACAGCCAGTATTCGATCATCTCCTGGGCGCTCATCAAGATGGGGCTCATCTCCGCGCCCATCAACTTCCTCGGCGACGTCACCAACGCCCGCGCCTCGGTCATCGCGGCCAATGTCTGGCGCGGCATTCCCTTCGTCGCCATCTCGCTGCTGGCGGGCCTGCAGACCATCTCGCCTTCGCTGCACGAGGCGGCCACGCTGGACGGCGCCACCAACTGGCAGCGCTTCCGCTACATCACGCTGCCCATGCTCTCGCCGATCATCGCGGTGGTGATGACCTTCTCGGTGCTGTTCACCTTCACCGACTTCCAGCTCATCTACGTGCTCACCCGCGGCGGTCCTCTGAACTCCACCCACCTCATGGCGACGCTCTCCTTCCAACGCGCCATTCCCGGCGGCTCGCTGGGCGAGGGCGCGGCCATCGCGGTGGCCATGATCCCCTTCCTGCTGGCGGCGATCCTGTTCAGCTATTTCGGCCTGCAGCGCCGCAAGTGGCAGCAGGGCGGGGCCGACTGAGCCCGCCCTTCAAGCCCGCGCGCCGCCCCCCAATTCTGCGAGGACCACCATGGCCCAGCCCCAACCCGTTCAGATGACCGACAATTCCACGGGCATGAGCTATCTCGACAGCCTGCCCCGGCGGATCGTCACGGTGATCCTGCCGCTCATCATCTTCGTCTTCGTGCTGCTGTTCCCGTTCTACTGGATGGCCATCACCGCCATCAAACCGAACTTCCAGCTCACCGATTACAACAACTACTCCCCGCTCTGGGTGGTGCAGCCGACGCTGGAGCACATCAAGTATCTCCTGTTCGAGACCTCCTATCCGCACTGGCTGTGGAACACGGTCTACATCTCGGTGGCGGCCACGGTCATCTCGCTGGTGACCAGCGTGTTCGCGGCCTATGCCATCGAGCGCCTGCGCTTCAACGGCTCGCGCTGGGTGGGCCTCGGTATCTTTCTCGCCTATCTGGTGCCGCCGTCGATCCTGTTCATCCCGCTCGCCATCATGGTGTTCGGCCTCGGCATCTACGACACCAAGCTGGCGCTGATCCTCACCTATCCCACCTTCCTCGTGCCCTTCTCCACCTGGCTGCTGATGGGCTACTTCCGCTCCATCCCGTTCGAGCTGGAGGAATGCGCGCTGGTGGACGGCGCCTCACGCTGGCAGATCCTCATCAAGGTGCTGCTGCCGCTCTCGGTGCCGGGGCTGATCTCGGCGGGCATCTTCTCCTTCACCCTGTCGTGGAACGAGTTCATCTACGCCCTCACCTTCATCCAGTCGTCGGAGAACAAGACCGTGCCGGTGGGCGTGCTCACCGAGCTGGTGCGCTCGGACGTGTATGAGTGGGGATCGCTGATGGCCGGGGCCCTCATCGGCTCGCTGCCGGTGGTGATCCTCTATTCCTTCTTCGTGGACTATTACGTCTCGTCCATGACCGGAGCGGTGAAGGAGTAGGGCACGCCTTTTCGGTCGCGGCGTCCCCCTCGCCCGAACGCCAATTGTCCGCTTGCCCTTGCGCGCGCGCCGTGGCACCCCTTGCCGCGGCTCGTTGCGGTGCATCATGCGCCGCTGAAAGCGGGGGGTGGGGATGCTCGAGCGCGTGATCGAAGGGATCTTGTTCCGCAGCCGCTGGATTCTCGCGCCCTTTTATGTCGGCCTCGTCGTGGGCATGCTGGTGCTGCTGTTCAAGTTCGGTCACGAACTGCTGCACTTCGTTCTGCACGCCGTCTCGGCCACCGAGAGCGACATCATCCTCGGCATCCTGGCCCTCGTGGACCTGACGCTCACCTGCAACCTCGTGGTAATCGTCATCTTCTCCGGCTACGAGAACTTCGTCTCGAAGATCGATCCCGACGGCCATCCCGACTGGCCGGACTGGATGACGCGGGTGGACTTCACCGGCCTGAAGCAGAAGCTGCTGGCGTCCATCGTCGCGATCTCGGCCATCCAGCTGCTCAAGGCGTTCATGAATCTCGACAAGGGGAACATGAGCGAGAACACGCTGACATGGCTCGTCATCATCCATGTGGTGTTCGTGGGCTCGAGCCTCGTCCTCGCCTGGTCGGACAAGCTCTCCAACAACAAGCACTGAGCGGCGCGCGGGCCTTGTCTGCCATCGGCCCCGGTTCTGACCGGCGCCGAGACGGCTCGCTCAGGCGCCGCGCGGGCTTAAACTCACCCGCCCGCCATCTCCTCCACCGTCGCCGCAGCGCCATGCGCCATGAGGCGGGCGAGGGCGTTGCGAACGGGGCCGGCAAAGCGCGGGTCGGCGCCGAGATCGGCGAACACTTCCCGCACAGAGAGAAGCGCCGGGGCGAGGCGCGTCGCATCGAGGCCGGCCTCGTCCGCCAGCGCCTTCAAGCGAGCGGCGAGGGGATCGCGCACGTCGATGGCATTTCCCTGCTCGTCCCGCCCGCTCACGTAGCGCATCCAGCCGGCGACGCCGAGGGCGAGGAGCGGGATGGGCGCTCCGGTCGCCAGCCGGTCGCGGGCGGTGGCGACGAGGCGCTGGGGCAGCTTCTGGGAACCATCCATGGCGATCTGCCACGTGCGGTGCCTGAGGGCCGGATTGGCGAATCGTTCGCGCAGCGCCCTTTTGTACGCGGCCACGTCCACGCCCGCCGGCAGGTGAAGGGTCGGCGTCACCTCCTCGTCCTGCAGGCGCGCCACGAGCCGGGCAAAGGCGGGCACGGCCATGGTGTCGGCGATGGTGGCGTGGCCCGCGAGATACCCGAGATAGGCGAGGGTGGAATGGGCGCCGTTCAGCAGGCGCAGCTTCATGTGCTCGAACGGCTCCACGTCCGACACCAGTTCCACCCCCACCTCCTCCAGAGGCGGCCGGCCGAGGGGGAAACGGTCTTCCACAACCCACTGGGTGAAGGGTTCGGCCATCACCGGCCACGCATCCTCAAGCCCGAGACCGGCGGCGACCAGCGCCCGGTCCTCGTCCGTGGTGGCGGGGACGATGCGGTCCACCATGGTGGAGGGGAAGGCGACCTCGCCGGCGACGAAGCGGCCGAGATCATCATTGCGCAGGGTCGCGAGGCGGGCCGTCACCCGCGCCACGGTCTTCCCGTTGGCCGGGAGGTTGTCGCAGGTGAGTACGGTGAAGGGGGCGACGCCGGCGGCGCGTCGACGGGCGAGGGCCTCCACCAGATAGCCGGGCGCGCTCACCGGCCGGTGCGGGTTCGCTAGATCGGCGCGGATGTCCGGGTGCGCCTCGTCCAGCGTGCCCGAGGCGGGATCGTGGCAATAGCCCTTTTCGGTGACGGTGAGGGTAACGATGCGCACGCGCGGATCGCACATGGCGGAAAGCAAAGCCTCCGGATCGCGCGGCGCCACCAGCAGCCGGCGCAGCGATCCGATGACGCGCAGCTTGTCCCCCGCGCCCGAGCGCTCGGCGAGCGTATAGAGGCCATCCTGCGGATCGAGCGCATCGGAGGTGTCAGGCGAGCGCAGGCTGGCGCCGCAGATGGCCCAGCCCGTGTGCCCGTGCGAGAGGATGGCATCGAGATAGGCCGCCTGATGGGCGCGGTGGAAGGCGCCGACGCCCAGATGCACCACCCCCACCTCCGCTGCCGCGATGTCATAGGCCGGGCGGGCGACGGCGGCGGGCAGGTCGGTGAGGGTGGAAAGCGAGAGCCGGGGGCTCAAAGCTTGTAGGCCTTCTTGGCGAGGCCATAGGCGAGGTCGCGCGCCACCTCCACCGCCTCGTCCTCGTCCAGGCGATGCTCGCAGACGAGTTCGGCGAGGAAGCCGCAATCGATGCGCCGCGCCACGTCGTGCCGGGCCGGAATGGAGGGGAAGGCGCGGGTGTCGTCGTTGAAGCCCACCGTGTTGTAGAAGCCCGCAGTCTCCGTGGTCATGGCGCGGAAGCGCTTCATGCCCTCCGGGCTGTCGTGGAACCACCACGCCGGGCCGAGCCGCAGCGCCGGATAATGGCCGGCGAGCGGGGCCAGCTCCCGCGCATAGCTCGTCTCGTCCAGGGTGAACAGGATGATGGTGAGGCCGGCTTCGTTGCCGAAGCGGTCGAGCAGCGGCTTCAGCGCGCGAACATATTCGGTGGGGGAGGGGATGTCCGCCCCCTTGTCCCGGCCGAAGCGGGCGAAGATCTGTCCGTTGTGGTTGCGCACCGCGCCGGGATGGATCTGCATCACCAGCCCGTCCTCCAGGCTCATGCGCGCCATCTCGGTGAGCATCTGGCCGCGGAACAGCTCGGCGTCCTGCGCCCTCACCGGGGCATTGCCGGTGACACGGCGGAACAGCGCCTCGGCCTCCTGCGGCGGCAGGTCGAAGGTCGCGGCGGTGGGGTGGCCGTGGTCGGAGGAGGTGGCGCCGAATGTCTTGAAGAAGGCGCGGCGCTTGCGGTGGGCGGCGAGATAGCCCGACCAGGAGAGGGTGTCCTCGCCGGTGATCTCGCCGAAGCGCGCGAGATTGGCGGTGAAGCCCTCGAATTCCGGGTCCACCACCGGATCGGGCCGATAGGCGGTGACGACGCGTCCGCTCCAGCCGCTGGCGCGGATTTCCGCATGGGCGGAGAGGTCGTCGAGCGGGCTCTCGGTGGTGGCGATCACCTCGATGTTGAAGCGCTCGAACAGGGCGCGGGGGCGGAAGGCCTCCTGCTGGAGCTTTTCGGCGATGAGGTCGTAGGCGGCATCCGCGTTCTTCTCGCTCAGCCGCTCCTCCAGCCCGAACAGGGTGGCGAAGGCATGGTCCAGCCACGCCCGCGTGGGGGTGCCCCGGAACAGATGGTAGTTCGCCGCGAACAGCCGCCAGATGGCCCGCCCGTCCTGCTCCGTCTCGCCGCCGTCGGCGCGGGGAACGCCGAGATTTTCCAGCGGGATGCCCTGAGAGTAGAGCATCCGGAACACATAATGGTCCGGCACCACGAAGAGGCGCGCGGGATCAGGAAAATTCTCGTTGAAGGCGTACCAACGCGGGTCGGTGTGGCCGTGGGGCGAGACGATGGGCAGCGCCTCCACCTCCGCATAGAGCCGGCGCGCCACCGCGCGCACGGACGGGTCTGCGGGGAGCAGGCGGTCGGGATGGAGGAGGCTGGACACGGGACTCACCTCGCGTTCACGGCATCGGCGGGCGCGCCTTCCGCCTCGAAATAATCGGGATGGGCGGCGCCCAGATCCTCGACGCTGGGGATGACCCGGCCGAGATGGGCGGCCATGGCCTTTTCCGCGCCATCCGCATCGCCCGCGCCGATGGCGTCGGCCACGCTCTGGTGCTCGGCGATGACGCTGGCGCGCCGCTGGGGGGAGGGCAAAGTGAGGAGGCGGCAGCGGTCCACGTGCGCCTTCTCCTGCCTTATGACCCGCCAGATGTTGGGGTGGCCGGCGAGCTCCGCGATGATCTGGTGGAAGGCCTCGTCGGCGGCATGGAACTCCGCCAGCGCCCCGGCGCGGTGGGCGGCGCGCTGCTGGCGCAGGGTGGCGAGGAGCGGCGCCATCACCACCCGGCGGGCCTTCTCCGGCAGCGTCGCCACATGGGCCGCGGCCTCCCGCACGCTCGTGCGCTCCAGCGCGTTGCGGATGATCATGGCGTCGCGCACCTCGGGCACCGAGATGCGCGAGACGAAGGTGCCGTACTGGGGGAAGATGTCCACCAGCCGCTCGTCCGCCAGCTTCAGGATGGCCTCGCGCACCGGCGTGCGGCTGACCCCATAGGCGAGGGCGATCTGCTTTTCCTGCAGCGGCGCGCCGGGCGGAAGGGTCATGGCCACGATGTCGTCGCGCAGGGCGGCGTGGATGCGCGACGACGCCGGCACCGCGCGGACATTTTCGCTGCGAAGCGCCGGCCTGCGCCTGAGATCCGCCCCCGTCGCCACCACCGTTTCTGCCTCCCCCGGTACTCTGCCCGCTCCTGGCCTGCTCTTGCGGCATCTGCCGTACTAATATATTAGCATATCAAGGGCGTCAACGAAGGCGCAGGCTCGACGGGGCCGGGGACAAGGGTCGGGGAGACGTGCTCATGGGGATGGAGGCGGGCATCGCGCCGCGCACCCTTCGGCTTTCTGCGAAGGACAATCTGGCGGTGGCGCTGGACGAGGTCGCGCCCGGCGGCTCGGTCGCGGGCGTCGTCGCCACCCAGCGGATCCCGCGCGGCCACAAGGTGGCCATCGAGCCCATTCCAGCCGGCGCGCCGGTGGTGAAGTTCGGCCAGATCATCGGCTTTGCCAGCGAAGACATCGCCCCGGGCGCCCACATCCACACCCACAATGTGGTGCTGCACGATTTCGCCCGCGACTACGCCTTTGCGGCCGACGCCCGGGACGATGCGCTGCTGCCGGAGGCCGAGCGCGCGCACTTCATGGGCTTTCGCCGCTCCAACGGACGCACCGGCACGCGCAATTATCTCGGCATCCTCACCAGCGTGAACTGCTCGGCCTCGGTGGCGCGGTTCGCGGCGCAGGCGGCCGAGCGTTCCGGCATCCTCGCCGACTTTCCTGATATCGACGGCATCGTGCCCATCATCCATGGCACCGGTTGCGGCATGGCCTCCAAGGGCGAGGGCTACGACGTGCTCTCGCGCACCCTGTGGGGCTACGCCACCCATCCCAACTTCGCCGCCGTGGTGATGGTGGGGCTCGGCTGCGAGATGTTCCAGATCGCCCGCTTCAAACAGGAATACGGGGTGGAGGAGGCGGACGGCTTCCGCACCCTCACCATCCAGGACGAGGGCGGTACGCGTCGCACGGTGGAGCATATCCTCGGCACGCTGAAGGAGATGGCGCCCCGCGCCGCCTCCGCGCGGCGGGAGGCGCGGCCGGCATCCGAGATCGTGCTGGCGCTTCAATGCGGCGGTTCGGACGGCTATTCGGCCCTCACCGCCAATCCCGCGCTGGGGGTCGCCTCCGACCTGCTGGTGGCGCAGGGCGGCACGTCCATTCTCTCCGAAACGCCGGAAATCTATGGTGCCGAGCACCTGCTCACCCGCCGCGCCGCGACCCGCGAGGTCGGGGAAAAGCTGGTCGCCCGCATCAAGTGGTGGGAAGACTACACGGCCCGCAACGCGGGGGAGATGAACAACAATCCCTCGCCCGGCAACAAGGCCGGCGGGCTCACCACCATTCTGGAAAAGTCCCTCGGTGCCGCCGCCAAGGGCGGCTCCTCCACGCTGCGCGCAGTCTATGAATATGCCGAGCCGGTGACGGATGCCGGCTTCGTCTTCATGGATACCCCCGGCTACGATCCGGTGGCCGCCACCGGCCAGGTGGCAGGCGGGGCGAACGTGATCTGCTTCACCACCGGCCGCGGCTCCGCCTTCGGCGCCAAGCCCACCCCCTCCATCAAGCTCGCAACCAATTCCGATATCTATCGCCGGATGGAAGAAGACATGGACATCAATTGCGGCGATGTGCTCGACGGCGTGTCGCTGGAAGAAAAGGGCCGCGAGATCTTCGACACCGTGCTGGCGGTTGCCTCCGGCGCCCACACCAAGTCCGAGGAGCTGGGCTACGGCGATGCCGAGTTCGTGCCCTGGCAGATCGGCGCGGTGATGTAGGCCGCCGCGCCCATTGGAAGTGAACGGCCGGAAAGGCCGCAATAAACGGAAAAATCCGTCAGACACTCAGGGAGAACGCCCATGCTGACCCGACGCCGACTGACCGCCCGCGCCGTAGCTTTCGCGCTCTCGAGCCTGGCGCTGCCGGGCCTTGCGCTCCCGGCGATGGCGCAGACCACGCTGCGCTCCGCCGACATCCATCCGGATGGCTATCCCACCGTCGAATCCGTGAAGTATTTCGGCGAGATCATCGAGAAGAAGTCGAACGGCAAGTACAAGGTGCAGGTCTTCTCCTCCGGCCAGCTCGGCGGCGAGAAGGACACCATCGAGCAGACGCGCTTCGGCGTCATCGATCTCAATCGCGTCAACACCGCGCCGTTCAACAATCTGATCCCGGAGACGGCGGTGCTCGGCATGCCGTTCCTGTTCCGCTCCACCGAGCACATGTACAAGGTGGTGGACGGCCCCATCGGCGCGGAGATCGCCAAGGCCTTCGAGCCGCACGGCCTCGTGGTGCTGGGCTTCTTCGATTCGGGCGCCCGCTCCATGTACAATTCCAAGAAGCCCATCAAGACGCTCGACGACATGAAGGGCATGAAGATCCGCGTGCAGCAGTCGGACCTGTTCATCGCGATGATCAACGCGCTAGGCGCCAACGCGACGCCCATGCCCTTCGGCGAGCTTTACTCCGGCCTGCAGACCGGCCTCGTGGACGGCGCCGAGAACAATTATCCCTCCTATGATTCCGTGAAGCATTACGAGGTGGCGAAATATTATTCGCTTACCGAGCATTCGCTGGCGCCGGAGGTGTTCGTGATGTCGAAGCGCGCCTTCGACAAGCTGAGCCCCGATGACCAGAAGATGTTCAAGGAAGCCGGGCTTGAGGCGACCAAGAAGATGCGAGAGCTCTGGGCCAAGCGCGACATCGAGGCCAAGGATCACGTGGTCAAGGGCGGCGCCATCATCAACGAGGTGGACAAGAAGCCCTTCATCGATGCGATGAAGCCGGTCTACGACAAGTTCGTCACCACCGACAAGATGAAGGACCTCGTCGCCCGCATCCGGGCGGTGAACTGAAGGCGCGGCACCGGCCGGGCCCGCGCGGCCCGGTCATTGTCCGGGGAGGCGCAGCGGCATGACCATCAAGTCCAGCGAACGTTCCGGCAGGGGCGCCGAGGCCGAAAGGCCGGTGCCGCTCATCGCCTTGAGGCGGGTGGTCCGCCTGCTGTCCGCGGTCGCGCTGTGGATCTCCGGCGCCGGGCTCGTCGCCATGACGGCGGCGGTGTTCTGGCAGGTGATCGGCCGCTATGTGCTGAACGCCTCGCCGAGCTGGACCGAGCCGCTCTCCCTGCTCCTGATGAGCTGGTTCATCCTGCTCGGCGCCGCGGTGGGCGTGCGCGAGAACATGCATCTCGGCTTCGAGATCGGCCTCCACTTCGCCACGCCGCCGGTGCGGCGGGCCATGGAGATCACCACCCACATCCTCGTCATGGGCTTCGGCGCGGCCATGGGCTGGTACGGCTGGGACCTCGCCATGGGCACCTGGAGCGCCAAGATGGCGGGCGTGGACCTGCCCCAGGGCGTCGACTACCTGCCGCTGGTGGGCGGCGGCGCGCTCATCTGCCTGTTCTCGTTCGAGCGGCTGCTCACCGACCTCACCGAGGGACGGGTGCCGGAAGTGCCGCTCGCCCATGTCCACACCGTGGAATGACGCCGGAAAAGACCCATGGCCATCACCATCCTCTTCGGCGTCTTCGCGCTGCTCCTCGTCATCGGCACGCCGGTGGCCTTCTGCCTCGGTCTCGCCTCGCTCGCGACCGTGCTTTATCTCGACCTGCCGCCGGTGGTGGTGTTCCAGCAGCTGAATTCGGGCATGAACGCCTTCTCCATGCTGGCGATCCCCTTCTTCATCTTCGCCGGTGACCTGATGATGCGCGGCGGCATCGCCGACCGGCTCATCGGCATGGCGGCGAGCCTCGTGGGGCATCTGCGCGGCGGGCTCGGCCAGGTGAACGTGGTGGCCTCCACCCTGTTCGGCGGCATCTCCGGCTCGGCGGTGGCGGATGCCTCGGCCATCGGCGGCATCATGATCCCGCAGATGGCGCGCCACGGCTATGCCAAGGACTATGCGGTCAACGTGACGGTGAATTCGGCCATCATCGCGCTGATGATCCCGCCGTCCCACAACATGATCATCTATTCCCTGTCGGCGGGCGGCACCATCTCCATCGCCGACCTGTTCACTGCGGGCATCATGCCGGGCATCCTGCTCGCCGCGGCGCTGATGATTACGGCCTATGTGGTGGCGCGCAATCGCGGCTATCCGGCCGGCACCTTTCCGGGCTGGTATGCGGTGCTGCGCTCGGTGGTGGCGGCCATCCCCGGCATCATGCTCATCGGCATCATCTTCGGTGGCGTGCGCTCGGGCATCTTCACCGCCACCGAAAGCTCCTGCATCGCCGTCATCTATGCACTGCTGGTGACCACCCTCGTCTACCGCGAGATGCACTGGGCGGACTTCGTCGAGGCGACGCTCGGCGCGGTGCGAACCACGGCCATGGTGCTGCTCGTCATCGGCACGGCGGCGTCCTTCGGCTGGCTCATGGCCTTCCTGCAGGTGCCGAAGGCCACCATCGAGATGATGCAGGCGGTCTCGTCCAACCCCTATGTCATCCTTCTGCTCATCAACATCATCCTGCTCATCCTCGGCACCTTCATGGACATGGCGCCGATGATCATCATCTGCACGCCGATCTTCCTGCCGCTGGTGAAGGCCTTCGGCATCGATCCCGTGCATTTCGGGGTGATCCTGATCCTCAACGCCGGCATCGGGCTGAACACGCCGCCCGTGGGCTCGGTGCTGTTCGTGGGCTGCGCGGTGGGCAAGATCTCCATCGGCGAGGCGATGAAGACCATCTGGCCCTTCTTCGGCGCCTCCATCGCGGTGCTGATGATCGTCACCTACGTGCCGGCCGTGTCGCTCTGGCTGCCGGCCCTGTTCCGTTAGTCCCCGTACTGCCCCGAAAGTCTGCCCCCATGATGATCGACGTGCGCCATGTGCATCACCAGGACGCCACCCGCGGCTTCGACACCGAGGCGCTGAGGCGCAACTATCTGGTGGATCGCCTGTTCGAGCCCGGCCTTGTGTTGCTCACCTACAGCCATGTCGAGCGCTTCGTCATCGGCGGCGCCATGCCGGTCACGGTGCCGCTGGCGCTGGAGAGCGACAAGGCGACCATCGGCTCGCCGAACTTCCTCGACCGGCGGGAGCTGGGCGTCTTCAACATCGGCGGTGCCGGCAAGGTGCGCGTCGATGGCGTTCCCCATGCGCTCGGGCATCGGGATGCGATCTATGTGCCCATGGGCACGAAGGAAGTGCTGTTCACCTCCGACAGCCCCGATGCGCCGGCCCGCTTCTATCTCCTCTCCACCCCTGCCCATGCGCGGTATGAGACCAAGGTGGTGCGCATCGCGGAAGCCAAGAAGATGCTGCTCGGCGAGGTGGCCACGGCCAACCGCCGCACCATCTACCAGATGATCCACCCTGATGTGGTGACCTCCTGCCAGCTGGTCATGGGCATGACCCAGCTCGACGAGGGCAATGTCTGGAACACCATGCCCTGCCACGTCCACGACCGGCGCTCGGAGGTCTATCTCTATTTCGACCTCATGGCCGACGCCCGCGTCATCCATCTCATGGGCCAGCCCGACCAGACGCGGCACATCGTGGTGGCCGACGGGCAGGCGGTGATCTCGCCGCCCTGGTCCATCCATTCCGGCTGCGGCACGCGCGCCTACACCTTCATCTGGGGCATGGGCGGCGACAATATCGACTATACGGACATGGACATGGTGGCCATGGACCAGCTGAAGTGAGCCGAGATCCCTTGAACCCGTTCGATCTGTCTGGCCGCAGGGCCATCGTCACCGGCGCCAACACTGGGCTCGGCCAGGCCATCGCGGTGGCGCTCGCCGCCGCCGGAGCGGGCGTCGTGGGCGTCGGCCGCTCGGCCATGGACGAGACCGCCGCTCTGGTGGCCGCCGCGGGCGGCAGCTTCACACCCGTGCGCGCCGACCTCGGCACGCTCAAGCCCATCGACCGCATCGTTGCCGAGGCGGAGATCGGCGGGCGCGTCGACATCCTCGTGAACAATGCCGGCATCATCCGCCGCGCCGACGCCATCGACTTCTCGGAAAAGGACTGGGACGAGGTGATGGACGTGAACCTCAAGTCCACCTTCTTCCTCACACAGGCCGTCGCCCGGCGGATGCTGGCGGACGGCAAGGGGGGCAAGGTCGTCAACATCGCCTCCCTGCTCTCCTTCCAGGGCGGCATCCGCATCCCGTCCTACACCGCGAGCAAGAGCGGGCTTGCCGGTCTCACGCGATTGCTCGCCTGCGAGTGGGCGGCCAAGGGCATCAACGTGAATGCCATCGCCCCGGGCTATTTCGTCACCAACAACACCGAGGCCCTGCGCGCGGATGCGGACCGCAACGCCGCCATCCTCGGCCGCATCCCCGCCGGTCGCTGGGGGGACCCGTCCGACATCGGCGGCGCGGCGGTGTTCCTGGCGTCGCGCGCGGCGGATTATGTGCATGGCGTCGTGCTGCCGGTGGACGGCGGCTGGCTGGCGCGCTGATACATGCGGGCTGGTCGGGGAGACTGGCCGGCAGGATGGGAGAGAGCATGAGCGAGAAGGGCAGTGTCTTCGCCTTCGCCGACACCACGCCGGTGGAGGTGGTGGACGAGGTGGTGAGCCGGCAGATCCTCACCTTCAACGACGAGATCATGCTGGTCCGCGTCATCGCCCGCGCGCCGGGGCCCATGGGCGTGCCGCACAGCCATCCCCACGTGCAGATCACCAGCGTGGAGAGCGGCGTGTTCGAGCTGACCATCGGCGGGCGCACCGAGCGCCTGAAGGCGGGCGACAGCTTCTATGTGCCCTCGGGCACCCACCATGGCGCGGTCTGCATCGAGCCCGGCGTGCTGGTGGACGTGTTCACGCCCATGCGCGCGGATTTCGTGAAGCCTGCCTGAGGCTCATTTCCCCGCGGCGGCGGCGAGGTTCGCGGCGAGGGCGGGGCCGTCGCCCGTAATGCGGAAGGTCTTGACCCGCGCCGTGGCGCCCGAGGCGAGCCGCACCTGCGAGGCGGCGACACCGGCTGCGCCGGCCACCACCTTGGCGACGGCGGCGGTGGCGGCGCCATCCTCCGGTGCCACCCGCACCCGCACCTTCAGCACCTCCCGGCCGTCCGAGAGGGCGGCGACGCCATCCACGGCATCGCGCCCGCCGCGTGGCGTCGCCCGCACCGTCACCTCCACGCCGTCCGGCAGGATGCGCACGAACGAGGTGGCAGACGGCGCGGCGGACGACACGGCGGCCGGCTCAGAACACGTAGGGATAGATGTAGTAGGCGATGACCTGCTGCAGGAAGAAGATAAGCAGGATCAGGACCATCGGCGACAGATCGAGGCCGCCGAGATTGGGCAGCACGTTGCGGATGGGGGCCAGCAGCGGTTCCGTCACCTTGAACAGGAACTCGCCCACGCTGCGCACGAACGAGTTGTACGGATTGACCACGTTGAATGCGACGAGCCAGGACAGCACGGCCGCGGCAATGAGGATCCAGACATAGAGCTGGAGAACGACAAGGATAACGTCGAGCAGCGCGCGCATCGTCGGAAGGGTCCCCGGGAAGTGGCGTGCCAGCAATAGCGCCACCTGTGGTCCGGGAACAAGGCCACCCGGCTCCCCCCGGCCCCCGCCGGCTGCGTCAGCCGGTCGCGTCGGGGTCCTGGGGTTTGTCGGGATCGGGCAGGGCGCCGGCCCCCGGCGTCTTCTCCGGATCGGTCAGCTGCGGCTTCGCGTGCGGGCCGGCCGCCGGTTTCTGGCGCTGCGCGTCGACTTGGCGCTTTTCGGCGGCGTCGGTCGCCGGCTGGCCCTCTTTCCCCTTCTTCAGCATCGCTTCGTCGGGTTTCACGGCAACCTCCATGATGTGACCATGATTTGGAGACAACGCTCCCCGCAGTGTTCCGTTGCAGCGTCGCCTTGCCCCACGGCCGGGCCGCGCCGCGACGGAGCTTTCGTTTGTCCGCGCGGCCGACTTTGACGTGCCGCCTTGACTTGCCCGCGCGGCAAAGGCAGCTTCCCGCCGCTTTTGGGGGCGCTGACCTCCTCCAACCCCACGGACCCTCATGCGCAGCTATCTGGACTTCGAGAAGCCGGTTGCCGAACTCGAGGCCAAGGTGGAAGAGCTGCGCGCGCTCTCCTCTTCCGGCGACGGCGTAGCTATCACCGACGAGGTGCTGAAGCTGGAGGGCAAGGCGCGCGACGCTTTGGTCGCGCTCTATGCGAATCTCACCCCCTGGCAGAAGACGCTGGTGGCCCGCCATCCGCAGCGGCCGCATTTCGCCGACTTCGCCCGCGGCCTGTTCGAGGACTTCACGCCGCTCGCCGGCGACCGCAAGTTCGGCGAGGACGAGGCCATCATCGGCGGCTTCGCCCGCTTCCGCGGCGAGGCGGTGTGCGTGCTGGGCCACGAGAAGGGCTCCAGCACCGAAACCCGCATCCGGCACAATTTCGGCATGGCCCGCCCCGAGGGCTACCGCAAGGCCGCGCGCATCATGGAACTGGCCGACCGCTTCGGCGTGCCCATGATCTCGCTGGTGGACACCGCCGGCGCCTATCCCGGCATCGGCGCGGAGGAGCGCGGGCAGGCGGAGGCCATCGCCCGGTCCACCGACGCCTGCCTCGCGCTTTCCGCGCCCAACGTCGCGCTCATCATCGGTGAGGGCGGTTCGGGTGGTGCCATCGCCATCGCTACCGCCAACAAGGTGCTGATGATGGAGCACGCCATCTACAGCGTGATCTCGCCGGAAGGCGCGGCCTCCATCCTCTGGCGTGATACCGCCAAGGCGCAGGACGCGGCCACCAACATGAAGATCACCGCGCAGGACCTGCTGCGCTTCGGCGTCATCGACGGCATCGTGAAAGAGCCGGCCGGCGGCGCCCATCGCGACGCGGACGCGGCCATCGCCGCGGCGGGCGACGCCATCGCTGATGCGCTGTCCTCGTTGGCGGGGCTCGACGGCGCGCAGGTCCGCAAGGCGCGGCGCGACAAGTTCCTCGCCATCGGCCGTACCCTCTGACGGGCGCGGCCTGGCGGCCACAGCGGTAAGAAATCCTTAACCATGGCGCTGCGGCATGGGGGAAGCGGGCCGGAGTTTCCCCATCTTGGCCGCATTTGCCTTATTTTCTCCATCGGGCCGGAGCGACGCTGATAACGTCGCATCAAGGGGGACCGGTTAGCCTTTTCGGCCTCATGGCCGGTCCGGATCCGGGAGTTTCGCGTTGAGCCGCTTGTCCAAGAGCCGTCCGATGACGACCCTCTCCTCGCGCCTGCGGATGGCGGGTCTCGCCGCCTGCGCGGCGCTCGCCCTCGCGGGCTGCAACGCCACCGATTCCGAGGTCGCGCGCAAGGCGAACAAGCCGCTGTCGCCGGAAATGGTGTCGCTGCTGGCCAAGAAGGACATGGCGCCCTCCACCCCCATCCTGGTGCGCATCTACAAGCAGGAATCCGAGCTGGAGGTCTGGAAGGTCACGTCCGAGGGCAGCTATGCGCTGCTCAAGACCTATCCCATCTGCCGCTGGTCGGGTGAACTCGGCCCGAAGGTGGGCACGGGCGACCGGCAGGCGCCGGAGGGCTTCTACACCATCACCCCCGGCCAGATGAATCCGAACTCCAGCTATTATCTGGCGTTCAACCTCGGCTTCCCCAACGCCTATGACAAGGCCTACGGGCGCACCGGCGACTTCCTGATGGTGCATGGCGACTGCTCGTCCTCGGGCTGCTACGCCATGACCGACGACCAGATTTCCGAGATCTTCTCCCTGGCCCGCGAGAGCTTCGCCGGCGGCCAGCGCGCCTTCCAGGTGCAGGCCTATCCCTTCCGGATGACGGCGAAGAACCTCGCCCGCTACCGCAACAATCCCAACATGGCGTTCTGGCGGAACCTCAAGCAGGGCTCCGACCATTTCGAGGTGACGAAGCAGGAGCCGAAGGTCTCGGTCTGCAACCGCACCTATGTGTTCGACGCCACGCCCGCCCCGGGCCGCGCCTTCGAGGCCAGCCAGGCCTGCCCGCCCTATCAGGTGCCGGAGCAGATCGCCTCGGCGGTGGCCGCCAAGCAGCGGTCCGACGATGCCCAAGTGGCGGCGCTCTCCACCACCGCGCCCGTGGCTCCGGTGAAGACCGGCAGCGACGGCGGCATGCACCCCGTGTTCCTTGCCAAGCTCAAGGAGCGCGAGACCGGGCAGATGTCCTACACCCCGGCGCCCGGCCGCCTTCCGGACTATGTGAATCCGCCGAAGGAGACGCCGGCCAAGCTCCAGGCCGACGCGCTGCTGCGCGCTGACCAGAGCGACGGCGCCCCGGCCACCACGGGCTCGCTGGCGGCGGCATCCGCTGCAGCCTCGGCACCGCAGCCCACGGCGGTCGCCTCCAGCTCCTATCCCCGGTAGTCGAGCTTCCACCCACGCTGCGGCTCGCCATCGCGCGCGCGACTGGCGTGTGCCTTGCCGACGGTCGATGGTTCAGCCTACGCTTTTCCGCCGCCTGGCGGGTGCGGCGGGGGAGGGCGGACCATGGGGCATGATGTCTGGTGTCGGCGGATGGCCGCCCTCACGGCCGTCGTCGGCTGGGCTGCGCTGATCCTCCAGCTGGTCATCGTGGTCCAGAAGATGGCGGCCATCGGCCAGGGATTCGGCCCGGCACTGTGGCGCTTCCTCGGCTTCTTCACGGTGCTCACCAATCTCGGCGTCGCCATCGTCGCCACAGAGATCGCGCTCGGCGGCCTGCATGCCCTCACCGGGGCGCGGGCGCGGCTGACGACGGTCGTCTCCATCGTGCTGGTGGGCATCATCTATGCCCTGCTGCTGCGCCACGTGTGGAATCCGCAAGGCGCGCAGCTCGTCGCCGACCGCCTGCTGCATCAGGCCGTGCCGGTGCTGTTCCTGATCGTCTGGCTGGCGGGGCCGCACGGGCGGCTGCGGCTCGCCGACACGCTCTGGGCCATGGCGCCGCCACTCGCCTATCTCGTCTACGCGGTGGCGCGGGGCGAGGCGGACGGCTGGTATGCGTACTGGTTCCTCGACCCGGCCAAGCTCGGGGTGGAGAAGATGGCGCAGAATGCCGTGGTGCTGGCGGTGGTGTTCTTCGCCACCGCGCTCATCTTCGTGGGCATCGACCGGGCCATCGGCCACCGGCGGGGCTGAGCCCGAAGCCCCAACGCCCGGCGCGGGCAGGCCCGGCGCGGGCAGGCCCGGCGCCAGAAGGCCCGGCGCGAGGGACCGCGCCGAGGGATCACCGCCTCAGGCGAAGCGGCCGTGGCAGTGCTTGTACTTCTTGCCGGAGCCGCAGGGGCAGGCCTCGTTGCGGCCCACCTTGCCCCAGGTGGAGGGGTCGTTCGGGTTGCGCTCCATCACCGCGACGTCGCCCGAGAGCAGCGGCTCCGGACGGGAGCCGAGCGCGGCACCGATGCTCGCCATCTCGTCCTCGCCGGTGAAGGGGTCGGCGTGGTGCGCCTCCATGGGAGGCAGCTCTTCCTCCATGGGCGGCTGGGCGACGATCTCCACCCGCATCAGCTGCGCGGTGACGATCTCGCGCAGGCGGTTCAGCAGCGCGGAGAAGAGGTTGAACGCCTCGGACTTGTACTCGTTCAGCGGATCGCGCTGGGCATAGCCGCGCAGGCCCACCACCTGGCGCAGGTGGTCGAGCATGGCGATATGCTCGCGCCAGAGGTGGTCCAGCGTCTGGAGAAGGATGGACTTCTCCACATAGCGCATGATGTCCGGCCCATACTGGGCGGTCTTGGCGGCCATCCACTCGTCAGCGCGGCGGATGATGCGCTCGGTGACCTCGGGGCCGGCGATGCCCTCTTCCTTGGCCCAGTCCTTCACCGGCAGCTCGATGCCGAGCACTTCCTTGATGGCGGTGTCGAGGCCGTCCACGTCCCACTGCTCGGGATAGGCGTTCTCGGGAATGAACTTGGCGACGGTCTCGGTGATGAGGGCGTGGCGCATGTCCTCCACGGTCTCGGCCACGTCGTCGTCGTTCATCAGCTCGAGGCGCTGCTCGAATACCACCTTGCGCTGGTCGTTCAGAACGTCGTCATACTTGAGGACGTTCTTGCGCATGTCGTAGTTGCGCGCCTCGACCTTCTGCTGCGCCTTCTCCAGGGCCTTGTTGATCCAGGGATGGATGATGGCCTCGCCTTCCTTCAGGCCGAGGCGCTGCAGCATGCCGTCGAGCCGGTCGGACCCGAAGATGCGCATCAGGTCGTCGTCCAGCGACAGGAAGAACTTGGAGTGGCCGGGGTCGCCCTGGCGGCCGGAGCGGCCACGCAGCTGGTTGTCGATGCGCCGGCTCTCGTGGCGCTCGGTGCCGAGCACGAAGAGGCCGCCGGCGTCGAGCGCCTTCTGCTTCAGCTCCTCCACCTCGGCGCGGATGCGCGCCTCGGCGGCAGTGCGCTCCTCGCCCTCGGGGAGGTCCTTCAGCTCGGCCGCGATGCGCATGTCGGCGGCGCCGCCCAGCTTGATGTCGGTGCCGCGGCCGGCCATGTTGGTGGCGATGGTGATCGCCCCCGGCACGCCGGCCTGGGAGACGATGTAGGCCTCCTGCTCGTGGTAGCGCGCGTTCAGCACCGCGAAGGCCTTGCCCGAGCGGTCATGGGCGAAGGCGGCCGGATCGGAGAAGTCGATCTGGTGGAAGCTGGCCTGCTTCAGCAGCTCGGCCAGAAGCTCCGACTTCTCGATGGAGGTGGTGCCCACGAGGACCGGCTGGCCCCGGGCGCTGCACTCCTTGATGAGCTCGATGATGGCGGCGTACTTCTCGCCGGCCGAACGGTACACCTCGTCATCGTCATCGATGCGCGAAACGGGGACGTTGGTGGGCACTTCCACCACTTCGAGCTTGTAGATGTCCTGGAACTCGGCCGCCTCGGTGGCCGCGGTGCCGGTCATGCCGGCCAGCTTCTCGTAGAGGCGGAAATAGTTCTGGAAGGTGATGGAGGCGAGCGTCTGGTTCTCCGGCTGGACCTGGACGCGCTCCTTGGCCTCCAGCGCCTGGTGCAGGCCTTCCGAATAGCGCCGACCCGGCATCATGCGGCCGGTGAACTCGTCGATGATGACGACCTCGTCGTTGCGCACGATGTAGTCCTTGTCCCGCTGGAACAGGGAGTGCGCGCGCAGCGCTTGGTTCACGTGGTGCACCACCGAGACGTTCTCGATGTCGTAGAGGCTCTCGGACTTCAGCAGTCCGGCCTCGGTGAGCATCTGCTCCATCTTCTCCATGCCCGCTTCCGTCATGGAGACGGAGCGCTGCTTCTCATCCACCTCGTAATCCTCCTTGGAGAGGCGGGGGATGTACTGGTCGATGGTGTTGTAGAAGTCCGAGCGGTCGTCGAGCGGGCCGGAGATGATGAGCGGCGTGCGCGCCTCGTCGATGAGGATGGAGTCCACCTCGTCGACGATGGCGTAGAAGTGGGGGCGCTGCACCATGTGGGCGCGCTCGTACTTCATGTTGTCGCGCAGGTAGTCGAAGCCCAGCTCGTTGTTGGTGGCGTAGGTGACGTCGCTGGCGTAGGCGGCGCGGCGCTCGTCGTCGTCAAGGCCGTGCACGATGATGCCCGTGGACAGGCCGAGGAAGCGGTAGAGCTTGCCCATCCACTCGGCGTCGCGCTTGGCGAGGTAGTCATTCACCGTCACCACATGCACGCCCTTGCCGGCCAGCGCGTTCAGGTAGACGGGGAGGGTGGCGACCAGCGTCTTGCCTTCGCCGGTCTTCATCTCGGCGATGGAGCTTTCGTGCAGCACCATGCCGCCGATGAGCTGCACATCGAAGTGGCGCATGCCGAGCGCACGCTTGGCGCCCTCGCGCACGGTGGCGAAGGCGGGCACCAGGAGATCGTCGAGGGTGGTCTTGCCCTCGGCAAGCTGGCGGCGGAAATCTTCCGTGCGGGCCCGCAGCTGGTCGTCGGAGAGGGCTTCCAGCTCCTTCTCCAGCGCATTGATGGCCTGGACGCGGGGACGATAGCCCTTCACCCGGCGATCGTTCGCGGAGCCGAAGAGCTTGCGGGCAAGTCCACCAAACATGGGTTTCTCTATTCCGTTCCGTCAGGTCTGAAGGAGGGCGGAGACGGACCGCCGGACCTCCGGGCAACGATGCGCGCCGTTGGACACCCGCAATGGGGCATCAGCAAGTCCGAAGGCGGGACAGGCGGGCGCAGCGAACGAACGCGCAGCCGCAACCGCCCCGCTTCCGCGGGCAGCACACCATGCGGACACTTATGAACGGGTCGGGGCAATGTCAATGCGAGGCGGGTGCCGCGGAGCCCTCGGGGCCGGCGCTATGACGAAGCGTTGCCGCGGTGCATAGGTGCCGCGGCAATCGACCATCGCGGCGCGTCCGGGCAATTCCTTTCATGGACACATCCGTTGCCCGATGCTTAGTATCCGCCGCGACTGCATATTGGGGGTAGTGGTATGGTGGGGGGTATCAGGGTGTCGGGTCGGCTGGGCTGCGCGAGCGTTGCCCTCGGAGCTGCCTTCCTTCTCTCCGCATGCGAGGAGAAGAACACCTACGTACCCCCGCCGCCGCCCAAGGTGACGGTCGCGACCGTGCTGGAACAGCCGGTGACGCGCTTCCTCGAACTAACCGGCAACACCGCCGCCATCAATTCGGTGGACCTGAACGCCCGCGTGCAGGGCTTCCTCACCAACATCAATTACAAGGACGGTGCCTTTGCCAAGAAAGGCACCACCCTGTTCGTGATCGAGCAGGACACCTACATCGCCCAGGTCGACCAGGCGAAGGCGACGCTCGCGGCCAACCAGGCGTCGCAGGTGCAGGCCGAGGCCGAGTTCAACCGCCAGAACCAGCTGGCCAAGCAGGACTTTGCCTCGC
Organism: Xanthobacter sp. DMC12; assembly: GCF_056314105.1. NCBI lineage: Bacteria > Pseudomonadati > Pseudomonadota > Alphaproteobacteria > Hyphomicrobiales > Xanthobacteraceae > Xanthobacter > Xanthobacter sp. DMC12. Next base: position 1,539,328 of record NZ_JBQUYZ010000001.1, on the reverse strand, counting down.
AGGCCGCCCTCGACCAGGCCCGCGCCAAGCGCGATTCCGCCGTCGCCCAGGTGGCCAATGCCCAGGCCTCCCTGCAGCTCGCCCAGATCAACCTCGGCTATACCCAGGTCAACGCCCCCTTCGACGGCGCGGTGACGGCCCATCTCCAGGACGTGGGCGCCCTCGTCGGCTACAGCGGCCCCACCAAGCTCGCCAGCATCGTCCAGCTCAACCCCATCTGGGTGTGGTTCACGCTGAGCGAGCAGGAAGTGCTGCGAATCAAGGAGCAGCTGGCCAAGCAGGGCCGCTCCCTCACCAGCCTCACCCGCGACCTGCCGGACATCCCGATCGAGATCGGTCTCCAGACCGAGACCGGCTACCCCCATGCCGGCCGCATCGACTACATCGCGCCGCAGGTGGACCCCAACCTCGGCACGCTCACCGTCCGCGGCATCTTCCAGAACGACGACTTCGTGCTGCTGCCCGGCCTGTTCGCCCGCGTGCGCGTGCCGCTCGGCCAGGCGGCGGCGACCATCCTCGTTCCGGATTCGTCAATCAGCTACAACCAGCTTGGTCCCTATGTGCTCACCGTCGGCTCCGACAATGTCGTCGCCCAGACGCAGATCACCCTCGGCCAGCTCCAGGCAGACGGCCTGCGCGCGGTGCTTAGCGGTCTGAAGGCCACGGACCGCGTCATCATCAACGGCATGCAGCGCGCGGTGCCCGGCTCCAAGATCGACGTGGAGGTGGGCAAGATCGTCGCCATCGCCCCGCCGGTGGACGATGGCACCAAGCCTCTGCCGAAGCCCGCCGGAGTGGCGCCCGCCGACGCTCCGGCCCGCGCCATCCCCTCGGTGCCGCCGACCCCCAATGCTCCGGCGACGCCGGGTGCGACCCCTGCGACGCCGAAGAACTGACCCGCCCTCGAACATGAGGCAGCGCCCATGATTTCGCGCTTTTTCATCGAGCGGCCGGTCCTCTCGAACGTCCTCGCCATGGTCTTCGTGCTGATCGGCCTCGTTTCGCTGATCCGCCTGCCCGTGTCGCAGTATCCGAACATCGTGCCGCCCACGGTGTCGGTCTCCACCTCCTATCCCGGCGCGTCCGCCAAGACGCTCATCGACACCGTCGCCCTGCCCATCGAGCAGCAGGTGAACGGCGTCGAGGGCATGATCTACATGCAGTCGTGGTCGGCCTCGGACGGCACCTACACGCTGGTCGTGTCCTTCGCCATCGGCACCGATCCGAACATGGCGCAGGTGCTGGTGCAGAACCGCGTCAACATCGCCCTCGCCTCGCTGCCCACGGCGGTGCAGGCGCAGGGCGTGACCATCCTGCAGAAGGGCACCTCGATCCTCGAGTTCGTGACCCTCGTCTCGCCGGACGGGCGCTATGACGGACTGTTCCTGAACAACTACGCCATCATCAACGTCCAGAACGAACTGGAGCGTGTGGAAGGTGTCGCCAACGTCGCTGTCTTCGGCGCCGGCACCTACGCCATGCGCGTGTGGATGGACCCGGACCGCATGCAGGCCTTTGGCCTGACCCCGACCGACGTCTCCAACGCCATCCAGAAGCAGAGCCAGCTCGTCACGCCGGGCCAGCTCGGCATTCCGCCGGCCCCGTCCAACGCGGCGTTCCAGTACACCGTCAACGTCGCCGGCCGCCTCGACGACGTGAAGGACTACGAGAACATCATCGTCAAGGTGGACAATTCCGACGGTGGCCGGATCGTGCGCATCCGCGACATCGGCCGTGTGGAGCTTGGGGCGCAGAGCTATTCCAAGGACTTCATGCAGGACAACAAGCCTGCAGCCGGCATCGGCATCTTCCAGCTTCCCGCCGCCAACGCGCTCGATGTGGCCAAGCGTGTCGCCGCGAAGATGGAGGATCTGAAGAAGAGCTTCCCCGAGGGGCTCGACTACATGATCCCCTTCGACACGACCCTGTTCGTGACCGCCTCCATCGACGAGGTGTGGAAGACCCTGTTCGAGGCGGCGATCCTCGTCCTTATCGTCATCCTGCTGTTCCTGCAGGACTGGCGTGCCACGCTGGTGCCCGCGACCACCGTGCCCGTGACCATCATCGGCGCCTTCGCCGCCATGGACGCCATGGGCTTTACCATCAACCTCTCGACCCTGTTCGCCATCATCCTCGCCATCGGCATCGTGGTGGACGACGCCATCGTCATCGTGGAAGGCGTGGCGCGGCACATCGAGGAAGGCATGGCGGGACAGCCCGCGGCCGAGAAGGCCATGGACGAACTGTTCGGGCCAGTGGTGGGCATCACCCTGGTGCTGATGTCCGTGTTCCTGCCGGCCTCGTTCATTCCCGGCCTGTCGGGACAGATGTTCAAGCAGTTCGCGCTTGTCATCGCGGCGACGGCCTTCATCTCGGCCATCAACGCGGCGACCCTGAAGCCCACCCAGTGCGCCCTCTGGCTGCGCCAGCCGGTGCCGCCGGAGAAGCGCAACTTCATCTATCGCGGCTTCAATGCCATCTATGGCAAGGCGGAGCACTGGTATGCCGGCCTCATCAGCCGCATGGTGCATCACTCCAAGCTGATGGTGCTCATCGCCATCGCGCTCATGAGCGTCGCCGGCTACGGCCTCACCCGTATCCCGACCTCCTTCCTGCCCATCGAGGACCAGGGCTACTTCCTCGCCCACGTCCAGTTGCCGGACGCCTCGAACCTCAACCGCACCAAGAAGGTGATGGCGGATGTCTCCGAGCGCATCCGCAAGGTGCCGGGCGTGCAGACCGTGCTGGCGATCTCCGGCATCTCGGTGCTCGACAACTCGTCCACCCTCGCCAATGCCGGCGTCACCTACATCACCCTGACCCCCTGGGACGTGCGCTACGCCACCAAGGGGCAGGACCTGCTCTCGATGTACGAGAATCTGAACAAGGCGGTTGCCGGCCTCGAGGAGGCAGAGGTGGCGATCCTCGTGCCGCCGGCCATCCAGGGCATCGGCAACGCCGCCGGCTTCACCATGCAGCCGCAGATCCGCAGCGGCAATTTCGACTACCAGCTGCTGGAGCAGATCACCTCGTCCATGGTGGACAAGGCGCGGGCGCAGTCGGCCCTCTCCCACGTGTCCTCCTCATTCCGCGCGGGCGCGCCGCAGATCCAGGTGGACGTGAACCGGATCAAGGCGGAGACGCTGGGCATCACGGTGGGCCAGGTGTTCAGCACCATCTCGTCCTATCTGGGCTCCACCTACGTCAACCAGATCAACAAGTTCGGCAACGTCTTCCAGGTCTACATCCAGGCTGACGCGGGTTTCCGCGTGACCCCGGCGGACCTGATGCAGCTGAAGGTGCGCTCGCCCACCCAGAACGCGATGATCCCGCTCGGAACGGTGGTGGACGTCAAGACCACCCTGGGTCCGCCGCTGATCTCGCTCTACAATCTCTATCCCTCCGCCACCATCGTCGGCACCAACGCTGCGGGCTTCTCGTCCGGGCAGGCGCTGTCGCTGATGGAGCAGATCGCCGCCTCGACCCTGCCTCCGGGCACGGGCTTCGAGTGGACCGCCATGTCCTATCAGGAGAAGGCGGTCGGCAATCAGATCTACTACGTGTTCGGGCTCGCCATCCTGCTGGTCTACTTCGTGCTGGCCGGCCAGTATGAGAGCTGGATCCAGCCCATGTCGGTGATCCTCGCGGTGCCGCTGGCGCTGCTGGGCACCGTCAGCGCGCTGCTGGGCCTGGGGGTGGCCAACAACCTCTACACCCAGATCGGCCTCGTGCTGCTGATCGCGCTCGCCTCCAAGAACGCGATCCTCATCGTCGAGTACGCCCGCGAGAAACGGGCCGAGGGCATGGAGATCATGGATGCCGCGGTGGAGGCCTCGCGCCTCCGGTTCCGCCCTATCCTCATGACCTCCTTCGCCTTCATCCTCGGCGTGCTGCCGCTGGTGTTCGCTACCGGCGCTGGCGCCAACTCGCGCAAGTCCATCGGCATCGCGGTGGTGTCGGGCATGCTCGCCTCCACCTGCCTCGCCGTGCTGTTCGTGCCGTCCTTCTACACGGTGCTCCAGCGCTTCGAGGAAGGCCGCAAGGGCAAGAAGAAGTCCAGCACCGGCCATGGCGCTGGAAATGCGCCGCCCGCTCCGCCTCCCGCGCCCGACGCGGGTGTGCCCCCGGCGCCCGCATCTGCCTGATCCGGGCGCGCCGGCTTTGCCTTATCTTGCGGCAACTGCTCCCGATCGGGGCGGTTGCCGCCGCAAAGTCGCGCTTCCGCCTCCACTCGGGCTTGTCTAACCTTGGCGGGACGCGCGATCCGTTCTCGGCCATGGGGCCGATCCCACCGCTGACCCTATCCCTGGGCTGTCGCCCGCAGGACCTGGTGCCCTAAATGTCGATCCTTGCGAGCCTGCATCACGTCACGAGCTACACCTACGACCACCCGGTCTCCATGGGGCCGCAGGTCATCCGGCTGCGGCCGGCGCCGCACAGCCGCACCGACATCCCGGCCTATTCGCTGAAGATCTCGCCGGCCGACCACTTCATCAACTGGCAGCAGGATCCGTTCGGCAACTGGCTGGCCCGCATCGTGTTTCCCGAGCGGGTGTCGGAGTTCAAGGTCGAGGTGGACCTCCTCGCCAAGCTCGACGTCATCAATCCCTTCGACTTCTTCGTCGAGGAATATGCCGAGAACTTCCCCTTCGAATACGCGCCCGCGCTGAAGGCGGAGCTGGCGCCGTACCTTGAGCTGGAGGATGAGGGCGCGCTGTTCGCCGAGTATCTCGCCTCCGTGCCGCGCGAGAAGACCCGCATCGTCGACTTCCTGGTCCACCTCAACCAGCGCCTGCAGAGCGAAGTCGGCTACGTGATCCGCATGGAGCCGGGCGTGCAGACGCCCGACGAGACGCTGACCCGCAAGCTCGGCTCCTGCCGCGACACCGGCTGGCTGCTGGTGCAGATCCTGCGCCACCTCGGCCTCGCCGCCCGCTTCGTCTCCGGCTACCTGATCCAGCTCAAGCCTGACGTCGCGGCCCTCGACGGCCCCTCGGGCACGGATGTGGACTTCACCGACCTGCACGCCTGGTGCGAGGTGTTCGTGCCCGGCGCCGGCTGGATCGGCCTCGATCCGACCTCGGGCCTCCTGTGCGGCGAAGGCCATATCCCGCTGGCGGCCACCCCGCACTACAGCTCCGCCGCCCCCATCACCGGCTATGTGAACGAGAAGGCCGAGGTCGAGTTCGGCTTCGACATGCAGGTGGTCCGCGTCGCCGAGGCGCCGCGCGTCACGCTGCCTTTCTCCGACGAGACCTGGGCCGCCCTCGACCAGCTCGGCCACAAGGTGGACGAGGACCTCAAGGCGGGCGATGTCCGCCTGACCATGGGCGGCGAACCCACCTTCGTCTCCATCGACGACTACCAGTCGCCCGAGTGGAACACCGAAGCGCTCGGCCCGCACAAGCGCGAGCGCGCCGACGACCTCATCCGCCGCCTGCGCCGCCGCTTCGAGACCGAGGGCGTGCTGCATTACGGCCAGGGCAAGTGGTATCCGGGCGAGACGCTGCCGCGCTGGTCCTTCGACCTGTTCTGGCGCAAGGACGGCCAGCCCATCTGGCAGCGCGAGGACCTGATCGCCGACGAGAAGGTGAATTACGGCGTCACGCCGGCCGATGCCGAGCGCTTCTGCAAGGCGGTCGCCGAGAAGCTGGCCGTGGGCAGCCAGTTCGTCCAGCAGGCGTTCGAGGACAACATCTACTACATGTGGAAGGAGCAGAACCTTCCCGAGAACATCGCCCCCGGCGATCCGCGCATGGCGGACGAAGTGCAGCGGCGCATGCTGGCCCGTACCTTCAACCAGGGCCTCGGCACCGCCACCGGCTCCGTGCTGCCGCTGCGCCGGGTGTGGACGCCCAACGGCCCGGCGTGGCGCTCGGAGGAATGGACCTTCCGCCGCCAGTTCCTGTTCCTGATCCCCGGCGAGAGCCCCATGGGCTATCGTCTGCCGCTGGAATCGCTGCAGTATCTGGCGCCCACGCGCTATCCCTACATCGTCGAGGCCGACCCCTTCGAGCCGCGCGACCCGCTGCCGGACGCCGCCGATTTCGCCGCCCGCTACGCAGCAGGGCAGGGCGGGGCCGGTGCGGGCACCGATGGCCATGACGCCGGCACGCCCGGCGGCCCGGGCGGCATGCCGCGCCACTCCATCGCTCCGCGCACCGAGGCCTACGGCGTCGGCGAGCGGGCGCAGGAGCTGGCGCGCGAATATCTCGCCAAATACGACACCCAGATCTTCACCGCTGACACCCGCACCGCGCTCTGTGTCGAGCCGCGCAACGGCCGCCTGTGCGTGTTCCTGCCGCCGGTGGAAATCCTTGAGGATTATCTCGACCTCATCGCCGCCCTCGAGCAGGTGGCGATCGAGCTGAACACGCCCATCCACATGGAGGGCTATCCGCCGCCGTTCGACTACCGCCTCAACCTCATCCGCATCGCGCCCGATCCGGGCGTGCTGGAGGTGAACGTCCATCCTTCCGACACCTGGGCCGGCTGCGTGGAGATCACCCGCATCCTCTATGAGGAGGCGCGCCTCGCCCGCCTCGGCACCGAGAAGTTCATGGTGGACGGGCGCCACACCGGCACCGGCGGCGGCAACCACGTGGTGGTGGGCGGCGCTACCCCCGCCGACAGCCCGTTCCTGCGGCGGCCGGACCTGCTCAAGAGCCTGCTGCTCTACTGGCAGCGGCATCCCTGCATGTCCTATTTCTTCTCCGGCCTGTTCATCGGCCCGACCTCCCAGCATCCGCGGGTGGACGAGGCGCGGCACGACAGCCTCTATGAGCTGGAGATCGCTTTCTCCAAGTTCCCGCTGCCCGGCAAGGGCGAGCCGCCGGCCCCCTGGCTGGTAGACCGCCTGCTGCGCAACCTCCTGGTGGACGTCACCGGCAACACCCACCGCACCGAAATCTCCATCGACAAGCTCTATTCGCCGGACGGCCCCACCGGCCGGCTGGGCCTCGTGGAGTTCCGCTGCTTCGAGATGCCGCCGGACTGGCGCATGAGCCTTGCCCAGCAGCTCATGCTGCGGGCGCTCATCGCGCGGCTGTGGAACAAGCCGGTGCACGGTCATTGCACCCGCTGGGGCACCATTCTCAACGATCGCTTCATGCTGCCGCATTATGTCTGGCAGGACTTCCTCGACGTGGTGGAAGACCTCTCGGACGCCGGCTACCAGATCGATCCCGAGTGGTTCCGCGCCCAGTTCGAGTTCCGCTTCCCCGCCTTCGGCAAGGTGCAGCAGGCGGGCGTGGACATCGAGGTGCGGCAGGCGCTGGAATGCTGGCATGTGCTCGGCGAGGAAGGCGTGGTGGGCGGCACCGCCCGCTATGTGGACTCCTCGGTGGAGCGCCTGCAGGTGAAGGTGGAGGGCTTCAACCCCTCGCGCCACATCCTCACCTGCAACGGCCGCAAGGTGCCGCTGGCACCCACCGGCCGCAATGGCACCTACGTGGCCGGCGTGCGCTACAAGGCGTGGCAACCCTGGTCGGGCCTGCACCCGACCATCCCGGTGCACACGCCGCTCACCTTCGACCTCGTGGACACGTGGAGCGAGCGCTCCCGGGGCGGGTGCATCTATTACGTCTCCCATCCGGGCGGACGGAACTACGATACCTTCCCGGTGAATTCCTACGAGGCGGAGGCGCGGCGCCTCGCCCGCTTCCAGACCTTCGGCCACACCCCCGGCACCCTCGACGTGGTGCTGGAGACCGCGCCGGACGAGTTCCCGACCACCCTCGACCTGCGGCGCCCTGCCCGCGCCTGAGGTCGCCGGGCCGCGCCCGATCCGCCTGCCGCGGGCCTGGTCTGCGGCGGGTGCAGCCTGGAAGCGCTCCGAAGAGGGGTGCATCTGGCGCTGTCGCGGGCATAATGGAGAACCCGGTCCCACCGGGCACAGGATGTTGACGCGCGGGCAGGGGTGCCCGTGGAAGGGGTGATCGTGTCGGGGGCGGAGCAGCGGAGCGAGGCATTCGAGCGGGCCGCGGCGGAAAGCCTGATCGGCGGCTACCGCACCCTGCCGGCCACCCGCGACGAGATGATGGATGCCGACGGCCAGCCGCGCCGCCACTGGCAGCCCTTCCTCGCCGCCCTCGCGGAACTCGGCTCCGAGGAGTTGCGCCGCCGCTTCTCGGCGGCCGACCGCTACCTCAGGGACAGCGGCGTCTTCTACCGCGTCTATGACGATGCCGGCGGAGGCGAGCGGCCGTGGTCGCTCAGCCACATGCCGCTCATCATCGGCAATTCGGATTGGGAAGCCCTCTCGCAGGGCCTCATCGAGCGCGCCGAGCTGCTGGAAGCGGTGCTTCAGGATCTCTATGGCGACGGCCATCTTGTGTCCGACGGCGATCTGCCGGCGGCGGCGGTGGCCGGCAGCCCGGAATTCCTGCGGCCGCTGGTGGGCGTGCGGCCCGAGGGCGGGCGCTTCCTGCGCGTCTACGCCGCCGACGTGGGCCGCGGCCCGGACGGGCGCTGGTGGGTGCTCGCCGACCGCACCCAGGCCCCCTCCGGCGCCGGCTATGCGCTGGAGAACCGGCTCGCCTCGACGCGCGCCCTGCCGGACGTCTCGCGCAACCTGAACATGAAGCGGGTCGCCGGCTTCTTCCAGGCCCTGCGCACCTCGCTGATGAAGCTCGACCGGACGGGAGAAGGCCGCATCGGCCTGCTCACCCCCGGCCCGCTCAACGAGACCTATTTCGAGCACGCGCTGCTCGCCCGCTATCTCGGCTTCCTGCTGGTGGAGGGCGAGGACCTGACCGTGCGGGGCGATACCCTGCATGTGCGGACCGTCGCCGGCCTGAGGCGCATCGACGTGCTGCTGCGCCGCCTCGATTCCGATTTCGCCGACCCGCTGGAATTGAATGCCGGCTCACGCCTCGGCGTGCCGGGCCTCGTCCAGTCGGTGCGCATGGGCGGCGTGGCGCTGGCCAATGCGCTGGGCACCGGCATCATCGAGGCGCCGGCGCTGCTCGCCTTCCTGCCGCGCATCGCCACCCGCCTCACCGGGCGGCCGCTCAGCCTGCCGCACGTCGCCACCTGGTGGTGCGGACAGCCGGCCGAGCGGGCGCAGGTGATGGAGCATCTGGACGAACTCGTCATCTCCTCCGCCTTCGGCCGGGTGCTTCCGGGCCTGCCGGACGGCGGCTCGGTGCTCGGGGCGGACCTCACCCAGGCCGACCGGCGCCGTCTGTCCACTCTGCTCGCCCGGCGCGGGGCGGACGTGGTGGGCCAGGACATCGCCCGCCTCTCCACCACCCCGGTGTGGACCGGGGAAAAGCTCACGCCCCGCCCGTTCATGCTGCGGGTGTTCCTCACCGCGACGGAAAAGGGCTGGTCGGTGATGCCGGGCGGCTTCTGCCGCATCTCGTCCGCCGCCGATGCCCGCGCCGTCTCCATGCAGAAGGGCGACCGCTCGGCGGATGTCTGGGTGCTGGCCGACGGCGAGGTGGCCGATACCACGCTGCTACCGAGCCCGGACAATGTGAAGGTCCGCCGCTCCTCCGGCACCCTGCCGAGCCGCGCCGCCGACAATCTGTTCTGGCTCGGCCGCTATGTGGAGCGGGCGGAGGCGACGCTGCGCCTTTCCCGCGTGCTGGTCGGCCGCCTTGCCGAGAGCGGCGACACCGGCACCAGCCCGCTGGTGTCGCGCCTGCTCGGCCTGCTCGGGGCCTGGGGTGCCATGCCGCGCGACCTCGCCCGGGCAACGCCGGCCCGCTATGCGGTGGCCGTGCTCACCCGGCGCGACCTGCCCGGCGCCCTGCCGCAACTGGTGCAGGCGGCGCGCGCAGCCGCCTCCGTGATCCGCGACCGCTTCTCGCCCGATGCGTGGCGCGCGCTGGTGGACCTTGAAACCTGCGTGTCCCAGCCGGTGCCCACCGCCCCGTCCGAGGCCGACGCGGCAGAACGGGCGGACGCGGCGCTGCGCATCATCGCCGCCTTTTCGGGCCTCGCCTCGGAGAACATGAACCGGCTCACCGGCTGGCGCTTCCTGGAGATCGGCCGGCGCACGGAGCGCGCCATCGGCACACTGCGCTTCGCCCGCACCTTCGGCGAGCTGGGCGCGCCGCAGGGCTCGCTCGATGCGTTGCTGCAGGTGGCGGACAGCCTCATCACCTACCGCACGCGCTACGTGATGATGGAAGCGCGCGGGCCGGTGCTCGATCTCGTGCTGCTCGATCCGGACAATCCGCGCTCGGTGGCCTTCCAGGTGCATCGCATGGCGAGCCACCTCAAGGTGCTGCCGGGCCGCGACCAGGATGCGCCGCCGCCGCTGTGGGAGCGCATCGTCGCCCGCATGCAGGCCGAGCTTGCCGCCAGCACGGCGGAGAGCTTCGAGCCGCAATGGTTCGACGCCATGGAGAAGATGCTGATGCAGCTCTCCGACGAGGTGTCGTCGCACTATTTCCTGCAGGGACATTCCCCGGAGATGACACTGACCTTCGGCATGTAGAGCGAAAGCAACGAGTACAGCCCGCGCGGCGCCTGAGCGAAAGCAACGTCAAATGCTCTACGATATTCGCCAGACCACCACCTACAGCTACCAGGTGCCGGTGCGCGTGGTGCGCCAGGTGCTGCGCATGACGCCGGTGGATCGCTTCGGCCACCAGCACGTCATTGCCCACATCCTCGATGTGGACCCCGAGCCGGCGGAACTGGAGCAGGGCACGGATTTCTTCGGCAACGGGCTGACCTGGCTCACCATCGACCAGCCCCACGGGCATCTCGCCATCACCACCCGCAGCCGGGTGGACGTGAGCGCCACGCCCCTGCCGGACCCGGCGATGACCCCGCTGGTGGACGAGGTGCGCGCCGCCGCGCTGGAGGAGGCGGACCTCGGGCCGGACGCGGCCGTGCATGGCCTGTTCCCGAGCCGGGCGGTGCCCATCGATGCCGAGATCACCGACTGGACGGCGACCAGCTTCCGCGGCGACCGCCCCGTGCTGGAGGCGGCGTTAGAGCTAATGCACCGGGTGCATGACGAATTCACGTATGAGCCGGGCGCCACCATCGTCACCACCTCGCCCCGCGAGGCGTTCACGGCGAAAGCGGGCGTGTGCCAGGACTTCGCGCAGGTGATGATCGCCGGCCTGCGCGGCCTCGGCCTGCCGGCGCGCTACGTCTCCGGCTATCTGCGCACCATCCCGCCCGAGGGCCAGCCGCGGCTGGAGGGGGCGGACGCCACCCATGCCTGGGCGGAGGTGTGGTGCGGCCCGGCCTTCGGCTGGATCGGGCTCGACCCCACCAACGCCATCCCGGCGGGGGACGACCACATCATCCTCGCCGTCGGCCGCGACTATGCGGACGTTTCGCCGGTGGACGGGGTGATCGTCTCGTCCGGCGACCACATCCTCGCCGTTGGCGTGGACGTGGTGCCGGTGCAGGGGCGCTAGGGCCGCCTCAGCGCCCCTTGCCCATCACGAGGTCCGGGAAGCCGGTGGCGATCTGCGGGAACAGGCAGAGCAGGATCACCGCCAGCAGCATCAGGAGCACGAAGGGCACCGTGCCCCAGATCACGTCCTTCAAAGGGATGTCGGGCGCGATGTTCTTGATGACGAAGATGTTGAGCCCCACCGGCGGGTGGATGAGCCCCATCTCCATCACGATGGTCATCACCACGCCGAACCAGATCAGGTCGAAGCCAGCCGCCTTCAGCGGCGGCAGGATGATCGGCGCCGTCATGAGGATGATGGACACCGGCGGCAGGAAGAAGCCGAGCACCACCACCAGCACCAGGATGGTGGCCAGCAGCAGCCATCTGGAGAGGTTCAGCGCCACGATCGCCTGCGCCGCCGCCTGGCTGATGTGCAGGTAGCTCATGACGTAGGAATAGAGCAGCGACATACCGATGATCATCATCAGCATGGTGGATTCGCGGATGGTCGAGGTGAGGATCGGGGAGAGGTCCTTCGGCGTCCACACGCCGTAGATCAGCGCGATGAGCGCCAGCGCCAGCACGCCGCCGAGGCCCGCCGTCTCGGAGGGCGTCGCATAGCCGCCGTAGAGCGCGACCATGACGCCGGTGAGCAGCACCACGAAGGGCAGCACACGGGGGAGGGCCGCGAAGCGGTCGCGGAGGGTGAGGTTTTCTTCGTGGAGCAAAGCGGAGCGCGCGCCGGTCTCCGCATAGGCCGCCTTGGCCGCCGCATATTCCTGCCGGAAACGCACCATGGCGTAGCCGGCGAACAGCAGCACCAGCAGCAGTCCCGGCCCGAGGCCGGCGAGGAAGAGGCGTCCGAGAGACTGCTCCGCCGCCACCGCATAGAGGATCATGGTGATGGACGGCGGCAGGAGGATGCCGAGCGTGCCGCCGGCGGCGATGAGCCCGGCCGCGAAGGCGCCGGAATAGCCGCGCTTGCGCATCTCCGGAATGCCGGCCGAGCCGATGGCCGAGCAGGTGGCGGGAGACGAGCCGGCCATGGCGGCGAACAGGGCGCAGGCGAACACGTTGGCGATGCCGAGCCCGCCGGGGATCTTGTGCATCCAGGCATGGAGCGCCGAATAGAGGTCCTGCCCCGCCCGCGACTTGCCGATGGCAGCGCCCTTCAGGATGAAGAGCGGGATCGACAACAGGGTGATGGAGGCCATCTCCTCATAGACATTCTGCGTCACCGTATCGAGGGAGGCGGCCGGCATGAAGCCGACCATGAACAGCACCGCCACCGCCCCCAGCGCGAACGCGATGGGCATGCCGAGGAACATGGTGCCGAGGGTGGCCCCGCCATAAAGGAGGCCGACGAGGGCCGTGCTCATCGTTCCACCCTTTCCAGAAGTCCGGCGAGAACCTGAATGAGGATCTGCAGCGAGAGGAGGCCCATGCCGGCGGTCATCACGCCGTAGGGGATGGAGAGGGGCGGGGCCCAGGTGGAGGAGGTCACCTGTCCGTCCACCCACGCTTCGTGCCACAGGGTGAAGGACTTCCAGGTGAAGAAGGCGCAGAAGGCGAAGCTCAACACGTCCACCACGAACTGCCGCACCCGGTTAGCCGCTGGCGGCAGCATGTGGGCGAGAGCATCGATGGCCACATGGCCGCGCTGGCTCTGCACGAAGGCGGCGGTCATGAAGGTGACGCCCACCAGCAGGAACACCGAGGCCTCGTCCTGCCAGTAGGTCGGCGCGCGGAAGAAGAAGCGCGACACCACGCTGTAGGAGAGGATGAGGCTCGCCGCCACGAGGGCGATGGAGCCGAGGGCGAGGATGAGCCGGTTGGCCCGCCTGAGCAGCCCGTGCGCCGCCGCCAGCAGCGGAGGGGCGTGCGCCGCCTCCGCCCGCGCGTCCGCGCCGTGGCCGAGATCGAGCCCGTGGCTCATGCCGGCACCTCCTGCGCGAGCTTCATGAGGTTGGCGCAGCCGGCGGACTTGGCGGAATAATCCTTCCACGCGGTGTCACGGGCGATGGCGCGCCACTTCTCCACCGTCGCGGCATCGAGATCGTGGATCTTGGCGCCGGCCTCGGCGAAGACTTCGGCGACCTTGGTGTCGTCGGCCATGGCGCCGGCCTTGCCGAAGGCTTCCATCTCCAGCCCCACGGCGGCGAGCACGTCCTGCTGCGCCTTGGGCAGCTTGTCGAACACCGCCTTGGAGATCAGCAGCGGCTCCAGCATGAACCAGTAGGACTTGCCGCGGCCGGTGGTGAGCTGCTTGGCCAGCTCTTCCAGCCGGAAGGAGATGAGCGAGGTGGACGAGGTGATGCCCGCGTCGCACGCACCGGTCTGCATGGCCACGTAAAGCTCGTTGGACGGCAGCGACAGAACGGCGGCGCCCGCAGCCTGCAGCACCATGTCCATCTCGCGAGAGCCGCCGCGGATCTTCATGCCCTTGGCATCCTCGGGCGCGATGAGCGGCTTTTCGCGGCTGGCGACGCCCCCCGCCTGCCAGACCCAGGTGAGGATCTTGACGCCCTTGCTTTCAAGATATTCCGAGAAGGCCTGCCCCACCGGCTTGGTGCGCCAGGCGAGGCCCTGATCGTAGGAGGAGACGAGGCCCGGCATCAGGCCGATGTTGCACTCCGGCGCCTCGCCGCCCGCATACGAGATGGGATAGAGCGAGAGGTCGAGCGCGCCCTTGCGCAGGGCCGAGAACTGCGCGTTCGTCTTCATCAGCGACGAGCCGGGATAGATCTCGAAGGCAACTTCGCCGTTGGTGCGCTTCGTCACCTCATCGGCGAAGCGACGCACGAGGCGGTCGCGGAAGTCGCCCTCGTCGCCGGAAGAAGAGGGGAACTGGTGGGAGATCTTGAGCGTGGTCGCGGCGTGCGCGGTGCCGGTGAAGCGCAGCACGGCGGGCGCTGACAGCGCGCCGGCCAGCACGAGGCGGCGGGAGATCGGGCGATGGATGAGGGAATGGTCGTTGGACATGGATTTCCTCCCTGGCCCGGTGGCTGCGGGCCGTTGGCGTTTCTTCCCGTTTCAATGCGCCGGCCCCGGTTGATCCGGGGTCCGGCAGGTCGATTTCATATTTCTTGGCGGTGACTTGCCGACGGCTGATTGGCGTTGCCGGCGGCGCGGTCCCCTTTGTCAGGCGACGTTACGATAGATGTCCTTGTAGGTGTCCCGAAGAATATTCTTCTGCACCTTGCCCATGGTGTTGCGCGGCAGCTCGGAGACGAAGAAAACGCGCTTCGGCTGCTTGAACTTGGCAAGACGATTTTCAAGGGCCCGATGCACGGCATCCTCCGTCAGCGTCGCATCCTTCTGGGCGACGATGACGGCGGTGACGCCCTCGCCGAAATCCGGGTGGGGCACGCCGATGACCGCGCTTTCGACGACGCCGGGGATGGCGTCGATCTCGCCTTCGACTTCCTTGGGATAGACGTTGAAGCCGCCGGTGATGACGAGATCCTTGCCGCGCCCGACGATGTGGACGTAGCCCTTGTCATCGATCTTGCCGAGGTCGCCGGTGATGAAGAAGCCGTCCCGGAATTCCGTGGCGGTCTTCTCCGGCATCCGCCAGTAGCCCTTGAACACGTTCGGCCCCTGAACCTCGATCATGCCGATCTCGCCTGTGGGCAGCACCGCGCCGGTCTCTGGATCGGTGACGCGCACGCTGATGCCGGGCAGGGGATAGCCCACCGTGCCGGCGATGCGCGCGCCGTCATAGGGGTTGGAGGTGTTCATGCCCGTCTCGGTCATGCCGTAGCGCTCGAGGATGGCGTGGCCGGTCCGCTCCTCGAAGGCGCGGTGGGTCTCGGCGAGCAGCGGCGCGGAGCCGGAGACGAACAGGCGCATGCCCTTCGTCGCCTCCCGCGTGAGGCCGGGCTGGTCGAGCAGGCGGGTGTAGAAGGTGGGCACGCCCATAAGGGTCGTCACCGCGCCCGCCGACATGAGGGCGATGGCCTCCTTCGGATCGAACTTGGAGCGGAACTCCATGCTCGCGCCCGCCAGAAGGACGATGTTGGAGGCGACGAACAGGCCGTGGGTGTGGAAGATCGGCAGTGCGTGCAGCAGCACGTCCTCCGCCGTGAAGCGCCAGTATTCCTTCAGCGTCCGCGCATTGGAGAGCAGGTTGGCGTGGGAGAGCATGGCGCCCTTGGCACGGCCCGTGGTGCCCGAGGTGTAGAGGATGCCGCCAAGGTCTTCCGGCCCGCGCGCCACGTCCTCGAACGTGTCGGGGAAGGTCGCTGCGGCCTCGGTCAGCGAGCCCTTGCCGTCGGTGCCGAGCGTCTCCACCGCGCCGACGCCGAGACGGGCGGCGAGCGCACGCGCATCCTCTTCGATCTCCGGCCGGCACACGAACACCGCGGGCTCGGCGTCGGAGAGGAAATACTCGATCTCGTTCAGCGTATAGGCCGTGTTGAGCGGGAGATAGACCGCCCCCGCGCGGATCGCCCCGAGATAAAGCGCGAGGGCGGGCCAGGATTTCTCCACCTGCACCGCCACCCGGTCACCGGGCTTCACGCCGCGCGCGACCAGGAGATTGGCGAGGCGGGCGGAAAGGGCGAGGGCGTCGCCATAGGTCTCCACCGTCCCGTCGATGAGGCGGGCGAGGGGCTTGTCTTTTCCCGGAATGGCGGCGCGGATGGCGCTGAAGAGATAGTTCTCGGTCATGTCTTCGTCTCGTTGGCGGCAGTGCCGATACCGTGTCGGGCAGCTTTGCAAACCGGTGGATCAGGAGACCGGGACCAGCGCGCGGGCGCCCGCATCCGCCCGCAGCAGCTTCTTCACCGCCGGGCTCGCGACCACCTCGCCCTTGCCGGCGAAGGCCTCGTGGTTCTTCTCGATGTCGGTGAGGACATAGCGGTAGTTCACCATGAGCCCTGCCGCCTGGGCGATGCCCTTGGCCGAGAGGTCGCCCATGGGATTGATCTTCTCCAGCCGCGCGCCGTTGCCGAGGTGGAAGCGGGCCACTGGGTCCACCGGCTTGCCCTTAGAGGTGCGGGCAACCAGGAAATAATAGGCCGCGGCGGCGCACAGCACCGGCGTCAGCGCCTCGCGCACATCCGCCTTCTCCGCCCAGTCCGGCGTATCGAGCGCCTTGAGCGTCTCCTTGTCGGCGGGAGTGAGGGCGGCCGGCGTCTCGGCCTTGCGCTCGCCGTCGAGCCACGCGCGGAAGCCGGGGACGGGGGAGAGGGTGACGAAGGTGGTGAGGGAGGGAATCTCGCGGGAAATCTCCTCCACCACCTGCTTGATGAGGAAATTGCCGAACGAGACGCCGCCGAGCCCGCGCTGGCAGTTGGAGATGGAATAGAAGACGGCCGTGGTGGCCTTCTCCGGCTCCAGCAGCTCGCGTGACTGATCCAGCACCGGGGCGATGGCGCCGGGAATGTCCTTGGTGAGCGCCACTTCCACGAAGATCAGCGGCTCATCCACCAATGCCGGATGGAAGAAGGCGTAGCAGCGCCGGTCCGGGCTGTCGACGCGCGCGCGCAGGTCGTTCCAGTCGCGGATGGCATGCACCGCCTCGTAGCGGATGATCTTCTCCAGCACGTTGGCGGGCGTCGACCAGTCGATGCGTCGCAGCACGAGGAACCCCCGGTTGAACCAGGACGAGAACAGATGGCCGAAATCGCGATCCACGGCGGCGAGGTCACGCCGGAGCACCATGGCGTCCATCAGATGCTCGCGCATGCGGACGAGGGAGAGCGTCGCGCCGGCGGCCATGTTGAAGCGGCGGAACAGCTCCTGCCGGCGGGGCTCACTGGCGAGGTGGAGTTCGGCGGCCGCCGCATCCGATCCGGTGCGCCCGTAGCTGGCGATGGCGGCGTCGAGCCGGGCGCGGTCCGGCCCGAAGGTCTCAGCGAGCGCCTCGAAGAAGGCGATGCGCTCGCCGGTCTTCATGCGGGCGTAGCGATCGAGGATGTCGGTGGCGAGTGCCACGCCCGAGGCCTCGCCGCGACCGGAGAGAAGCTGCTCGCACCGCTCCACCAGCGTCGCCGCCTTGGTGGCGCCGGAGACGCGGGCGTTGCGATCCAGAAGGGCGCGGCCACGATCCGCGATGGTGGTGAGAAGATCGCCGAAGAAGGACGCGTTGGAAGTCATCGCCGCACTCCACCAGCCCCGATGCCGGATATCCCTGCCGTCATGGGACGGCGCGCCCGCCACGAAGGCAAGCCCATGGAGCCGGGGCAGGCCGTTCTCTTTCGGGTGATCCCGCCTGCGGTCTGGGGCAAAAGTGGCGCTCCGGTATCGAGATGTGGCATCTTTCAGGATCCCCGCGGCGTCTGTCGGCAATAGAAATCCAACTGCATTTTTTGTCAACATTCATGTATGCAAGATTTTCTCTCTTGCATTGAATGCTGGGACTCGGCTTTCTGATGCCGGGGAGTTCGCAAGGAGCGCCGTCGTGCGGGGAGAGCAGACGCCGAGGCTCAGGGAGGCGCTGGAGGACGATATCGTCGCCGGCCGGCTGAAGCCCGGGCAGCGGCTCGATGAGGTGGGCCTCGCCGAGCGGTTCGGCGTGTCACGCACACCCATCCGCGAGGCGCTGATCCAGCTTTCGTCGTCCGGCTTGGTGGAAATCCGCCCCCGCCGGGGCGCCTTCGTGGTGCTGCTGGGCCCGCGCGAACTCATCGAATCCTTCGAGTTGATGGCCGAGATCGAGGCCTCCTGCGGACGGCTCGCCGTGCAGCGTATGGGTCCCTCCGATCGGGAGGCGATTTCGGAGGCGCACGAGACCTGCCGCATCGCCGCGGCCGCCGGCGACGAGGAGGCCTATTACCCCGCCAACGCCCGTTTCCATGCCGCCATCTATGCCGCCACCGGCAACCGGGTTCTGGCGGGGGAGGCGCTGCGCTTGCAGCGCGGGCTCCAGCCCTATCGCCGCCTCCAGCTCAAGGTGCCGCGCCGGGTGGAAGCCTCGTTCGCCGAGCACCAGGGCATCGTCGATGCCCTGCTCGCCGGCGACGGCCCCCTCGCCGCCGAGCGCCTGAGAGCCCACGTGCTGGTGCAGGGCGAGCGCTTCATGACCCTGCTGGCCGCCCTCCAGGCCGAATCGGAGGCGCTGGAGGACGCCGGCTGATGGCTTTGATGACCTTCGACCCCATGCCGCCCGGGACGCCATTTGCCAACGTTCCGGCCGGCTCCATCCCGCTCCGGTGCCATCCGCGGCCCTCCCGAAGCACCCGTGGACACCGCCCCATCCCCTGTTGCCGGGCCGCAAACCTTCCGATAAAAGAAACCCGCTCCTGCGCCACGCACCCGTAGCTCAGCTGGATAGAGCGTTGCCCTCCGAAGGCAAAGGCCGCACGTTCGAATCGTGCCGGGTGCGCCAAATTTCCCTTGAAATCGCAGTCAGTTAGCGCAGGGCGATTAGCAGTCGCTGGCGGCAGGAAAGGGGCGCGGACCCACTACGGACCCACGGACCCACAAGGCGCGCCCAAGCGCCCCAGGCTGCGCACGCATCGATGGGAAACGGCCTGCGCTCGCCCCTAGCATGCAAATCGCCTGTCCTTGGGCTTCCTCGGCGGAGCGGATCGATGGTGAGCAATCTTGTCGCAGAATGGCGCAGCCTGCGGGACGACCGCGCCCCCGAGGGCGTGGGCCTAAGGACCGAACGGGCAGATGCCCTGGCGCGCGCGATCTGGGCGGCGCCGGCCGCCGACCTTCAGGCGGTGGCGGCGAAGCTCGAAGTGGTCAGCTCCCTGCTCGGCGATTCGGAC
Source organism: Xanthobacter sp. DMC12 (assembly GCF_056314105.1). Classification (NCBI taxonomy): domain Bacteria; kingdom Pseudomonadati; phylum Pseudomonadota; class Alphaproteobacteria; order Hyphomicrobiales; family Xanthobacteraceae; genus Xanthobacter; species Xanthobacter sp. DMC12. The sequence goes on along the minus strand of NZ_JBQUYZ010000001.1, from coordinate 1,520,239 downwards.
CCATACATGGATTGCCGCCTGACCAAGGCAGTAGAAAACATCCGACAAGACGTTGAGCGCATCGCTGCGGCTTGAGGCATCGGTTCAGCGTTACGCTCCTTTGCCCTTGCTTTTTGCCTTGCCTTTGCCCGTCGCCTTTGGTGTGTCGACCGGCGCGAACACGGCGTCCATAAGAAAGTGCCCCCGCAGCCATGTGGCGAGGTATGGACCGAACCCAGGCTTTCCCGCGCTCCTACGCACGATGTCTTTCAGCAGAAGGATCCAATCTTGCTTCCGGCCCGCAATGAAGGCCTCCAAACCGAGACCTGTCGCCGCCATGGTCTTGATCGGCGGAATGGCGGCGTCAGGCGGCCAAAGAAGCCTCAGGAACGCGTCGAACACGGCGGCATGAGAGCCGATCTCAGCTTTAGGGCCAGAGAGGAAGCGGAGAGCTGCCTGAAGGCCAGGAAATCCATCGCGATCATCAAGTGCGATTTGGTAAAGCAGGGGTCCGCTTAGCGCGATTGTATCGTGCGCACGTGATGCCAAACCCACAACCGCCCTTCCATATTCAGAGGGCGAAACCAAACCAACACCAGTTGCAGCTAGAATGGCGACCTGTAACCAAATCCCGTCGCAACCAACTGCTGCAGATGACCACGCGCGGTACCGCATATCATCCGACAAAAGAATTGCGCCAGAATTCAGCGCAAGAAATGCAGCGTCAAGAAATTGATTACCTGCTATTTGCAGGCTCATTTCCGCAGCGTCCGACATCTCGTCAGGCAGGAGGACGGCTACTACATCAACGTTATCGAGTATGATCCCTCTTACAGACCGGATCGCTGAAATGTTGAGGTCACGCATCTCGTCAGTGACTTCAGTGCGAAAAAATTCTCCGTCACGCCAAGCGAGACTTAACTGCTCTCGCCCGCGCCCCTCATTCTCTCGTTCGATCATCCGATCGATCGTTCCAATGGTTGAGGCAGGAGTTTTTAGGCTGCCAAACCATGTTTTGATCGCGGGCAACACCCCTAGTTCGGCCGCCACCCACGCAGTATAGAGGTCGAGAACCGCGCCTTTTTTCTTGAACCGAAGAGCCATCCTATCCGCATGCATGCGCTCCTCGGCAGTTCCCCCGCAAGTAATGATGCGACCGCCGAGCTGTCGAACATGTTGAGCAAAATTTACGAAATTCCCCCCGACAGCCCTAGCAGCAACTCCAAGCGGAATGTTTTTTTCCAAATAGGCCTGTACATTTTTCTCATTTTGCTCTGCGGTCCTGCGCACCATCTCAAGAACATTCGAAATGTCATCATCCCCAACGTTAAATCGAGCAATGCCCGGTTTATCAGGAAAACGTGTTTCGAATTCTTCAATAATACGATTATATAGATAAATGTATTTGCTAGCGACCTGAATTACTGTCCATTTTTCGTCATCAAACCCGAGCTTCGATAGCTCGAAAGTATCGCCATTGCGCAGGCCCAATACGCGAGCAGCCGTAGCCGATATGGGTGAGAAGACTGAAATTCCAAAAAAGTCACCGCCTTCGTCGATTACGAACTCCTGCCTGCCGCCCTCCGCACCCTTAATCGACACAAACGTCCCCGCGCAAACGGCATCAACTTTAAAAAAATTGCTGCGCTCGGGCATGAGCGGCGCCAACGCTGCATATCCGAGGGCAACCGAGGCATTTTGAGGATTTTGGCGAACGAGATCGTATGCTGCACGGTAGGCACGATCTGCGTCGCCCTCGCGAAGAACTAATTGCGCAAGGGCCATCCGATGCTCTGCGGCACCCCTTAATCTGGAAAGGTCAAGGCGGCCAAGAACATCTCTTGCTTCCGCTTGCTTTTGCGAACGCTGTAGTGCGTCAACAAAAAGTAATGCCACGAAAGCGTCTGCCGGATCATCTGCGTGCAGATTGCGAAGCAAAATGAGTGCTTCTGAAATATTTCCAACATTCAAAAGAAGGCTCGCGTGAGCACGAGCCACGCCCCTATACTCGCGCACCGTGGCAGGTAACCGGTCAAAATATGCCAAATTCCTTTGGCGATGCGGACGCGCATTGGCGTGCGCGATTGCTAGACGCTCGTGTTCGCGCTCGAAACCTTCGAATGGTAGATGGCCGTCTAGAACCTGGATGATGGTCTCATGCGAGTCCGATCTTTCAGCGTAACTTGAGATCATGAGCCGTGTCGCGAGGCTGCAATCCGCCGGGACTGCGGCTAGCGCGGCTTCGAACGCCTTATTGGCAACAGTGCTCAATCCAAGATCGGCTGCGGCGTGAGCCACGAGGACAAGCCCGCGTGGACTGCTGCGAGTCGCATCAATGAGCTCGTACAGGCGTTTCGAGTCGGGGGAGCTTCCATCTGCCGGCCGGCCAGCATCCTTTATCGGTGCCAGCATAATCGCTGCTTCTACGACCCCCTTTTCGCTGTCCGGGACTCTTGCCCTTCCAAACAGAGCGGCGGCTTCCGCCCAAGTCCCGTTCTCAAGCGCAATAATCCCCGCCTGGAAGGCAAGATCTGGATCGTCCGGAGCTAAGCTTATAAGCCGCCGGGCCAATTCGACCTCTCCATAGCTCAAAGAGATCATCACAGCATTCTTTAAGACGTCGGGAGAAGTGAGGGCCTCGTCAGCTACACGCCGGGCGCACGTGAGCGCACGCTCATGATCGTTGAGGAGTCGATAGGCAACCATCGCTCCCGACAACGTATGTGCTGCATCGTCGTATCGATTTTTCAATAACCAGGGCCGACTCTTCCAGTCAGAATCGAGCACGGCCGCGGCGGCTATAAGTAACTCCCTTTGATTTCCTCCGATTATTTGAGTTATTTGGACCCGCTCGTCGCGGGATATTTCGTCTACATGGGACAATGCGACGAGCACTTTAATCTGCTCTGAGTCCGGAAAGCGTGACGTGGCGTCTCTAACCCATTCCCACCATGTGGGTCGAATATCGCGCGCGCTGAGGAATATGCCCTGCGCTACCGTTACGGATTCTTTGCTCTGAAGCTCCTCGGGAATACCATCAAGACCATCGGTGACAGACGGAACCATCACCGCAAACTGAGGCAGATAGGACGCGAGAGCCTCGTTGGTCGGATCGAGGGCAAGCTGTGCCCGACCGAAACGATAGGCTCCCTCAGGATCGCCGCCAAGCCACATTGCCAAGGCGCGGTTTGTGATCGCACGAGAATCAGCGGGCGCCTCGTCACATGCTTCGTTCAGCCATCGGACGGCTTCAGATGAGTCACCGGCGGCGAGATACTGGAGGCCGAGATTGGCCTTTGCACGGAACCGAATGGTCGCGCTTGCGTCGGTCGGTAGGCTCTCTAAGAAATTTTGGAACAGTCTCAAATTCGAGCTGGGATCGAAATTTCTCGCGCCATCGCGAAGCTTATCCAGCTGGTCGGAAAGAACCTGTTCGTGGGGAAGAACATTGCCGCGATCGTCGCCGTCCCGCAGCAGCAAGCGTGCCTCAAGACGTCTATAGATTAATTCCGCGATCTGGACTTCATTGGGCCCATAGTTGATAAGGACGTCTCTCGCAGCGTGCGCCTCTATTGTGACGACCGCGGCTTCTCGATCCGTATTGGTAACCGGCGCGCTGTTCGGACCTGCGAGCGCGCCGGCTATTTTCCCGGGTCTCTCCCGGTGTCCATCCGGATATTCTCGATAGTGACGTCGTTGGCGGCCCTCACCTTTGCAGCGAGTTCGCGCGAACCTTGGATGTCCCTGATGATGGCATTCCCGCCGGCTTCGATGTCCAATCCGATACGGGAATGGAAGGATTTGCTCGCCACCTCGTCAGCCTTCATTGCCTGCACAAGTGCTTCGACAAAAGGCTGAAGCTGAGCGGCTTCATCGGGACTAAGCCTGTCTCCAATCGACCGATCCAGCTCTTTGCGCCCTTCCTCCGCGGTCGCTGGATTTTCGATCTTGGCAAGAGCCGTCGACGCTCTGGTGCCGAAGACTTCTTGGACCTTTTCTTTGATTTTTCTGTAGGCGTCCTTAGTGGCCTCCTTGACCGCTTCCGAGCCTACAATGGTGGCGCCAAGATAAAGTAGAGCGGTGACGGTAAGAGGTTCAGGCATTCAATCCCCCGGATCACGAATCGCGCTATTAAACGGCAAAGTTGAGGGGGACGGCAATAACACGGCCCTGGCTGAGGATGTAGCCATACCTCGGTACACTCCGCAGTCGTTTCCGACGTGCGCGAACCACGCTGGGACAGGCCTAAAAAGCCGCACTCCGGCTTCGGGGCTCAGGATTTTGGTCTACTCGCGTCCTTAAGCGCCACGATACAGAGAGACCGATAGCGGTCGATCGCCTTCGGGCTCGTTGAGATCGGATTGATCGTGAAGGCTCGCAGCCCTTCGATGTCGCCGGCCTTTGCGAGGGCGACCACCTCGGCAAGCTTCTTGCGGAAGCGGGCGTGGGTGGGCGCGCTGAAGTCCGGCGCCGCCGGCATCTCGCCGCGCTGGGCAGCTTCGAGGGCCGCCGCGCGCTTGCCGGTGGGCTTGGGTGCCAGGGCCTTCGGGGCGGGTTTCTCGGGCTCCGCTTGGGCGGCTGCGGCGGCCGGCGCGGCTCGGCGCGCGGCGACGGGCTTCGCGGCCTTGGCAGGCGTCGGCGCCTTCTTGGGGGCCTGTGCCTTCGTGGCGCGGGCGGTGGCGGGCTTCGGGGCCTTCGGCACGACGTTCTCCTTCTCCGGGTTGATCGTGGCCGTCAGGGCGCTGCGGCCGGCGGCGTCCACGGCATAGAGCAGCGCGGGCCGGCGGAAGCGGGTAGCAAGGCGCAGGGCGGCGGCTTCAGCAGCCGAGCGGTCGGTGAACCGCTCGGTGGGCCGATCCCCGGTCGGCATATGCGCCGTCCACTCCACCGCGGCGGCGGCGATCGCGGCGTTGAAAGCGTCGGCGGGATGAGGGCGCTGGGGCATCATGACGGCTCCGATCGGCGTGCTCGCCACCAGCCATGAGGCCGCAAACGGAGCCAGCGGAATGTCAGCGGTTGAGCAGTTCCACGTCGATACCGCCGTGAGCGACGATAGCGGCTTGTTCTGCGAGCCGCCTGACCGCCTTGTTCGACAGATCAGCACTCGACTCCACACCCGCGACGCTGAGGATTATGTCGTCGGATGCGAGGTCGAGTAGGATGGCTGCCCCTGCGGCAAGCGCCTCCCGCAGAAGGGCATTGATGCGGAGGCTGGTCTGCTGTGTCGGGCCTGGCCGCCGGTAATTGCCGAACCGCCGCCGCAGGTTGACGGCTTCGCCGATGTAGATTCGGCCCCCGACCCGCATCCGATAGATGCCCGGCGTCTTCGGAGCGGCCGGAAATACGAGCTTGTCGTCCTCGCCCCGTATCACGGAGCCAAGGTGTCGCCACCTGAATCGAACGGCAATGTCGCCGAAGGGGGAGAAGTCCGACACGACCAGGGACGCTCCGTCGAAGGCAGGCCGGCGAGCAAGTGATTCGCCCTTCGCCGGGACAGCTCGCTCCCCCGGCGGACGTCGCCGGAAGCTGACCTTCTCGGCGCGCATATCCCTTCCCTCGCTCTGCCACCCCGCAGAGACCCATACTGCGTTGCTGCTCGCGTTTGACCACCATGGGCCGTGCTGTCGCGCGCTCGGGGGCAGTGAGAAGCCAAGGATAGCCTCGATCTCGGAAAATCCGAGCGTGACGAGATCATCGGTTTGAGCTTGGAGATGCTGCGCCAGCGCGGCGTATTTGGAATTCATCCTGGCAGCCTACCGGCGCCACCGACAATCGTCACGGCCGGCTTGCCCGGGCCGAACGGTCGGAGATGGGCGGCGCGGGCTCGCCAGGCACGAAAAGGGGACGGCCACGAAAGACCGCCCCCTCCTCGCGCGCCCATCCTGCGCAGGTGCTGCCGGCTGCATTTCCCGTCTATGCCGTCGCCTCCGGGCTCGGGATGCAGCTTGATGTTACCAGCCCGGCAACGGGGGCTGTTGAGACTGCTCGGAGGCGATGGGGGTGAACCTGCCGACCGCGGGGCCTACCGCGCGGTCGGGAAAATCGACATGGGCCTCAGGCGCGGGCCGCCGGTGCTACAACCGCCCGGCGCTTCACGGCTGCGAGGCGGTCGCCGAGGCGCTGCTTGGCGCGCTGGATGATTTCGGCGGCGGCGGCAGCCACCGCCTCCCGCATCGCCGGGTCCGCCGCGACGCTCGCCGGCAAGCTCGCCATCTCGGCCCGGAAGATGTCGACCATGCCGGTCAGCACTTTCTCAGCCTCGGCGGTCTCGATGGTGCGCTCGTCCATGACGGCGGTTTCCATCTCCACCTTCCGCGCTTTCGCGCCGCGCCACTGCGCCTCCTCGGCCGAACGGCTGATCCGGCGCGCGTCGTCCTGAAGCCACTTCGCATAGCCTTGGAGAACATCTTCGCGGAGCACGCTGCCATCCGGCTGCTTCGCGATGAAGCCTTCGCGGATGAGGCGGCCGACCCAAGGCGCGCTGCGGCCGATGAGGTCGCCGGCCTCCTCGATCATCAGCTTTCCGCTTTGGAGGTAACGGCTCCAACCGGCAATCAGCGGGCCGGCGGCAAAGCGCCCGTAATGGTCGGGGTCGGGAACGTAGCCGAGCCGCCGCGCGCGCTTCAGCGCGACGGGCTCGCACCCGAGCAGCTTCAGCGCGTTCGCTTTCGAGATCATGCCGGCTTGAACCGCAGGGAGGGGCCGGGCCGCCTTGGCGGTCTTCTCGGCCTGCTCGGCTGGGCCGGGGCTTGTCTTGGTCGTCGGGGCCATCGGGTGCTCCTGTCGTGCAGCGTTGGTCGGGCGGCGGTCAGCTTCCGCTGCTCTTCCAGAGGCCGCGCCAGTCGAGGGCCTTCGCGCCCACATCGAGCCGGCATTTCACCTCGATCCCGTCGACCTCGAACCCGACGCGCGTCTCAGTGAAGACGCCGCGGTGCCCTTCCAAATAGGCCAACTCCACGAGGTCGATCTGCGCCGGCGAGGCGGCGAGATACCAGGGGGCCGGTGCTCCCGCGAATCCATAGCGGCTGATCCCGATGTCGAGCCGCGGTTCGACAATAGGAACGATGCTCCGCAGGCTTTCGGGGACGAGATCGTCGAACTTCGCCGGCCGCAGGGGACCGAGGATTTGTTCGGCGGCGGTTGCCCGCGCGGATGACACGATCAGGAAGGCAGGCTTCAGGTTCAGGATCGTTCGGCCGTCGAGGCCAGACTGCAAGGCCATCGCAGCGCGGGCAGTCGAGAGCGCGTCGATGCTGATGACGCCGGACCCGAGATTGCCGTGGTCAGCGTGGAAGAGCGCCTTCCCATCCGCCATCGCGGGGTTCGCCATGATCTGCGCCCAAACCACGTCCGATTCGAGATTCGCCGCCTGCACACCCATGGCGCGGGGCAGGCGGGTGAGGGCTTCGAGATCATCATTCACGAGCGTCTGGCGCGTGATCCCGATAATCTTGCCGAAGGTCGCCACCCTGTACGTTTCGCCACCCTCAACCATGGCGCCGCGCCGGAACTCCCCACCTTCGCCGACCGGCTCAAGGGCGGGCGCCTCGCCAAGCTGGGCGCGGCTGATGGGTTTGAAGTCCGGCACCGTCGTCTCGCGGACAATGGGACGGAAGGTCTGCGGCAGGGCCTCGTAGCCGGCGCGAAGCGCTTTGCCGGCAACGTTGGCGAGCAGCGTGGGGAAATCGGAGCTGCTCTGAAGGCCGCTGGCCGCGCGTTCCGCCGAAACGGCGAACACGCGGTCGGCAAGTTGGGTACGGGCGAGGCCGGCCGTTCGGATGCCATCGGCTTCGAGGCAGTCGCGCGCCAGTTCGATCAGCGACAGCGCGCGGAAGTCGCGGCCATCGTCGGTGAGCGGTACGGCTGCCGGATCGGCACGGTGCTGGATGGCGTTCTCGATGGCGGCCGCACGCCGGGTTGCGTTGGCAGGGCCGGCGTGGACGGCGGGGCGGGGGGTGGTCAGAACTTCAGCGGGCATCGTGGGGGCCTTTCGAATTGTCGTGGTCGGTTGGAGGGGCAGCGTCAGGCGACTCCGTAATCCGCCTGAAGGCCGCGAAGGGCAGTCCGCACCTCGTCGCCCAGGCGGGCGGCGCCGCGGCGAAGGAGCTCGTCGGCGTTCGTGATCCCGCCGGCATGCACCGTCATGGTGACGGTGACGTTCACCGGGCCGCCGCCGAGCGCATGGTTCGGGGTGATCCCGCCGGAGGCGCCGGGCGTGAACAGCTCGGGGCCGCGCTCGCCGACGATGTAAGATCGGCCGCGCGAGACCGGGCCGCCCGCCGCGCGGGCGCCGGCAACGGGCGGCGTGCCCCCGGTCGCGTTGCCCATCGGGTCGGTGGCCGAGCTGCCGCCGCCCCCGCCGCCGAGCAGCCCGCCCAGGCTCGGCATCCTGATCTTGCTGGAGATGTCGATGCTGCCGATCGCCGACATGATCCGGCCCGGCAGCGCGGCGAACCATGCGACAAGCTCGTCGAGCTTCGATTTCACGGCGCCGATCAGCCCGTCCATCCACTGGTAGCCGACCGCCTCCCATGCGGCCTTCTGGTCGGCGCCGAGCCGCTCCGGCTTGAGCCACGAGGCGATCACATCCCACAGGCCGCCGAGCTTCTCGCCGATCCATGAGCCGAGACTGCCCACCCAGTCGAGCAAGGGCTGAATGCGCGCGCGGATCGGCTCGACGACCGGCCCGAGAGCCTCGCCCAGGCGCCGGCCGACCCCGCGGAAAACTGAGGCGATGCGATCCCAATATTTGTAGATCAGCACCACCCCGCCCGCGATCACCGCGACCACCGCAGCGATGCCGGCCGCCACCGGCGCCGTGATGCCGACGAGCGCGCCGCCGATCAGCGGCAGCGCCGAGACCATCCCGCGCAGGCCGGTGGCGAGCGTGCCGAAGAGCCCGAGCTTGACGCCGTTCATCGCCGCGAGGGCGCGCTGCAAGGTGATGGCGCCGCCGGCCGCCTTCGCCATCTTGCTGAAGGGCGCCACTACAAGGAGCGCCCCCTTCGCGACCTGAAGCAGGCCGCCCTTCATGAGCAGGAAGGCGTATCGCGTTGCGATGCTGACCACACGCAGGCCCATCAGCCCGGCGGCGATGCCGACGATGCCGCGGGCGGCGGCCGGGTGCGCTTCGGCGACATCCGCGATCTTGTTCGCATACGGGCCGAGGGCGTCGGTGATCTGTGTCAGGGCGGGGAGCAGCGCGGACCCCAGCGCGATGTTCAGGTTCTCGACGCTGGCTTTGAACCGCGCTGTCGCCGACGCCGCTGTCTTCGTGCGGCGGGCGAAATCCTCCTCGACCATGCCGGTCGCCTTAAGGGCCTCGGCGCGGATGCGGCGATATTCCTCGATGTTCTGCATCAGGGCGAGCATGCCCAGCTGCACCTGCGCATCCTCGAACAGGTCGCTCAGCTTGGCGCCCTTCTTCATCGCGCGCTGGGTCGCAAGCGCGATGGTCTCAATGGGCGAGATGCCCTTCTTCGCGCCCGCCGCAAGTTCCTTGGAAATGTCGATCCCGAACCCCTTGAACTTCTTCCGGGTCGCGGGGCTCTCGATCTTCTGCATAACGTTGCGCAGGTTCGTTGCCGCCTCAGCGGCATCGCCCGCGCCGCGCCGCGTGATCTGAAGAGCGGCGGCGAGGTCCGCGACGCCCTTCACCCCGACGATGCCGAGGTTTTGTGCCTGCGCCGCCAGGGACGGGAAGTACTGCGCCATATCGCGCAGCTCGAACGCGCCCTCCTTGCCCGACTTCGCCATCGCGTCGAAGGCGGCCATCATCTGGCCGGCGGGCACTTTCAAGTTCTGAAGGGCGGCCACGCCGGCCTTGCCGACATCCTCGGCTGCGGCCCGATAGGCCACCGCCACCTTGGCGACTGCGGGACCGATCGCGAGCGCGTCATTGGCGCCCAGGCCGAGGCCGACCATGGCGTCGATGGCCCGCCCCATATCCATCGCGCCGAGGTTTGTCGCCCGGCCCATGTCTCGGATTTGCCGGCCAAGCGCGGTGAGCGGGGCGCCGGAAAGATCGGCCTTCTGGCCGAGGTCTTCCATCAGCGTCTCGAAATTCATCGCGGCGCTGATCGGCGCGCCGAGCGCGGCCCGCAGGGTGTAGAAGCCGGCCACCGCATCGAGCAGCTTGCCGCGCGTCGCATCGAGGGCGCGATTGTTCGCCTCGATGCGACTTGCGAGGCCCGCCTGCATCCCCGCTAGATTGATGCCCTTCGCCGCCGCGCCGATACCGCGCAGCGCCGCCGCCGCGCCCTTGGCCGGGCCGGAAACGCCGTCGATGAGGCGGACGATGAGTTGAGATGTCAGGTTCGGCATGGGCGGCTTCCTTCGTCAGTCGTCAGTGCCGCCGACTGCGGCGCGAGGGCTGGGTTCGGTGCAGCGCTCCGGCGAGGTTGATCGCGCGGGCCAAATCGGCGTGGAAAACGCCACCTTCGCCCACGGCAGCGTTGGCCGCCTGAAGGAGATCGGTGACCTCGAGCTGATCGATCAGCGCCGCTCCTCGCGGTTCAAGACGAGCGAGCAGAGCAAGCGCCAGGGTGGTGGATGCGCTGATGGTCTGCCCCAGCCTGCCGAGGTCTTCGAACTGCTTCTGACAGGCGAGCACATCGCCGGCGCAGGGCGGGCGAAGGGTGAGCGAAGTGACGGTAGTGCTGTCTACTTCGATCGGGTGCCCGAGCCAGAAGGTGAAGGCCGCGGGGGCGGTCATTCCGCAGCCTCCATGGGCGCGATACCGAGCAAGCGGTAGGCGTCGAGCGCTTCGCCGAGACCGGTGAATGTTCCAAGGGGCGGCAGCGAGATGCTCGCGTGAACGTCGGGTCGCGAAACGTGGGAGCCGAGCGGCGGGAACGCACGTTCGACTGGGCCGGCAACGAGGTCGTCGTGCCGACCGGCGGCTCGGAGCCGGGCGTTCAGATCGGCCACGCGCGCCTCCGCAGCATCAGCAGCAGCGAGCGCGGCGGCGATCGCACTTGCGGCGGCCTCGTATTCCTCTGCCAGTCGCCTTCCGGTCGCCTGGGCCTCGACCCGGATGGCGGCAAGGTCACGGTCGAGTGCCGCCTCGGTCTCCTGCTCGCGGGCTTCGGCAACCTGCACCGCGAGGTGATCGGCGGCGATCTGCCCGCGCTCCAACTCGGTGCGCGCCTTCGCCAGGGCGAGTTCGAGCTTGGCGACTTCGGCGTCCGGTGCCCCGCTCAGCAGCGCGTCGCGGCGGGATCGCTCAGCGGCGAGCACCTGCTCGCCAAGCGCGCCGATGTCGATCCGCTTCAGCGCGGCTTCGAGTTCGGACGCGCTCGGCGCCTTTTTGGCGCCCCGCAGTTTCGAGAGGACATCAAGCACTGACATCGAAGTCTCCAAGTTGGATCAAGCCCCGCGGCACATGCCGCTCAACGATTTGATGGACAGTGTTTCCGCTAATTACGCCGTGTATCCACAAATGATCCACGATTTCGGAAACGGCGGACCAAACATCTGGCCGCTCAAACACTGTCTTTGTTTTCGATTCCACAGAACGATACAGCGTCAATAGCCTTTGGTCACTGGCTTCGAGCCCGCATTCGATGAACAAAAGCAAAAAAACTTGACAGCGGTCGCAGCGTCCAAAGCTGCCGCGGCGGACCGCAGATGCGTGCTCCTTCAGCTCCTCGTCGTCGGCGATATCGGCCCAATACGGACGACGGCCCACAGCAACCCAGCCTGCGGCGACGACCATCGCGCGCCGGATGGTCGACAGCTCGTTCAGGCTGCCCGGCGCGAACGAGCAAAGACCAGAGCCGGCGACTTGAACGGCTTCGACGCGGGCGCCCGCCAACGCGCCGAGAACCGCGTGCGACGCTTCGTGCAACATCGTTTTCTCGCGCCATGGAAGTTCGGGAAGCTCCTCCGTTCCCTCAACCGGGCCGCCCCATTCGGGCGCGACGGTGCCCGCCGGCATCTCGGCCGGTTCGAGCATCAGCCGCGATGAGCCGGGGCCATCGGCGCAGCATGCGCGCGTCAGATAGGTCTTGCAGGGATGCAATCATGCCTCCGTGAGGTTGGATTTTCAAATGCGTCGGGGAAAACCGAACCGCGGATTCGAAATTCGGAAAAACGCCCAAAAGCCGCGGGCGGCGCGCCCGCATGGGGCGGGGGGCTTGGGAAGTACCTTGGCCCCCGTACCCTCGGCCCCCCCCCCCGCCGCTGCCCCCGCCCGCCTGAGGGGGCCGCCTACGCCCGCCGCGCCCCGCCGGCAGGGGGAGGGGCAAGGGCCGCCCGCCCCCAGTCCTGCGCGCCGACGATCGCTCGCCGCGCGGGCCGCGCGCCGGGCGCGCCCGCGTCACCAATCCTGGCGGCAGAGGTCAGGCAGCGCCGCCCCCTCAACGGTCAAGGCGACTCTGTCGGGACCGGAGATGGTCAGGAGCCCATCGGCAACGATGACGAGCAGCGCGTTGCGTGTCGCTGCCTGCCGCCGTCCGATCTGTTCGGCTATAGAGGCCACCGCCACACCCCCACGACCTCCGCGACGAAGGATGGCATAGGCCCACCGCCGCTCCGACGCGCTCAACCTCGATGCTCTGGTCATCAGACACGCCCTTTGAAGCTGTCCGCCCGCCGGTCCGCGCGCCACAGGCGCGGCCGGACGGGCTGCTGGGGTCAGAAAAGTTCGCCGCGCGCGAAATGCCGGAGGCCTACCGGGCTGAAGCGGTAGCGATCGGGGTCGGCTTGGACCACGAAGCCGTCTCCCTCCAGGCACCGCAAGGAGCAGCGGACGGCGTGGGCCGAGATGTCGAGACAATGGGCGACCCGACCGATGTCGATCCCATCCTCGTGGGCATCCCAGAGCAGGAGGCCTACATCGTGCTCGACGTGACGCTCGAAGGGAGTTGCCGGTAGCGACCGATCGATCGGCCGCCGGCTTGCAGGAGGAATCGGAGGGACCGGGGCGGCAAACCAGTGCTCGCCGATATCGCGAATGGCCCCCTTGTCGACCATGTGGTCGAGCAATTCGAAGACTGCCGGCTTTTCTAAGTCGACGAGGGCAAGAATTAGCCCGAGTCGAACTGCCCCATGTCGATTAACGAGACTGCTCACCTTGGCCTCGCTGGGATCGTAATCATCCATGCGTGCTCTCCTTCATCTTGGGGGGTGTTGCACTTTGGGTCTTGTGCCGAGGACAAATGGAGGGGATGGGCAGAAGCGGCCCGATCAACCGTTCCTCGATGACCGTCGCCGGGCGCGCCGTCCGTCGCCCGCAGGCGCGGGCGGCGGCGCGCCAGGACGCGCATCCACGGCAATGTCGGATTTCGTAACGCTCAGGGGCTGTTGAGGGGGTGGCGCCTCTTCGGGCGTCGGCGCGTTACGCGCGTTACATCCCCCCTTATAAGGGGGGGAATGTGTAACGCTTTCGCATAACGCTGCGCCGCTGCTGCCCGCGTTAGAGGTAAGCGAAATTCTAACGTCGTCTAACGCACTCGTAACGCTAACGCGGGACCCTTCGACTTGAATGAGGCGCCGCTCTGCAAGTTCGGTCACGGCCCGGTGCCAAGCGCCTCGGATTGCCCCTTCCTTCCGGTCCCCGAATTTCTCGACGGTCGCTGCTCGCCACGCCTCGACCGCTGCGCTGCCGCCGAGTTCCACCCGAAGCACCTCAAGGGCGGTCAGCACATCGCCGCGCGGTGGGCGCGGCGCCGATGCAGCGCCTTCCTTGCCAAAGGCGAGCTCGGCCCGAAGGGGGCCGGCGTCGGCGGTGATGCGAAACCTGATCTTCAGGCCGGGATCGCCGTCGCGTTGCTTCAAAACCATCAGGGTCTTTGTCGCGTCTCCCCCTGTGACCGCGAGGTGAGCGTCGACATCGGCGAGGATGCAGCCGTTACCGCGCACCCGCAGGTCATCGCCTGCCTTTGCGACATGGGCGATGAGGACGACGAGCAGGTGCTTTTCTGCGGCGACCTTCAGCAGTGCGCCGAGCGCGCGGCCCATGTCCCTAGAACTGTTTTCGTCAGCCCCTCGTGTCGCGCTGCCAAGCGCGTCGATAACGATCAGCTTCAACCTCTGCCGCAGCCGATGTTCGGCCGCATCTACTGCGGTGCAGATGTCTGATGCAGCTCCCTTGTCGAGAAGGTCGATATCTCCCCTTGCGAATACGACCGGTGGACTTGGGTCCGTGGCCGTTGAAACCAAGGCACGAATGCGGGCCTCGGTGCTGTCTGCGGCCTCGGCGCTGACGTAAAGCACGCCGCCTTGCCGCGTCGCCCGACCGAGCCATTGCCCGCCGCCGGCCACCGCCAGGGCGAGGCCCGCGCTGGCGAGGGATTTCCCGCAGCCGGGCGGCCCGGCAATCGTGACGAGTCCCGTCGCCGGCAGCACCCCGTCCACCAACCAGCTCGGCGGTGGCCGTGGAGGATCGTCGAGACCTCTTAGGTTGAGTTTCATCGTGCAGCCTGTCGCCGCGCGCGGGCACGAAGCCCTCGCGGTTTCGGTTCTGGATGGTGCCCGCTCAGAGGCGCGCGGGTAGATGTTGAGGCGGCAGTGATGGCCGCGCGGCGGGTGCGGTAGCGCCCGACTTCGACCAGGGCACCGCGGCAGATCACCGCCAATTCGAAACGGCCGTCCGGTCGTTCAATGATCTTGGCGATCAGCTCACGCCCGTCTGTGACGTCGGTCGAGGAGAGACCTTCCTCGTCGATATCGGGGCGGCTATACTGAGGCTCTCGCAAGTCCTCAGCTTTATTGCCGCCCCCGGTGCGCCGCCAGCGCGCCGGGGTTTGCGTCGGTGCCCATGGCGGCCTCCTCAGGCCGCAGACGAGGCGCGTGCGGCCTCGGCGGAGACTTCGGAGGTGCTGTGCCGCTCGCGCGCGTTCAGCCAATCGACGAGATCACGGACCCGGTAACGGACGTTCTTCCCGACCTTTCGGAAGGGCGGGGTGTTGATTCCGCTACACCGCGCCTTGTTGAGGCTGGAAGAACTGAAGCCGGTAATCAGAGCGGCGTCGTCGACCGGGACATGATCATCGAACGAAAACGTGCGAGGGGCGCCGTTCTTTCCGGTGACGGTGATGAAGTTACTGTCCATGTGCTTCCCCGTTGTTGCGCTCTGTTGCGCTACCGGGGAGACGTTGCCGCCATTTGCGGCCCGTGGCCACAAATCAAAACAGCGGTGAATTTGGCGTTATTTCTTCCGCGCGTTTCCAGCGCAGGATCAGCCGGTTACTTGTTCGACTTGGCTACGCTCTCGCATACGGCTTCGACCTGCGACTGGCGCAGGTTCGCGCCTATCATGGCGGCGCAGGCCCCGACGAAGCGGGCGAAATCCCTGCGCGCAGTCAGGCGCTTTCCGGTCGCGTTCTCGAAGACGGTGACTAGCTCGACCGCGAAGTCACGAAGTCGGCCGCCGCTATCGCCGCGCCCGTCGAGCGCGGCCGACTGAGCGGTCAGATAAGCGATGC
Source organism: Xanthobacter sp. DMC12 (assembly GCF_056314105.1). Taxonomy (NCBI): domain Bacteria; kingdom Pseudomonadati; phylum Pseudomonadota; class Alphaproteobacteria; order Hyphomicrobiales; family Xanthobacteraceae; genus Xanthobacter; species Xanthobacter sp. DMC12. The sequence goes on along the minus strand of NZ_JBQUYZ010000001.1, from coordinate 1,504,832 downwards.
GCACGGCGAGATGATCGAAGCGAGCGATGTCCGCTTCCGCCCAGGCCGTGCCGAGGGCGCCGGGATCGGCCGGCGGCACTTCACCCTCCCGGAGCGCGGCGATGCCAAGCGCCCGTGCAAGGGACCATTCCCGTCCATCTTCGCCCGGCCGCTTGACCTCCGAGAGCGCGCGCCGCTCCTCGATGAACTTGCGCTCGCGCTTCAGCGACTGCACTTCTTCGCGGAGCCTCTGCAATGCCAGGCCGCGCGATTCATCTCGGACTCCCCACTTGCGGCTGGCTTCCTTCCAGGCGGCGAACACGGGCCGGACAAGCGCCTGAGGGTCAGCCCCCGGCGCGACCTTGGCGACGACGGCGGCGAAGGCCGGCGGCACCCCGTCGATCAGAAGCGCAAATTGCGCACCCTCGCTGTCGTGATCGCCTGCCGCGTGCTCGTCCTTGGTCGGCTCCCGCCACATCGGCAGGTCGGTGCCGAGCGCCCGCTTCCGAGCCGGGCCGGCGCGGCTCATTGGGCAGCCCGCCGGGTCGCGAGCTCGACCACTTCTGCGGCCGGCTCCGTGGCGCCCCTCATCGCCCCATCGACGGCCCGCGCCACCCTGTCCGCAGCGGCGATCAACACCCCGTCTAGGACATGCGTGTACCGGCTCGTGACACTTGAAGCGGAGTGGCCGAGCAGTGCCCCGATGGTGATTTCGCTGAAGCCGAGATCGGCGGCCGTGCTCGCGAAGGAATGGCGCAAAACATGTGCCGTGACGTCTTCCAATTCCGCCGCCTTCGCGATCTTCGCCCAGGCCCTCGGGAAGCCGCCAAAGTGGCCGACCTCGCCCCGAACTCCCGGCAGGACGAATGGATTACCTGCTTCGCGATTGATGCCGTTGAGGACCGCGAGCGCGGCCCGCCCGAGCGGGCGCGCCGATGCTCCCGTCTTACTGTCCTTCAGCCGGAGCGCTGAGCCGGCGGCGTCCACCTCGACCCACATGAGACCGACGATTTCGCCAAGGCGGCAACCTGTAAGGGCGAGAAGCCGGCCGGCGGCGACCGCCTGCCACGCCGCCCCTTCCTCTTCTGCGGCGGCCAGCGCATCCCCAAGGCGACGATACTCGTCCGGCGACAGGCGGCGCGTCCGCTTCTTGTCCGCCGGCCGGCGCACCCCTCGGGCCGGGTTTTGCTCGATGACGCCTTCGGAAACCGCGAAGGAGAGGATGCCGCCGAGGAGGCCGACCGTGCGCGCCGCCGTGCCGGCGCCGCCCTGGACGATCGACTTGCCGCGGAGCTTCCCGGTGACCTCAACCGCAGCGGTCTTGCCGGACGAGACATCGCGCATGAAGCGTGTGACATCGGCGGTCGTCAGGTCTCGCACCAACTTTTTGCCGAGGAGCGGCTTGATGTGCCGCTCCACTCGGCCGCCGTCCACGTACAAAGTGCTGGATTTCTTCGCCGCGCCCCGTCTTCCGAGTATCAGACCTTTTTCGGCCGCTTCCATATAAGCATCACAAAGCTCGGAGACCGTCATCGCAGTTCGTGCCGCCCGCTTCTGCTCCGCGGGGTCAGCGCCCTTCGCAACGTCGCCGATGATTCCCTTTGCCAGGACGCGCGCCTGATCCGGCGTGATCTGCCCGATGGGCGCGATCTTCACCCGCCGCTTGGTCCCCCGTCGCCCTTCGCCGACGCGGTAGGAAACGACGTAGACCCCAGAGCCGGTGGGCTGGACGCGAATGCCGAAACCCACGAGGTCCGAGTCCCAAATGTAGGTTTCCCCCTCGCCGGGCACGATGGCGTCGACCACCCGCTTCGTTATCCGAACCCGCGCCATCTGAAGCCCCTCCATGCCCTGCCGGCGGACCCACCTCGGACCCACGCGGACCCACCAAAACGGAAATTCCGTACAACTACCGGAACGACCGTATTTGCAGATCGTAGTGTTTTCAAGGATTTCGGAAAGGTAGTGAAAGGGCAGGAAGCTAGGGAAACGCTAGACGACTACCCTCCGAAGGCAAAGGCCGCACGTTCGAATCGTGCCGGGTGCGCCATTTCAATTAAAAGTTGTATTGGCATTTGGGTGGCAGGCCCCCCTTTTTATCCTCGCGTACCAGCGACCGAATCCCGTCTTTTCCAAAATTCGACACGGTATGAGACGCGCGGCTTGGCGCCCTTGGCTCCCACGGTCTCTTGCGTGCCACGAGGTCGGTAGATCCCTATGCCTCGCCGCGGTGATCAGGTCTTCCTTTACAAGTGCGGGACAGCTTCCGTGTCGCAGCGACCTTCTGCTTCTGGCGCTGTCGGGCACGGCAATAGCGGTGAGTGGCGGGCCTCCGATTCCCCTTGCCCCTCAACTTGAGACACCAGCCCTCTCATCCCGCGGCGGCACGTGGTCGGTTGCGGGGCCGGTGGCGCGGGGACGGAGGTTTGGCCTATATACGGCGGCTCGCACAACGCGCTCCTCAACCGAAGAGTGACCCGTGATCCCCTGGACGCAGCTCGACACCGCGGACGTGCCCGATGGCGGCGGCCGACTCCGCCTGATGCAGCGCGGCACGGAATTCTCGATCATGGCAGGCTCCATCGAGCTGATGAACAGTCGCCTCAGCGGGTCGGAAGAGGCGCTCGCCACGATGGTCTGCGCCAGGCTTCGGGATCGCTCCAAGCCTCATGTGCTGATCGGGGGGCTGGGCATGGGCTTTACCCTGCGCGCGGCGCTCGCAGAACTCGGGCCCGATGCCCGTGTCATCGTGGCGGAACTGGTGCCGGCGGTGGTCGCGTGGGCGCGCGGCCCCATGGCGGAGATCTTCGCAGGTTGCCTGACCGATCCGCGCGTCGGCATCCGCGAAGAGGACGTGGTCGGCCTGGTCCGTGCTGGCCGGGCGACTTACGACGCGATCCTGCTTGATGTCGACAACGGACCCGAAGGGCTGACACGCGAGGCCAACGACCGACTTTACGATATTGCCGGTCTCAGCGCGGCTCGGGCGGCGCTGAGGCCCGGCGGTGTGCTGGCCGTCTGGTCGTCGAGGCCGGACCGGAATTTCACCCAGCGGGTTCGCAAGGCGGGGTTTGGCGTCGAAGAGGCGCGCGTGCGGGCCAATGGAGGGCGCGGTGGGGCGCGCCACATCATCTGGATCGCCACCAACCCGGAGGTCCGCCCTCCCGTCCCCGCCCGTCACAGGCCGGCCTGACGGAGAGCGTATCCTGGAGACATCCCTTTATCTGCCCGTGAAGGCGTTTCTGGAGGGCCTCGGCTTTGCCGTCAAAGGCGAGGTCGGCGGCTGCGACCTGGTCGCGCTTGCGGGAGACGGAATACCGATCGTGGTCATCGGGGAATTGAAGCTCAGCTTCAATCTGGAACTCGTCCTCCAGGCCGTCGACCGCGCCTCCGCCTGCGACGAGGTCTGGCTCGCAGCGCGCACATCGGTGCGCGGAAACGGACGGGAAAGCGACGCGCGCTTCCGCAACCTGTGCCGGCGTCTCGGCTTCGGAATGCTCGGAGTTTCGTCCGGGGGTGAGGTGACGGTCCTCGTCAGCCCCTTGTCTCCCATGCCGCGCAAGGATCCGCGCCGCAGGTCGCGGCTCGTGGAGGAGCACCGCCGCCGCCTGGGTGATCCGGCGGTGGGGGGAGGCTCTCGCACACCCATCATGACCGCCTATCGACAGCAGGCGCTCGCTTGTGCCCTGGCCATGGCGGAAGCCCCCAAACGCCCGCGCGATCTGCGTGCATTCGCGCCCAACGCCGGAAAAATCCTGCTGGACAACGTCTATGGCTGGTTCGCCCGTGTGGATCGCGGCATCTACGGCCTCACGCCCGCGGGGCGCGAAGCGCTGATCCGCTGGCAGGCGGTTCCCGGTTCCGCGACTGCGGCGGGCGCGGGGGCGCCGATGGGCTCCGGCACAGCCGACGATGCATGATCCAGCCGGTCCAAGGGGGCGTCGCGAGCTCGACGAAATCGAAAGATCGCCATGGACCAAAAGCTCGGGGCAGCGTCACGGATGTTCCCTCTGCCGCGACATGCCATTGACCAAGCGACGGGCCATACTCGATGCGGGAAGGCGTATTCTGGTTCAGCCGCCGGTGCTATCTGCACATCGCGCTGTGAAGCCGTTCCATCAGCGTGCGGCCCAGGTGTGGGATGACCGCATCGGCTCGGGTCCAGGCGAAGAACTGGTGCCTTATGGCCTTCGGCTGCCTCGCCCTTTCCGCAGGCCTCTCCGGTGCCCTGGCGTGGCAGGCCATGAGCGGTTCAGTGGTCCCCTGGGTCGTTCAAGCGGAACTTCGCCTTCAGTCCATGGCTCTACCGCCAGAGGAACCAAATCGAGCGCTTCTTTAACCGCATCAAGCAGATGCGAGGCCTGGCAACGCGATACGACCGGCCCCCGGAGAACTTCCTCGCAGCACTCAAGCTCGCCGCGACCTATCGGCGAAGCGCCCAAGAGGCCGATCATGACCCGGCAAATGCCTGTTTACCGCCTCTCTCCACGCCGCGCCTTGCTGGGGGGCAGCGGCACGCTCGCTCAGCGTAAAAAGGTCGCCCACGGCCAAGAGACCGCGGGCGCTGAAGGATGGCATTGCCGAGCCGAAATCCGTGTCTTCCGTCATGCATTTATTGTTCAAACAACTTGCATCCGCCAGCGTTCACCGGACGCATCACATCGGCGGCCTTGATGCGATCCAGGATCTTGAAATAGTCCCATTCGCCCTTGGATTCCGCCGGCGTCTTGACCTCGGCCAGGAAGACATCGTTCATCAGCCGGCCATCGGCGCGCACCTTGGCGCCTTCCGCAAAGAAGTCATCGACAGGCAGTTCCTTCAGCTTTGCAGCGACTGCCTTGCCCTCATCAGTGCCGGCAGCGTTCACGGCGCGCAGGTAGGCGAGGGTCGAGCTGTACATGCCGGCATGGACCTGCGAGGGCATCTGTCCCGTGCGCTCCTTGAACCGCCGGGCGAATGCGCGCGTCGCATCGTTGCGGTCCCAGTAGAAGGTCGTGACGAACTTCATGCCCTGGGCGGCCTGCAGACCAAGGCTGTGCACGGTCTGCAGGTAGAGCACATAGGCGACGAGCGATTGTCCGCTGTCCTTGAGGCCGAAATCCGCCGCCTGCTTCACGGTTTCAGCCGTGTCATGGCCCGCGCTAAGCAGCAGAATGTTTTTCGCACCCGAGCGCTGCGCCTGAAGGATATATGAGCCGAAATCCAGCGTTCCCACGGGGTGGCGGACGGAGCCCAGCACCTTTCCTCCGGCAGCCTGGACAACGGAGGTCGCCTCCACCTCGGCGGACTTGCCCATGGCATAGTCGGGCACAATGAAGAACCAGGTCCCGGCTGAACTGCCCGAAAACGCCTTTCCGACGGAGTGGGGGAAGGTATAGGTGTCGTAAACCCAGACGAAGCCGGTCTCCGAGCAATCGACCCCGTAGAGACGATCGGACCCCGAGCCCACGTGCATGACTACCTTGCCCTTGGTGCGGGCGATATCCTGAACGGCGAGAGAAACCGCCGAATTGCTGATGTCGGTCAGCATGTCAACGCGGTCGACGTCGAACCACTTGCGTGCGGTGGCGGCGCCGATATCCGGCTTGTTCTGGTGATCCGCCGAGATCACCTCCACGGGAACGCCGAGGACCTTGCCGCCGAAATCCTCCACCGCCATGCGGGCGGCCTCGATCGATCCCTTTCCGGAAAAGGCCGACAGCGCGCCCGACTGGTCGTTCATCACCCCGATCCGGACCACGGAATCAGAGACCTGGGCGGTTGCTGGCACCGCAAGCACCAGGCTCGCGGCAAGGGTGATTGCCGATGACACTCTCATCAAGTTTCCTCCCGAAGATTTCGTCTTATTGACCGGCCGGTTTATTCGGCGCGGCATTGAGGTATTCGGCTTCGATCCGCCCCACGATCGCGGATATGGGCTCCTGGGCCTTGACCGCCCCTACGCCTTGGCCCGCGCTCCAGACCGTCTTCCACGAGAAGATGTCATCTGCGCCGGGGGCACGCTCGATGCGTCCATCGGGGTGCAAGAGGCCGGCTTCCTCAAGGCGGCTGCGGATGAAGTTAGCGGGCAGCCCCGACACGGCGTCGGTGAGAACAATGTCGTCCGCATCGGCGGCGATCACCGCAGCCTTGTGCTCCCGTGGGGCCAGACTCTCTTCTGCCGCGAGGAAAGTGCTGCCCATGTAGCCGATGTCGGCACCCAGCATCTCGATGGCACGCAACTCGCGCCCGTGGCTGATGCACCCCGCAACCGCAAGCGGCCCCGAATAGAATTCGCGCACGCCGGAGACGAAGGCGAACGGGTTGAGCCACCCCGTGTTTCCGCCGGCACCGGCGGTGAGCAGGATGAGGCCGTCTGCTCCGGCATCCGCCGCCTTGCGGGCATGACGCAGGCTCGCCACATCCGCCAGCACCGTGCCGCCATAGGCGTGGACACGCTCCACGACAGGGGCCGGCGAACCCACGCTGGCGATCACCAGCGGCGTACGGTGGCGTACGACGAGATCGAGGTCGGTCTCGCGCCGGGTATTGCTGCGGTGCAAGATCAGGTTCGCGGCATAGGGAGCGGCGCCCTTGGTCTCCTCGCCGAGAAGGCCCAGCCATGCGTCGAGGATTTCCGGAGTGCGCGCATTGAGTGTAGGGAAGCTCCCGATGACGCCGGCGCGGCAGGCAGCTGCAACCATTGCAGGCCCCGACACGAGGAACATGGGAGCCACGATGACCGGAATGCGCAGTTCGCGCCGAAGCTGCGGCCAGGAGCGTCCGGAGCGACCGATCATGTTCGTTTCCTGTGTGCGGAGGGGCAGGTCTCAGATGCTGCGTTCCTGGCCTGCCCAGTAGGCCTTGCGGATCTCGCGCTTCAGGATCTTGCCGGTGGGCGTGCGTGGCAGTTCGGGACGGAACTCCACACTCTTGGGGGCTTTGACCCCACCCAGCTCCGCCTTGCAGAGGGCGATCAGCTCCTGCTCCGACGCGGCCTGACCGGATTTCAGCTCGACCACGGCCTTGACCGCCTCGCCCCATTTTGCGTCCGGCACGCCGATGACAATGGCGGCCATCACCGCAGGATGGGAATGAAGCACCTGCTCTACTTCCACCGAATAGACATTGAGTCCCCCGGTGACGATCATGTCCTTCTTGCGGTCCACCAGGGTGATGTAGCCAGCCTCGTCCTTGATGCCCACGTCGCCCGTATGCAGCCAACCGTGGCGATTGAGCTCTTCCGTCGCCGCGCGGTCGCCGAGGTAGCCGGCGCTGTTGCCCCAGCCCCGCAGGACCACTTCGCCAGCCTTGTGCGGCTCCAGGATGCGGCCGTCATCGTCCATGATTTCGACCTGACGGCAAATGGAGGCGCGGCCGATGGATTGAAGCCGCCAGTCCCATTCGGGGCCGGCATCGAGACGGTGTTCTTCCGGGCGCAGGAACGCAATGGGCCCATTGGCCTCGGTCTGGCCGAACATGTTCATCATTACGGGACCGAAGACATCGATCGCCTCGCGGACCTTGGCGCGCGCCATCGGCGCGCCGGCATAGACCATCGCCTTCAGAGAGCTGAAATCGAAATCGCGGACCTGCGGATGCGCCAGCATCATGTAGATCACAGTAGGCGGCAGGAAGACGATCTCGATGCGGTCCTGCGCGATGGTCTGCATGATCTCGACCACATCCACCCTGTCGTGAAGGACATGGGTGGATCCGACCGCAGTCAGGGCATAGAGGAACGAGCCCGCGAAATGGCTGACCGGCGCCACCACCAGATGGCGAACGGGATCGTGGACGCGCATCGCGAACAGCATGTCGAAGGTCACGGCCAGCGCGGTGAGATGGGTCTGCACGACGCATTTCGGCTCACCAGTGGTGCCGCTGGTGCTGAAGATGGCCCAGGCCCCTGTCGGCTCCGCGGCGACATCGGGCATCCGTGCCCCGGGCGCCGCCATCCACGAATCGAGAGCGGGGGCTCCGCCGGCGGCGGCATCAAGGCAGACCAGGTGCCGCAATTGCGGACAGGCGAGCCGCGCCGCCTCCGCGTCCGCAGCATACTGGCTGTGAAAGAACATCACCTTTGCGCCCACCGCCCGCAGAAAGGCGATGTTCTGTGAAATCGGGTTCCTGCTGTTGACGGGCGCAACCGGATGAGCCCCGCGGAACGCGCCATACAGCGCTTCCACGCCGCGCCAGTCATTGGGCATGTAGAAGGCCACTGGATCGCCTGGGCTGATCCCGTCCCGCCTCAGGGCCACCGCGATCCGGTGGGAGGCGTCGCCGGCATCGGCATAGGTGCGGGAAACCGTGCCCTGGCGGAGAAAAGCGGTGCGGGGATTGAGCGCTACGGCCCGATCAAAAAAATCGATGAGCCTCATCCTTGATCCTTCCCCCGAATGGTCCGGCTACCCTCCGGGGGCGCCTCAGTTTGTTGGACCTTTCGACCACGCTAACAGCGAGTCGAATATCAAGCAAGTGATTGATCAAAATTCTGTCAGGGCGCTTTCGGGGGCGTTTCGCAAGCTGAACCGGCGCGCCGGATAAGGCCACGACCGAGCCGCCGACATTGTGCTTTCGTGACGATCTGCGCTATGCGGCAAGCTTTGATGGCCCGCGCGTCACGCGGGAAGCCTTTTTCTGCTGGACGGTCTGGATGCCGAAGGAACCCAAGAAGCGTGTCGGTCGCCCGAGCCAGCGGCTTCCGAAGGTCGCGATACCCGCCGGCCTTGATCGTCGCGATCAGATCATCGCAGCGGCAGGCATCCTGTTCGTCGAGAAGGGGTATGACCGCACGTCCACGCGCGACATCGCGGACGCCACCGGGCTGTTGTCCGGATCGCTCTATTACTATTTCCGCTCCAAGGAAGAATTGTTCGTCGAAGTGCATGGCGCCGGCATGAAGCTTCTCGTGGAGGCGGCGACAACAGCGCTTGCAGGCGAGAAGGACCCTTGGGCGCGGCTTGCGCGGCTCGCCGCCGCGCACTGTCGCGCCGTCCTTGAAAACCAGGGTCTCATGATCATGGTTTTTCCTCAGTTTCCCAAAGGCCTCAACGACTATCGCGCGGAGCTGGTGAAGCAGCGGGACGCCTACGAGCAGATCGTGTCAGACGCGATCCAGGCCCTTGGCCTGCCGCCGGACATTGACCCCCATCTCTTCAAGCTGCAATTCCTGGGGGCGCTGAACTGGTCGCAGACCTGGTACCGCCCCGGCGGGAGCTACACTCCCGAGGAGATAGGCTTGCACTTGGTGCGTATGCTTTGCTCCACGCGACCGTCGAGCAACTAAAGCGCGGCCACGCGCCCTTCACGATGTCAAGGACGACCCATACGCAGCAGAGCCTGTACTGAATCGCAAGGAGGCTGCTCCTTTTCCTGGACCCAGATCCTGAGGTCCGTGTCGTTACAGAAAATATTGAGGCAGTCAGGACCGGATTTCTTGGGCGGCAGGATCAGGCGCCTCATCTTTGAGGCGATAGCCTTCGGCCATGCTCCAGAAGCGCTGGCAGGCCGCGCTGTTGGGTCCCCTGCGGCGGACGAGGGTCAATTTCACCTTCGGGACATCAAGTAACGGCAGAACCCTCAAGCCGTTGCCTGTACGCCCCAAAGCGGCGGGCGAGGCGTCCATGGTGATCAGGACGCTTGGTTCCGCCGTCTGATCCGACAGTAATGCGCGAAAATTCATCTCGGGCAGTTCCATGATCCTCGCTCCGGCGGCGGCAAGTGGCGGAAACAATTCATCGAAAAGCTTCGCATGGAGCGCCCGCGTGAAGACACCGACGCCACGCCCCACAAGATCCGAAGGCTGCACAACCGCGAGCGTGGCGAGAGGGTCGCTCGCTTTCACGATGACGACCAGCTGCATGGTGCAGAAGGGCAAGAGCTCAAGGCCCCGACCGTCAAGCGGCTCGACCAGGAAGGCGGCATCGAGCTCGTCGCGGCGCAGGCGCTCGATCAGATTGCGGCTCCAGCCGATGTCGAGCTCGACCCCCGCATGCGTGGCCGCAGCGAACTGCTCGATCAATTGGACACGTTGATTGATATGTGAAGCATAGGGCGGAGAGCCGACCCTGAGGCGCCCGCCCCGGCCTCCACGGAGATCCCGCGCAACCATTTCGAACGCGGCCGCACTGTTGGCCAGAACCTCCGCAACCGCCAGAAGCCGCTCGCCTTCGGCGGTCAGCTCCACCTGCCGCGTGGTGCGATGGAAGAGCTTGCATCCCAAACGCTCCTCCAGCCGGGCGATCCGTGCCGAGAGCCACGGCTGCGAAACCCCAAGGTCTGAGGCGCTCCGGCTGAAGGACCGGGTTCGGGCGAGGTGGGCGAATTGGATCGCGGCCTTGAAATCGATGTCCATGACTGCTTGCCGGTAGCGGCCGATTTATAGTGAAGCCGAATATATCGCACACGCATTCGTCTTGGACAGTGCCCTGCGTCCGATCGCACACTCCAAGGCAAATCAAGATGAGGAAACGACGCCAGCGGCGGCCATTCATGATGGCGTTAACGCGGATACCCGTGGGCTATCGCCAGGCGGTGGCGGCTTCGGAACGGGCGTCGTGTCCTCCTCGATGATCGCGACAGGGGGGCGACGGCCCCATGCGCATCCGCTTCCGGGAGGGGAAGTCCATGAATATTTTCGTCCACCCAGCCGACGTGCCGTCGCCGACCGCCGTGCCCAATGAAGACAATGTCGGGGCGCCACTTGATCTGCCTCTGCGCGGCGTGCGCGTCGCCGAGCTTGTGTCTGGTCCCATGCGACTGGTGGGCCGTCTCCTGGCCGACCTCGGCGCGGATGTCGTGCATGTCCCGCAGTCGCCTCGGCAAGCTCCGGGCACCGGGGATCGGATGTTCGGCGGCGTCAGCCTTGATGCCCTCGCGCTCAACCGCGGCAAGACCGTGCAGCGGCTCGACCCGGTCGTTCCCGCGGAACGGGACCGTCTTCTGCGCCTGATCGGGACCGTCGACATTCTCATCGAGGATGTTTCCGTATCGGCGACGGCTTCGAGCTGGCTAGATATTCCTGCATTTCAGGCGAGCAACAAAAGTCTTGTCATCCTGTCCATTTCCGACTTCGGCCGGACCGGGGGCTTCACCGGCTGGGCCGGAACCGATCCCGTCTTCCATGCGCTTTCGGGCCAACTGGCGCGGTCGGGCATTCCGGGCCGGGCGCCGCTTCTTCCGCCCGGCGCGCTCGCACTGCGCTGCGCTGCCGCCCAGGCGGCCGTGGCAACGATGCTCGCCTTCCACGAACGCCTTGGGTCCGGACACGGCGACTGGCTCGACTTCTCAAATCTCGATGGCGTGGTGCAGACGCTTGATCCGGGCTTCGGGGTGGCCGGAAGCGCGGCCGCCGGCTCCATGGCTGCCGACACCTCTCGGGGGCGGCCGGATGTCCGTTTCCGCTATCCCATCATCGCCTGCACGGACGGCTATGTGAGGGTTTGCCTTTTGTCGGCGCGTCAGTGGCGCGGCATGTTCACCTGGATGGGATCTCCCGTGGCCTTCGCAGACCCCTCCTTCGACCAGATCCGGGTCCGCTTCGGCTCGCCGGACCTGATTCCGGCCATCGCGCGCTTCTTCGCGGACAAGAGCCGCGCCGAGCTGGAGCGGGAGGGGCAGACATTCGGCGTCCCGATCGCCATGGTGCGGACGCCGCAGGAGGCCGTTGAAACCGAACAGAACGCCGCGCGCCACCTGTTCGAGACGGTCTCGCTGGCCCAAGATATCGAGGTGAGGCTGTCCCGGAGCTGCCTGACCATCGATGGCACCCGCGCTGGCACCGACGTTCGACAGCCGCCCGACGGCAAAAGCGGCGCAGACCTTTTGGACGGCATCAGCGAGACCCTCGCAGCGACGGACGAAGCGCGCTCTGGTGAATCGGACGCTTGCAGGCCCCTGGCGGGCATTCGTGTCCTTGACCTCGGCGTGATCGTGGTTGGCGCCGAAACAGCGCGGTTGTTGGCCGATGCCGGGGCCGACGTGGTCAAGATCGAGAATGCTGCGTTTCCCGACGGGTTGCGCCAGACGCTGGATGGAGGCCCCATGTCGCAGTCCTTCGCGTCCGGGCATCGCAACAAGCGCGGCCTGAGCCTCGATCTGCGCAGCCCGGCAGGCAAGGCGCTGTTTCTGGACCTTGTGCGGAAGAGCGACGTGCTGCTGTCCAACTTCAAGCCGGGCACGCTCGACGGGCTGGGCTTTGACCGCGAGACGTTGCTTGCGGCCAATCCACGCCTTGTCATGGTCGACAGCTCCGCATTTGGTCCGTTCGGTCCGGCCAGCGGAAGCCTCGGCTATGGCCCGCTGGTGAGATCCGCTGCCGGCATCACGGCGCAATGGGCCTACGCCGGGGAGCCCGGGTCGTTCTCCGATGCCTTCACCATCTATCCCGACCATGTCGCCGCGCGGCTCGGCGCCCTGACAGCCCTCGCCTTGCTGGTGCGTCGGCGGTGGACCGGACAGGGGGGCTCGGGCAGCATCGCGCAGGCCGAAGTCATCCTCGACCACATGGGCGCCGACATCGCGGCCGCGGAGCTTGTCGCGGCGGGCCACGCCGTGGAAGGCCTCCAGCCCGATGCGCCATGGGGCGTTTATCCCTGCGCGGGCGATGACGAGTGGTGTGCCGTGACGGTGCGCGGCGACGCTGATTGGGCAGCTCTCTCGGCGCTGATTGGTCTGGCCGGGGATCGCGATCTGAACCATCGCGACGGCCGGGTGACGCATCGGGCCGAGATCGAGGGTGCCTTGAAGGCATGGCTTGCCGATCTGTCGCCCCATGAGGCGATGGAGCGGCTCCAGAACGCCGGCGTTCCCGCGGGCGCCATGCTGCGCGTGATGGAGATGCCCGAGTTCGCCTATTTTCGGGAGCGCGATTTCTATCGCAAGGTCCGTCATCCGGGCCTTGCCGACCCTGTGGTGATGGAGACCCGTCCCGTACGATCGGCGCGTCTGGCCGATCCCGAGCTGAGGCCGGCGCCGCTCATGGGCGAACACACCGTCGAGGTGTTGCAGGAGTGGCTCGGCCTGTCGAGCCGACAGATCGACGATCTCATTGCCGCGGACGTCGTTGCCGTACGCCAAACCCAGCGGGCCGCTTGAAAACGGCGATCCGGCTGCAGGAAGGAAAACAAATTGACCACGTCGGACAACGTCATTGTCGTTGAGCGGCACGATCACGTGCTGCTGGTGACGATCAATCGGCCCGAGGCGCGCAACGCTATCAATCTCGCTGTCGCCACGCGCCTTGGCGACGCCTTGCAGGACGCCGATGCCGATCCCGAGGTGCGGGCGGTGGTGGTGACGGGAGCCGGTGACCAGGCCTTCTGCGCCGGTGCCGACCTGAAGGCATTGGCGCGCGGCGAACGGATCACGCCGGCAGAGGGGCAGCGCGCGGCGTGGGGCTTTGCGGGCATTGTCCGCCACCCCATCGCCAAGCCGATGATCGCCGCCGTCAATGGTTTCGCCCTTGGTGGCGGGACCGAAATCACCCTCGCCTGCGATCTCGCCGTTGCCTGTGAAACTGCCATGTTCGGCCTGCCTGAAGTTCGCCGCGGCATCATTGCGGCGGCAGGGGGGGCCTTCAGGTTGCTGGAGCAGCTTCCGCCGAAGATCGCCATGGAACTGCTTCTCACCGGAGAGCCGATCGACGCTGCGCGGGCCCTGGCGCTGGGCCTCGTGAATGCGGTCGTCCCGCGCGATCAGCTTCTTGACCGGGCCATGGCCATGGCCGCGCGCATTGCCCTCAATGCGCCGCTCGCCGTTCAGGCGAGCAAGCGCATTGCGAACGGCATCCGGGGGTCCGAGCGCCCGCGGGACGACCTCCCCTGGCAGCTGACGTACGAGGAGGTGGAGCGCGTCTTCGCATCCGACGACGCAAAGGAAGGCCCGCGCGCGTTCGCGGAGAAGCGTGCCCCGGTCTGGACCGCGCGTTGATCTTGAGAGGGTTTTGAAATGTCGCGTTCTTCCTCAGATCCAGTGATCATCGGCGTCGGCCAGTCCGTCGACCGTATCGACGCGCCGACGTACAAGGCGTCATCGGCATCCGACCTGGCGGCTGACGCGGCGCGGGCCGCCGCGCGCGATGCGGGTCTCGGCGAGGATGCACTGCGGCGCTGCGATGCCATCGCGACCACCCGCACGTTCGAGGATTCCCGGCCGCAGCCGGCGATCTTCGGAAAATCGCTCAACTTTCCCCGCTCGATTGCCAGGCGCCTCGGCATGGAGCCGCGCTATGCCGCATGGACCAAGGCTGGCGGGAACACGCCCCAGGATTTGGTGAATGAGTTCAGCGAGCGCATCGCTGCCGGCGAATTCAATCTGTTGCTTCTGACCGGTGCCGAAGCCATTTCGACGGTGCGTTCGGCGCAGGCGCGCGGCATCACGCTCGATTTTTCGGAAGATCCCGGCGGTCAGGTGGAGGATCGCGGCGCAGGCCTCGACGAGTTCCGTGATCCGCTGATGGACAAGCACGGATTGAGCAACCCGACGCTTGTCTACGCGCTCGCGGAAAACGCCCGCAGGAAGCGCCTGGGGCTGACGCGCGAGGCATATGCGCGGGAGATGGGGGAATTGTTTGCGCCGCTTTCGGCGGTCGCCCATCGCAATCCATGGTCCGCATGGGACGTGCCGGCCTACAGCCCCGATGAGTTGACGACGGTCGGGCAGCACAATCGCTGGATCGCGGACCCCTATCCGCTGCGTCTGGTCGCGCGTGACCAGGTCAATCTCGGGGCCGCCGTCCTCCTCGCCTCCCGCCAGGCGGCACTTGATCTGGGAATTCCGGAGGACCGGCTGGTTTACCTGCACGGTTATGCCCGCGCGGTGGAAAAATCGGTCCTGCACCGCCCGGACCTTGGGGCGTCTCCGGCAGCGGCGGCGGCCTCCCGCCTTGCCCTTCTTTACGCAGGCGTGGGCGTTGAAGGTGTCAGCACATTCGATTTCTACAGCTGCTTCCCGATCGCCGTGTCCAATGTCGCAATCGATGCCTTTGGGTTGTCTCCGCATGAGCCGCGGGGATTGAGCGTGACGGGCGGTCTGCCCTTTTTCGGTGGACCCGGTAACAATTATTCCATGCACGCCATCGTCGAGATGGTGGAGCGGGTCCGAAAAACTGACGGACGCCCCGGATTTGTCGGTGCCAACGGTGGCTATCTCTCCAAATATACTGTCGGGCTGTATTCCAGCTCGCCTAGGCCATGGAAACAATGCGACAGCCGGGCGCTCCAGGCGGAACTCGACGCAGTGCCGTCGCCGGAGGTTCTGCACGCCTACGAGGGCCGGGGGCGGGTGGAAAGCTATACCGTCCAGCACAACAAGGGGGGGCTCGGCTATGCGGTCGTTGTCGGTCGAACCGACGACGACAAGCGCTTCATCGCCCGCTCTTCTTGGGACGACCCGGAGACCTGTCTGCGGGCACATGAAGACGATGTCATCGGAGCGAACATCGAAGTCACGTCACCAGCCGGCATAAACTATTTCACGTTCGCAGCCCCTTGAGCAGATCGCCTCCGCCGCGGACGCCATCAAACGCATCACGGCCAAGGACCGCCCAAATCGTCGGCAAATGGCGTCCCCGCTGGTTCCTGCGGATCTACAGTCCCCAGCGCCGCAGCGCATCCTGCGCGGTTTCGATCTGCGGCGGAGACGGTTCGGCCGGTGGGGTGCGGGAGAAGCGGGGTGCGGGGCTGGGCTGGGTGAGGCCGGCCACCTCGATGAAGGTGCCGCGGGCCACCATGTGGGGGTGTTGGGGGGCCTCGTCCATATGGAGGACCGGCGAAACGCACGTGTCGTGCAGTTCGAGCCGCGCGCACCATTCCGCCCGGGTCCGCTGGCGGAAGATATCGGCAAGCTTTGTCCTCAGGTCCGGCCAACGCGCCGGGTCGTCGCGCAAGGCGGGGTCGAGGGTGTCCAGCCCCGCGAGGGTGCACAGCTCTTGCCAGAATTGTGGCTCCAGCGCCCCGACGGCGATGTGGCCACCATCCGCGCATTCATAGGTCCCGTAGAACGGCGCTCCGCCGTCCAGCAGGTTGCTTTCCCGGGTGAGGCTCCAGGTGCCGCCGGCGCGCATGTCGTAGAACATGCTCATGAGCGAGGCGGCGCCGTCGCACATGGCGCTGTCGATCACCTGGCCGGCGCCGGATCGCGCCCGCTCCCACAAGGCGGCGAGCACGCCCATCACGAGATAAAGGGCGCCGCCACCATAGTCGCCCACGAGGTTCAGGGGCGGCACGGGACCCATATCCCGCCGGCCGATGGCGGCAAGCGCGCCGGTCAGCGCGATGTAGTTGATGTCGTGCCCGGCGGTGCGCGCCAGCGGACCCTCCTGGCCCCAGCCGGTCATGCGTCCGTAGATCAGCCCCGGATTGCGCGCATGCACCTGCTCGGGGCCGAGGCCGAGGCGCTCCATGACGCCCGGCCGATAGCCCTCGATCAGCACATCTGCGCCGCCGCACAACGCCAGCGCCGTCTCGCGCTCGCGCTTCAGGTCGAGGGACACCACCCGGCGCCCGCGAGAGGTGATGCGATCGAAGGCCTCCGGCTCGCCCTGCGTCGTGCGGGTGATACGCAGCACATCGGCCCCTATGTCGGCCATCAGCATCCCGGCGAACGGACCGGGGCCGAGCGAGTGAAACTCCACAACGCGCAGGCCCGCCAAGGGTCCCCGCCGCTCTTTGGACGGCGCCGCCGCGACCATGTCCCTCTCCCGTTCGTGTGCGGAAAATATGTTTATAATCAGTGATATAAAATTAATCGCATGAGTGCTCTAGCATTTCAAGCAAATGCTTGATAAAAATTATGCCAACAAGAACTCGTGCAACGAGAGCGCTGATCCGCCCCAAGGGCGGGCGCCACGCCCCTGGGCGCGGCTGCGGGCGACAGGGAGGACCGTTGGATGGACGGCTTTGATCAGACTGACATTGTCCTGCCGGAGATCTGGGCCGGCCACGCCCGGCGCCATCCCGACAAGCTTGCCCTCGTGTGCGAGGACCGGCATCTGACCTGGGGCGACTTCAACTCTCACATGAACCGTCTTGCCAACGCGCTCCTGCGCGCCGGCGTGCGCAAGGGCGACCGCGTGGCTGTGCTGTGCTCGTCCTCCGTCGCCGCCTGCGTGGCCATGTTTGGCGTGGTGAAGTCCGGCGCGATCATGGTGCCGGTGTCGGGCATGCTGACCGCCGATCAGGTGGCGACGCTGCTTGGGGATTCCGCGGCATCATTCGTCCTCGCGTCCGCGGATCTGCGCCATCTCGTCGATCTGATTGCCGGCCGTCTGGACAGCCTGCGGTCCGACGGCCGCATCGGCGTCGATTTCTCGGACGCCGACTGGACCGGCCTCGAAGCCTTCTGCGCGGATGCATCGGGCGAGGAGCCGGATATGACGTTCACGTCGAAGGACGTGTTCAGCATCATGTACAGTTCGGGCACGACCGGCCTGCCCAAGGGCGTGGTCCACACCCACGGTGCGCGCACCTATTTCTGTGTCTCGAACGGCTTCGAGATGCGCTTCGACGGCTTGTCGCGCGGGCTGGTGACGACCGCCCTCTACACCGCCGGCACCTGGCTGGTGGTGATGCCCACCCTGTTCAACGGGGGCACACTTTTCATCCAGCGCCAGTTCCGGCCCGAAGCGTTCCTTCAGCTCGTCGAGGCCGAGCGCATCACCCACACCTTCGTCGTGCCGAGCCAGATCCAGATGATCTTCACCGGCTTCGGCTTCGAGGCCAACGACCTCTCCAGCCTGAAGATGATGCTGTCGGCGGGGTCACCGCTGCGGCCGGACATCAAGGCGCGCCTCATTGGCATCATCGGCCAGAAATTCTTCGAGCTTTACGGCTTCACCGAGGGCTCTTCCACACTGCTGCGCCCCGAGGACCAGGCCGCGAAGCCGCTCTCTGTAGGCACGCCGCTGATGGGGCAGGAACTGCTTGCCATCGACGCGGAAGGCCGCGTCTGCGCCCCCGGCGAGGCGGGCGAGATCGTCGGGCGCGGGGCAGGGCTGCTGCGGGAATACTACAACAGGCCCGAGGAGACCCGCGCCGCCATCTGGACCGATGCGCGCGGCCGCCGCTTCATCCGCTCGGGGGATATCGGGCAGTTCGATGCGGATGGCTTCCTCTACATCCTCGATCGCAAGAAGGACATGATCATCACCGGCGGCCTCAACATCTATCCCGCGGATCTGGAAGCGGTGGTGGGGGCCCATCCGGAAGTGCTCGAGGTCAGCGTCATCGGCGTCGAGCACGAAAAATGGGGCGAGACGCCGATGGCCCTCGTGGTGCTGCGCCAGGGCGCCAGCATCACCGCCGAGGCGCTGCTCGACTTCGCCAACGCGAGCCTCGCCAAACACCAGCGCCTCTCCGAGGTCACCATCTGCGAAAGCCTGCCCCGCAACGCCCTCGGCAAGGTGCTCAAGCGTGAATTGCGCGCCGCTTATGCGAGTGCGCGATCCGGCGGCGCGGCAGCCTGATCGCGCGACATGCTGATCGGCGGCGCGCCGTCGAAGTCCCCTTTGCGGATGTGCATGCGCCGTCCGCCCCGCATCGCGAACCCACGAGGACGGCATGGCCGAGGCTCTCATCTACGATCACGTGCGCACCCCGCGCGGCAAGGGCCGCCCGGACGGCGCGCTGCACGAAATCACGCCGATCCAACTCGCGACCCAGGTGCTGGAGGCCGTGCGCGACCGCAATGGGCTCGACACGGCGCTGGTGGACGACGTGATCATGGGCGTTGTGTCCCCCGTCGGCGAGCAGGGCTGCAACATGGCCCGCGTCGCCGCGCTCCAGGCCGGCTATGCTGAAAACGTGGCGGGGATGCAGATCAACCGCTTCTGTGCTTCGGGCCTGGAGGCGGTGAACATCGCCGGCGCCCGGGTGAAGGCGGGCGAGGCCGATGCCATGCTCGCCTCGGGCGTGGAATCCATGAGCCGCGTGCCGATCTTCTCGGATGGCGGTGCCTGCTACAGCGACCCGCGCAGCAACTGGGACACTTGGTATATCCCGCAGGGCATCGGCGCCGACCTCATCGCCACCATGGAGGGCTTCGACCGGGAGACGGTGGATGCCTATGCGGTGGAGAGCCAGGCGCGCGCGGCCCACGCCTGGAACGAAGGCTGGTTCGACCGCTCCGTTGTGCCGGTGCGCGATGTTCTCGGCCTGCCGGTGCTCGTCCGCGACGAGCACATGCGGCCCGGCACAAGCCTTGCCGACCTTGCCCGCCTGAAGGCCGCGTTCGCGGAAACCGGGCAGCGCGACGGCCTCGACGCCGTCATGCTGCAGCGCTACCCGCAGGTGGAGCGCATCTCCCACGTGCACACCGGCGGCAATTCCAGCGGCATCGTGGATGGCGCCGCCGCCGTCCTCATCGGCAACGAAGCCTTCGGCGCTGCGTCGGGGCTGAAGCCGCGCGCCCGCATCCGTGCCGCCGGCAGCATCGGCAGCGAGCCCGCCATCATGCTGACCGGCCCCGCCCCGGTGACCCGAAAGGTGCTGGAGCGCGCCGGCATGGCGGTCTCCGACATCGACCTGTTCGAGGTCAACGAGGCCTTTGCCAGCGTGGTGCTGCGCTACATGCGCGAGCTCGATCTGCCGCACGACAAGGTCAATGTCGCCGGCGGCGCCATTGCCATGGGCCATCCGCTCGGCGCCACCGGTGCGATCCTCGTCGGGACCGTGCTGGACGAGCTGGAACGGCGCGACCTGAACACTGGCCTCATCACTTTGTGCGCGGCCGCCGGCATGGCCATCGCCCTCATTGTCGAACGCATCTGAGCGCCGGAGAGAAACCATGTCCACGCTCGCTTTCACTATCGATGCCGACGGCATCGCCACCCTCGCCATCGACATCCCGGACCGGTCGCAGAACGTGCTGACGCCGGCCCTCTTCGCGGACCTTGGCGCGGCGCTGGACAAGATCACCGCCAATGATGCCGTGATCGGCGTCATCATCACCTCCGCCAAGCCCTCGGGCTTCGTCGCGGGTGCCGATCTCAAGGAGATCCTGGCGCTGATCGACGACGGCGCCGACGCCGTCGCGGCTGCCGCGTGGGTGCGTGTGGGCGCCGATGTATTCCGGCGCATCGAGACCTGCGGCAAGCCGGTGGTGGCGGCCATCAACGGTCTTGCCCTCGGCGGCGGGTTTGAGCTGGCGCTGGCCTGCCACCGGCGCATTCTGGTGGACAAGTCCGGCGTCGTGGTGGGGCTGCCGGAGGTGACGCTCGGCCTGCTGCCGGGTGGCGGCGGCACTCAGCGCCTGCCCCGCCTCATCGGCATCGAGAAGGCCCTGCCGATCCTGCTGGAAGGCCGCAGCCTCGCACCTGCGGAGGCGCAGAAGCTCGGCGTCGTCGATCAGCTCGCTGCTGCCGAGGCTGAATTGATCCCGGCCGCCCGGGCATGGCTGCTGACACGTCCCTCCGCGGTGTCGCCGTGGGACGTGAAGGGCTTCCAGGTGCCCGGTGGCGCGGGCCCGCTCGCGTCGCACGCCGCGCGCAGCTTCCAGGCCGGTACCACGCGCCTCAAGGCCACGCGGAGCCGCTACCCGGCTCCCCATGCGATCCTCTCCGCCGTCTACGAAGGCACGCAGGTGCCCTTCGACACCGGCTTGCGGATCGAGACCAAATATTTTGGCCTCCTGGTCGCCGATCCTGTTTCGGGCAATTTGGTGCGCTCCTTCCTGCGGCAAGGCGAGGCGCGCAAACGCGGCGCATTCGGTACGGCCCGGGCCGCGTCCCGCGCCGTGGTCAAGCTCGGCGTGCTCGGCGCGGGGATGATGGGCGCGGGCGTCGCCAACGTCGCGGCCGGGGCGGGGGTGGAGGTCGTGCTGCTCGACCGCACCCTTCAAGCGGCTGAGCGCGGCCTCAGCCATGCTCGCACGCAGCGCGAAAAGGAGGTCGCGCGTGGCGCCCTCGCTGCGGAGAAGGCCGAGGCGATCCTGGCCCGGATCCGCCCGACTGCGCGCTACGAAGCCCTTGAGGGCGCCGACCTGATCATCGAGGCGGTATTTGAAAACCGCGCGGTCAAGGCCGAGGTGACTCGCGCCGCCGAACGCCTGCTGGCCAAGGGCGGCGTGTTCGCCTCCAACACGTCCACCCTGTCCATCTCCTCGCTGGCGGTGAACGTGGCGGATCCCTCCCGCTTCGTCGGACTGCATTTCTTCTCGCCGGTGGAGCGCATGCCGCTGGTCGAGGTGATTGTCGGCAAGGCGACCTCGGACCAGACCGTGGCGGATGCCCTTGCCTTCGTATCGCGGCTGAAGAAGGTGCCCATCGTCGTGCACGACAGTCCGGGCTTCTACACCAGCCGCGTCTTCTGCACTTATATCGACGAAGCCATGGCCATGCTGGCCGAAGGGGTTGCTCCCGCCCTCATCGAGAATGCCGCGCGCATGGCCGGCTTCCCTGTGCCACCGCTGGCGGTGACCGATGAAGTCTCGCTGGACCTCCAGAAGCTGGTGATCGACCAAGCCAAGGCGGACGGGCTGGACGCCCGTTTCCTGCGCGCCCATGCGAATCCGGTGGTGGAGCGGTTCAACGTGCTCGGCCGGCTGGGGCGCAAGAGCGGCGGCGGCTTCTACGATTATGCGGCGGACGGCGGCAAGCTCCTGTGGCCGGGCCTCACCGATCTCTATCCGCCTGCGGCCGCGCAGCCCGCGGCGGAGGATGTCGGCAAGCGCCTGCTCTACATCCAGGCCCTGGAGAGTGCGCGGTGCCTCGCCGAGGGGGTGATCGACGACGCGCAGACCGCCGATCTCGGCTCGGTTCTCGGCATCGGCTTTCCGGCCTGGACCGGCGGCGCTCTGTCTTTGATCGCCACCGTGGGCAAGGACGCCTTCCTTGAGGATTGCGCCCGGTTCGCCGCGGCGCATGGCCCTCGGTTCGCCGTCACGGACGGTCTGATGGAACAGGTCTTTGCCGCAACCGGCATCGTCCGGCAGAGCGCGGCCTGAGCCCCGCCGACCCGCATCCCGATGAACAAGCAACATGCGGGTTTCATCGCCCGCAAAATGGGGAGGAAACAATGATAGGACGTCTGGCCGCTGCGGCCTTGCTGTCGCTCACCACAAGCGTGGCGCACGCCGAATTCAGCAACAAAGCCGTCAATGTGGTGGTGCTCACCGACATCAGCTCCCATTATGCGGACGCCGCCGGCAAGGGATCGGTGGTGGCCGCCGAACTCGCGATCGAGGATTTCGGGAGCAGCATCGACGGCGTGCCGATCAAGCTTCTCAGCGCCGACCACCAGAACAAGGCCGATCTTGGCGCCCTGAAGGCGCGCGAACTGATCGACACCGAAGGTGCCGACGTGTTCATCGATCTTTCCAATTCGGCAGTCAGCCTCGCCGTTCAGGAGATCGGCCGGGCCAACGACAAAGCGGTGCTCCACGTGGGCTCGGCCACGGCGTCGCTTTACGGTGAAGCCTGCTCGCCCACCGGCGCGCTCTGGCTTTACGACACCTATTCGTTGGCGCAGGGCCTCGGCAAGGCGATCCTGGCAGAGGGCGGTGACAGCTGGTTCTTCATCTCGGCCGACTACGCTTTCGGCAAGGCGATGGAAGAAAGCCTGGCGAATGTCGTCAGGGAGGCGGGAGGCACCGTCAAGGGGGCCGTCCGGCACCCCATCAACAACCCCGACTTCTCCTCCTTTCTGCTGCAGGCCCAGAAGTCCGGGGCGAAGATTATCGCGCTCGCGAACGGTCCCGGCGACACCATCACGGCCATCAAGCAGGCCAAGGAATTCGGCATCACCGACATGGGGCAGAAGCTCGCGACGCCGCTCTTCGATACCCCGTCGGCCAAGTCCGTCGGCCCGGAACTCGGCCAGGGCCTGCGCTTCCTCATGGGCTATTACTGGGATCGGGACGATGCGAGCCGCGCCTTTGCCAAGCGCTTCGCCGCCAAGATGAACGGCGCCATGCCGTCGCAGACCCAGGCCGGCGTCTATAGTGCAACCCTGCACTATCTGCGCGCGGCGGCGGAGGCAAAGAGCGATTCCGGCAAGGTGGTGCTCGCCAAGATGAAGGAGATGCCCGTCAACGACTTCTTCGCCGAAGGCGCCATGGTGCGCGCGGACGGGCGGCTGATGAAGGACATGTTCCTCTTCGAAATGAAGAAGCCCTCGGAGGTGAAGCAGCCCTGGGATCTGATGACGGTCCTGCGTCGCGTGCCGGCTGCGGAGATCATCCGCCCGCTGGACAAGGGCAACTGCCCGTTCGTCAAAAGCTAGCCGTCACGGGGCGCGGTGGTCGGGTTCTCCCGGCCGCCCGGCTGGCCCCGAGGGCCGGCCTGCCCCTGCCCGGGACGCTCTCTGTTGTAATGGAGACCCAGGTGTTCCCACGGACCATCTTCGAGGCGGAGCACCAGATGTTCCGCGAGACGGCGCGTCGCTTCGTCGAGGCCGAGGTCGCGCCCCATGTGGATGCCTGGCGAGCGCAGGGGCACGTCGACCGCGCGGTGTTCCTCAAGGCGGGCGAGGCCGGCCTGCTGCTGATGTGGGCCGATGAGGAACTTGGCGGCTCCGGCATCGCCGACCTGCGCTTCGACCAGATCTTGCAGGAAGAGGTGGTGCGCGGGGGCGATCCCGGCTTTTACCAGAACCTGCACTCGCAGATCGTCGCTCCCTATATCGGACATTTCGGCTCGCCCGAGCAGAAGCGCCGCTTCCTGCCCGGCGCCGCGCGTGGCGAGACCATTCTCGCCCTCGCCATGACCGAGCCATCGGCCGGCAGCGATGTCGCCGCCATACGTACGACGGCGGAAGACAAGGGCGATCATTGGCTGCTGAATGGCTCCAAGACTTACATTTCCAACGGAATTCTGGCGGACGTGGTGATCGTCGCCGCGCGTACGGACCGGGAGGCGCGACACGGCATCGGGCTGTTCATCGTCGAGCGCGGCATGGAGGGCTTCGAGCGCGGGCGCAAGCTTGGCAAGCTCGGGCTGCCCATGCAGGACACGGCGGAATTGTTCTTCAACGACGTGAAGCTGCCGAAGGAAAATCTCGTCGGCGCGCCCGACCGCGGCTTTGCCTACATGGCCGAGCTTCTGGCCAACGAACGGCTACAGGTGGCCATCGGTTCGCTCGCCCACGCGAAGGCGGCGTTCGACCTGACGCTGGACTTCATCCGCGAGCGGCGCGCCTTCGGCAAGCCGGTGGGGGCCATGCAGAATTCGCGTTTCGTCATGGCGGGCCTGCGGACCCGCCTGGACGCGACCCAGGCCTTCGTCGACCAGTGCGTGATGCTCGCCAACGCCGGACGCCTCACTGCCGATGTGGCCGCCGAGGTGAAGCTGCTCGCGAGCGAGCTTGAAAACGACACCATTGATGACTGCCTCCAGCTTCACGGAGGCGCCGGATACATGGACGAATACCGGATTTCGCGCATGTATGCCGACGCCCGAGTCTCCCGAATCTTCGCGGGCACCTCGGAAATCATGAAGGAAATCATCGGGCGCGCCATTGGGCTCGACGAGCGCAAGCTGCGCTGAGGCGGCGCGGTGTTCCGCTGCTAGCCGCCGGATGAAATGGATCAGGGAGATTGTTCGCGCATGCTTGCCATGGGTGACCTCAAGGGAAAGTCCGTGCTGGTGACGGGGGGCTCGCAGGGCCTTGGCGCCTTCTTCGGCGAGACGCTGGCGGTCCACGGCGCGCGGGTTGCTCTCGCGGCCCGCAACACGGCCTCCTGCGAGGCGGTCGCGGAGCGCCTCCGCACGCAGGGCGCGGAGGTGATCGCGCTGTCCGTCGACGTCACGGACCCCGCGTCCGCGGAAGCCGCCATCGCCGCTGTGGCAGAACGGTGGGGCGGCCTCGACGTGCTGGTGAACAATGCCGGTGTCACCGCCACCACGCCTCTGTTCGACATGGACGAAGCCGGCTGGGACCGCATCATGGACACCAACCTAAAGGGAGCCTTCCTGGTGGGGCAGGCGGCGGCGCGGGCCATGGCGAAGGGGCCGGGCGGTGCCATCGTCAACGTGGCCTCCATCCTCGGTCTCAGGGTGGCCGGTCAGGTGGCCCCCTATGCGGCCTCCAAGGCGGCTCTCGTCCAACTGACACGCTCCATGGCTCTCGAATGGGCGCGGTACAAGATCCGGGCGAACGCCCTGTGCCCGGGCTATATCGAGACCGACCTCAACCGTGACTTCTTCGAGAGCGAGGCCGGGGCTGCTTTGGTCCGCCGCATCCCGTTCCGGCGTCTGGGCCGGCCGGAGGATCTTGCCGGCCCGCTGGTGTTCCTCTGCTCGGACGCCGCCGCCTACATGACCGGTGCGACGCTGGCCATCGACGGCGGTCACCTCGTGTCATCCCTGTGAAACGGCGCCGTCAGCAACCGTCAGCCGCCAAGCCCGAGAAAAGAGAAAGCCGATGAGCACGAAGCTCGCAGTGGTCGGTGCCGGCCTGATGGGGGGAGGGATCGCGCTGGATGCAGCCCGCCACGGTCTTTCGGTCACGGTGTTCGATGCCCGATCTGACGGCGTGGACAAGCTCCGCGATCGCGCCGCAGCGACCTACGCCCGCTGGACGAAGAGCGGCAAGATGCAGCCGGAAGAGGCAGAGCAGGCGCTCGCGCGCATCGCGACCGCGCCGACGCTCGCCGATCTCGCCCATGCGGATCTCCTCATCGAGGCGGTGTTCGAGGATTTCACGGTGAAGCGCGCGCTGTTCGATGCGCTGGCGCCCCACGTGGGGGACGAGATGGTGATCGCCACCAACACCAGCGCGCTGGAAGTGGGCACGCTGGCGTCAGGCGTCGCCTTCGCCGGGCGGTTCCTCGGCCTGCACTATTTCAGCCCCTCGGAGGTGTCGCCGCTGGTGGAGGTAGTGCGCTCGCGCGATACGTCCGCTGCCGTGGTGGAGCGCGCCCTGGCGTTTCTGGCGCAGACGAAGCGGGTGCCGCTAGCCTGCCGAGACCGGCCCGGCTTCGCCATCAACCGCTTCTTCTGCCCCTATTACAACGAGGCGACCCGGCTGGTGGAGGAAGGCATCGCCGGCCCCGCCGACGTGGACCGCGTGGCCCGCGAACGGATCGGCGCCACTGCGGGCCCGTTCACGGTGATGAATCTCATCCGTCCCGCCGTCGCCGCCCACGCCATGGCGAACCTTGCCATGCTCGGCCCCTTCTACCAGCCGAGCACGGCCCTGCGGACCCAGGCGGAGCTCGGGGTCGACTGGCCGATTGAGCAGGCGCTCGGCGGCGCGGACCTCGATGTGGCCGAAGACCGGCTTCTCGGCGCGCTGGTGGTGCCGGCGATGGAACTTGCCCGGGAGGATGTGGCGGACCCGGCCGCGGTCGACCACGGTGCGGTTCTCGCCTTGAAGTTTGCCGAAGGGCCGTTCACCCTCATGCGGCGCTATCCGGCCGAGAGGGTGGAGCGTGCCGTTCTTTCCGTGTGCCGCCGCAGTGGGCATCCGGTGCCGCCGCTTCCGGTAGTGGCCGTCTGACGGCGGCATGTGTCCCGACAGGTCGATTCAAGCAGGTATCCGATGAGCACCCCGGACGTCTTTTTCCTCTCCGCCGCCCGCACGGCCATCGGCGCCTTCGGTGGCGCCTTGAAGGACGTGCCACCGACCGACCTCGGCGCTCATGCGGCGCGGGAAGCTATCGCGCGGGCCGGCATCGCAGCGGCGGATGTGGAGCAGGCGGTGGTCGGCAACGTGATCCACACCGAGCCGCGCGACATGTACATCTCGCGGGTGGTGGCCATCGAGGCGGGGGTGCCGAAGGAGGCGCCGGCCCTCACGGTGAACCGGCTGTGCGGCTCCGGCCTCCAGGCCATTGTCACCGCCGGGCAGGCGATCAAGCTCGGCGACGCCGCCATTGCCCTTGCCGGCGGCGCGGAGAGCATGAGCCGCGGCGGCTATCTGCTGCCGGCCGCCCGGTGGGGCCAGAGGATGGGCGCGGCCAGCGCCGTCGACATGATGGTGGGCGTGCTCACCGACCCGTTCGGCCACGGCCATATGGGGGTGACGGCCGAGAACGTGGCCGAGCGTTATCAGGTCTCCCGCGACGACCAGGATGCGGCCGCGGTGGAGAGCCACCGCCGCGCGGCGCGCGCCATCGCCGAAGGCTATTTCAAGGACCAGATTGCGCCGTTCGAGATCGCCTCCCGCAAGGGACCGGTGGTGTTCGATACCGACGAGCACGTGCGCCGGGATGTCTCCCCGGCAGACCTCGAAAAGCTCAGGCCGGTCTTCAGAAAGGATGGCACGGTGACAGCTGGCAATGCCTCCGGCATCAATGACGGCGCGGCAGCCGTGGTGCTCGCCAGCGAGGCGGCAGCCACGGAACGCGGTCTCAAGCCGCTGGCGCGGCTGGTCTCATGGGGGCTCGCGGGCGTCGACCCGTCGGAGATGGGCATGGGGCCCGTGCCCGCAGTGCGGACCGCCCTGCGCAAGGCGGGCCTCGCGGTGGACGACATCGACGTCATTGAGTCGAACGAGGCCTTCGCTGCCCAGGCCTGTGCGGTGAGCCGGGCGCTCGGGTTCGATCCGGCGAAGGTCAATCCCAATGGTGGAGCCATCGCCCTTGGCCATCCCGTGGGCGCGACCGGCGCCATCCTCGCGGTGAAGACCATCCACGAGCTTCATCGCACCCAGGGCCGCTACGGCCTGATCACGATGTGCATCGGCGGCGGCCAGGGCATCGCCGTGGTGCTGGAGCGGGCCTGAGCCCCGCGCTCAGGAGCACGGGGAGCCCACAGGCGCGTCACCGTCCTGCCGGCCCATAGCGGGCCGGCAGGACGCACGATGCGCCCAACATTGGACAGCGCACATGGCAAGCATCGAGGACGCCGCCCTGGAGAGCCTTTCCGAGGTGGCGCCGGATATCCTGCGCATCCGCGTGCCGCTCCCCTTTCCTCCGAGCGAAGTCAACGCCTGGCTTCTCGATGGACCGGATGGCTGGACGCTGATCGATTCCGGCGTGGACGATGCGCCGACGCGCGCGCTGTTCACGCGCGTTCTTGCCGATCCTCGGTTGCGAGGGCGGCCGATCGCACGGCTCCTCGTCACCCATTTCCACCCCGACCATGTGGGCCTTGCCGGCTGGTTGCATGCCCGCACCGGGGCGGACATCCACATGAGCCGCGTGGAATGGATGCAGGCGCGTCTGCTGCTGCGCGAGCAGCCATCCGAGGTGATCCCGCAGCTTGTCGCGCACAACCGGCTGTGCGGCGCGCCCGAGCCGTTCCTGGACCATCTCCGGCGTCGCGGCATGCTGTTTCCCAAATGGGTCGGCGACCTGCCGCGCCGCTACCTGCGGGTGGCGGCTGGGGATGAGCTGATGCTGGCCGGAAGCTCCTGGCGGGTCATGATCGGCGAGGGGCATGCCCCGGAGATGATCTGCCTTTACAGCGCCGGGCGGCGCCTGTTGATCGCGGCGGACCAGATCCTCGGGCGCATCTCGCCGCACATCGGCGCCCACCCGTCCGATCCGGCGGCCGACAACCTCGGACTGTTCCTCGCCTCGCTTGACTCCTTCGAGACGCTGCCGGAGGACACCCGCGTGCTGCCGTCCCATGGCGAGCCGTTCGCCGGCCTCAAGGCGCGGATTGCGGAGCTGAAGGCCCACCACGTGGAACGCCTGGAACGCCTGATTGATTTCTGCGCCACGCCGCGCACGGTCATGGATACATTGGATGTGCTGTTTCGTCCCCTCGCGCTGGAGCAGACCGGGTTCGGCTTGAGCGAAGCCCTCGCCCATCTCCGCCATCTGGTCGGTACCGGTGCGCTTGAACAGGCGGAGGAGGATGGCGCCTGGCACTTCGCGCGGCGGTGAGACACAGGCAGCCGCGTGGGCCTGGCCGAGGGCCGGCGAGGCCTTCTCAAGGGCCCTGGTTGGTATCCGCGCGGCGCGCCATGGTAGCAAGGACCTTGCCCGGGCCGACGCTGATGCCGTGGGCATTTTCGGACCAGATTTCGAACTCCACATAGCCTGCGTCCGCTTCCGCCCACTTGGCGACGACGCGGCCCTTGACCGTCACGCTATCGCCGACGGTGTTGAATATCCGCATGCGAAAGCAGCTCAGCCGGCGGATGACGCCGCCGAGACCGATGCGTTCGCGCACCAGACGCTCCCACATGCCCTGCAGCAGGAAGTTGTTGGCGTAGATGTCCGGCGCGCCGGACGCCTGCGCATACGCACTGTTGTGGTGGATCGCGTTGAAATCGCGGTTCGCGCCGGCGGCCATGACAAGGCGGTAGACCGTGAGCGGGAAGGCAAGCGGCCCGATTTCCTCGCCGACGGTGACATCCTCCCAGAGCGGTTCGGGCGGGCGTGTCATGATCTTGCTCCGGGGTGGGGATTGTACCGGAAGAAGCTGGATCGGACGTGGGCGACCACCTCGTTCCGCTGGTTCACGATGTCGGATGCCCAGGTGAGGAAAGCCCCGCGTCCGACCTTGGTCTCCTTGGGGACGCATCCCACGAGCCGCGCCCCGCGACGGGCCAGCGTGTCGCCGACGACGGCGGGACGCAGGAATTCCACATCATACTCTGTCGCGAAGAACCCCGTGGTCGGCGGTTCCAGGGGAGATCGAACGCCGCTGACGGCGCTGCGGTTGGGCTGCGCATTGCGTTCGGCACTGTCGAAAATCGTCTCGCCGGGCCGCCAGGCCGGGGCGAGGGAGAAGCTCTGCAGGGCTGTGCATGGCAGGACGATGTCGGCATAGCCGTATGCCCGCGCCACGTCGGTGTCATAGTGGAGCGGGCAGTCGAACTCCAGCGGCTCCAGATAGCGCCGCACGGTGCTGCGCTCGATGGGGTCCGCATCCGTGGGGGCGAGACCGGGCGCGAAGTCCTGGCCGATCGCATCGATCATGGGCTGCCAGGCCGCCATCCAGTCGGCAGGATGAGGCGCGGGATCAGTGGTCATCGGGTGTCCCTCAAACCAGCACGCCGGCCTGATGCAGCGCTGCGATGCGCGCGCCGTCGTAGCCCAGCAGGTCGGCCAGGATATGTTGTTCGTCCCGGCCGAAGGTCGGAGCGCAGGTGGCCGGGCGTCCCGGCGTCTCGGACAGGATGAAGCGCGGCCCTTCGACAACGCTCTCGCCCATGAGCGGATGGGGGAGCCGGATGAGGTGGCCGCGGGCCACAAGGTGCGGGTCGTTGACGAAATCCGCGCTGGAGGCGGCAACGTGCGCGGGGATACCTCCAGCCTGAAGCAGCGCTTCCACCGCATGGGGCGTGCGGGCGGCGGTCCAGGCGGCGACAATCGCCTCCAGGGCGTCCTCGTTCGCCTTGCGGCCGGCGAGGGTGAGGAAATGTTCGTCTGCGGCCAGCGTGTCGCCGCCGATCAGGCCAGCGAGCCGTCGCCATTCGGCGTCGTCGCGCACGGCGATGGCGACCCATGCATCCTCGCCCCCGAGGCCGGGAAAAACCCCGTGGGGCGACATATGAGGATCGCGGTTGCCGTCGGCCCCGGCAATCCGTCCGGTCGCGCCGTACTCGACGATCTGCGGGGCGAGGAACTGGATGCCCGCCTCCGCCTGCGAGACGTCGATCCAGCAGCCTTCCCCGGTGCGGTCCCGCTGGTCCAGCGCGGCCAGCAGGGCGAGGATGCTGAAGCGCGGGGCCACATAGTCCGTATAGGGCCCGTAGGGGCCGATGGGCAGCTCTCCCGGCCAGCCGAGCAGGTTCTGGAAGCCGGACATGGCGGCGCCGATGTTCCCATATCCCGCGAAAGAGCTGTAGGGACCCGACTGCCCCATCAGAGACGTGCTGAGCATGACGAGTCCGGGGCGGATCTGCGCCAGCGCTTCATAACTGAGGCCCCACCGGGCCATCTGCCCCGGCGAGAAAGATTCGATGACCACATCACACCAGGCGACAAGATCGCGGATGACCTCCTGCCCTTCGCTGGACGAGAGATCGAGCACGAGGCCGAGCTTGCCGGCGTTGCAATTCTCGAACAGCTCCGACTTCTGCGGGTCGAGGACGCCGCCGGGAAACGGTCCCATCACGCGGGCCGTCTCGACGCGCCGCGAAGACTCGACGCGCACCACGGTGGCGCCGTGATCGGCGAGCACGCGGCCGACGATGGGCCCCGCCACGACCCAGGCGAGGTCGAGCACCTTGAGGTGGCCCAATGGGCGATCTTGGAGGTGCCCCAATGGGCGATCCTGAGCTGTCATGATCAGATGACCCCTGCTGTCTCAAGGACGGCGATATCCGGCGCCGAAAGGCCGATGCGTGCGTAGACTGCGGCGTTGTCGGCGCCGGGTTCCGGCGCGGGCCGTGTGGGCGCGAAGCCGGGGCGATCCAGCGTGGCAAAGGGGCCGGGCAGGAGGTGGCGTGTCCCCGTCGCATCCTCGACAGTCCGGAAATAGGAGCGCGCCGCGAGCTGGGGGCTCTCCACGAGGTCGGCGATGGTCATGACCGGGGCGAGCAGCAGCTTCCGGCGGATAGCGTTGTCGATGAGTTCCGCCTTGGTCTTGCTGATCAGAAAATCCGCGACGAAGGAACGGGCACGCTCGACTTCGTTCTCGTCGATTTCGTCGGCTTCGATCCGGCCGGGCAGCGTAGTCCAGTCCCAGGCCGCGATGCGTTCGTCGCAGGCATTCTCTTCGCGCAGCCAGGCGAACAGATTGTTGGTGAAGCGTCCGGTGGCGGGGCCCATGGCGAGATGCAACTCGACGATTCCGTCGCGCACCTCCCATTTGGTCCGGCCGGTGCGTGCTCCGCTGCCGCTGAGGTCGAGGGGCTTTCGGCCCGAGTTCCTGACCTGCGGACGGATGGAAAAGTTGTCGTGTCCGACCGCCGCCGCCAGCACGCAGGAGAGTGTCGCCTGTGCCACGCTTTCCTGGGCCGAGACGGCCACATGCTGACCGCACCCCGTGAGCCGCCGGGCGAAAAGGGCGACCATGGCGCCGTTGGCAGCATCGCCGGCCGCATGCAGGAGGCTTTGCGGCACGCTCATTCTCAGTGGTGCCCTCTCATCCCGGCGGGCGGGCAGGAGCGGGCCGCCCGCCGCCCAGATGGTCAGGTCTGTCGCGGCATAGCCCGCCTTCGGGCCCCACGCGCCGAAGGGCGTGATGGAGACGTGGATGAGCCGGGGAAAGGCCGCGCGCAAGGTCTCGTGGTCGAGGCCGCGCCGGGCCATCGCGCCGGGTGCCGCGGACTCGATGAGGATGTCGGCGGTTTCGACGAGACGCAGGAAGAGGGCCCGCCCCTCCGGCTGGTCGATGTCGCAGGTCACGGATCGCTTGCCGGCCGTATAGGCCGAACGAACGAAGAATGCCGCCTCATCGGAACCTGAGGCCGGAGGTTCCACCTGGATGACCTCGGCACCAAGCTGAGCAAGCATGTGCCCGGCCAGCAGTGCTCCATGCTCCGTAAGATCGAGCACGCGGTAGGGGGACAGGAAGCCACGATTGGTCAATTGGGGTTCGCCTCCCGCGAGCGGTTCATCCCGTGGTTTTATTTCGAAGCGTCTCGGCCCTTTCGTGGCCGTTGGCTGTGCGACCTGTATGGGACATGCGCCGGTGCACGATTGGGAGGATCGCGAAACAAGGTCGCGTGCTCAAATACGATTGTGCGGCATACTCATTCGAAAGGCGTATCAATCGCCGCCAAGGGAGCCGCGCCATGAAGCTCGACCTGCGTCTGACGCTTTATTTCGCCATCGTTGCGGAGGAAGGGTCGTTCACCCGGGCAGCCGAGCGCCTGCGCATCGCGCAGCCCTGGCTTTCGACCCAGATCCGCAAGCTTGAGGAGCAACTCGGGTTCGCCTTGTTCGAGCGCACCACCCGGCGGGTCGACTTGACGGAAGAAGGGCGTATCTTTCTCCAGTGCGCGCGCACGCTCGCCCAATCGGCGGCCGCGGCGGAAGAGGTTGTCAGCCAGCTGCGCCGCCGCTCGTCGGCCCGCCTGCGCATCGGTGCACCGCCCTATAGCTCGAATATCAGGGCGCGTTATGACCTTCTGCGATCGTTTGCCCAGCAAAGGCCGGGCGTCGGTATCGAGCTGGAAGTCGGCTACAGCCCGGTACTGTTCGAACGGTTGCGGGCAGGCGAACTCGATCTGGCTTTCCTCACCGGACCGGCGGTGGAGGACATCGAGGAGATCACGCTTTGCGACATGGGTGTCGAGCTGCTGTTCCGCGCCGACGATCCCTTGGCCGCCTATGCTGATGCTGTGCCGGCGGAGGCGCTCGCTGGGCGGCGCGTCGCCGTCTACACCCGGGCGCTGCACCCCTGGCAATTTGATATTCTCTACGCTCCCCTGCAGAAGGTAGGGGCGCGGCTTGTCGAAGTGTTCGACGTGGATGCCAATCTTATCCTGCAGGACCAGAACCGATCGTCCCTCGTGATGGCGCATTTCCGCTTCACGTTGGCGGCATATCATCCGCCTGGCGTGGCGGCTCGCCCTCTTCGTTGCTCTCCGATCGTGCCGTTCAAGCTTGTCCGCAGGAAGGATAGGCGTTTTCCCGCCTCAGACAGCCTTTGGCAACTTGCCTTTGGCGTGGAGCGCATGCATGCCGATCCCGTGCCCGCAGTGGCAGGCGACGGCTGGGCGCAAATCCAATCTTCGCGTTGAACGCAGCCGCTGCCGGCTGACCGGGCGCTGTCGACCGCGATTGTGAGCGCGCGCCGCGCCTGTCGCACCAACGGAAAATCGAATGTCGTAGCGCGTCCGGGATACGGCATTGAGACGATTTTTAGATGAATAGGCCCCAAATCCGTATTGGAGCGCGCGCGATCATTTCACGATCCTGCACCCAACGCGGCACGCGATGTGCAGAGACAGCCGAGCCCGGAGGTCGCGGCCAAATCCGTGTCGCACGAAGATTTCAACGGTTTTGCGGGGACGATAGTGACCTTCCGGGGTTCGGCTTTCTGCCGCCCTAAGCGCTTGTACAAGGGCGTGTGCTGGCGAAGCGCGAGATCCATCGCGGCAAGAATTATGAAAATAAAACCGAAATAACGTCAAAAATGGGAGGGATATTCAGTGAAGTTAAGACTAAAGAAGATTGTGTCGGAATTTGCGTTGCGCAAGGGCGCGCTTGCCCTGAGCGCCGTCCTTGGGCTGCCATTGTGCGGATCGGCGCTAGCGCAGCCGCAGAACCAACCCATCCGACTGCTCGTCATGAATGACCAGACGTCGGAAACCTCTCAGGCCGCGGGACTGGGCAGTTTTATCGCTGCGAAGCTGGCGGTCGAGGATTTCGGCGGCACGGTGGCCGACATGCCCGTCGTGGTGACCTCGCTCGATCACCAAAACAAGGTTGATATTGCTGCTGCGGCGGCGCGAAAGGGCTTCGAGGTCGGAGAGATCGATGCGATCTTCGATATTGCCCATTCGGCGGCATCTCTCGCCATTCAGGATATTGCTCGGGCAAAGCAGAAAATCGTCGTTCATGTCGGATCGGCGGTATCCGACCTTTACGGCAAGGACTGCTCGCCGACCGGCGCGCAATGGCTGTTCGACAGCTATTCCCTGGGGCAAGGCCTGACCAAGGCCGTCTTCGCGGAGGGCGGCACAAGCTGGTTTTTTCTGACTGCCGACTATGCCTTTGGAAAGGCGATGCAGGTCGAGGCGGAGCGAACGTTGCGGCAGTTGAACGGAAGGACGCTCGGGGCGGTCCGCTTTCCTCTGCTGAATCATGACTTTTCATCTTTCCTGCTTCAGGCTCAGGCGGCAAGCCCCAAGGTGCTCGGGCTGGCAGCCGGAGGCGCCGATGCCATGAACGCGATCAAACAGGCGCGTGAGTTCGGCATGGAAGGAAGCGTACGATATGCTGTATTCGTCATGTTCCTGAACAATGTGAAGGCGCTCGGCCCGGAAAATGCCAAGGGACTTCAGTATCTTTCGGGCTTCTATTGGGATCGCGATGAGGGTAGCCGCGCATTTGCGAAGCGCTTCGCCGCGCAAAGCAACGGCAATATGCCGACGGAAATCCACGCCGGCGTGTACAGCGCTGTTCGCCACTATCTGCGCGCGGTCTCCGAGACCAGGAGTCATGACGGACTGACAAACATGCGCCAGATGAAGGCCATGCCCCTGAACGACTTCTATGCACCTGGCGCAACAATACGGTCCGACGGACGGCTGATGAACGACCAGTATCTACTCGAGGCGAAAGGTCCGGGTGAGGTAAAAGCTCCTTGGGATATCCTTAAGGTGCGCCGCACAGTGAAGGCGGCAGACATTGTTCGTCCCATCGATGAGGGCGGCTGCATGCAGCTCGACGGGCCGCCACGATAATCGCAACTCCAAACCTCTAGTACTACTTTGGCGGAATCAAATTGGCGGTCTCCAGATGGCGCTTCGGCAGTGGGCATGTGCGGTTCGCGATACGCGCCAGCCGATGATGTGACGGGAGTAGGCGTCGATGACGAAGGCAACGTAGACGAAGCCCGACCAGGTGCTGACATAGGTAAAATCCGAGAGCCAAAGCCTGTTCGGCGCCGGCGCATGGAAGACCCGGTTCACATGATCGAGTGGGCACGGAGCCCCCTTGTCGGCCACCGTGGTGCGCATGGGCTTGCGGCGGATCACACCGTGTAGACCCGCGCTTCGCATCAGGCGCGCCACGGTGCAGCGAGCGAGTTGACGTCCTTCCACCTTCTCAGGACCTGGAGCCTCCGGCAAACCGGGGGCCGTTCACACTCTCACCCCATCAATATGCCTAAGTCGTTCTAAGACAAAAACGCACCTGATGACTTAAGCGGGAGCAGTTTGAACCGCCGTTGCGCGCTACTGCGCCGAGATGCTGCGCATTGGCGAGGACGGTTCCAGCGGAATATCAATGGCCACCGTCTCAGCGATCATCTGAGCAGTCGCAGCTGACAGGGTCCAGCCGAGATGCCCATGGCCCGTGTTGTAGAACACGCCAAGCCGCTTGCCGGGTCCGACGCGAGGCATCATGTCCGGCATCATTGGACGCAGACCGGCCCAAGGCACCACCCGCGCCGTGGACGCCCCCGGAAACAGCTTCCGTGTCCACTCCACTAGAGGATGAATGCGATCCGCACGAATGTCGCGGTTCTCACCGTTAAACTCAGCTGTCCCAGCAACGCGAAAGCGATCTTTCCCTAGGCGGCTTGTAACAATCTTGGCCTGGTCGTCGAGCAGGCTCACCCAGGGCGCCCCATTCTGGCTGGCCTCATCATCAAGCATCACGGTGATGGAATAGCCCTTCACCGGATAGACGTTCACACGATCACCCAACTGAACACCAATTGCCCGTGAGCCTACGCCTGCACACACCACGACAGCATCGAAGCTATGGCTCTCGTAGATAGCGCGCCCAACTTCATCCGCTGGGGCAATCGTGAGCGAAATGTCGATACGAGGTCGGGCGCCCTGAAAAGAATGCCTGACTGAGTCTACAGCCGCGTCATGGATGAAACGGACGTTACGGCGCCGGCAAGCTTTTGCGAGGCCGCGTGTGAATAGATGAATATCTCCAGTTGAGTCTGATTCCGTGAAGAATCCGCCGTAATATTTTCCATGGAGGGTTGGCTCGATCTCATGGATCTCGGCGGGACCTAGCGCTCGCCGCGACAGCCCACCTTGCGTATAGAGCGCACCGGCACGGGAAGCCGCATCGAAGCCGGATTTGTCTCGATAGATATGCAGAATGCCGCGCTTTTCGAGATTGAAATCTATGCCCTCACGCTTCGCCATGTAGAACATGTAGTCGCGGGCCAGGATGGCGAGGCGAGTGGTCTCGATGGTGTTCGCTCTATAATTTGGGATATTGGCCAGAAACTCAGCCATCCAGGAATACTTGTGCCAGGAAGGCGTGGGGTTCATCAGCAGCGGCGCATCCTGCCTGAACATCCACTTGATGCCTTTAAGCACAGTTGCCCAGGAATTCCAGACTTCAGAATTGGAGGCTGAAAGCTGCCCTCCGTTAGCGAAGGATGTTTCCATCGCCGCGTAGCGCTGACGATCTATGACGGTGACGTCGTACCCACGCTCACTCAGGGCATAAGCGGTGGTAATACCGGTTATACCAGCTCCAATGACGGCAATATTGCGCATGGGGCTCTCCCGCGCTTGAGGACTACATGACATGGATGCCTCTGGCATCCAGCCGACCGTCCCCAATCTGTCTCGGTACCTGAGAGCTCGCCCCGAGTTGGACGGCGCACTAAGGCCGTCATTCGGGCTTCCCCTTCGGTGGGCGCTCGCCGACCGGGCGGCGCCTCTCTCCAGATCGTCCTGATTATGCGGTCCTTTATGCCTGAGAGTTTCCTTGGGGGGTTGCTCCGTCGGCGCCGACATGTGCCCAGGAGGACTGTCGATCTCTCCCGCATAATCATTATCAGACGCATGACCAATTGCACACAATCACGACATGCTCAAGAGCTCGCGTGAGGCGGAAAGACATTTATCAAAGATGCTGGTCATCCCGGCACCGGCCCATTCCACTTGACCTGAGCCCCTGACCCCGGAATTTTCCAGCTCCGGATAGCCTAGAAATGGGGGGCGCTTCAAATCAACCCTCGGACTTTCTTCTAACCGGAGGAGAAGACGGTCTCAGGTCACACTCGTCACCTTAGCGGCCGAAGTCAGGCTGCTTCACACCGCTGCAGGGGGGCGACTTTCATGAAGGTGGAGCAGGTGTTCGGGGCTGCCAGCGCCGAACACCAACGACTTGCGAGACCACGCGCCTCAAGCATCGCGATCCGATGCTTGAGGCAAATCGCTTTCTGTGAAAGTGATCGAGGTAAGTCCGATGCTCAGGTTCATTCAACCTAAGCAGAAAGGACTCTACCCAACGCACCACACGCGATGGAGACTATCAGCGAAGATGCAAGCGGCAACCGCCCGGAGAAGCGCCTTTCCCCGCACGCCTGATTGACCTGGGATAGCTTTTCTCCGCACCGTCCGGAAACCCGAACGGTGCGGAGAAATTTCTGCTCACGCGAGGGCATCGGCGATCGCCTTTCCGCAGCTGAGCGTGTTGGCGGTTCCGCCGATGTCGGCCGTGCGCCCCGCAGGATCGGCCAGCACCTGCTCGATGGCCCGCTCGATGGCCGCGGCGGCGTCCATTTCCCCGAGATGCTCGAGCATCATGGCCGCCGACCAGATCTGGCCCACCGGATTGGCGATGCCCTTTCCGGCGATATCCGGGGCGGACCCGTGGACCGGCTCGAACAGCGAGGGGAAGGTGCGGTCTGGATTGATGTTGCCGGAGGGCGCGATGCCGATGGTGCCGGTGCAGGCGGGGCCGAGATCGGAGAGGATGTCGCCGAACAGGTTGGAAGCGACCACCACGTCGAACCGGTCCGGATGCAGCACGAACTGCGCGGTGAGGATGTCGATGTGGTACTTGTCGGTGCGCACCTCCGGATAGGTCGCCGCCATCGCTTCCACCCGCTCGTCCCAATAGGGCATGGTGATTGCGATGCCGTTGGACTTGGTGGCCGAGGTCAGGTGCCTGTTGGGCCGCCGCATGGCCAGCTCGAACGCGAATTTCAGCACCCGGTCCACGCCGTGGCGCGACATGACGGTTTCCTGAATCACCAGCTCGCGGGGCGTGCCGGGATACATGCGCCCACCGATGGAGGTGTATTCGCCCTCCGTGTTCTCGCGCACCACCCAGAAGTCGATGTCGCCCGGCTTGCGCCCGACGAGGGGACAGGGCACGCCCGGCATCAGCCGCACCGGGCGGAGGTTCACATACTGGTCGAACTCGCGCCGGAACTGGAGCAGCGAGCCCCAGAGCGAGACATGGTCCGGCACCGTGTCCGGCCAGCCCACCGCGCCGAACAGGATGGCGTCGGATGTGCCGACCCGATCCTTCCAATCCGCCGGCATCATCTCGCCGTGGCGGGCGTAGTAGTCGCAGCAGGCGAAGTCGTGCCAGGCGAGATCGAGGCTGAAGCCATAGAGCGCCGCCGCCTTCTCCAGCACGCGCACGCCCTCGGGCATCACTTCCTTGCCGATGCCGTCTCCGGGGATGACGGCGATGCGATAGTGTCTTGCGGCCATGGTCACGTTTCCTGCGATATGTGGGAGATTGGGGTCAGACGGCGGCCGTGAGGCGCAGCCCGCCCATGTGGAAGGCCTTGGGCTCCAGATATTCGGCGATGCCGAGGTAGCCGCCCTCCCGGCCAAGCCCGGACTGCTTCACGCCGCCGAAGGGCGCGACCTCCATGGAGATGGCGCCGGTGTTGAGCCCGACCATGCCGAATTCCAGCGCCTCGCCGACCCGCCAGGCGCGGTGCATGTCCTCGGTGAAGAAATAGGCGGCGAGGCCGTAGGGCGTGCCGTTGGCGATGGCGATTGCCTCCGCCTCGGTCTCGAACCGGAACACCGGGGCGACGGGGCCGAAGGTCTCCTCGTTGGCGAGGCGCATGTCGGTGGTGGCACCGGTGAGGAGGAGGGGCGCGACGAAGTTTCCGTCCGCACAGGACGTGTCGGCCTGCTGCGCCACGCGCGCACCCTTGGCCAGCGCATCGGCGACGTGCGCATGCACCTTTTCGGCGGCGGCGCGGTTGATGAGCGGACCGATGGCGACGCCGGGCGCCGTGCCGGGGCCGACCTTCTGTGCCGCGATCCGCGCGCCGAGACGGGCGACGAAGGCATCATGGATGCCGGCCTGCACCAGGATGCGGTTGGCGCACACGCAGGTCTGTCCGGCATTGCGGAATTTGGAGGCCATGGCCCCCTCCACCGCGAGGTCGAGGTCTGCATCGTCGAAGACGATGAAGGGCGCATTGCCGCCGAGTTCGAGGCTCAGCTTCTTCAGCGTCCCCGCCGAGGCGCGCATGAGATGGGCGCCGACTCGGGTTGAGCCGGTGAAGGAGATCTTGCGCATCGCGGGGTTCGAGGTGAGTTCATCGCCGATGGCGGCCGGCAGGCCCGTCACCACGGAGATGACTCCGGCGGGAATGCCGGCCCGCTCGGCGAGCTTCACCACAGCCAGGGCGGAGAATGGGGTCAGCTCCGACGGCTTGATGACCATGGTGCAGCCGGCGGCGAGGGCCGGCGCGCATTTGCGGGTGATCATCGCGATGGGGAAATTCCACGGCGTGATGGCGGCGGTGACGCCGATGGGCTCTTCCAGCATCAGGATGCGCCGGTCGGCCCCGGGCGCGGGGATGGTGCGGCCGTAGATGCGCCGCGCTTCCTCCGCGAACCACTTCACGAAGGAGGCGCCGTAGCGCACTTCCCCTTCCGCCTCGGCGAGGGGCTTGCCCTGCTCGGCCGTCATGATCCGTGCGAGGTCGGCGGTGTTGGCGAGGATCAGGTCGTTCCAGCGCTCCAGAAGGCGCGCGCGCTCCGCCGCCGGCACCGCGCGCCAGGAACGGAATGCGGTCTCAGCCGCCTCGATGGCACGCCGCGTCTCGGCCGCGCCGCAGGCCGGAACGGTGCCCACGGTCCGGCCGGTGGCGGGATCCTCCACGGCGAGCGTCGCGCCGTCATCGGCGGCGCACCACTGCCCGCCGATGAACGCCGCTTGGACGAGGAGGCTCGGGTCGGCGAGGTTGAGGACGTGTTCAGCGGCGAGAGACATGGGCGAGACTTTCAATAGCCGCGGCTGCGTTCGACGAGGCCGACCATCGGCTCGCCTGCGGCGTGGCGGCGGAGATTTTCGAGCAGGCTGACCACGGCGGTCTCAGGCCGGGTGAGGCTCGCGACGTGGGGCGTCAGCAGGATGCGGGGATGGCTCCAGAACGGATGCTCCGGCGGCAGCGGCTCCGGCTCCGTCACATCGAGCACCGCGCCCGAGAGGGTGCCGGCATCGAGGGCGGCGACCAGATCCTCGGCCACCAGATGGCCACCGCGGCCCGCATTGACGATCCGGGCGCCCACCGGCAGCCGCGCGAACAGCCGCGCATCGAGAATGCCCCGCGTCTCGGCGGTGAGCGGCAGAAGGCAGACGAGGATGTCGGTGCGTGCGAGGAACGGGGAGAGCCCGGCCTCGCCCGCGAAGGTCTCCACCTTCGGGATATCCCGGGGCGAGCGGCTCCAGCCCGCCAGCGGAAAGCCGAAGGCCGCGAGCGGGCCGAGCGCCGCCTGTCCCAGCGAGCCGAGCCCCATGATCCCGACGCGCCGTTGCGCTGCCGGCGTTTCATAATGCTGCGCCCAGAGGTGCCGCTTCTGCTGGTCGATATAGGTCGGCAGGTCGCGGTGAAGCGCCAGGACGGCCATGGTCACGTACTCGACCATGCCCTCCACGATGCCGGGCTCCACCATGCGCACCACGGGAATGCGGGGCGGGATGCGGGTGAGGTCGAGGTGGTCCACGCCGGCCCCGGTGGAGAAGATCACTTCGAGGTTCGGAAACGTTGCGGCGAGATCCACCCGCACGTCCCAGACGGCGACCCAGCGGATGTCGGCCGGGTCTCCCATGTCGGGCCAGATGCGCACGTCGATATCCGGTGCCATTTCGCCGATCAGCCGGCGCCAGATCTCGCCCCGGGCGGGATCGGCCATGTAGAGGAGTGCCATGGGTGAAGCCTGATGTACTTGAGTGGGTTCAGGAAACGGCGACCCACAGCTTGCGTACGGTCTCCAGCGTTTCCCAGGTTCCGACGAAGCCCGGCCGCAGCACGAAGGTGTCGCCGGCGCAGAAGCGGCGTGGGGCGCCGCCATCCTCCGTCAACACGACCACGCCGGAGAGGATCGTGCAATATTCCCAGGTCTCGCCCTTGATGGAGCGCGTGACGCCGGGCGTCGCCTCCCAGATGCCGGTGCGGATGTCCCTGTGGCCGGCTGCCGCGATTTCCCAGGTCTTGTAGCTCGGGTCGCCGGCGATCAGCCGGTCCGGTGCCGGCTTGCTTTCGCGCGGCGTTCCGGGCGCGGCGAGGTCGAAGGCGATGAGGTTGCTCATGGTCGTGGTTCCGGGCAGCAGGATGGGAC
The DNA here is from genome assembly GCF_056314105.1 of Xanthobacter sp. DMC12. Classification (NCBI taxonomy): domain Bacteria; kingdom Pseudomonadati; phylum Pseudomonadota; class Alphaproteobacteria; order Hyphomicrobiales; family Xanthobacteraceae; genus Xanthobacter; species Xanthobacter sp. DMC12. Next base: position 1,463,061 of record NZ_JBQUYZ010000001.1, on the reverse strand, counting down.
GCCGGCGGGGGCCGGTCGTCCTGCGGCCAATAGGGGAGGTCAGGCGTCGGCGTTCTTGCGCGGCGCCGTGCGGGCGCTCAGGGCGACGAGGATCACCATCAGGAAGGACACCGCCGTCAACAGCGTGCTGATGGACGCAATCGTCGGGTCGATCTCGTCGCGCAGCGCCGTGAACATGCGCTTGGTCAGCGTCTGATTCTCGCCGCCCGAGACGAAGATGGCGACCACTGTCTCGTCCAGCGCCGAGATGAAGGCGAACAGCAGGCCGGAGATGACGCTCGGGCGGATCTGCGGCAGCGTTACGATGAAGAAGGTGCGCAGCCGGTTCATGCCGAGGCTGCGGGAGACCATCTCCTGCGCCGGATCGAACTTCCTCAAGCCTGTCAGCACCGAGATGATGACGAACGGCAGGCCGAGCATGACGTTGGCGAGGATGAGCCCGCTCATGGTCGCGAGCAGTCCGACGTTGGCATAGACGAGGAAGACGCCGACGGCGGTGATGACGATGGGCACGACGAGCGGCAGGAGCAGCACCACCTGCAGGCTGCGCACGAGGCGCGACGTGGAGAGGTTTAGCGCATAGGCCGCCGCCGTTCCCAGCACGGTCGCGATGATCGCGCTCGACACGGCGAGGATCAGGCTCACGCGGGTCGCCTGCATCCACGCGGCGCTTTCCAGATAGGCCTCGTACCACCTGAGCGACCATGAGGGCGGCGGGAAGGCGAGGAAGCGGGCGCCGGAGAAGGACATCGGAATGATGATGAGGACGGGGATCATCAGCCAGACGAGGATGAGGCCCACGGCCACGTACAGGACGATGCGGGAGAGGGACATGATCAGCGCGCCCCCATGATGCGTTCAAACGGGATGATGAGGCTCGCCAGCCGGAAGATGAGGAAGACGCAGGCGAGCAGCACGATGCTGATGGAGGAGGCGGCGCCCCACTCGTTGTAGACCTCGATGTTCCGCGAAACGAGCATGGAGACCATGTAGGTGCGCCCGCCGCCCAGGAGTTCCGGCGTGATGTAGAAGCCCAGCGTCAGCACGAAGACGAGGACCATGCCGGCGACGACGCCGGGCAGCGACAAAGGCAGGAACACCCGCGTGAAGACGTAGAAGGGCGAGCCCCCGAGGCTCGCGCCCGCCATGGTGAGTTCTGCCGGGATCTTCTGCATGGTGGCGTAGAGCGGCAGCACCATGAAGGGCAGAAGAATGTGGACGGTCGCGATCACGGTGCCCAGCTCGTTGTTGACCAGCGCCAGCGGGTCCTGGATCAGCCCGAGATCGGTCAGCAACGAATTCACGAGGCCGCGCCGCTGCAGCAGGATGAGCCAGGCGTAGGCCCGCACGAGCACGCTGGTCCAGAAGGGCAGGATCACCATCGCGAGGATGACGATGCTCCAGCGCCGCGATGCGCCGGCCGCCACATAGGCGATGGGATAGCCGAGCAGAACGGTCGCCGCGGTGACGATGAAGGCGATGCGGAAAGTCTGCAGGAAGGTCGTCCAGTAGACGGGATCGCTGAAGAACCGCGCATAGTGGGCCAGCGTGAAGGCGCCATCCTGGCGCACCGACTGCCACACCAGCCAGCACAGCGGCACGATCAGCAGGCAGCCGACCACGGCAAGCGAGGGCGCGAGCAGCAGCAGGACGAGACGCTGCTCCCCCCTCTTGTGGGCAAGCGACGGATCGGTTGACAAGGCCGACATGGCGGGCTCCTGGAGGATCTTTGGGAGCAGTGGTGCGGGGCGGGCGCCGGCCCGCCCCGAAAGAGGCATTGCCGCGGGGCCTTACTTCTGGACGAAGCCCGCCCAGCGCTTGATGGCGTCTTCACCGGCGGGCGAGGCCCACCAGGCCTGCGACACCAGCGCCTGCTTGGACGCATTCTCCGGAGCGCTCGGCATCTGGGCCGTGCGCTCGGGCGAGATCTTGCCGGTGGCGTAGGCGGCCGGGTTGCCCGGGCCGTAGTCGATATAGGCGGGGAAGTTCGCCTGGATGTCCGGCGTCATGGCGGCATTCACGAACTTGTAGGCGGTCTCGAGATTCGGCGCGCCCTTCACGATGCACAGGGAGGTTTCCTGCAGCAGGCCCTGGTTGAAGGTGAAGCTCACCGGAGCCCCTTCCTTCATCACCGCGGCGACGCGGCCGTTCCAGGCCATCTCCATGTCGATCTCGCCATCGGCCAGGAGCTGCGCCGACTGGGCGCCGGAGGTCCACCACACCGTGATGTGCGGCTTGATCTGCTCCAGCTTCTTGAACGCCCGGTCCACGTCGAGCGGATAGAGCTTGTCGGCCGGCACACCATCGGCGAGCAGGGCGGCTTCCATGGTGGCCTGCGGATGGTTGCGCAGGGCGCGGGTGCCGGGGAAGGCCTTCACGTCCCAGAAGTCCGCCCAGGTCTGCGGCGCCTTGCTGGCGAACTTCTTCTTGTTGTAGGCGAGCACCGACGAATAGAACTCGTAGGCCACCGAATAGGGGGTCTTGTACTGCGCGGGCATGGACGCTGCATTGGGGATCTTCGAGAAGTCCAGCTTCTCCACCATGCCCTGGTCGCCGCCGCGGACGCAGATGGTGGTCGGCGCGTCGATGACATCCCAGATGGGCTTGCCGGTGGCGGCCTGGGTCTTCAGGACCGGCCAGGCATCGGGCGCGCTGTCCTGGTTGATGGTGATGCTGAGCAGCTTGGCCGCGGGATTCAGGATGGCCTTGGTCTGGGCCTCCTGATACGCGCCGCCCTGCGAGACGAAGGTGATCTGCTCTGCAGAGGCGGTGGCCACCGACAGGGCTAGCGCCGCGGTCATCACCGGGATCGAGACTGAAAAGCGCATGCCTTTTCTCCTCTTGGCCGCTTCGGGCCCTTGCCGTCTGGAAGCTTTTTGCTCGTTCGCCGTCATCGTCCGATGGCGTCGAGGAATTGATAGGCGCCCGCGACCAGCCGTACCGCCGGCTCGCGCAGGGCATAGAAGGGAATGGGGTGGAGCGGCTGCCGGGTGATGAGCCCGAGGTCGGGCCGGCGCCCCGTCACCAGATCCGCGACATGCCGTCCGATGCCGGAGGCCAGCGCGACGCCGGTGCCGTTGTAGCCCACGCTGTAGACGATCCGGTCATCGAGCCGCCCGAGATGGGGGAGGCTGTCCATGGTCATGGCGACGAGGCCGGACCAGCGGTGGGTCACCTTCACCTGCGCGAGTTCCGGAAACTGCCGCACCATCGCCTTTTCGAGCGCGGCGTAGGCGCTCTGCCGATCGGTCTTTCCGAAGGCGCCGCGGCCGCCATAGAGCAGCCGGTCGCCGGCCTTGCGGAACCATCGCATCATGCGCCGCGTCTCGGTGTAGCTCCGCCCGGTGCTGAGCAGATGTGCACCGGGCGTGCCGGCCAGCGGCTCGGTCGCGATCATGGCGGAACGGAACGGAATGATGGAGGTACGCACCGCCGCGGTGGCGGGGGTGATGTCGGAATAGGAATTGGTGGCGATCACCACCTGCCGGGCGGTGATACGCGCATCAGGCGTCTCGATCACCACGCCCGCGCCCTCGCGGCGCAGGCTCAGGACCGGCGAGCGCTCATGGATGGCGATGCCCGCCGCCTTGAGCCCGGCGGCGAGGCCGAGGACAAAGTTCAGCGGATGGATGATGCCGCCATGGGTGTTCAGCATGCCGCCGGTGAAGCCGTCCGAGCCCGTCTCCGCCGCGACCTCTTCTTTGGTCAGGATGGAGATCGCGGTGTCGCCGAGCGCCCCGCGCAGCCACTCGGCCTCGGTCTTCAGTTGCTCCAGCGTATGCGCGTTGTGGGCACAGCGGAGCGAGCCGGTGGGGCGGTAGTCCGCCCCCGCGATGCCCAGCTCCGTGATCAGCTCGCCCACATGCGCGATGGCCTCGATGCCGAGATCGTGCATCGCGCGGGCGGTGTCGATGCCGTGCCGGGTGGCGATGTCCCGGAAGCCCAGCCGGAACTTGCCGGAGACCACACCGCCATTGCGCCCGCTGGCGCCCCAGCCGATGCCGTTGGCTTCCAGCACCACCGGCGCAAGCCCGGCCTTGGCCAGATAGTGAGCGGTGGTGAGGCCGGTATAGCCGCCACCGATCACCGCCACGTCGAAACTCTGGTCACCGCTCGCGCTCGTGAACTCAGGTCGAGCGACCGACGTCGCTTGCCATAGCGAAGGAATGTCGGTCGGGAGCGCGGGGGTGACCATGGTGTCGTGCTTTCTTTCGCTCAGGCTGCCGCGCGGGAGGTGTCGAGTTCCGCGTCCACGGCATCCGCAAGCTGCTTCAGCGTGGAGAAGTGGAAGTCGGGCTTGGTCAGCACCTTCGGGTCGGGCGTGCCGCCGAAGCCCTTGAGGCCCTGGCGCCGCTCGATCCAGCAGGTGGTGTAGCCCTCGGCCTTGGCGACGCCGATGTCGTGATACTGGCTCTGCGCCACATGCAGGATCTCCGACTGGCGGAACCCGTGGGCGGACTGGCGCCCCTTGTTGAAGGCGAAGAAGCGCGGATCCGGCTTGGCGCAGCCCGTCTCGTCGCAGGTCACGCTGTCGTGGAAGGGGTTTTCGAGTGTCGCCGAATAGGCCGAGAAGGCGGTGCGGTCGGCATTGGTCATGGCGACGAGGCGGAAATTCTTGCGCAGCCGCCGCAGGGCGTCCACCGAATCCGCGAACGCCGGCCAGCGCAGCACGGCGAGCTGGAAGGCCTCGGCGGTGGCCTCATCGTCGTTGAAGCCGCGTTCCGCCGCGAGGGACAGATAAACGTCCTTCATGGCGAAGGAAGACCGGCCATAGAACTTGTCGCGACCGCGCTTGTAGGGCTCGAAGATGTCGTCGTCGCTGGCGGCCACGGCCTTCGGGCCGCCCAGCGCGCGCACGGCGTTCAGGACACCCGTCTCGAAGTCGATGAGCGTGCCGACCACGTCGAACGTCAGGACCTTGAACTGAGAGAGCTTCATCTTACGCTTTCCTTGTGAATCTCGCATTCGGGGGCGGGGAAGTCAGGGCGCCTGAGGCACCACGATGGTGTCGTCGGGATGCAGGCGGACGGCGATGCGTTCGCCCGGCGCCTTCATCCGGGAGCGGTTTTCGTGATTGCTGGGCACCCTCAGGCTCAGCCGCGCGCCGTGGTCCAGATCCACGAACATGCGCACGCTCTCGCCCTGATAGAGCGCTTCCGAAACGGTGCCGGTGAGGATGTTCGCGGAGGTGTCCGCGCCGTCCTGCACCACCGTGAGCTTCTCGGAGTGGATGGCGAGGAAGAGTTTGAGATTGTGCGGGATCGGCCGCCCCGAGACGATCCGCGTGCCACCCAGATCGACGCTGTTGTCGTCGATGCGCGACACCGGCAGGAGCGTCGCCTCGCCGATGAATCCGGCCACGAAGGAATTCACCGGATGATCGTGCAGCCGCTCCGGCGCATCGACCTGGACGATACGTCCCTTGTTCATGATGGCGATACGGTCGCTCATGGTCAGCGCTTCGCGCTGGTCATGCGTCACGTAGATGATGGTGGCGGCCAGCTTGCGATGCAGATGCTTGAGTTCGATCTGCATCGTCTCGCGCAATTGCTTGTCGAGGGCCGAAAGCGGCTCGTCCATCAGGATGAGCCGCGGCTCGAAGATCATCGCCCGGGCGAGCGCGACGCGCTGGCGCTGGCCGCCGGACAATTCGTGGATCTTGCGGTCGCCGTAGCCACCAAGCTCCGTCATCTCCAGCGCCGCCTTCAGTTTGGCAGGCCACTCGGACTTCGGCATGCGGCGGGCGCGCAGCGGAAAGGTCACGTTCTCGGCGACGCTCATGTGCGGAAAGAGCGCGTAGTTCTGGAACACGATTCCGATGTCGCGCTTGTGCGGCGGGGCGAACGTGATGTCCCGTTCGCCCAGGAAGACCGACCCGGAGGAGGGCTGGACGAAGCCGCCGAGGATGCCCAGCAGCGTCGTCTTGCCCGACCCGGAGGGCCCGAGCACGGAAACGAACTCGCCGGGCGCCACCTCCAGGCTGACGTCGTTGAGGGCGCAAAAGCCGGCGTAGTGTTTGGTGGCGTTCCGGATCGATACGCCGACGGTTCCGGAAGATGCTGGCCTGGTCATCTTGCCCCGCTCTGAAAAGCAACGCGGCAACGTTACATCGCATGTGCGGCCAGACGAAAAGGCCCGTGCGCGTGCGCACGTCCGCTCGCCGTCGCGATGCCGTTCCCCTGTGTCTCTGGCTTTATGGCTCTTCGCGAGCCTTCGTTGGGCCTTAGAAGACCAACGTTGCGCTGCCGGTTCAATTGAAAAAAAATCCCGGCTAAGTTACATCATGTAAATGCGCAAAATCCGGCTTGCCCTGCCGTCCATGAACGGCTTCTTCACGTTCGAGGCCGCGGCGCGCTGCGGGAGTTTCGCCCGCGCGGCCGGCGAGCTGAATGTCACGCCGGCCGCGGTCAGCCGCATGATCGGCCGCCTCGAGGACCACATCGGAACCGTGCTGTTCAACCGCCTGCCCGGGGGCGTGACGCTCACCGAGGCCGGGCTCATTCTGTACGAGGCCATCTCGCGGGGATTTTCCGGCATCGAGCATGCGCTGCGGGAAATCGAGGATCGCAATGCGGGGGTGGAGACCGTGACCCTTTCGGTCTCGACGGGGTTCACCACCCATTGGATCATGCCGCACATGGCGGAACTGAAGCGCACCTTCCCGACCGTGGAGCTTCGGTTCGAGCTCATCATGTCCGCCTTGACCGGGCCGGTCACCGACGTCGATCTCGGCATGCGTTTCGTCAACGGGCCGGACGAGCGGCACGAGGCGGCCTACATCATGCCCGAGACGCTGCTGCCCATCTGCAGCCCCGGCTACAGCGAAGCGCACCGCGGTCCGCTGAAGGCGACCGAGGAGACGCTCATCTTCCTCAGCGAGGCGCAGCCCGACTGGTCGCATCTGTTCTTTCCCGAAGACCCAAATTCGGCCGTCAATTCGATGATCTTCTCGGACTACGCCATCGTCGTGCAGGCGGCGCTGCTGGGGCAGGGCGTGGCGTTGGGCTGGCTGAATGTGATCTGCCACTGGCTGCGCAACAAGATGCTCATTCCCGCGAGCCCACGGCTGATGACGACCGGGCGGCACTGCCAGTTCGTGCGCTCGCGCGACAAGGCCGCGCGGGCGATCGTAACCGAGGTGCGGGACTGGATCATCGCCCGCATCCAGGAAGACATCGCCGTCGTCGCCGAACTCCATCCCCAGCTTGGCCTCGACGAGGTGCTGGAGCAGGGGGCGCGTCTGGTGCCGTGATCCGGGCCGGGTTCGTGCGGAAGAGCCGTGTCCTCAGATGCGCGGCGTCGGCAGGTCAAGTTCCTGCGTGATCCAGGTGGCGAACATGCGCACAGCCCGCCGCGCTTTCGCGGCACGCGGGAAGACCAGATAGTGCCCCACATAGGTGACGTCGTTGGCCTTGCCGGCCAGCGGCGCCACCAATTGGCCGCGGGCGATCTCGCGCTCGGCGAGGCGGGTGGATTCGAGCGCGATGCCGAGCCCGTCCACCGCTGCCGCGATGGCCATGAAGGAGCGGTCGAAGCGTGACCCGCGCGGGCCGGGCGGGGCGACGCCGTTGGATTCGAACCAGTGGTTCCAGCGCACGCGCTTGTTGTCGCTCTCGATCAGGTCGTGTTCGAGCAGGTCCAGCGGTCCTGATATCCGCGCGGCCATTTCCGGCGCGCACAAGGGCGTCACCGTCTCCTCGCCGAGGGGCACGACGATCAGCCCCTCCTGCCGAGGCGGGCCATAGCAGATGTCGGCGTCGAACTCGTCATGCTCGAAGCGGGGATAGTCCACCCCCGCCGCGAGTCGCACCTCCAGCCCCGGCTGCTTGGCGAGCAGCGTGCGCAACCGGGGGAGCAGCCATTGTGCCGCCAGCGAGGGCGCGCAATGCAGCCGCAGTAGGTTCACCGACCGGGCGCCGACCATCTCGATGCCCTGCCGCATCTCGTCGAAGCCGGCCGCCACATGGCGCATCAGCGCCTCTCCCGCCGGATTGAGCCGCACCGCTCGACCTTCACGCTCGAACAGGGCCGCGCCCATCAGATCCTCCAGCTTGCGCACCGCGTGGCTGATCGCGCTTGGCGATATGCCCAGCTCCTCGCCGGCAACGCGGAAGGAGCCGCGTCGCGCGGCGGATTCGAAGGCCTGGAGGGCGGAGAGGGGAAGGCGCTTCATGCCGATCACTCATGAAGGAAGCCGCTGGGGAAGGGCGGGTGGTTGGAGGCGTTAGATGAGCATGGTTCATCCATTCGCGCAATTTTTGCGTTTTTCAGCCGGGAAAAGGCGAGCCAGTATCACCCTTACAAAAAGAGGCCCCTCGTGGAGGAAACCATGTTGCTTCAGAACAAGACCGCCGCCATTTCGGGGGCGGCCAGCGCCCGCGGCATTGGTCTTGCCACGGCGAAGCTGTTCGCCGCCCATGGCGCGCGCATCGCCATTCTCGACATCGACGAGGCCGCCGCCAAGGCCGCTGCCGCCGAGCTCGGCCCGCAGCATATCGGCGTCGGCTGCGACGTCGCCAACAAGGCGTCCTGCCAGGCGGCCGCCGATGCGGTAATTGCCGCGTTCGGCCATGTGGACATCCTCGTCAACAATGCCGGCGTGACCCAGCCGGTGAAGACCCTCGACATCGACGAGGCGAGCTGGGACCGCATCCAGGACATCAACTGCAAGGGCGTCCTGTTCCTCAGCCAGGTGTTCATCCCGCACATGCAGGCGCGTAAGTCCGGCTCCATCGCCTGCATGTCGTCGGTGTCCGCGCAGCGTGGCGGCGGCATCTTCGGCGGCCCGCACTATTCCTCCGCGAAAGCCGGCGTGCTCGGCCTTGCCAAGGCGATGGCCCGTGAGTTCGGCGTTGACGGCATCCGCGTGAATTGCGTCACCCCCGGGCTGATCCAGACCGACATCACCGGCGGCAAGCTGACCGACGAGATGCGCAAGGACATCCTGAAGGGCATCCCGCTCAATCGCCTCGGCGACGCGAGCGACGTGGCCGGCATCTATCTGTTCCTCGCCAGCGACCTGTCTGCGTACGTCACCGGCGCGGTGATCGACGTCAACGGCGGCATGCTGATCCACTAATCCCGGTCCGCCACGGCGCGTGCGGGTCGGCGGTCGCAAGGCGGCCGGACCCGTCCTCGCGCGGGCGTTCCTCGACAGGAACAGGGACAATGACCACGACAACTTCCAACGTCTCGCTGGAGCGGCGCGCCTGGAACATCCGGCGTCATGCCATCCGCATGGGCGAGGTGCAGGGGCAGGGCTATATCGCCCAGGCTCTCGACATCGCCGACGTGCTGGCCACCGCCTATTTCCACGCCATGCGCTACGAGCCCCAGAACCCCGAATGGGAGGGGCGCGACCGCTTCCTGCTCTCCAACGGCCACTATGCGATCGCGCTCTACGCGGCGCTGATCGAGGCCGGCATCGTCCCCGAGGACGAGCTGGAGACCTACGGTTTCGACGACAGCCGCCTGCCCATGTCCGGCATGGCAGCCTATACCCCAGGCATGGAGATGTCCGGCGGCTCGCTCGGCCTCGGCCTGTCCATCGCGGTGGGCAAGTGCCTCGGCCTGAAGCGCAAGGGCTCGGACAGCCGGGTCTACACCCTGTTCTCCGACGGCGAGCTGGACGAGGGCTCGGTGTGGGAGGCCATCATGTCGGCCGCCCATTACAAGCTCGACAACCTAATCGCCATCGTCGACGTGAACAACCAGCAGGCGGACGGCCCCTCCACCTCCATGCTCGGCTTCGAGCCGCTGCCGGAGAAGCTGGAAGCCTTCAACTGGTTCGTGCAGCGGGTGGACGGCAACGACCTTGACGCCGTACGCAACGCCTTCGATGCGGCCAAGACCGCCAATGGCGGCCGGCCCAGCATGATCATCGCCGACACCCTCATGGGCAAGGGCATCCCCTTCCTCGAGGCGCGCGACAAGAACCACTTCATCCGTGTGGATGCCCATGAGTGGCAGCTGGCCCTGGCCGCCCTCGACGAGAGGAAGCCCGCATGAAACCCGCTCCCGCCGCCAAGGCTGATACCCCCGCCAAGCCGCGCCTGACCACCTCCGCCATGATCGCGTCCATCGCGGGCGAGGGGCAGCGCACCAAGCCGGCCCCGTTCGGTCATGCGCTGGTCAAGGCTGCGCAGAACGATCCCTCCATCGTCGGCATGACGGCGGACCTCGGCAAGTATACGGACCTGCACATCTTCCAGCAGGCCTTCCCGGACCGCTATTACCAGATGGGCATGGCCGAGCAGCTGCTGTTCGGCGCCGCCTCGGGCCTCGCGGCGGAAGGCTTCACGCCCTTCGCCACCACCTATGCGGTGTTCGCCTCGCGCCGGGCCTATGACTTCATCCACCAGACGATTGCGGAAGAAGACCGCAACGTGAAGATCGCCTGCGCCCTGCCGGGTCTCACCTCCGGCTACGGCCCTTCGCACCAGGCGGCGGAAGATCTGGCGCTCATGCGCGCCATTCCGAACATGACGGTCATCGACCCCTGCGACGCCCACGAGATCGAGCAGGCGGTGCCGGCCATGGTGGCCCACAAGGGCCCGGTGTACATGCGCCTGCTGCGCGGCCAGGTGCCGCTCGTGCTCGACGAGTACGGCTACACCTTCGAGCTGGGCAAGGCCAAGATGCTGCGCGACGGCTACGAGGTGCTGTTCATCTCGTCCGGCATCATGACCATGCGGGCGCTCGAAGCCGCCAAGGCCCTTGAGGCGGACCGCGTGGACGTGGGCGTGCTGCACGTGCCCACCATCAAGCCCCTCGACACCGCGACCATTCTGGAAGCCTGCGCCAAGCCCGGCCGCCTCGTGGTTGTGGTGGAAAACCACACCGTCATAGGCGGCCTCGGCGAGGCGGTGGCGGGACTGCTGATGCGCGAGGGCGTCCACCCCGCGTTCCGCATGATCGGCCTGCCGGACGAGTTCCTGGCCGCCGGCGCGCTGCCCACCCTGCATGATCGCTACGGCATCTCCACCGACGCGCTCTCGGCGCAGGTGAAGGGCTGGCTCAAGTAATTCATCCGGTCCCAGCCCCCGGCAAGAGGGGCGGGCCGAGCGGGAGGAAACGATGAAGAAGATCGGCTTTGTGGGGCTCGGCTCCATGGGCCTGCCGATGGCGGCCAACCTCGCCCGTGCCGGCTTCGCCGTGACGGGCTTCGATATCCGGCCCGAGGCCGGGGCGAAGCTCGCCGGTGCCGGGGGCGTGGCTGCGGCCAGCCTCGCAGAGGCCTTCGCCGGCCAGGATGCCGTGGTGCTGATGGTGGTGAATGCCGCCCAGGCCGACGACATCCTGTTCGGCGCGGGCGCTTTGGCGCATCTGCCTGAGGGCGGCACGGTCATCCTCATGGCCACCTGCCCGCCCGCCGCCGTCGCGGCCCTCGCCAAGCGCGTGGAGGCCCAGAGCCGCCGTCTCGTGGATGCCCCCGTCTCGGGTGGTGTGGTCGGGGCGGAAGCCGGCAGCCTCACCATCATGGTCGCGGCGGCGGGAGACCTGTTCGCGCAGGTGAAGCCGGTGCTGGACGCCATGGGCTCCAAGGTGGTGCTGCTGGGCGACAAGGCCGGGCAGGGCGCCACCGCCAAGGCGGTGAACCAGCTCCTGTGCGGGGTGCATCTGGCGGTCGCCGGCGAGGCGCTGTCGCTGGCCGAGACGCTCGGCCTCGACATGAACGCCATGCTCGACATCGTCTCCGGCTCCGCCGCCTCCAGCTGGATGCTGAAGGATCGCGGCCCCCGCATGCTGGAGACCGAGCCGCGCGTGACCAGCGCGGTGGACATCTTCGTGAAGGATCTCGGCATCGTTCTCGAAGCCGGCGCCGGCGCCAAGACCGCGCTGCCGCTCGCGGCAACCGCCCACCAGATGTTCCTCTCCGTCTCCGGCCGTGGCCGGGGCGCCGAGGACGACAGCCAGGTGATCGCCGCCTACCGCGCCCTGCAGGGCCGGGCCTAGTCCCTCTTTCCAACGATCAAGCCGCCGAAACGGCACACTAGGGAGAAGACACCATGAAACCGACCAAGACCGGCCTGACCCGCCGTCACGTGCTGGCCGCAGGCGCCGCGCTGCCCCTGTTCAGCATCCTGACCCGCCGGGGCGAGGCTGCCGAATTCACCTACAAGTACGCCACCGGCCAGGACCCCACCCACCCGGTGAACAAGCGCGCCCAGGAAGCCCTCGATCGCATCCGCGAGGCCACCTCCGGCAGGGTCGAGATCAAGCTGTTCCCGGCCAACCAGCTTGGCTCGGACACCGACCTGCTCGCCCAGGTGCGCTCGGGCGGCGTGGAGTTCTTCAATCTCTCCACCTCGATCCTCGCGACGCTGGTGCCCGTTTCCGGCATCGTCAACACCGGCTTCGCCTTCCCCGACTACGCGACCGTGTGGAAGGCGGTGGACGGCGATCTCGGCAAGTATATCCGCGCGCAGATCGAAAAGACCGGCCTCGTTGCACCCGCCAAGTTCTGGGACAACGGCTTCCGCCAGATCACCTCGTCCACCCGCGAGATCCGCACCCCGCAGGATCTGAACGGCTTCAAGATCCGCGTCCCGCCGGCGCCCATGCTGACCTCGGTGTTCAAGTCGCTGAACGCCGGCGCCACGCCGATCAACTTCAACGAGCTTTATTCCGCGCTCCAGACCAAGGTGGTCGAGGGCCAGGAGAACCCGCTCGCGATCATCGCCTCCACCCGCCTCTACGAAGTGCAGAAGTCCTGCTCCATGACCGGCCACGTGTGGGACGGCTACGTCATCCTCGGCAACCGCCGCGCCTGGGGCACGCTGCCGGAGGATGTGCGCGCCGTCGTTACCCGCGAGCTGGACAAGTCGGCTGTGGACCAGCGCGCCGACATCGCCTCGCTCAACCAGAGCCTGCGCGCCGACCTCACCGCCAAGGGCATCACCTTCATCGACGTGGACCGCGAATTGTTCCGCAAGGCGCTGGCTTCGACCCCCTTCTACGGCGAGTGGAAGGCCAAGTATGGCGACGAGGCGTGGGGCCTGCTCGAGGCCGCCGTCGGCAAGCTCGGGGGGTGAGCATGTCCCAGCACGTATCCCACTCCATGCCGCCGCCCGGGCATGCGCTGGACGAAACCCACGCGCTGCACGAAGCCTACGCCACGGAGGACGCGCCGCCCCCGGCGCTTCCCACCGGCTGGCGCCGCGCCGTCTTCGGCGTGGAGACGGCCCTCTGCCGGGTGGTGGAATATCTCGCCGCCGCCCTCGTGCTGGCCGAGATCACCGTGCTCTTCGTCGGCGTGGTGAAGCGCTATGCGCTGCACAGCCCCATCGTATGGTCGGACGAGCTTGCGTCCGTCCTGTTCATCTGGCTCGCCATGTTCGGCGCCGTGCTGGCCCTCCAGCGCGACAGCCACATGCGCATGACCGCCTTCGTCAGCATGGCCTCGCCGCGCGTGAGGTCGGTGCTGGAGACGCTGGCCCTCGCCGCGCCCCTCGTCTTCCTCGTGGCGGTGCTGCACCCCGCCATCGAGTATGCCGAGGACGAGATGTTCGTGACGCTGCCGGCCCTCGACGTGCCGAACACGTGGAAGGCGGCGGCTCTGCCCATCGGCATCGGGCTCATGGCGCTGGTCAGCTTCCTGAAGCTGCTGCGCGCGGTCAATCCGAAGCAGGTGGCGGTGGTGTGTATCTGCCTCGTCCTGGCGGTCGCCCTCGGCCATGTGGCCTCGCCCTGGCTGAAGACGCTGGGCAACTACAATCTGCTCATCTTCCTCGTCGGCCTCGTGGCGGCGTCGGTGTTCGCCGGGGTGCCCATCGCCTTCTCGTTCGGCCTCGCGACGGTGGGCTACCTCACCTTCACGACCACGACGCCGCTCGCGGTGGTGGTGGGGCGCATGGACGAAGGCATGAGCCACCTCATCCTGCTGTCCGTGCCGCTGTTCGTGTTCCTCGGCCTGCTGATCGAGATGACGGGCATGGCGCGGGCGCTGGTGGGCTTCCTCGCGAGCCTTCTGGGGCATGTGCGCGGCGGCCTCTCCTACGTGTTGATCGGCGCCATGTATCTCGTCTCGGGCATCTCCGGCTCGAAGGCGGCGGACATGGCGGCGGTGACGCCCGTGCTGTTCCCGGAAATGGTGAAGCGCGGCGCCAAGAAGGGCGATCTCGTGGCCCTGCTCGCCGCCACTGGCGCGCAGACGGAGACGATCCCGCCCTCCCTCGTGCTGCTCACCATCGGCTCGGTCACGGGCGTTTCGATTGCGGCGCTGTTCACCGGCGGCCTTCTGCCCGCCCTGGTGCTCGGCCTCGCCCTGTGCCTCCTCGTGCGCTACCGCTACCGCAACGACGACCTCTCCAACGTCAAGCGCGTCTCGGCCAAGGACATCCTGTGGTCCGCGGGCATCGCGCTGCCGGCCATTGCCCTGCCGTTCGTGATCCGCGGCGCGGTGATGGAGGGCATCGCCACGGCGACGGAAGTCTCCACCATCGGCATCATCTATTCGGTGGTGGTGGGCCTGCTCGTCTACCGTCAGTTCGAGTGGAGCCGGGTGGTTCCGATGATGATCAGCACGGCCGCGCTCTCCGGCGCGATCCTGCTCATCATCGGCGCGGCGACGGGCATGGCCTGGGCGCTCACCCAGTCCGGCTTCTCGCAGAACCTCGCCAGGGTGATGTCCGGCCTTCCGGGCGGCGCGGCGACCTTCATGGTGGTCTCCATCCTCGCCTTCATCATCCTCGGCTCGGTGCTGGAGGGCATCCCGTCCATCGTGCTGTTCGGGCCGCTCCTGTTCCCGATCGCGCGGCAGATGGGCATCCACGAGGTCCACTATGCCATGGTGGTGATCCTCGCCATGGGCATCGGCCTGTTCGCGCCGCCCTTCGGCGTCGGCTACTACTGTGCGACGGCCATCGGCGACGTGAACCCGGACGAGGGCATGAAACCCATCGTCGGCTACATGCTGGTGCTGCTCATCGCGCTGGCGGTGGTGGCCGCCGTGCCGTGGATCTCCATCGGCTTCCTGCCCTGAGTGTCCTGCCTTGAGGAGGGAGCCCGGCGCAGACTGGGCCCCCCTTTGCTCACAAGCTCCCTAGCCTGAAGGCCCGCCGGTTCGCCGGTGGGTCTTTTTTTGTGCCCTGTTCGCAGGGCAAAAGAAAACGCCGGCCGGACCATGATCCGGCCGGCGCGGCTCGCCGGGACTGAAACGTTGCCAGCTGCCTCAGTCCGGCGAGACCACGTTGGTGGGGGCGCCGGCGACGAAGTTCTCGACATTGTCGATGAGCTGGTCGGTCAGCGCCTGCTGCGCTTCCAGCGAGGCCCAGGCGATGTGCGGCGTGCAGATGACGTTGCGCCGGCGTGCGAGCCGCATGAAGGCGCTGTCGGGCGCCGGGGGCTCGGGCAGGGTCACGTCGAGCCCGGCGGCGCTCACCAGCCCCTCATCGAGGGCGATCTCCAGATCTTCCTCCACGATCAGCCCGCCGCGCGCGGTGTTGATGAGGATCGGCCGGTTCTTCATGCGCCGGAAGGCGGACAAGTCGAACATGCCGCGCGTCTCTTCCGTGAGCGGGCAGTGCAGGGTGATGGCGTGGGAGGTCTCGATCAGTTCGTCGAGGCTGACGACGCCCGCCGTTCCGGGCTTTGCACCGGGATCGTAGAACACCACGTCCATGCCGAAGGCGCGCGCGATGCCGGCCACCTGCGAGCCCAGCACGCCGGCGCCGACGATGCCGAGCCGGCGGCCCGCGAGGTCCACGATGGGGTTGGTGAAGAAGCAGAACTGCTGCGCCGCCTGCCACGCGCCCTCCAGCACCTCGGCCCGGTAGGGCACGATGGAGCGGGCGAGGGAGAGCAGCAGCGCGAAGGTGTGCTCCGGCACGGTGGCCTTGGCATAGCCGCGGATGTTCACCGTGGGGATGCCCCGCGCCGCCGCAGCCTTTTTGTCCACGCAATCGGTGCCGGTGGCGGCGATGGCGATGAGCTTGAGGTTGGGCAACTGGGCGAGTGTGGCGGCCCGAAGGTCCACCTTGTTGTTGATGAGGATGGTGGCGTCCTTCGCCCGTTCGATCACCTCGCCTGCGCTGGTGCGATCATATTCCACCCACTCATGGGGGAAGGACGGGCGGCGGACATTCACTTCCGGCGCGATGGTGTCGCGGTCGAGAACGACGATCCTGTGCATGGTCTTGGTCTTTCCGATTGGCGCGACAGGCTCAGAGGCGGACGCGGGCGGCGTCGGCCACGGCCTTGGCGGTGATGCCGAAATGCCGGTACAACGCATCCGCCGGGCCGGAGGCACCAAAGCCCGTCATGCCGACGAAGCCGCCATCCTCGCCGATCCAGCGCTCCCAGCCGAACTTCACCGCCGCTTCCACCGCGACGCGCACGGTGCCGGCGCCAAGCACCGCATTGCGGTAGGCGGCATCCTGAGCCTCGAACAGGCTCCAGCAAGGCATGGAGACCACCGCCGTGGGAATGCCCTCGGCCTGTAGCTGGGCGCGGGCTTCCACGGCGATCTGAACTTCCGAGCCGGTGGAGATGAGCGTGACACGGCGCGGGCCGCCCTCGGCCTCCTGAAGCACATAGGCACCGCGGGCCGAGTGGTTCTCCGCGCCGCCGTCGCGACGCAGCGCCGGCAGGGACTGGCGCGCGAAGACGAGGGCCACCGGGCCGGTGCGATGATCCAAAGCGATCTCCCACGCCTCGGCGGCCTCGATGGCATCGCAGGGGCGCAGCACCGTCATGTTGGGCATGGCGCGCAGCGAGGCGATGATCTCTACCGGCTGGTGGGTCGGGCCATTCTTGCCGATGCCGATGGAATCGTGGCTGAACACGAACTTCACCGGCAGCCCCATGAGCGCCGCCATGCGCAGGGCCGGGCGCTCGTAGTCCGAGAAGGGCAGGTAGGTGACGGCCAGCGGGATGACGCCGCCGTGGGCCGCCATGCCGTTGGCGAGCGAGCCCATGGCATGCTCGCGCACGCCGCAATGGATGTAGCGGCCACCGCGGTCCTTCGCCGTGAAGGCGGAGAGCTGGCGCTTGTGGTTGGTGGGAGCCTCCAGATCGGCGCAGGCGGTCATGATGTCCGGCAGGATCTCATAGAGCGCCGCGGCGATGTCGCCGGAAGTAGCGATGGAGAAGTCCGCCTTCTCCTCGGCCGCCACCTTCGCCTTGTAGGCGTGGATGGCCTCGCGCGCCCCGGCGGCCAGCGTGCCGGAGATGGTGCGGTGGAATTCGTCCTGCACCTGATTGCCCGCCGCCGCGAGCCGCTTGCGCCAGGCCGCCCGAGCCTGCGCGCCCGGCGCGCCCGTGGCCCGCCAGTCGGCGCCGATGTCGGCCGGAATGTCGAAGCTGCCGCCGGTCCAGCCGAAGCGCGCGGCCATGGCGGCACGATCTTCGGGGAAGAGCTTGCCGGAATGGCCGCCGCGCTGGCCTTCGAGGCGCGGGATGCCACGGGCGATGGTGGTCTTGCAGGCGATCATGGAGGGGCGGGGATCGGCCTTGGCGGCGCGGATGGCCGCATCGACCGCATCGATGTCGTGCCCGTCGATCTCGACCACGTGCCAGCCGGCGACGCGGAAGCGCTCGGCGACATTCTCGGAGATGGACAGCTCGGTGGAGCCATCATCGGTGATGGCATTGTCATCCCAGAAGAAGGTGAGCTTGCCGAGCTTCAGGTGGCCGGCGAGCTGGATCACCTCCTGCCCCACGCCCTCCTGCAGGCAGCCGTCGCCGACGAAGGCCCAGGTGCGGTGATCGATGAGGTCGTCGCCGAAGCGGGCATTGAGGTGAGCTTCGGCGATGGCCATGCCCAGCGCATTGGCGATGCCCTGCCCGAGGGGACCGGTGGTGGTCTCGATGCCGGCGGCGGGCTCGTATTCCGGATGGCCGGCGCAGGTTGAGCCGAGTTCACGGAAGCTCTTCACCGCGTCGAGTGAGATGTGGTGATAGCCGGTGAGGTGCAGCAACGAATAGAGCAGGGTGGAGCCGTGCCCGTTGGAGAGCACCACCCGGTCGCGGTCCGGCCAGGTGGGATCGGCCGGATCGAACTTCAGGTGGCGGCTGTAGAGCACCGTCGCGATCTCGGCCATGCCGAGGGGAACGCCCTGATGACCTTCGCCCGCCGCAAGAATGGCGTCCACCGCGAGGAAGCGGATCGCATGCGCCATGGGCTGGAGCGCCGCCGAAAGGGGCCCGCCAGCGTGGGCGGAAATGGCGACATCGCCAATGGGGGCAGGGGTTTGGCCGCTCAACGTTCGTCTCCTCATCGTGCCTTGGTCTTTTAGGGGCGCGATGATGCCGAAAGCGGCTTGAGGCCGGTAACGCGAAATACACACCGATTGCTGAAGACGATTCACCGGTGTGGTGAATTTTCACCCGGTTGCGGCTTCTTCCGTTCATCCCGAAAGCGGGGCGGGGGAGCCGCTGCGGATACGCCGGGAACGTCTCGCGGGGCAGGGCACTTCTTTCTCCAGAACAGACATGAGCGAAAGGAGCGTTGCCATGACCGAAGACGGATCGGATGCCGAGCGGACCCGCCACGCCACCGACACCGGCCGGAACCGCGACAAGGTGCGCGGGCCGGACTTCGCCGCCGCGCCGCTGGGGACGGATGATGAGGCCGGCGGCCATGCCCCGCAGCAGGACTGGCGCCCACCGGAGAAGGGCGACCGCATCGCGGACGGCGACCCCAGCGTCGGCGAGCTTTATCGCCCGCAGAGCGAGGAGGACAACCGCGCCCATGCGAATGCGCCCCCCAACTGGGGCACCTGGGCGCTGGTCGCGGCGGGACTTCTGGTGCTGGGGTTGGCTGCGGCCAGCTTTGCGAGCTGAGCGGGCCGCAATCCGCATCTGGCGCGGCGGATGCGCCCATCGCTGCGGCCCCGCCCATCAGCGGGATGCGCGCCCCCAACGGGACTGAGACGCCTTCGCGCTCCCGCCTCCTTCCTCGGCGCAGGAAGCACGGACGCTGCCGTAAATCTTTGATTTCAAAGCCTTGCCGGAGGAACAACCGCTCCCCCCGGCTGTTCGCAAGTGGAGATCGACGGACATTCCGGCGGTTCCACATGGGCGCGGCGGCGCGCTCCGGGCAGGAGGCTTTGATGAAGGCGCTGACCTTCCACGGCAAAGGCGACATTCGATGCGAGCAGGTTCCGGACCCTCAAATCCAGCATCCGCGCGACGCGATCATCAAAGTGACGGCCTGCGCCATCTGCGGCTCGGACGTTCACATCTATGACGGCGTGATCCCCTCCATGGAACATGGCGACGTGCTGGGGCACGAGACCATGGGAGAGGTGGTGGAGGTCGGCAGCGGCGCATCGAACCTGAAGGTGGGCGACCGTGTGGTGGTGCCCTTCACCATTTCCTGCGGCGAATGCTTCTTCTGCCGGCGCGGCTTCTATTCCGGCTGCGAGCGCTCCAACCCCAACCACAAGATGGCCGAGGAGATGTGGGGCTATTCCCCGGCGGGCCTCTTTGGATACTCTCATATGCTTGGCGGATATTCAGGTGGCCAAGCGGAATACCTGCGCGTGCCCTATGCCGACGTCGGCCCCATCAAGGTGCCGGACGGGCTCACCGACGAGCAGGTGCTCTTCCTCTCCGACATCTTCCCCACGGGCTATATGGCGGCCGAATTCTGCGACCTGAAGGGCGGCGAGACCGTGGCCATCTGGGGCTGCGGACCGGTGGGTCAGATGGCCATCCGCAGCGCTTTCATGCTGGGTGCGGAACGCGTCATCGCCATCGATACCGTGCCCGAGCGCCTCGCTCTGGCGCGGGCTGGCGGCGCGGAGACGCTCGATTTTCTGGACGAAGATATCTACGCGCGCATTCGCGACATGACCAACGGCCGCGGCGCCGACGCCTGCATCGATGCGGTGGGCACCGAGGCGGACGCCTCATCCTCGCTCTATGCCCGCATCGACCGCATCAAGGTCGCGACCTTCATGGGCACGGACCGGCCTCACGTGCTGCGGCAGGCGATCCAGTGCTGCCGCAACTTTGGCGTCGTCTCCATCGTCGGCGTCTATGGCGGCTTTCTGGACAAGATCCCCATGGGATCGGCCATCAATCGCGGCCTCACCTTCCGCATGGCCCAGACCCCGGTCCAGCGCTACCTGCCGATCCTGATGCAGCGCATCCAGAACGGCGACATCGATCCCTCCTTCGTCATCACCCATCGCGCCGGCCTGGAAGACGGGCCGAACCTCTACGCGCAGTTCCGCGACAAGAAGGACGGCTGCATCAAGGTCGTCCTCAAGCCCTGAAAGGACACGCCATGGCTGAGGCCAATCCCCAAACCCGCGCCCCCGATGGGCGCGCCCTCGCTGTCGTGACGGGCGCATCCTCCGGCATCGGCTACGAGCTGGCGCTGCTGCTGGCGCGGGACGGCTTCGATCTGGTCATCGCCGCAGATCAACCCGACATCGAGACCGCTGCCGAGGCTCTGAGCGCCACGGGAGCAGAGGTTCATTCCCTCCAGACGGATCTTGCCACGATCGGGGGGGTGGACAAACTCTGTGCCGAAGTGGAGCGCCTCGGGCGGCCTGTGGAGGTGCTCTGTGCCAATGCCGGCCACGGGCTCGGCAAAGGCTTCCTCGATCAGGATTTCAACGCCGCGCGCCATGTGGTGGACACCAACGTCACGGGGACAATCTATCTCATCCACCGCATCGGCAACGCCATGCGGCGGCAAGGCTCCGGCCGCATCCTCATCACGGGGTCCATCGCGGGCTTCATGCCCGGCAGCTTCCAGGCGGTCTACAACGGCACCAAGGCCTTTATCGACTCCTTCGCCTGGGCGCTGCGCAACGAACTGAAGGACACCGGCATCACCGTCACCTGCCTGATGCCGGGGCCGACGCAGACCGAGTTCTTCGAGCGCGCGGACCTGATGGACACGCAGGTGGGGCAGGCCGAGAAGGACGACCCCGCCGACGTCGCGCGTGCCGGCTATGACGCCATGATGTCCGGCGAGGGCGATGTGGTGGCGGGATGGAAAAACCGCATCGAGAGCGCCATCGCCAATGTCACGCCGGCAGCACTGCTTGCCGCGCAGCATCGCAAGATGGCTGAGCCGGGATCAGGGCAGCGCTAGAAGCGGCACAATACTGTCCAATCGGTGAAGCTTGCTTAGCAGAAGCGGCATTTTCACCGAATTAAACTTTACCTTACGGAACAATAAGCGGTTCCAGACCTTACCCATCTGGTGGCCGCGGCACCTGGGCCCCGAAAATCAGACATCCATTGGAGATGGCAAATGGCGACGAGCCCGACCCGAGACCTCTTCGTCGTGGGCCTCAGGAATGCCCATGCGGTGGAGAACGAAGCGCTTTCCATCATGAACCGGCAGATCGACCGGCTGGAGAACTATCCCGAACTTTCCGCCCGGCTGCGCACCCATGTGGAGGAGACCAACGGCCAGCTCAAGCGGCTGGACGATATCCTCGCCAGCCTCGGCGAGGACAATTCCGCGTTCAAGGATGCCGCGGCTTCCTTCATGGGCAACATGGCCGCCCTCGGCCATTCCATGGCGGGCGACGAGATCCTCAAGAACTCCTTCGCGGACTACGCCTTCGAGAACTACGAGATCGCCGCCTATCGCTCCCTGGTGACCATGGCGGAAGCCTGCGGCTCGCTGGCGGCGGTGCCGTTGCTGAAGGCCTCGCTGGAGGAAGAGCAAGCCATGGCCGAATGGCTGGAAATGCACCTGCCGCAGGTCACGCAGCGCTACATCGCGCTCGAGACCGCCGGCGAGAAGGCGAACCGCTGACGTGGCCTATGGCGCCAAGGAGAGACCTTCATGTTTATCCATCGCAAGCAGCTGCAGTATCACGCCAAGCCCGACGCGCCTGATCCCCTGTTCGCCAAGCTTCTGCAGGAGCCGCTGGGCGGGCAGTGGGGCGAGATCAGCGTGATGATGAGCTACCTCTGGCAGGGCTGGTCCTGCCGGGGGCCGCAGAAATATCGCGACATGATCCTCGACATCGGAACCGAGGAGATCGGCCATGTGGAGATGCTCGCGACCATGATCGCGCGCCTCCTCGAAAGTTCTCCGGTGGAAGCGCAGGAGAATGCCGCGAAGGATTCCGCCGTGGGCGCCATCCTCGGCGGCGCGCGCATCGAGGATGCCATCATGGCCGGCATGAACCCGCAGCATGCCATCGTCGCCGGCTCCGGCCCGCGCCCGGTGGACAGCGCCGGCAATCCCTGGACGGCGGGCTATATGACCGCCAGCGGCAATCTTCTCGCCGATTTCCGCTTCAACCTCACGGCAGAGAGCCAAGGCCGACTGCAGGTGGCCCGCCTCTATAATCTCACCAGCGACACCGGCGTGCGGGACATGCTGTCCTTCCTCATCGCGCGGGACACCATGCACCAGAACCAGTGGCTCGCCGCCATCAAGGAACTGGAGGAGGAAGGCTTCGACCGCACGCCCGTGCCGGCCAACTTCCCGCGCGAGATGGAGATGCAGGACGTCTCCTATCTCTATATCGACGCCTCCGAAGGCACGCAGGCCAGAGCCGGGCAATGGGCCAAGGGGCGCTCGCCGGACGGGCAGGGCGAACTTGCCTACGACGAAATCCGCCCGCTCGCCGACGACGATGGCCTGCTCGGCGATGCCGATCCCCGCATGTATGGCACCGCGGCGGTGCCCGCCGCTCCGTCGGCTGCGGAATAGACCCGGCGAGCCTCGTCCCTCCTACGCCGGGTTCTCGGGCCCGGAGGACAGCTGGTCCTCCGGGCCTTCTTTTCGTATCCCGGCGCGTCAGGCCTCGCGCCGGCGCCGGAGCCCTTCGAGATTGAGTACGGTCACCGTCCGATAGCTCCGGCTGATGAGGCCGCGCGCCTCGAATGCGTCGAGGATGCGGCCGGCGCTCGAACGGGACAGGTTCGCCATGGAGGCGAGATCGTCTTGGCTGATCTCGATCACCTGGCGCTCCGCCGCGGCTGCGGCCCTGGCGCCGGCATCCGCGCCCATGGCCAGAACGGCGAGGATGGCGGCGAGCCGGTCTTCGGAGCGGCGCATGCGGAGCGCATCGATCACCGCCAGGGCAAACAGTTCATTGCGCAGCGTCAGGAAGGCGAGCCAGCGCCACGCCTGCGCATCCGCCCGCACGATCGCATCCCATTGGCCGAGCGAGAGATGCGCCACGAGACTGTCGCGCGCGGCCACGATGCCGATGGCGCGCGGGCCGCGGGTGATGACGGAGGCTTCGCCGATCCAGAAGCCGGGCTGCGCCAGGATGCCGAGGAAGGGCGCCCGCGCACCGGGCGCGACGATCACCCCGAAGGCGCCGTCCACGAGGCCATAAAGCCCCCCTGCTTCGTCGCCGGCCCGATACAGCGTCTCGCCCCGCGGGTAGCGCTTCAGCACGCAGCGTTCGAGCACCGCATTGCGGAACGACTCCGCCGTTTCCGACAGCCAGCCGTGCGCACGCAGGGCGTCCAACTCGGTCGGCCGGTTCATGGTGGGGCTCCAGCTTAGATTGCGGAAATCTACCCAATCCGGCCGGTTCTGATCAACTAAGGTCGAAGCCAAATCACCGTCCCGCGCTGCGGCCGAGAGGCATGTTCGGCCGCCGAAGCGGGATCAAAAAGAGGCAACGTCCATGGTTTCCCGGCGCGATCTCCTGAAGTCCGCTCCCGCCTCCGCCGCAGCTTTCGCCATCGGCAGCAATTTCCTCATGGAGGGCACGGCGGCCCACGCCGATACGCCCGCGCCGTCACTCGCCGGCCATTTCCATCCCCGCGGCAAGGCGCCTTCCAAGCACACGGTCGCGGTGCTCAAGGCCGCGCGCGAGGGGCTGCCGTTCGACGATACGCGCGACTTCGAGGAGCAGAAGCGCGGCCTCATCGCGCCCATGACGGAAATGGTCATTCCCGCCGATGCCGGCCATGTGGCGTGGGACATGAAGAGCTTCCAGTTCCTCGACCAGCAGGAGGAATTCGACTCCATCCATCCCTCGCTGCACCGGATCTGTCGGCTCAACAACAATTACGGGCTCTATGAGGTGGTGCCCGGCATCTATCAGGTGCGCGGCTTCGACCTCTCCGACATCAGCTTCGTGCGCGGAAAGACCGGTTGGATCGTGTTCGATCCGCTCGTCTCGACCGAGACGGCCCGTGCGGCGTGGAAGCTCTTCCAGGCCCACAAGGGCGAGGGGCTGCCGGTCTCGGCGATCATCTATTCCCACACCCACGGCGACCACTGGGGCGGCGTGCGCGGCATCGTGGATGAAAAGGACGTGCGCTCCGGCAAGGTGCCGATCATCGCCCCGGCCGACTTCATGGACTTCACCGTCTCCGAGAACGTCTACGCCGGTAACGCCATGAATCGCCGGCTGTTCTACCAATATGGCCTGCTGCTCACGGCGGCCCCCCACGGCTACGTGGGCCAGGGGCTTGGGACGCGTGTCTCGGCGGGCGCCGTGGGGCTGATCGCGCCCACGCACTTCGTGCGCGAGCCCATCGAGGAGTTGGAGGTCGACGGGGTGCGGATGGTGTTCCA
Source organism: Xanthobacter sp. DMC12 (assembly GCF_056314105.1). NCBI lineage: Bacteria > Pseudomonadati > Pseudomonadota > Alphaproteobacteria > Hyphomicrobiales > Xanthobacteraceae > Xanthobacter > Xanthobacter sp. DMC12. The sequence goes on along the minus strand of NZ_JBQUYZ010000001.1, from coordinate 1,438,595 downwards.
GAACACCCCGAACACCGAGGCGCCGCGGGAGATGAACACCTGGATTCCCGACCTCAAGGCCCTGTGGATGGCGGAAAACGTCACCGCGACCCTTCACAACATCTACACGCTGCGCGGCGCGCAGATCCGCGATCCTCTCGCCTGGTCGAAGTACATCTCGGAAGCCCTCTACCGCTTCGGGCTTCAGGCGGAGGTGATGTTCGCATCCCACCACTGGCCGCGCTGGGGCAATGCCCGCATCCAGCAGGTGCTGCGCGCCCAGCGTGATCTTTATGCCAATTTGAACAACCAGGTGCTGCACTTCGCCAATCAGGGCGTCACCATCAACGAGATCCACAACGTCTACGAGGTGCCGAAAAGCCTTCAGGCCAAGTGGGAATGCCGCGGCTATCACGGCTCGGCGCAGCACAATGCGCGCGGCGTGATCCAGCGCTATCTCGGCTTCTGGGACTGCAACCCGGCGACCCTGATCCCGCTCTCGCCGTCCGACTCCGCGCCCCTCTACGTGGAGATGATGGGCGGCAGCGCCAAGATCGTTGCCCGCGGCCGCGCGCTGCATGACGAGGGCAAATACATGCTCGCCGTCGAGATCGTGAACAAGCTGGTGCAGGCCGAGCCGCAGAACACCGAGGCGCGGGAGCTTCTGGCCGACATCTTCGAGCAGATCGGCTACCAGCAGGAAAACCCCGGCCTGCGCAACAGCTTCCTCAACGGCGCCTATGAATTGCGGTCCGGCATCTCCCAGGGCGAAAAGGCGAGCTCATCGAGCCCGGACGTCATCCGCGCCATGACCACCGAGCTGTTCCTGAACTTCCTTGGCATCCGCATGGACAGCCGGAAGGCGGAGGGGCTGCGCTTCACCATCAACCTCTCCACGCCGGACAATGGCGAGAAGTTCATCGTCGAGCTGGACAACGCCACGCTCACCAACATCGCCGGCTTCCAGTCGGAGAAGCCTGATTTGACGCTGACCATCAACCGCTCGGACCTCGAGCAGACCATGATGGGAACGAAGACCCTTGCGGCCCAGATCGCCGACGGCACCGCGAAGGTCTCCGGCGATGTCAGCATCCTCGCGAAGCTGGCCGCAACCATGGTGGACTTCGATCCGCGCTTCGAGGTGATGCCCGGCACGCGGGCGCGGCCGAAGGAGGTCGTGGCCGCCGACGGCTTCGAGGCGGTGCCCGAAAAGATCATCGCGGAATAGTGGCGCGGCAGGCGGAACGACGATGGACTGTCTAAACCACGCCATGGGCCGGCGCTTGCTGCCGGCCCTCTTCACGCTCGCCAGCCTCGCCGGCAGCGCCGCCGCGGCGGATCTCGCTGCTCCGCCGCCCGCGCCGAAACAAGTGGAGAGCGCTGATCCGGACACCTGGACCTTCTCGGTGATGCCCTATCTGTGGGCGGCCGGAAACTCGGGGCAGACGGCCCAGTTCGGCCTGCCGCGGGTCGATTTCGACCTCCCGTTCCGGGATGTGCTGGATCACCTCGATTTTGCGGCGATGGCCATGGTGGAAGCGCGCCATGGCGACTTCAGCCTGTTCGGCGATCTGGTCTATCTCGACCTGTCCCACGAGACGGCGACGCCGCAAGGCGTGCTGGCGCTGACGGCGGAGCTGTCTTTCGCTGCGACCGCAGGCACGGTGGGCGCCGGCTATAGCCTGCTCAGGGACGGAGAGAGCCATCTCGATATCGCCGTCGCGGCGCGGATCTGGCACTTCGACACCGGGCTTGCCTTCTATGGCGGGCTTCTCAACGGCCTGTCGCCCAATGACGGTGCGACATGGGTCGATGGCCTCGTCGGCCTTCGCGGCACCTACGCCATCAACCCGAGCTTTTACCTCACCGGCTGGGCGCTGGCCGGTGCCGGCGGCGCCCAGCTGGACTGGGATGTTGCCGCCGCGGTCGGCTATCGCTTCAACAGGAACCTGTCCATGCTCGCCGGCTACCGCGCGGTCGGCATCAATTACGACCGCGGCGGCTTCGTCTTCGACGCCGTGCAGCAGGGGCCGCTGGTGGGGCTGAAACTGGAGTTCTGAGGCGCTCGCGCCTCAGGCCGGCAGCACCACGACCTTGGTCTTCACCGGCGTCTTTTCGTAGAGGTCGATCATGTCCTGGCTGAGCAGGCCGACGCAGCCGCTGGTGACGCCGGTGCCGATCGACTCGGGATCGCTGCTCGCATAGATGGTGTAGAGCGTGTACTGGCCGTTCTGGTAGAGATAGAGCGTGCGGGCGCCGAGGGGATTTTCCAGTCCGCCCGGCATGCCGTTGGCCCACTTGGCGGCTTCCGGCTGGCGCTTGATCATCTCCTTAGGCGGGGTCCAGGTCGCCCATTCGCCCTTGCGGCCCACATAGGCGTCGCCGCTCCACAGGAAGCCGGCGCGGCCGACATTGGCGCCATACCGGGTCGCCTTGCCCTCGCCCTCGATGCGGTAGACGTAATAATTGCTCGGATCGACGATGATCGTGCCGGGCGCCTCATTGCTCTCGTAGCTGACGGTCCGGCGGTAATATTTGGGGTTGACCTTGCTGATGTCGGGCGCGGGGATGGGGAACTTCTCGTTGGGCATCGGCCCGTAGAGCTTCTGTGCCTCAGCAAGGCTCATGACGTCCGCGGAGCAGCCCGCCAGCCCGAGCGCACCGAGGCCGAGGGCGGAGCCGAGCAGGAAAGAGCGGCGGCTGATTGCGCCGGACCCGAGCCCGGACATGGCGACGTCGTCCCTCATGATGATCTCGCAGTATCCCTTTGTGCATTTGCCAGCGGTGCGTCCGCACCGGACGCCCCGTTAAGCATTTTTCGGCGCGGACTTTGCCGCCAAGCGGCGCGGCTGGCAAGCGTCAGGCTTCGCCGTGCAGGGCTGCCATGCGTCAGGGAAGGCTTGTATCGGCGCTGTTCTGGCGCGGCTTGGCCGAGTTCGGGATAGGGTGTCCCGGCGGGAGGTGTGGCAATTCCGTCTGTCGTCAACGCCTCAACCGTCACCGGGAGCGTGCGTCGCCGGCAGGCATCGCGGGCCCTCTGATCCGTTCGTCTCGCGTCAGGCCTTGCGGCGGCGCTTGGGGGGCGGTGCGGCCGCGGCTTCCTTTTCGCTGGCCTCGCGGAGGGCCCGCAGCCGCGCGCTCTTCGCGCGCACCGCTTCGAGTTCGCCCCTGTTGCGTTCCATGGCGCGTTCGATGGATTCGTCCAGCTGACGCCGGCTCTCTGCGCTGGAGAGGGTCTTCTGATGTGTGGTCATTGGGGTCATTCCGAAGGATACCATGATCCCGGTGGAAGCCCGAGGACTAAGATAAAGAAAAGAAGATAAAGAAAAAGGCCCCGCCTATGCAGGCGGGGCCTTTCTCGAACTCAGTGTACATCAGTCCAGCGGCCAGTACATCCGTGGTCCGCCAGAACGATGTCACGCGGCCTGGAGGTTTCCGGCCGAGTTCTTGCCGGACTTGTTGTCGCGGACGATATCGAACTGGAGCTTCTGGCCTTCGGCGAGGCCCTGCATTCCGGCGCGCTCGACGGCCGAGATATGCACGAACACGTCAGCGCCGCCGTTGTCGGGCTGGATGAAGCCGAAGCCCTTGGTGGCGTTGAACCACTTCACGGTACCGATATTCATGACGATTTCCTTTCAATCGCGCGTGGGTGCTCAGCCCGAGCGATCGAGCTGAACAAGAAGTTAGAAATTGAAGGGAGGTATCGTCAGACGCGGCTTGGCGTCAGAAAATCAGCCGTCAAATTCAGACAAACACAACATAGGGGCCTATTGTGTTGATAGCAAGGCCCGGAATTTTTATCCGCGCCCCTCTATTTGCCGCCTATATTTCGCCGGGGCGCCGCAGTTCGGATTCTCTTGCGATCCGCTCGAACGCCTCGTGCTCGCCTTTTACGCGATAGCTCGGCTCGCCCTTGTCATGCGGCATGATGCGAACGATCCTGAACCGCCCTTGCGGGGATCGGAAGCCTGCGACGAACTCAACGAGGCCGTCGGCGTCAAATTTAGTGTTCATCGTTTCCCTTTAGCACGGTTTTACGCGCGGGCGCGATCAATTCTCGTCGAGACGAAAGAATTGCCCCATAGTTTTGGTGCGGGTCCGCGGGCCACCTATGCTAGGATCATCGCGGCTTCGAAGCGGAAGCTGAAGGAGCTGTCATGAAAAAGACGTATGTTCTGGCCTGCCTCATCTCGGCAAGCATATCCCCCGCCTGGGCGAACGTCCCGGACATGACGCTGGATTTCACCTGGCTCGGAACGACCCTGTGCGCGCCGCGGCCCAACAGCCCGGAATTCCAGGTGGGCAACGTACCGGCGGGCACCGCCAAGCTGCGGTTCGCTCTGGTGGGGCCGAGCGGGCGGGAGCTGGGTGGGGCCGATGTGCAGCTTCCCCCGCGCGGCGCCATCCCGCGGGGTGCCGTGTCCTACAGATCACCGTGTGTCGGCGGCATCTACACCTGGACCGTCGAGGCCCTCGACGCGGACGGCAAGCGCCTCGGGTCGACCAGCCTCGCCCGGCCGTTCTACTGAGCGGGGCGGAGCCGGGGCCTGCGCCCCAGCCCACCATCAGACTCAGCGGGCGGTGGAAGACGGTGCCGCGCCGGTTGCCGGGCCCCGGCCATTCGCCGGCCGGGCGCGGCGCTTGGGGGCGGCGATCAGGCCTTCATACTGCGCCTTCTTGCGCGCAGCCTTGCGATGCCGACGCACCGCCTCGTCATGCTCGCGCGCCTTGCGTTCGGAAGGCTTCTCATAGGCCTTGCGCTGCTTCATCTCCCGGAAGATGCCCTCGCGCTGCATGCGCTTCTTGAGAACCTTGAGGGCCTGCTCGACATTGTTGTCTCTGACGAGAACCTGCAAAAGATATCCAATCTGAAGATCAGCCCGGTTCCCCGGCCAGAGGTCTGGCCGTTTGCCCGGAGGCCGGCCGTGGCCGGTGTGGGGGGAGTGTAGAGGGGACGGGCCGCCAAAGCGATGGGCTTCGTCGCCATCCACCTATGCGGCCGCCGCAGCCTCGTCCGTCACCACCTTGAACGACGTAAGTGTCGCCGGACCGAAGGACGTCACGAGCGCCACATCGGTGGCGTCCCGCCCCCGTGCCATGAGGATGCGGCCGACCCGGGGCGTGTTGTGCCGGGCGTCGAACGTGTACCACCGCCCGCCGAGATAGACCTCGAACCACGCGCTGAAATCCATGGGCGCCGGATCGGCCGGAACACCGATGTCGCCGAGATAGCCGGTGCAGTAGCGGGCCGGAATGTTCATGCAGCGGCACAGGGTGATGGCGAGATGGGCGAAGTCGCGGCACACGCCTTCCTTGCTGGTGTAGGCGTCGAAGGCGGTCTTCAGCGGGCTGGCATGGGCATAGCCGAACGCGATGTGATTGTGGACGAAATCGCAGATGGCCTGCACCAGTGGCCAGCCCTTGGGCAGGTGGCCGAACTTCGACCAGGCGAATGCGCTGAGGCGATCGGTCTCGCAATAGCGGCTGCCCAGAAGAAAGAGGAGCACATCCACCGGCAGGTCGCCGAGGGCATGCTGGGGCGCATCGGGGGCTACGTCGTCGGGCAGTCCGCTGTCGCGGATGACGAAATCGGTGCGCATGGTGAGGCCGCCGGCCGGCGCCTCGATGACATGGCAGAAATTGCCGAAGCTGTCGTGATAGGTGTTGGCGGCAAGCGGCGGGTCGAACATCACCCGGTCGGGGTTCAAAAGATCGCTCACCCGCGAGGGATGGACGCTCAGGGTGAGAATCATGGGCGTCGGCTGCGGGCAACCGTAAGTAATTTCGTAGCCGGCGTGAATCAGCATGTGGGCCTCAGCTCTGTGCGGACATGGCCCGCGGATCGGTTATGGTGCGCGCGGCCCCGGGGCTGTCGCGCTCGTTCGAGCTCGACGCCATTGGCCCGTGCCGGAAAGGTCCTGACGTGAGCGCGCCTGTTTCCCTGTTGACGGCGGACGACATTCCGCCGGTCACGGTGTTAAATCCCGAAGGTCGTTCCGCGTTCCTTCTCGTCGCGGATCACGCGGGAAACAGGCTTCCCCGCTCGGTCGGAACGCTCGGCCTCTCGCCGATGGACCGCGAGCGCCACATCGCGTGGGACATCGGCATCGCCGGCGTCTGCCAGGCTCTGTCAGACCTACTCGATGCCACGCTCATTCAACAGAACTATTCTCGCCTGCTGATCGACTGCAACCGGCCGCGGGGCGTCGCGCAATCCATCCCGGTGGAGAGCGACGCGACGCCCGTGCCCGGCAACCAGGGGATCGGAGTGGAGGAGCGGCGGGTGCGCGAGGCGGAAATCTTCGTGCCCTATCACGCGCGCATCGCAGCCGAACTTGATCGGCGGCAGGCGGCTGGCGCGCCGGTCCTCCTCATCGCCATGCACAGTTTCACGCCGATTTTCGCTGGCTTCGTGCGGCCGTGGCACGCGGGCCTGCTTCATCACCGCGACAGCCGGCTCGCGCAGGCCCTGCTTCCGCTACTGCGCGCCGATGCCGCGCTCACCGTGGGCGACAATGAGCCCTACGCGGTGAGCGAAGAGACGGACTGGACCATCCCGGAGCACGGCGAGCGGCACGGCATCCCCCATGTGGGCATCGAGATTCGGCAGGATCTGGTGACCCACCCCGACGGCCAGCGGCAATGGGCGGAGCGGCTGGCGCCCCTTTTCAGGGCCGCCGCCGCGCGGCTCGAAGACGCCGGCCAACTGGCTGCGAGAAGCCCGCTGCTCCAGGATTGACCTGCCCGCGCGGCGGGGCAGGCCCGGGCGAGGTGGCTCAGCTGCCGAGATAGGCCGCCCGCACGTGCGGATCGTCGATGAGGTCCGCGCCCTTGCCGGACATGACGATGCGCCCGGCTTCCAGCAGGTAGGCGTAGTCGCACAGTTCCAGCGCGGCGAAGGCATTCTGCTCCACCAGCAGAACGGTGGTGCCGGCGTCGCGGATGGAGCCGATGATGGCGAACATCTGCTCCACGATGTTGGGTGCGAGCCCCAGCGAGGGCTCGTCGAAGAGCACGAGGCGCGGCCTCGACATGAGCGCGCGGCCGATGGCCAGCATCTGCTGCTCGCCGCCGGAAAGCGTGCCCGCCATCTGGTGGCGGCGCTCGGCGAGGCGGGGAAAGCTCGTGTAGATGCGCTCGTAGTCGGATTTCAGCCCGGCATCGCTGGCGCGCAGATAGGCGCCCATGGCGAGGTTTTCCGAGACGCTCATGTGCGGGAACACCCGCCGGCCTTCCGGACAGTGCGCGACACCCAGCTTCAGCATCTTCTGCGGCCCGGCGCGGGTCACGTCGTCGCCCTTGAGGCGGATGGAGCCGGAGCGCGCCGGCACGAGGCCGGAGATGGTGCGCAGCGTCGTGGACTTGCCCGCGCCGTTGGCGCCCACCAGCGCCACCAACTGCCCCTCGCCCACAGTCAGCGAGATGCCGCGGAGCGCCGCCACCTGCCCGTACCCGCAGACGAGATCGGAAATCTCAAGCATGCGCTGCCTCCCGCTGCTCCAGCTTCGCGGCGCTCTTGCCGAGATAGGCCTCGATAACCTTGGGATCGGTGCGGATGGCCTCCGGCGGGCCTTCCGCGATCAGCCGCCCGTAGTTGAGGCAGACGATGCGGTCGGACACTTCCATCACCATGGGCATGTCGTGTTCCACGAGGAGGATGGTGACGCCCTCGTCCCGCACCTTGCGGATGAGGCGCACGAAGCCCTGCGTTTCCGAGGCGTTCATGCCGGAGACCGGCTCGTCCAGCAGCAGCATCTTCGGCTCCACCGCCAGGGCGAGCGCGAAGCCCACGAGGCGCTGTTCGCCATAGGAGAGGGAGCCCGCCTTGTCGCCGGCGCGGGCGGTGAGGCCCACCATGTCGATGATGGCGTCCGCCCGCTCGCGCACCGCATGTTCCGCCCGCCGGGCGGCGGGGGTGGGGAACAGGCGGTCGAGGAGGGCCGCGGCGCGCTGGTCGTCGCCGTGGCGGTGCAGGCCAATCAGCACGTTGTCGCGCACGCTGTCGTCGGCGAACACGCTGGTGCGCTGGAAGGTGCGGGCAAGGCCGAGCCGCGCGATCTCGTTGGGCCGCGTCTGCGAGAGGTCGCGGCCGCGGAACAGCACCCGGCCCTGCGTCGGCTTCAGGAAGCCGGTCATGATGTTGAAGGCGGTGGTCTTGCCGGCGCCGTTGGGGCCGATGAGGCTCAGGATTTCGCCCTCATGCACATCGAAATGCAGGTCGGCGATGGCTGTGAGGCCGCCGAACTTCATGCCCACGTGCTCGACATTCAGGATGGCGCTCACGGGTTCGCTCCCATCTTGGCGGGCAACACGTCGGTCGGCTTGTCGCCGGCCTTGCGGCGAGCGGCGATGCGTTCGCCGAGGCCTTCCAGCGCCGGAACGATGCCGCGGGGCATCAAGAACAGGATGGCGATGAGGATGGCGCCGTAGACGATCCACTGCGCTTCCGGCGCCATCACCGGGCGCAGCGCCACCGGCAGCAGGCCGAATATGATGCCGCCCACCAGCGGCCCCGCCAGCGTGCCCTTGCCGCCCGACACCACCATGATGACCATGGTGACCGTGTAGGAGAACAGGAACACGTCCGGATCGATGATGCGGATGTAGTGGGCATAGAGGCTGCCCGCCGCCCCCGCCATGGCCGCCGAAACGGTGGCGGCGATGGTGAGCGTGCGGGTGGCGTTGATGCCGAGGGAGAGCGCGAGGGATTCGTTTTCCTTCAGTCCCCGCATCGCCCGGCCGAAGCGCGAGGCGACGAGCCGCGCGATGAGGAGATAGCTCGCCACCCCAACCGCCAGCACCAGATAATAGTTCTGCATCTTGGAGCGCAGCGCCACATCGCCGAGGCTGGGCACCGGCAGCACCATGTTGGGAATGGCGGTGAGGGCGAGGGGCCCCTGTGTCAGCTCCACCCAGTTCAGCGCGACGAGCCGCACCACCTCGGCGAACGAGATGGTGACGATGACGAAGTAGGCGCCGCGCACTCGGAACGACAGCCGCCCGATGAGATAGCCGGCGAGCCCGGTGATCACGATGGCGAGCACGAAGCCGAGCAGCGGCGCGCCGCCCTCGTGGGTCACGCGCAGGCCGAAGGGCAGGCTGACGTCGAAGCCCAGCGCGGTGAGCGCGCTCACATAGGCGCCGATGCCGAAGAAGGCCACGTGCCCGAGGCTGAGCTGCCCGGTGAAGCCGAGCAGCAGGTTCAGGCTCATGGCGCAGATGGTGAGGATGCCCGTGATGATGAGGGCATTGAGCAGGTAGGGGTCGGTCAGGCCCAGCGGCAGCAGGGCGAACACGACGAGGAAGAGGGGGGCGATGAAGCGCGTCATCCGATCCGCTCCGCACGCGCGAACAGGCCGGTGGGCTTCACCAGCAGAACCGCGATGATGATGAGGAAGCCCATGGCGTCGCGATATCCCGAGGAGATGTAGCCGGCGCCCAGCTCCTCGGCGAAGGCGAGGATGAAGCCGCCGATGGTGGCGCCCGAAATGGAGCCGAGCCCGCCGAGGATGACGATGGCGAAGGCCTTCACCGCCGCGAGGTCGCCCATCTGCGGCGTCACCACATAGACAGGACCCAGCAGCGCGCCGGCGGCCGATGCCAACGCCGAGCCGATGGCGAAGGTGGCGGTGTAGATGAGGGAGACGTTGACCCCCATCAGGGACGCCGTATCATGGTCCTGGAAGGTGGCGCGCATGGCGCGGCCGAGCTTGGTGCCGTTGATGGTGAAATAGGTGATGGCGATGAGCGCCACCGCCGCGCACAGCACGAACAGGTTCACATAGGAGAGCGACACCGGCCCGAAGGTGAGCGGCTGGGCCGGGAAGGGCGTGGGCACGGCCTTGGCCACGCCGCCGAAGATCCACAGCGTGCCGGACTGCATGATGATGCCGGCCCCGATCATCACCAGCATGGTGGTGTCGATGTCCGAGCGCCGCAGCGGCCGCAGCAGGGTGAACTCGATGAGGGCGCCGAGCACGAGGCCCGCCACGAGGGCCACCGGCAGCGCTACGAAGAAGTTCAGTCCCAGCGCTACGGCGGCCAGATACATGGCGTAGCCGCCGAAGGTGTAGAGGGCACCGTGGGTGAAGTTCACCACGTTCATGATGCCGAAGATCAAGGTGAGGCCGATGCCCAAGACCGCATAGGTGCCGCCGAGCACCAGCGCGTTGAAGATGTGTTGCAGCAATTGGTCCATCTGGCCTGTCCGGTCTGGCGTTCGGGGCAGGGTAAGGGGCGGCCTTCGCCGTCCCTCACCTGAAGCGCCGCCCGAGGGCGGGGATTTACGAAGCGCCGGCTCAGCCGCCGAGCTGAACCTGGTTCACCTTCCCGCCGGAGATTTCGATGATGTAGACGTTCGGCTTGGACTGGCCGCTTTCCTTGCCCGCCGGGCCGCTCTTGTTGAACTTGATGGGGCCGTTGAGGCCCATGAAGTCCACCTTCCAGAAGCCCTTCTGGATGGAGGCGGGGTCGGTGCCGCCGCCCGCCGCGATGGCGGCCGCGACCGTGCGGATGCCGTCATAGCCACGGAAGCTCTCGGTGGCGCCGGCGAAGTCGAAGCCGCGCTTCTTCCATTCGTTGAGGAAGTAGGCGGTGGCCTCGGGGTTCGGGGTCTTCTCCGGCCACCAGGGCAGGAAGGTGGTGAGGTGCATGGTGCCGTCCGCCGCCGCGCCGGCCTGGGCGATGATCTGGTCCGGGTTCTGCGAGCCGCCGGTGGTGATGATGCGCTTCTTCAGGCCAAGCGCCGCCATCTGCTTGAACAGGAGGGTGAGCTGGTCCACGGCGCTCGTCACCATGATGGTGTCGGCGTCGGAGGCCTTCAGCTTGGCGAGCTGGGCGCTCATGTCCTGCGCCGACTGGTCCATGGTTTCCACGAGGCCGACCTCGACGCCGTTGGCCTTGAGCATCTTGGAGAAGTCGGCGGCAGCGCCGCGGCCCCAGTCGTTGTTGATGACGAGGAAGTCCACCTTCTTCAGGCCGAGCTTCTTGACGCTGGGCTCGAACGCCTCGGCCTCGACGGAGGAGGGCGGCGATATGCGGAAGATGAAGGGGTTGCCGGAGGTGGTGATCTTGCCGGAGGAGGACGTCTCCACCAGCATCGGCACGGAATACTCTTCCAGCTTCGGCATGGTGGCCAGCGTCAGCGAGGAGCCCCACGCGCCCATCAGCACCGGCACCTTGTCGGAGGTGATGAGCTTTTCCGCCACCGAGGCGGCCTCGGTCGGGTTGCTCTTGTTGTCCTCGATGACCAGTTCGACCTTCTTGCCGAGGATGCCGCCCTTGGCGTTGATCTCGTCGGCGGCGATCTTGGCGCCATTCACCACATAGGTGCCCGAGGCCGCGAAGGCGCCGGTGAGGGGCTCGTTGACGCCGATCTTGATGGTGTCGGCGGCGAAGGCCGTGCCGGCGAGAAGGCTGAAGGCGAGGGCGGCGAGCGTGGTGCGGCGTGACATCAACATGGATGGTCTCCAGTCTCGAAGGGCAGTCAGGGTCAAGCGGATGGGCCGCCACGGCGCCACAGGCGGCCGATGCGGTCGGAAACGAGGGAGATGAGAAGCTTCAGCGGATCGAGGCCGCGCGCCTCGGCGGGCGGGGCCTCGCTCCCGGAGAGGCGCGCTTCGAGGTTCGCCGCAAACTCGCCGATCAGGCGGCCTGCCACCTCGCGGACGAGGCCGGGGCGGCCGAACTGGGCCAGCGGACCCTTCAGCGTGTAGCCCACGTCGAGCGCCACGCGGGCGGTGCCAGGGGCGACGCCCTCTGTGACGCGATAGCGGATGAGGCCTTCCGTGCGCGAGCGACCGTCGGCGCCCGCGCCATGGATGGTGCCGCTCCGGGTCGCGTCATCGCGGCCGATGCGGGCGCTGCCGCGAAAGGTAGTGGCGATGGGGCCGAGCTTCACCCGCATGCCGCCCTGCACGTTGTCCGGCGAAGGCATGGCGTCGATGACCGCGCCGGGCAGGCACGCGGCAACCTCCTCGATTCGGCTGAAGAAGGCGAACACCTCCGACGGCGGGAAGGGCACCTCGAAGCTCTGCTCGAAGCTGTGGGCGGGCGTGAAATCCTCGGCGAGGACCATGGCGGCGGAGGGAACCGCAGGGGCGGCGACGGCGGCTGGCGGCGCAGCGGAAACCGCGCCGCCCGTCCGCGCGCCCACCGGGCCGAGGCGGCGCTCGGCGGTCATCGGGCCGATGCCCTGCGCGCGTCGCGCAGCGATGACGGAAGCAACCGCCTTCACGATGCCCGCATAGCCGGTGCAGCGGCAGAGGTTTCCGGCGAGGCCGAGGCGGATGCGCGTATCGTCCGGTTCCGGCAGTCGCAGCACGAGGTCACGGGCCGACACCAGCATGCCGGGCGTGCAGAAGCCGCACTGGAGCGCGTGCTCGCGATTGAAGGCGGCGCGCAACTCGGCGGTGACGGGATCGTCGTCCAGCCCCTCGATGGTGACGACATCCGCGCCCTGGCAGGCGCCGGCGAAGGAGAGGCAGGCGCGCGCAGGCTCGCCGTCCACGAGAATGGTGCAGGCGCCGCACACGCCGTGCTCGCAGCCGATATGGGTCCCGGTGAGGTCCAGCGTGTCGCGGACGAAATCGGCGAGGTTGGTCCGCCCCTCCGCCTCGGCCGTCACGGGTCGGCCATTGAGGGTCAGCGAAATCATGCGGGACGCGCCCATGGCGGTGGTCTCGGGCCTTGGCGAAGCGGTCATGCGGCGCTCCGCGTGTCGGTGAAGAGGCCGGCGGCCTGCGCGGCGGCGCGGCGCAGCACTTCCACATGGACGTGGCGATCCACCGCGTCCGTCAGGCCGGCGGCGCCGAGGGCCGCGTCGGCGGCGGGGGCATCGAAGCGGGCGGCAAAGCCGGCATCGATGCGGCCGCCGAACAGTGGCGCAGCGTCAGCGAAGACGAGGGGCGGCGCGTCGATGGCGCCCATCAGCGCCCGGCCGGTCCCGGCAGTGGGATCGATCAGCACGGCGCCGATGGCATGGGCGAACTCGCCCACCTTGCGGCAGTGCTTCACGTATCCGAAGCGGGCGGTGGCGGGCACCTTGGGGACCCGCACGCCGACGAGGATCTCGCCCGGCTCCAGCGCCGTCGCCAGAGCCCCGGCGAGGAAGGTGCTCAGGGGGAGGCGCCTCGTGCCAGCCGGGCCGGCGATCTCGACTTCAGCGCCGAGCACAGACAGGGCGTTCACCCAGTCGGCGGCCGGGTCGGCATGGGCGAGGCTGCCGCCCATGGTGCCGCGGTTGCGCACCGCGCGATAGGCGATGCCGCCGGCCACCCGCCGGAGGATGTTCGTTCCCACGTCCGGGGCGCGACCGTCCTCCACGTCGGCGTGGGTGACGAGGGCGCCATAGACCATGTGGTCGTCCTCTTCGCGCACGGTGCGAAGTTCGTCGATGCCGGACAGATCAACGATGAGATCGGGCGTCGCGAGCCGCAAATTGAGCATGGGGCCGAGGGACTGGCCGCCGGCCATCACCTTCGCGCCGTCTCCGCCGGAGGCGAGCAGCGCAATGGCGTCGGCGATGGTGCGCGGGCGCTCGATGCGGAAGGGGGCGGGCTTCATGCCGCGCTCCTTTCGCCGGCGCGCACCGCCAGCACCTGCTCCACGATGCGCCGGGGCGTCACGGGGGAGCGCAGCATCTCAGCGCCCAGCGGGCGCAGCGCGTCGTTGATGGCGTTGGCGATGGCGGCGGGTGGCGCGATGGCCCCGCCCTCGCCGATGCCCTTCACGCCGAACTTGGTGTAGGGCGAGGGCGTTTCCATGTGGCCGATGAAGGGCATGGGCACTTCCGGCGCGCCGGGCAGGAGATAATCCGCCAGCGTCGAGGCCAGCGGCTGGCCGGAGGCGTCGAACGCCATCTCTTCGTAGAGCGCGGTGCCGATGCCCTGGGCGAGGCCGCCGATGATCTGGCCGTCCACCACCATGGGGTTCACCAGCGTGCCGCCGTCTTCCACGATGGCGTAGTCGAGGATTTCCACCTCGCCGAGGTCCGGGTCCACCGCCACCACCACCGCATGGGCGGCGTAGCTGAAGGTGCCGCTGTCGCGCACCGGCTTGTACCCGGCGGTGACTTCGAGGCCATGCGGGTCCACGTCCGCCGGCAGGTCCTGCGGGCGACGATACCAGGTGTGGGCCACCTGCTGGATGGTCACGTCGCCCGAGGGGCCGATGACGCGCCCGGCTTCGAGCCGCACATCCTCCGGCCGGGCCTGCAGCATGTGCGCACCGATGCGGCGGATACGGTCGGAAAGCTCGGTGCAGGCGGTGGCCACGGCGCCGCCGGCCATCACCATCACGCGCGAGCCCCAGCTGCCGGTGGAATAGGGCGTCATGGCCGTGTCGCCATGCACGAGGCGGGTGCGGGCGACGGGCAGTCCAAGGATTTCGTGCGCCACCTGCGCCAGCGTCGTCTCCAGCCCCTGACCGTGGGAATGGGCGCCGATGCGCAGTTCCAGCCCGCCGTCCGGCGTCAGGCGCGCGCCGGCCTGTTCATGGCCGGGCACCATGGGAATGCCCCAGCCGGAATAGACCGAGGTGCCGTGCGCCGCCTGCTCGCAATAGATGGAGAGGCCAAGGCCGATGCGGCGGCCGTCGGGCTCCCCCGCGAGCTGGCGCGTGCGCACCGCATCGACCTTGATCGCGTCGAGCGCCTGCCGCAGCGCTTCCGGATAATTGCCGCTGTCGAAATGCTTGTTGGTGATGTTGTCGAACGGCATCTGTTCCGGCCGCACGAGGTTCTTCAGCCGCACCACTTCGGGGGCGAGGCCGAGTTCGGCGGCGAGCGCGTCCAGCGCCACTTCCAGCGCGAAGCACACGCCGGTGCGGGCCACGCCGCGATAGGGCAGGATCGGGCACTTGTTGGTGGCCACCGACCAGGTGCGGCAGCGATAGGCGGGAAAATCGTAGGGGCCGGGCAGGATGCTCGCCACCTGGGCGGCCTCAAGGCAGGCGGAGAAGGGATAGGCGGAATAGGCGCCGCTATCCACGCTCGCCTCGCAATCGATGCCGCGCAGCGTGCCGTCGCGCTCGGCATAGAGCGTGATTTCGTAATGGTGCTCGCGGCAGTTCGCGCTCGCGGTCAGGTGCTCGCGGCGATCCTCCAGCCAGCGCACCGGCCGGCCGATCTTCCGCGCGAGCCAGCCGAGGCAGACGTCTTCCGTCAGCAGGATGGCCTTGTAGCCGAAGCCGCCGCCCACATCCGGCGAGATGATGCGGACCTGGCCCTCTTCCAGCCCCAGGCATTCGGAGAGGCCCGAGCGGACGATGTGCGGCATCTGGCTGGCGGTGTGCACCACCAGCTGGTCGGACCGGTTATCGAAATGCACCACCGTGCCGCGCCCCTCGATGGGCGCCATGCACTGGCGGGCGGTGGAGATGGTGCGCGAGACCTTCACCGGCGCGTCGAACGCGGCCTCGATGTTGATGTTCACGAGGCTTTCCAGAAAGACATTGTCGCCCCAGTGCTCATGCACCAGCGCCGCGCCGGGCTTTCTCGCCTCCAGCATGTCGTGGAGGGCGGGCAGCTCTTCGAGGTCGAGTTCCACGCGGGCGGCCATGTCCTCGGCCTCGGCGCGCGTGTCGGCAACGCACATGGCGATGAGCTCGCCCACCTGCCGCACCTTTCCCGTGGCGAGCACCGGCTGCTCGGACACCTTGAAGCCGGGCAGGCCGGAGACCGCGCGGATGGGCTTCACCCCGTCGAGGTCGGCGGCGGTGAAGACGCGGCCCTTCAGGTCCTCCGGCACATGGATGGCGCGGATGCGCGCATGCGCCAGCGGGCTCCGGACGAAGGCGACATCCTGCATGCCCGCGAGGCGGATATCGGCAATGAACTGGCCGCGCCCGCGCATCAGCCGGTCGTCTTCCTTGCGGGGAAGACGGGCGCCGACGCCCTCTTTCGTGCGCGGCTCGCTCATGCGTGGGCTCCCGGCATCAGGTCGAGCGCGGCGCGCACCAGAAGGCCGTCGGGGCGACGCAGCTCGTCCAGGATGGAGAAGTGGTTGGCGCCGAGGATGGGCAGCAGCGCACCCGGCGCATGGGCGGCCACGCGCTTTGCCGCCAGCGCGCGGGAATCATGCACCAGCGCCGGCACTTCGGCCGTGCCGTAGGCGATGGCGAGCGGCTTCGGCGACGGGGCATGGCGCAGCGGCGAGCAGGCGGCGATTTCGGCGTCCGTCAGGTCCAGCGCGGCGTTCAGAAAGGTGTCGCGCAGCGGCGCCAGCTCATAGACGCCGGAGATGGCAAGGCCGGCGGCCACGGCGGGATGGTCCAGCTGCATCACCGCCAGCTGCGCACCCGCCGACCAGCCGGAGACCACCACCGGGCCGGTGAGCCCATACTGAGGGCCGTCCTTCGCGATGAGATCGAGGGCTGCGCCCATCTCGGCGACGATCGCGCCGAGGCGCGCCTCAGGTGCCAGCGTGTAGCTCGGCAGCGCCACGGACCAGCCGTGGGCGAGGAGACCCTCCGCATAATGGGCGAAGACTTCGCGGCTGTTGCGCTGCCAGTAGCCGCCATGGATGAAGACGAGGCAGGGCGCGCCCAGCGTGCCGGGATAGATGTCCAGCTTCTGCCGCGCGCCGGGGCCGTAGGGAATGTCCAGATGCGCGTGCGTGGCGGCGCGGAAGCGCGGGGCCGCCTTGTCGCGCGCCTCCACCCATGCCGCGCTGTCCTTCACCGCGGCATTGTTGTTGTAGGCCGCATCCCGCTCGGCCTGGGACAGGGTGTTCCAGACCTCCTGCGGGGCAGGCCGAACGGCTGCGGATGCCGGGCTCACGCCGCCACCGCCCGGGGCAGGATGACGGCGTCGGCATCGAACTTCTTGCCGGCGCGCAGGCAGAAGGCGGGGGTAAGCAGGCGCTCGGCCACCACCTTGGTGTCCTCGTTGTCGCGCAAAAGGAAGCGGCCGCGATTGTCGTCCAGCACCGAGATGTCGGCCGCATAGCCCACGGTGAGGGAGCCCACCCGGTCGGTGAGGCCGATCATCTTCGCCGGGTTGATGGTGACCATGGGCACCACCTGCTCCAGCGAGAGGCCGAGCGCCATCATGGAGCTCATGGCCTGGGTGAGGCTGAAGCGCGCCTGGCCCTTGAAGGGGTGGTTCTCGTCGTCATAGTGCTCCTCCGGCGTGCCGGCGGGGGCGGGGACATGGGTGTTGTAGCCGTGCATGTCGGCGCCCAGCGTGTGCGGGACGACGCCGGCGGCGATGGCCTTCTTCGCGAGCCGGTAGGAAAAGTGGCTGCCGTGGCCCACATCCACCTTCAGGCCGCGGTCGAGGGCCGCCTGGATGACGTGGTGCACTTCGCCCTTCTGGTTCACGAAGCCGCCGGGATGGCGGGTGAAGGGATGGGCCAGCACATCGCCCTCCTTCAGCAGCGGGATGACCCGCTCGAGGATCGTGTCGGCATCCTCGCCGTTGGCGCCGCTTTCCGGCAAGCCCCAGAGCGTTCCGAAATGGACGTAGAGCGGGATTTCGGCGCGGCGGGCGATCTCCGCCGCCATTTCCATCACCTTGATGCCCCAGCGGGCGAAGCCGCCGATCTCCGCATGGCCCTTGATCCCGCGCACGAGGTCGCGGTTGGCGACGGCGGAGCGCACGGTGGCGTCGATGTCCACGCAGTCCGGGCTGTAGAGGTTGGGGTAGTAATGGCCTTCGAGGCCGCCCACGAGATAGGCCGAGAGGAAGGCATAGATGCGCGTGTCGGACGGTTCGGCGATGAACTTGCGGAAGCCCGGCAGAGTCATGCAGGAGGGGCCGCCCTGGTCGATCACGGTGGTGACGCCGGAATGCACGCCCACCATATCCGGGTTCAGGCCGAAGCGCCCGGTCACGTACTGGTAGATATGGCCGTGGGTGTCGATCATGCCCGGCAGCACCAGCTTGCCGGAGACGTCGATGGTCTCAGTGGCGCTGGAGGGGAGGATCGTCTCCTCCACGGCGGCGATGCGTCCGTCGCGGACGGCCACGTCGCGGATGCCGTCGATGCCGTTGGCAGGGCAGATGACATGTCCGCCCTTGAGGAGGATATCGTAGCCGGCGGGTTCAGCCATCAGGGGTCTCCGTTCCTGCGTGCGGTCGTTGGGACCGCTTCTGGAAAAGCGAAGCATACGTCGCATTTTTCAAATGCAGGGGGCGTGCCAGTTTTGATTTGGATCAATTTTTCGAGATCGGCGCCGGGCGCCAGAGGGGATGGTCGTGACGAGATCGCGTAAAGATTCAAAGGGCTCCAACGTTGAACCCGAGGTCGTCGCCGATGCGGAATGGCCGCTGTCCGACCGCCCCGGCTTCCTTGCGAGACGGGTGCACCAGATCCACGTCAGCCTGTTTTCTGAGCTGTGTGCCCCGTTCGGCGTAACGCCCGTGCAGTACAGCCTCCTGTCGGCGCTGGCGGGGCGTGAGGAGGCGGACCAGACCACCCTCTCGCGCATCGTCGCGCTGGACCGCACCACCACCACCGGAGCCTTGAAGCGCCTTGAGGCGCGGGGCCTGGTGCGGCGCGGCACCTCGGCCACGGATCGGCGCTCGCAAAGCTGCTCGCTGACCGATGAGGGCCGTCGCATGCTGGAGGAGATGGAGGCCGCCGCGCGCCGCGCCCATGCGGTGACGGTGGAGATGCTCGCGCCCGAGGAGCGCCGGCAATTTATTGAGGCCATGAAGAAAATCGTCGCGGCCCATGGCGGGCGGCAGGCGTCGTCCGACCTGCTGTGATTTCGTCCGCGGCCGCCTAAAAAGTGGGCGGCGCGTAATCGGGCAGGCGGCTAGAGCACCGGTCCAAGCATCGCGATCGTGTTGTTCCACAGGCGGCGCGGTGCGCTGAAGGCGTCGGCGTCGTCCTGCGTCACCGGCGTCGCGGCATCGAGGAACACCTGCTGGCGCGCCCGCATGGCGTGGGTGAAGGCGCCGTCGCAGAGGAGGATGTTGTTCTCCGCATTCAGCTCGAAGCTGCGGCGGTCGATGTTGGCGGAGCCGATCAGCGTGATCTCGCCGTCGAGGGTCAGCGTCTTGGCGTGCAGCAGGCCGCCGACATATTCCCGGATATGCACGCCCGCCTCCAGCAGCTCGCTGTAATAGCTACGGCTGGCGGCGGCGACGATCCAGCTGTCGTTGCGCTTCGGGAACACGATTGTGGTGGCCACCCCGCGCCGGGCAGCGGAGCAGAGCGCTGCCTGCAGGGGCTCGTCCGGCACGTAATAGGGTGTCGTGATGACGAGTTCGCGCCGCGCGGCATTCATCAAGGCGACGAAGGTCTCCGGCATGGCCGAGTAGCGCACCCCGGCGCCGGTGCCGATCACCTGCGCCACGAAGCCGTGCTGCGGCGGCGGCAGGGGCTCGGTGAAGAGGGGAGCGAGGTCTTCCTCCACCTGCGCCATCCAGTTGCTGGCGAAAAGATGCTGGTTCTGCCGCACCACGGGCCCCTCGAAGCGGGCCATCACATCCACCCAGGGGGCGAACTTCGCCTTCACGGCGAAGGCGGCATCGGCGCAGTTCTGGCTGCCGCAATAGGTGATGCGGTTGTCGATCACCACGATCTTGCGGTGGTTGCGCATGTCGATGCGCCCCTTGAACGGGCGCAGCAGCGGGTTGCCGATGGGCAGGGCCGTCGCGAGATGCACCCCCGCCGCCGCCATGTCGCGCCACAGGGGCGAGCGGATGAGCGCGCGCGAACCGAGATCGTCCGCCATGGCGCGGCAGACCACGCCACGCCCCGCCGCGCGCTTCAGCGCCTCCATCACGGAGCGCCCGCTCGCATCATCGAGCCAGATGTAGAAGAGCACATGGACGCTCGAGCGGGCGGCATCGATGTCCTTGACCATGGCGGCGATGGCGGCGGCGGAGTCCGGCAGCAGCTCGGCCCGGTTTCCGGCCACCGGCAGGAAATGGTTCACCGACTGGCCGACGCGGAACAGCGGGACATGGCGCTCGGCGATCTGCGCTTCCGCGGATGGCCCGGCGACGCCCTCGGCCGGCGGCAGCTCCGCCACCGCCGCGCGCAACCGCTCCACCGCCTTGCGCCCGAGGTTCACCTCGCCGAACAGGATGTAGGCCACGACGCCCACCACCGGCGCCAGGGCGATCACCAGCACCCAGGCCATGCGCGAGGACGGCTCGCGGTGCGGTCGAAGCAGTGCGCGGACGATGAAGATGATCTGGAGCGTCAGATGGGCGGCGAACAGCGCCCAGGTGAGGACGGCGGAATCTTGCATGTCGGCGGCACGCCCCGAGAGAGAAGCGCTGCCGTTCTAGATCATCTTCGCCGCCCGCGCGAACGCCCTCAGGCCGCGTAGAGCCCGCGCAGCGTGTCGGCGGTGGCGAGCGGCCGGTTCAGCAGCCGTGCGCCTTCTGCCGCGCGCCGCACCTGCGCGGCATTGTTCTCCGCCATCGTGCCGTCCGGCGCGAAGAGATTGTTCTCGAAGCCGACGCGCACATGGCCGCCGAGGCCGGCGGCGACGGTGGCGCACGCGTTTTCCTTCGGCCCGAAGGCGCACATGGCCCACAGCCGGGGCGGCGTACCGGCGGCGAGGAAGGGCACCAGATCGGCCGGCGTCGACACCTGTCCGCTGGTGTAGCGGCCGAGCACGAAGAGGGGGAAATCCTCGCCCTCGCCCAGCACGCCGCGCCCCTTCAGCGCGTGATAGCGCAGCACCTCTTCCGCCGAATAAAGGATGATCTGCACCAGGACGCGCTCGCGCCGCAGCCAGGCGAAGAAGTCTGCGGCGGCGGCTTCATGCGCCTCATTGGGGATGATCTCGCGCAAGGCGAGGGAGACCGCCTCCGGCCGCAGGGCGCGCACCACCGCAATCTGCTCCGGCGCGGTGTAGCGCCCGGCCGCTTCCGAGGTGGCCTGCACGACCAGCCGGTCGCCCACCTCCCGGCGGATGGCGGCGGTGGCCGCGCGATAGGCGTCCGCATCCAAGAGATGCCGGCCCTCGGCATCGCGCACATGGATGTGGATGAGGGCGGCGCCCGCCTCGACGATCTCCGCCGCGTTGCGCGCCAGCTCCGCCGCGGTCATCGGCAGGGCAGGGTGGTCCGCCTTGGTGCGGGTGGCGCCGTTGGGTGCGTTGGCGATGACAAGCGGCGGCCAGAGGAGGGCCTCGGCAGGGGCGGTAGCGGTCATGACGGTCCGGATGTGTCAGTCGGTGGTGGTGAGGCCGAGCCGCTTCATGCGGTCGTGCAGGGTCTTGCGCGGAATGTTGAGGGCGAGGGCGGCGGCGGAGATGCGGTGGCCGGAAGCTTTCAGCGCATCCTCTATGACGAGGCGTTCCACCCGGTCCAGCAGTTCGTTGAGGCTCGGCGCGGCAGCGGCGCCGCCGGTGAAATCCGGCGCGAGGAAGCCGAGCATGTGGCGCTCGGCGGCATTCTTCAGCTCCCGCACGTTGCCCGGCCAGTCGGCGAGCATCAGGGCGCGTCGCAAGGAGGGAGGAACCTCCACCACCGGCCGCTGGTACTTCACCGCCGCCTGCACCAGGAACAGCTCAAAGAGGAGTGGGATGTCCTCGCGCCGCTCCCGCAACGGCGGCAAGGAGAGCTTCACCACGTCGAGGCGGAAGAACAGGTCCTTCCGGAAGCGTCCGGCATCGGCCAGCGCGCCGAGGTCCTCCTTGGTGGCGGCGATGACGCGCAGGTCCACCGGCACCGGCGTGTTGGAGCCGAGGCGCTCGATGCGCCGGTCCTGCAGCACCCGCAGCAGCTTTACCTGCATGGCGAGGGGCATGCTCTCCACCTCGTCGAGGAAGAGCGTGCCGCCGGAGGCGTGCTCGATCTTGCCGATGCGCCGCTTGCCGGCCCCGGTGAAGGCGCCGGCCTCATGGCCGAACATCTCGCTCTCGAACATGCTTTCGGGGATGGCGCCGCAATTGACGGCCACGAAGGCCTTGTCGCGCCGCGCGCCGCCCTCGTGCAAGGCGCGGGCGACCTGCTCCTTGCCCGCGCCAGTCTCGCCCAATACCAGCACGTCGGCGCTGGTGGAGGCGAGTTGCGCAATATCATCCCGCAGCCGCCGCATGGCCGCCGACTGGCCGACGAGATGACGCTCGATGGCATCGCCCCGGTCGAGCGCCGTGCGCA
Source organism: Xanthobacter sp. DMC12 (assembly GCF_056314105.1). Classification (NCBI taxonomy): domain Bacteria; kingdom Pseudomonadati; phylum Pseudomonadota; class Alphaproteobacteria; order Hyphomicrobiales; family Xanthobacteraceae; genus Xanthobacter; species Xanthobacter sp. DMC12. The sequence continues at coordinate 1,416,544 of NZ_JBQUYZ010000001.1, read as the reverse complement.
GGCGGCGATTTTCGAGGACCAGCGCGCGCTTCTCCAGCGCGCGCTTCACCACCTCCACGAAGGCATCGCTGACAAACGGCTTCTCAATGAAATCGTAGGCGCCCTCGCGCATGGCGCTGACCGCCATCGCCACGTCGCCATGGCCGGTGATGAGCACAACCGGCAGCTCCGGATCGCGCCGGCGGATATCCGCCAGCAGCTCCAGCCCGTCCCGCGCAGGCAGGCGCACGTCTGTTACGACGATGCCGGGATAATCCCGGCCGATGGCCGGGAGGGCGTCCTCGGCGCTGGCAAACGAGGCCACATAGATGCCGGCGAGGTCCAGGGTCTGCTCGATGGAGAGGCGGATCATCTCCTCGTCGTCCACCAGCAGCACGCGGGGGCGGCTGGCGTGGCGGGGGGCCTCGGCGGAGAGGGCGCGTTCAGGAAACATGGCGCAACGGCTCCGCAGGCAAGGTGAGGGGCTCTTCGGCCTCGGCGGCGTCCATCACGAGATCGAAGGCGGTGCCGCCTTCTGCCCGTGTCCGCGCCGAAAGGGTGGCGCCGAAATCGCGGGCGATGGCCAGCGAGATGGGCAGGCCCAGCCCCAGCCCCTCGCCGGCCGGCTTGGTGGTGAAGAAGGGGTCGAAGATGCGTTCCGCCGCACCTTCCGCAAGGCCCGGTCCATTGTCCTCCACCGTAAGGACGATGCGGCCGCCCTCCCGATGCGAGACGACGTGGACCGCCGCGTCCGGCCGCCCCTTCACCGCGTCGAGGGCGTTGCCCACGAGGTTCACCAGAACCTGGCTGAGGCGGATGGGCTCGAACATCACCTGCGTGGCGTCGGGGGCCAGGGCGCTGACGACGCGCGCGCCCGATGCCCGCAGGCGCGGGGCGAGGATGGCGAGGCTTTCCGCCAGCACCGCGGCGGCATCCACCGGGCCTTTCTCGCTGGAGGTGCGGCGGGCGAAGGCGCGGAGCTGGCCGGTGATCTTGCCGAGGCGGTCCACCAGCGCGGCGATGCGGGCGAGGTTCGCCTCCGCATCCTCCTCGCGGCCGTGCTGGAGCAGCTTGGTGGTGTTGTCGGCCAGCGCCCGGAGCGCGGTGAGGGGCTGATTCAGCTCGTGGGTCACGCCGGCCGCCATCTGGCCGAGGGTCGCCATCTTGGCGGCCTGCACCAGCTCGTCCTGCGCGGCGCGCAGGTCGGTCTCGGCGCGGCGCCGCTCCTCGATCTCGGCGGCGAGGCGGGTGTTGGCGGCGGAGAGGTCGGCGGTGCGTTCCGCCACCTTGCCCTCCAGCTCGCGATGGGCGGCTGCGAGCGCCGCCTGCGCGGCGAGGGTTTCGCGGGCGCGCTTGAGATGCTGGCGCCAGTAGAGGCCGATGAGGCCCAGGATCACCAGCGCCAGCGTCATCCCGATGCGGGCCGAGCGCCCCGCCAGAACCACGGGAGCGGCATCGGTGAAGAGCAGCAGTCGCCAGTCGTAGGTGGCAAGGTCCTTCTCGTCGCGCAGAACGCTGCCGGCGGGGCTGATGTCCGAGCCCGACAGCACCTTGAGGCCGCCTTCGTCCTCGCCCCGCCCCATGCGCAGCAAAGGATAGGACTTGTGGCCATACTGGCGGGTGCGGGCCATCTCCGCGGCGGCCGTGGCGTCGACCGGCCGAAGCGCGCGGAACTTGAACTTCGGGTCCGAGGCGAGGAAGACGATGCCGTGCTCGTCCGCCACCAGCACGGTATCTGCGGCCTCGTGCCAGACGGCCTCCAGCGGATCGAGGTTGACCTTGGTCGCCACCACGCCCGCGACCTTGCCCTCCGCCATGACCGGCGCGCTGATGAAATAGCCGGGCACGCCGGTGAGCGTGCCCACCGCGTAGAAGCGGCCGGTGCGGCCGTCCATGGCCTCGGTGAAATAGGGGCGATAGCTGAAATCGGTGCCCACGTAGGTTTCCGGCGTGTTCCAGTTGGAGGCGGCAATGGTCATGCCGCCGGGCGCCAGCAGATAGAGCACGGTGCCGCCGGCGGCGCGGTTCAGCGTTTCGAGATACCCATTCACCCGCGCCACCTGTTCGCCATCCGCCGGCGTGGCCAGGAGGCGCTTCACGTTTTCATCGAGGGCGGCGGCGGCGGGCAAATAGCCGAACCGCTCGATGGCGCCTTCGAGGCTCTGGGCATAGATCTCCGCCCGGTGGCGCGCATCGGAGGCGAGGCGCTCGCCCACCCGCGCTTCGGCCATCTCGCCGGCTTCCAGAACGGCGAAAACCGCAGCCGCCGCCAGCACGGCGGACAGCACGGCACCGAGGGCCGTGATGCGGTTCGCTTGCATGAATATCCTGCGTCCTCAAGGTGGTGCGGCCGGGCCATTTGCGGCCCGGCCATGGAGGCCGGATGCTGGTCCGCCCTCAGTCGGTGGTCAAGCCTTTGACCTCGACCTCCTCGAAGCGGTGCTGCTCGGCGGTGACGAGGGCGGACAGCTCCCGCTTCAGCTCGTTGAAGGCGGTGGAAGCGCTGTCCCGTGGGCGCGGCAGGTCCACCTTGATGTCCCGCTTGATGGTGCCGGGCCGGTAGGTGAGCACGACGATGCGGTCCGCCAGATAGATGGATTCCTCGATGGAGTGGGTGACGAACACGATGGTCTTGCCCGTCGCCGACCAGATGCGGATGAGTTCATCCTGCAACGAACGGCGGGTGAGGGCATCAAGCGCGCCGAACGGCTCGTCCATCAGCATCACCGGGCTGTCGAGCGCCAGCACGCGGGCGATGGCCACGCGCTGGCGCATGCCGCCGGAGAGGTCCTTGGGAAAGCGGTCGCGGAATTCCGCGAGCTTCAGCATGGCGAGGAGCTCGTTCACCTTGGGCTCGATCTGGGCGCGGCTCATGCCCTTGATCTCGAGGCCGAAGGCGATGTTCTGCGCCACCGTCATCCACGGGAATAGGGCATATTCCTGGAACACCATGCCCCGGTCGGGCCCCGGATCCTTCACCGCGCGGCCGTCCACCGTGATGGTGCCGGTGGTGGGGGCCGAGAAGCCGGCGATGGCGTTCAGCAAAGTGGACTTGCCACAGCCCGAGGGGCCGAGCAGGCACACGAACTCGCCCTGGTTGATGGTGAGGTCTATGTCCTTCAGGGCGACGATCTCGCCGCCCGGAATGACGAAGCGCTTGTCCACCTCGGACACCACGATGTGGGGCGAGGCCGTGTGTGCGAGGGCGGCGGGGGAAGGCATGGATGCGAGGGACGTTGCGATGGACATGGCGTTCCTCACGATTCCAGGCCGCGATGCCAGCGCAGCAGATGATTGTTCAGGCGGCTGACGGCGAGGTCGATGGCGAGGCCGATGAGGCCGATCGTCAGCATTCCCGCGATGATCTTGTCCGACCAGAAATACTCCCGCGCCTCCAGGATGCGGAAGCCGAGGCCGTTGTTGACGGCGATCATCTCGGCCACGATCACCACGATGAAGGCGGTGCCGATGCCGATGCGCGCGCCGGAGAGGATGTAGGGCGTCGCCGCCGGCAGGATCACCCGCCGGAAGATGGTGAGGCGGCTCGCGCCGAGGCTGCGGGCGGCGCGGATGTAGATGCTGTCCACGTGCCGCACGCCGGCGATGGTGTTCATCAGCACCGGGAAGAAGGCGCCGATGGCGATGAGGAACACCGCCGGCGCATTGCCGAGGCCGAACCACAGGATGGACAGCGGGATGTAGGCGATGGGCGGGATGGGCCGCAGCACCTGCATCAGCGGGTTCACGTAGCGATAGATGGAATCGCTCGTGCCCATGAACAGGCCCAGCGGCAGCGCGAGGCCCGCGCCGACGACGAAGCCCATCACCACCCGCGACAGGCTGGCGAGGGAATCGTGGATCAACTCGCCGGAAAAGATCCACGCGATCCGGCTTTCCGTCGCCGGATCAAACGGTTCGAGCGGGGCGAGGTAGCTCCACCAGCGCGCCGCGACGGCGGCGGGGGAGGGCAGCACCATGGGGTTCACCCAGCCCGCCGAGCAGGCGACCTGCCAGATGAGGAGCACGGCGACGGGCACGAGCAGCCCCTCGCCGAGCGCCTTGAAGCGCGAGATGTTCATTTGGTCGCCCTCACTTCACGCCATTGGAAGCCTTGGCGGCATTCAGCAGGTCGAGCTTCACCCAGTCCTCGGCCTTGGCGGGGGCGGACATCTTGCCGACGCCGTACTTGGCCATCACGTCCGTGGTCTTCTGGATGTGGTCGGCGCTCATGTCGAGGGAGTAGGGCGAGTTGGCGAGGGCTTCCTGGAATTCCTCGCCCGTGAGCTGGCCCTTGAACACGTCCTGCGTCACGAACTTCTCGGCGGCCTTGGGGTCGTTCATGAAGGTCTTCTGCGCCTTCACGAAGCAGTCCATCAGCTTCTTCGCCGTCTCGGGGTGTTCCTTGTAGAACTTCTCGCTCATCACCAGCGTGCGGATGGGCGAGCCGATGGGCGTGTCGTAGGGCTTCAGCACCTCCACGCCGAAGCCGCGGGCGATGGCCTGCGCCGACTGCGGCTCGGTCTGCATGATGGCGTCTACCTGCTTCTGCAGGAGCGCCTGGTTGAGGTCGGGATAGCCGAGATAGACGATGGTGATGTCCTTGGCGGACATCCCGTTCTTGCCCAGCTCGGCGGCCAGCAGCACTTCCTGGATGGAGCCGCGGGTGACGCCCACGCGCTTGCCCTTCATGTCGGACACCGACTTGATGCCGCTGTCGGGGGTCGCCAGGAGGCGCGCGCCGCCGCTGGCGAAGCCGCCGACGATATAGATGGGCGCGCCGTTGCCACGGCCGGAAATCGCCGCCTCGGAGGCGGTGGCGCCCACGTCCAGCTCGCCGGCGAGGATCGCCTGCATCACGTCCGGACCCTTGGGGAAGAGCTTGAGGTCGATAGTGATGCCGCAGCTCGGCGCGATCTCCTTCATGTAGGAGACGCCGGCGAAATGGGCGAGCTTGAGGTTGCCCACCCGCACCGTCTCCTGCGCGGATGCCGCGCCCGCAGCGGCGGCGGACATCAGGACGGCAGACAGAAGGGTGGCGGTGAGGCGGAGTTTTTTGAGCACGGCGCGTCTCCCAGAGGTCCCGGCGTTGGTGCCGGTTCGGATACGCCAGCCTTTGCACTGCGCATGCCACCCATGCGGCAGCTGCGGATCTATGTTAACGTACAGCAATCATTGAAACTTTTTCCGACCGCCGCGGGAGCGGCGGCGGAATTCCGCCACCCGCGGCGTGGCGGCGGCGGAATTCCGCCACCGCTGGAGACCCGCACTGCTGCGAGGGCAGGCGTCAGCCGCAGGCTGGAGCGGCTTCGGTCCGCTGGCGACCGCGCCGCAGCAGCAGGGTAAAGGCGAGGCCGGCGAGGGCCGTGCCTGCCCCGGCAAGGGAGACGGCGGGATAGCCGAGGCCGGCATCGATCACCGCCCCGCCCAGCGCAGCGCCCAGCGCATTGCCAAGGTTGAAGGCGCCGATGTTCATGGCCGAGGCGAGGTGCGGCGCCTCCGCCGCCTCGTGGACCACCCGCATCTGCAGCGGCGGCACGAGGGCGAAGCTGGCGATGCCCCAGAGGAAGACGAGCGGCACCGTGGCGAGATGCGAGCGCATGCCGGGGACGAACAGCACCAGCAGCACCGCCACCGCCGTCAGCGAGCCGATGAGCGTGCCGTCCAGCGAGCGGTCGGCGAAGCGCCCGCCCAGCCAGTTGCCCAGCGCCAGACCCAGCCCATAGACCACCAGCATGGCGGTGACGAAGCCGGAGGCGGCGCCGGTCTCCACCTGCAGGATGGGCGCGATATAGGTGAAGACGGTGAACATGGCGCTGGAGCTGACCACGGTCAGCAGCAAGGCGGCGAGCACCGGGCCGCGCATGAGCACCTTCAGCTCCGAGCGCATGTCGCTCTCGCCTTCCACCTCCAGCGGGGGCAAAGAGAGGCGCACCGCCAGCATGGCCACGGCGCCGATGATGGCGATGCCGAAGAAGGCCGCGCGCCAGCCGATGGCTTCGCCCACCCAGGCGGCGATCGGAACGCCGCCGATGGTGGCGATGGTGAGGCCCGAGAACATGGCTGCCACCGCCCCGGCGCGCTTGTCCGCCGGCACCACGCTCGCCGCCACCACCGCGCCGACGCCGAAGAAGGCGCCGTGATTGAACGAGGTAACGATGCGGCCAGCGAGCAGCATCCAATAGCCGTCGGCGAAAGCGGAGATGAGGTTGCCTACGGTGAAGATGCCCATGGAGAGCACCAGCAGACGGCGTCGGGGCATGCTGGCGAAGGCGAGCGTCATGATGGGGGCGGTCACCAGCACGCCGAAGGCATAGGCGCTCACCAGCAGGCCGGCGGCGGGAATGGAGACGCCGAGGTCGGTGGCGATGATCGGCAGCATCCCCATGGGCGAGAATTCGGTGACGCCGATGCCGAAGGCGCCGATGGCGAGCGCCACCAGCGGCAGGTTGATCTTCATGGGAGGAAACTCCGGGGCAAATCGTGTTGTCCCGGAATATGGTTGACATTGCAGTGCAGCAATAGAGAGCATCCGAGACCAGCATCTGTGCGCCGGAGTCACGAATGGATCGCCCCGACCGGACCGGAGAGATGGCCGCCTTCCTCAAGGTCGCGTGCGCGGGGAGCCTCTCTGGCGCCGCCCGGGAGCTGGGCCTCACCCCATCGGCGGTGAGCCGTATCGTGGCCCGGATCGAGGCACGGCTCGGTGTCCGCCTCATGGTGCGAACGACCCGCCAGTTGCGCCTCACCGAGGAGGGGGAGGCCTATGCCCGCGCCGCCCGGCGCATCCTTGCCGACATCGACGAGACGGAAGCCGCGCTAGCCGACCGGGCCAATCCGCGCGGCCGCATCCGCGTCAGCGCCTCCATGGCCCATGGCCGCCTCGTCATCGTGCCGCTGCTCGGCGAATTCGTGGCGCGCTATCCGGACATCGAGGTGGAGATGGAGCTGAGCGACGAGATCGCGGACGTGCTCGGTGGTCGCGTGGACGTGGCCATCCGCTTCGGTCCCCTCGCCGATAGCCCGCTCACCGCCCGGCGCCTCGGCGAGACGGGACGCACCGTCATCGCATCCCCGGCCTATCTCGCGCGCCATGGCACGCCCCGGGTGCCGGCAGACCTTGCCCGGCACAATTGCCTCGATTTCAGCTTCCGTCGCATCGAGCCGGGCTGGCCGTTCCGCGAGGACGGGCGCGACTACATGCTGGAGGTGAAGGGCAACATAACCGCCAACAATGGCGAGACGCTGGTGCAGCTCGCGGCGCAGGGCGTCGGCATCACCCGCGTCGGCAATTTCCACATCGACGAAGCCAATGCGCGCGGCGAATTTGCCAGCGGCGCGCTGGTGCCGCTGCTCGAAGCGTTCAATCCGCAGGACCGCGAGAGCATCCATGCGGTGTTCGTGGGCGGTGCCAACACGCCGGCCCGCGTACGCGTCTTCGTGGATTTCCTCGCCGAAAAGCTCCGGGGCGCGCATCCGGGAGCCTGACGTCGCCGCGCGCGAGCCTCTTGTGCGCCTGGCGCGTTCCGGCTCATCTCGCCGCCTCGGGAGAGGAAGACCCATGTCGGCGACAGAGCAGAAGACCACCGCGCAGCAGGATGGCGCGCGCCGGCCACCGGCGCTCAGGCGTAGCTGGCTGTTCGCCCCCGGCGGAGACAAGAGCGCGCTGATGGCGGCCGTCGGCTGCGGTGCGGATGCGTTGATCCAGGAACTGGAGGATTTCACGCCGCCGGAGCTGCGGGCCTCGGCGCGGGCCATGTCGGCCGAGGTGATGGCGGCGTGGCGCGCGGCCGGCATCGTCGCCTGCGTGCGCATCAACCCGCTGGAGGGCGACGGCCTCGCCGACCTCGCGGGCGTGATTGAGGGGCGGCCGGACGCCATCCATCTGCCCAAGATCGCCGAGCCCGCGCAGGTCATCGCGCTGGATGCGGAGATCACGCGCCACGAGGCGCGGCTCGGCCTGCCGCCGGGTGCCATCGAGATCGTGCCGAACATCGAGACGGCGCGCGGCATCATGCAGACCTATGCCATCGCCACCGCCAGCCCGCGCGTGACGGCCGTCCTGTGCTCCACCGAGGATCTCGCGGAAGACCTCGACGCGCCGCGCAGCCGGGCGGCGGTGGAACTGGCCTATGCCCGCCAGCGCCTGCATCTGGAAGCCCGGGCGGCGAAGGTGCTCTCCATCGACTGCCCCTACACCTTCGCCGACCCGGAAGGCTGCGCCGCCGATGCCCGCACGGGCCGGGCGCTCGGCTACAGCGCCAAGAGCGCGGTGGAGCCCAGCCATATCCCGCTCATCAACGCGGTGATGACCCCCTCCGCCGCCGACATCACCGAGGCGGAGGCGGTCGTCGCCGCCTTCGAGGCCGCCCGCGCGGCCGGGCAGGACCGGGCGCGGCTCGGTGACCTGCTCATCGAGGTGCCGTTCTATCTGTCGGCGAAGCGCCTTCTCGCCCGGGCGGCGGCGCTGGGGGAAAGCGGTCAGGCGGCCGCTGGGCGTTCCGCCATCCGGTAGCGGTTCCGCCCATCCGCCTTGGCCTGATAGAGGGCGACGTCGGCGCGGCGGATGGCGGAGGCGAGGGGCTCGCCGGGCGCGACCAGCGTGCCGCCGAGGCTGGCGGTGATGCGCTGCTCCTCCGGCAGCCAGGCGAAGCGCATCTGCTCTGCCCCGGTCTTCAGCAAAGCGGCGATACGAGCCAGGGACTCAGCGTCGGCGGCGGGCAGCAGCAGGCAGAATTCCTCGCCGCCGATGCGCCCGCACACATCCTGCGGGCCCGCGCAGGCGGCGAGCAGCGCGCCGAACCGGCGGATCACCTCGTCGCCGGCCGGATGGCCGAACCGGTCGTTGATCGACTTGAAGTGATCGAGGTCGCAGATGAGCAGGCCGGCCCGCGTTCCCGCCGGCGCGGTCTCCGCCAGCCGCTCCGCGCGCTCAAGGAAGGCGGTGCGGGTGAGGACCCCGGAAAGGCCGTCCCGCTCCAGCCGGCCGGTGGCCTCGCCGATCACCTCCGTCACGACGAGGGCGAGCAGCGCGACGCCGAGCATGAGAGACAGGATGCTGCCGGCGGTCTGCGAATAGCGGGCGTAGGAACTCAGAAGATAATCGCGGACGCCGTTGTCGGCCCCGTTCATCGGGATGAGCACGGACTTGGCGGCGAATTGCAGCGCGCAGAGCCCCAGCACGGCGGCGAGCACCAGATCCACCGCCCGCCGGGGGGCGTGCCGCAGGACGATGCCGGCGGCGAACGCCGTCATGGCCGCGAACGGCAATTGGTAGGTCACCGCCTGCGCCCAGCCCCCACGCGGCAGATCGACCCCCACGAGCGCTGTGAACGCCACCGCCCCGACAGACGCTGCGCCCAGCCACCGGAGGGACGAATCGGGCCGGTAATGGTCCTGCAGTCCCGCCGTGATGAAGAACAGCGCGGCGACCAACGAGCCGAACGAGAGGGTGGAGGCGAGCCGGACGGAAGGGATGTCGCGGGCCAGCGCCTCGATGATGACGGTGGCGGCCGCGCACACGAATGCCGCGGCACACCAGCGCCCGAGGCGGATCGAGGACCGCCAGCTGGTTCCGAGGAAGGCTGCCGCGAAGGTCAGGCCGATCGCGCAGTTGATGAGCAGCAGGAATGTGGCGTCGGTCATCGCGCTCCCTGGCTGGCCCACGTCATGTCGCCGGCGTGGCGTTGCATAGTTACCACATCTGCCGCGGAACCATCATGCCCCGCCGTCCCGGCCGGCTGGCGGTCCACGTAGGCGGTAACAAAATCAGGCGACATAATCGACGGAAAAGTCTCAGCTATTCGCGCGTGGTGCCGAAAATTCCCATCATCTTGATACCGCCAGTTTAGAGATATTCTATATCAATAAGGGCGCTTCCCTGATTGACAAAGCGTGGCCGCTCGCCCCCAATCCCGCCCGTTAGCGGCGATTTGCGGGCCTTTTTCAGCCTTGCGGCAGGCCGCGCTGTAACATGGTAGTCGTGCCGGCGAGGTAGGCAGTTCGGGCCATCTGCCGCGATCCTTCTACCGATTGGGGGACTTTGAGATGCTGGACACCGTGTTTCGGACCGCCGCCCGCGGCAGCCGCGGGGACCTTGCCGGAACGCGATCCCTTCTCGCCCGCTATCTTCTGGCCGGCGTCGCCGCCGGTGCGCTGCTCGCAGCGCCCATGCTCGGCACCGCCCACGCCGCCGACGTGGCAACCAAGGCGCCCGCCGCGGCCGCGCCTGCGGAAGAGGAGGCCGAGCCCTCCATCGCCCCGCAGCTCGGCTGGCTCGGCGACTGGGGCGGCTACCGTCCGAAGCTGGCGGAAGCCGGCATCAAGATCGGCGTGAACTACATCGGCGAACTCTGGCGCAACACCGAGGGCGGCCTCGGCACCGGCACCGCCTATAACGGCCGCTTCCTCTTCTCGCTGGATGCGGATCTGGACAAACTGTTCAACTGGAAGGGCGCGACCTTCCACGCCAGCGTGCTGCAGATCCAGGGCTCGGGCTTCTCCGGCCAGTATCTCGGCAACATCATGGGCGTCAGCGGCATCGACGCCCTCTCCACCACCCGCCTGTTCGAGCTTTACATCGAGCAGGCGTTCGGCGACGGCAAGTCCTCCATCCGCTTCGGCCAGCTGGCCGCCGATTCGGAATTCGCCATTTCCGACAACGCTTCGCTGTTCCTGAATTCCACCTTCGGCTGGCCGGCCTCGTTCGCCGCCGACCTGCCGAGCGGTGGTCCGGCCTATCCGCTGGCCACCCCCGGCGTACGCGTGAAGTGGGTGCCGGACGAGAACTGGACCGTGCTCCTCGGCCTGTTCAACGGCAATCCCGCGCCCTGCTGCGGCGATCCCCAGGAAGAGAACAAGTACGGCCTGAACTTCATCGTCAATCAGGGCGTCTTCGTGATCGGCGAAGTGGGCTACAGCTACAACAAGGGCGAGAACGCGGCCTGGCTGCCGGGCACCGTGAAGGTCGGCGGCTGGTACAATTCCAACTCGTTCGACAGCCAGGTCTACGACATCTTCGGCGTGCCGCTGGCCAATCCCGCCTCCATCGGCTGGGCGAAGCAGATTCAGGGCGACTACACGTTCTACGCCATCATCGACCAGATGATCTGGCGCAAGCCCGGCACGAAGGACAAGGGCATCAGCGTGTTCGGCCGCGTCACCGCGGCGCCGAGCGAGCAGAACCAGATCGGCCTCTACTGGGACGGCGGCGTCACCTTCAAGGGCCTCGTCCCGGGCCGCGAAGACGACGCGTTCGGCGTCGCCTTCGGCAATGCGCGGGTGACCAGCGCGGCCCAGCAGGCCGACCTCTACACTGCCGTCTACAACGGTGCCTACTACCCGATCCGCAGCAGCGAGACGGTGCTGGAAGTGACCTATTCGGCGCAGGTGATGCCCGGCTGGACCATTCAGCCCGATTTCCAGTACATCTGGAATCCTGGCGGCGGCCTGCTGAACCCGAACGATCCGCTCGGCATCTCCCTAATCAAGAATGCCGCCGTGTTCGGCGTGCGCACCACCATCAACTACTGATCCGACGTAAAAAGCCGGGCGGCCGCAAGATGCGCGCCGCCCGGCTTTTTTGTGCCTGCCGTTCTGCGATCACGCGGCGGGCGTCACCTCGAACAGGCAATGGTCGAAGCCCTCGGCGGCGCATTGCACCTCGCGGGCCTGAAGCCGGCGCGGCGCGCCCGCCTGCTCGCAGACGAATTCCAGCGCTCCGGCGAGCCACGGCGCGAACATGTAGCAGAGCTTGCGGCCAGCTCCCTTCGTCGCTTCGGTGACGAAGGAGGAGTGATCGAGCCGGATCGTTCCCGTCCCCGCCGCCGGGTCGAGCGCGAGGATGGAAAAGCGCCCCCAGCCGCGCTGGGACAGGCGCTTCATGTAATGCGCGAACACGTCCGCGCCGGCGAGGCCATAGACCTGCGCCTGCCGCTCGCACCACACGAAGGCCGAGAGCCGGCCGGCGGGCGCCAGCGTCGCGTCGAACGCCTCCGCCCCCAAAGCCGCCTCGATGGCGAAGTGGTTGTTGTTGTAGAAGTGCTGCGGCACGAGGATCATGGGCATCTTGTCCACGAACCAGCGGCCGGTGGCCTCGTCCACGTCGATCTCGACTTCAGGCTTCGCCATCAGGACCTCGCTCCGGAGCAGGGGGACTCACTTTCCCCAAACATCCTTCAGCAACTGCAGCCAGTTTCCACCCATCACCTTCTCGATGCGACCGGTGGACCAGCCGCGCTTCTCCATCGCCGCGGTGAGGTTGGGGAAGTCGCCGATTACGCGGAAGCCTTCCGGATTGATGACCTCGCCGAAGTCGGTGAGCTTGCGGCCGGCGCCCTTGTCGTGGGTGATCCAGTCGAAGAAGGGCTTGCCGTAGCCCTGGGTGAAGTCTGTGCCCACGCCCACCACATCCTCGCCGGCGATGTCGATCACATATTCCATCGCCTCCACATAGTCGGCGACGGTGGAGGCGGGTCCCTTCTTCAGGAAGGGCGGGAACATGGTGACGCCGATGAAGCCGCCCTTGTCGGCGATGAAGCGCAGCTGCTCGTCGGTCTTGTTGCGCGGGTGCGCCTTGAGGCCCGCAGGCAGGCAGTGGGAATAGGCGACGCGCTGCTTCGAGGCGAGGATGGTGTCTTCCGACGTCTTCGGACCCACATGGGAGAGGTCGCACAAGATGCCGAGGCGGTTCATCTCCGCCACCACGTCGCGGCCGAAGTCGGAGAGGCCGCTGTCGCGGCTCTCATAGCAGCCGGAGCCAACCCAGTTCTGGGTATTGTAGGTCATCTGGATGATGCGCACGCCCAGCTCGTGGAACAGCTCGAGATATTCCAGATGGTCCTCGATGGCGGTGGTGTTCTGCCAGCCGAGGATGATGCCGGTCTTGCCGTCCTCTTTCGCCTTCAGGATGTCGGCGGTGGTGTAGACCTGGGAGATCAGGTCCGCGTTCGCCGCGAAATCCTTCTTCCACTTGGCGATGTTGCGCATCGTTTCGGTGAAGTTGTCCCAGATGGAGCAGGTGCAGTTGGCGGCGGTGAGGCCGCCTTTGCGCATGTCCTCGAAGACGGGACGGGAGAAGTCGGAGATGATGAGCCCGTCGATGACGATGAGCTTGTCGTGGAGATCGGACACCGGGTTTCCCCCTTTATTGGGACGCGAAAATTCGGGAAGGCTCAGGCTGCCACCAGCGTGCCGGCGTCGGGATGCCAGGAGACGCGCACTGGCTGGCCGGGCTGGAGCGGGGCGGGGCCGCCCACGGCGGGCGAGGGGCGGCGGGCGATGAGGACGAGGCCGGAGGCGGTGGCCACGCGATAGTCGATGACGAGGCCGCGATAGGTGGCGAGCTCCACCACGGCGGGAAGGGCATTGTGGTCGTCGTCCGCGCCGTCGAGCACCAGCCGCTCCGGCCGCACCGCGAGGGAGAGATCGCCGGAGACGCCCGCCGGATCGACGCGCACCTCCTCGCCGCTCGCTAGCCGGAAGCTGCCGACGCCGGCGAGCTGCCCGGGAAGCAGGTTCGCCACACCCATGAACTCGGCGGCGAAGCGGGAGGCGGGCCGGCCGAACAGATCGTCCGGTGCGCCCTGCTGCTCGATTCTGCCGTTGCGCATGAGCACCACGCGGTCGGCCACCGACAGCGCCTCGTCCTGGTCGTGGGTGACGAAGATGGTGGTGATGCCGAGCTGCTGCTGCAGGGTACGGATCTCGGTCTTCATCTCGTGGCGCAATTGCGCGTCGAGGTTGGAGAGCGGCTCGTCCAGAAGAAGCACGTCCGGCTCGATGACAAGGGCGCGGGCCAGCGCAACGCGCTGCTGCTGGCCGCCCGAGAGCTGCTTGGGCAGGCGCTCGGCGAGGTGCGCGAGCTTCACCCGGTCGAGGGCGAGCTTGACCTTACGGGCGATGTCCGCCTTCGGAAGCTTGCGCATCTCCAGCCCGAACGCGACGTTCTCGGCTACGCTCATGTGCGGGAACAGCGCATAGTTCTGGAAGCCGAAGCCCATGTTGCGCTTGTTGGGTGGCAGGTGGGTGAGGTCGCGTCCGCCCACGAGGATGCGCCCTTCGGTGACGGGGATGAAGCCACCCACCATGCGCAGCGTCGTGGTCTTGCCGCAGCCGGAGGGGCCGAGCAGCGCCACCAGTTCTCCCTCGCCGATGGTGAGGGACACGTGGTCCACGGCGGTCATGGCGTCGTAGCGCTTGACGATGGATTGCAGCACGACATCGGACATGGGGCACGCTCCTCAGAAGGCGCGGGAGAGGCGGGCGTAGCGGTCCGACACCAGGAGCAGCACGCCGATGATGAGGATCTGGACGGTCGCCACCGCCGCCACGGTCGAATCCAGATTCCATTCGAGATAGGAGACGAGCGCGATCTGCAGCGTGGTGCGCCCCGGCCCCACGAGGAAGATCGACTTCTCCAGATCGATGAAGGAGATGACGAAGGAGAACAGCGCCGCCGCCACGATGCCCGGCTTGATGATGGGCAGCGTCACCCGAAAGAAGGTCGTGAGCCGCCCCGCCCCCAGCGATTGCGCCGCCTCCTCATAGGAGGGGCTCATGCCCACCAGCGAGGCGGTGACGAGGCGCACCGTCCACGGCAAAGCGATGAGGCCGTGGGCGACGAACAGGCCCGGCAGGGTGCCGGAGATGTCCACGTCCAGCAGGATCTCCAGCTCGATGAAGGCCATGAACAGCGCCGCGCCGCCGACGATGCCCGGCACCACCATGGGCGAGAGGAGGAGCGTCTGGATGGCATCGCGTCCGGGGAAGCGGTAGCGCACCAGCGCGAGGCTCGCCGGCACGCCCAGCACCAGCGAGATCGCCACCGCCACCAGCGCCGTCTCCACGCTGGTGATGAAGCCGTTGCGGAAGGAGTCGAGCGCCCACGCGCGGGCATACCAGTCCAGCGTATAGCCCGTCGCAGGGAAGGAGAGGATGCGGTTGGCGAAGAAGCTGACCCAGATCACCGCGCCCAGCGGCAGCACCACGAAGGCGAGCACCACGGCGGTGATGGCGGCATAGATGCGGTTGACGGCGAGAAGTCCCATCGGTTCCTCACTCGCTCCAGCGCCGGTAGCGGCGCTGCACCAGGACGTTGGCGGTGGTGGTGAGCACCAAAGTCACCGCCATCAGCACGAAGGCGAGCGCCGCGCCGAACGGCCAGTTCATGGCTTTCGCCACCTGCTGGTAGACGGTTGGCGCCATCATATGGAAGCTCGGCCCGCCGATGAGCACCGGCGTCGCATAGGCGTTCATGGAGAGGATGAAGCAGAGCATGGTGCCGGCGAGGATGCCCGGCAGCGCCAGCGGCAGAACCACGCGCCACAGCACGGTGAGATGCGAGGCGCCGAGCGACTGGGCGGCGGATTCCAGGTTCGCGTCGATGCCCTCGATGACGCTCTGGAGCGTCACGATCATGAAGGGCAGCAGCACCGAGACGAGGCCGATGACCACGGCCGTGGGCGTGTACATCAGCTTCACCGGCGAGAGGCCGACCGTCTCGATGACGGCGTTGAACAGCCCCTTGTCGCCGAGGATGACCATCCAGGCCGCGGTGCGCACCGCATTGCCCATGAGGAGGGGCAGCACGATGAGGAGGAGCAGCCGGCCCTTCCACTTGTCGCTTGCCTGCCGCACGAGGAAGTAGGCGACCGGGAAGCCCGCCACGAGGCACAGCAGCGTCGAGAGGGCGGAGATCCAGAGCGTGGTGCCCAGCACCTCCTGATAGAAGCTGTCGGCGAAGAAGCGCGCGTAATTATCGAGCGTCAGCGCCTCCACCATCATCTGCCCCGGCACGAACCGGTTCAGCGAATAGCGGAACATCAGCGCCAACGGCCCCATCAGCGCCAGCAGAACGTAGATCGTCGCGGGCGCCGTGAGGCCGTAGGCGGGGGCGAGCCGCCGACCCTCCCGCCCGCGCGGTGCGGGCGGGGATGCTGTCGCCGCCGGCGCGGTGGCGCCGGAGCTTGCGGAGGAGGACATGTCGGCCTCGCTCAGCGGGCGATGTTCTTGTTCCACCACTCCAGCCATTCCGCCGTATTCTTGGCCACGTGCGCGTAATCCGGGAACTTCAGCGCGGCGGCCTCGGCGGCGGTGAAGTCCACCTTCGCCTTGAGTTCGGGGGACAGTTCCGCCTTGCCGTTGGCCGGAGCGTAGAAGCTCGCGCCAGCCAAGCCGGCCATGGCCTTCGGGTCCAGCATGGCGTTGAAATAGATGTAGGACAAATCCGGGCTCGGCGCCTTCTTCGGCAGGGCCGCGCCGAACATCACCGCGATGGCGCCCTCGGACGGGTAGCCGATGGCGAGGGGGGCGCCGTCATTGGCCCATTGCAGGCCGCGCGCCTTGTAGTTCACCGCGATATCCACCTCGCCATTGACGAGGCCCGCGCCGAGCTGCTGGTGGGCGGCATAGATGCGGGGCTGGGTCAGCTCCTTCAGCTCGAGGAGGCGGGCCTTGCCTTCCTCGGTATTCGTCACGTTGCCGCCCTTAATCAGGCCGGCCATCATGATGTAGTTGAAATAGAGCTGGTTGGTGAGGCCGATCTTTCCGGCCCATTTCTTGTCCCACAGCTCGGCATAGGACTTGGGCGGGTTCGGCACCTTGTCCTTGTTGTAGATGATCGTCACGCCGCTGTAGAGCCACGGCACGAAGAAGGGCTTGGACTTCAGCGCCGGCACCACGTTCGCGTAGTTCGGCACCTTGGAGAAGTCGATGTTCTCGATCACCTCCTGCCCGTAAAGCTCGACGCTGTCGCCCTCGTTGATGTGGATGACGTCGATGGTGCCACGGCGCAGCCGCTTCTCGGCGATCAGCTTCGCCTTGCGCTCGGGCTCCATGCCGAGGTCGCGGACGATCTTGATGCCCTGGCTCTCCACCAGCGGGGCTTCCACGAACTTGATGGTGCGCTCGTTCCAGTCGCCGCCCCAGTTGGAGACGACGAGGGTCTTGTCCTGCGCGCGGGCGAGGCCGGGCAGGGAGAGGGCGGCCGCGCCCGCGCCGAGGCCGGCGAGGACGGCGCGGCGGGAGGGGGCGCCGGTGAGCTGGGTGATGAGCTTGGTCATGTTCGCCTCTGGATTATGATTTGAAGTCGAACGCTTAAAGCCGGCGGCGCTGGGGGGCGCCGCCGGGGAATTCACTCTTGTGCACGCGCGCTTGCCCCACGACCGACCGTCATCCCCCGGCTTGTCCGGGGGATCCACCGATGGGCCGGGGCGGCTCCCGCATAGGAAGCACCGCGGCGGCGGCCGGGTGGATGCCCCGGACAAGCCGGGGCATGACGGCGGTCCGAGAAGATCACGCGGCCGCCTTGGACTTGCCGCCCACCTCGTCGAGATAGGCGATGCAGCGCTCCAGCGGCTCCACGTCGGCGAACTTGGCGTCGATGTCGAACAGGTTCCAGGCCACGGCGCCGGGCACCCGATCACCGATGCATTCCTTCACCGCGATGGTGCGGAAGCCCTCGGCGAGGCCGTCGCACAAAGTGGTGCGCACGCAGGCCGAGGCGGTGACGCCGGTGACGAGGATGGTGTCCACGTTGTTGGCGCGCAGGAAGCCGGCGAGATAGGTGCCGTGGAAGGCCGAGGCCCGCTTCTTGATAAGCACCTGCTCGCCCGCCACGGGCTCGATGCGGCTGTCGATGGCCCACAGCTCGGGCTTGGCCTGATCCACCACCTCGATCGGGATCTTGTGGTGCCAAAGGCCCATGTCGGTTGCGGCCTTGGTCTCGTCCGTCACCTGATAGCAGGTGGTGACATGGACGACCGGATGGCCGTTGCGCCGGCAGGCGGCGAGCAGCGCCTGCACGCCGGGGATGATCTGGTCGTCGATCTTCTCGCAGGTGAAGGGGTTGCCCGGGCGGGTCCACGCATTGGCGAGGTCCACATTGATGAGCGCCGGCCGCCGACCGAAGCCGACCCGCCGCTGGAAGCCGTTGCGCTGGTAAAGCTGGGTTGCCTGCTCGAAGGCGCGTGTCAGCGCTGCGTCGAGGTCTTCCTCGAAGGCCATGTCCTTGATCCCTGATGGTTTTGTGCCCGTTGCCACCGGGCTCGCAGGGAGAAGATTGGGCGAGGTCAGCCGGCTTGGGAAATTCTAATTTCGCCGCTATTGATATCTCATGTGGTATCAATAGGCATGCGCTTCGATCTTCGCCACGTCCGCTGCTTCGTGCTCCTCGCCGAGGAACTGCACTTCGGCCGCGCCGCCCAGCGGGCCCACATGACCCAGCCGGGCATGAGCCGCCTCATCCGCGATCTGGAGCAGGACGTGGGCGTGCCGCTGTTCGCCCGCACCACCCGCACCGTGGTGCTCACCGAGGCCGGGAAGGCCTTCCTCGCGGAAAGCCGGGAGGCGCTGGCGCGGCTGGAGCGGGCGGTGACCAGCGCGCGGCGTACCGCGGGCGGCGAGGTCGGCGTTCTGCGCATCGGCTACATGGATTTCGCCATCAACGGCCGGCTGCCGGAATTTCTCAACAGCTTCAGCCGCTACCGTCCGGAGATCCGGCTCGAATTGTCCTTCACCCCGACATTGCAGCAGCAGGAGGCGCTGCTCGCGGACCGCATCGACATCGGCTTCATGATCGGCCCGTTCGAGGAGGCGGGCATGGCGAGCTACGCCTTCGACGACAACCGTTACGTGGCGCTGCTGCCCATCACCCACCCCCTCTCCAACGTGCGCGTGCTGCGCCTCGCCGACCTCGCGGACCAGCCGTTCGTGCTGGGCTCGGGCCAGAACTGGGGCGCGTTCCGCACCGCTTTCTTCGCTGTGTGCCACCGCGCCGGCTTCACCCCGCGCATCGTGCAGGAGGCGTCCTCCTCGGAAGGCATCTTCGGGCTGGTAGCGGCGGGGGCGGGGGTGTCGGTCTATGCCAGCTGCGTGCGGAACCTGCAGCGGCGCGGCATCGTCATCCGCGATCTCGACGACGTGGCCGACAAGCTCGTCACCTGCGCCGCTTGGGCGACCCCCGTGCGTGCGCCGGCGGTGACGGTCTTCACCGACTACATGCGGCGGGTGTGGGGCGGGAGTTGAGCGAGCTTCGCTCAGTCGCCGCGCGGGCTTTCCGGGGCTTTCGCTCCGTCGCCGCGCGGGCTTTTTCTGAGGGCGGGGCCGCCCTCAGCGCGCTTTCGGATAGAGCGGGGCGAGCCCCCGGGCGGTGCCGGCCTTTGGCGGCGTCCGGGCGGCCTTGCGCTCGGCGGCGAAGGCGGAGCTGAAGCCGCGGCCGTCCCAGGTGTCTCCTTCCCCCGCATAGAGGTGGCGGCTGATCTCATGCAGCGCCGCCGCCATGGCCGGCGTGCGGGCGGAAGCCGTGCCCGCATGGCCCGGCCCTGAGGCCCGGTTCCAGTCGAGAAAGGCGCGATAGGCGGCGGTGGCGTGGCCGGCCCTGCAGGCGGCTTCCACCGCACCGGCGGCGGTCTTCTCGTCGGGCGTCACCATTCTGGGCCGCCGCACGGCGGGGCGCGTCGGGGACGGGCGGCCGGGGCGCGCCGGGCGGCGGAGATCGGGCCGCTCCGGCGGCTCGGCGACGGCGCTGGCCTTGCGCCCGGCGCGCCGGCCCGAAAACAGGAGGAAGCCGGCGATCATCACCACCACCAGGGCGATGGCGGCCATGTCGCGGAGCGGCAGCGGGCCGGCATCGTCGGCGGGCGCCGCCTGCGGCTTGGGTGTAGTCTTCGCCGCGGGCGCCGGCGGCGGGGCGAGGCCGGCGGGGTCGGCCGATCCCGACACTTCCAGCGTCACCGGGGGAAGCTGGGCGGTCTCGGCCCGGCTGGCGGCGATGTTCCACCAGGGCACCGTGATGGCGGGCAGCGTGATCGACCCGCTGCGGGTCGGCACCACGGTGATATGGACTTCCGCGACGGCGCCGGGCGCGCCTCCGACCTGGGCGGCCTCGGGATGCTCCTCGTCGGCATACTGGCGCACGCCCTCCGTCTCGGCCGGCTTCAGCGGCGGCAGCTGGGCGGGGCTCGCGCCCTGCACCTCCAGCCGCAGCGTGCGGGTGAGGGCGACGCCCACCTTCGCCTTGGCCGGCGGGCTGCTCCAGGTCTCCTTGAGGCGCACCGCGCGGGCCGGCAGGAACCAGCCGGTCACGCCGGCCGGGCGGGGCTGGATGGTCACCTCCACCGGATTGGCGAACACCGTGACCTTGCGGCCCGAATCGAAATTGCCGCCGAGCCACGGCATGGCGGGACGCCCGAGCGCGCGCGCCTGCTCCTGCGCGCCGGGCGGGGAGGCGGGGATGGAGGCGCGCAGGGCCACGGAAGCGATCTGGATGGTGCCGGTGCGCTGCGGCCGCATGATGTAGCGCAGCTCCACCACGCGGTAGCGCTGGCGGTCATAGACGCGGCTATAGCGCTTCAGCGTGCCGTCCGGGGTGAAGGTGGCGCCATCCGCCGCGGGCTGGTCCGCCTGCGCCTCAAGCGCGCCGATGCGGTCGTACATGCGCACGACAACGGGAATTTCGCTCTGGAGGTAGAAGGGCGGGGTGCCCTGCACGTCAACGGAGAGCGCGACCGGGCCGTCGTCCGGCGGTTCGGCGATGGAGCCCGGCGCCACGTCCATCTCGATGGGGGCGCTCGTCTCGCTGCCGAGGGTGAGGGCGGGGATGACGAGATGGCCGGCGCGCTTGGGCGCCAGCGTCAGCACCCATTCGTTCACCTCCACCATGCGGCCGTTGACGCTCTCCATGCGGCTGCGCTTGCCGCGATCGAGAATCTCGAAGTCCCTGTTGAGGGGGCTGATGTTGGGCGGCTCCAGGCTGTCGCGCCCGATCACGCTGAGCACCAGCTCGAAGGTGTCGCCCTGGTCCGCGGGGGGCTTTTCCACCGTGGCCTTGAAGGCCGCGGCGAAGCCCGCCGTCGCCCACAGCGCGAGCGCGAGGCAGACGAGGCCGGTGCGGAGGGCGGCGCGGATCATTGTGCATCTCCCTCGGAGAGGAAGACCGGCGCGCCGGTGTACTGGGACCGGATCCGCGCGCGCAGCAGCCCGCCGGGATCGTCCGGCACCTGCCGCAGCGCCTGCTCGCGGCTCTGGTCGTCGTCGCTGAACGCCACGGCCGGGGGTGTCTGGGCCGGCGGCTGGGGCGGCTTCGGCTGCGCGACCTGGGAGGGCGAGGTCGGCGGCGCGGAGAAGGCGGCGTTGGGGTCCTGCTTGGCGGTGTCCGGTCCGCCGTCCTTGTCGTCCGGCATGGGCGGCGGGGGAGCCTTGGGCGTCACCGGCTCGGCAGGGATGTCGCCGGCCATCGTCTCCGGCTGCTCCTTGGCGGGCTGCTGCTGCGACGGCTGGGGCGGGGAATCGGGCGGCGGCGCCTGCTGCGCCTGCTCCTGGGGCTGCTGGCGGGGCGGAGCGGGCGGCTGCTGCGCCAGCTCGGGCGGACGGCGTGGCGGCAACGGCGCAGGCGGGGGGAGGGGACCCGGCTGCGGGTTGTTCTGTGCGTCCTGCGGCTTGTCCCCGCCGGGCTTCTGGTCCTGCTTCTGCTTCTGGTCAGATTTGGGGTCGGGCTTCTGGTCCTTGTTCGGATCCTGCCCACCACCGCCGCCGGCCTGGTTCTGCTTCTGGTCCTGCTTCTGCTTTTCTTCCTCTTGCTTCTTCTTGGCGTCGATCAGCTTCTGCACCAGATCGCGGTTGAACTTGGCGTCGGCATGGTCGGGCTCGGCGGCCAGCGCCTTGTCGTAGGCGGCCACAGCCTCTTCGAGCCGCCCGGCGCGCGCCAGGGCATTGCCGCGGTTGTAGTCGCCGCCGGGCAGGCGGGAGAAGGCCGCACCGGCACCGGAATAGTCGCCGGATTTGTAAAGCGTAGCGGCCTTCCAGGCCGGGTCCTCGAACTTCTGCGCGGCGGCGGCAAAGTCGCCCCGGGCGAAGTCCGCCGCGCCCTGCTGGTCGGGCCGCCACCACAGGTCCGCCCAGCTCTGCGGCAGGTTCTGCGTGAGGTTCTGCTGGAACGTCTGTGCTTGCACCCGCTGCGGCGACGCGAGCCCGCCAAGGGCCGCGACGGCGAGGACGGCGATCCAGCCGCGCCGGAAGGCGAGGGGAGCGAGCAGGACCGCGAGAAGCAGCACATAAGGCCCCATGTCCGCCCACACGTCGGCGGTGAAGCCCTCACTGTCGGTGACGGCGCCGTTCGAGCTGGCCGCCGGGGGCAGGGCGTAGGCGATGTCACGATCGTCGGCGGTGAGCGGGGTGTAGGCGCCCTGGCCAGCCGAGGCGATGGCTGTCAGCGCCGCGGTGTCCACCGCCGGTGCGCCGTTGGCCCCGCCCGCGCCGACGCCGATCACGTTGACCTTGTAGCCGTCCGCCGCGGCCGCCTTCGCCGCCGCCTGCGTCTTGCCCGGCTCGTCGCCCGGGCCGTCGGTGACGAGCAGGATGCGCCCGCTCACCGCCCCAGCCCCCTTGAGCAGGTCGACGGCCATGGCGATGGCATCCTGCGGGCGATTGGCATTGCCGCGCATGAGGTTGGTGGAGAGGTCCGGCAGCATCTGCGCCACCACGTGGGCATCCTCGGTCAGCGGCGCGGCGGCGAACGGGATGTCCGAATAGAGCACCAGCGCCACCTCGCTGCCGCGCATGCGCTGGAGCACGTCGGCGATCTTGTAGCGGGCGGCGACGAGGCGCGAGGGGCTGGCGTCCGGGGCGTTCATGGTCGGGGAGAGGTTGACCGCGATCACCAGCGGATCGAGCCGGCCCGTCACCGGCTGGGGCAGCTTCTGCCAGGTGGGGCCGGCCATGGCGAAGACGGCGGCGACCCAGCCGGCGAACAGCAGCACGGCCGGCCATTGCCCGCTGGCGCGCCGCCCCGGCAGGGCGAGGTGGGCGAGGAGGTGGGGGTCCACCACGCGCGCCCAGTCGTTGCTGCCCTCGCGCAGCCGGCGATGGAGCAATCCGGCGAGGAGCGCCGCCGGCAGCAGCGCCAGGAGCCATTCCGGCCGCAGGAAGTGGAAGCTCGCCATCAGCGCGCCTCCGCAACCGGCAGGGCCGGGGTCTCGCCCGCCGGGGCGTCCTGCGGGGCGGGCGCATCGGCCGCGCGGCGGGTGGGCAGGCGCAGCAGCAAGATGGCGGCGAACAGGAAGCTCGCGACCAGCGCGGCACCGAGCGGCCAGAAGAACAGGGTGAGGGCCGGACGCACATATTGCGGATCGCCGGCCACCGGCTCCAGCTTGTCGATCTCGGCATAGATGCCGGCGAGCCCCTGCTGGTCGCGGGCCCGGAAATACTTGCCGCCGGTGAGGCCGGAAATGGCCTTGAGCGCGCCCTCGTCGAGGTCGGAGGACGGGTTCATGGGCGCGCCGGGGATGAACTCCCCGGCATCGGAGCCGACGCCGATGGTGTGGATGCGCAGATGCTCCTTGGCGGCGATGGCCGCGGCCTGGAGCGGATCGAGCACGCCGGAGGTGTTGGCGCCATCGGTGAGCAGCACCACCACCCGCTCCTTCGCCGGACCATCGCGCAGGGTCTTCACCGCGAGGCCGATGGCGTCGCCGATGGAGGTGTTGCGCCCGGTCATGCCGATGGTCGCCTGGGCGAGCAGGTCGCGCACCACCCGGCGGTCGAGGGTGAGGGGCGCCTGCACATAGGCGCGGGTGCTGAACAGGATGAGGCCCACCCGGTCGCCGGCGCGGCGGGCGATGAAGTCGTCCGCCACCTGCTTCACCACCTGCAGGCGGTCCATGGGTCTGGTGAGGGCAAGGTCGCGCTGCGCCATGGAGGCGGAGAGATCGATGACCAGCATGATCTCGCGCCCTTCGACCGGAACCTCCACCGGCCGGCCCACATAGATGGGCTGGGCGGCGGCGACCACGAGCAGCGTCCAGATGAAGGCGAGCGCGGCAAGGCGCGTCTTGCTCCAGGCCGGCCGACCGGGCGTCACCAGTCCGGCCCGGGCGAGGGCGGCGAAGAAGGGCAGGCGCAGCGCGCCGGCCTTCTGCTCGCGGGCGCGCGGTATCGCGAAGTAAGCGAGGAGAGGGGCCGGCAGCAGCGCCAGCATCCAGGGCCAGGCGAGCGTGATCATCGGCGCGCCCGGATATGGCGCCGCACCGCGTCGGCGAGGGCGGCGGGGGTGATGCTGCCGGCGGCCACCTGCTCCGCCGTCTCAGGCGGCATGTAGGGGGCACGGGCGAGGAAGGCTGCCTCCCGCGGGGCGAAGGGGGCGCGGCCGGTGACGAGCAGGCGGGCCCAGGCCTCGCCGGTGAGCGTCGCCTTCGCCTCGCCGGACTCGGCGCGCACCAGACGGCGCAGCACGTCCGAGGCGGCGACCGCGACGGCGTGGGTGTCCTCCGGCTCGGCGCGGCCGACTTCGGCGTCGAACATCTTCAGGGCCTTGTAGGCGAGCGTTTGCCGCCAGCGCCACTCGCGCACGGCAAGGATGATGGCGACCAGCACCACTAGCCCGGCGAGCATGTACCAGCCCGGCGCCAGCGGAAAGAACGGCACGTCGGGGGGCAGGTGGATGTCGCGCAGCGCCGCCAGCGGGTCCTCGGCCGAGCCCGGTACGGGCGGGGTGGCGGGCGGCGCTCCGTTAAGGAAATCCGGCGTCTGGAAATTGGGCGGCGTCGCCGTGCCGGGCGGCGGAATGAGGGTCGTCGGGCCGGTGCTGGCCGCTGGAACGGAGGTGTCGGGCGCGAGCGCGGGGCTGGTCATCGCGTCCCCGTCCGTCCTGTGCCGGGGGCGATGGCCCCGGCTGCGCCGGCCCGGGCCGAGACCGCCGCCTGCCGCATCCGCTCGGGATTGAGGATCTCCGCCGGGTCGCAGCCGGTCTCGAGGTCCATGAGGGTGAGGCCACGCTCGCGGCACAGCCGCTCCAGCGCGCCGCGCCGTTCGGCGAAGCGGCGGGCATAGCCGTCCCGCTGCGCCGTACGGCTGTCGTCGAGCCGGGCGACCGACACCCCGTCGGTGACGGGGAAGACGCCGCCGGAGGGCATCTGCGTCTCCAGCCGGTCATAGACGAACAGGCAGGTGACGTGCCCGTCCAGAGCGATGCGGCCGAGTTCGCGGGCGGCGTGCTCGTCGAGGTCGGCGAAATCGGAGACGAGGAAGATCAGCGTTCCGGGCTTCACCAGCGGCCGCAGCCGCGCCAGCGCCTCGCCCAATGTCGGCTCCGAGCCGGGCGGGCCGAGGCGCTCGGCGGTGGCGTCGGCGATGGAGCGCACGAAGGCGAGGATGCGCCGGCGGGTGCGCTCGGCACGCAGCGCGATGATGCCGGAGGGCGCCAGCACCAGCCCGCCCACCCGGTCGCCGCCGCCGATGCCGATCCAGGCCAGCACCGCCGCCGCCTTGGCCGCCAGCACGGACTTGAAGCAGTCGCGCGTGCCGAAGCGCATGGAGGCGCGCGTATCCACCAGCACCAGCACCGGGCGCTCGCGCTCTTCCTGGAACAGCTTGGTGTGCGGCTTGCCGGTGCGGGCCGTCACCCGCCAGTCGATGGTGCGCACATCGTCGCCGGGGTGATAGACGCGCACCTCGTCGAACTCCATGCCGCGGCCGCGGAAGGAGGAGCTGTGGCCCCCGTAGAGCTGGCTGCTGACGCGCTTGCCGCCCGAGAAGCCGCCCTGGACGCGCGGACGCGCCGCCACCAGGTCGGCGAGGCGGGCAACGACGCCCCGGAGCGGATCGCGCTCGGCCATGGAGTGTGTCGCCTCAGCCCACCGGCACGCGGGCGAGCAGCAGGTCGATGAAGTCGTCGCTGGTCACGCCGTCGGCCTCGGCCTCGAAGGTCATCAGCACGCGATGGCGCAGCACGGGCTTGGCGATGGCCTGCACGTCCTCGGGAATCACATAGTCGCGCTTGCGCCGCCAGGCGTGGGCGCGGGCGCAGCGGTCGAGGGCGATGGTGCCGCGCGGGCTGGCGCCGAAGCCGACCAGGCCCTGGAGATCGGCGCCGTAAAGCTCGGGGCGGCGCGTCGCCTGCACGAGCTGGAGCAGATATTCCTCCACCTGCTCCGCCATGTGCACGGCCAGCACCTCGCGCCGGGCGGCGAACACCACCTCCTGCGGCAGCGGCGCGCCGAAATCGGGCGACTCGCCGCGCGCCTCGCCGCGCACGAGGCGCAGGATCTGGCGCTCGGCGTCGAGGTCCGGGAAGTCGATGCGCACATGCAGGAGGAAGCGATCGAGCTGCGCCTCGGGCAGGGGATAGGTGCCTTCCTGCTCGATGGGGTTCTGGGTCGCCATCACCATGAAGAGCGGCGGCAGGCGGCGGGTGGTGCGCCCCACCGTCACCTGACGCTCCGCCATGGCTTCCAGCAGCGCCGACTGCACCTTGGCGGGCGCGCGGTTGATCTCGTCCGCCAGGATGAAATTGTGGAACACCGGCCCTTCCTGGAACTGGAAGCTGCCATCCTCCGGCCGGTAGATGTCGGTGCCGGTGAGGTCGGAGGGCAGAAGGTCCGGCGTGAACTGGATGCGCTGGTCCGTGAGGTCGATGGCGTGGGCCAGCGCCTTGATGGCCTTGGTCTTGGCAAGGCCCGGCGCGCCTTCCACCAGAAGGTGGCCATCGGCGAGCACGGCGATGAGCAGCAGCTCCACGAAGGCCGGCTGCCCGAGGATGCAGGCATTCATGTAGACCGAGAGGTCGTCGAAGGCGCGGGCGAGGCTGGTGCGGTCGATGACCGGGGGGCGCGGACGGGCGGAGGAGGCGGCGGGCGGCTCCCGGCGCGCGGCATCGAGGAAGGACGCGTCTCGGCTCGTGCTCATCTCTTGCTCGCGCTCGACTTTCGGGTTCGGCCACGGGCCCGTCGGCGCCATGGCGGGACGGCGGTCCTCCCTGCACCACCGCCGGAAGAGCGCCTCGTCGGCTCCTTATAGCGTCGCGGCTTCCGCGTCACACCTTATCTTGCGTTCATTTTTGAGGGATGGCGCCATTTTCTGACCCGCCGCGCCGCTACCGGAGGGGCAGACGGCGCAGCGGCAGACGGAGGGGCAGGCAGGCGGCGGTGTCGCCTGCATTCCAGTTTGTCGTCGCATTTCCACGAGAGCAGGGCGGCGGGCGGGCGCATTGTCGCGGTCGAACAGGGGACACCCTTGGATACCCATCAGGGAAACCGATGCGCCGCTTCTCGCTTCCCACCCTCCTCGCCGAGGCGCTGAACGCTCATCAGGGTTGGAGCCGCCAGTGGCGCAACCCGACGCCCAAGCCCGCCT
Source organism: Xanthobacter sp. DMC12 (assembly GCF_056314105.1). NCBI lineage: Bacteria > Pseudomonadati > Pseudomonadota > Alphaproteobacteria > Hyphomicrobiales > Xanthobacteraceae > Xanthobacter > Xanthobacter sp. DMC12. Next base: position 1,389,445 of record NZ_JBQUYZ010000001.1, on the reverse strand, counting down.
ACGACGCTCTCATCATCGGCGGCGGCAGCCATGGGCTCGGCGCCGCCTATTACCTCGCGAAGGAGCACGGGCTCCGCAACATCGCGGTGCTGGAAAAGGGCTGGATCGGCGGCGGCAATTCCGGCCGCAACACCACCATCATCCGGTCCAACTACCTCTATGATGAAAGCGCCGCCCTCTATGAGCACGCGGTGAAGCTGTGGGAAGGGCTCTCCCAGGAGCTGAACTACAACGTCATGTTCTCCCAGCGCGGCGTGCTGATGCTGGCGCACAACCAGCACGACGTGCAGAGCTTCAAGCGCCACGTCTATTCGAACCGCCTCAACGGCATCGACAATGAGTGGCTCACGCGGGAACAGACCAAGGAGTTCTGCCCCCCGCTGAACATCTCTCCCGACATCCGCTATCCCGTGCTCGGCGGGGCGCTCCAGCGGCGCGGCGGTACGGCACGGCATGATGCGGTGGTGTGGGGCTATGCCCGCGGTGCCGATGCGCTCGGTGTCGACATCATCCAGAATTGCGAGGTCACCGCCATCAACCGCGGGCCGGACGGCGCCGTGACAGGCGTCGAGACCACGCGCGGGCCGATCGGGGCAAAGAAGATCGGCGTCTCGGCGGCTGGACATACCTCCATGGTCATGGCCATGGCCGGGGTGCGGATGCCGCTGGAAAGCTTTCCGCTGCAGGCGCTGGTCTCCGAGCCGGTGAAGCCGTGCTTTCCCTGCGTGCTCATGTCCAACGCGGTCCACGCCTACATCTCCCAGTCCGACAAGGGCGAACTCGTCATCGGCGCGGGCACGGACCAGTACGTCTCCTACAGCCAGCAGGGCGGCCTCCACATCACCACCCACACGCTGGATGCCATCTGCGAGCTGTTTCCCGAATTCACGCGCATGAAGATGCTGCGCAACTGGGGCGGCATCGTCGACGTGACGCCGGACCGCTCGCCCATCATCGGCAAGACGCCGGTGAAGGGGCTCTATGTGAACTGCGGCTGGGGCACCGGCGGCTTCAAGGCGACGCCGGGCTCGGCCCATGTGTTCGCGCACACCATCGCCCGCGACGAGCCCCACCCCGTCAACGCCCCCTTCACCCTCGACCGCTTCCGCACCGGCCACCTCATCGACGAGGCGGCGGCGGCGGCGGTGGCGCACTGAGGTTTCAGATGCTGCTCGTTCCCTGTCCCTATTGCGGGCCGCGTCCCGAGGTGGAATTCCGCTGCGGCGGCGAGGCGCACATCGCCCGCCCGGCCGATCCTGACGCCCTCGATGATGCCGCCTGGGCCGAATATCTCTTCCTGCGCAAGAGCCCGAAGGGCGTCCACGCTGAGCGCTGGCTGCACGCCCACGGCTGCGGCCGCTGGTTCAATGCGCTGCGTAATACGGTGAGCGACGCCTTCATCACCACCTACGAGATGGGCCAGCCGCGCCCAGATGTCACGGGAGGCCGCTGATGGCGCAGGAATTCCGCCTTACCGGCCGCGGCTGCATCGACCGCGCGAAGCCGCTCGCCTTCACTTTCAACGGCCGCACCGTCGAGGGCTACGAGGGCGACACGCTGGCCTCGGCGCTCCTCGCCAACGGCATCAAGCTGGTGGGCCGCTCGTTCAAATATCACCGGCCGCGCGGCGTGCTGACCCATGGGGCGGACGAACCCAACGCCCTCTTCCGCGTGGATCGCGGCCCCGGTCGGGCAGATCCCAACAACCGCGCCACGGTGGTGGAGGCGGTTGCGGGCCTGAAGGTGTCCTCGCAGAACCACTGGCCATCGCTTGAGCACGACATCGGGCAGGTGAACGATCTCGTCGCTCCGGTGCTGACGGCGGGCTTCTACTACAAGACCTTCATGTGGCCGCGCTCCTTCTGGGACAAGCTCTATGAGCCGGCCATCCGCGCGGCCGCCGGGCTCGGCGTGGCGCCGGATGTGCCGGATGCGGATCGCTACGTCCATCGCAACACCCATTGCGACGTGCTGGTGGTGGGCGCCGGGCCGGCCGGCCTCGCGGCGGCGCTGGCGGCGTCCGAGGCGGGCAAGCGGGTGATCCTCGCCGACGAGCAGGCGGAGATGGGCGGCAGCCTTCTGGCGGATGTCACCTCCACCCTCGATGGCAAGAGCGCGTCGGCGTTCGTCGCGGATGCCTTGAAGACGCTGGCCGCGCGGGCGAACGTCACCCTTCTCAGCCGCACCACGGCCTTCGGCTATTACAACCACAACCACGTCGTCCTCACCGAGCGCCTCACCGACCACCTCGCAGCGCCGGCCCCGAAGCTGCCGCGCGAACGGCTGTGGCAGGTGCGCGCCAAGGAGGTGGTGCTTGCCACCGGCGCCCACGAGCGCCCGCTGGCCTTCGCCGACAATGACCGGCCGGGCATCCTGCTGGCCGAGAGCGTGCGCACCTATGTGAACCGCTATGCGGTAGCGCCGGGCCGCCGCATCGTCTTCGCCACCAACGGCGCCTCCGCCTATCGCGCGGCGGCGGATGCGAAGGCCGTGGGGCTGGCGGTGACCCTCGTGGACCTGCGCCCCGAGGCCGAGATCGGCCCCGAGCGGGCGCTGGCCTCCGGCATCGAGATTCTCGCCGGGCATACGGTGGTCGGCTCCACCGGTGGCAAGGGGGTGACGGGGCTGATCGTGGCGCCCCTTTCGGGCGGGCGCGTCGGCGTGCGGAGGACGCTGCCGTGTGATTGCGTCGGCATGTCCGGCGGCTGGACACCGGCGGTGCATCTCTTCTCCCAGTCGCGCGGCAAGCTCGTCTTCCGGAGCGAGATCGACGCCTTCGTGCCGGGCACATCCGTGCAGGCGGAACGCTCGGCCGGCGCGTGCAAGGGCACCTATGACCTTGCCGCCATCCTCGCCGAGGGCTGGGCGGCCGGGGCGGACGCCGCCGGCGCGCCTTCGGCCCGCGCCTTCGCGGCGGTGCCGGCCACCCCCACCGGCTTCAGGCCGGCGCGGGTGCTGCCCACCGATGCGGACCCCAAGAAGGTGCGCGCCTTTCTCGACTTCCAGAACGACGTGACCGCCAAGGACATCGGCCTCGCCGTGCGCGAGGGGTTCGAGAGCGTCGAGCATGTGAAGCGCTACACCACCAACGGCATGGCCACCGACCAGGGCAAGACCTCCAACATGGCCGCCCTCGGCCTCGTGTCGGAGATCCTGGCCAAGGACATCCCGCAGGTGGGCACGACGACCTTCCGGCCGCCCTATACGCCGGTCACCTTCGGCGCCATCGTCGGCACGGCGCGGGGCGAGACGTTCGATCCCATCCGCACCGCGCCGCTGCATGAGTGGGCGGTGAAGCAGGGCGCCAAGTTCGAGAACGTCGCCCTGTGGCGCCGCGCCTGGTACTTCCCGAAGGCGGGGGAGGACATGCACGCGGCGGTGGCCCGCGAATGCCGGGCGGTGCGCGAGAGCGTCGGCCTGCTTGATGCCTCCACGCTTGGCAAGATCGAGGTGGTGGGGCCGGATGCGGCCGAGTTCATGAACCGCATCTATCCCAACGCCTGGACGAAGCTGGAACCCGGCAAGTGCCGCTATGGCCTGATGCTGAAGGAAGACGGCTTCATCCTCGACGACGGCATCGTCGCCCGCATGGCGAGCGACCGCTTCCATGTCACCACCTCCACCGGCGGCGCGCCGCGGGTGATGGCGCATATGGAGGATTACCTCCAGACGGAGTGGCCGGACCTCGACGTGTTCCTCACCTCCATCACCGAGCAATGGGGCGTCATCGCCGTGCAGGGGCCGCGGGCGCGGGACGTGCTGGCGCCCTTCGTGACCGGCATCGATCTCTCAGCGGAAGCCTTCCCCCATATGGCGGTGCGCGAGGGGCGGATTCTCGGCGTGCCTACGCGGCTGATGCGCGTGTCCTTCACCGGCGAGCTCGGCTTCGAGATCAACGTGCCGGCGGATTTCACGCAAGCCGTGTGGGAGGCGCTGTTCGGCTACGGCCAGCACTTCGGCATCACGCCATACGGCACCGAGGCCATGCATGTGCTGCGCGCGGAGCGCGGCTTCATCATCGTCGGGCAGGAGACGGACGGCACCGTGACGCCGGACGACCTCGGCCTCTCCGGCACGGTTTCCAAGGTGAAGAAGGATTTCGTCGGCAAGCGCTCCCTCGCGCGGCCGGACATGGCGCGGGCGGACCGCAAGCAACTGGTCGGCCTTCTCTCCGCGGACGGGCGCACCGTGCTGGAGGAGGGGGCGCAGATCGTCGCCGATACCGCCCAGCCCATGCCCATGAGAATGCTGGGGCATGTCACCTCCTCCTATCTCAGCCCCACCCTCGGCCACCCAATCGCTCTGGCGCTGGTCTCCGGCGGGCGGGCGCGGATGGGGGAGACGCTGCATGTGACGACGCCGGCCGGCTTCACGGCGGTGACGGTGGTGGCTCCGGTGTTCCTCGATCCCGAGGGCAAACGGGTGGAAGGTCTTGTGGAAGGGGGCGTTCATGCCTGAGCGGGTTTCCATCCACCCACGGCGGGCGCCCATTTTCGCCCCGACCGCGTCCGGCCTGGTGCGGGTGCTGCCGGCCTCCGACCGGTTCGTGCTGCAGATGAAGGCGCCGCGCGGCGCGGAACTGCCGGCGATGGCCGGGGGCTTCGATCTTTCCGGCCCGCTGAACAGCGTGCGCGGCACGCCGGAGCGCTTCGCCGCTCGGATCGGGCCGGGCGAATGGCTGCTCATCTGTCCCGAAGGGGAGGGGGAGGCCGCCGCGCCCGCAATCGCGGGGGATCTCGCCGGCCGCTTCTTCTCGCTGGTGGCGGTGGGGCACCGCAATGCGGCGTTCCTCGTGAGCGGCCCGCACGCGGCGGACATCCTCAACGCCGGGATCGCGCTGGACCTGAGCGATGCCGCCTTTCCGCCCGGCGCGGCCACGCGCACGCTGCTCGGCAAGGCCGAGGTGGTGCTGGTGCGCACGGGCGCGGACTTCCGCGTGGAGTGCTGGCGCTCCTTCGCGCCCTATGTCCACGCCTTCCTTCAGGAGGCGGCGCGGGAGTTCGCCTGAGCTACTTCTTCAGCTCCCGGATCTCGGCCGGGCGCTGGTTGATGGTGGTGCCGGTGGCGTCCGGAATGAATTCCAGCGGCACCGCCAGCATCCTGCCGCAGGCGGCCACGGTCCATGTCTCGCGCCATGGCCCGCTCTCCGGCGCCGACTTGTCGCCGGGGGAGAGGCCGAAGCCCTCGAACGCGGTGTCTGCCACCTCCATGTCCTTGCAGTCGGCCACCTTCGTGCCGGCGCCGATGAAGGCATAGGTGAGCCCGTCGCGCTGGAGCACCACATTGGCGCGGGTGCGGCCCGGCAGCGTCACGAGGAAGCGCACGCCCGAGGGCTCGGCCCGGAACAGGATGTTGATGATCCGCTCCGTGCCGCAGCCGGCCACGGTATAATGTCCCCACCACGCGCCGGACTTCGGCAGGCCCTTGGCGTCGAAGGCCACGTCCTGCTGCAGTGTCACGGACGTGTTGCTGTCGGTGAGGGTGGGGCAGGCGGGCAGGGAGACCGGGGGCACCTTCTGCCACGCGGCTGACAGGGCCGCCCTGTAGGCGTCCGAATAAAGATAGCTCTGGAATTTCTTCGGATCGGTCGCCCCCGGCGCCGTCGCCGCCGTGGCGGAGCCGGCCTGGAGGAGGAGAAAGCCGAGCGCGAGGCCGGCGCGGGTCCGGCCAGTGGCGTGGAAGATCGGCATGGTCCTGCCCCCAAGGTCGCGCGATCGGATCAGAACAGGCTTACCACCGACAGTTGAGGCCCGCCATGCGGCGCTCACCTACTGGTCCACCTCGCAGCGCAGCTCCTGCCGACCGTCCGGCAGGATGCGGCGGTGGGTGCGGTCGGCGAGGCGGGTGATGAGGAGGAAGGTGACGCCGTTGAGCATGGCCTCCTCGTCCACGCTGGAATCGAAGGAGGGCTTCGGCCCCGGTTGGAGCGCGCCGCCGGTCCAGGCGAAGGACACATCCAGCACGAATTCATCGAACCGCGTCGTCACCTCCACCGGCCCCTCTGCGAGGGAGGGGGCGGCGGTGGCGAATTCCTCGGCGATCTGCGCGATGCGCCCCACTTCCTCGGTGCGCGCGCCATCGGCGGCCGCGCTGTCCATGAGGAACTGGCGCAAGATCGCATGGCCCTGAGCCGGAGACCAGACGAGCCGGCGGCTCTTCACCGCGCCGATGCGGAACAGGGCATTGAGCACGAGCGCGGTGAACAGGCCGAGCACCAAAGAGGAGGTGAGCAGCTCCTGCGCCGTTGCGGACAGCACACGCGCATAGAAGTCCGGGATCTCGTCGAAGGAAATGCCGATGAGGAAACCGAGGCCCACCACGATGGTGCGCCGCGCATCCAGCATCCTTTGGCCGAGGATGGAGATGCCCGACAGCACGATGAAGGCGGAGGCGAACAGCAATGCGGCCCCGAGCACCGGGCGGGGAATCGCCATCACCGCCACCGACGAGCCGGGGATGAAGGCGAGGGCGATCCAGCCGATGCCGACGCCCAGCCCCACCCGCCGGGCCTTCACCTCGGTTGCGACGGCGAGCCCGACGCTGGCCGAATAGGTGTTGAGGCCCAAGGTGCCGATCAACCCCGCGAACAGGGTGCCGAGGCCATCGGCCAGTACGCCGGCCTCGATGTTGGGATAGTCCGGCCGGCGCCACTCCGGATCGTTGGCGCGCTGGCTCGCCACCATGTCGCCGAAGCTGCGCAGGATGGCGGCGAGCGCCCCGGCGAGGAAGCCGGGGAGCAGCCCGATGCTGAAGCTTGGCGTCACCAGTGGCCAGCGGATCAGCTCCAGCAGGGGCTTCACGGAGACCTCAGGCCGCGGCGTGCCGAGGCCGAGGGCGAGATGCACCACGGTGCCTGCCGCAAGTCCCACGAGCACCGCCATGGCGCGCCATGGCGGGCTGCCCCAGGCTGCGAGGATGATCATCACCACGAGGCCGGCCACCGCGCCGCCGGTGCCGGTGAGGGTGACGTCGGCCATTGACTGGCTGTAGCCGACCATCAGCTTGATGGCGACGACGCCGAGGATGATGCCGAGCAGCGTCACCACCAGCCCGACGATCTCGATGGGCAGGAAGGGGCGCATGCGATGCATGACCCGGCTGAACAGCACCTGCGCAAGGCCCGCCACGATGGTCATGCCCGCCACCGCCTCCAGCCCGCCGGTACGGGCGGCATAGAGGCCGGCGGGCAGATAGACGGCCGTGAACACGGCCGGCAGGAGATAGCCGGAGCCGACGCGCCGCAGGAACAGGATGGGCCGTCCCCAGCACTGGAACAGGGTCGCGACGCCCATGGCCAGCATGGCGAGGTCGAGATAGCGCCGCTGCAACTCGGCATCGGCGCCGGCGGCCTGCGCCACCAGCAGCGGGAACACCAAAGTCACCGCCATCAGGCCCATGTGCTGGGCCACCGCGCCGACCAGTACGGGGAGCGGCGGATGTGAATCGTGATCGTAACGCAGCCTGCCGCTTCCCACGCGCCCCTCCCACCCCCGGCCGCTTGCGCGGCTCTATCTGAACTCTGTCCGCCGCCGAAGCTCAGGGCGGCGAGCGGGCGCTGGCGGGGGAGGGCGCCTGGGCGTCACCGCACGCCCCCGAACGTTGCGAATCACCCGCGTCGGACGACAGGGCACGGGGCGACGGGGGACATGCGGGGATTGGCGGCAAGGCTGAGCGCAGCGGCATGGAGCGACCCGGCTGAAACGACCGGGCGAGCCTAAAGGGTTTTCGCAAAAAGGGAAATTGCCGGAGCGGCAGGATGACCCTTAGCTCGCGCGCACGGTCGCGCGGGCCAGATTCTCCGCCCGGGCATCCGGCTTGGCTTTGTTCGGGCCGGGCCGATCCGCCCGGCGCGCCTACAGCGCCACGTAGATGAACTTGTCAGCTTTCAGCGTGGGGTAGTTGGCCCGCAGCGCGGTGGCGATCTTGCCGATCAGGTCCTTGTCGCCCGCGGCCGAGGGGCCGACGAAATCGGTGCCAGCCATCCAGGTCTCGAAGAAGCCGTGCAGGCCCTCGTCATAATCCGCGCCAGTGGGATTGGCGGTCTTGTCGGCGAGGGAGGCGATGCCGCCCTTGCTCACTTCCAGACGCCAGTCGCGATCATCCACGACGGAGCCGATAAGGGCGGCCAGCTCCGCGTTCGTCCATTCCGTGTTGAGGTCGAGGGCCATTGTCGCAAGTCCTACCCGAAGAGGTCTCGGGGAGGACGTCACGCAAGAAGCGGTCCAGCGCGGGCGCGGGATGGCCGGCGACGGGCGCCGGCCCTGCCCGGTCGCTCAGCGGCGGTTGGGGAGGTCGGCGGCCTTCACCGCCTCTTCGTGATACCAGCTGCTACCGATCACGGCCTGCGCGGCTCCCACGGCGGCGATCTCGGCAGCCCATTTCGCCTCTTTCGAGGGCATGCCGTTCTTCGCGCCATTCTTCACTGGGAAGACATAGATTTTCGCCGTCTCGCGCTCGTGGTTCGCAGTCATCACTCCGGTCTCCTGTCCGATGAGCCTCCTAGGCGCCATCACTTGGGAACTTCATAACATGATTTGCATCCCACATATACATCGATGTGAGCTTAATCTAGTTTAACGCCTAATTTTTAGGCACATATAAATTGAGGTCACTTATCTCTTTTATTTGCGCGTTTGCTGCATGGCCCGCGCGCGTCTTTCGCAGTGCAGCGGATTGCCCTTCTCCAAGCGCGGGTGCCGCGGATTTGTTCCCCAGAGGCGGCAGAACTTTCGCCCCGTGAGGCTGGCAGGTGCGACGTGCACACGGCGTGTGCGGTGCGCCTAAGGCTTCGGCCTAATCATGATGCAGCAATGGGCAGTTGACGTTGCGGCCGCGGGCAAAAAGCCCTTGTCCGGCTACGGGGTCGCCGCTGGCACGCGGATTGCTAGATATGTGCCGGCCCCCGCGGCCGGTGGATCCTTCACGGCCGGACGCTTCAAAGAGTTCCTGAATCAAAGAGTTCGAGAAGCAAAGTCCCGAATTTCACGTCATCGGCTCAGAGAGACTGCAATGCCAAAGTTTAAGCTCGAGTATATCTGGCTCGACGGCTACACCCCGGTTCCCAATCTCCGGGGCAAGACCCAGATCAAGGAATATGACGTGTTCCCGAGCCTCGAGGAGCTGCCGCTCTGGGGCTTCGACGGTTCGTCCACCCAGCAGGCCGAGGGCCGCAGCTCGGACTGCGTGCTGAAGCCGGTCGCCGTCTATCCCGATCCGGCCCGCACCAACGGCGCCCTGGTGATGTGCGAAGTGATGATGCCCGATGGCGTCACCCCGCACCCGACCAACAAGCGCGCCACCATCCTCGATGACGCCGGCGCCTGGTTCGGCTTCGAGCAGGAATACTTCTTCTACAAGAACGGCCGTCCGCTCGGCTTCCCCGAGGCCGGCTATCCCGCGCCGCAGGGCCCCTACTACACGGGCGTCGGCTTCAAGAACGTGGGCGACGTCGCCCGTACCATCGTCGAGGAGCACCTCGACCTCTGCCTCGCCGCCGGGATCAACCACGAGGGCATCAACGCGGAAGTCGCGAAGGGCCAGTGGGAATTCCAAGTGTTCGGCAAGGGCTCCAAGAAGGCCGCCGACGAAGTGTGGATGGCCCGCTACCTGCTCCTGCGTCTCACCGAGAAGTATGGCGTGGACATCGAGTTCCACTGCAAGCCGCTCGGCGACACCGACTGGAACGGCTCGGGCATGCACGCCAACTTCTCCACCTCCTACATGCGTGAAGTGGGCGGCAAGGCGTATTTCGAGAAGCTGATGGCGGCTTTCGAGGCCAACCTCGAGGACCACATCGCCGTTTATGGCCCGGACAACCACATGCGCCTCACCGGCAAGCATGAAACCGCGCCGTGGAACAAGTTCTCCTACGGTGTCGCGGACCGTGGCGCGTCCATCCGCGTCCCGCACTCCTTCGTGAAGAACGACTACAAGGGCTATCTCGAGGATCGCCGCCCGAACTCCATGGGCGACCCCTACCAGATCGCCTCCCAGATCCTGAAGACCATCGCGTCGGTTCCCACCGACGTCTCGGCTGCGGCCTGACGACTTCGCCACGGCGCGGCTCCGCCCGCGCCGTGGCGTTTTTTCCGAGGTCGGGAGCGCCCGCCTCCTGTCGCCGACTGCTCCCGCCACTGATTGCTCCTGCCATCGCCGGCATCGCGTCACCGAACGCACCGCGCAATCGTCCGGCGTCCTCCGGCTTCCGCCGTCGAGCCCCCGCAGTCCGCGCCCCTCTCTCCTGATGTCCTCAGCCTGCCCGCGCCACTGCGCCGCGCGAAGGCTTCGCCGCGTCCGTCGCCTTCGCGGCGAAGCTGCTATAAGCAGGGATATCCCTTGCGGCGCCGCGCCGTGGCGCCCGTCCCCTGCCTTGCGACCGGAGCCGCCGATGCCCGCCGACTGGAGCGCCAGCCAGTATCTGAAGTTCGAGGACCAGCGCACCCGCCCCGCGCGCGATCTCCTCGCGGCGGTGCCGCTTCAGGAGGCGGCGTTCGTGGTGGATCTCGGCTGCGGCCCCGGCAATTCCACCGAGCTTCTGGCCGAGCGCTTTCCCGGCGCGGAAGTGCTCGGCCTCGACACCTCGCCGGCCATGCTGGAGGCGGCCCGCGCGCGCCTGCCGGGCGTGACATTCGACCTTGCGGACGCCTCCACCTTCACCCTGCCCAGACCGGCGGACCTCATCTACGCCAACGCCGTGCTGCAATGGGTGCCGGACCACGAGACCCTGCTGCCGCGCCTCATGTCGCTGCTGGCGCCGGGCGGGGTGCTGGCGGTGCAGATGCCGGACAATCTGGAGGAGCCGTCCCACGTCGCCATGCGCGAGACCGCCATGGCCGGCCCGTGGGCGGACACGCTCCACGCCGCCACCCGGGCCCGCACCGTGCTGCCGGAGCCCGGCGCCTATTACGACATGCTGAAGCCCCACGCGGGGGCGGTGGACCTCTGGCACACCATCTACAACCACCCGCTCGACGGCATCCCGGCCATCGTCGAATGGGTGAAGGGCACGGGCCTGCGCCCCTTCATCGATCCGCTGGAGGGCGACGAGCGCACGCAGTTCGTGGAGGAATACGCCGACCGCCTCACCGAGTCCTACCTGCCGCGGGTGGATGGCAAGGTGCTCCTCGCCTTCCCCCGCTTTTTCATCGTGGCGGTGAAGTAAAACTTCACCCCAAAGGCCTCACCAGCTCGGCAGGACCGCGCCCTTGAAGGTTTCGAGGATGAAGGTGCGCGTCTCCGGCGAGTGATAGGTCTCGACGAAGGTCTTCACCCACGGCTTGTCCTTGTCCTGGGCGCGCACGGCGATGACGTTCACGTAAGGACCCTTCGGGTCCTCACGCAGGATGGGGTCCTTCACCGGGTCGAGGCCGGCTTCCTTGGCATAATTGGTGTTGATGCCCGCCGCCGCGAGGTCGGGGAGGGAGCGGGGCAGCTCGGCCGCGTCGATCTCCACGAACTTCAGCTTCTTCGGGTTCTCCACCACGTCCACCACGGAGGCCTTCACGCCCACGCCGTCCTTGAGCTTGATGATGCCCTTGTCGGCGAGCAGCAGCAGCACACGGCCGCCATTGGTGGGGTCGTTGGGAATGCCGATGGACGATCCGGCCGGAATGTCCTCGAACTTCTTATACTTGGTGGAATAGACGCCGATGGGGAAGTTCACCGTGGTGCCCACGGAGACGATCTTGTAGCCGCGATCGGCGATCTGGTTGTCGAGATAGGGCTGGTGCTGGAAGGAATTGGCCTCCAGGTCCCCGGACGACAGCGCGGCATTGGGCACCACATAGTCGGAGAACTCGATCACCTTGATGTCGAGCCCCTTCTTGGCCGCCTCTTCCTTCACCTTCTCCAGGATCTGGGCGTGCGGGCCGGGGGTGACGCCGACCTTGATGGTCTCGGCGGAAGCGGAGAACGCGAGGAGCGAAATGCCGGCGGCGAGCGCCAGAGCAAGGGCCTTCATGGAAACCTCCATCTGAACTTGAAAGGGTGGATGCGCGCCGCTCAGCCGCGGCTGCGCTTGTCGAGGCGGCGGGCGAGAAGGTCGCCGAGCGTCTGCACCGCCTGCACGAGGAGAATGAGCACGATCACCACCGCCGCCATCACTTCCGGCATGAAGCGCTGGTAGCCGAAGCGGATGCCGAGGTCGCCGAGGCCGCCGCCGCCCACCGCGCCCACCATGGCCGAGTAGCCGAGCAGCGACACCGCCGCGAGGGTGAGGGCGAGGGTAATGGCGGGCAGCGCCTCCGGCAGCAGCACCTTGGCGACGATCTGGATGGGGCTCGCGCCCATGGCCCGCGCGGCTTCCACCAGCCCCTGGTCCACCTCGCGGATGGCCGCCTCGATAAGGCGCGCGATGAAGGGCGCCGCCGCCACCGTCAGCGGTACGATGGCCGCGCTGGTGCCGATGGAGGTGCCGGCCACGAAGCGGGTGAAGGGGATGATGGCGACCACGAGGATGATGAACGGCGTGGAGCGCGCCGCATTCACCACGAGGCCGAGGCTCTGGTTGAGCCACGGAGCCGCGAACAGCTCGCCCGCGCGGCTGGTGGCGAGGAACACGCCGAGCGGCAGGCCGATGAGCGTGCCGAGCGTGCCGGAGACGGCCACCATGTAGAGCGTCTGCTGGGTGGCGTCGATGATGAGGTCGACGATGGTGGGCGGCAGCAGGCCGAAGGTGATGTCAAACATAGCCGAGGACCTCCGCCGTCAGGTTGAGCCGTTCCACGGCATTGATGACGGCGCTCACGGTGGGCGCGTCGCCCGGCACCGAGACCACAATGACACCGAACGGCGTGCCGGCGATCTCGTCCACCTGGGCCTGGATGATGTTCACGTCCACCGAGAGCAGGCGGGAGACGCGCGACAGCACCGGGTCCTGCGCATGCTGGCCGGTGAAGACGATGCGCAGCACCGCCTGGTCGCGCCCCTCGCGCGGCTCGGCGGAAAGCTGCTCGGCGACGCGGCGGGGCAGGCTCTTCGCGGTCAGCGCGGCGAGGAAGGAGCGGGTGGTGGCGTGGCGCGGGCGGGCGAACACCTCATAGGTGGCGCCGTCTTCCACGATGCGGCCGCCGTCGATCACCGCCACCTTGTCGGCCACCGCCTTGATGACCGCCATTTCGTGGGTGATGAGCAGCACGGTGAGGTTCAGCTCCGCATTCACCCGGCGCAGCAGTGCGAGGATCTGTTCGGTGGTCTCGGGATCGAGGGCCGAGGTCGCCTCGTCGGAGAGCAGCACGCGGGGGCGGGTGGCGAGCGCGCGGGCGATGCCGACGCGCTGCTTCTGGCCGCCGGAGAGTTCGGCCGGGTAACGGTCGCGCTTGTCGGAGAGGCCGACGAGATCGAGCAGCGGCTCCACCCGCGCCTTGATCTCGGCGCGCGGCACGCCGGCGATCTCCAGCGGCAGGGCGACATTGTCGAAGGCGGTGCGGCGGGCCAGCAGGTTGAAGTGCTGGAAGATCATGCCGATGGAGCGGCGCTCCTTGCGCAGCGCGGCTTCGTCGAGTGCGCCGATATCCACGTCGTCCACCAGCACGCGCCCGCCGGTGGGCTTCTCCAGCCCGTTGACGAGGCGGATGAGGGTGGACTTGCCCGCCCCCGAGCGGCCGATGACGCCGAGGATGGCGCCTTCCGGCACATCCAGCGTGATGTCGGAGAGGGCATGCACCGCCGCATGGCCGCTTCTGGCTGCAAAGGTCTTCGCCACCCGCTCGAAGCGGATGATGGAGCGCGCCGGAGTGGGAACGGGAGACGGATCGGGAAGGGTGGGCACGGCGGCCGCCAAAGTCAGGGGGGCATTCATGAAAGGCTCCGGCATCGCCGGCTGTTCGTCAATCCGGCCGTTCGTGACGCGCGGTGGCGCGGCGGTACGGTGCGGAGGGCAGGGGAACAGGCGGCTCGGGAAGGGATGGGTGTCGGCGCAACCGGGACAGGGCCACGCTCTGCGCGGCATTCGGCGGTTTCACGCCGCTCCAGCGGCTGTCAGCGACACATCATCATGGCAGGGCCCATCGGTTCCGGGGCGAACATGGAGGCAATATCGTTCGTTTTATCGAACGCGTCAAGTCTGAATAAAGTTGATTATATTTATTGAATTATAGCCCGTCCAGCAGCCGCCGGCCCAGCCGCACCAGCGCCCGTCCGAACACGGCGGGATCATCGAGCGCGCGGGCCAGCACCAGCGCACCCTGGATGGCGAGCACCGCCTCCTCCGCCCGGTCGTCGGCTTCAGCGGGGGGAAGGCCGGCGCGGGCGAGGGCGGCCGCGAGCGCATCGCGCCAGCGGGCGAAATAGGAGGCGACCTGTTCGCCGAACCGGTCCCGCACCTCGCCCAAAGCGAACACGCCCACGAGGCAGACGCGCCGGCCCGAGCGGAAATAGGCATCGGTGCGCGCCAGCATGTCCCGCACGGCGGCGGCGGGGTCGCCATCCGCGCGCAGGGGCGCGTAGACATTGGCCTCGAACCAGCCGTCGATCTCGGCCAGAACGGCCGCCGCCATCTCCTCCTTCCCGCCCGGGAAGAAGTGATAGAGGCTGCCCTTGCCGAGCCCGGTGCGGGCCGTGATGTGGGCGAGGCTTGCCCCTTCGTATCCGTGCTCGCGGAACACCTCGCCCAGAAGGGGCAGGATGTCCGCGCGCTCGGCCACCGTTCGTGCCATCACATCCCCAGTTCGGCGAGGCCCGGATGGTCCGCCGGACGCGGGCCGAGGGGCCAGTGGAAGCGGCGGTCGCTCTCGGCGATCGCCACGTCGTTGATGGAGGCTTCGCGCCGGCGCATCAGGCCCTCGGCGTCGAACTCCCACTGCTCGTTGCCATAGGAGCGGTACCACGCGCCATCGGCATCGTGCCACTCATACTGGAAGCGCACCGCGATGCGGTTGTCGTTCAGCCCCCACAGCTCCTTGATGAGGCGATAGTCCAGCTCCCGCCGCCACTTGGCGGTGAGGAAGGTGACGATCTCGGGGCGGCCGGTGAGGAAGTCCGAGCGGTTCCGCCAGCGGCTGTCCGGCGTGTAGGCGAGGGAGACGCGCTCCGGGTCGCGGGTGTTCCAGGCATCCTCCGCCATGCGCACCTTCTGCGCGGCGGTCTCGACGGTGAAGGGCGGCAGCGGCGGGCGGGCCATGGGTTTCTCCTGTACCGATCAGTCAATAATGTACTGAATGGTACAGATGGCAGCATGAGTCAAGCGGCCCTCCCGTCCGGATGGAGGGGAGGGCCGCTGGATCGCGGGATGAAGGGTGGGCTATTCGCCGGCCGGATGGTGCAGGCCCGGCGGGATTCCGTGGCCCTCCGGCTCGTCCTTGCCGCCGATGAAGCGGCCGAAGATACGACCGAGGAAGTGGCTCAAATCGTCCATCACCGTGAACACCGCCGGCACGAACACCAGCGACAGCACGGTGGAGGTGATGAGGCCGCCGATGACCGCGATGGCCATGGGCGCGCGGAAGGCGCCGCCTTCGCCCAGCGCCATGGCCGAAGGCACCATGCCGGCCACCATGGCGATGGTGGTCATGACGATGGGCTGCGCGCGCTTGCGGCCGGCCTCGATGAGGGCGGTGAAGCGGTCGACGCCCTGGTGCATGGACTCGATGGCGAAGTCCACCAGCAGGATGGCGTTCTTCGTCACGATGCCCATCAGCATCAGGAAGCCGATGACCACCGGCATGGACACCGAATTGCCGGTGATGAGCAGTGCGATGAAGGCGCCGCCCACGCTCAGCGGCAGCGAGACGAGGATGGTGATGGGCTGCAGGATGTCGTGGAACAGCAGCACCAGCACCGCGAGCACCAGCATCAGGCCCGCCGCCATGGCCATGGCGAAGCCGGAGAACACCTCGGCCATGATCTCGGCGTCGCCGGCCTCCTTCAGCGTCACGCCGGCCGGCAGGTTCTGCGCCGCGGGCAGGGCCTTCACCTTGGCGAGGGCGTCGCCCAGCGGCGTGTCGCCCACGAGGTCGGCTTCCACTGCCACGCGGCGGGCGCGGTCGTAGCGGTCGAGGGCGGTCGGGCCCTTGCCGAACTGGATGTCCGCCACGGCGGAGAGCGGCACCGCGCCGCCCGACGCCGTGGGCACCTTGAGCGCGTCGAAGGT
Source organism: Xanthobacter sp. DMC12 (assembly GCF_056314105.1). Classification (NCBI taxonomy): domain Bacteria; kingdom Pseudomonadati; phylum Pseudomonadota; class Alphaproteobacteria; order Hyphomicrobiales; family Xanthobacteraceae; genus Xanthobacter; species Xanthobacter sp. DMC12. The sequence continues at coordinate 1,373,358 of NZ_JBQUYZ010000001.1, read as the reverse complement.
GGAGAGCCGGGTCCGCGCGTTCTCGGCGAGCTGCACGCGGATGTCGATCTGCCGATCCTTGGCGGAGAACTTGGCGAGGTTGGCGGAGATGTCGCCGATGGTGGCGATGCGCACCGTCTCGGCGATGGTGTCCACCGAGACGCCCAGCTCCGCCGCCTCGTCCAGCTTGGGCACGATGCGGATTTCCGGCCGGTCGAGGGCGGCGGAGGAGACCACGTTGGCGAGTTCGGGCACGTCGGCGCGCACCGCCTTCTCCACCGCCACCGCGGCCTCGGCCACGGCCGCGCCGTCGCTGCCGGAGAGGATCACCTGGAAGCCGCGCTGGGTGTTCTGACCGTTCTGGCTCCACGAGACGCGCAGGTCCGGCATGGCCGCCAGCGTCTTCGAGAACTGGGTCTCGAAGGTCTTCTGGTCGATCTTGCGCTCGCTGCGGGGCTTCAAATTGATGACGATCTGCGCCTTGCGCACCTCGCCGGAGGTGAGCGCGAGGCCGCCCGAGCCGCCGGTGCCGGCGGTGGCATAGACGCTCTTCACCTCGGGCAGGCTGAGGGCCGCGCGGGCAATCTCGTCGGACACCTTCTGCGTCTCTCCGATGGTGCTGCCGGGCGGCAACTCCACCGAGAGGAGGGCGCGGGAGATGTCGTTGGTGGGCAGGAAGCCGGAGGGCAGCAGCGTGGACAGCCAGATGGAGCCGGCGAAGATGGCGATGCCCATCCCGATGGTCGCGAAGCGGTGCTTCACCGACCACGAGAGCAGACGCACGTAGCCCCGCATCACGGCGCCGTCGCGGCCCTCGCGGTGGCCGGTATCCTTCATGAAATAGGCTGCGACCAAGGGCGTGATGAGCCGCGCCACGGCCAGCGAGAACAGCACCGCGATGGCGACCGTCAGGCCGAATTGCTTGAAGTACTGTCCCGCGATGCCGCCCATGAAGGACACGGGCGCGAACACCGCGGCGATGGTGAGGGTGGTCGCCACCACCGCGAGGCCGATTTCGTCCGCCGCCTCGATGGCCGCGCGATAGGGCGATTTGCCCATGCGCATGTGGCGGACGATGTTCTCGATCTCCACGATGGCGTCGTCCACCAGGATGCCGGTGACGAGGGTAATCGCCAGCAGGCTCACCGCATTCAGCGAGAAGCCCAGCATGTCCATGACCCAGAAGGTAGGCAGGATGGAGAGCGGGATGGCGAGCGCGGTGATGAGGGTGGCGCGGATGTCGCGCAGGAACAGGAACACCACGATGACCGCGAGGATGGCGCCCTCGATCAGCGTGTGCATGGCGCTCTGGTAGTCCGACTTGGTGAAGCGGACCGTGGTGTCGATCTCGGTGATGGAGACGTCGGGATGGGCGGCGCGCAACTTGGCGAGTTCCTCGGTCACGCGGTCATAGACCGTCACGTCCGAGAAGCCCTTGGCGCGGTAGACGCCGAAGGCCACCACGCTCTTGCCGTCGAGCCGGGCGAACACGCGCTGCTCGGCCGCGCCATCCACCACGGAGCCAAGCTCGCCGAGCCGCACCGAGCGCCCGTTGGAGAGCACGATGCGGGTGTCGGCCAGCGCTTCCACCGAGGAGGCGCCGGCCAGCGTGCGGATGGGCTGCTCCTGCGTGCCCACCTCGCCCCGGCCGCCGGAGACGTCGAGATTGGTGGCGCGCAATTGCCGGCTCACCTCGGCCGCGGTGATGCCCAGCGACATCAGCCGGTCGGGATCGAGCGCGATGCGGATTTCACGGTCTACGCCGCCCTGCCGCTTCACCTGCGCCACGCCGCGCACGCCCTGCAGGGCGCGGGCGAGGGTGTCGTCGATGAACCAGCTCACCTGCTCCGTCGTCATGTTCGGCGCGGAGACCGCGTAGGTGACGATGGGCAGGCCTTCGATGTCGATGCGCTGGATCTGCGGCTCGTCGATTGAGCGGGGCAGGTCCATGCGGATCTTTGTGATGGCATCGCGCGTGTCGTTCACGGCGCGGTCCACGAGCGTTTCCAGGTGGAATTCCACCAGCGTCACGCTTGCCCCCTCGCTGATGGAGGACGTGATGTGCTTGACGCCGGAGATGCCGGCGATGGCGTTCTCCACCTTCTTCGTCACCTGCGTCTCCAGCTCGCTCGGGGCGGCGCCGGACTGGGTGACGGTGACCATGACGATGGGCAGGTCGATGTTCGGCATCTGCGTCACCGGGAGTTCCCGGAAATGCACGATGCCGAGCGCCGTCAGGATGAAGAAGAAGACGAGGGCGGGGACGGGCTTGCGGATCGCCCAGGCGGAGACGTTGAGAGCCATCAGCGCGCCTCGCCGAGGGAGAGTTGCGAGCGCACCGGTGTCACCCGGTCGCCGTCGCGCAGGAAGCTGCCGGCCCGCGCCACCACGTCGGCGTCGGCGGAAAGCCCCTCGGTGACGAGGATGCGGCCCTCCTTCTTCAGGCCGGGCGTGATGCGCTGGATGCCGACGATGCCGTCCGTGACGGTGAGCACATAGGCGCCCTCCGCATCGAACATCACGGCGGACTGGGGCAGGCTGAGGCCCTTCACCTCGCCGAGAGCGATCACCGCGCGTCCGTAGGCGCCGGACTTCAGGCGCGGGTCGTCGGGCAGAGCGATCTTCACCTTGCCGAGGCGCGACGCGCGGTCTACCTCGGCGGAGACGAGGCGGACCTTGCCGCCGAGGGGCTCCTCGAAGCCGGCGGGCACGACCTGGGCGGAAAGCCCGTCCTTCATGCGCGGCATGGAGCCTTCCGGCACGTCGGCGTCGAGATCCATGGCGCCGTCCTCGGCGATGCGGAACAAGGGCGCGGCGCGGGTGGATAGCGCGATGGCGCCGAGCTTCGCCTCGCGCGACAGCACGAGGCCGGCGGCGGGGGCGCGCACGTCGGTGCGCTTCAGCTTCACCTCCAGCTCGTCGCGCTGCGCCTTCACGAACACCGCCTCCGCCTGGGCGGCGATGAGCGTCTCGCGGGCGGCCATGACCTGGGCGGTGGCGACCTTCGCCGCGCGCTCGCGCTGCTCCAGCTGCTCCTGGGAGGAGGTGCCGGTCTTGCTGAGCTGGCGGGTGCGCTCCACGGCGGAGGTGGCTTCGGTCTCCTGCGCGATGGCCTGGTCGAGGGCCGCCTGCTGCTGGGCGATGGCGGCGCGGGCCTTGGCAGCGGAGGCGGTGTTCTGGGCGAGCTGGGTCTCCAGCACATCGCGCGAGAGGCGGGCCAGCACCTGGCCCTTCTCGACCCGGTCGCCGGCCTCCACCAGGATCTCGACCAAGCGGTAGCCCTCGATTTCCGGCCCCACTTCGATCTCCTCGCGCGGCTTGATGGAGCCGGTGACGAGCAGCGTGTCGGCCATAGCGTCCGGCCGCGGCTTCACCACCGTCACCGACAGGGCCGACGCACGGGCGGCCTCGGCTGCCTTCGCGGGCTCGGCCGCGATCGCTGGCGGCGCGAGGAGGGCGCCGGCGGCGAGGACGAGCGAGGCCGAGATGGCGAGGCGGGAGGCCGCAGAGGGGGCGGGACGGAGCGCCGGGCGGACGGACGCGGACATGGTGGAAAGAACCTCGTTCCGAAGGAGCGCGGGACCGTGCGGTTCAACCGCGGCATTCCCGTGACGTAAGGCGATGGAGATGCAGTTCTTGATTGTGCGTGTCATTCCGGCACCGCTTTCGGTTGGGCCGGGGCCAGCATGCGGCGGACCATGGCCTCGATGGCCGGCATCCGCGCTTCCAGCTTCCATTCGGGATGAAGCTGGTGATGCAGGATTACGCCGTCGCCGATGAGCTGGATCACGATGCAGATCGTCTCGAGGTCGAGGGCCGGATCGATCTCGCCCTGCTTGACCGCCGTGGTGAGCGCCTCGGCCAGCAGGACGCTCGTCTCCGCCTCGCACGCGGCCATGGTGTTGCGCAGGTCGTCGTTGCGGATCGCCTCGGCCATGATCTCCGGCCCGAGCCGCGCCGTCGCCATGTTGCGCCCGCTCAGCAACTCGCCGAGGCAGGCCGCCAGCGCACCGAGCACGGACGGCGCCTGCGTAATCATGTCGAACATGGCGAGCCGTTCGGACCGCTCGCCTTCCACGATGGCGGCGATGATGGATTCCTTGGAAGGGAAATAGCGGTAGAGCGCCCCGGGGCTCATCCCCGCCTCGGCGCAGATCTTCTGCATGGACGCGCCGTGGAAGCCGTCCCGGCCGAAGCACACCATGGCGGCATCGAGGATGCGCTTGCGCTGCTCCTGCTTGTAATCGGGCCGGGGGGCGGCGGCCTCGCGGAGCGCAGTCTCTGGCAAAGGGCGTGACATCTGGGCGGATCGGCACCTTGGAGCGAACGAGAGCGAATGTTCGTTCGCAATAGTCCAGCCGCGTCCCCGATGCAAGAGTGAACGTTCGTTCGCGCCTTGGCCGCCCGGCGTCTCGAAGCACCGGACGGTCGCGCTTGCGGTCGGGCGCCGGGCCGCCAATCCTCGGGTCCTCGCGGAGCCTCGATTCCCATGCCGCTTCCGACTTTACGTCCGACCTCGCTTGCCATGCCCCTTGCCACCGAACGCCGCCAAGCGTGGCGATGCGCCGCGCTCCTGCTGGGCTGTCTTCTCCTGCCCCTGGCCGCTGCCCGCGCCGAGGAGTCCACCCCCGCGACGCTCCAGCCCGGCATGAGCGTGGTGATGATCGAGACCAAGCTGCTCTTCGGCCTCGCCAGTGCCGACGGCAGCGGGGTGAGCGAGCAGGAATGGGAGGGCTTCCTCGCCAAGGAGGTGACGCCCCGCTTCCCGGACGGCCTCACCGTCGTCGCCGCCTACGGGCAGGTGAAGGGCGAGGCCCACGGCACGGCGCAGGTGGTGCGCGAGGGCATGCGCCTCGTGCTCATCTATCACCCGGACACGCCGGAGGCGGCGGCCAAGCTGGCCGAAATCCGCAAGCTCTATTCCGAGCGCTTCCACCAGTGGGGCGTTCTGCAGGTGACGAACGCGGTGCGCGTCACGCTGTGATGGTGGTGCATCGCTCAGGCGCCGCGCGGGCTTGATCTTGCCTTCCGCACTTGAGCCGGAGGGCCGCACACCCTACCTCTCGCCTGCGCCTGAAGGTCCGCGCTCACCGGGAACGATCATGCTCGCCGCCGCCATCCTCGCCCTGCGACAGACCTTCTCGCCGCTGCTGCGCGGCGTGCTCCTGAAATCCATGGGGCTGGCGCTGGCGCTGCTCGTGGCCCTCGCGGTGGGGCTGGAGGCGGCGCTGACGCACTTCGTCGAGATCACGTCCTATCCGTGGATCGAGACCACGCTCGCCGTCATCGCGGGGCTGGGGCTGGTGTTCGGCGTGGTCTATCTGATGCCGGCGGTGTCCTCGCTGGTGGCCGGCCTCTTCCTCGACGACGTGGCCGAGCGGGTGGAGACCGCGACCTATCCAAACGATCCGCCCGGCCAGCCGCAGCCGTTCCTGCGCGCGCTGCTCTATTCCCTGCGCTTCTTCGGGCTGGTGCTGCTGGTGAACCTCGCGGCCCTGCTGTTGCTGCTGGTGCCGGGGGTGAACGTCATCATCTTCTATGTGGCCAACGCCTATCTCATCAGCCGGGAATATTTCGAGCTGGCCGCCATGCGCTATCGCTCGCCGGAAGAGGCGCGGGCGCTGAGACGGGCGAACGGGGTGACGGTGTTCGTGGCGGGCCTGCTGATTGCGCCCATCCTGTTCGTGCCGGTGCTCAACCTCATCCTGCCGGTGTTCGGCACCGCCTTCATGGTCCACCTCCACCGCCGCCTCGCCCCCCTGCCGGCCGCGCGCGGCGCGGATGGGGCGCTGGTGATCGAGGGGCGGGCGGGATAGCGGTTGCGTCCCCGGCCGACCGGAGCGTGAGCGGAGGGAGAGCCGGGGTCCTGCGCAAGGGTGCGCCGAAGGCGGCTCAAGCGGGGATGCGACGGGCATGCCCGGCTTCGCCGCCGTCTCTCCTGGGTCCCGGATCGGCGCTCCACCTGCGGTGTCGCTGGTCCGGGACGCGATAGGCCTAGAGCCCCGCCACCTTCAGCCCCTCCGCCTGCCGCGCAGCGACGCCCTCGGCGGAGAAGTCGGCGATGGCATCTTCGAACAGGCGGTGGAAGTTGAGTTCCGCCTTCAGATGCAGGAACACGCCGCCGAGGCCGATGGCGGCGCGGTCCATGAACACGAACTCGCGCGGCACCGTCACCGGCCCCAGCTGCTTCAGCGCGGTGTGGACGGTGAACGCCTCCCTGCGCCCATAGGCGGCGGGCGAGACCCCGTCGGCGATGGTGCGTACCCGGTCGTCCATGAGCGGGCCGTAGATGAAGCGCGCCCAGATGTTCAGAACGTCGATCAATTCGCGCTTCAGCCCCTTGAAGCCCCACGTCTCGTAGGCATGAACCACCCGCGCGTCGTCGCCCGCCATCAGGCCGCGATAGAGGTCCACCACGCCGGCCACGAAGCGCGGCGGGAAGATGCGGATGCAGCCATAGTCGAGCAGGTTGATGCCCGCCGGGCGGCCCTCCACCGAGAAGACCGTGTAGTTGCCGAGGTGGGGATCGCCATGGATCACCCCGAAGCGCGAGAAGGGCTGCCACCAGGCGGCGAACATGGCTTCGGCGAGCGCATTGCGCTCGGCCAGCGGATGGTCGGTGAAGCCGAGGATCTTCTCGCCGTCCAGCCAGTCCATGGTGAGGAGCCGGCCGGTGGAGAGATCGGGGTGGACACCGGGCACGCGGACCTTGGGCTCGTCCTTCAGGATATGGGCATAGAGCGCGGCGTGCTTCGCCTCGCGGCGATAGTCCAGCTCCTCGCGCACCCGCTCGCCGATCTCGCGGGCGATCTCGCGGGTGTCGATGGCGCCGTCCATGCGGCGGTGGATGGAGAAGAGCACGTCGAGCTGGGCGAGGTCCGCCTCCACGGCGGCCTGCATGTCCGGATACTGGAGCTTGCAGGCGACGCGGGCGCCTTCCAGCGTCACCGCCTTGTGCACCTGCCCGAGGGAGGCGGCGGCGGAGGGGGCGTGCTCGAAACTCGCGAACCTCTGCTCCCAGTCGCGGCCCAGCTCGGCCATCATGCGGCGGCGGACGAAGGCCCAGCCCATGGGCGGGGCATCGCTCTGCAGCTTCTGAAGCTCGGCGGCATATTCGGGGGGCAGCACGTCCGGAATGGTGGCCATGAGCTGCGCCACCTTCATCAGCGGCCCTTTCAGCCCGCCGAGGGCGGAGGCGAGGGCGGCTGCATTGTTGCCGTCGCGGTCGAGCCCCATGAGGCGGGCGCCGGCGATGCGCGCGGCGACGCCGCCCACATTGGCGCCCACCCGGGCATAGCGCGCGGCGCGCGCGGAGAAGCGGTTTCTTTCCTCGTCCACCATGCCCGTCCAGGCGCTCCAGCTTGTCCCGTCCTACGGGCGCGCGGCCCGGTCGGATCGGTAGGTCAGGGCGAGGAGGATGACCAGCAAAAGCGGCGTGAGGAGGTCCGTATAGAGAATGGGACCGGCATTGCCTGCGGCCAAATTGCCGGTCTTGCCGATCTGGATGATGTGGTTGATGCCTGCCCCGCCGAGAAAGCCGGCCATCATCACCGCCACGGCAGCGCGGAAGCCCCAGTCGCGCCAGGAGGCGGCGATGAGGCCCGCGAGCCCCATGCCGAGATTGGCGAGGCCCACCTCGGTCTGGAACGGGCTTGTCGCCCAGCCGATGGACGCGGCGGACTGCGCCGGGAACACGAGATGTCCCAGCGCCCCCCAAAGCCCCATGAGCCCCACGGGGAAGAGGTTCAGGTAGCGCAGCAGCGCCCGCGCGAGATCGAGCGGCCGGCGCGGCGCCGGCTGGCGGGCGAAGGAAAGCGCCGACAAAAGGAGGACCGCCGCATAGGCGATGAGCGGAACCCAGAAGACCATGGCGCTCTCCCTGTCAGCCCGTCACTTGCGGGCGCGATCATTTGCGCGCAAACGTGCCGAGCCCGTTGTCGTTGAAGATCTCCACCGTCATCCGCCCATCGGCGAAGGTCACCTGCGAGACCGTGCCCGGCGCGTAGGCCTCCTCGCCCTCGGGTGCGAAGGTGAAGGTGTCGCCGCTCCAGGGCGCGAGGCCGTAGCGGCGGGGCAGGGGGCCGACGATGAGCACCAGCCGGCCGGTTTCCTCCACCACCGTCGCGTCGCCGAAATAGGCATTGCCATAGGTGCCGGTATAGCTGGCGAGGGGCTGCGGCGGCACCGCCCGCTCCGGCCGCACCTTGCCGGCCAGCGCGCCGGCCGGCTTGTACATGGGCGAAATGAGCGGCTGATAGGCGGCATACCAGTCCCGCGTCAGCCCGCCGAACTGCACGATGTCCATGAAGCTCATGGCCAGCGCCTCGGGCGCGCCGGTGGGCTGGGCGTTGGTGAGCACCACGATGCCGAGCTTCTCCGAGGGCAGCAGCACGAAATTCGTCGCCGCGCCGAGGATGAAGGCGCCGGAATGGTCGAGCGTCACCCGCCCGGCCGGGGAGACGCCGGCGCTAAAGCCATAGCCATAGGTGCCGGGGCGGGCATCGACCGCATAGGCGGGAGACGAGATGGTCTCGCCCCGCATGGCCGGCAGCAGGGCGGCAGCGGGGACGATCTCGCGGCCCTCAAACGTGCCGTTGCCGAGCACGAAGGTGAGCCATTTCCCCATGTCCCGCGCCGAGGACGAAACGCCGCCCGCCGGCGACTGGGCGTCCGGGTCGCGCTGGTATTTGGGCACGAAGCGGTCGTCGATCTTCGCATGGGGGATGGCGCGGTTGGGGCGGGCCATGAAATCGGCGAAGCGCGAGGAGGTCGCGGCCATACCGAGGGGCTTGTAGAGCGCCTCGGCCGAGAGGTCCGCCCAGTCCTTGCCCGCCGCCGTGGCGACGCCCTCGGCGGCGGCGGTGAGGCCGAAATTGGTATAGGCATAGCTGGCGCGGAACGGCGCCAGCGGCAGCAGCTTCAGCCGCTCCAGCACCTGGCAGCGGTCGAAGCCCATGCTCTCCAGCTCGTCGCCCGCATGGTCCGGCAGGCCGGAGCGGTGGCTGTAGAGATCGGCAAGGGTGACGTGATCGGTCACCCACGGATCGTTCAGGGCGAACCACGGCAGCAGGGTGCGCGCCGGCGTCTCCCACTTCACGCGCCCCTTGCCCACCTCATGCGCCACCACGCCCGCGCCCACCGCCTTGGACAAAGAGGCCAGCTGGAACACGGTGTCCGCATCGATGGGCGCCGCCTCGCCCGCCTTGCGCACGCCATAGCCCTTGAGCGCCAGCACCTTGCCATCCTGCACCACCACCACGGCGAGGCCGGGCACGCCGGAACGCGCCATCATCTCCTGCGCCAGAGAGTCGATCTCCTTCACCGCCCGCGCGATCTGGCCGGGCGGGATGGACACGCCGGACGTCTGCGGCGGCGGCTTCGAGCCGTCGATGGGATCGTGGGCGAGGGCGGGGAGGGGCGCGGTCGCGAGGAGGGCGGCGAGGGCGAGCAGGGGGCGGGCGAGCAAGAGACGGGCGAGGCTGTGCGGCGTCATCGTGGGCGGCCTCCGGTGGCGGGCATCGTGCCGTGCGCCCGCACACGACAGGCTTAATGGCTGGGCGCCGTCGCGCGCAAGGGCAGGGTGCCATTGCGGCGGCACCGGGCGGGGGTTAGCGACCAATCCGGGCAGCCCTCTGGCCCCAAAGTGGATCGCCCGCACAAGGCGGGCGATGACGGCGAATTGGGGGAGAAAGAGCGGGCGCGAGGCAGGTGTCTGAGGCAGGAGGGCTCCCACCCCTCTCACATCACCGCCGCGAGCCTCGGCGTCTCGTTCGAATTCGCCGCGCGGCCGTCCAGGGGGAGGCGGACGAAGACGGTGGTGCCGGAGCCTTCGATGGAGCGGATGCGCATGGCGCCGCCGTGCAGCTCCACCAGCGACTTGGCGATGGCGAGGCCGAGGCCGGAGCCCTTGTGGGTCTTGGTGAACTGGCTCTCCACCTGCTCGAACGGCCGGCCGATACGGGCAAGCGCGCCCTTGGCGATGCCGATGCCCGTGTCCTCGATGGCGATCACCGCCGCCGCCCCGTTCACCCGCGCTTTCACCGCGATGCGGCCGCCCTCGGGGGTGAACTTCACGGCGTTGGAGAGGAGGTTGAGCAAAATCTGCTTCAGCGCGCGGCGGTCGCCCTTGATGACGAGGTTGTCCGCGGCCTCCATGGTCATGGCCACGCCCTTCTCGTCGCCGTTCACCGCGGTGACGCGCATGGCGTCGGCGATCAGTTCGCCGAGGGCCACGTTCTCCACCTCAAGCTGCATGCGGCCCGCCTCGATCTTCGACATGTCGAGGATGTCGTTGATGACGTCGAGGAGGTAGGTGCCCGAGCCCTTGATGTCCGAGCAGTATTCCGCGTACTTCGCCGAGCCGAGCGGGCCGAACATGCCGCTCTCCATGATCTCCGAGAAGCCGATGATGGCATTGAGCGGCGTACGCAGCTCGTGGGACATGTTGGCGAGGAACTCGCTCTTGGCGCGGTTGGCGTCCTCGGCCTTGTTCCGCTCTTCCGAATATTTCTCCGCGAGTTCGGCGAGCTGCTGGGCCTGGTGCTCCAGGGTCTGCTGGGATTTGCGCAGGTCCGCGACCAGCGCCATCAGGCGCTTCTCGTTGTCCATGAGGCGCTCTTCGTGGCGCTTCATGGTGGTGATGTCGGTACCCACCGAGACGTAGCCGCCATCCTTGGTGCGGCGCTCGGCGATCTTCAGCCAGCGGCCGTTGGAGAGCTGCGCCTCGAACGCGCGGGAGCCTTCCTCCGGCTTGTCCTCCGGCTTCAGGGGCGTGCGCGTCACCGGGTGGCGGCCGACGGAGGCGATGGTGTCGAAGGGCGTGCCGGCGACGATGGTCTCGTCGGGCAGCTCATGCAGCGACTGGAACTTGGAATTGCACAGCACGAGGCGGTTCTGGCTGTCCCACAGCACGAAGGCCTCGGAAATGCTCTCGATGGCGTCGCGCAGGCGCATGTCGGCGGTGACGGTGCGTTCCGCCATGCGCTGCGCCTCGGTCACGTCCATGGCGATGCCGATGAGGTGGGGGCCATCCTCGCCCGCCTGCTGCACCACTTCGGCGCGCATGCGCAGCCACACGAAGTCGCCCTTGGCGGTGCGCATGCGGAACACCCGGTCCACCGGGGTGCCGGGCCGCTCGGCGAGTTCCTGCGCCAGCTCGTAGAGGTCGCCGTCGTCGGGATGCACGAGACGGGAGATCTCGCCGAAGGAGACGAGTTCGTCCCGGTGCTCCAGCCCGAGGATCTCGAACATGGTGTCGGACCAGTACATGCGCCCGCGGGCCATGTCCCAGTCCCACATGCCGCAGCGGCCGCGGTTGAGCGCCGTGTCGATGCGCCGGCGCACCGTCTCGTAGATCACGTCCGCTTCGCGCGCCCGGCTCGCCTGCCAGTGGAAGGAGAAGCCGAGGATGAGCAGCACCGCGCCGGTGGTGGTGAACAGCGTCACCGTGAGCGTCGTGGTGTCCGACCAGGAGGCCAGCGCCTGCTCGGTAGGCTGGAGATAGACGATCTGGCCCAGCGGCGCCTGCAGGTTGCGCACGGTGGCGAGGGCGGTGCCCTTGCCGTAGGGCACTTCGAGCACGCCCGCCCGCTCGGCGAAGATGACGAGGGGCTGGGAAGGATCGAGGATGTCGGAGAGATTGGCCGGCGCTTCCCCTTGCGGAGCGGAGGCGACGACGTGGCCCTGCCCATCGGTGACGAACACCCGCCGCCCGCCCTCGGTGGCGCGGGGGGGCAGGCTCTCGGCCAGCGCCCCGGGCACCTTGGCGAGCGCATTGCCCGCGCGCAGCGTCAGCGCATCGGCGGTGGCGAGGGCGAGAAGGGCGATGTCGTCCTTGGCGTTGTTCAGCTCGGCGACGCGATGGGCGTGCACCTGCACGACCGCGCCGACGCCGATCACGCCGAGGAAGGTGACGATGAGGGCCGGGACGATCCGGCGCAGGACCGGCTCCGCATCCAGCAGGCGCTGGTAGGCAGGGCGCGCGATCGACCTTGCCAGGCCCCGCATGGCTTGGTCGCGCGCGCCGACGCTCGCAGCGTTGGCGCGTGCCATCGCCGGTCTCCTCCGGGTCTCCGGGGGCACCGGACGGCCTAAGTCCCACGCCCCCACGTCCTCGATCTGGAGGGACGTGCCGCATCTCTCCGAATCATGGCCATTGGAATCGAATCGGGGGGCTGTTGTCTAGAGTCCGCGTGAGTCAAGAGGCATAAAACTGCGGCCACGCCTCGGTTTGTGATGGGCGGAAAGCCTTGCGGCGGTAGGGCGGAAGGGGGGCTGCGCCCATTTCTCCCTGGACGACCCTCGCGCCCCGGACGCATGCAACGAAGTGGAATGCGAGCCGGGGCCCAGCGTAATAGGCCGCCAAAGGCGCTTCCACGCCTCGCGGCTCCGGGTTTTGTCCGCGTCGCGGGAGCTTTGCGCTGGACCCCGGATCGGCGCTCCACCTGCGGTGTCGCTTGTCCCGGGCACGGGAGCCCCCTCATTGCCGGCTCGCCTTGCGGATGCTAGAGCCGCAGGGCTCGGCCAGCGGCGCACATCCCGTGGCCCGCCATCACCCCGAGAGCCGCGAACGAGGACCCGCCGGTGCAATCGCAGAAGTTCCCCGAGCCCCGCACCGGCGAGACCGAGACGGCGGCGCCGCTCTCCTCCGCCGAGGTGCTGAAACGGCTCGGCCGGCGCTCCATCGTGCTGGTGGGCATGCCGGGGGCCGGCAAGTCCTCCGTGGGACGGCGGCTGGCCAAGCGGCTGGGGCTCACCTTCGTCGATGCCGACGAGGAGATCGAGCGCGCCGCCTGCATGAGCATCCCGGAAATCTTCGCCCGCCACGGCGAGGCCGAGTTCCGCGAGGGCGAGAAGCGCGTCGTCGCCCGCCTGCTGCACTCCGGCCCGTGCGTGCTCGCCACCGGCGGCGGCGCCTTCATGAATGCGGAGACCCGCGCGGCGGTGGGCCGCCAGGGCGTCTCCGTCTGGCTGCGGGCCGATCTCAACACCCTTTTGCGGCGCGTGAAGAAGCGCACCGACCGCCCCCTCCTCGCCCAGGGCGACCCGGCGCAGAAGCTCGCCGCGCTGCACGCCCAGCGGGCCGACACCTATGCCCTCGCCGACGTGACCGTGGACAGCCGCGACGTGGTCCACGAACTGGTGGTGGAAGAGGTGATCGGCGCCGTCCACGCCCATCTCCTCGCCCATCCCGAAGGCAACGCCATGGCGCCCCTCTCCTCCGCCACCGCCATCTCCGCCGAGGCCGAAGGCCTGCCCATGGGCGAGATCACCCGCAGCACCGTGCGCGTGGACGTGGCCGGCAAGCCCTATGACATCTATATCGGCCCCGGCCTCTTGGCCGAGGCCGGCACCCATGTGACGGCGCTGCGCAAGGGCGCGCGCGTCGCTATCGTCACCGACGAGAACGTGGTGGCCGCCGGCCATCTCGCCACCGTCGCCGCCTCGCTGGATGCCGCCGGAATCCCCCACACCGCCATCGTCGTGCCGCCCGGAGAGAAAACCAAGGGCTGGCCGGGGCTGGAGCAGGTGGTGGAGGGGCTGATCGCCGCCCGCATCGAGCGCCGCGACCTCGTGCTGGCGCTGGGCGGTGGCGTGGTGGGCGACCTCGCGGGCTTTGCCGCCGCCGTGCTGCGCCGGGGCGTGGACGTGGTGCAGGCGCCGACGACGCTGCTCAGCCAGGTCGATTCCTCCGTGGGCGGCAAGACCGGCATCAACTCGCCCCAGGGCAAGAACCTCATCGGCGCGTTCCACCAGCCGGTTCTGGTGCTGGCCGACACCGCGGCGCTCAACACCTTGCCCACACGCGAGGTGAAGGCCGGCTATGCGGAAGTGGTGAAATACGGCCTCCTCGGCGACTACGCGCTGTTCGAGACCCTGGAGCGCGACTGGCCGGGCGTGATCGGCGGCGGGCAGGAGCGCATCACGGCGGTGGCCGCGAGCTGCATGGCCAAGGCCGCCATCGTCGCCCGCGACGAGAAGGAGACCGGCGACCGGGCGCTCCTCAACCTCGGCCACACCTTCGGCCACGCTTTGGAGGCCGGCGCCGGCTTTTCCCAGCGCCTGCTCCACGGTGAGGGCGTTTCCATCGGCATGGCGCTCGCCTTCGCCTTCTCCGCGAAGCTCGGCCTGTGCTCGGGGCAGGACGTGACGCGGGTGGTGCGGCATCTGGAGGCCGTGGGCCTGCCGACCCGGATTTCCGACGTGCCCGGCGAACTGCCCGATACCGACGGGCTGATGGACCTCATCGCCCAGGACAAGAAGGTGAGCCGCGGCGCGCTGACCTTCATCCTCGTGCGTGGCATCGGCGAAGCCTTCATCGCCAAGGACGTGAACCCGCAAGAGGTCCGCGCCTTCCTCGCCGAGATGCGGTGAGCTGTTCCCCGGACAAGCGACGGCGCAGCCGGAGCGCTGATCCGGGGGCCAGCGCAGGAGTGCCGCGTAGCGGGGCAATGCCTTAGAGCTGTTGGTGGGCGGAAGCGCCTTCGGCGGTCTATTGCGCTGGGCCCCGGCTCGCATTCCGCTGCGCTGCATGCGTCCGGGGCGCGAGAGGGCGCCTCGTCCGAATAGCCGTTCCTCCGCTCACGACCGTCATGCCCGGGCTTGTCCCGGGCAATCCGCCGTTGCACCAACGTCGCCCTCCGGCTCGACCGGAGGGTCCATCCGTCCGCGGGCTCCAGCCTCCCCCCATCCTGGCGGGTGGCGACATGGGTCCTCCGATCAAGTCGGAGGACGACGGCCGTTTGAGGGGAGGGAAGGCCTTGCCACCTTCTCCTTCACTTCGCCGCCGGACGCGCCTGCAGCACCGGGGCGGCGGCGGCGAACAGGGCCTCCTTCGTCGCCGGCACGGGCGGGTAGATGCGGCTGCAATTGATGGTCTGCTTCACCGTCTTGGCTTCGGCGCCGGAGGCCACCAGCGTCGCGCGGTCCCAGCCTGAGGTGTAGACCGCGCCCTCCGGCCCGAGGTCCATCACCGTCACATAGTCTGGCGCGGAGAAGGCGACGCGCTCCTGAAACCGGCCGGCGAGGTCGCACACCGCATTGTGGCCGGCGAGGCGGCCCATGGGGCGGGCGTGCTGGCAGGACATGACGGTGACGTGGCCGAGATCGTCCGCCGCCGCCACCGCGCAGTCGCCCGCCGCATAGACATCGGCGACGCCCTCTACCTTGAGGAAAGCATCCACGGCCACCCGGCCCAGCCGGTCCAGCGGCACCCCGAGCTGGCTGGCGAGGGGGCTCGCGCGAGCGCCGGTGGTGAAGAGCACCGTGCGGGCGGGGATGGACGTGCCATCCGCGAGCCGCACGCCATCCGCCTCCACGGCCGCGATGCCGGAATGGTTGCGCACCTCCACGCCGCACGCCGCGAGGGCGGCACGCACGGTCGCCTTGCCCGCGCCCATGGCGGCGCCGATCTCGTGGCGATCCACCAGAACCACGCGCACGGGTGCGCCGTCTCCCAGAAGCGCGCGCAGCCGCCCCGGCAATTCGCAGGCGATCTCCACCCCCGCCAGACCGCCGCCGATGACGACGGCCGTCCCAGCCGCCGCATCGCGCGGGCCGGAGGCGAGGGTGCGAAGATGGGCGGCGAGGTGCTCGGCCCCGGCATAGCTGTCCACGTCGAAGGTGGGCTGCGCGCGGGGAATGTCCGGCATCGTAAGGGCGCTGCCGGCGGCGAGGATCAGCCGGTCGTAGACGAGCGTGCCGGCCTCGGTGGCGAGGCTGCGGGCGGCGGGAGCGATGGTCGTCACCGCCGCCTCGATGCGCGTCACGCCCATGGGGGCGAGAAGATCGTCCAGCGGCAGGCGGATGGCGGCGAGGTCGTCCTCGTAGCAGCGCACGCGGATGGTGTGGAACGGGTCCGGCGCCACGAGGGCGATGTCCAGCGCGGCGGGTGTGAGGCCGAACAGCTCCCGCGCTCGCGCCGCCGCGGCAGCGGCCCACAGGCCGGCGAAGCCGCCTCCCACCACGATGATGCGCCGTTTCCCTGCGTCTTGTGTCATTGCCGGAGCCTCCCGGCCCCAGCATAGGGCAGGCGGCGCGGGTCGGCGACGGAGATCAGGCCGGGGCGCGGGCGGGCTTCACGGGGCCGACGTCCACCTGGATCTCGTCGCCTTCGATCTTGATCTCATACGGGTGCAGCGCATTGCGCACGAGGTGGGTGGAGCATTTGCCGGTGGCGCAGTCGAAGCCCCACATGTGGTGCGTGCACATGAGGGTCTTGCCGTCGAAGGTGGCCTCGGTCAGCGGCATGTCGGCATGGGGGCAGCGCCCGCGATAGGCCTTGATCTCCCCGCCCGTGGGCCACACCAGCAGCACGCTCTTCTTGCCGACCTGGAAGAGGCCCATGGCGCCCTCGGCAAGGGCGTCCTTGTTGCAGATGACGGTGAAGGCCATGGCGCGCGCGTCCTGTCCGGTGAAGCTCCGGCAGGGGTATCGCAAGATCAGGGCCAGCCCGGAACCGCTCCAATTGTCGGAAAGCCGACGCTATTTCGCCTCCTCCGCGCGGGAGAGGGCATCATAGAGCCAGCGCCTGAGGTCGCCCGCGAACATGGCACCGGCTGCCCGGGCGACCTCGCTGCGATTGGCGATGAAGCTCAGGGTGGGAATGGAGCTGATGCGGAAATAGTCGGCCAGCTCCCGCTCCTTGTCGGTGTCCACCTTGGCGAAGCGCACGTGGGGCTCGAACTCCGCCGCAAGAGCCTCGAACACCGGCGCCATGGTCTTGCAGGGGCCGCACCAGTCCGCCCAGAAGTCGATGACGAGGGGCAGGTCGCTTTCGGACGTGTGGGCGGTGAAGCTCTCGGCGGTGAGCGTCATGGGCTTGCCGGGGAAGAGCGGACCGCCGCAGGCCGGGCAGGAGAGGGTGCGAGCATCCGTACCGGCCGGAACGGGCGTCACCGCATGGCAGGCGGGGCAGGCGATGGTCCGCAGGCGGGTGGCTGTGTCGGCTTCGGTCATCACGGCTCCTCGGGGCGCGGGCGTCGGACCGGGCCGAGCAAGAACGGGGCCGGGCAAGGACGGGGCCGGGCAAGAACGGAGCCAGGGAAAGGGATGCGTCGCGCAAGGATGGCGCTATGGTGGCGCCGGCCGCACCGGGCGGCCGTTCCGGGAGCAGAAGAATGAGCGCAGCGCCCCTCACCGTCATCGCCATCATCACCGCGAAGGAGGGGCAGGAGAGCGCCCTGCGCGCGCTTCAGGAAAAGCTGGTGACAGAGACCCGCGCGGAAGACGGCTGCCTGCGCTACGAGCTGAACCAGTCGCTGGACGACGGGCGCATCCTGATCTTCGTCGAGATCTGGGAGACGGAGGCCAAGTGGCGCGCGCATATCGATGGCGCCGCGCTGGCCAACTTCGCCGCGGCGGGCGGCGCCGCGCTGATTGCCGACAAGGTGATCCACCGCATGGTGCAAGTGGCCTGAGACGGTGGCCTGAGACGGTGGCCTGACGCACAAGCGCCCGCCGTGGGGCGGGCGCCGTTTCTCGCCGGGCTCGATCGGTCAGTGATCCAGATCGCCCTGCGCGAAGAAGTGCTTGCGGATCTCCTGCGTGTAGCGGACGAACCGGGGCTCGCCCATCACAGTGAGGTCGCGCGGGCGGGGCAGGTCGATGTCGTAGATGGCCTCGATGCTGCCCGGCCGGCTGGACATGACCACCACCCGGTCAGCGAGGAACACCGCCTCCGGGATGGAGTGGGTGATGAGCAGCACGGTCTTGCGCGTCTCGTACCAGATGCGCTGCAGCTCGGCGTTCATCTTCTCCCGCGTCATGGCGTCGAGGGCGCCGAAGGGCTCGTCCATGAGCAGCACTTCGGGATCATGCACCAGCGCCCGGCAGATGGCGGCGCGCTGCTGCATGCCGCCGGATAGTTCCCAGGGGAAGCGCTCCTCGAAGCCGTCGAGGCCGGCGGTGTGGAGGAGGCGCGCGGCCGCCTCGCGATAGGCGCTGACGGGCCGCCCGCGCATCTCCACCTGCAGCAGCACGTTGTCGCGCACCGTGCGCCACGGCAGCAGCACCGGGCTCTGGAACACCATGCCCACGCCGTCCGGCGGCTGCGTCACCTTCACGCCGCCGATGGTGATGCTGCCGCTGGTGGCCGGCAGCAGCCCGGCGACCAGCTTGAGCAGCGTGCTCTTCCCGCAGCCCGAGGGGCCAACGATGGCCACGAACTCGCCCTTCGAGATGTTGAGATCGATGGGCTTGAGCGAGGGCACCAAACCGCCCCGCGTCTTGTAGGTCTTGGTGAGGCCGGCGATGGCGATATGGCTGCCGGCGGCCTCGGCGCGGGGCGCGGGAGGGCGGGTGTCGATCCTGTGCAGAACAGCGGTCACGGAAGGAACTCCAGCGTGAAGTAATCCTGCGCCTTGCTGCGCGCGGAGGGGTCGAGGCCGCCGTACTGGGTGAGGATGTCGAGGCTCTCGTCCATCAGCGCCGGGTTCATGCGGAAGGGGCGCGTGCTCTTGTCGTCGGAGGCGCGGTAGAGCGCCTGCGAATATTGCAGGCTGCGCAACTGCGCGTCCGGCAGGCCGATCTTGGGATAGGCCTCCATGAGGATGTCGATGGCGGCCTTGGGGTTCTTCTCCGCCTCTTCCACCGCGCGGGTGGTGGCGCGCATGAAGCGCTTCACCATGTCGGCGCGCTTGGCGAGGGTGTCATTGTTGGCGACGATGCCGAGGGAGACGAGGTTCACCCCCGCATCGGTGTAGCGCAGCATGGTCACCGGCTTGTTCATGATGTCCGGCAGGCGCGCGCCCTGCTCGGTGGTGAAGCCGATGAGGCCGTCGGCCTGGTTGTTCACCACGGCGTTGAGTTTGGCCTGCGCATCCGCCGCCACCATCTTCACCGCGCCCTCGGGGATGCCGAGCTTCTTGAGATACAGCGGCCAGATGGGGGTCACGGCATCGCCGGGCGTGAACATGATGGTCTTGCCGGGCAGGTCCTTGGCGCCGTTGATCTTGCCCTCGGGGGCAACCACCGCACCGGGGGTGCGCTGGAGCAGCACGCCGATGGTCTTCACCGGCGCGCCTTTCGCCACCGCCTTGATCATCACGCCGATGTCGGCGAGGCCGAAGGTGGCCGTGCCGGCGCCCACCGCCTGGATGGTCACCGCCGAGCCGCGGCCTTCCTGGATGTCGAGGTCGATGCCTTCTTCCGCGTAATAGCCCTTCTTGAGGCCGAGGATGAAGGGCGCGTGCTCGCCATAGACGTACCAGTTGAGCATCAGCACCGCCTTGTCCGGCGTCTTGCCCGCTTGTGCAGCGGCGGGCAGCGCGGATGCGGCGGCAAGGCCGAGCGCGAGGGCGCCGGATAACAGGTGCGTGGCGAATAGTCTCCGCGAGATCATGGTTTCCTCCACCGGTTTTTCTGGTTTTGCTTTGGTTCTTGTTGCTTTGCTCTGATCGGGACGTCGTGGTTCGGCACTTCCTTCTCTGCCGCGTCATCCCCCGCCTTGTGCGGGGGATCCACGGAGGGGCCGGGCTGGCATTCCGGCCTGAGACACCCGCCCTGGGGCGGGGTGGATGCCCCGGACGCGCCGGGGCATGACGGTGCGCGCCCTCACGCCCCGCCGTTGGGGTCCGGGCGGCGCGAGGCGTGCCAGGGGATGAGGAAATGCTCGATGGCGTCGAGCGCCATGAACAGGATCACCCCCATCATGGAGAGCACGAACAGCGCGGCGAACATGAGCGGCAGGTCGAAATTGCCGTTCGCCACCTGCAGCACGTAGCCGATGCCGGAGTTGGAGCCGACGAACTCGCCCACCACCGCGCCCACCACGGCGAGCGTGATGGCGACCTTCAGCCCCGCGAAGATGCCGGGCAGCGCGTGGGGCAGGCGGATGCGGATGAAGGTCCGCAGGCCCCCGGCGCGCATGGAGCGGGCTAGGTCGATCATCTCCTTGTCCACGCTCTTGAAGGCGAGCACGGTGGAGACCACCACCGGGAACACCCCGAGCAGGAAGGCGGAGATGATCTTCGGCAGCACGCCGAAGCCGAACCACACCACGAACAAAGGCGCCACCGCGATCTTCGGCACCGACTGGGAGAAGACGAGGAGCGGATAGAGATAGCTCTCCACCGTCTTCGATGAGGCGATCAGCATGGCCAGCGGAATGCCCACCAGCGCGCTCAGGGCAAAGCCACCCAGCGTGGCGTAGAGGGTTGGCATCGTCTCGCGCAGCAGCATGGGCCACTGGGCGATGACCTGTTCGATCACCAAAGTCGGCGCCGGGATGAGATAGGGCGGGATGCGCAGCAGGCGCACCGCGAGGTCCCACCCCACCAGGATCACCGCGACGAGGATGAGCGGGCGGATCGCCTCCATGCTCATGAGCTTGGAGAGCACGTTGGCCCGCTGGGTCTGGACGAGAAGGGTGTCTGTCATGGCAGGCCTCCTCAGACCACGGATTGACGCTGCTCGCCGAGGCGGGCGATGCCGAGGCGCACCTCCTGCCCGCGGGCGAGATAGACCTGCGGCCTCAGCCCCAGCCCCACCCCCGCCGGCGTGCCGGTGATGATGAGGTCGCCCGGCTCCAGCGTCATGAAGCGGCTGACGTAGGAGACGATCTCCGCCACCTTGAAGATCATGTCGCCGGTGGAGCTGTTCTGGCGCATCTCGCCATCCACCGAGCACCAGAGGTCCAGCGCCTGCGGGTCGCCCACCTCGTCCGCCGTCACCAGCCAGGGGCCGAGGGGACAGAAGGTGTCGTGGCTCTTGCCCTTGGTCCACTGCCCGCCATGCTCCAGCTGGTGGGCGCGCTCGGACACGTCATGGGCGATGCAGTAGCCGAACACATGGTCCAGCGCGTCCGCCTCGGAGACCTTCCGCGCGGTCTTGCCGATGACCACGCCCAGCTCGACCTCCCAGTCGGTCTTCTCGGACCCCTCCGGCAGGCGGATGGCATCATAGGGGCCGCAGAGCGAGGTGGTGGCCTTCATGAAGAGGATGGGCTCTTCGGGAATGGGCAGGCCGCATTCGCGGGCGTGGTCGTGGTAATTCAGGCCAACGCCGACGATCTTGCCGATGCCGGCGAGCGGTGCTGCGAGGCGCACCTCGCCGGGCACGCGGGGCAGGGCGAGCGGGTCCAGCCCCTGCAAACCGGCGAGGCGGGCGGGATCGGCGATGAAGGCGGCGTCGATGTCCGGCACGATGCCGGTGAGGTCGCGCACCGAGCCGTCGGCGGCGAGGAGGCCGGGCCGCTCGGCGCCGGCCGCGCCATGGCGCAGGAGCTTCATGGGGTGAGCCTTTCGGGAATGCGGGTGTCTGCCGGGGTTTCGGTCTGCGCGGCGGCGGGCCTGCGCAGCTGGGCGGACTGGATGCGGTTTTCCAGCCAGTAGAGGCCGGGATTGATCTCGGAGGCGCCATCCCCCAGCAGGGCGTCGAGCCGGCGCCCGGCCGCCTCCGCCTGATCGCGGTCGAGCGCCTCGATGGTGAAGAGATATTGCTGGCGCCCTGGCCCGCCGGAATAGATGCGGCGCTCGGCCGTCATGATGCCGGAGATGGCTTCGTCCACCTCATAGAGGCCGCCGGAGAGCGTGCCGGAGGTGTCCTCCGCCACCGCTGCGCGGACCATCTCCACCAGCGTCGCGGCGTCGGCCTTATGGTCGAAGCGGCGTTGCAGGATGTAGGGGGCATAGCCCCCCGCATACCCAACTCGGCAATGGTTGCGGTAGAGCGAGCGCACCGGATTGCGGAAGTGGGTGAGGGCTTCGCTGGTCCAGGGCGTGGGCCGGTTCAGCGCGGCGAGATAGGCCGGGCTGCCCAGCACCTCGGGGCCGTCCGTGACATAGCACATGAAGAAGCGCGGACTGCCGTGGACGGCGCGATAGCGCCGCCCCTCAATGAAGCCGGGAATCCCCACCCGCTCCGGCATGTGCTCGCAATTGTGCCATTCCTGATAGCGGAGTTCGTACTCCGCATCGATGTCGGCCCAGAAGCCCATAAAGCCAAGGGCAGGGGAGGGCGCAGGGGAGGGGTGGGGCTCTTCGCTTTCCATGGCGGCGGCGCTCAGAAGAGGCCGTCGCGGACTTCGTACCGCGTGGGCTTGCCATAGATGGCGCCGCCCTTCTCCACCCAGTGGGCCACCCAGTCGATCATCCGCGCGAGCGGCACGTTGGGATAGCCGAACAGGCGCTGGGCCTGGAAGGTGCTGTTGGCCCAGCCGGTGGGCTCCTCCTCGCCCTCGAAGATGGGCGCCTTGCCGAACTTCTCGCCGAACGCATGGGCGATGGCCCGCACGCTCGCCTGCTCCGGCCCACCGATGTTGATGGGCGTGGTGGGCACCGTGCAGTGCTTCAGGCAGCGCAGGATCTGCGCGTTGGAATCCCCCTGCCAGATCACGCTGGCATGGCCGGTGCGGATGGGGATCGGCTCGCCGCGATGGACCCAGCTGGCGATGTCGTGCAGCACGCCGTAGCGCAGGTCGATGGCATAGTTCAGCCGGGCAAGGCGGCCGGGCGTGCCATGGATGTGGGAGCCGTATTCAAACGCCCGCTCGCGACCGACGCAGGAGTTGGCATAGTCGCCAACGGGGCGCGGCTGCACCCGCTCGTCCCAGCCATTGTGGGCGAAGACGCCGAAGGGATAGACGCACAGGGTGGAGAAGGCGACGATCCTGCTGTCGCGGAAGTGGGAGGCGACGGTCGCGGGCACCATGGTGTTCATGGCCCAGGCGAAGGAGGGGTCGTCATTGGTGCCGAACTTCTTGCCGGCCATGTAGACCACGTTCTTCACCTTGGGCAGCTGCGCGACGGCCTCCGCGTCCAGCAGGTCGCAGCGGATGGTCTCGATGCCGAAGCCCTCCAGCTCCTCCTTGGACCCAGCTTCAGAGAAGCGCGCGACCCCGATCACCCTTTTCTCCGGCGCGGCGCGCTTGGCCATGCGGGCGAGGGAGGGGCCCACCTTGCCGGCGACACCGAGGACGATGATGTCCCCGTCCAGAGTGGCGAAGTCGTCCACCAGCCCCTGGGTGGGACGGGAGACCAGCTCCTCAAGCTGCTCCTCGGTCTCGATCAGGTCCGGCACGGTGTCGAAGGTCAGGCGTTCACTCACGAATCCGCTCCCATTTTTCCTGACAGGCCTCGAATGGCACCCGAACGGGGGATGAACCGCACCGAACCGGGGCCTGAACGGCCCCGAACCTTGCTCGGTTCAGGTGCCGGCCTGCTTGTTTATTGGGTAACGCCGTTACCCATATCTATAGGGCTAGATTCGTCCAAAGTCGGAGTCAAGCGGGTATTTTCGGTTCCGCATCGCAGTTTGAGCCGCGATCCGGCCTTGCCACGCTCGAAATCATGGATAACATCGTTATCAGTGATTGCCGGGTGCGTTGAAGGGTAGATGAGATGGCGAAAGTTGCGGCCGGGGCCCCTCCCCAGAAAGTCGACGAGACCATCGTCTCGGTGGAGCGCGCCTTCGACATCATCGGGATGCTGGCCGATTCCGTGGACGGCTTCCCGCTGGCCGAGATCGCCCGTCGCCTGGACCTGAACAAGGCCATCGTCTCCAAGCTGTTGAACACGCTGGAGTCGCAGATGCTGGTGTGGCGCGATGAGCGCGCCCAGCGCTATTACCTCACCTACCGCATCAGCAACCTCGGCCTGCGCCACCTGCAGACGAGCCGGTTGCTGGACCAGTGCTCCGCGGCGCTCCGCCAGCTGGCGGAAGAGACCGGAGAACTGGTGCGCCTCGCCATCGTCGAGCCGGGCGGGCAGAGAATCGTGTGGGTGCAATCCTTTGCGGGCAGCAAGAGGTCGCTGCGCATCGATCCCAATTACACGCTGGAGATCGGCCTCCACACCCATGCCACCGGCAAGGCGTGGCTCTCGACGCTGCCCTTCGCCGATGCGCTCAAACTATTGATGCATCAGGGAATCGAGGCTTCGACCGCCTATTCCAAGACCTCCATTTCCGACATCCGCGCGGAGCTGGAGGAGGTGGCACGGCGCGGCTTCGCGCTGAGCTATGAGGAGAACGAGCTGGGCGTGGGCGCCGTCGCCGCCCCCATCCTCGCCTCGACGCTGGGCGGGGCGCCCGAATGCGTGGGCGTGGTGAGTCTTGCGGCCCCCACCAACCGCATGAGCCGGGCGGACCTCGAAAGCTGCGGGTCCTTCGTAATGGCGACCACCCGCCGCCTGGGCGAGACCTGGCCGCTGGAGGCCCGCGCCCGCAGCGGCGCCTTCCCGCGCATGGTGGAATAACCCGCGCAAACACAAGGATAAAATCATGGGAGAGGACGCGGCGCCGCGCGTGCGGCTGGCCGAGGCGAACCTGCGCGAGCGCGCCGCCAAGCTGCGCATGCCGTTCCGCTTCGGCGTCGCCACGCTGCGCGAGGTGCGGCAGGCCGAACTGACCGTGCGGATCGAGGCGACGGACGGGCGCGGCGCGGTCGGCATCGCCGCCGAATGCCTTCTGCCCAAATGGTTCGACAAGAATCCCGCGCTCTCCGACGACGACAATGTGGAGCAGCTGCGCACGTCGCTGGCGATCGCGCTGGAGCTATACGCCGCTTTGCCGGCGGACACGCCGTTCGGTCTTTCCGCAAGCGTTTACAAGGAGCAGCAGGCGCGTTGCGCGGCGCTGGGGCTCAATCCGCTGGTCGCCTCCTACGGCCCCGCGCTGGTGGACAGGGCCATTCTGGATGCCACGGGGCGGATGCTCGGCCTGTCCTTCGCTTCGATGGTCCGGAGCAACGTCGCAGGTATCACCGTTAGCTCAGGCCTGACCGACGACCTTGAGGGCTTCAACATCGCCCAATTCCTGGGCAATTTGCAGCCACAGGATACCATTGGCGTGCGCCATACGGTGGGCATGGTGGACGCCCTCACGGCCGCCGATCCCCTCGATGGCCCGGAAGATGGGCTGCCGCAAACCCTTGA
Source organism: Xanthobacter sp. DMC12 (assembly GCF_056314105.1). Taxonomy (NCBI): domain Bacteria; kingdom Pseudomonadati; phylum Pseudomonadota; class Alphaproteobacteria; order Hyphomicrobiales; family Xanthobacteraceae; genus Xanthobacter; species Xanthobacter sp. DMC12. The sequence continues at coordinate 1,348,510 of NZ_JBQUYZ010000001.1, read as the reverse complement.
GGATGTTGTCAAAACCTACGGCTGCCGCTTCTACAAGCTGAAGGCCGGCGGCGACATCGCCGCCGATCTCGACCGCCTCACCTGCATCGCCGCAGTGCTGGATTCAGGGACTGCCCAATATCACGTCACCTTGGATGGCAACGAGCAGTATTCGGATGTGGACGGCATCGTCGAACTCTGGCGGCGCATGTCGGAAACGCCTGCGCTGTCAAGGCTTTGTGCCTCTACCCTGTACATCGAGCAACCCATCCGCCGCGCCGTCGCGCTGGAGCGGGAGGTGGGGGTACTGGCACGCCTGAAGCCGGTGATGATCGACGAATCGGACGCCACCCTGGATGCCTTTCCGCAGGCTATCTCATTGGGATATCAAGGGGCTTCCAGCAAGACCTGCAAGGGCTTCTACAAATCCATCCTCAACGCCGCTCGCATCGAGAAGCGCAACGCGGAGTTGGGCGAAAGCCGATTTTTCCTTTCCGCAGAAGACCTTTGCACCTGGTCCGGCATCAGCACCCAGCAGGATCTCGCCCTCGTCTCCCTGCTGGGTCTCACCCATGTGGAACGCAACGGCCATCACTATCTGGACGGCATGTCGTTTGCGCCGGAGGGGGAGCAGGACGCGTTCCTCGCCGCCCACGGCGACCTCTACCATCGCCCCCCCGGCGGGCCTGTCCGCCTCGCCGTCAGGCAAGGGGCGGTCAGCCTGAAATCGCTGCAGTGCCAAGGCTTTGCTGTCGGCGTCCCGCCGCTCATGGGTGGATGACGAGGCCCCACCACATCCACGCGGTGAGCATGGAAAGCGGCACGCCGATGCCGATGACGAGGGCCACGAGGTCCGGCTCCAGATCATGATCCAGCGCGATGATGCTGGCGCCCAGCATGGGCGGCATGGCCATCTCCAGCATCGCCACCTGCGCCACCGGATCGCCGGTCCGTCCCAGCGCCGCATACATGAGGAAAATCGCCAGCGGCGCCAGCAGCAGCCGATAGCCGAGCCCCACCGCCAGCGCGCCGACACGGCCGGAAATGCGATCAAAACGAAGGGCATAGCCTACAGCCGCCAAGGCAATGGGGGTGAGCGTCTGGGCCAGCGCCTCGACCAGTTGGTCGAGCCAGTCGGGGCGCGGCAAGTCATTGGTGGCAAAGGCGATCAGGATGGCCCAGAAGGGCGGGAAGGTGCCGATGCGCTTGGCCACCGCCCGCCAGTCGAAATGCCCCGCGCTCGCCACGGCGGCGATGGCGAGGCCCAGCGTGGACAAGGCGAGGTAGGAGCCGAACAGGTCGATGACGATGCCCAGCCCCAGCCACTGGCTGCCGGCGAAGGCCGCGATCATGGGCAAGCCGACAAACGAGGTGTTGCCCCAGCCGCCCACCAAAAGCAGCGCGCCGGCCCGCCGATGCGACCAGCCGAACGCCCGGCAAAGCGGCACCACCACAAGGATTGCGAGGAGCGCGCCCATCCACGGCGTCGCCGCGGCCAGCCACCAGCCGTCGTCCATTTTCAGGTGATGGACGCTCCTGATCGCGGCCGCCGGCAGGGCGACATTGATGACCCAGCCGCCGAAGGCCTTGGTGGCGGTGTCCGGCAGACGGCCGGACCAGCGCAGCACGATGCCGATCAGAAGGCAGGTGAAGATGAGTGAGATTTCGTGCATGGCCCCGTTCCCGCAGTCCCGGCCATACGGACCGCGGCTGAAACTTGGGCGCAAGCGGAATTTCGGGCCTCAGGGCACCAGCGCCATCACCCGCGGCCCGTCGCAGACGGGGATGCGGGCGGTGATGACGAAATCATCGAGGGCCACCGCCGTGACGCGGTTGGCAAACCACTCGGCCACATAGGCGCGCCCGGCCGCCCTATCCACGAGAACGTCCTCGGGCGAGCCGCCGAGGCGCAGGCGCTTGGTGATGGAGGCCGTCCCAGGATCGATCAGGTCCAGCGTGCCTGCCTGCTGGTCGGTGGCGAGCAGAAGTCCCCGGCCGGGCTGGAAGGCGACGCCATAGGGCATCTTCATGCCGCCGATTCGCGTTGCGCGGTGATCCGCCTTGGCGATCAGCGTGACATCCCCGCTGCGCACATCCGCCACCGCCACGAGAGCCGGATCGGAGGCATCGAGCGCATAGGGCGCCCGGCCCACCGGGATGGCGCCGGTGCGGGTGAAGGCGGGCAGGGCGATGAGGCTCACGGCATCGCTTTCCCGGTCGGCGCTATAGAGCGTGCGGCCGTCCGGATCGATGGCGAGATGGGCCGGGGCACGGCCCACGCCAAGCGTGCCGGTGATGGCGAGGGTGCGCGGATCGACGCGGAAAATCCTGTCGCCCGACCAATCACTGACATAGAGCGCTGCCCCGTCCGGTGCCGCTGCGATGCCGAACGGCTGGCCGCCGATGCGGGCGGTGGCCGTGACCGTCCGTGCCTTCACATCGAGCCGGGTGAGGAGGCCGATGTCCGGATGGGTGATGAAGGCAAAGGCGCCATCCGGAGACAGCGCGATCGCGGCCGGCACCTTGTCCACCTTCACCCGCGCCGACACCGTGGCGGTCGCGGTGTCGATCACCGCCACTTCGGCCCCGCCCTGGCAGACAGCAAGGAGGGTGCCGGCGGTGGCGGGCAAGCTCCAGCCGAGGGCGAGGAGGGCGAGTGAGAGGACGGTGAGTGCCGCCGGCAACCTCACTTCCCCTCGGCCTTGGTCTTGAGCCCGTTGACGCCGGCCTCGAAGAAGGCCGTCATGGCGGCCACGGCGGCCTCGTCATTCAGTTCGTCGGGCGGGTAATTGGACGTGTCGCCGCGATAGAAGCGGCCGGCCATCACCACCTCGCTCTTGCCTCCGCCGGCGTCGTTCACGCTGAGGGTGATAGTGTAGAAGCTCACCGGCAGCGCCTCCACATTCTCGGTGTTGAGCCGCCAGGAGAGGCTGCGCTGGGCCGCATCGACATCATCGAGGCCGTCGGTGATCTCGCCCTTCTCCAACACCAGCACGCGCTCCGCGCCGGCCGCGTTGCCGCCCTTGGCCTTCACCGCCTTCACCATGGGATGCCAGGCGCCGATGCCGGCGAAATCGCCCGCGATCTTCCACACGGCGTCGGGCGTCGCCGCCACGGTGGCCTTGGCCTCCGCCTTCTGCGGCGTCGGCCCGTGGGCCTGCGCGGGCGCGGCAAGCGCAAGGAGGAGGCCGAGGGCGGGCAGCACAGCGCGGCGGAAGAGGCGGGCAAAGATCATGACGCGGAAATCCTTCGGTTACGCAGAAAATCGGGGCGCCGGTCCCAGGCCTGGGCGAGGTAGAGCGCGGCAAGCAGCAGCAAGGCGAGGGCGGCCGGCAGCGGGGCGGTGTCCATCGTGCCTGCGACCGGACGTGGCCGGGCCGACGCCCTGACTTCGGCGGCGAGGGCGGCGGCGTCCGCGAGCGGTGCGTAGGCGAGGCCCGTTGCATGGGCCAGGTCCTTCAGGTGGTCGGTGCGGACCGCGCTGAGATGTTCCTGCCCCGTCGCCTCCTCCGCGCCCCACGGGGCGTTGCGCGGGTGCCAGCCTTCGCGCTGCTCGGAGCCGGAGGGCGGCAGGCCGTGGCGGTTTTCCTGCGGCACGTCGGTCATGGCGTAGAAGCCGATTTCCCGCCCGTCCCTGTCGAACTTGGGGATCGGCGCCGGCTCGGTGCCGCCGACGCCGACGATCAGCCCGCGCACCTTGCCCGGCTCGCCGGCAAAGGCAGGCGCACCCGAGGTCGGCAGCGGCGGCGCCTCCTGCCCGTCGGTGAAGAAGAGAAGATCGGCGTCGAGCGGTCCGGCGAGGTCGATGGCGGAAGAGAGGCCGGCATAGATGTAGCTGTCGCCCTCCCATGCCATCCGCCAGTCGAGCGCGCCGATGGCGCCGTCGAGGGGGGCGAAGTCGGTGCAGACCTCCACCGGCTCGAACAGCAGATAGGTGCGCCGTTCGGTGAAGATGCCGAGCCCCATGCGCGAGCCGCACGGCAGCCGGGCCGCGAGAGCGCTCAGGGTCCGCTTCACCGTGTCGAGCCGCGAGGCCGGGCGGCCCTCGAAGCTGTAGTCGCGCACGTTCATGGAACCGGTGATGTCCACGACCGCCAGCAGCCGGTAGGCGTCGGACGGCCGTTGATGCCGCGGCGCGATGATGGCCGCGAGCGCCAGGAGGAACGCCGTGGCGAGGGCGAGGGTGCGCGCGTCCGGGCGCCGCATCAGGGCAGGCCCTTGGGCAGGCCGGGAAGGTCGGTCCACAGGCGCTTCGGCGTCTCCTGCGCCTCGTCCTGCTGCTCCTGCTCGATCTGGGGGAAATCGCGCACCAGGCGCATGGCGATGTCGAGATTGTATTTGGCGTCCCAGAAATCCGGCGCGCGCGCCAGCGCCGCGCGATAGCCGGCCTTGGCGAGGCGCACCTGCGGTACAGCGGGGTCGATCTCGGTCTTCTCCAGAAACGAGATGGCGATGGCGAGACGGGCGTTGGCGAGGTCGTAGAGGCCGGCCACCGCAAACGGGCTGCGGTCCGCCGCGAGCCGGTCCACCAGTGGCTGCGCCTCGTCAAGCCGGTCGCGGATCATCAGGAAATGCGCCCGGGCGAGGAGCACGCGGTCCGGCGCGTTGAGTTCGACCGGCACGTCGCGTCCGGTGGCGAGGGCGGCGATGGTGCGGTTGGCGGCGGCGTTCAGGGCCATGCGGATGCCGGTGACGGCGATTACGACCAGCGCGCCGGCCAGCACCGTGACGGCGGCCAGCGCGGCGAGGCGGCGGTGCCTGATGGGTGACAAGCGCTGCCTCATGCCGCGCTCCGCGTGTCGATGCCTGCAGCGGCAGATGTGGCGCTCCGCCGGCTCCCGAGGCCGCGCTCGCCGAGCCGGGCAGCGAGAAGCAGCGCGCACGCGGCGGCGGCGACGGCGTAGCACAGGCGCGCCAGATCTCGGCGCGGGATGCGTTCCAGATAAGGAATGGGCTGGCTCTCCTGCCGGTCGATCTCGGCGATGGCGTCGGCGACGGCCTCGGGGCTGCCGGCCTCGAAGGCGCGGTAGGGCACGCCGAGGCTGGCGAGGAAAAGGTTGAGGTGCCGCTCGGGCATGGCCTGCGGCGTGTCCTCGCCGGGCACGCGGGGCTTGTCGAAGATCCCGAGGGAGCCGACGGTGCGCAGGAACAGCCAATAGAGCCGCACCGGCGCGCGCTTCAGGGAATCCCGCAGCGCCGCCTGCACCCGGGGGTCGATGACGGCGGCACCGTCCGACACCAGCAGCACGGCGCGCGAGCCGCCGGACGCGGCTGATGCGTCGAAGCTGTCGAGGGCGAGGGCAAGGCCCCGACCCACGTCGGTCAGGGCGAGGCCCGGCCGATCGATGGCCGCCACCGCCGCGGCCACCGCATCGTGGTGGTCGGTCAGCGGCAGCACCGGGATGGGCGAGGTGGAGAAGGCGGCAATGCCGATGCGGTCCCGCGGGCGGCGGCCGAGGAATTCGGTGAGCAGGCGCTTCGCCGCGGCGGATTTCGATTCCTCCCCGGCGCCCGGTGCGCGATCGGCGAAGGTGTTGTCCATGCTGGCAGAGCGGTCGATGAGCAGCATCAGATTGGCGCCCGAGCCGATGCGCTCGACCTCCCGCGCCTTCAGGTGCAGCCCGGCGAGGCCGAGCACGAGGGCGGCGATGGCAAACGCACCGATGAGGCGGATACCGAGGGACACGGCAATCGACAGCCCGTCGCGCGGCACCAGAGCCACCGCCGGCAGCACGACGCCGCGCAGGGGCAATGCGGCGAGCGGCAGCAGGGCGAGGGCGAGCAGGAACAGGAGCGCGGCATGGTCCACCTCGAGGCCGAACATCACGCGGCCTCCCTGCGCGTTCCGTCCTGTCGCGTTCCCTCCTGTCGCATGCCGCCCCGCCGCTCCACGGCGGCGAGCCGCCGGGCAAGGTCGAGCAGGGCATGGGGCGGCACCAGGGCCATCGCCTTTTCCGGGGCATCGCCGAAGAAGGCGATACGGGACGCGGTGAAGAGGTTCTGAATCGCCTCGGCCTCGCCCGCCAACGCGGGCCTCTCTGCGAGGAAGGCGGGCACGTCCTCGCCGAAAAGCCGTTGTCCGGCGGCATCGTCGAAAGCGCGGTGGAGGAGTTGCAGGGCATCCTCATAGCCGAGCGGCGCGTCGAGGTCGGGTAGCCGGCGCATGTGGCGCAAGGCGAGCGCGAAGGGGCGGCGCCGGCCGGCGAACGGTCCCCAGCCCGAGGCCGCCGCGAAGGCGAGGAGGCTGGCCGCCGCAACGGCCGCCGCCGCTGCGGCGAGCCGTGCGTCTCCCGCGAGGGGATAGGGGCGCGGGCGGATATCCGGCTGCAGCGCCATGGGATTGCCCCGCTGGCTGGCGACCAGCTCGCGCAATGGCGAGGAGACGAAGGTCCAGGCGGGGATGGTCAGGGTCTGCCGCGCATCGCCGTTGCGGGCGGCCAGCGGCACGGCGGGAATATCGAGCGCGCGGGGCTCCAGCGGGGAATAGAAGGTCTGGTAGGTGAGGGTGAGGCGATAGCGCGGGGCGCCGTCTGGCGCGGTCCCGGGCTTCACGTCGAGGCGTTTCAGATCGAGCCAGTAGGTGACGGGACGTGGCCGGGGCAGGGAACTTTCGTCGAGGCGCCACCCCGCATCGAGGGTCACGACCGCCTCCAGGGTGAGGGTGTCGCCGATGAGATAGCCGAAGGCGCGCGGCGCATAGAGGTCCACCCCCGCCGCGCGGGCGGGCAGCGCCACGAGCAGCCCGCCGGCGAGCGCGAGGGCCGCACGCCGCCACGGCCTAGCGGCGGGCAAGGAAGGCGACCAGCGCATCGGCATCGAACCGGTCCACGAGGTGGAAGGGCGTGTGTCCGCGAGCGGCGAAGCGCGCCTCAAGAGCCGCGATCCTGGCCTGTGCCGCCGCCTGCCAACGTGCCCTCAGGCCCGGCCGCATGAACACGAGCCGTCGTGCGCCCGTCTCGGAATCGGCGACCTCCATCAGGCCCCAGGCCGGCACGTCGCCCTCCGCGCGGCTGTCGCGCACCACCACGGGCACCACATCGTGCCGCCACAGGCCGTCGAGCAGCCCGTCGAGGTCGGCCTCGGGCATGAGGAAATCCGAGACAAGAAAGACCAGGCAGCGGCGGCGCGGCAGGCGCTCGGCCGCCGCCGCAAGACCCTGCGCGCTCTTTCCCAAGGGTGTCGCGGCGGAGACGGTCGCAGACACCTGCGCGACGAGCCCGCGGCGCCGCGTGGCGGGAATGAACGCGTCCTCGCGCAGATCCCCGCCGGCGCCCAGCAGCGTGAATTCATCCCCCGTGGCAGCGGCAGAGGCGGCGAGCGTGGCCGCGAGGTGCGCCACCTCCGCGCCCGTGCCGTCGAAGCCCATGGAGCCGGACAGGTCTGTCAGCACGGCGACGGTGGTGGCGCGGCGTGGTGCGAAGGTGCGTACATGAACGCCCTCGAACGGGTCGCGGAGCGAGGCGCGCAGGTCGATGCGGCGCGGATCGGGCCGGGCGACCAGGGGAACGAGGGCACGAAAGGTGCCGTCACCGCCATCGCCCTGTCCCGGATGGGCACCGGGACGCACCCCGCGCGGGCGCCAGCGCAGCCGATAGGGCAGCACCTTGCCGCCGTGATCGTCGTCGGCTTCTCCGGTGAGGCGGCTCATGGCGCGGGCACCGTGGCGAAGGCGGCGCGGCAGAGGTCGGCGGCGATTTCCTCGCGGCGCATCTCATAGACCGGATCGAAGAAGATGCGATGGGCCATCACCTCCGGGAAGACCGCGCGCAGGTCTTCCGGCACGATCATGGTTCGGCCTTCCAGCCAGGCGCGCACCCGCGCGGCGCGGATGAGATAGGACATGCCGCGCGGGCTGGCCCCGCCCTGCACCAGGCGATCCATGCGCACGCCGGGAAGCGTGATGCCGGCTCTCTCGGGCGTGCGGATCGCCTCCCACAGCGCGACCGTATAGGCGACGATGGCGTCGCTGGCGGGAATGGCGTTCTGGATCTCGCGGGCGACCTGATGAAGGCTGCGATGGTCGATGACCGCCTCCGGCACCTCCGAGATCAAAAGGTCGGTGTCGTGGAAGCGCGGGTCGAACACCAGGGCGCGGCGGGCCGCGAAATCCTCCGGTGTCTTCACCTGCACTTCCATGAAGAAGCGATCGCGGGCGGCGGCCGGAAGCTCGAACGTCTCCTCCCGTTCCACGCGGTTGCGGTCGGCGAACACCTGGAGGAAGGGAAAGACGTACTCGCGCCCGAAGGCGGAGACGGTGCGCTCGGCCATCAGCCGCAGCAGCATGGCGTGGACCTGCGGCCGCGCGCGGTTGATCTCGTTGAAGAAGAAGACCGCGAGGTCCGGCCCCCGGCGCAGCAGCGGGCCGGGATCGATCCGCGGGCGGCCGTCGTCGCCGATGCGTGCGTCGTAGACGAGATCCGCCGGCATGAGGTCGATGGTGCCTTCCACCCGCTCGTAGGCGCCGCCGATGGCGCGGGCGAGGGCGCGCAGCAGCGTGGTCTTGCCGACGCCCACGTCGCCCTCCAGCAGCACGTGGCCGCGGGCGAACACCGCAATGGTCAGGAGCCGGATGACCCGCTCCTGACCGAGCACGATGCGCCCGACCGCCCGCTCGAATTCGAGAGCCCGGGCGCGCCACTGGGCGAGCGCGCCCTCCGTGTCGGCGATGGCGTGCATGGGGTGTCCCTTCGGGCCGCGGTGAGGGGGCCTGTGCGGCAAGAAAGGCGCAGCCGACGGGGGCGGGAAGGGTGATCCCGCTCAGACCCGAGCGGCTGCGCCAGTTGCCCACCATCCATCGGAGGATTGCCCGGCTTCGCGGAAAGGCTCCGCCTTGCTGGTGGGGGTCGGGAAAGGCCGCGTCAGTTGGACGGGATCTTGCTCACGTCGTAGACGAACTGGCCGGTCTTCTGGAAATACTCGACGCGCTTCTTGTTGCGCGCTTCCATCTGGGTGATGGATTCGCCCTGCTTCGCCAGCTCAGCCGGGTTGTGCTTGGGATCGTACTTGCTGCCGGCGACCTTGTCGGGATAGCCGGGCTTGGGTTCCCAGCAATTGCCGGGCGCCTTGCAATTGGTGCCGTCATAGGCGGCGGCACCGCCGGCGGCCAGGGCCGTGACCGCGAACGCGGCGGCGGCGAGCACGGACATGCGAACCTTATGCGTCATCTGGTGTCCTCCCTTCTTACTTGCCTTCTCACTTGCTTCCGGCCGCGGTCGCGGCCGTCGCCTTGCACACCGGGGCCTTGTCGAGCTCCGGCGTCTTGTCTTCCTTGTCGTCGAAGCGCTTGAAGGCCGCGCGCTGCGCCGGAGTCAGCCACACCGCGTCGTTGGGATCGTCCTTGTAGATGTGGCGCACCCAGGCCATCACCAGCAGCATTTCGTCGAGGTTGAGCGCCCCGTACATGGGTCCCATCTGCCCCTGCGCGCCGCCGAAGATGGTCTCGAACAGGCCCTGATCGGTCATGTTCTTCGGGTAGGTCCAATAAGAGTCGTTGAGGCCGGGGCCGATCTTGCCCTCACCGTAGTGGCCGTGGCAGCCCGAGCACATGGACAGGAACAGATCCTTGCCCTTGGGCAGGCAGGTGGGGTTTTCCACGTAGATGTTCACCCCGGTGGCCAGGAACTTCTTCACCGCCTCCGTATCGCGGCCCTCGGCTGGGGCATCCGAGAGATCAAGCGGCTGGCCCGTCACCGTATTGGTGAAGTTGAGCGTGGCCTGCGCGGCAAGGGCGAAGCCGGACACGAAAGCGACGGCGAGGAGGGCCTTGACGCCCCGCGACAGAAAACGGCTGTGCATTGGACCTTCCAGAACTTCCGATGAAATGGCGACCTTCCGGCCGGCTCAGGAATTGGGCTTGAGCAGGGGAATGCCCTCGTCCGCGAGGATCTCGTCGATCTGCGGCCGCGCCTTCACCAGCGCCGCGTCGATCTCGGCGAGAAGGGCGTTGTCGCCGAGCCGCACGGCCACGGACTGATCGTAGTGAAGGGGCAGCTCGGTGCCGTCGAACTTGGTGACGGAATTGCCGGCAAGGTTCATGCGCAGCGGCACCTGTGAGGCCTTCACATAGCGCGCCACCTCCGGCGCGAAGGCGAAGGCGATGTCGGCCTCGCCATTGGCCACCTCGGAGACGACGCGTTCGCCCGGAACCTGCACATACTGGTTCCGCGGGGAGCGGAAGTTGACCAGGCTGTAGAGGTAGGCGGCATTGTCCTCATACTTGCCGAGGCGCTTCAGCACCGTCTCGCCGGGCGAATAGAAGCGGATGACGAAGCGGTTGAGCGCCTTCACCTGCGGGTCGTTCCAGTCGGCAGCGGTGATGTTGCGGTCGGCCTTGGTCACCAGCACGTAGGACGTGCGGTAGTAGGACTTGGAGCTGAGCACCCGCGCGTCGCCGGTGTCGACACCCATCACCACGTCGCAGAGCTTCGCGTCGAGCTGGTCGCGCACCTGGTAGATGGCAGGCTTGGAGGTCCATACGAAGACGGCCTTGCGGCCCATGGCCTGCGCCAGAACCCCGGCGATGCGGTTCTCGAACCCCTTTGCGTCCTTCTGGGAGAAGGGCGCCTCCACCTCGGAGGCGCAGACGCGCAGGATCGAGGGATCGGGCGGCGTCGCGGCCTGAGCCGGTGCGGCCGAGCCCTGGTTGGCGGTCTGCGGCGACATCTTGCCGGATTCCGCCGTCTGCGCGAGGGCCGGCGCGGCGAAGAGGGCCAGCGTGCCGGCGACAAGGGCTCCGGCAACGAGATGGCTGGTGGCGAATGTCGCGGCGTGGCGCGCAAGTGTGCTCGCAGAACAGGTCATCGGTTCAGCCTCCGTCTGGTTCGCATCCTCTCGCGGCCGTGCGGCAGGCGATGAAGGCGGCGATGGTGGGCTCATGGCGAAAGAAGAAACCGGCCGCCGCCGGGGGGACGGCGGCCGGCAAGGGGCGGTTGTCGGAGGTCAGCCGCCGGAAGCGTATTCACCCACCTTCGGGTCGTCGTAGGGGCCCTTGCCATCGAGCGAGAACACCATGACGCCGCCACCCATCTGGGTGTAATTCTGCAACTGCTTGAACGCGCCCACGGAGCCGAGGCCGGCGGTGGGATCGTTGAGGTCGAACACCAGGCCCACGCCCGGCCAGCCGCCGACGCCGTAATAGATGGCGACGTACTGCACGCCCTTGTGGGTGTAGGTCATGGGATGGCCGATGACGCCGGATGGCAGCTTGAACTTCCACAGCAGCTCGCCGGTGTCGCTGTCGCGGGCCTTGATGAAGCCGTCCAGCGTTCCGTAGAACATCACGCCGCCGGCGGTGGCGAGCGTGCCGCCCCAGGCCGCGAAGCGCTCCATCACTTCCCACTTGTACTTGTTGTTGATGGCGTCGTAGGCCTTCACCTGGCCGAGACCTTCATAGGTCTGCTTGTTGCCCTTCGGGCCCGGATACATCCACAAGGTGGCGCCGACGAAGAACTGGCCCGCGCGGTAGGGGAGCATGAAGGGCTCCCAATCCATGCAGATGTGGTTGATGCCCATGAAGAAGGACTGACGTTCAGGGTCGTAGCTGTCGTGACCCTGGTTGTGGTAGCCCATCGCCGAGGGGCAGATGTCGCGGCCCTTGTGGTCCATACGCGTCGCGTATTCCGGATCGCGCTGGGGCAGGCCGGTCTTCAGGTCCACCTGCTTCACCCAGTTCACCGTATCGTCGATCTTGTCGGCGGACACGAGCGAGCCGTCGGTGCGGTCGAGGGTGTAGACGATGCCGTTGCGGTCCGGATGCGTCAGAAGCTTCCGCATCTTGCCGGTCTTGTCCTTCTGCTCGGAGAGCATCATGACGTTGACGCCGGCGTAGTCCCACTCGTCGTGCGGGGTCTTCTGGTAGCCGAAGTGCGCCTCGCCCGTGTCGATGTCGCGGCCCCAGATGGTCATGGTCCACTTGTTGTCGCCGGGACGCATGGTCTCGTTCCACGGCGCGGGGTTGCCGGAGCCGTAGTAGATCATGTTGGTGGAGGGATCGAAGGCGTACCAGCCCCAGTTGGTGCCGCCGCCGATCTTCCAGGCGTCGCCTTCCCAGGTGCCGGTGCCGAGGCCCTTCTGGCCGTACTGGGGATTGGCCTTGTTGAAGTCGTCGGCGAGCTTCACCTGCTCGTCCGGGCCGGTGGCATAGGCCCGCCACTTCTGCGCGCCGGTCTTCACGTCATAGGCGGTGACGTAGCCGCGCACGCCCAGCTCGGCGCCCGAGGAGCCCACCAGCACCGTGTCCTTCACCACATAGGGCGCGATGGTGAGGGTGGAGCCGACCTTGATGTCGGAATTCTCCAGCTTCCAGAACTCCGCGCCGGTTTCGGCGTTGAGCGCCACGATGTGGCCGTCGAGCTGGGTCTTGAGGATGAGCGCCGGGGTCTTGCCGTCGCCGGGCCAATAGGCGAGGCCGCGGTTCACCACGTCGCAGCAGGCGACCGCGCGGGCGGTGGGGTTCTGCTTCGGCTTGTGCTGCCACAGGATGTGGCCGGGATCGTCCAGGCCCACCGCGAACGTCGTGTTCGGATAGGGCGAGTGGATGTACATCACGTTGTTGACGACGAGCGGGGTGCCCTCGTGGCCGGACAGCACGCCGGTGGAGAAGGACCAGGCCGGGCGAAGCTGCTTCACGTTCGCCTTGTTGATCTGCTTTTGCGGGCTGTAGTTGTTGGCGTCGTAATTCTTGCCGGTCATCGGCCAGTTCTCGTCGCTCTTGGCGATTTCGACGAGCTTGTCGTTGGCGAGTGCCTGCGTAGCGACGGCCGCTGATCCCGCCGCGAGGGCGAGGGTCACGGCACAGAGGGAGACGGAGGAAAACAATCTCGTCATTTGGCGTTTCCTTGGGTGGTTCCTCACTCGGTTGGACTTGTCCCTCCCGCACCCGTGCGTTCCCCCGCAGCCTGGCGGCGGCGGGAGTGGCGCGGGAGCCGAAGCTTCCCCTCCGCTTCCTCACATGGCGTGGGCCTCGCCCCGTGGACGGGACGCAGGAGACCGCACCTTGCGTGGAGCAGAGCTGGTGATGGCCGGGGTGGCGGTCGTCCTCCGATTGCGACCAGAAACCCGATTTTTTCTTATTGATTTCTTATGGTTCTTTATCTTGTGTGGCTTCAGTTGAAGCGGTATCCGCACTTTTGTCTGCCGATCATTCGGCAATTCATCATGGGAACACTTGGCAAAGGCGGTTGCCGGACTTCCATAAGTGTCTGATAAGTATGTTGTTTGTCGACCGGTGCCGCAGCGTTCCGAGCCCCGTGCGGGTTCGATTATTTGTTCTGTTGGCGGAGGTGTCGTGCTTTATAGGGGGTGTGTTTTCGCCAAGTTGGAATCCGGGTGCGTCTTGTTCTGAGAAAATATTCAGAGATCGTCGCGTCCCAAACGGATGGTCGGGTGGTGAAGATGTCGGCAGAGCCGGCAGAATACGTGGGAGAGACTGCTTTTCCGATGCGCCATGGCTCTGATCCCCGTCCTCTCTCCGTCGCCCGGCTTTTCGCGATGTGCCTTCTGGCGACGACGGGCGCGCTCGCGGTGGCGTCGTGCGGCGAGGAGGAGGAGCGCCGGCCGGTTGCCTCCAGCGCAGCTTCGGCGCCGGAGGCCACGCCTCCGCCGGGGGGCCTGAGTGCCGCCAAAGGGGGCGCCGTGCGCGGCGGAGCGACGCGCGAATGGCTGGATGTGGGCGACGACATCCCGCCCGAGGTCTTTCTCGCCACGCGGTCCGGACCGTCCGGAGTTCCCCCGTCCGCCGAGGCCGTGGCGGAGATCGCGACGCTTTTGAGTGAGGCCGACGCCCTGTTCGACGAGAACCGCCGCATGCTTGCCAACCGCACGCTGCAACTGGAGCGCATGCTCGGCGAAATCTCCGTGGTTGAAAGCCCGCAGGTGCTGCTCGGGGGCTTCATCACGGTCGGTCGCACGGTGCGGCGGATCGGCTATAGTGACCTCTGCCAGCACTATTTCAATCTGCGGGCCGCGGGCGCGAGCCGCGAGGACGCGCTCGCCGCGCTTGCCGCGCCCGCCGCCGAACGGAGGAACCCATGAGCGTCCCCCCCGCCGCGCTTGCGCGGGGCCTCGCGGGCGCGGGAAATGCGGATGCCGCGCCGGCCGTGCCGCGCCGGGTTTCGCTGCGCACCCGTGTGCTCGGCGCCGTGCTCGCCATCAATCTGGTCGCCGCCGTGGTAGCGGGCGCGGTGGTGGTGGTGAATGCGCGGGTGGCGGCGGGGCGCGAGATGGTCGCCTCCATCGAGATGGCCGAGAACATGGTCCGCGAGGTGGCCGAGCGCGTGGCCACGGAGCCGGGCACGACCCTCGCCGCAGCCTTTCCGCCCCATCTGCGCCACCTGCGCCATGTGCGCATCTCCCTCGAGGGGCCCGATGGTCGGCCGGCCGTGCTGCCCGCCGACGGCGCGCCCGCGGGCGGGGAGGCTGCGCCCTCCTGGTTTGCCCGGCTCATCGGCGTGTCGCAGGTCACGCGGCGGATCGACGTGGTGGCAGACGGCACCCTCATCGGCCGGGTCCGCATCGAGGGCGTCCCCGACGACGAAGTGGCCGAGGTCTGGGACGACGTATTTGATTTCGCCAGCGTCGCCTTGGCCGTCAACTTCGCCATCCTCTCCGCCCTGTTCGTCGCCCTCGGGCAGGTGCGGCGCGATCTCTCCCGCTTTCGCGACGGGCTCGACGAGTTGGAGCACAACGAGTTCGCCTGCCGGGTGGAGCCGCCCCGCACCCGCGAACTCGCCGAGGTGGCGGAGCGCTTCAACGCCTTCGCCGAAACCCTCGGTGCGGCGCGCGAGGAAAATGCTCACCTTTACGCCCGCCTCGTGAGCCTGCAGGAGGACGAGCGGCGGCAGATCGCCGGCGACCTGCACGACGAACTCGGCCCGCTCATGTTCGGCCTGAAGGCCAGCGCCGATTCGCTCGCCCGCCTCGCCGCCACGGCCCCGGCCGAGAATGCCGAGCGCATGGTGGCGCGGGCTAAGAGCCTCATCGAGATCGTCGCGCGCATGCAGGTGGCCAACCGCCGGCTCCTCACCCGCATCCGCCCCGCCGCCCTTGATCATGTGCCGCTGAAGGACGTGCTCTCCAGCCTCGTCGCCGATTTCCGCCAGCACGATCCCGAGCGGCGATTCGCACTGGAGGCGGGGCACCTTGCCGATCACTACGAGCCGTCGTTCGATGCCACGGTCTATCGCTGCGCGCAGGAGGGCGTCACCAACGCGCTCAAGCACGGCAACGCCCGTTCGGTGCGTATCGCCGTGGGAGAGGAGGGACGGGGTGGCGCGGGGGCGCTGCTGCGCATCGTCGTCACCGACGACGGTCAGGGGCCGCCCGCCATTCCCGTGATGGGGCACGGTCTGTCCGGGATGAAGGAGCGGGTGCAGGCGCTCGGTGGCACCTGCCGGCTGGAGCGCGCGCCACAGGGGGGGGCGCGGCTTTTTGTGGAGCTTCCCATCCCGTTGGGGCATTCTGCCCCTGCGTCTTCGGTCTCCGCCGAGGGCAGGCGCATGCGTTCAGGTCCAGGGCATCCGGTATGACCAGCGTTCTCCTCATCGACGACCATCCCATCGTGCTGCAAGGCTGCCGGCACCTGCTGGAGGACGCGGGCGTCTCCGACCTGATGGAGGCCCAGACGGCGCTGGCCGGCTATCGCCTGTTCCGGCGCAAGCGGCCCGACGTGGTGATCGTGGACCTTGCGCTCAACGGCAGCGGCCTCGCCGGCCTTGCCCTGGTTCGCCGCCTGAGGGCGCAGGCGGCGCGCATGCCCATCCTCGTCTTCTCCATGCACGCGGACCCGGTGATCGCCAGCCGCGCGCTGGAGGCGGGCGCGACGGGCTATCTCCTCAAGGACACGTCGCCCAGCGACCTGATCGAGGCTTTCGAGAAGGTGCGGCGCGGCCAGCCCTACATCAGCCATGACCTCGCCCTGGAGGTGGCCCTGCTGGGCACCCGCGGACGCAGCGGCGTCATGGCCGATCTCACCCCGCGCGAGCTGCAGGTGCTGGCCCTGCTCGCCGAGGGCAAGGCCTATGGCCAGATCGCCGACGAACTGGGCGTCAGCTACAAGACGGTGGCCAACACCTGCTCCCAGCTCAAGGCCAAGCTCGGCGCGACGAATCTCGCCGAACTGATCCACCGGGCCATCCAGTACGTGGCCGGCGCCCCGGCCGGACGGAAGAACTAGGTTCCGTTTCAGCCAAGCGCGCGGGCGAGGGCGAGCAGCATCTCGTCCTTGTCGCGCGGCGCCATGGCGGAGAGGCCGAGCGGGCAGCCGTCCAGCGTTGCCAGCGGCAGCGAGATCTGCGGCGTCCCCGCGTGGCCGGACAGGCACAGAAGCTCGATGGCGCGGGCGCGGAAGGCTTCAAGATCGGCGAGCGGTGTGCCGCGCAGGGGTGCGATGCCGGGCGCGGTGGGCAGGAGGAGAACGCCGTCCTCACCCAGCAGCGCGTCGATGCGCGCCCGCACCTCTACCCGCAAGGCGCGCGCCTCCGCGACTTCCGACGGATCGAGGGTGGCGGCGGCGGCGAAGCGCTCCTTCACCCCGGGGCCGAAGTCCGGCTGCGTGGCGCGCACCCAATCGGCGTGCGCCGCCCAGGCGTCGGCCGATTGCAGGATGCGGAAGGCATTGCGCCAGTGGGGCAGGGCGCCATGGGCCACGTCCACCTCCTCCGCCGCCCCATAAAGCGCCGTGATCCGCGCCAGGGCCGGCGCCAGCGCTGCCGACACCTTCGGCCCGGCGGCCTCGAACAGGTCGCGGGCCAGCAGCAGACGCGGCGCGGGGGGCACCACGGGATCGCCCAGCAGCACGGCGCCGACCTTCTCGAAGGTCTGTGCATCGCGCGCGAACCAGCCCACCGTGTCGTAGGAGGGTGCCAGCGGCACGGCGCCGGCGATGGGGATGCGCCCGTGGGTCGGCCGCAGGCCGATGAGGCCGCAATAGCTCGCCGGCAGCCGCACCGAGCCGCCGGTGTCCGAGCCGATGGCGAAATCCACCAGCCCGCCCGCCGTCGCCGCCGCGGAGCCGGAGGAGGAGCCGCCGGGAATGCGCTCCGGCGCTGCGGGGTTGATGGGCGTGCCGTAATGGTGGTTTTCGCCGTTGAGGCTCCAGGCCATCTCGTCCGTGTGGGTTTTGCCCACGAGGCGCGCGCCGGCGCCGCGCAGCAGGTCCACCACCGGCGCAGTTTCATCCGGCACCCCGTGGCTCGCCAACCACGCCGGACTTCCCGCCGCCGTGGGCACGCCGGCCACGTGGAACAGGTCCTTCAGCGCGAAGGTGAGGCCGTCGAGCGGCCCCGTTCCCGTGGGGGCAAGCTCGAAGTGGCCATGGGAGACGAAGGCGTCGAGCGTGTCATTCACCGGCATGAGCGATCCGTGGGCGGCGGGTGGCGAAAGAGGGTGGGGCGCAAGGCTTATCCGATCCGCGCGCCCGTGTCTCCGCGTGCTCCAGCGTCTTCGCGTGCCGCGGTCCTGCAACCGGGGCGGGGTTGGGCGGCGCGCCCGCTGCTGCTATCACCGGGCAACCGCTCGAGGATCTTCAGCCATGTTCAACTGGAACGACCTGATCTTCTTCCTCGAACTGGCCCGGCAGGGCCGGCTGATGCCGGCGGCGCGGCGGCTGAAGGTGGACCACACGACGGTCTCCCGCCGCATCAGCGAGCTGGAGAAGGATCTTTCCCTCAAGCTGTTCGACCGCAAGCCCGACGGTTTCGTGCTGACCGAGCCGGGCCACCGCCTGTTCGCGGTGGCGGAGCGCATCGAGCAGGAGGCGGTGGGGGTCGAGGAGACCTTGCAGGCGGCGCCCAGCGCGCCGCGCGGGCATGTGCGCGTCGCCTCCATGGAGGGCATCGGCGCCTTCTACCTCGCCGAGCGCTTCGCCGAACTGGCGGAGAAGGAGCCGGGGCTGGTGGTGGAGCTGGTCACCGAGCGCCACCTCATCAATCTCACCAAGCGCGAGGCGGACATCTCCATCTCCTTCGTGCCGCCGCAAGGCCAGCGCCTCGCCGTGCGCAAGATCGGCGCCTTCCGCCTCGCGCTCTATGCGGCGCCCGACTATGTGCGCCGCTTCGGCATGCCGAGGACGCGGGCGGAGCTGCCGTCCCACACCTTCGTGGACTATGTGGAGGACCTCGTCGCCATCCAGCCGGTGCATTGGCTGCTGGATGTGCTGGAGCCGCTGAAGGTGTCGTTCCGCTCCACCTCCATGCATGCCCAGCAGAATGCGGTGGCGCGCGGCGCCGGCATCGGCCTGCTGCCGCTGTTCTCGGCCAAGAGCAATCCGCGCCTCATCCCCATCCTCACCGACGAGGTGGTGGTGATGCGCGACATCTATGTGAGCGTCCACGAGGACCTGGAGTTCATGGGCCGCTTCCGCGCCGTGCTCCAGCACCTCGCCGAGGTGGTGCAGCGGGACGCGGCCTATCTGACGGAGTTCTGAGGGGCTGGGGGGCGTCCGAGCAGCCGTCGCCCTCCGGCTCGACCGGAGGGCCCATCCCTCCGCTTGAGCCATCACGCGAACACCGGGCCAATCACCACCATGGGTCCTCCGGTCAAGCCGGAGGACGACGGGCAGGAAGGACAGGCGTCGCAGTCGAGGTGGATCGCGGTGAGGGGATTTCCCGCCCACGCGCCCCTACACCCGCTCCCCCGGCAAGAACCCCAGAAGCCCCGTGCCCGGCGCGCAGTTCACATATTCGAACTGGTGCGTGTCGCCCTCGGGCAGCACGAACACCTCGTGCCAGGTGCGCAGCTGGTTGGCCTTGCCGTATTTGCGATAGCGGGCGATGGCGGCGGAGAAGATGGCCTCGTGGGTGGGGTGGTGCTCGGCCCAGTTTTCCAGATGGCCGAGGGAGAGGAAGTAGCCGAGCGCATGGGTTTCCAGCACCGGCACCCCCGCCGCATCGCAGGTTTGCTGGAAGCGCAGGGACGCGCAGCCGGAGGCTTCGCCGTTCTCTTTGAGGAAGTCCATGCCCTTGAGCAGCGGCTCGCGCAGCTCGCGCATGTAGTTGTCCGCTTGCTCGGGATCGCAGCGGCCCCAGAAGGCGGCAGAGCGGATGACCGCGAAATTGTGCGGAATGGCGAGGCGCCAACGTGCCCCTTTCGTCTCCCGCTCCACCGGCACGAGCGCGGCGACCGGGCTCTCAAGCGTGTCGGCGGCGGCCAGCGGAATGCGGTCGCGCATGGCGCCGTAGTAGCCGCACCACGGGGTGGGATAGAGCGCCACGTCCGGCGCGGCGGAGAGGCCGCCGGCATAATCCTGCCAGTAGATGCTCTCCTGCCGCTCCACCGGCACGGTCATGCTCTCGCGGAAATAGCCGGTGGGCTCGGTGAGGCGGTCGTCGTCGTCCCACCAGCCGGCGACCGTGGGGTGGGCGAGGAAGCGGTCGCGCTTGCTCTCATCCAGCCAGTAGGCGGCGACGATGTGCGTATAGAGCCCGTTCTGGTCCACGAAGGCGGCATGGTCGCTCACGGTGGGGCCGTCCGGCAGCGCCAGCGTCTTTTCGATCCAGCCGAAGAAGGGCGAGGCCTGCACCTCCTCCGCGCTCCGCCCCTGCACGCCATGGAAGGCGACGCAGAGCGCGCGGCAATTGTTGGCAAAGGCGGTGGACCAGCGCTGCACCACCGGCTCGAAGCCCTTCGGCTTGCGCAGGGGATGGACGCGGTCATAGACGGGCATCGCCATGGGGATTCGTCCCGAAGTGTTGTTGGTTGTTCAGTGAACGCCGAAATAGGCCTTGTGCAGCTCGCCGTCGGCGGCGAGCGCCGCGCTGGTGCCCGAGGCGACGACGCGGCCCTGGGCCAGCACATAGCCGTCGTCCGCCACATCCAGCGTCTGCCGCACGTTCTGCTCCACGAGGAGGATGGTGTAGCCCTCCTCCTTCAGCTGCCGCACGATGCGGAACACCTCCGAGACGAACAAGGGCGACAGGCCGAGGGAGGGCTCGTCGAACACGATCAGCTCCGGGTCGGTCATCAGCCCGCGGGCGATGGAGAGCATGGAGCGCTCGCCGCCGGAGAGGGTGCCGGCGAGCTGGTTGCGCCGCTCCTTCAGGCGCGGAAACGTCTCGAACATCTTCTCCATGCGCGCGGCGAGGCGGTGGCGGTCCTTTTCCAGAAGGCCGCCCACCTTGAGGTTTTCCAGCACGGTCATGCGCGGGAGCACGCGGTTGCCTTCCGGCACGGTGGCGATACCGAGCGCGGCGATGCGGTGGGTGGCGAGATGGGTGATGGTGTCGCCGCCGAACGCCACCGATCCCCGCCGCACCGGCGTCAGGCCCAGGATGGAGCGGATGAGGGTGGACTTGCCCGCCCCGTTGGCGCCGAGGATGCAGGTGATGCGGCCGGGCTTCGCCTCGATGGAGACATCGTGCAGCACGTCCGCCCGGTCATAGCCGGTGGTGACTCCGGAGACGGAGAGGCGGCGGGAGGCTTCAGGACGGGAGGTTTGCGGCCGGCTCATTGGGCGCCTCCCAGATAAGCGGTCTGCACCTCGCGATCGGCGATGAGGGCGTCGAATGGCCCCTCGAAGATCTTCTTGCCGAAGTTCAGCACGATGCAGCGGTCCGAGATGCGGCGGATGACGTCCATCTCGTGCTCCACGAGGACGATGGCGAGGTCGGGCATCTCCTCCCGGAAGGCGAGGAGGTCGTCCATCAGCGCCCGCGTCTCCTCATGGGTCATGCCGGCGGAGGGCTCGTCCAGCAGCAGCAGGCGCGGCGCGCCGACGAGGGCGCGGCAGATCTCGATGCGCCGCCGGTCGATCATGGTGAAGCTGCCGGCCGGCTTGAACAGGTTCGCCGCGATCTGCGGATTGAAGCGGCGGGTGAGGGCGGTCGCCCGCTCGACCAGCTCGGACAGCTGGCGGCGGAAGCGGCCGCGCAGTACGAGGGCGGAGAGGAGGCTGAGGTCGAGCCGCCCCAGCGCGCCGAGCGCGATGTTGTCGAACACCGTCTGGTCCAGCATCAGGCGCGAGCGCTGGAAGGTGCGGGCGACGCCGGCGCGGCCGATCTCTTGCGCCGAGCGGGCGAAAAGGTCCTGCTCGGCGAGCCGCACGGCACCGGCGGAGGGCTTGTAGAGGCCGGTGAGCACGTTGAAGAAGGTGGTCTTCCCCGAGCCGTTCGGCCCGACGAGGCCGATGGTCTCGCCCTTCCCCACGCTGATGTCGAGGGCGTCCAGCGCGGTCAGGCCGCCGAAGCGCATGGTGAGGCCGGAGCAGGCGAGCAGGGCACTCATCGCGTGCCTCCCTTCAGCAGTGCGGAGAAATCGCGCGCCGCGCGCGGCATGAGGCCGGAGGGGCGGAAGCGCAGGATGGCGATGACCAGCAGGGCGAAGATGACGAGGCGGAATTCCTGGATCGCCTGCAGTTTCTCCGGAATGACGAGGATGACCACCGCCGCCACCACCGCGCCCCACAGATTGCCGAGCCCGCCCAGCACCAGGATGGACAGCATGATGAGGCTGTCGCCGAAATTGGCGCTGTTGGGATTCACGAAGCCGTTCATCATCCCGTAGAGCGCGCCGGCGACGCCGATCATCCCATTGCCGAGCAGGAAGGCGGTGGCCTTCCAGCGGGCGATGGAGAGGCCGAACACGCTCGCCGCCACCTCGTCCGAGCGCACCGCATCGAGCGCGACGCCCACGAACGAATTTTCCAGCCGCCGCACCAGGAAGAAGGCGAGGGCGAACAGGGCGCAGGAGGCGAGCGCATAGGGCAGGTAGAACGAGACGTCGTAGGGCCCAATCTCGGTGACGTGGCTGAAATCCAGGCCGAACACCGAGAAGGACTTCACCTTCATGCCCTGCGGGCCGCCCAGCACATCGTTCACCTCCAGGAAGGCGCGCAGCAACAGGCCGAAGGCGATGGTGACGAGGGCGGCATAATGGCCGCGCGTGCGCAGCACCGGCAGCAGCAGGACGAGCCCGAGCACCGCCGCCGCGAGGCCCGCGATGAGCAGCACGAGAAGGTGCGGGATGCCGGAATTCCCCAGCAGCGCCGCCACATAGGCGCCCACGGCGAAGAAGGCCGCACCGGCGAAATTGGGCACGCCGGCGAACGCCATCTGCAGGGTAAGCCCCGCCGCAGCGGTGGCGAAGAGGGCGACGGTGGCCATCATCAGGAGCGTGTAGTGCTCCTCGCGCAGCACGGCGGCGATGGCGAGGATGCTCAATGCGGCGGTGAGGTTCACCGTGCCGGGGTGGGCGCGGCACAGGCCGGCGATGCGGCGCCCGGCGGGCACCTTCTCCGCGAGCGCAAACACCGCGACGAAGGCGGTGAGGAGCGCGATCACCTGGCCTTGCTGTTCGGCATGGAGCAGGAAGCCGCCGCCGGCGAAGAGCAGCGCCACCGTGGCGGCGACGACGAGGCGTGCGAGGCCGCCGCTGCGCTCGGTCTGCGCGGAGAGGGAGGGGGCAAGGTCTGCCATGCTCATCTCACACCCGCTCGCTGGATTTCTCGGCGATGAGGCCGGTGGGGAACAGGCCGATGAGGGCGATGATGACGGCGAAGGCCACCACGTCCTTGTAGGCGCTGGTGAAGGGCAGCACGACGGTGACGAGGGTCTGCACGCCCGCGAACAGGAAGCCGCCGATGATCGGCCCGACGAGGCTCCCGAGCCCGCCCACCACGGCGCAGGCAAAGCCGATGATGCCGAGCATGACGCCCATGTTGAAGTTGATCTCCCGATAGTAGAGCCCGAGCATCAGCCCCGCGAGGCCGGCGAGCATGGATCCCAGCGCGAAGGTGCCGAGCACGGTGCGGTTGAAGCTGACCCCCGCGAGCTGCGCCACCTCCCCGTCCTGCGCCACCGCGCGGATGGAGAGGCCGAGGCGGGTTCGGGTGATGATGAGATGGGTCGCCAGCACCACGGCGAGGCCGGCAAGGAGTATGATGACGCTGTCCACGCCCACGCTGAACGATCCCGCCTTCAGCACCCCGTCCGGCAGCAAAGCCGGGAAGGGCTTGGGATTGCCGCCGTTGGGCACGCCGAGGCGGATGGCCTCGCGCAGCACGGTGCCGGCCATCAGCGTCGCCAGCAGCACGTTCACGCCCGGCGCGTTCTTCAGCGGAAGCACCAAAAGCCGGCCGATGATGACGCCCGAGAGCGCGCCCGCCCCCAGCGCCGCGATGAGCCCCACCGCCAGCGCCAGCGGCCCGGAGAGAGTGACGAGCCCGGCCATCAGCCCCGCCGCCCCGAAGGCGGAGAAGGCACCCACGCTCACCACGTCGCCGTGGGAGAATTTGATTACGTCCAGCACGCCGAAGAACAGCGAGAAGCCGACCGCGACGATGGCGTAGATGGTGCCGAGCATCAGCCCGTTAAACAGGTACTGGGCGAGAAGTCCGGGATCCATGGCGGGTCTCTCAAGGGGGAGCACAGGCCGGCGCGTTGCAAGAAGGGCGCCGGGGGTAATTTCGAGTGGGGCGCCGCCCTCGCGCCTCGGCCGACTGAAGCGCAGCGGAAGGAGAGCTGTGGCCCAGCACGACACGTCGCTGAAGGCGGCTCCATTCCCCCGCATTGCGGGGTGTTGCCGGCTTCGCCGACGTTTCCCCTGGACCCCGGATCGGCGCTCCACCTGCGGTGTCGCTGGTCCGGGGAACAGGGAGGGCGTCAGTTGCTCGCTGCCTTGCCCGGCAGCTTCTTGCTGCCCGTCGCATAGGCACTGTCGGGCCAGTAGACCCACTTGCCGTCCTGTGAGACATAGACGTTGGCGGACACGATGTTCTGCCGGTGGTCGTCGAAATTGATCTCGCCCACCAGCGCCTTGTAACCCTTGGTGGTGTTGAGCAGGTCGCGCACCTTCTTGCGGTCCGGGCCGACCTTCTCGATGGCGTCCATGATGAGATTGGCGGCGGAGAAGGCGAACGGGCCGTAGGCGTCCGGGTCCTCGCGGTAACCCGCCTTGGCATAGGCGTCCATGAAGGCCTTGCCGTCGGCATACTTGGTCAGCGGCGCGCCGTTGTGGAACGACACGGTGCCCTCGGCGGCGGGGCCGGCGCCCTCGATGAAGCCGGCGCTCATGATGCCGGAGACGCCGGCGAGCTGCGCCGGAATGCCGAGCCGGTCCATCTGCGAGCGCACGCGCACGCCGAGCGGGGTGAGGCCGCCGATGAACACCACGTCCGGCTTCAATTCCTTCACCTTGGTCAGCTCGGCGGTGAAGTCCTGCTGGTCCGGCGGCACCGGGAAGGTGGCGAGGATCTCGCCGCCCTGGGGCTTCAGGTTTTCGGCGAAATACTTGTTCTGGCCCTTGCCGTAGTCCGTGGTGTCGTGGATCACGACGAAGGTCTTGAAGCCCTGCTTGGTGAGGAACTCCGCGGCCATCTTGCCTTCATTGATCATCGTGCCGTTGACGCGATGGATTTCCTTGTAATCGTTGCCGTAGGTGATTTCCGGCAGCACCGCGCCCCACACCACCACCGGCAGGCCGAAGCGGTTGTAGGTGTCCACCGTGGCGATGGCCACCGCCGAGCAATAATGGGTGATGCCGGCGATGATGGATTTGTCGGAGGCGGCCTTGGTGGCCACCTGCACGCCCACGTTGGGCTTGCACTCGTCGTCGAAGGGCACCAGCTCGTAGGTGTATTTGGCGTCCGGCTTGGCATTGTGCAGGTCCACGGCGAGCGCAGCGGAATTGCGGCCGCCGAGGCCCGTGGCGGAATTGCCGCCGGTGAGCGGGCCGATGAAGGCGATCTTCACCGTGTCGCGGGCCAGCGCGGGCGCCGTCGCCAGCGACAGCGCCGCGAGGGCCATACCCGCAAGATTGAACAGCTTTCGAGCCGGGAGCTTTCGATCCGTTGCCATGTGATGATCCTCTGGAAGGGTTTGTTCTGTTGAGGCCGTGCGGCGCCGGTCGTTGCCGGCTCCGGTGGGAGGGAAAATTCAGGCCGCGCCGTCGGCGAAGAGCACGTCCGCCGAAGGGTCGAGCGCCCCGTCCTCGGCAGCGCGGGCGATGGCCGCGCCCTCCGAGAAATAGGCCGGCTCCCGGGCGGAGCGATCCACCTCCAGGTGGAACACGTCGAAGCGGTTGTAATAGCCCACCACGTCGTGGAACTGCTTGGGCTCCACGCAGCGGGCGGTGTCGATCTCGGCGTAGAGGATGCCCTCGTGCTCGCCCAGCACCTCGCCCACCACCTGCGAGGTGGGATCGAGCACCATGGAGATGCCGCGGGGGGAATTGTCCATCACGTCGAGGCTCGCCTTCCCGATGCTGCCCATGGCCTCGCGCATGGCAGCATCGACGAAGCCGGAGGCGACGATGTTGAACACCTTTGCCTCGAAGGCATGGGCGCCGGCGCGGATCTCGATGGCGCGCTTCAGGTCGTAGGCACCATCCTCTTCCGGCGGACGGGTCGGCCAGATCGGCGGATAGGAGGAGATGTGCACCTGCTCCCCCTGCGCCATCAGGGCATAGCGCGCGAGGGGATTGGTGTTCTCTCCGCAGATCAGCATGCCGACCCGGCCGATCTCGGTGGACGTGACGCGCAGGCCGCGCGCGTCGCCGTTCGCCCACACCAGCTTCTCGTAGAAGGTGGGGACGAGCTTCCTGTGGTGGTTGAGGATCGCGCCGTCCGGCCCGATCAGCACGTTGGAATTCCAGATGCAGCCGACGCTGGCGTCCGTGCCCTCAGTGAAGCCGAGGGAGACGTGGACGCCGTGCCGGCGCGCCGCCATGCGGATGGTGCGGACGGCGCCGTCCGAGAGCTTCTGCGCCTCGGCCACCAGCGCGCGGAAGAAGCCGTGATTGTAGATGGGCGCCTGCAGCGCCGCCCACACCGGAAAGCCGGGCAGGAAGGATTCCGGAAACACCACCAGCGATGCACCGTTGGCGGCGGCCTCGGCGATGAGGTCGCAGGCCTTCTCGGCGGTCTTGTCCGCATCCAGGAAGACGGACGAGGCGTGGCAGGCGGCGGCCTTGAAGCGGGGATATTGGACGGTCATCGGGCTCTTCTGCCAACGGGACGGTGGGGTTCGCCGGTCCATGATGGCGTGGGCGAGCGTGCGCGGAAGGGCGCAAATGTGCAGGGGGGCTTGCGCATATTCCTATGGGGCAGGTGCAAGTGGGCTGACCGGGCCAGCGACGGGGCCGCTCTGCCTCGACAGGGCGCAATTGCCCGGCTTCGCGCCGCCTGTAGATGAGGCGCGGTGCGCAAAGGATGGCCTTCGGGCCGATCGCCGCCAGCTTTGCGCACCGCGCCTTGCACGATTTCCGATGGCGCGGCGACGTTCGGGAGCGGCCAAACTCCCCGGCGCGGCCAAGCGCCCCGCCTTCGCCCATTGCCTTGCGGGACGCGGCGAAGAATGATCCTCGCGAAAAATGCGTGCGTCGCCGGTCCGGGCTGTAACGTTCGGGCGGGCGCGTGCGAACTGACCTTCGGGAACGTGTAGATGGACGACCGCGAGCTGCGGTGGGCGCAATTGATGCGGAGCGCGCTTGCCGGCGAGGGCGCGGCCTATGAGCAATTGCTGCGCGAGCTGGCGCCGGCGCTGCGCATTGTGGTCCAGCGCCGCCTCGTCCGCCTCGGCGCGCCCACGACGGAGACGGAGGACGTGGTGCAGGAGACGCTGCTGGCGGTGCATCTGAAGCGCCACACCTGGCGCACGGAGGATCCGCTCGGGCCCTGGCTATGGACCATCGCCCGCAACAAGATGGTGGACCATCTACGCCGGCGCGGACGGCGGGTGGAGGTGCCGGTGGAGGACTTCGCCGAGTTCCTTCCGGCGCCTGAAGAACGGCCGGATACCGGGGCTGCGGACGTGGAGCGCCACCTCGCTTTGCTGCCGCAGAAGCAGCAGGCGGTGCTGCGTTCGGTGGCGGTGGAGGGCGCCTCCGTCGCCGAGACGGCGGAGCGGATGCGGATGACGCCGGGCGCGGTGCGGGTGGCGCTGCACCGGGCCTTTGCGAGCCTTTCGGCCCGCCTGCGGGAGGAGTGAAGGACAAACGTGAAGACGGATGACCTCATACGCGCCCTCGCCGCCGATGCGCGGCCGGTGCGCAGCTTTTGGAGCACGCTGGCGCTGGCGCTCGTCGTCGGCGTCGTGGCGTCGGCGTGCGTGTTCGCATGGCTCCTGGCGCCGCGCCCGCACCTGCTGACCCTCATGA
Source organism: Xanthobacter sp. DMC12 (assembly GCF_056314105.1). NCBI lineage: Bacteria > Pseudomonadati > Pseudomonadota > Alphaproteobacteria > Hyphomicrobiales > Xanthobacteraceae > Xanthobacter > Xanthobacter sp. DMC12. Next base: position 1,321,447 of record NZ_JBQUYZ010000001.1, on the reverse strand, counting down.
CGGACTGGCGCCTCGTCTTCAAGTTCGCCGTGACGCTCTCGCTCGCCGCATCGGCCGTGCTGCTGGGGATGCGCCTGTCGCAGCCCGGCGCGCCGGTGGCGCGGGCCGCGCGGGCGCTGTGGGTGCCGGCCCTGGTGCTCGCGGCCGGTGTTGCGGCCGAACTTTTATTGACGCCCGCGAGCCAGTGGCGGCCCGAACTGGTCGGCCGCTACGCCATCTATTGCACGACCCTCATCCCCATGATCGCTGCCCCGGCGCTGGGCGCGCTCCTCCTCGCCCTGCGGCACGGCGCGCCGACCCGCCCGACGCTCGCCGGCGCTGCCGCGGGCCTCGCCGCGGGGGGCATCGGCGCCGCCCTCTACGCGCTGCATTGCGTGGACGATTCCCCGCTGTTCGTCCTCGCCTGGTACAGCATCGCGGTGGCGGTGGTGACGGCGGTGGGCGCGCTCCTCGGCAGCCGGCTGCTGCGCTGGTAGGGCAGGGGCTCCGGTTCCGGCGCGCCACTTGCCGCGGGTTGCGAGCGCGCGGCTCTTTGGCGGCGCGCGCCGCCGCCGGGCACTGTTGCCCTTTGGTCGCTTGCGGGCGCCAACTTCAGCCTGCCCTAGCGTCATGGCCTAGACCCCGTCACCGCCCCTCGCTACCCCTAATTGCAACTCTGGTCAGGGAGAGTTGCGGTCATGGCGGCAAAAGCGAAAACCGGCTTCAGCGGGCTCGATAAGAGCAAGACGCTGGCCGAGAACACGGTGAATGCGGGTCCGGTGGTGTTGGATTCGAATGTGACGTTTACGGCGACATCGCCTGATATTTTCACCCAAGGATACTTTCTTGTCGATGTTGCCAATTTTGGTGGGAATGACCATTTCTACCTTAAAGATGGCGGGGGGATAAAGGTCGTTTACGGACAAGATTTTGGATCTGTTTATTATAATGATGTGCTGGTCGGAACACTCACGTCAGGCGGTCCCTACATATCGGTCACTCTTGAGCCGAACGTAACAGGCGAAGCTATGACCGCTATGGCGAGAGCGGTATCTTATTACTACGATAGCGACACGCCCTCAGCGTTCGGTCGCGTCGTCACTTATAGAGTTTTAAACTCGTCCGGTGCGGATACTTCAGCCACCATGCTGCTCAAGCTGAAGCCTGAGAACGACGCACCCGTCTTCTCCGGCCTCGATGCCCAGTCGGTCCATTCCGCCTCGCAGGCCGCAGCGGGCGTCGTCATCGACGCCGACGTCCATGTGGCCAATCCCGATCTGACCGGCTTCAGAGGCGGCAAGCTCGCGGTCCATCTCGCCGGCGCGACGGCTACCGACCAGCTTTATCTGTCGGACGGGCATTTCAGCATCACCGGCAAGAAGCTCTATCTCGACGGCAAGCAGGTCGGCACGGTCTCGGCCGATGGACACAACGGGCACGACCTCGCCTTCACCTTCTCCGCCGCCATTTCCGATGCGCAGGCAAGCCAGCTCGCCGAGCAGGTCTCCTATCGCTCCACCGCCGCGTCCGCTCCGGACGGCGCGCGGGACGTGACCTTCACCGTCACCGACGCAGAGAAGAGTGCGACCAGCGCCCACACCGCCCTGGTCTTCGAGGCGAATGCGCCCATGCTCCTGTCCGCCAGCGTGGCCACACCCGATGCCTTCGCGGCGCTGAAGGCGGCTTTCCCCGGCGAGTCCGACGAACTCGGCCAGCTGTTCGCGACCCTGGAAGCGCGGGCAGCGGGGTTGCTGGAGGCGACGTCGGGTGGCCACGGACCGCATTCGGGGAACACCCTGTCCGGCCTCCATCTGCCCGTGGCGCTGGCCGATGCGCTCGATGTCATCGCAGGGACCGTCCCGGACCACGCGACCCACGCGGCGCCGCTGCAGGGCCTGTCCGATCACGCCGCCGCGCTGGCGGCGCATGTGCAGGAGGCGCTTCACCCGCTCCACGTCGGCCACGACGCGCTCATCTGAGCCGCCCCAGCGCTTGCCAGGGCAGGGGCGCCGTGCCCATCTAGGGCGCGGCCATGGCGCAGGGAGCGGGCGATGACGGACGTTGGCGGCCGGGTGGGGACGCGAGCGGCGGGTGGCATCGCTCGCCGCAGCCTGCTGAAGGGCGCGGCGGCGCTGGCGGTGGCCGGCGGCATGGGCGCACCAGCGAAGGCGGCGCCCGGCGGCCTCATCGATGCACACAGCCACAGCTGGGGCGGGGACATCGCGCGCTATCCCATGGTGCGCGGCCAGACGGCGAAGGACCGCGATCCGACGGACTACAGCATCGAGACCCTGCTCGGCCGGGAGGCGCAGATCGGGGTCTCGCGCGTGGTGCTGGTCCAGCACATCGGCTATTTCGGCTTCGACAGCAGCTATCTCACCGATGCCGCAGCAGCTCACCCCGGCACTTTCGCCGTGGTGGGCGCGGTGGACGACAGCCGGCCCGACGCGATCGATCACATGGCCGAGGCAAAGGCGCGGGGCGTGAAGGGCTTCCGCCTGCGCGGCGTGAACACGGAGCGCTGGCTGACCTCGCCAGTCATGCATGCCCTCTGGTCCATCGCGGCGGCGGAAAATCTGGTGATTTGCCCGCTCCTGCGCGACAGTCCCGACATGAGCGACGATGCGCTGCTGGACATGGCCGAGTTGTGCCAGCGCTACCCGAAAACGTCGGTCTGCCTCGACCACATGGCGCATGTGATGCCGGGCGACGAGGTCCAGCTCGGCCGGCTTGTGGACCTCGCCCAATTCCCGAATGTGACGGTGAAGATTTCCGGCTTGAACAAGTTTGACAAGCCACCTTACGTCCGGGTCATTCCGCAGTTCCTCGCGCTACTCGCCGCGTTCGGGCCGGAGCGGCTGATGTGGGGCAGCGACATGCCGGTGCTGGAGCGCGATCCGCCGAACACGCTGGCCACCGCCTTCGCCTTCGCCGCCACCTACGATTTCGTACTCCGAAGCCCCATGCTGGACGACAAGCAGCGCGATTGGCTGCTGCGGGGTACAGCTGAACGGGTCTTTTTCGGAGGTTAGGGCGAGGTGTCTGCGCGCTGAAGTTGCGTGGCGCGGGAATAACGTAGTTTTACCCGACGGTATTCCCAATTTTTCTCTGGTATTTTACCGGTTGTCGCAAGACGAAAGGGGACGTTGGTTGCGCCGTGCTCGTCATCGCTGGTAGTCTTGCGACCTTCGGAAACGAACACACGCAGTACGGGATCAAGCTCGGATGGGGGGCGGGGGAGGTAGCAAGGCGCGGAGAGGTGCGGCCGGAAATACCGGACGCGCGCACGCGGGTTTGCGCCTTGCGGTCGTGCCGCGCCTGCCCGTCATCCTGCGCCTACTCTTCGCCATGCTGCTGCTGGTCAACGGCATCGCCGCCTTCGTGCAGGCGGGCAATGCCGCCGGCCTCAGGTGGAATGCGGTGCAGGTCGAGGGGCTGGTTGCCGCCGGCGTCCTGTGCGAGCACGAGAGCGGGCAGGCCGGCCCTTCCGCTCCCGATCAATCCCCGTCGCATCCCTGTTGCGCGGACTGCATCGCCTGTCCCTGCGCGGACGGCATGCTGGCGCCGCCGCCTGTTGCCGTCGCGCTCGGCGCGGCGGGCGGATTTCACCTCGCGCGTGCGGATCTTCCCGCCGCGCAGCTCGCCATACAGCTTCCCTTCAAGCGCGGGCCGCCGCCGCGCGCACCGCCCTTCCTCGTGAACGCCGTCACGGCTGCCTGAACCCGCGCGCTCGCCCGCGCCTTCGGTTTCTCACGAGGATTGTTTCATGACCAGGCTTCACGGGGCCGTCAGCCTTTGCGCGCTGACCGGCCTTCTCCTTGCTGCGCATCCGCCGTCCGCAAGCGCCCATGGCATCGCGGGCGACCGCGTGTTCCCGGCGACGCTCACCTTCGACGATCCGGCCGTGGCCGACGAACTCGCGCTGCCCACCGTGCAATATCTGAAGGATGGCGACGGGGTCAGCGGCACCGGCTATTCGTTCGAATATGCCAAGACCATCACCCCGTGGCTGGGCGTCTCCATCGGCAGCGGCTGGCTGCAGAACAGCCCCGGCCATTCGGGCTTCGACAACATCGAGACGACGCTGAAGGCGATGCTCCTCAACAATGCGGAGCACGAATTCATCTTCTCGGTGGGCCTCAGCATCGAGTGGGGCGGCACCGGCAATTCCAAGGTGGTGGACACCTACACCACCGTGTCTCCCAACCTCTATTTCGGCAAGGGATTCGGCGACCTGCCGGACAGCCTCGCCCTGCTCCGGCCCTTCGCCATCACCGGCCAGCTGGGATATGGCCTGCCCACCCAGCTCACAGACCCGCTTACCTTTGAATCCAACCCGCGCGTGGTCACCTGGGGCCTGTCGCTGCAATACAGCCTGCCCTACCTCAATCAGAACGTGCGCGAGATGACCGGCCAGCCGGACTTCATCAAGCAGCTCACGCCCATCATCGAAGCGAGCTTCCAGTCGCCGGTCTCCAACATCGGCGACGGCGCGCGCATCACTACGGGCACCATCAGTCCCGGCGTCATCTGGTCCAACGGGGCGGTGCAGGTGGGCCTTGAGGCGCTGATCCCCATCAATGTCCAGAGCGGCAGCCATGTGGGTGTGATTGGCCAGTTGCACTTCTTCCTGGACGACATCTTCCCGAACGGCATCGGCAAGCCCCTCTTTCCCTGAGATCCCCTTTTCGCGAGACCCATCATGAAGCGCATCGCAACCTTCGCCGCCGCGGCGGCCCTCGGCCTCCTGTCGGCCACCGCCGCCTTCGCCCACGCCCATCTGGAAAAGGCGGTGCCGGGCGTCGGCACCACCGTCACGGCGGGCCCCAGCGAGATCCGCCTCGTCTTCAGCGAGGCGGTGGAGCCCCGCTTTTCCTCCATCGTCGTGACGCGGGCGGACGGCTCGGCCGTCGCCTCGGGCGCGACTGCGGATGGCTCCGATCCCAAGGCGCTGGTGCTGAAGCTGGGGCAGTCGCTGCCGGCCGGCGCCTACAAGGTGCAGTGGAAGATCGTCTCCGTGGACACCCACAAGACCGAGGGCAGCTTCGGCTTCCAGGTCGGCAAATAGTGGACGTGTTTCCCGTCATCCTCGGCGCGCGGTTTGCCCACTTCGCGGCGGGGCTGGCGCTGCTCGGCGCGCCGCTGTTCGCTTTTTATGCCGTGCCGGCGTGGACCGGGGCGGCGGGTGCCGTGGCGTCGCGGGCGGCCGAGCGGAAAGTATTCCGTGCGCTGCCGGTCGCGCTCGTCTCCGCCCTCATCTGGGCGGGGGCGGCGCTGGTGGACATCACCGGCACGCCGGCGAGCCTCGCCGACCCAAGCCTCGTCTCCGGCTTCCTGCTGGGGACCGGCTTCGGCCGGGCCATGACCTTCCGCCTTGTCGTGCTCGTCCTGGCCGTGCTCGCCTGCCTCGCCCTGCGCGGACGCAGAAGGCTGGCGGCGATAGCCGGGGCGGGGGCGGTGCTGATGGCGAGCGAAAGCCTCCTCGGCCATCCCGGCGCCGCCGAAGGCGTGCGGGCGGTGGTGCTGGTGGCGGTCCATGCGGTCCATGGTGTGGGCGCGGCCGTGTGGATCGGCGGGCTCCTGCCGCTGGTCGTATTGCTGGACCAATGGGCCAGGGCGCCGGACGACGCGGGCAAGGCGCCGGGCGCCGTGCTGCGGCGCTTCTCCGGCGTCGGCATCGGGGCGGTGCTGATGGTGGGCCTCGGCGGCGGGCTCGCCGCGATCCTGCATATCGAGACGGCGGCCGCGCTGCCGGGGACGATCTACGGGCGCATCGTTTTGCTGAAGGCGACGGTGTTCGCCGGCCTCGTCTGCCTCGCCTTGCGCAACCGGCATATCGCTCTGCGCCTCGCCCGCTCGGACGCACGGGGCGCGGACCTTGCCCGCATCGCAGCGAACAGCCGGCTGGAAGTGGCGCTGGCGCTCGTCGCCGTCTTCCTCGCGGCGCTGCTGGGCATGAGCGACCCGCAGCTTTAGCCGGCGGCGCTCACTCCGGCTCGGCGAGGCGATAGCCGACGCCGGTTTCGGTGCGGATGTAGCGGGGCTTTTCGGGATTGTCCTCCAGCTTCTGCCGGAGCTGGCGGACATAGACGCGCAGATATTGCAGGTCCTGGCTGCCGCCCCACACCTGCGAGAGCAGGTAATGGTGAGTCAGGACCTTGCCCGCGTGCTGCACCAGAACGCGCAATATCGCGTATTCCTTGGGCGAGAGCTTCACCTCCCGGTCCTTCACCTTCACGATCCGCCGCACCAGATCCACCGAGAGGTCGCCCACCACGAAGAGCGGCTTCTCGCCCTGCTGCTGGAGGCGGTGGCGCAAGGCGACGCGGATGCGGGCCACCAGCTCGTTCATGCCGAAGGGCTTGGTGACGTAATCGTCCGCCCCCGCCTCCAGCGCTTCCACGATGCCGGGCTCGTCGGTGCGGCTGGAGAGGATGATGATGGGGCAGGTCACACCCGCCTCGCGCCAGCGGCGCAGCAGGTCGCGGCCGGGAATGTCGGGCAGGCCGAGGTCGAGGATGACGAGATCGGGCGCGCCCGCGGCCATCATCGCCAGCGCTTCGGCACCGGTGGCGGCGCTCTCCACGCCGTAGCCCTGGGTTGGCAGGCCGGTGGCGAGCAGGCGGCGGATGGCCGGCTCGTCATCCACCACCAGGAGCTTCACCGGTGTGCTCATGGCGCCGCCTCCAGCAGGGGGGCGAGCGCCTGCGCGGGCACGGCAATGGTGAAGACGGCGCCGGCACGATCGGCCCGGTTGGCCACCGCGATGGTGCCGCCCATGGCCTCGATGAAGCCGTGGCAGATGGCAAGGCCGAGGCCGGTGCCCGCCCGCACCTGATCCTGCTTGCGGGCGCGGAAGAACTTGTCGAACACCTTGTCCACGTCCTCCACCGGAATGCCCGGCCCCTCGTCCAGCACCTGCAGCGTCACATGTCCGGTCTCGGCCCAGCCGTGGAGGGAGACGAGGGAGCCGGCGGGTGCGTATTTCGCGGCATTGTCGAGGAGGTTGAACAGCGCCTGCTCGAACAGCACCGGATCGACGCTCACCATGGGCAGGTCCGGCACAAGGTCGATCTCCACCCGGTGGTCCTTGAGGATGGAAGCCGCGCGCCGCATGGCGCTGCCGACGATCTCGGCGAGGTCGTTGGGCATGGCATTGGGCACGATGGCGCCGGATTCCAGCCGCGTCATGTCGAGGAGATTGGCGATGAAGCGGTTGAGCCGCAGCGCCTCCTCCTCGATGGTGGCCAGCATCTCGCCGCGCTGGTCCTCGCTGAGGGCGGCGGCGAAGCTCTTCAGCGTGCCTGCCGCGCCGAGGATGGAGGCGAGCGGCGTCTTGAGATCATGCGAGATGGAAGTGAGGAGGGCGGAACGCAGCCGGTCGGTCTCGGCGTCCAGCCGTGCCTTCTCCACGTCGGAGACGAGGTTCGCCCGCTCCACCGCGAGGGCCGCCTGATCGGCGAGGGCGTCGAGCAGGCGGCGTTCCTCGGGCGAGAGGGGCGAGCCCTCCTTGTCCTTGTCGATGCCCACCACGCCCACCGCCCCGCGCCCCGTGTGCATAGGCAGGAACAGGCGGCGTGCGCCGGGCAGCGTATCGGCGCCGCGGCCGGCAGGGCGGTTGTTCTCATAGGTCCAGTTGGCGGCGGCAAGATCCGCCGCGTCGATGGCGTCCTCCGGCGGATAGCCCGCCTTCACGGTCAGCGCGCCATCCTCCGGCAGCAGCATCACCACGCGCACCTTCAGCATGGAGGCGATCTGGAAGGCGGTGGCCCAGAGCAAATCGTCGAGGCTCACCGCGCTCGCGAGCTTCTTGGAGAAGAGATAGAGGTCTTCCGTGGTCTTCGCCCGCGCCCGCGCGGCCAGCGCCTGCCCGCGCACCCGCGCCGTCAGATTGCTGGCGATGGCCGCCACCACCAGGAAGAAGAACAGCGCGATCACGTTCTCCGGATCGGCGATGGTGAAGGTGTAGAGCGGCGGGATGAAGAAGAAATTGAACGCCAGCATGGCGGCGACCGAGGTCGCCAGCGCCGGCCACAGGCCTGAGCGCACGGCACTCACCAGCACGGCGGTGAGGAAGACGAGGGCGACATTCTGCAGCCCCAGCAGCCGTTGCAGAGCGAGGCCGACGAGGGTCGCGGCGGCGACGAGCAGCGCGCCCTCGGCATAGGCCCGCACCTCCCGCCGCACCGGCACGGGCGCCGCGGGGCGCGCGTCCCCTGCGGCCGGCTGCCCGGCATCGCCGGCGATCACATGCACCGAGATGTTGCCGGAGCGGCGCACGAGGTCGTGCACCACCGAGCCGTGCAGGATCTCGAACCAGCGGGAGCGGTCGGACTTGCCGATGACGATCTGGGTGACGTTGGCGGACCGCGCATAGGCCAGCACATCGTCGGCGATGTGCGCGCCGCCGGGCACGGTGACGGCCTCCGCCCCCAGCCGCTCGGCGAGGCGCAGCACCTCGGCGATGCGGTCACGCTCCGTGTCGCCGAGCTGGAAGCTGCGCTGGGTCTCCACATAGAGCGCCACCCACGGCGCGCGCAGGCGGTCGGCGAGGCGCTTGGAATAGCGCACCAGTGCCGCGCAGCGCTTGTCCTCGCTGATGCAGACCAGCACCCGCTCGCCCGCCGCCCAGGGGCCGGAGATGGCATGGGCGCGCATGTGGCTGAGCAATTGCTCGTCCACCCGCTGGGCGGTGCGGCGCAGGGCCAGCTCGCGCAAGGCGGTGAGGTTGCCGGGGGAGAAATAATTGTCCACCGCGCGCCGGGCGGTGTCGGGCACATAGACCTTGCCGTCGTGCAGGCGCTGGATGAGATCGGATGGGGTGATGTCGATCACCTCGATCTCGTCGGCGCGGTCGATGATGGCGTCGGGCACCGTCTCGCGCACGCGGATGCGGGTGATCTGCGCCACCACGTCGTTCAGGCTCTCCACATGCTGGATGTTCAGCGTGGAATAGACGTCGATGCCGGCGGCGAGCAGTTCCTCCACGTCCATGTAGCGCTTGGCGTGGCGGCTGTCGGGGGCGTTGGTGTGGGCCAGCTCGTCCACCAGCACGAGGTCGGGCTTGCGGGCGAGGATGGCGTCGAGGTCCATCTCCTCCAGCATCCGGCCCTTGTACGGGGCCTTGCGGCGGGGGACGATCTCGAAGCCCTCCACCAGCGCCTGCGTTTCCCTGCGGCCGTGGGTCTCCACGACGCCGATCACCACGTCGGCGCCGTCGTTCCGGCGGGTGCGGCCCGAGGCGAGCATCTCGTAGGTCTTCCCGACGCCGGGGGCGGCGCCGAGGAAGATCTTCAGCTGGCCGCGGCTCTCCCGCTGCGCCTCCTTCAGGAGGGCGTCCGGCGAGGGGCGGTTGTCGCTCTCGCGCTCTTCGGGCATTGCCGTCTCCCGGCCGGGCCGCTCCGGTCCCGCCTGTTCTATTTTGCGCCGGCGAAGCGGTCCAGCGCGAGATTGAGGGCGAGCACGTTGACCCTCGGCTCGCCGAGGAGGCCGAAGGTGGGCGCGTCGGTCTCGTGCGCCACCAGCCGGCGCAGCACGTCCTCATTGACGCCGCGCGCCCTGGCGATGCGCGGCACCTGGAACAAGGCGGCCTCCGGCGAGATGTCCGGGTCGAGCCCCGAGGCGGAGGTGGTGACGAGATCCACCGGCACCCCCGCGGCGGGATTCTCGGCCTTCAGCGCCGCCATGTCGCCTTTCACCCGCTCGAACAGGGCGGGGTTGGTGGGGCCGAGGTTCGAGCCCATGGAATTGGCGGCGTTGTAGGGCTGGGGAACGGTCTTCGAGGTATCCGCCGGGTCGGCGCCGGTGGTGGCGGAGGGCCGCCCGTGGAAATAGCGGTCGGACGAGAAGGTCTGCCCGATGAGGGCGGAGCCGACCACGGTGCCGTTCTTCTCGATAAGGCTTCCATTGGCCTCAACCGGAAACAGCACCTGCGCGGCGCCGGTCATGGCGAGGGGGTAGGCGAGGCCGGTGATCCCCGTCAGCAGCACGAGGAGCACGAAGGCGGGACGCAAGGTATTGAGCATGACAGGCTCTCCTCAGACGAGGTGCAAGGCGGTGACGGCCACGTCGATGATCTTGATGCCGGCGAACGGCACCACGATCCCGCCGAGGCCATAGACGAGCAGGTTCCGCTGGAGCAGCGCCGCCGCGCCGATGGGCCGGAAGGTGACGCCCTTCAGCGCCAGCGGAATGAGGGCGATGATGATGAGGGCGTTGAAGATGATGGCCGAGAGGATGGCGCTCTGCGGCGAGGCGAGGCCCATCACGTTCAGCGCGCCGAGCTGCGGGTAGAAGGCCACGAACATGGCCGGGATGATGGCGAAGTACTTCGCCACGTCATTGGCGATGGAGAAGGTGGTGAGCGAGCCGCGCGTCATCAGCAGCGCCTTGCCGATCTCCACGATCTCGATGAGCTTGGTGGGGTCGCTGTCGAGGTCCACCATGTTGCCGGCCTCGCGGGCGGCCACCGTGCCGGTGTTCATGGCGACGCCTACATCCGCCTGGGCGAGGGCCGGGGCGTCGTTGGTGCCGTCGCCGCACATGGCGACGAGCTTGCCCTTGGCCTGTTCGTCGCGGATGAGCTTCAGCTTCGCCTCGGGGGTGGCCTCGGCGAGGAAGTCGTCCACGCCGGCCTCGGCGGCGATGGCGGCGGCGGTGAGCGGGTTGTCGCCGGTGATCATCACCGTGCGGATGCCCATGCGGCGCAATTCGGCGAAGCGCTCGCGGATGCCGCCCTTCACGATGTCCTTCAGGTAGATGACGCCCAGCACCTTGCCGTCGCGGGCGACGGCGAGCGGGGTGCCGCCGGCCTTGCCGATCTCCTCGGCGATGGCCTGCACCTCGCGCAGCGTCTCCGGCGAGAGGGGGCGTGCGCCCGCGCCGGACGCCTGGAGATCCTTCAGGATGGCATCCACCGCGCCCTTGCGGATCACCGAGCCGTCCACGTCCACGCCGCTCATGCGGGTCTGGGCGGTGAAGGGCACGAAATGGGCGTTGAGGGTGGCCATGTCGCGGCCGCGGATGGCGTATTTCTCCTTCGCCAGCACCACGATGGAGCGCCCCTCCGGCGTCTCGTCGGCGAGCGAGGCGAGCTGCGCCGCGTCCGCCAGCTCCTGCGCGGTCACCCCGCGCACGGGGCGGAACTCTGCCGCCTGCCGGTTGCCCAGCGTGATGGTGCCGGTCTTGTCGAGGAGCAGCGTGTCCACGTCGCCCGCCGCCTCCACCGCGCGGCCGGACATGGCGAGCACGTTGAAGCGCACCAGGCGGTCCATGCCGGCGATGCCGATGGCCGAGAGCAGCGCGCCGATGGTGGTGGGGATCAGCGTCACGAACAGCGCCACCAGCACGACCACGGAGATGGTGCCCCCCGCATAGGCGGCGAAGCTCGGGATGGAGGCGGTGGCGAAGACGAAGATCAGCGTCATGCCCGCGAGCAGGATGTTGAGGGCGATCTCGTTCGGCGTCTTCTGCCGTTCGGCGCCCTCCACCAGGTGGATCATGCGGTCGAGGAAGGTGGAGCCCGCCGCCGCCGTGATGCGCACCTTGATGTGGTCGGAGATGACCGTGGTGCCGCCGGTGACGGCCGAGCGGTCGCCGCCGCTCTCGCGGATCACCGGGGCGCTCTCGCCTGTTATGGCGGCCTCGTTGACCGAGGCGACGCCTTCCACCACCTCGCCGTCGGATGGGATGACGTCGCCCGCCTCCACCAGCACCACGTCGCCCACCTTCAGCGAGGTGCCGGGCACTTCCTGCCAGTCACTGCCGGTGCCGGTGAGGAGCTTCGCCTGCGTCTGCGTGCGGGTGCGGCGGAGGGAATCCGCCTGCGCCTTGCCGCGCCCTTCCGCCACCGCTTCCGCGAAATTGGCGAACAGCACGGTGAACCACAGCCACAGGATGATCTGGAAGGAGAAGCCGAGGCCGCTCCCGCCCGTCGCGAGATCGCGGACGAAGAGGATTGTGGTGAGGAGGGCGACCACCTCCACCACGAACATCACGGGGTTCTTCACCATCGCGCGCGGATCGAGCTTCCTGAACGATGCGCCGATGGCCGGCACCAGGATGGCCGGGTCGAGGATGCTGCTGGAACGGGGCTTGGCCATGGATGGCTCCCGGAAATCAGGGTTTGCCGACAACGAGCGCCACCATCTGGACGGCGGCGACGAGGACGAAGGCGGCGAGGGTCAAAAGGAGGATGAGTTCGGAGGTGCGCAGGGCGGGAGCCCGCGCGGATGGGGCGCGGCGTGCCATCTCAGCCCCCGAAGGTCTGGCCGGTCACCGCCGCGAGGTGCTCCACGATCGGCCCGAGCGCGAGCGCCGGGAAGAAGGTGAGGCCGCCGACGATGAGGATGACGCCCACCAGCAGCCCGACGAACAGCCCGCCATGGGTGGGGAAGGTGCCCGCCGAGGCCGGCACGGTCTTCTTCGCCGCCAGCGATCCCGCCAGCGCCATGGCCGGCACGATCATCATGAAGCGGCCGATGAACATGGAGACGGCGAGCGTCACGTTGTAGAAGGGCGTGTTGCCGGAGAGGCCAGCGAAGGCCGAGCCGTTGTTCGCCGTCGCCGAGGTGAAGGCGTAGAGGATCTCGGAGAAGCCATGCGGGCCGGGATTGCTGATGGCCGCGACCGTTCCCGGCAGCACGGTCGCGACCGCGGTCCAGCCCAGCATCATCAGGGGCAGGACGAGGATGGCGAGCATGGCCATCTTCACTTCCTTGGCCTCGATCTTCTTGCCGGCATATTCGGGCGTGCGGCCCACCATGAGGCCGGCCACGAACATGGCGACCACCACGAACAGCAGCATGCCGTAGAGCCCCGCCCCCACGCCGCCGACGATGATCTCGCCCAGCTCCATGTTGATGAGCGGGATCATGCCGCCGAGCGCCGTGAAGCTGTCGTGCATGGCATTCACCGCGCCGCACGAGGCGGCGGTGGTGATGACGGCGAACAGGGCCGAGGCGACGATGCCGAAGCGCAGCTCCTTGCCTTCCATGTTACCGCCCGACAGCCCCAGCGCGTTCAGCCCGGGCGTGCCTGATGCCTCGGCCCAGTAGGTGACGGCGACGCCGGCGACGAAGATGACGCCCATGGCGGCGAGGATCGCCCAGCCCTTGCGCACGTCGCCCACCATGCGGCCGAACACGTTGGTGAGGCCGGCGCCCAGCGCGAAGATGGAGAGCATCTGCACGAAGTTTGACAGCGCCGTAGGGTTCTCGAACGGGTGGGCGGCATTGGCGTTGAAGAAGCCGCCGCCATTGGTGCCGAGCATCTTGATGGCCACCTGCGAGGCCACGGGACCGACCGCGATGGTCTGCTTCGCGCCTTCCAGCGTGGTCGCATCCACATAGGGCCCGAGCGTCTGCGGGATGCCCTGCCACACCAGGAACAGGGTGTAGGGGATGCAGAGCGGCAGCAGCACGTAGAGGGTGCAGCGGGTGACATCCACCCAGAAATTCCCCACCGTCTGCGCCGACGCGCGGGAGAACCCGCGGATCAGCGCCACCGCCAGCGCGATGCCGGTGGCGGCGGAGAGGAAGTTCTGGTGGGTCAGCCCCAGCATCTGCGCGAGATAGGAGAGCGTGCTCTCGCCGCCGTAGTTCTGCCAGTTGGTGTTGGTGAGAAAGCTGATGGCCGTGTTCAGCGACAGGTCCGGCGGCATCCCCGCCATCTCCTGCGGGTTGAACGGCAGCAGGTCCTGCAGGCGCAGGATCGCATAGAGCATGAGGAAGCCGGCGACATGGAACACCAGCATGGCGAGGGTGTAGCCGAGCCACGTCTGCTCGCGCTTCGCATCCACGCCGGCGAGGGCATAGAGCGCGCCTTCCACCGGGCGCAGCGCGGGGGAGAGGAAGGTGCGCTCGCCCGCGAACACGCGGGTCATGTAGCCGCCAAGCAGCGGGGTGAGCGCAAGGATGATCGCGCAGAACAGGGCGATCTGGATCCAGCCATTGAGGGTCATCGGGGCCTCCTCAGAACCGCTCGGGCTTCAGCAGCGCGAGGGTGAGGTAGAAAAGGAGGCCCAGCGTGATGAGGCCTCCCAGAGCAAAATCGAGGGTCATGGAGTTTTCCTTCGATACGGCGGCGAGTGCGGCCTGTATTCGGCCGGCGCTAGAGCCGCTCGCAGGCGTAGCCGTAGCCGATGGCCAGGGCGAAAAGCCCCGCCGCCAGGGCGAGTATCAGAATGTCGAGCATGAGACCTGAGCCTCTAAAGGTGTCGGGCCGCGAAGACGCGGGAAGACCTGCGTCGCGGTCGGCCGCAGCGCATGGGAGCTTTCACCCGGCGCCGCTCAGCGAGGGAAAGGTGTCACCTTGCGCATAAAGATTCGAGACGGGCCGCTCGGGGCCAGAATAAAAATCGCATAAAGAAAAGCGCGAGGCCGGAGCGCTTCCGGACACACAAAAGGGCCCCCATTGGGGGGCCCCTCATGCCATCTCATATAAGTGGGTCGGGCACGCCGGAAGGAGCGCGACCCTACCGCGCGAACGCGGCCGCCGCAGCCACGACGTCGCCGTCGATGCCGTTGAAGCCGTGGTAGGCCATGGCTTCGCAGGGGTTCCCCTCGCTCTGGCCGCCGTCCAGCCACACTGCGCGCGCCTTGCCCTTCGCCCAGGCCAGGAAGGGCTCGACGCCCGCGGGAAGGGTGCGCTTGCAGCCGTCCTGCCGATGCTCGATGACGAGGGTTGGGGGCAGGGCGGCCGGCGATCCGAGGATGTTCGCCACGTTCTCGCGGTCGCCGGAGGCATCACTGAGGAATCCAGAGGTCAGCACCAGCCGTGCGGGACGCGCGCCCGCCGCGATGCCACGGGCGGCCCGCTGGGTGCCCCGGCTGGTGGCGATGAGGGTGACGGGGCCGTAGTGCGCCATCATCTCGACAGCCGCCGCCACGTTCACATCCCCCTCGGGCACCAGCACTGCGAGGCCGCGCGCGGCATAGGCGTTGCGGGTGCGCACCAGCTGGTTGCCGCCACGGGCGATACTGCCATCCGCGCCGACCCCGATGCGGCCATCGCTGCCGGCCAGCAGCACGACGGCGCCATGGGGCTTGGGCGGCATCAGCAGGGCCGCGTTGACCCCGTTCACGGACACGCCTGTGACCTTGATGTCGGACGCGTGCGCCGCGCCGCCACAAGCCAGCACCACCAGAGCCGCCGCCAACAGTCGTCGCATCCCCATCCCCGTTCCCGGCCCGGGCGGCAGCCCGCCGCGCCCCGGATGCCAAAGCCTAGCTTCATGGCACCCGGAACGCTACCGAGGTAGGGATAATTGCCGTTACAGGGCGATGTGGCCCAACGATCTCAGTGCGCGTGGCCGAGATAGGCGGCGCGCACGGCGGCGTCGTTGCGCAGGGCTTCGGCCGGGCCCTTGGCGGCGACGCGACCGTTTTCCAGCACATAGCCGAAGTCGGCCACCTCCAGCGCGGCGGCGGCGAACTGCTCCACCAGCAGCATGGTGATCTTCTGCTCCTTGAGCCGCGCGATGGTGGCGAAAACCTCCGCCACGAGCCGCGGGGCGAGGCCCATGGAGGGCTCGTCCAGAAGCAGCACGCGCGGGTTCAGCATCAGCGCGCGGGCCATGGCGAGCATCTGCTGTTCGCCGCCGGAGAGGGTGCCGGCAAGCTGGGCGCGGCGCTCGGCGAGGCGCGGGAAGAGGGTGAACATGCGGTCGAGGTCGCCCTCCACGTCGCCGCGCTCCCGCGCCCCGGTGAGGCGGGGGAAGGCGCCGAGCAGAAGGTTGTCCTTCACGCTCTGGGTGGGGAACACCCGCCGCCCTTCCGGCGAGTGGGCGAGGCCCTTCTTGGTGATCTTGAAGGAGGGCTGGCCGGTGAGGTCTTCCCCGCCAAGGCGGACCGTGCCCGATTCCGGCACGATCATGCCGGAGATGGCGCGCAGCGTGGTGGTCTTGCCGGCGCCGTTGGAGCCGATGAGAGTAACCAGCCGGCCTTCCTCCACCTTGAGGGAGAGGCCGTGCAGCACCTTCACCTTGCCGTAGCCAGCGACGAGATCGTTCACTTCGAGCATGGCGATCTCCTCATTCCGCCGCAGCGGCGGCGCCGCCGAGATAGGCCTCGATGACGCGCTCGTTGGCCTGCACCTCGGCCGGCTTGCCCTCGGCGATCTTCTGGCCGAAATCCAGCACCGTCACCGTGTCGCACAGGCCCATCACCACATCCATGTGATGCTCGATGAGCACGATGGTGAGCCCCGCGTGGCGCACCTTCTTGATGATCTCGACGAGGTGCTTGATATCAGGCGCGGTGAGGCCGGCGGCGGGCTCGTCGAGCAGCAGCAATGCGGGATCGAGCGCCAGCGCGCGGGCGATCTCCAGGAGGCGCTGCTTGCCGTAGGGCAGGTTGCGCGCCTCCTCGTTGGCGAGGTCCGCGAGGCCGACGAAGTGGAGGAGGCTCATGGCCCGCTCGCGCGCCGCCTTCTCCTCCCGCCTTATGCGCGGCAGGCCCAGCGCCACCTCGGCGAAGGTCGCCTGATAGGTGTGGTGGAGGCCCACCAGCACGTTCTCGATCAGCGTCAGCTCGGCGAAGAGCTGGACGTTCTGGAAGGTGCGCGCGATGCCCTCCCCGGCGATGTCGGAGGAGGTCTTGCCGGTCATCGCCTGCCCCTTGAACCGGACGGCGCCGGCGGTGGGCACATAGATGCCGGTGAGCACGTTCATCATGGTGCTCTTGCCCGAGCCGTTCGGCCCGATGAGGCCGTGGATGGTGCCGGGCTTCACCTCGATGGACACCTGATCCAGCGCCCTCAGGCCGCCGAACTGCATCACCACATTGTCCACGTGGAGCAGCACGCCGGAATGGCCTTCGTGCGAGGCGGTGACCGCCTTGCCGTGGGTGTCGGCGTGGATCACCGCGTGGGCCTGCACGAGGCTCGGCCAGAGCTGGGCGGCGGCGCGCTTGAGGAAGCCGACGATGCCCTCCGGTAGGTAATAGACCACGAACAGGATCATCACGCCGAAGACGGCGAGCTTGTAGTCCGTGATCTTCTGCAGCAGCAGCGAGAAGAGGAAGAAGGCGAGGCACAGCACCACGGGGATGGCGTTGCGCACCCGATTTTCCGGATCCTTCACGAAGGCCCGCGCGCCGGCGATGACGGCAATCAGCGCGATGGTGCCGGCGATGTAGCGGAACAGCTCGATGTCGGAGAGCAGGTTCGGCAGGAACACGATGATGACCGCGCCCAGGATCGGCCCCAGCCGCGACTTGCGCCCGCCCACCGTGACCGCCAGCAGGAACTGCACCGACAGCTCGAAGCCGAAATTGTTCGGCGCGATATATTGCTCCGAATAGGCGAACAGCGCCCCCGCGAGCCCGGCGAGGCCGGCGGAGACAACGAAGGCCAGCACCTTGTGCTTGTAGACCGAAACGCCCATGCAGTCCGACGCGATGGGGCTGTCGCGCAGCGCCTCGAACGCCCGGCCGAGGTGGGAGGCGAGGATGCGGTTGATGATGATCAGCGTCAGCACCAGCGCGATGGCGGCGATGTAATAATATTCCACTTCCTTCATGCGCTTGAGCGACATGTCGAACAGCGGAATGGTGTCGCCCAGCGAGCGCAGGTCGATGAAGAGCGGCGTCGTCAGCTTGATGCCGAGGGGGCCGTTGGTGAGGTCCGTCATCTCGTTGATGAGGATCTGCACGATGGTGCCGAAGGCGAGCGTCACCATGGCGAGATAGGGGCCGGTGACGCGCAGCGCCGGCAGCGCCAGCACCACGCCGAACACGGACGCGACGATGATGGCCAAGGGCAGCGCCGGCCAGAAGCCGATGCCGAAATGCATGGCGAGGCAGCCGGCCGTGTAGGCGCCGATGCCGAACAGCGCGGCATGGCCGATGGACACCTCGCCCGTATAGCCGAACACCACATCGAGCCCGAGCAGCAGGATCGAGAAGATGGCGATGGTGACGAGCAGGTGGAGATAATAGGGGCTCGTCACCACGAAGGGCAGCACGACGAGCACCGCGAGGCCGAGGAGCGACCCCGTGGAGGAGAGGAGGCGGCGCGCGAGCATGGGGCTCAGACCTTCTTGATGGTGGCGCGGCCGAACAGGCCCGAGGGCTTCAGCGAGAGCACCAGCAGCAGCAGGACGAGGCCGGGCACGTCCTTGTATCCGGTGGAGATGTAGTAGCCGGTGAGCGTCTCGGTGATGCCGAGGATCAGGCCGCCGACGATGACGCCCATGCCGCTCGACAGTCCGCCGATGATGGCCACCGCGAACGCCTTCAGCCCCAGCACCGCGCCCATGGTGGCGCCGGTGAGGGTGACGGGGGCGATGAGCACGCCGGCGAAGGCGGCGGTCATGGAGGAGAGCGCGTAGGAGAAGGTGATGACGCGCCGCGTGTCGATGCCCATCAGGCCCGCCGCGTCGCGGTCATTGGCGGTGGCCACCACGGCCTTGCCGAAGATGGACCGCCGGTTGAAGATTTCCACCGCCAGCATGATGGCGAGGGCGCCGATGACGATGGCGATCTCCATGGGCTGGATGCGCACCGGCCCGATGGTGAGCGCAGCCTCGGGCAGCGGGGAGGGGAAGCGCAGCGCGTCGCGGCCCCAGATGTTCTCGGCGAGGTTGCGGAAGATGATGCCGAGGGCGATGGTCGCCATGATCCAGCCGGCTTCGGACTTCGCCTTCACCGCCTGCCGCACGCCGAGCCATTCCACCACCGCGCCCTGCGCGAGGCCGAAGGCAAACACGATGGGCAGCATGAGCAAATAGGCCCAGAGCGTGCCGAGCGCCTGGCCGATGAGGAAATTGATGGTGGTGAGGCCCACCAGCGCCCCCAGCATCAGGGCCTCGCCCTGGCCGAAGTTCAGGGTTTTCGAGGTGGCGAAGGTGAGCTGGTAGCTGAAGGCGATGACGCCGTAGATCATGCCCACGGCGATGCCGCTCACGATGAGCTGCGACAGGATGTTCATGACGGTCTCCGGAAGGGGGCGCGGCCCCCGCGTCGGGGCAGGGTTCCGGGCAAACCGGCCGCCGCGCTCGTTGGCGCGGCGATCCGAATGGTGTGTGGGAGGCGGAGAGGGGCTAACCGTGGGGCGCGCTATGAACCGACACCCTACCCAGCGCCGTCATGCCCCGGCTTGTCCGGGGCATCCACTTCGCCGCTGGCCAGCTCCTTGTTAGGTCGCAGCCCGCCCGGTCACCCGGTGGATCCCCCGGACAAGCCGGGGGATGACGCGACCATGTGTCGGGCAGCCAGCCCTGAACCCGAGCCCTCGGCTCAGTTCTTGGTCTTCACCCGCACCGCCTTGTCGCCGGCGATGTCTTCGGGGTGGGCGGCGACCACGCGGCCGTCCTTGACGAGGCCGAACACCGGGATGTTCGAGGTGATGGCCTCGTGGTCGGTGGCGGAGAAGGGCTTGTCGTAGACGGTCACGACGCCTTCGACCTTGGTGTTGAGGTTTTCCAGCGCCTCGCGGACCTTGCGGCCGTCGGTGGAGCCCGCCTGCTTGATGGCGGCGGCGAGCAGCAGCACCGAGTCATAGCCCTGCGCGGCCGAGACCGGCGAGGGCATGCGGTCGATCTTGTAGGCGGCCTGGTAGGCCTCGATGAACGCCTTGCGCTTCGGGGTGTCGGGCAGCTGGATGAAGGTCTGCGGCATCATCGCGCCATTGCCGTTGGCACCGGCGGTGTCGATGAAGTTGGCCATGGAGAGCGTCCACGAGCCGATCATCGGCACCTTCCAGCCGAGCTTGGCCATGCCGTTGGCGATCTGCGCCAGCTCGGGGCCGATGGCGTAGGTCAGCACCACGTCGGCGCCGGCTTCCTTGGCGCGCAGCAGCTGCGCGGTCATGTCGGTGTCGCCGATGTTGAACTTCTCTTCGGCGACCGGCTTCACGCCCATGGTGGCGAGGGCCTTCACCAGATCGGCGCGGCCGAGCTGGCCGTAATTGGTGCTATCGGCGAGGATGGCCGGCTTCTTGAAGCCCTGCCGCTTCACCGCCTCGTCGGCGATCATGGCGCTCTGGATGGCGTCATTGGCGGAGGTGCGGAAGATGTAGTTGTTCTTGTTGTCCGGCGGCACGAACTGCTTGGAGATCAGGGTGCCGGTGGCCACGTTGTTGATGACCGGAATCTCGGCTTCCTGATAGAAGCGCTGGGAGGCGAGGGCGACGCCGGTGTTGATGTAGCCGAGGGTGGCGACCACGCCCTCCTTGTTGATGAGCTCCTGGGCGATCTGCACGCCCACCTCGTTCTTCGCCTCGTCGTCACGCTCGACGAGCTGGAGGGGACGGCCCAGCACGCCGCCGGCCTTGTTGACCTCTTCCACGGCGAGCTTCACGCCATCGCGCATGCTGACGCCCATGGAGGACGAGCCGCCGGTGAAGGGGCCGGTGAGGCCGATCTTGATGGGGTCGGCAGCGTAAGCTGCGCCGGAAACGGCAAGCCCGAAAACGGCAACGCCTGCGGCCAAAGCCGCGACCATGCTCCTCAGTCGCATCTTCTACTCCCTGTGTTCCCGATTATTCGGTTATTATACTTTGGTAGTACCCACCCGCTCGTTGGCGGGGCGGCTCTCAATCGTTTAAGCGAATTGAGCGGGGCGCGCCACCATAACCTAGCGGAATGTTGGGTGCGGCCTTTGCTGCTGCCGTTTTTGAAGGCAACCACACCCTCCCGATACGGATGTCGTGTGATTTCGGACCACGCATTTTTGAAGCAATGAGCAAGATGTGATCGGGCGATACGCCGTCCGGCGCGGTCTTCCCGCAGTTGCTCTCAGGCTTTCGCACTTGCGAAGGATTCGTTGACGCGGGGTCCGGCCGCCGCCTATGGTCGGACCGACGGTTCCCGCAAGGGATCAAAAGGGAACGCGGTGCTCCGGCCTTGCCGGAAATGCCGTGGCTGCCCCCGCAACTGTAAGTGGCGAGTCCTCTGCCATCAGCCACTGGGTCGCACGACCTGGGAAGGCGGCAGCAAGGGCGATGACCCGCGAGCCAGGAGACCTGCCGTCAGCCGTGGTCATGCGCGAGCACGTCGGGCGGGGTTCTCCTGATGGCGGTTTTTCCGGCCTGCCGCGGCCGGGATGCCTCGTTCGCGGTGACGGACCACCCGTGCCGTCGAGTTTCCTCATGCCGTCCGCCGTTCACTCCCGATCCCGCCGCGCCCTGCGGGCTGCGGCCCTGCTCACGCTTGCCTGTGTTCCGCTTGCCTGCGTGCCGCCCGCCCTCGCCCAGACGGCGGACGACCAGAATGCGGGCGATCTGCCCACCATCGTCGTCAGCGCCACCGGCATCCCCACACCCGAGACCGAGGTGGCGAGTTCCGTCAGCATCGTCACGGAGCAGGACATCGCCCGCAACCAGCAGCGCACGCTGCCGGACGTGCTGCAATCCCTGCCCGGCCTCAACGTGGTGCAGACGGGCGGCCCGGGCGGCACCACCTCGGTGTTCATCCGGGGCACCAATTCCAATCATGTGAAGGTGCTGATCGACGGCATCGACGCCGGCAATCCGGCCGCCACCAACGGCGCCTTCGATTTCGGCAAGCTGCTCGCCTCAGATCTCGAACGGGTGGAGGTGCTGCGCGGCCCGCAGTCCGGCCTTTATGGCTCGGATGCCATCGGCGGCGTCATCTCCATCACCACCAAGAAGGGAGAGGGGCCGCCGAAAGTGTCGGCCTATGTGGAGGGCGGCGCGCTCGGCACCTTCAACCAGTATGCGAGCCTCACCGGCTCCACCGAAAAGCTCGCCTATTCGTTCAACGTCACGCACTTCTCCTCCACCGACATTCCGGTGACGCCGCAGACCGTCGGCCCGCCGATCTGGCCGCGCAATCCCAACGCCTACGACAACTGGACCTATTCCACCCGGCTCGACTGGCAGGCCACCGAGACGCTCGCGGTGAACTTCGTCGCGCGCTACATCGACACCAGCCTCGCCTTCACGCCGGATACTTATCCCCCGCCCACCTATGAAGGCCTTCCGGCGGCGCTGCGCTCCACGGCCTATACGGGCATGTTCTTCACCAAGGGGGAGGGCGTGTGGACCGCGCTGGACGGCGCGCTCGTCACCACCTTCGGCGCCAGCGAGATGACCTCGTCGAGCCCGACCGTCGGGCCGAATCCGGACGTGAACGGCACCTATGACGGCGACCGGCAGGTCTATTATGTCCGCTCCAACTATCTGGTGGCGCCGGGCCAGAACCTGCTGGTGGGCGCCGAGCGGCGGAATGAAGCCATGACCTCCTCCACCGCCTATACGAACGTGGATGCCTCCACCGGCGACACGGGCGTCTATGCCGAGTATCAGGGCAACCTCTGGAACCGGCTCTTCTTCGCCGCCAATATCCGCTACGACGCCGACGACAGCTTCGGCGACCACACCACCTTCCGTCTCGCCCCGGCGCTGCTGTTCGACGAGACGGGCACCAAGCTGAAGGCGAGCTACGGCACCGGCTTCAAGGCGCCGACCCTCTACCAGCTCTACGCACCCTATTACGGCAATGCGAGCCTCCAGCCGGAGGAGAGCGAGGGCTGGGATGCAGGCTTCGAGCAGAAGGCGTTCGGCGAGCGCGTGCTGTTCGGGGTGACGTACTTCCACAACAACATCACCAACCTCATCAGCTACGATCCGGTGACGTACCAGAACGTCAACATCTCCAGCGCCGTGTCGCAGGGCGTGGAGGCGTTCGTGGCGGTGAAGGTGACGGACCGCATCGATGCGCGGGTGGACTACACCTACACCAACGTCGTGGGCTATGTGCCGCCCGGCCAGCCCTTCGGCGCCGCCTGCGCGCCCATCGACGTCACCTCCTGCTATCCCCTGCGCCGGCCCAACAACAAGGTGAGCCTGACGCTGGGCTGGCGGCCGACCGACGAACTCGATCTGGCGGCGAGCCTCGTCTATGCGTCCTCCTGGTGGGACATCGTCCGCCTCACCTCGAACTACATCGACCAGCCCGGCTACACGGTGGTGAATCTGGCGGCGAACTATCGGCTCAATGCCGCCACCACCGTGTTCGGGCGCATCGACAATCTGTTCAACCAGACCTACGAAAACCCCAACGGCTTCCTCGCCCCCGGCTTCGGCGCCTATGGCGGGGTGAAGCTCACGTGGTGAGGCGCGCATGGTGAGGGTTCGGTGAAAGGCGCGGCGGCCGGACTGATGCTCGCGGCTCTTCTGGCCTGCGCCCCGGCGCGGGCGGAAGAGACGCACGCCCGGCCCCGCGTCGTCTCCTTGAACCTGTGCACGGACGAATTGGCCCTGCGCCTCGCCGATCCGGAGCAGGTGCTCTCCGTCACCCATCTGGCCCGCGACCCGCTCTCGTCCAATGTGGCGGACCTCGCGCGCGGCGTGCCCGTCAATCGCGGGCTGGCGGAGGAGGTGGTGCCGCTGAAGCCGGATCTCGTGCTGGCCGGCGCCTACACCGCCCGCAACGCCACCGCCATGCTGCGCCGCCTCGGCTTCGAGGTGGTGGAACTGACCGATCCCGAAACGCTGGAAGAGGCCTACGCCCAGATCCGCATGGTGGCGGCGCGCCTCGGCGTGCCGGAGCGGGGCGAGGCTATGGTGGGGCAGATGCAGGCCGCCTTCGCGCGCGTGCCGCCGGTTGCGGGGCCGCGCCCGACCGCCGTGGTGCTGCGCCCCAACGGCTTCACCACGGGCCGCGGCTCGCTGGCCGACGAACTGATGGAGAAGGCCGGCCTCACCAATCTCGCTGCCCGCCTGCCGACCGACAAGATGGGGCAATTGGCGCTGGAGGAGATCGTGCGCGCCCAGCCCGACCTCGTGGTGGTGAATGCCGATGAGGCGGCGCCGCCCTCGTTGGCGGACGCGTTGCTGCATCACCCCGCGCTCGCGCCTTTCAGGGGCCGCACGCTGGCCTTGCCGCTCCGGCTGTGGACCTGCGCCGGGCCGGACCTCGCCGAGGCGGCGGCGCTGCTGGCGGCGGCGCGGGCGCGCCTCTCCGGGCCTCAAGCAGCGCGGTACCCCGCCAAGCATCACGCCGCCGCCGAGGGGGCGCGCTGATGCCCTCGCGCGTCGTCCTTGGGCTCGGCCCTCTGGTCGCGGTGCTGTTCTGCGCCTCGGTGGCGGTGGGCTATGCCCCGCTCGACCTTCGCGGTGCCTTTGCTGATCTCCTCGCCGGCCGGCCGAGCGTCGCGGCGCTGGTGCTGTCCGAGCTGCGCCTGCCGCGCGCCATTCTCGGTGCGGCGGTGGGCTTCAGCCTCGGCCTGACCGGGGCGGCCTTGCAGGGGCTGATGCGCAATCCTTTGGCCGACCCCGGCGTGGTCGGCGTCTCCGGGGCGGCGGCGCTGGGGGCGGTGATTGCCTTCTATTTCGGCTTCTCGACCTCCTTCGCGCTCGCTTTGCCGCTGGGCGGCTTGATGGGCGCGGCGGCGGCCACCGCCGTGCTCCTCGCCCTCGCAGCACGGGGGGCGGGGACGGTGATGCTGATCCTCGCCGGCGTCGCCTTGTCGAGCCTCGCCGGTGCGCTCACCGCGCTGGCGCTGAATCTTGCGCCCAGTCCCTATGCGGCGCTGGAGCTGGTGTTCTGGCTCATGGGCTCGCTGGCCGACCGCAGCCTCGTGCATGTGGCGCTGGCGTTGCCCTTCATGGCAGTGGGCTGGGTACTGGTGCTCCGCACCGGACCGGCGCTCGATGCCCTCACATTGGGAGAGGACGCAGCCGAGAGCCTCGGCTTCCCGCTGCGCCGGGTGCGCCTCCTCGTCATCGGCGGCACCGCGGCGGCGGTGGGGGCGAGCGTGGCGGTGGCGGGGGCCATCGGCTTCGTCGGCCTCGTGGTGCCCCATCTGGTGCGCCCGCTGGTGCGCCACCGGCCGGGCCGGCTTCTGGCCGCGAGCGGGCTGGCCGGCGCGGCGCTCACCCTCGGCGCGGATATCGTGGTGCGGGTCATCCCCACCCGGCCGGAGCTTCAGCTCGGCGTGGTGACGGCGCTCATCGGCGCGCCCTTCTTTCTGTTCCTCCTCGCGCGTCTACGGGGGAGGGAGGCATGAGGCTCGCCGCCCGTTCCGTCACTGTCACGCGGGGCGCCGCGACGCTGGTGCGTGCTCTCGATCTGGAGGTCGAGGGCGGCACCTTCCTCGGTCTCCTCGGCCCCAACGGCGCCGGCAAGACCAGCCTGATGCGCGTGCTCGCCGGCCTTGAGGCGCCGGCCTTCGGCCATGTGCTCTATGACGGCCGCAGCGCCGCGGAAATCGGCCGGCGCGGGCTCGGCCGGACCATCGCCTACCTGCCTCAGGACGGGCGCATCCATTGGCCATTGCCAGTGGAGGAAGTCGTCGCTCTGGGGCGCCTGCCCCACGGCGCAGCGGCGGTGGATACTGCCGCGCGGCGCGCCATGGCGGCGGCCGGGGTGGAGGGGCTCGCCAAACGCTCGGCCGATACCCTCTCCGGCGGCGAGCGCGCGCGGGTGCTGCTCGCCCGCGCGCTGGCGGTGGAGGCGCCCATCCTCCTCGCCGACGAGCCCTCGGCCGCGCTCGATCCGCTGCACCAGCTGGAGGTGATGACGCTGCTGCGCGACACCGCCCGACGCGGCGCCGTGGTGGTGGCGGTGCTGCACGATCTGACGCTGGCCGGCCGCTTCTGCGATCGCCTCGCGCTGATGAAGGACGGCCGGCTCCTCGCCGAGGGCGCGCCCGGAGACGTGCTCGATGACGCCCATCTGGCGGACGCCTTCGGCGTGGATACCGTGCGCCTCACCCATGCGGGCGAGACGGTGGTGCTGCCGTGGGCGCGGCGGGATTAGAGCCGGGCTTCAGCCCACCCCGTGGGCCATGATGAGCACGCTGATCATCACCACCGCGATGAGGCAGAAAAGCCCGATCAGCCCGTAGATCATCACCTTGTCCGAATAATCGGGCGCCGGCGGCAGGTTCTGGGTGGGCCGCCGCACCGGCGCGGCGGGACGTGGCCGCGGCGCGACGGGGGCGGGGGCGATGACGGGGTCTGCGGAGCGGACAGGTTCGGCCACGGCGACTGCCATTGCCACCGGGGCAGCCACAGCCACGGCGGGGGCGGAGACGGCCATCGCCAAGGGGGCGGCGACCGGGGCCGCCACCGGCGCGGCGACGGGCGCGGGCGCCGCGCGCGCCGGCAGAAGGCGCGCACGCTTTGGCGGCGCCGGCGCCTTGTTCCCGTCGCCGGCCATGCGCGCATCCGCCGTGAAGCGGGCGTTGGCGACCACGAAGATGGCGGCGGCGGGCGGAACCAGCACGAACAGCGCTTCCGCATTGGCCGCCACCCAGCCGGACCAGAGCGGATCGCTGACGATGAGACTGCCCGCGATCCAGCCGAGGAAGGCGGTGCCGATGAAGGTGAGGGCGGGGATGTGCTTCATCGCCTCGGCCATCACGAAGCTGCCGAAGAAGATGAGCGGCACGGACAGAAGCACGCCACCTACCAGATAGGAGAGATGGCCCTCCGAGACGGCGGCGAGGGCCACCACATTGTCGAGGCTCATGATGGCGTCGGCGATGAGGATGACCAGCGCCGCCCCCAGCAGCCCGCCCCCCTGGCCCAGGGAGGGGTCCAGCTCCACCTCCCGGTCACCCTCGTGCCGGCGCCGGTATTCACCCGCGAGGAGGTTGATGGAGATGACGGCCAGCAGCAGCCCGCCGCCGATCTTCAGCAGGGGGATGGCCATCAGCGTGCCGGCGAGGGCCGCGATGACCAGCCGGAAGAAGACCGCCCCCGCCGCCCCGAGCACCACCGCCTTGCGCACCTGCGCCGCCGGCAGGCTGCGGCAGGCGAGCGCGATGAGCAAAGCGTTGTCGCCGCTCAGCAGGATGTCGATGAGGAAGATCTTCAGGCTCGTGCCGAACCAGGAAAGGTCAGCGCCGAGGTCCATGGCCGGATGTCCTTCTCGAATGCGTCGGGGCGAGGCCGGTCACGGCTTCTGGGTGCTGGCTGCGGGCGTGCCCTTGGCCGGTCCGCCCGTGCCATCGGCGAGGGTCGGTCCGCGCGTCAGGGCGCCGAGGAAGTCGGCGTCGGGCGACAGCAGCAGCATGGGCGAGGCGCCCGCCAGCGTCTGCTTGTAGGTCTGCTGCGTGCGCAGGAAGGTGTAGAAGGCGGGGCTGCGGTCATAGGCCTCGCCGAGGATCTGCGAGGCCTTGGCGTCGGCCTCGCCGCGCGCGATCTTGGACTTCTGCTGCGCCTCCGCGAGGATCACCGTGCGCTGGCGGTCGGCGCGGGCCTGGATTTCCTGCGCCCATTCGAAGCCCTGCGCGCGCAGTTCCTTGGCCTCGCGCTGGCGCTCGGACTTCATGCGGTCGTAGATGGCCTGGCTGGTCTCGGCGGGCAGGTCGGCGCGCAAGAGGCGCACGTCCACCACGTCCACGCCCAGCGCCCGGCTGCGCTCGATCACCTCGTTGCGAATCTTGTCGATGATGCGGTCGCGCTCGGTGGAGAGGAGGTCCACGAGCTTGGCCTGTCCCAGCTCCCGCCGCACCGCCGAATTGACGATCTGGGCGATCCGCGACTGACCCTGCTCGATGCCGCCCACCGCCTGATAGAAGGCGAGCGGATCGTTGATGCGGAAGCGGGTGTAGGTGCTCGCCTCGATGCGCTTCTGGTCGCCCAGGATGATCTGCTCGGCGGGCGGCTCCAGCGAGATCAGGCGGCGCTCGAAATAGATCACCGTGTCGATGAACGGCGCCTTGAAATAGAGCCCCGGCTTGTCATCCACGGCGATGGGCATGCCGAGCCGCACCACCAGCGCGCGCTGGGTCTGCTGCACGGTGAAGGCGAAGGAAGAGGCGAAGGCGACGAGGAGGATGCCCACCCCCAGCGCGATGAATCCGGCGCGCTTCATTTGGCGGCTCCCGCGCTGGCCTGCTCCGCGACCGGCGGGGCGGGGAGGGTGGCGCGCTTGTCGGCCTCGGTGAGGGGCAGGTAGGGCACGATGCTGCTGCCGTGGGCGGAGAGGTCCACGATGACCCGGCCGGAATGCTTCAGCACCTCGTCCACGCCTTCCAGATAGAGGCGGCGGAGGGTCACGTCCTTGTGCCGCTCATAGGCGGCTTCCACGGCGAGGAAGCTCTGCGCCTCGCCCTTGGCGAGGTCCACCGCCTGCTCGCCATAGGCCTGCGCCTCCTGCACGATGCGCTCGGCCTCGCCGCGGGCGCGGGGCAGGATATCGTTGCGGTAGGCCTCGGCCTCGTTGCGCGCGCGCTCCTGGTCGGCGCGGGCGCGCTGCACGTCGTTGAAGGCGTCGATGACGGCGGCGGGCGGATCGATGCGCAGCAACTGAACCTGCGTGATGACGATGCCGGCCTGATACTTGTCGAGCAGGCGCTGGAGCACGACTTCCGTCTGCTGGGCGATCTGCTGGCGCTTGTCGGAGAGCGCCGCCTGAATGGGGTTCTGGCCGATGACCTCGCGCAGGGCGCTCTCGGCGGTGACGCGCAGGGTGCCTTCCGCATCGGCGACGTTGAACAGGAACTGGCCCGCATCGCGAATGCGCCAGAACACCACGCAGTCCACCTCGACGATGTTCTCGTCGCCGGTGAGCATCTGGCTGCGCTCGCGCCGTCCGTCGCGGGAGCCGAGGACCATCTGGTTGATCTGGGTGGTCTTGGGCAGGAGAATGGTCTCGATGGGATAGGGCCAGTGGTAGTGGACGCCGGAGGGCTCTGTCGCCACCCACTGGCCGAAGCGCAGCACGATGCCCTGCTCGTCCGGCTGCACCCGGTAGAAGCCGCTCGCCGCCCAGAGCGCCGCGATGAGCCCCACCGCCACCAGCGCCCCGCGCCGGCCGAAATGCGGCAGGCGCAGCATCTCCGACACCTGCTCCCGCGCCAGCCCCTCGAACGGCTGCGGGCGCGCCGGTTCGGGCACGGCCACAGGCGGCGGGGGCGCGTCTTCGGTGGGCGGGACGGCTTCAATATTCGCCATTCAGGCTGACCTCAGGTCAGGTAATATTTGATATTACCTAAAGTAATGGGCGGCGCAGGCCCAATGGATGGCGACGGACCATAGAAGATTTCAATCTCCATTCGCAATTGCTCCGGTCGGTCGCGAGGTGCGGCATCTCGCGACGCCCGCGCGAGAGCGGAGATGGAGAGGATTGTTATTCAGTCCCAAGGGTTTGTCCGGAACTGGTCCGTCATCCCGGGCGCTCTGAAGCGTGGCTTCCGTTCCGCGAGGTGATCCGCCGGGAGGAGCCGGCAACCGCCGCGCCGCAAGACTTCCGCAGCGGCACTGCGGTGACAACGCGCACCCCGCAAGGTTCCGTCGCGCGCGCGAAGCAGATAGCAAGGGACGCCTGTCTTCGCGCGCGCTTGCTATATCCTTGCGCGCACGGCCTTCCGCAGGCGTCACGCCGACCTCATAGCAAGCGGAAATCGACACCATGGCCAGCGTCTGCACCAATGGGGTGGACACCGGGTTCGTCGCCCTCGGCACCGGCAAGGTCGCCGTCCTCGGCGTCGTACAGGGCATCACCGAGCTTCTGCCCATCTCCTCCACGGCGCACATGCGCCTCGTGCCGGCGGTGCTCGGCTGGCCCGATCCCGGCTCCGCCTTCTCCGCGGCCATGCAACTCGCCGCCTTGTTCGCGGTGGTGACCTATTTCTGGAGCGACCTGCGGGCGCTCGCCTGCGGCACGATCTCGTCGGTGCGGACGGGGGATTTCACCGCCCATGCACCCAAGACCGTGCTCGGCATCATCCTCGGCACCATCCCCATCGTCATCGCCGGCGTGCTCTTGAAGAGCAAGCTGAACGCCTGCGGCTCGTCCTTCCGCGAATTGTGGGTCATCGGTGCGGCGAGCCTCGTCATGGGCCTGCTGCTCGGCATCGCCGAAATGACCAGCCGCCACACCCGCACCTTCGCGCAGATCAAGCTGCCGGACGCGCTGGTGGTGGGCCTCGCGCAGGTCGGCGCGCTCATTCCCGGCGTGTCGCGCTCGGGCTCGACGCTGACGGCGGCCATGTTCCTCGGCCTGCGCCGGGAGGATGCGGCCCGCTTCTCCTTCCTGCTCGGCCTGCCGGCCATCTTCGCGGCGGGCGTGAAGGAATTGCTGGAGCTGCACCATGCCGGCCTCGACATGCAGGGCTGGGAAGTGCTCGGCGTCGGCCTCGTCACTGCCTCGCTCTCCGCCTTCGTCGCCATCTGGACGCTGATGCGGGTGATGGAGCGCCTCTCGTCCTGGCCCTTCGTGTTCTACCGCATCGGCATGGGCGTGTTCCTGCTGGTTGCCGTGTGGCGGGGCGTGCTCTCCTGAGCGCTCGACACGGCGCGCGCCTTGCGTAACCCTGCGGCAGGATCGCAGGGCATGACGACCGCAGGGCATGACGATCGAGGGGGCGCAATGAGCGACGGGCAGGTTTTGGACCATGCGGGCCTGCGCCGGACGGTGCTGGTGGTGGCGCTGGCGAACCTCGCCTATTTCGGCGTGGAGTTCGCGGTGGCGCTCGCCATCGGCTCGGTCTCGCTGTTCGCGGACAGCGTGGACTTTCTGGAAGACGCCAGCGTCAACCTGCTGATCTTCGTCGCCCTTGCCTGGTCGGCGCGGGCGCGGGCGAAGGTGGGCATGGCGCTGGCGCTGATCCTGCTCATTCCCGGCCTCGCCACGGTGTGGACCGCCTGGGACAAGTTCCTCGATCCGGTGGCGCCGCAGCCCCTCGCCTTGTCCCTCACCGGCCTCGGCG
The DNA here is from genome assembly GCF_056314105.1 of Xanthobacter sp. DMC12. Classification (NCBI taxonomy): domain Bacteria; kingdom Pseudomonadati; phylum Pseudomonadota; class Alphaproteobacteria; order Hyphomicrobiales; family Xanthobacteraceae; genus Xanthobacter; species Xanthobacter sp. DMC12. The sequence goes on along the minus strand of NZ_JBQUYZ010000001.1, from coordinate 1,290,842 downwards.
CGCTGGCGGTGAACCTCACCTGCGCCTTCCTGCTCGCCCGCTACCGGCACCATCGCGGCAGCCTCACGAAGGCCGCCTTCCTCTCGGCGCGCAACGACGCCTTCGCCAACATCGCCATCATCGCGGCCGGCGTGGTCACCGCCTTCCTGTGGCGCTCGGCGTGGCCCGACCTCATCGTCGGCCTCGCCATCGCCGCCCTCAACCTCGATGCCGCCCGCGAAGTGTGGGAAGCCGCCCGGGAAGAGCATCGCGCCGAGCCGTGAGGCGGCTCAGCCGTCGATGATGTGCGGCACGAAGCGGGAGAGGTTGGCGGTGATGGGCGAGGCATCCTCGCGGATGCCCATGCCGCAGGCGGTGTCGCCCACGATCCAGCTGCCGATCACCGCATAGCCGTGCGCCGACTCAAAGAGCGGCGCGGCTGCCTGCACCACATAGCCCTCGTCGCCGTAGCGGCCGGGCGTCGTCTCCACCCGGCCGCCGCGCACCAGCGTCACGTTCTCGCCCTCGCGGGAGAACAGCGGCTTGACCACGTGGTCGCCCAGCGCCTCGGCGCGCGGATCGCCCGCGAAATAGGCCGGCAGCAGGTTGGGGTGGCCGGGAAACATCTCCCAAAGCAGGGGCAGGATGGCCTTGGTGGAGAGCATCGCCTTCCACGGCGGCTCGATGAAGGTGCAGCGGGCGCCGGCGAGGTGGACGGCGAAGGCCTCGTCGAACATCCATTCCCACGGATAGAGCTTGAACATCCGCGAGATGACGAGATTGTCGAGATCGATGAAGCGTCCGCGCGCATCGATGCCGATGTCGGCCATGTTGATGAGCTGCACCCGGTTGCCGGCCTGCTGCGCGCAATCGGCGAGATAGGTCAGCGTGCCGCCATCCTCCACGTCGTCCAGCATCCCGGCGAGGTGCAGGCGCCGCCCTGTGCCCATGGCGGCGAACTGCGCCACGAGGCGTTCGTGCACCGAATTGAACTGGTCGGCGCCGGCCGGAACGATGCCGAGGCCGCGGGCCTGCTCCAGCCAGATCCACTGGAAGACGGCGGCCTCATAGAGGCCGGTGGGGGTGTCGGCGTTGTACTCCAGCAGCTTGGCCGGCCCCGTGCCGTCATAGGCGAGGTCGAAGCGGCCGTAGAGCGTGGGTTCGGCGGCGCGCCACGAGGCCGCCACCAGATCGCGATGAGCCTCCGGCACGCCGAGGCGCGCCATGACCTGCGGGTCCGCCACCGCCCGTTCGGCGAGGGCGAGGCACATCTGGTGGAGATCGCGGCTCGGGTCCTCGATGGCGCCCTCGATCTCCGCGAGGCTGAACGAGAACATGGCGCTCTCGTCCCAATAGGGCGCGCCATACATGTCGGCGAAGTGGAAGCCGAGCCGCGTGGCCGTCGCGCGCCAGTCCGGGCGCGGGGAGATGGAATGGCGCCGCATCAGGAGCCGCCGCCTTTCCCCCCGCCGCCCTTGCCGCCGCTGCCATGGGCGCCAAATCCGCCGCGTCCACCCGCGCCGATGCCCTTGCCCCCGCCCAACGACGGCGGCCCGACCGTTGCGACTCCGCCGAGGCCGCCGCTGACGCGGACGCGGTCGAAGGCGGAGAGGGGCCGGTAGGAGGTGGGGTCTTGCAGCGAGCGATAGACGGCCGTACCCACATTCGCCTCGCGGCCGGACAGGGCCTGGCTGAGAAGAAAGCCGGTCATGAGCGGCGCCATTACGAGGGCGACGGTGCCATCGGGCCGCGGCACCAGATTGAAATCGCAGGCGCTGTCGGTGGCGCGCTCGCACTCGGCGCGGGAGGTGAAGCGCGGGGCGCTCCGCGCATGGGCGCGCTGCGCCTCGGTATAGGCGGCTTCGCAGGTCTGCACCGGCACGTCGTCGGCAACGCACTGGCGCACCGCGTCCGCGTGATTGCCATCATAGATGAGTTCGGCGGTCTCGTCGGGGCCGCTGCAGGCGTAGAAGGTCAGCACCGTCCCGCCGAGAAGCAGGCCGAGGCTGATCTGAGCAGACCGCTTCATCGCGCTCCGTCCCTCCCAAATCCCCGCAACGCAGGTCGCCTGCACGCAGGACCCCTGGCGCGAGCGGAGGCGGAACCTAAGGTTGTCTCCCCCCAACGTAAAGCGGATTCGGGTGACGCTGCGTCCGCCACGCCGGCGAAATCGACTGCATGGCGAGCGGGATCTGGACAGTATCCGGCGGCGTTGTCACGCTGCCGCTGCCCGCCGCCGAGATGGCGGGGCGCTTCGGCCGCTTTTCTTCGTATGGAACGACGAGTTTCGGGGGCTGCCGATGGTCGCGGGTGATGGGGTGGGGCAGGGCGGTGGCGGAGAGGCGGTCCATCAGGGGCCGTCGCGCCGCGCCATGCTGGGGCTCGATGCGCTGAATTTCTTCCTGGCGGACGTGCGGGACGGCCTCGGGCCCTATCTCGCCATCTATCTGCTGGCGGTGCGCGGGCCGGAGCAGGGCTGGACGGAAGCCACCGTCGGCTTCGTGATGACCATCGCCGGCCTCACCGGGCTTCTGGCCCAGACGCCGGCCGGCGCGCTCATCGACAGCAGTCGCAACAAGCCGGCCATCGTGATCGCCGGCGCGCTTGCCGTGACGATCGCCTGCCTGTCGCTGCCCTTCCTCTCGAACTTCTATCTGGTGGCGGGCAGCCAGTCGCTGGCGGCCATGGCGGGGGCCATCTTCCCGCCCGCGCTCTCGGGCATCACGCTGGGCCTCGTGGGGCAGAAGGCGTTCGCGCGGCGCATCGGGCGCAACGAGGCGTTCAACCATCTCGGCAATGCGGTGTCCGCCGCCATCGCCGCCGGCACGGCGGTGCTGTTCGGCCCCATCGTGGTGTTCTGGCTGATGGCCGTGCTCGCCGCGCTCAGCATCGGCGCCATGCTGGTGGTGCCGCGGCGAGAGATCGACGACACGCTGGCCCGCGGCCTCGCCCACGACGCCGCCCACCATGAGCATCCCTCGGGCCTGAAGACGCTGCTGTCGAGCCGGCCTCTGCTGATCTTCGCGCTGACCTGCTTCCTCTTCCACCTCTCCAACGCGGCCATGCTGCCCACCACCGGCCAGTTGCTGACCTATGTGGTGGGCAAGGAGCAGGCGACCTCGCTCATCGCGCTCTGCATCGTGGCGGCGCAGTGCGTGATGGTGCCCATGGCCATCATGGTGGGTGCGAAGGCCGATGCGTGGGGCCGAAAGCCCATCTTCCTCGTCGCCTTCGCCGTGCTGGCGCTGCGCGGCGCGCTCTATACCCTCTCCAGCAATCCGTTCTGGCTGTTCGCCGTGCAGTGCCTCGATGGCGTGGGCGCCGGCATCTTCGGCGCGCTCTTCCCGGTGGTGGTGGCGGACCTGACGCGCGGCACCGGGCGCTTCAACGTGAGCCAGGGCGCGGTGGCCACGGCGCAGGGGCTGGGGGCGGCGTTTTCGGCCTCCATCGCCGGCGTGACCATCGTCGCCGCCGGCTACAGCGCCGCCTTCCTCACGCTGGCCGCCATCGCGGCGGCCGGCTTCCTGCTCTATTTCTTCGCCATGCCGGAGACGGGCGCTACGGTCTCGGAGGCGCCCGCCGCGCCGCCACCGGGCAGCGCGACCGTATCGCCATAGAGCGCTTCGGCCTCGATCTTCAGCCCGCCGCGAAAGACGAAGATTTCGCACGCGCGGCGGGTGGTGTCCCCGAGGGTCGCCTCGTAATGCACCACCATGCGCTGCCCGGGTTCATCGCAGATGGCGGCGAGGAGGCGGAAATCCAGCCGCTCGATCCGCCCCAGCGCCGCCCGCCAATAGGCCTCGATGGCCGGGCGGCCCTCCAGCGTGGCGCTCCCGGTCATCTGCAAGGCGATGGGGCTGCGGAAGCGCGCATCGTCGGTGAAGGCGGAGAGCACCGCCTCCACGTCGCGCCGGTTCCAGGCGGCGATCCAGCCCTGCGCGTGGGCGTGCATCTGCTCGCGCGTGAGCGTCACGTCGGAGTCCTCGGCAGCAATCATGCGCCCTCCGCCGCATGGCAGCAGACGCAGATCTTGTTGCCGTCGCGATCGCGGAAATAGGCGCCGTAATAGTTGGGGTGATAGTGGGGCCGAAGCCCCGGCCCGCCTTCATCCGTGCCGCCGGCGGCCAGCGCCATGCGGTGGATGTCGTCCACGCTCGCCCGGTCCGGCGCGAGCAGGGCGACCATGGCGCCGTTGCCGGGCGCGGCGGGGCCGCCGTCGAAGGGAAGGCACAGCAGGAACAGGGGAAAGCGCCCCTCCGCCGGCTGCCACCCGGCCTTCCCGTCGGCGGCATCGAAGAAGCGCAGGCGCCAGCCGAGGCGCGCCATCAGCGGATCGTAGAAGGCCTTCGCGGCAACGATGTCGTTCGTGCCGATATTCACGTGGGAAATCATGCGGGCCTCACCATGGGGTTCCGTCCTTGTGGGTGAAGGACCATCCGGCGGCAGAAAACTGCGCCACCAGATCGTCCTCGGGATAGGTGCCGGCATCCTCGGGATCCCGGTCGCCGATCTCCAGATAGCGGACCTCTTCCGCGCTTTTATTGACGAGATGATGGGCGAGGCCGTTCGCCGGAAAGCCGATGCACATGTCGGGGCCGAGCAGGAACTCGCCCTCGTCGGTGCGCAAGGTCGGCGTGCCGGCGAGGATATAGATGAACTCCTCCGACCGGCTGTGCCGGTGCAGCAGCGCGGACTGTGCGCCGGGCGCCAGCGTGGTGAGGTTCACGCCGAAGCGCGAGAGGCCGAAGGCGTCGCCCAACTGCCGCTTCTCCCGCCCCGCCATGCGCGCGGCGAAGGGCGCGGGATAGTTGGAGGGCTTGGTGCGGGGCGGCACGTCCTCGGCTGCGAGCGGCGTGCGGGCGGGGCCTGTCATGATGCGCTCCTCCGACAATGATCGGGCTGGAAGCTAGCGGATGTTTGGGCTGAAATGGGTGAGAAGTTCTCACCTGTTTGGTTCGTCCGGGAAGCGCTCATGTCCTCCAACCTGCCGTCGCTGCGCGGCCTTGCGGCCCTCGATGCGCTGGCGCGGCACAAAAGGCAGGGGGCGGCCGCCGAGGCGCTGGGCATCTCGCGTTCGGCCCTCGGGCACCGCATTGCGGACCTTGAGGCAGAACTGGGGGCGCGGCTGGTCATGCGATCCGGCCGGGTCTCCGTACTGACGGACGAGGGCATAGCGCTCCTCGCCGCCATGGGTGACGCCATCGGCAGGATCGAGGCGGCGGTCTCGCCCCTCCAGAGGCGCGCGCGGCAGATCCGGCTCTCGACAGTGAACACGCTGGCCGCCAACTGGCTGCTGCCGCGCCTGCCGCGTTTCCAGCGCGCCCATCCGGATATCGAGATCGCGGTGCTGACCACGCAGCGCGTGGTGGATCTCGACGGGGAGGATGTGGACTGCGCCATCCGCAGCGGCATGGGCGATTGGCCCGGCGTGGAGGCGCGGCTGCTTTTCCGCGAGACGCTGGTGCCCGCCGCCGCGCCCGGCCTGGCGCTGGGCCGGCCGTCCGACTGGCCGGTGATCCGCGCCCGTGCCCGCTTCCGCGACTGGCCGCTGTGGTGGCAACAGACGCGGCAGAAGGGTGGGGCTCCGGCCGGCGGCATGGTGGTGGAGAACCGGGCGCAGGGGCTGGAGGCGGCGCTGGCCGGGGCCGGCGTCGTGCTCACTGATGCGCGTTACCTGGACGACCATCTCGCCGCCGGGAGACTGCGGGTGCTGGGGCCGCTGATGGAGCTTGAGAGCGGTTTTCATTTCATCCGCAGCCGATCGCCGCGCAATCCGCGCAACATCGATGCCCTCGCGCGCTGGCTGGAAGGCGAGGGCCAAGCAGCACCGCAGGCCGGGTGGCCGCTGGGCACTGCCGACTGAGAGAGGGGCGCGGCACCTCTGCGATGCCTCGCCGCCAATCATCCCGCGAAGCCGGCGCCGGCCGGCAGCGGATCAAAGCGCACGAGCCGGCTGTCGGCGACGCCGGCCTGCCGGTGTGCCATGGCCTCGCGGTAGCACGGATCGCGCAGCATCTGCATGAAGGCGCCGGGGCTGGGATACTCAGCGATGAAGGCGATGTCCCAATGGGTCTCCGGCGGCCCGACGAGGGACAGCTCGAAGTCGCCACGCCAGACGATGCGCCCGCCGATCTCCGCGAGCACCGGCGCGCTGAGGCGGCTGTAGGCGTCATAGGCCTCGGCGCCGGTGGTGATGCGCCCGTCCGCATAGACCACGCGCGGGCGCAGGCGGATGAGGTTCAGCAGGTGCACCGGGCCGGGGCGGTCGTTCGCCGCGAAGGCGGCGAACGTCTCGCGGGGGAAGCTGGTGTGGCCATCCATGGTCAGCCCTCCGCAGATGCGGTCCACAGGCCCGGATAGGCGGGTGCGCGGCGGACGATCCAGGCGTCGAGCCCCTCGCGCAGGTCGGCGGTGGGGGCCATGCGGGCGAACTGCTCGGCCTCCACCAGCAGGCCCTCGGCGATGGGCAGGTTGATGCCGCGCGTGACCGCCGTGAGGATGCTGGAAACGGCGAGCGGGGAGTGGACGAGGATGCGCTCCAGGAGGTCGCGGGCGCGGGGCAGGAGTTCGTCATGGGGCACCACCGCATTCACCAGCCCCAGCTCCAGCGCGCGCTCAGGGGTGAAGGTCTCGCCGGTGAGCAGCAGTTCCATGGCCCGCTTGCGGCCGGCGAGGCGGGGCAGGCGCTGGGTGCCGCCGAAGGTGGGCGGCATGCCGAGCCGGATCTCCGGCTTGGCGAACACTGCGCGGTCGCTGGCGATGGCGAGCGGGGCCGCTTCCGTCACCTCGCAGCCGCCGCCGTAGGCGAGGCCATTGACCGCCACCACCAGCGGCTTGCGGAAGGCTTCCACCCGCGCCGTCAGCCTTTGGCCGCGCGCCACGAAATCGCGCAGCGCGGCCTCGGGGCTTTCGGCAACGGAGCGGGAGAATTCGGGAATGTCGCCGCCCGCCGAGAAGGCGCGTCCGGTGCCGGTGAGGATGACGCCGCGGATGCCGTCGTCGCCCTCGATGGCGTCGAGGTGGCGCAGCAGCGTCTCGATGGTGTCGTAGCTCAGGGCATTGAGCTTTTCCGGGCGGTTGAGGGTGAGGGTGGCGATGGCGCCGTCCACCGTCGTCAGCACAAGGTCCGTCATGGATGATCTCCCCGTTCGATGAGGAGCCGACCCTGCACGCGGCGGCCGGTTGAGTATACTCACTGTACGGTATACCTTGCGGTCATGCCGAAGGTCACCGACACCCGCACCAAGATCGTTCAGGCCGCCTCGAAGCTGTTCTATGCGGAGGGAATCGGCCGCGTGAGCATGGATGCGGTGGCGGAGAAGGCGGGCGTCACCAAGCGGACGCTCTACTACCATTTCGACAGCAAGGACGATCTCGTCGCCGCCTATCTCGACGCCCGCGACCAGCCGAATCTGAAGCAGATGGCGGCGTGGTTCGCCGCCGCCGAGGGCGGGGCGGACGCGAAGGTCGCCGCCATCTTCGCGGCCCTCGCCAAGAGCGCGCGGCATCCCAAGTGGAAGGGCTGCGGGTTCCTGCGCACCACGGCGGAACTGGCCGCGCTGCCCGGACACCCGGCGGTGAAGATCGGCGCCCGCCACAAGGCGGCCTTCGCCACGTGGCTGGCGGGTGAATTGGAGGGGGAAGGCTTCGAGACGCCCACGGCGCTGGCGCGGCAGATTCTGCTGCTGCTGGACGGCGCCTTCTCCGCCTCGCTGGTGCATCGCGATGCGAGCTGGTTCGAGGAGGCGGGCGCCGCCGCCGGCGCCCTGGTGCGCGCCCATCCGCGCGGGACGAGCGCGGTATCGTGATGCACTGAACGCTTGCAAGTGGCGCCGCGGCGGCCATGGTGGGCGCCTTCATCGCGGGAGACGGGCATTGGACTACGTGAAATTCGGCGCGACCGGCCTTGAGGTCTCGAAGCTGTGCCTCGGCTGCATGACGTTCGGCGAGCCCAACCGCGGCTCCCACGCCTGGACCCTGAAGGAGGAGGAGAGCCGTCCGCTCATCCGGCAGGCCCTCGACCTCGGCATCAATTTCCTCGACACCGCCAACGTCTATTCGGACGGCACGTCGGAAGAGATCGTCGGCCGCGCGCTGAAGGATTTCGTGCGGCGCGAGGAGGTGGTGCTCGCCACCAAGGTGTTCAACCGCATGCGCCCCGGCCCCAACGGCGCGGGCCTCTCGCGCAAGGCGATCATGGCCGAGATCGACGCCAGCCTGCGCCGCCTCGGCACGGACTATGTGGACCTCTACCAGATCCACCGCTTCGACCACGCCACCCCCATCGAGGAGACGCTGGAGGCGCTGCACGACGTGGTGAAGGCCGGCAAGGCGCGCTACATCGGCGCCTCCTCCATGCCGGCATGGCGCTTCGCCAAGGCGATCTACATCTCGCGCCTCAACGGCTGGACGCGCTTCGTGAGCATGCAGAACCACATGAACCTCCTCTATCGCGAGGAGGAGCGCGAGATGCTGCCCCTGTGCATCGAGGAGGGCGTGGCCGTCATCCCGTGGAGCCCCCTGGCGCGCGGCCGGCTGGCGCGGGCGTGGGACGAGGCGACCTATCGGCTGGAGAGCGACGAATTCGGCAAGACGCTCTATGTGGCGGGCGACCGGGAGGTGGTGGACGCGGTGGGCGCCATCGCCGCAAACCGGGGCGTGCCGCGCGCGCAGGTGGCGCTTGCCTGGATGCTGCAGAAGAAGGGCGTCACCGCGCCCATCATCGGCGCCTCGAAGCCCGGCCATCTCACGGATGCGGTGGCGGCCCTCTCGCTGGCGCTGACGGCGGAGGAGATCGCCGCGCTGGAGGCGCCCTACGTCCCGCACCGGGTTGCCGGCTTTACGGACTGAGCCCCCGCGCCCGCCGTGGCGAAAAGATCACGTTTCGTCGATCTGTGGGCGGCGACCCCGCCCGCAGCAAAGCCGCCGCTTTCCTGTCGAAATTCCGCCCGGCACCCGGAGCATCACGATCAAGCGGGCATATTGGCCCGATCGTGTTTCTGGACCAGACCCATGAAGGGCATCGCCTTCGGCATCATCCTCACCCTTGTCGCCGCGCTGATGAGCGTGGGTGTCACCCTTGTGTTCGGCGGCAGCGGCGGCTTGAACTTCCTGCTCGCGCTCGGCTTCACGCTGGTGGCCCTCGCCATGGACGTTCCGACCGTCGCGTGACGCCGGCCGGCGACGCGTGTCCGCGCGGCCTCAGCCCGCCCGCGCTGCGGCAGCTTCCGCGCGCGGCGTGCTCGAAGACCGGGCAAATGCGGTGAGCAGCACCGCCACCTCGGCCGGCGCCTGAAGGGTCGGCACGTGGGCGCAATCGTGGATCTCGTGGAATGTGCCGTTGGGCACGAGGTCGGCGAGTTCGCGCGCCATGGCGGGCGGCGTCGCTGCGTCGAAGGTGCCGGCGCAGGCGAACACCGGCACGGCGAGATCCCGCGCGGCGTCCCTCAGGTCGAGGGTCGCGAGAAGGCCGCAGGCGTCGCCGAACACCTCCGGATCGGTGGCGACGAAGGCCGCGCGCCGCTCCGCCAGCGTCTCCGGCACCCGTGCCGCCATGGCGGCGGGGAACAGGCGCAGCATGGCCGTCTGGGCGATGGATTCCAGCCCCTCCGCACCGGCCTTCGCGGCCATGAAGCGGAAGGCGCCGCGCCCCTCCTCGGTGAAGCGGGCGCCGCAGCCGGCCAGAAACAGGCCGCTCGACAGGTGCGGATGGCGCAGCGCCGTGGCAAGGGCGAGGAACGAGCCGTAGCCATTGCCGAACAGGATCGGCGTCTCGCCGGGGCAGGCCTCCGCCGCCGCCGCCGCCACCGCATCCGCCTGCCCCTCAAGCCCGCCTTCCACACGCGGCGAGCCGCCGAAGCCGGGCAGATCCAGCAGCACGAGGCGGAAGCGGTCGGACAGCAGCGGCACCATGGGTTCCAGGCTGCCGCGATCGGACAGGAGCGAGTGCAGGAACACGATGCTGGGACCGGTGCCGGTGATGTGCGCGGAGAGGCCGGCGGCGCGTGTGTTGGCGGTGAGCATCAGTGCACTCCCAGATGTTGGGCCATGAGGGCGGGGTCGTCGGCGAGAACCTGCGGCGGTCCGCGCCAGACCACCTCTCCCGAAGACAGGACGACGCAGGTGTCGGCGAGCCGCAGCGCCAGCGGCAGATTGTGTTCCACGAGGAGAATGGAGAGCCCGGCCTGCTTCAGCGCGGCGATGGCATCCGCCACCTCGGCGACGATCTGCGGGGCGAGGCCTTCCGCCGGCTCGTCCAGCAGCAGCACGCGGGGATTGGTGACGAGCGCGCGGGCGATGGCCAGCATCTGCTGCTCGCCGCCGGACATGGAGCCCGCGAGCTGACGGCGCCGTTCCTTCAGGCGCGGAAACAGCGTCTCCACCGAGGCGATGTCGAACACCCGCGCCGCTTTGTGGCGCGGCGGCCGGTAGGCGATGGCGAGGTGTTCCTGCACGGTCAGGGACGGGAAGATGCGCCGCCCCTGCGGCACCAGCCCCACGCCCAGCCGGCAGATGGCCTCTGGCTTGCGGTTCTCCAGCGCCGTGCCGAACAGGTCGATGCGGCCCTGCCGGGCGTCGAGCAGCCCGGCGATGGCGGAAAGCGTCGTGGACTTGCCCGCGCCGTTGCGGCCGAGCAGGGCGGTGACCGCGCCTTCCGCGCAGGCGATGTCGAGCCCGCGCACGGCGCAGATTTCGCCGTGATAGACGTGAAGATTGGACAGGGTGAGGGCTTCAGGCACCGAGATACACCTCCCGTGTGCGGGGATCGGCGGCGATGTCGGCGCGCGATCCGGTGGTGACCACCCGGCCGTGGTGGAGCAGGGTGATGCGCTCGGCGAAGGCGAGGGCGACATCCATGTCGTGCTCGATGAGCACCACGGTCATCTCCTCCGGCAAATTGGCGAGCAGGTCCTGCACCATCACCCGCTCGTCGCGGGAGAGGCCGGCCAATGGCTCGTCCAGCAGCAGCACGCGCGGGGCGAGGGCCAGCGCCATGGCGATCTCCAGCCGCCGCCGGTCGCCATAGGCGGTCTGGGAGACGGGCCGGTCCGCGAGGTCGGCGAGCTTCACCCGGTCGAGGATGGCGAGGGCTTCCGCCCTGAGCGCCGCGTCCGCGTTGAAGGGGGCCCAGGCGCGCCATTTCTCGCGGCGGAGGCCGTTGAGCGCCAGCATCACGTTCCGGCAGATCGTCTCGTGCGGGAACAGCGTGAGGATCTGATAGGTGCGCGCGAGGCCGAAGCCGGTGCGCTTGCGCGGTGGCAGGCCCACCAGCTCCGACCCGAACAGGCGGATGGAGCCGCCGGTGGGGGTGAGGTCGCCGCAGATCAGGTTGAACAGCGTGGTCTTGCCCGCGCCGTTGGGGCCGAGCAGCAGATGCCGCTCGCCGGGCATGATGTCGAGGCTGACATCGGCGACGGCGGGCAGGCCGCCGAACTGCTTGGTCAGGCCGTCGATGCGGAGAGCCGGCTCAGCCATCGGCGCGCTCCCTCGGCACGAGTTTGGGGGCGGGGGCTGCCGGCTTCACGCGCTTCAGCCATGCGGTGAGGCGGTTGAAGCCGGGGACGATGCCGTCGGGCATCACGAGGACGATGACGACGAAGGTGAAGCCGAGCAGCATCACCCAGCGGTCGATCCAGATGGAGGCGAGGTTCTTGAGCAGCACCACCAGCGCGGCACCGATAAGCGGGCCGGCCAGCGTGCCGGCGCCGCCCGCCACCACCATCAGCAGCACTTCGGCGGAGGCGGTCACCGCCATCATGTGGGGGCTGACGAACTGGTGGTACCACGCATAGAGCAGGCCAGCGGCGGCGCCCCAGGCGGCAGCGAGCATCCAGGCGACGAAGCGGATGCGCCACACGTCATAACCCACCGCCCCCATGCGGCGCGGCTGGTCCCGGGTGCCGCGCAGGGCGACGCCGAGCGGGCTGTCGAAGAAGCGGCCGAGCTGGATCAGCGCCAGCGCCAGCACGGCGAGGCAGAGCCACAGGAAGTATTCCGGCTTCTCCAGCGGCAGCCACGCGCCGCCGGGGCGCGGCACGCCGGAGAGGCCGTTGTCGCCGCCGGTCACCGAGGTCCAGCGATAGGCGGCGCCCCAGACGATCTGGCAGAGCGCCATGGTGATCATCACGAAGCCGAGGCCGGTGGTGCGCAGGGCGACGAGGGCGAACAGCGCGGACACCGCCAGCGTCCCGCCCAGCGCCAGCAGCGCCGCCGCTACGGGATCGATGCCTCCCACGGTGGAGAGCCATGCCACCAGATAGGCGGTGAGACCGGGGAAGACGGCGAAGCCCAGGGAGTTCAGCCCCGCATGACCCACCAGCACGTTGAGCCCCAGCGCGCCGATGGCGGCGATGGCCACCTGGCTGGTGAGGTTCACGTAGAAGGGCGAGGAGGAGAACAGCGGCACCATGGCCATGGCGGCCAGCGCCACCGCGAAGGGGAGGACGCGCGCGCTCATCCGAGCCTCCGGCCGAACAGGCCCTGCGGCGCCACGGAGAGCACCGCGATCATGGGCAGGAAGAGGATCACATAGGCGAGGTCGGGCACGAGCACCTGTCCGAACGTGTAGATGAAGCCGATGGCGTAGGCGCCCACGAACGCCCCGACGAGGCTCCCGGCACCGCCGAGGATCACGACGAGGAGCGCCAGCGGCAGCATGTCCTGATCGAGGCTGGGATAGACCGAGAGGATGGGGCCGCCGATGACCCCGCCGAGGCCCGCCAGAGCGGTGCCGAGGCAGAAGACGGCGGTAAACAGGGTGGAGGCGGAGACGCCGATGGCGCGGGCCATGCCCACGTCATCCACCGCCGCGCGGATCATGGCGCCGGCGCGGGTGCGTTCCACCAGCAGCCATAGCCCCAGCGCCACCGCCGCCGAGGCGCCGATGACGAACAGCCGGTAGCGCGGGAACACCGCATCCCCCACCCGCACGGCGCCGGAGAGTTCCGGCGGCGGCGGCAGGCGCATGGGGTCGCCGCCCCACATCATCAGGCAGGCGTCGGCGATGATGAACGCGAGGCCCAGCGTCAGCAGCACCTGCGGCAGCGTGCGCCCGGCGAGCCGCCGCAGCAGCGTGCGCTCGAGGATGCCGCCGAGCAGCCCCACCGCCACCGCCGCCGCTGCCGCCGCCGCCCAGAAGCCGAAGCCAGCCTTCACGGCGGCGAGGCCCAGATAGGCGCCGAGCATGAACAGCGCGCCGTGCGCGAGGTTCGCCACCCGCATCAGCCCGAAGATGAGGCTGAAGCCCGACGCCAGCATGAACAGCAGCCCGCCGAGCGCGAGGGCATTGAGGCTTTGGCTGACCCAGAAGGTCATGGAAACTCCCCGAGTGGCGCGAGCAGGAGGTGGCGATCCGCGCGGATGTAGAGTCCAGGCGTCGCAACGGCGGTCAGGGCATGAGCCGTGCGACGCCCGGATCGGGCGCGCCCGCTGGGGAGCGCCCGAAGGAGGAGCCGGGATCAGGTCCCGGGATCACTTCCCGAGGTTTTTGGCCGGCGGGTAGTCGCGGCTGTAGACCGGCTCGGCGAGGAAGGCCTTGGGATCGTAGATCCAGAACTGCGTCACCTTCGGATAGGTCTTGATGACGACGTTCTGCAGCCGGCCGTCCTTCTCCTCGGTCTTGCGGATGGTGACGTTCATGATGGGGTTGCCGTATTCGTCGAGGGTGACCTCGCCATACGGGCCCTTCTCCAGCTTCACGGAGCGCAGCGCCTTCATGAGCGCCTGCTTGTCCTCCACCTTGCCGTCCACGGCCTTCACGGCCGCATCGAGGAAGGCGCATGCGGCATAGGCGCCGGCGGTGTAGTAGCCGGGATCGGCGCCGTATTTGGCGCGGATGCCGGCGGCGAATTCCTTGTTGCCGGGCACGTCCTGGGTCGCGGTGTACCAGCCGGAGGAGATGACGCCCACCGCCTCCTTGCCCATGGACTTGAGGATGCCCTCGTCCACCGTGGTCATCTGCGCGATCACCTTCACCGGCGCGCCGTATTCGGCGTACTGCTGGAGGAAGCGCAGGCCGTTGCCACCGGCGAAGGCGGCGTAGACGGCATCCACGTCGGTGCGGATCTGGCTGATGTAGCTGCCGTAATCGGCGACGTTCAGCGGCGGCCACAGCTTCTGCACCACCTGACCGCCATTGTCCTCGAAGGCGCGCTGGAAGCCGGCGGTGGCCTCGTGGCCGAAGGCGAAGTCGTCGCCGATGGTGACGACGCGCTTCAGCTTCAGGTCCTTGGCGGCATATTCGCCGAGCGCGTGGTTGGCCTGGGCGGAGGTGCCCACGGCGCGCACGAACCATGGGTTCTGCTTGCGCTGGGTGAGGTCTTCCGCCGCCGCCGAGGGCGAGATCACGGGCACGCCCACCTGCCGGATGTAGTCGTCGATGGCCAGCGCCTCGAAGGCGGCGAGCGGGCCGATGATGGCGTTGACGCGCTCGCGCTCCACCAGCTCCTGCGCGCGGGTCTTGGTGGTGGCCGGCTGGCCGGCGGTGTCCACCGTGATGAGCTCCACCTTGCGGCCGCCCATCATGCCGTTCCGCTCGGCAAGGCAATACTCCATGCCCTGCTCCATCTGCTTGCCGCCGGCCGCCAGCGCGCCGGAGCGCACCGTCATGAAGCCGACCTTGATGGGCGGCTGCTGCGCCGCCGCGGGCACGGCCATCAGCGCGGACAGCGCCGTCGCGGCGAGCCACGAACAGGCCGCGGTGCGCTTGGTGAGTGTGGGCATTTTTGCTCTCCCTGAGATGCTCTTGACGGCAAAATTTTTTGTCGTGATATTTCAGACAGAACCGAAAACCGCCGTCAAGCGCCATTTTTCCGTTGTTCTGTCGTTATCACTCCTCCAAGATGCGGCGAGAATTTCAGGGCATGAAATATGTTGATGGATCAAGACATCGCCTCTGATAAGGCCATCGGCGGCTCCGGCCTGCTGCGGGACGCGGTCTATGCGCGGCTCAAGGAGGAGATTCTCGGCTGCCGTCTCCAGCCCGGAGAGGAGCTGCGCGAGCAGGAGCTGGCCGGCCGCTTCGAGGTGAGCAAGCAGCCCGTGCGCGAGGCCCTGCTTCGGCTGGAGCAGGAGCGCCTCATCACCGTGCTGCCGCGCCAGGGCTACCGGGTGAATCCGGTGTCGCTGGCCGATGCGCGCGACATCTTCCGCTTCCGCGAGGTGATGGAGCCGGCCTGCGCGGCCGATGCCGCCCGCCATGCGACCGACGAGGTGCTGGCCGCCCTCGACGTGTTCCGCACCTTCGATGCGTCAAAGTCGGATTTCATCCGCTACAACCGCGCCTTCCATGTCGCGGTGGCCATGTGCTCGCCCCACCGCCGCATGCGGGAAGAGGTGGTGGATCTGGTCGCGCAGGCGGACCGGCTGGTGCTGGTCAGCATCGGTACCATGCAGGGGCGCGACCCCGACCGGCTCATTGCCGAACACGTCGCCATCATCGAGGCGCTGCAATCCCGCGACGGCCGCAAGGCCGCCCGCCTGCTGCGGGACCATATCGCCGATGCCGAAAAGCGGGTGGTCGCGGCCCTGTCGCGCCACGCCGTCGTCCTTTGAGAAAAACCGGAGAAACGCCATGAACGCCAAAGCCGAGATCGCCATCGCGGCGCGCGGCAATTTCATTGATGGCCGCGAGGTGGAGAGCATCGGCGGCGGCACGGTGGAGGTGAAGAACCCCGCCACCGGCGCCGTCATCGCCACCATTCCCGACAGCACCCGCGAGGACGTCGATGCGGCGGTGAAAAGCGCCCGCGCCGCCTTCAATGGTGACGCCTGGGGCGGCATGGCCATCCGCGAGCGGGTGAAGCTCATCAACCGCATCGCCGACGCCTTCGAGGCCGCGCTGCCGGAGCTGTACCAGCTCGAAACCCAGAACAACGGCCGGCCGGTGAACGAGACCCGCGCCCAGCTCGGCCGCCTGCCGGACTTCCTGCGCTATTTCGGCGGCCTCGCCCTCGCCCGCCGCGACGACGTGATCCCGGTGGAAGGCAACTACCTCAACTACACCCGCCGCACGCCCATCGGCGTGGTGGCCAATTGCACGCCCTTCAACCACCCGCTGATGATCCTGTGCAAGTCGCTGGCGGCGGTGCTCGCCTCGGGCTGCACCACGGTGGTGAAGCCCTCCGAATACACGCCCCTGACCACGCTGCGTCTCGCCAAGCTGATGAGCGACAACGGCCTGCCGCCCGGCGTGTTCAATGTGGTGAACGGCATCGGCGGCAATTCCGGCCGCTTCCTCGCCGAGCATCACGATATCAACAAGCTGGTGCTCACCGGTGGCACCGAGGCCGGGCGCATCGCCGGCTCCGCGGCGGCGAAGGTCTTCGCCCACCAGACGCTGGAACTGGGCGGCAAGACGCCGGTGATGGTGTTCGACGATTACGACGTGGAGCAAGCGGTGAACTATGCCGCCTTCGGCGCCTTCGTGGGCGCCGGCCAGACCTGCGTCTGCGCCGCCCGGCACATCGTGCAGAAGACCATCTATGACGAGTTCGTGGAGCGCCTGGCCGCCAAGACCAAGGCCATCCGCATCGGCGATCCGTGCGATCCCGAGACCCAGCTCGGCCCGGTGGTCTCCCAGCGCCAACTCGACCGCGTGCTCTCCTTCGTGCAGGCGGGCCATGACGATGGCGCGCGCCTCGTCGCCGGCGGCCAGCGGCGCATCGTGCCCGGCCACGAGAACGGCTTCTTCGTGGAGCCCACCGTGTTCGCGGATGTGGCGCCCCACATGCGCATCGCCCGCGAGGAGGTGTTCGGCCCCTTCACCGTGGTGATCCCCTTCGAGACGGAGGAGGAGGCGCTCGCCATTGCCAACGACAGCCCGTTCGGCCTCGCCGCCGCCATCCGCACCCGCGATGTCCACCGCGCCCATCGCGTGGCGGCGAAGGTGAAGGCCGGCATCGTCTGGATCAACGATCACCACCGCCTCGATCCGGCGTCGCCGTGGGGCGGCGTGGACGACAGCGGCATCGGCCGTGAGTTCGGCATCGAGAGCTTCAACGACCACTTCGATGTGAAGTCGGTGATGCTCTCCACCGAGGGCAAGGCGTTCGACTGGTACAAGGGCACGTCCCAGCAGCCGCGCCTGAACTGATCGCGCATTCTCAAGGGTTTACGACGGCCGGGTCGCGTCTTGCGATCCGGCCGTCGCTGTTTCAGCCCTGCGGCGCGACGGCGGGGCAGGGCTCCGCCTGCATGCGCGCCAGCAGCCGCTCCACCGGGGCGGGGGACACCTTGATCGGCCCGGTGAAGGGCTGGCCCATTTCCATGACCAGGAAGATGGCGGCGGCGATGCCGACCATGCCCAGCCCGTGGCCGACGAGGACCAGCGCGCTCCGCGGCGCGAAGACGCCGGAATAGAGGAAGATCAGCGCAAACCAGCAGATGACCACAACGATGAAGGTGACGGGGGTGGCTGTGCGGGCGACGCCCGTGACCTTCCAGCGATACTCCACCAACTGCCGCGACAGGCCGAGCAGGGTGCCTCGCACCTCCTGCTGGTCGGCCGTCTCGGCCTTGAGGTTGCGCACCCCGGCATCGAAGCCGAGGAGCGCGGTGAGCGCCGACACCTGCGCGGCGCCGGACGAGGCTTCATCCTCGCCGGCCGTCCACGTCTCCGCCACGAGCTGGCGCGCATAGGCCTGAAGGTTGCCCCGGAGCGGACAGGCGGGCGCGCCGAAGCTGAGCAGGTTGAGATCGGTGATCTGAAGGACGGCCGCGTATTTCTGTACGTCGGAATAGGCGTCGCTGAAGTTGTAGCGGGCCGAATTCACCATGAGGCCAAGCAGAAGCGAAGACATGGTCGCGATGATGGCGACGCTGGTGCGCAAATTCTTGATCGACCCGTCTTCGTAGCGTGTCTGCGAGAGGCGACTGCCGATGGCCATCCCGATCCCCATGGCAAAGGCCATGGTCACCACTGCAACTCCGGCTGCAACCCAGGCGTTCATATTTGCGGCTCTTCATCCGTTCCGTGGCGGGTTCGGTCGGAATATGCCGAACCTTCGACTGACTCGCCGCCGAAACCCCACCGAACCATACCGATTCCCCTGGTGAAAGGCACCCGAACCGCACTGTTCAGGGGCGAGTCAGTCGGACGCCGGATGCGGCAAAAGCGCGGTTGCACCTACGTCATGTCCCCGGTATCGATCCGTTGCGCGTTCTGGTCGTCTCAAGGCTGGGGAGCAACCTTTTGGGGGACAAAGTCGCACGCGATCGCCTGTCGGCGCCGGCCCTCGCGGCTGTCCTCCTCGGGGCGCCGCAGGGCGGCATCGTCTGCGTGGATGGCGTCGAGCTTTCGCAATTATGCTCTCTCTTCAATGAGATGGAGCTTCCATCCGGCGCGCCGCGGCTGCTCTTTCTTCCCCTCGCGCCGGCCGACACCCCCGAGGCGGTGGCCGAAAATCTCCTCACCCGATTGGCCGACATTGCCCTCCGCATGTGGCCCGTCTGGTATGATGACGTGAGCTTCCCCGCCCAGGGGGCGGACACGCTCGCCCGCCTGGCCGTCACGGCGGCCGCGCGCCGCACCGCAGCCGGCCACCCCGGCGTCCTGTCCGCCTGGATCGAGGCCGGAGCCTTGCTGGCGCTGGAAAACCGGCCGCCAAAGGTGCCCCGGACGCCCGCCGGGACGCAGCTCGACCAGCTGTCCCGGGTGATCGGACCGGATGGCCTGGTGCTGGTCGTGGAGGTGCCGCAACCCCTTCCCGCCGCGAGGGCGGAGGCGTTTGTCGCAGGGCTGGAATGGATCGCGCGCCATCTCCACGGGGCGGTGGTGGCGCTGTTTCCCGAGCCCCCCCGCCGAGCTTTCGCCCTTCGACCGTATCCGCCACGGGGCCTGGCGCCTTGCCGACGAAGCGGACATCGCCCCACCGGAAAATCATGTGAATGGACATGAGGTTAGGGCGGAGCCGGACGGGCCGTGGCTGATCCCGTGGCGCGGCCGTCCCCACCCGTTGAGCGCCCTGGAACAGCATCTCGCCCGGCTCATCGAGGCGGATGCGGAACTGGCCCCGCTGTTCGGCTTCAACCTTCCCGTTCAAACCGTGCGGGGATCCCGCCCGAGGGTCGACCTCCTGTGGGCCGAGGGGCGGCTCGTGGTGGAGCTGGACGGCTATGCCGACCACGGCACCCGCGCCGCCTTCCAGCGCGACCGCCATCGCGATTTCGAGCTGACCCTGTCCGGCTACGCCGTGCTGCGTCTCGCCAACGACGAGATCGCCCAGGACTGCTGGCTGGCGCTGGAAAAGATTCGCGACCTGGTCCGGCACCGCCGGCAGGTCTTGCTTGGGGAGAGATAGGTGGCAACCAAGGCGATGACCAAACCGACGCGATCCCCCGAAAGCCGGCTGAAAGAACGCCAGGGGCTGCTCCTGCTGGCCCTGCTCGCGCATCCCGACGGCGGCGCCGCGCAGAAGGATCTGCGCCCGGTGCCAGACCCCGCGGTGCGCCGTCCGCTGGAGCGCGAGGGCTGGATCCGCACCACGAAACGGGGACGGGCCAATGTGATAGAGGTCACGGACAAGGGCTGGGATGCCGGCGGCGCCGCCCTCCACGCCTTGCTGCCCGAGGACGCGGAAGGCGCCTCGGCGGTGCTGCGCGCGGTGCTGAAGCGCCTTTCCGCCTACATGGCAGCGCAGGAGATTGCGCTCGCGGACCTGCTCGGCCCTCAAGGCGGCCCGTCGCCCACGTCCGGCCCGGCCATCGGGAGCGGATTTGGCGAAGGGGGAGAGGAGGAGGCATCGAACCTTCCCGCGCGCATCCGCGCTGCCTATCTCGATGTGACGGGTGGCCGCCTCAACACGCGGGCGCTCTTGAAGAATTTGCGGCCTCACCTCTCCGACGTGTCCGAAGCGGTCCTCGACGCCGCGTTGAAGGCGATGCAGACGGAGGGCGCTGCCCGCCTCTACCGCATCGACAATCGCGCCGAGATCACCGAGGCGGATCGCGCCGCGGCGGTCGAGATCGCCGGCGAGCCCCGCCACATCCTGTGGATCGAGCGATGACGCGAGCGAGGGAGAAGCCCGGCGCACCGGGATTGGCGGCTTTCCGCGCCGCAAGCTTCGACTGGACCCGGCAGCTGCGCAGCGTCTGGCGCGATCCGCCCCATCAGGTCACGGCGCTGCATGAAGGCTGCATCGACGACATCCTGTCCTACTTCGAGGAGCGGACGGCGGAGGAAAAGCCCGAGCCGGAGCCGCTCGGCCGCGTCATTGTGGGGCCGGCTGGCTATGGCAAGACCCATCTGGTCGGCCGGCTGCGGGCCGGGGTCTGGGAGCGCGATGGCTGGTTCGTTCTCCTCGACCTCGTGGGGGTGAAGGATTTCTGGTCGTCCATAGCGCTCGGTTTCCTGAACTCGCTTCTGGCCCTGCGCGCGGAAGGCATGACGCAGCACGACCTCCTGATCCTGAAGCTGGCGGACAAACTGGGCATCGCCGGGCAGGTCGGCACCATCGCGCGCCGTCACGATGACGACCCGCGCAAGGCCATGAACGACATATCGGCGCTATTCCTCAACTCCTTCGCCCGGTATGACCGGCAGGGCACGCTCGAACATCGCTACGTGTTGACCGCCCTCATTCTCCTGACATCCAGCGACCTCGATCAGCAGAGCATCGCGCATGCGTGGCTGCAGGGCATGCCCTCGACGGCGCAGGACGCGGGCCAGTTCGGTTTCGTCGGCCAGAACTCACCCATTTCCGTCGTAAAAGGCCTGTGCTGGCTCATGAGCCTCGTGGGGCCAACACTGATTGCGGTGGACCAGATCGACGCCATCGTCAGTGCCGCGAACGCCAGTTCAAAGGCGGCGGAAAACCTGTCGGAGGGGGAGAAGGCAGAGGCGCGATCCATCCTGGAGGCGCTGGCGCAGGGCCTGATGGACCTCCACGAGGTGAAATATCGCGCGGTGGTCGTCCTGTCGTGTCTTGAGGCCACATGGCAGGTGATCGAGCAAACCTCGAGCGTGCCCGTGGATGCCCGCTTCCGTCCGCCGACGTCCCTGCAGGCCTTGCCCGATTCCGAACGTGCTTCTGCGCTGGTCGGAGCGCGTCTCGTCGCTGCCTATGGCCCGCGCAATTTCACCCCACCTTATCCCACCTGGCCGTTCCGGCCCGAGGCTTTCGCCGAGGCGGTCGGTCTCTCGCCGCGCGAACTGCTCCGGCGCTGCGAGGCCCATCGCCTGGCATGTGTCGCCGGTGGCGACGTCGAGGAATTGTCCACATTCACGCGTGGGGGGCAGCCGCCGGCCACCATCCCCACGATCTCCGGTCTCGAGGCCGCCTATGTCCAGGCTCGCGCAGAGGCGGATGTGTCCGGCCTTCTCGATCCCGATCGGGAGGACGAGATGCGCGACCTCTTCGCCTATGCCCTCGGCCTTTTCGAGCAACAGCTTGATCTGCCGGAGGACGTGGATGCGGGGGTCCAATTCTACCCGAACCAGAAGACGCCGCCGCTCCACGGCCGGCTGTCCTTCACTTTCCGCGCCCAGGGCGATCTTGAGCAGCATTACTGTTTCCGACTGCTGCCCCATCCCAACCACCTCGCCTATCAATCCCGCATCAAGGCGGCCATGACGGCTTCTGGAATCGGCTCGAAGCTGAAGGGGCGTCACCTTGTGCTGCTGCGCTCGACTGAACCGCCGCAGGGGCCGAAGTCGCGGCAGCTGACAGAGGAGTTCCAAAAGGCGGGCGGTCGCTTCATCGCGCCCGGCGAGGACGACCTGCGAGCCTTCCTGGCCCTGCGCTCGCTCGCTGGCCGTCCAGACTTCGCTGCCTGGCTGAAGCAGAGCAATCCGCTGTACGACGCGCCTCTGTTCAAGGCTGCCGGCCTCGCGCCACCCGCCTTTCTCGGCGCTGCGCCCGAACCGCCCCCGCCCGGAACGCCTGTCAGTATCCCGTCCGGCAAGGTCGCCGCGCCCCCCGTCGATCCCCGTCCGGCGCGTCCTGCTCCGGAGCCGCTGGTGCCCCCGTCCGGCGCGGCGACGCAGATCGTGGTCGGCCGCCGGGTCGCTCCGCAAGGCGGGGGAGAAACGGTGGAACTCGCAGCTTCCCTCTTGCCCCGGCATGTGGCGATTTTCGCGGGCTCCGGATCCGGAAAGACGGTCCTGCTGCGGCGTCTGGTGGAGGAGGCGGCTCTCCTCGGCATTCCCGCCATCGTGCTCGACATCAACAACGACCTCGCCCGCCTCGGCGAGGCGTGGCCCCAAGTGCCGGAATCCTTCTCTTCCGAGGACGTGGTGAAGGCTGAGGCGTACCACGCTGGCGTGGAGGTGGTGGTCTGGACCCCCGGCGTCTCCAGCGGCAATCCGCTCTCCCTCGCCCTCCTGCCGGACTTCGCCGCCATCGGCAACGGCCGTGACGCCGAGAGCGAGGACGAGCGTAGCCAGGCGGTGGAAATGGCGCGCGCCACGCTCACCCCCTACCTCGGCGGCGGCGGCCAGAAGGCAATCCTGAAGCAGGGGGTTCTCGCCGACGCTCTGTGCCACTTTGCCTTGAGCGGCGGACGAGAGTTGAAGGACTTCGTGGCCCTGCTGTCCGAACTTCCAGAGGGGTTGAGCGAGATCGGCAATGCCGAAAAGCTCGCCCGCGACATGGCCGACCAGTTGCGCGCGGCCATCGCCACCAATCCGTTGCTCCAGTCGAGTGGGCCGAAGCTGGATCCCAGGCGCCTCTTTCATGGGCGCGATCCGGGGCGGCCGCGTATCTCCGTCATCAACCTCGCCGGCCTTGCCACCGACGAAGCGAAGCAGGCGTTCGTCAACCAGCTGCAGATGACGCTGTTCACATGGGTGAAGCAGAACCCGAGCCCCTCCGGGCGGCTCTACGTGCTGGACGAGGCACAGAACTTTGCGCCATCCCAGGCCAATACGGCCTGCAAGGCGAGCACCCGCTCGCTGGCAGCGCAGGCGCGCAAGTATCGGCTCGGCATGGTGTTCGCGACCCAGCTGCCGCGGGGCATCGACAGCGGCATCGTCTCCAACTGCACCACTCATATGTACGGCCGCATGAGTTCGCCTGCGACCATCGAGGCGACGCGTGATCTCATGGCCGCCAAGGGTGGTGCGGCCGATGATCTGGCCCGGTTGGGGCGTGGTGTCTTCTACTTCTCTACGGAAGGCGTGCGTCGGCCGGTCAAGATCGAGACCGCCCTTTGTCTGAGCTGGCACCCGGCCAATCCCCCGACCGCCGCCGAGGTGGTGAAGGCGGCGCGCGCCTCCTCACAGCATCCGGGCTGAAGGGGAAGGAAGGTCAGGATCACCCGGCAGGCCGGAAACCACTCACCGCTCCGCCATGTGCGGGCGCCTACGGGGCGGAGCTTCGGGCGATGCCCGTGGCTCCTCCCTCAGAAGGCAACCGTTGTGCGCAGGCCCACCACCCAGGCGTTCTCGTTGACGGGCGAGGTGTAGCCGCCGGGATCGATGACGTATTGCAGGGAGGCCTTCAGGTTCAGCCACCCCGTGGCCTGGAACCCGTAGTAGGCTTCCAGCACATATTCATTGTGCTGCACATAGCCCGGGCCGAGCCCCAGCCAATTGGCCTCAGCCTGCGCCGTTGCGAGCCGCGGATTGATCCCGGTCGTTCCGATGGCGAAACCGATGTCGTCATCGGGCCGGCTTGCGAACGTGCCGTGCTGCTGAATGCCCCATGCCACCTGATAGAGCTGCGTGGAGGTCCGCGGGTCGGCATAGGTGAAGTTGAAGAAGCTCCACAATCCCTGCTTCGGGTTCGGCCCCGTGGCGTTGCCCGTCAGCTGCTGGATGAAGGAAACGTAGAAGCCGTATCGCCCATAATCCTGGGCATAGGGAAGCCCGGAGATGAGCTGGGGCTGCCCGTTGATGCTGGTGACGGCGTTATCCGCGGTCGCGGTATCGAACCATCCGCCGATCTTGTAGGTGCCCGACAGATTCCAGAGCGTCGGAGTCCATTTCAGCTCCAGGGGCACCAGCGCGCCCTCGGAACCGGACGGCCAGCTGGGCAGCAGCGCCCACTTCGCCTGAACCGACAGGTAGGTCTGGTTTTCGTCATAGACGGCGGCTGAAAAGGTCAGGTCATCGGTGAGATGGAGCTTCACGACGCCGCCCCATTGGCTCACCGGCCAGTTGAAGATGTAGTTCCCGGCTATATTTCCTGGAACCGAGCCGCAAAAGGTCAGATTAATGAAATCGCAGCGATCGAAGCCGAAATCGGCGCCGACGGCGAGCCGGCCGACTTTGATGTCCACGGCGCCGTCGAACAAGGCCTGATTGTAGTGAAAGTCCACGAGGCGAACGATATTGCCGCGGCCGTAGACTTCGTTCATCAGCATCAGGGCCGGAATGTTGGCGACTTCGGCGAGGTTGTCGCCCCAACGGCCCACGAGGGTGATGCCGAAGGTGCCGCCGGTGATGTTGGCCAGCTTCTCCATGTCGAAGATGGCCTGAATGGACGCCTGGCCCGCATTCGCCCCCGTCTGGTGCGTGCCGCCCGAGAGGTTCCCGACCGTTTCGTTGACGAGCCCGCCAGAGATGTCGATGCCCTGTTCCTTCAGCCGGCTCCGTCCCAGATCCCCAAAGAGGTAGGGCCGGGTCCAGAAATCATCCTGAAAGAACGAAGGCGGCGCTCCCGTGTCGGCACCCGCCATATCGACCGCAAATACCGGGGCCGTGCCGGCGATCAACAGTGCGGCGACCAGATCGAATCGCACTTTCACCGTCCGGCCGCTGGCAATGTGACGTCGATCCCCAGATCGCTTCGGCCGATTCATCTGCCCGTTTCCATCGCGAGAGCCCCAACGCCCGATGCGAATCCCGACGTTTGATCGCGTGAGAGCGGGCCCTCCGCGGGGCCCATAATTGGGAATCGCACGCGTAGAATGCACGTTTTCGAGGCGTGCAAGTGCAGCAAATCAAAAGAAGAATTGGATACCAGCTAGGTCGTCGTCTCGCTACCGCTCGCGCCGGTCGATCACGATCGGCTGCGGCACCATGCGGACACGCGTCCATGGACGCGACGGATCATCCTCTGCGTCCCCAAAAACCTCGATCGTGCCGATTGGGGACGGCGGGCTGAAAAGAAGGAAAATTGCCCACGGGGTTTCTGATGAACCCGGAAGCTGGTGGGCCCGGCAGGACTCGAACCTGCAACCTAACCGTTATGAGCGGTCAGCTCTAACCATTGAGCTACAGGCCCCCGCACGCCTTATGCGTGTTGCTCTAGCAATCCTGCCGCGCGGGAACAACAGATTCCAGCCCTCGCGTGAGGAGAGTGCCGTTAGGGTGGGGATGGCGGCGGCTTCGCCGCAATGGCGCCGCGTTCGCGCGGTCGTCTGCCGTTCCCCCCGGGGCATAGCCGGGGCCGAACGAGGATACCTCCATGCGTCATTCGCCGGCCGGCTACGTTTCGTTCCCGCGTGCCGCGGTCAGCACTGCGGCCGTGATTGCAGCGGCCTTCGCCGCAACGCTGGCTGTGTCTGGGCCTGTGGCTGCGGCGGCGACGATCACGGTGGTGGGAGAGGCAACGCGCACTGCCCCGCCGGACATGGCGGTGCTTACGACCGGCGTCGTGAGCAATGCGAAGACTGCCGACGATGCGCTCGCCGCCAATTCCAAGGCGGTCGCGGACGTGATCGCGGCGCTGAAGGCGGCGGGGATCGCGCCAAACGATATCTCCACCTCGTCCTTCTCCATCCAGCCGCAGCAGTCCTTCCCACAGCCGCCGTCCCGCGAGGCGCCGAAGCTGATCGGCTTCGAGGTGCGCAATTCGGTCCGGATCACGGTGCGTGACCTCGGCAAGCTCGGTGGACTGCTGGACAAGGTGGTGCAGTCGGGTGCCAACCAGGCATCGGGCCTGTCCTTCGCCCTCGCCGATACGGATCGGCTGGAAGGCGAGGCGCGGACGGCCTCGGTGAAGGACGCCATTGAGCAGGCCAAGGGCGTCGCCGCGGCTGCGGGGCTTCGGCTCACGCGCATCATGTCGATCCAGCCCGAGGGGCAGCACAGCGGTCCGATCATGCCGGCGCCGATGATGATGAAAGCCGATGCGGCTCGCATGGCGGTGCCGGTGGAGGCGGGTGAGATAGAGGTGCGGGCGCGCACCGTCGTGGTCTACGAAGCTGAACCCCAGTGAGGCAACGGCAACGGCGGCCGGGGCGATTTCTTCAGGGGAATGCTTTGTGATAGATCAGTCTTGATGACCGATTCTGCCGTCGGCGGGCGGAAGAACGGGTTCTCGGTCACCGGGTTCGTCTTTCACGCTCCGCCGCTCCTGGATCGTCAATGGCGCCTTGGTCGGATTGGCCCCATATTCCGGTTGCTGCGGGCGTCTCGAGCGGGCGCCGAGTGCAATATGCTGCCTTGCCCTACCGCGTGCGGCGCGACGGCGAGGTGCAGATTCGGCTCATCACCTCCCGGGAAACGCGCCGCTGGGTGATTCCAAAGGGGTGGCCGATCAAGGGCCTTACCCCGCCCAAGACGGCGGCGCGCGAGTCCTACGAGGAGGCCGGCCTTGTCGGCGTCGTCTCCCGCGAACCCCTCGGCGCCTACACTTATGAGAAGCGCCTCGGCACCCGCTCCGTGCTGTGCGACGTGCTGGTCTTCCCGCTCAAGGTGAAGCGCCTGCTGCAGAAGTGGCCGGAACGGTTCCAGCGCTACGGCTTCTGGTTCTCCATCGAGACCGCCGCTGCGGCGGTTCAGGAGGAAGACCTCTCCCAGCTGATCCTATCCTTCGGGGACATCATGGCCCGGCGTTGGCAGGAGAAGCTGGCTGACACTGCCGCTGTGGCCGAACCGGCCGTGCTCAAGGCGAAGGCGGCCAAATCGAAGGCGATCGAGGCCGACCAGGTTAAAGGCAGCGAAGCGGGTGCCAAGGCGGGCAAGGCGCGGGCTGGCAAGGCCAAGGTCGCGAAGGCCGATGATAAGCCGGCCAAGGCCAAGGCGGGTAAGGCCAAGACGGAGAAGGCCAAGGCGGAGAAGGGGAAGTCCGCAAAGGCTGGGGCGCGATCTGTAACGGATCAGGAAAGTCTTGCCGCCTCGGTGCGTTCGTCCTCATCACCCGGGCAACTCGAGCATGGGGCCGGGGCCGAGGATGCGGGCACGGTCGTCGCCCGAGCGAAGATGGCCAAGAATAAGGAAGCCAAGGCGCGGGCCGCCAAGGCGAAGGTTGTGGCGTCGCGGGCGCTGATGCCGGACGATGGCGATGCCATTCCGGCCACGGGCGAAGCCAAGCCGCCGAAGGTCTTGAAGGCCGCCAAGATCGCCAAGCCCGCCAAAGTTTTGAAGCCCAAGGCGACCAAGGCCAAGTCCGCGCAGAAGCCCATCGGCAGCGCGGATGGCCCAGGAGCCGCGACCAAAGCCGCAGCCGCCAAATCTGCCGGATCCGCGGCGACGGCGAAGACGGCGCGGGTTTCCGATGCGGCAACGCCCAAGCCGAAGCGCAAGGGTAAGGACACCGACGCCTCCTGACGTCGGCGTCGTCTCTCAGGAGAGCGGTGCCACGGCCCGGCGATAGAGGTGCCACGTGGCATGCCCCAGCACCGGCAACACGAAGATCAGCCCAAGGAAGGCGGGGGCGGTGCCGATGGCAATCAGCGCCACCACGCAGATGCCCCACAGGATCATCGGCCCGGGGCTGGTGAGCACCGCCTGTACGCTCGTTATCATCGCCGTCACCACATCGAGATCCCGGTCCATCAGCAGCGGGAACGAAACGACGGTGATGGAGAACAGGCCCAGCGCCAGCGCAGCCCCGATCACATGGCCGACGGCCAGGAACGCGATGCCATCCGAAGTGGTGAACAGCACCTTGATGAAGTCGTTGAGCGTGGCGAAGGAGGCGAAGCCGAGGAACAGGGCCAGCAGCAGGCGCACCTGGTACATCCAGATGATGAAGGCGAAGATGGTGACGAACGCCATCCACCCGAGTTCCCGCTGGCGCTGGGCAAAGATGGTGGCCATCACGCCGTTCCAGGTGGGTTGACGTCCCGCCTCCAGTTCCCGGCTGACATCGTAGAGGCCGGCCGCCACGAATGGTCCGATCAGCACCGAGCCGGCAAACAGCGGATAGGCGAGATATCCCACATCGAAGAACATGACACAGGCGACGATGGTTAGGCCGCCCGCCGCATAAAGGCCGCCGAATACGAGGCCGAAGGCCGGGGCCCGCGCGAAGTCTGACAACCCCTCGATGAGCGAGGCCTTCACGTCCGCGAACGTCACCGCCCGAACCGCCGGCATCGCCGGTACAGCCTGTGGCCGGTTCTCCACCGTATCCACCATCTTCACCTCCCGAATTCTTCTGTTTGGAAGAAGACTGGGAGGGGAACGGAGGGTTGTAAAGGGCTTCGCTCAAGGCTGGCCGAAAGTGCTAGGCCGGCAAATGGCGATCCGTCTAGGAGACGGCCATCCAAGCCGATGATGCGAAAGGCCTATCCGGTCAGCATCTCGATGCGGGCGGTGGCCATGCGGATTCGCCCGGCGAGCAGGATGGCGAGGTTGCGCATTATCCGGTCGGCGGCGCGGGCATGGGTTTCCTGGAAGGCGCGGAACTGGTCGGCCGTGACCTCCACGCATACCGCCTCCGTATCGGCCCAGACGTCCGTGCTGCGGGGCTGCTCGATGAGCGCCATCTCGCCGAAGACCATGCCCGGGATCATGGTGGAGAGGCGGACGTCGCCCCCGGAGCGTGCGCTCACCATGCCCCGCAACAGAAAATAGACCCGCGCCGGCGGTTCGTTGGCGGAAATGATCCGCGTGCCGGCAGGGAACACCACGCGAGTGCCGAGGCGTGAGAGGTCGGCCAGTTCCTGGGGGGAAAGGCCGGCGAGCAGCGCCTGCCGGCTGAGGTCCGCTTCCACCTCGATACGGGAGAAGCCGCCATGGCGGTACACCACCTGGTCCTCGGCCCATTCAACCGCCGCATCGTAGGTGGGGAAGATGCGCACGCGCACGCCCTGTTCCCGCAGCGCCTTCAGCTGCGGTGCAACGGGTGAAGTGGCTTCGACGCCCGCGATCACCGCGGTGGTGGCGGCGGGCAACTGGTTCTTGATGAGGCCGGTGAGGAGTCTGAGGCCCGCATCGGTGATGGTGGCGACGCGGTGCAGGTTGAGGATGAGGAATTCCGGCACGCCCGCTGGGTCGGTCAGCCGCCGGGTCACGTAATCCATGGAGGCGAAGGAGAGCTTGCCGGCCAACTCGATTGCCCGAATGGCGCCGGAGCGGGCGGAGAGGATGTCCTGCTCGTGCGGCTGCCGGCCGGGTTTGGACGGTACGGTCCGGAAATCGTAATCGGCGACGATGCAGGTCCGCACATCGTCCCGTCGCGACAGCATATGCAGGTCGAACGCTTCCGAAATGGCCTCGCAGGTGCGGATGCCGCGCACGCTGTTGCCGTGCATGTCGAGGCGGGGTGAGAAGGTGCCGAGGCCGAGCTGGGACGGCAACGCAGCCAGAATGCCGCCGCCGACGCCGCTCTTCGCCGGCACGCCGACGCGGTAGATCCACTCGCCGGCGAAGTCGTACATGCCGGACGAACTCATCACCGCCAGCGTACGCGCCACTGCGTAGTTCGAGGCGACCGTGACGCCGGTGAGCGGG
The DNA here is from genome assembly GCF_056314105.1 of Xanthobacter sp. DMC12. Classification (NCBI taxonomy): domain Bacteria; kingdom Pseudomonadati; phylum Pseudomonadota; class Alphaproteobacteria; order Hyphomicrobiales; family Xanthobacteraceae; genus Xanthobacter; species Xanthobacter sp. DMC12. The sequence goes on along the minus strand of NZ_JBQUYZ010000001.1, from coordinate 1,261,300 downwards.
TTAACGCCGTGATTGGCAAAGGTCGCCCCCATCACCGCGAGGTCGCGCGCGGTGACGAGCACGGAGCACTGGCGGAAATAGACGTCGAGCAGCCGGTCCACGTCTCCCGCGACGCCGCCATAGGTGCGCAGAAGATAGGCGATGGCACGGTTGCGGTCGCCGGTGGAGCGCTCGCTCTCGAACACCGCCGCGTCTACGCCGAGGTCGCGCCCGGCGAAGCGGCCGAGGGCCTGGCGGATCAGCTCGAACGCCTCGTCCCCCGCGCTCTCCGCGATAAGGCCGGAACAGGCGATGGCGCCCGCATTCACCATGGCGTTGAACGGCTTGTTGTCGGCCCTCAGACGAATGGAGTTGAACGCCTCGCCGCTCGGCTCGACGCCGATGGCCGCCTCCACCCGCTCCGCCCCCAGAAGATCGAGCGCCAGGGCGAACACCATAGCCTTCGACACCGACTGGATGGTGAAGGGCACCTGCGTGTCGCCCGCCTCGTACACATGCCCGTCGGTGGTGGCAACGGCGATGCCGAAATGGTCGGGATTGGCCTTGCCCAGTTCGGGGATGTAGGAGGCGACCTCGCCCTCGTCGATGCGGGAGAATTCCGCGTGGGTCTCCTTGATAAACCGGAGCAGCGGGGTCTCGAGGGTCGGCAGGGGATGGGGCAAGGTCGGGCTCCGGAAATTCCCTCCAGTGAAACGCCACCTGAGCCATGATGCAATGCCGCAAAACGCGGTGGCCGGTGGCGATACGCCTACGCGCCGTCGTCCTTCACCGGCTCCATCACCACGTAGGTGGAGGTGCTCGCCACGTGGGGCAGGCTGGAGATCTTCTCCCCCAACACTTCTCGATAGCGGCGAATATCGCGGGTGCGCACTTTGAGCAGGTAGTCGAACGAGCCCGCGATCATGTGGCAGGCCTCCACCTCGCGGATTTTCAGTACCGCCTTGTTGAAGGCGGTGAGCGCCGCTTCCGTCGTCTCGGTGAGCTTCACTTCGGTGAAGGCGATGTGGTCGAGGCCCAGCTTCGCGGGATCGAGCACGGCCCGGAAGCCGCGGATAAAGCCCTCGTCCACCAACCGCTTCAGCCGCGCCTGACATGGGCTGCGCGACAGCCCGACCCGCGCCGCAAGGTCGGTGACGGAAATGCGCCCGTCCTCCACCAAGGCGGCGATGATGCGCGCATCGAATGCGTCAATTTGATCGGAAATATAGTCGATTTGCATAAATTCGATTTTCAATCTGAGCTAATAAAAGTCAATTCCGGGATCATGGAGGCCATCTTCGGTCAGAACGCCTCCGGGCATCAGGGTTAGCATTTAGGCCTGTTCGAGATCGCTCGAAAGACGCGACGAAAGGTGCCTCAGATGCCAGCGCCCGCAGTTTTTAGCCCGCTTCGCGAGACGGTCCGCCCGCCCTTGTTCGCGGACTTCGCTCCTCCGCCAGCGCCCCGAGGGGTCCTCCGGCAGGCCATCACCGCCATGACACGGGTGCCTGAGGAGACATGCGTCGCCGCGCTCCTGCCGCAGGCGCGGCTTTCCCCCGGGCAGCGCGTGCGCGTCGGCACCCACGCCCGTGCCCTCGTCGCCCGTCTGCGGCACAAGCCCCGCGGCTCGATGGTGGAGGAACTGGTGCAGGAGTTCGACCTGTCCTCACGCGAGGGTATTGCCCTCATGTGCCTGGCCGAGGCGCTGCTGCGCATTCCCGATGCCGCCACCCGCGATGCGCTGATCCGCGACAAGATCGGTTCCGGCGATTGGCGAGCGCATGTGGGCGGCGGCCAGTCGCTATTCGTGAATGCGGCCAGCTGGGGCCTTCTCGTCACGGGGCACCTCGCCCTGGCGGATGATACGCACAGTCTCTCCGGGGCGCTGACGCGCCTCGTCGCCCGCTGCGGCGCGCCGGTGATCCGTCGTGCGGTGGATGCGGCCATTGGCGTCATGGGCGAGCAGTTCGTCATGGGCCGCAACATCGAAGAGGCGTTAGGCCGTGCCCGGAGGCGCGAGCGCGAGGGCTTCCTCTATTCCTTCGACATGCTGGGCGAGGCGGCCATGACGGCGGCGGATGCCACGCGCTATTTCGAGGCCTACCACCGTGCCATCACCGCCATCGGCGCGGCTTCGGGCGGGCGCGGCATCGTCCGCGGGCCGGGCCTGTCCGTAAAGCTGTCGGCGCTGCATCCGCGCTACGCCCGGGCCAAGGCGGAGCGGGTGATGGGCGAACTGCTGCCGCGCCTCCTCGTGCTCGTCGTCGAGGCGCGGCGCTGGAACATCGGCCTCACCATCGATGCCGAGGAGCAGGACCGGCTCGAACTCTCCCTGGACCTGCTTGAGGCGCTTTGTGCCGCGCCGGAGCTGGCCGGTTGGGACGGCATCGGCTTCGTGGTGCAGGCCTACGGCCGGCGCTGCCCGGCGATACTGGATTTTGTCGTCGACCTCGCCCGGCGGACCGGACGCCGCATTGCGGTGCGCCTCGTGAAGGGCGCCTATTGGGATGCCGAGATCAAGCGCGCGCAGGTGGACGGGATGCCGGATTTCCCCGTCTTCACCCGCAAGGTCCACACCGACCTCTCCTACATCGCCTGCGCCCGCAAGCTGCTCGCGGCGAGGGATGCGGTCTTCCCCCAGTTCGCCACCCACAATGCCCAGACGCTCGCCGCAATCCACGACCTGGCTGGCCCGGACTTCCGCATCGGCGACTATGAGTTCCAGTGCCTGCACGGCATGGGCGAACCGCTGTATGAGGAGGTCGTCGGCCCCCTTGGCCGGCCCTGCCGCATCTATGCGCCGGTGGGCACCCACGAGACTCTCCTGGCTTATCTGGTGCGGCGCCTGCTCGAGAACGGCGCCAATTCGTCCTTCGTCAACCGCATCCGTGACCCCGCCGTCCCGGTGGAGGACCTCATCGCCGATCCGGCCGAGGTCGTCGCCTCCATGCCGGTGCCGGGCGCGCCCCATCCGGGCATCGCTGCCCCGCGCGCCCTCTATGGGGAACGAGTGAATTCGGCCGGGCTGGATCTTGCCGACGACGGGACGCTCGGCACGCTTTCGTCGCACCTCGCCGCTCAGGCGGCCACATGGACGGTGGCCTCGCCCGCATCTGGAGGCGCGGCCCCGCGGCTGGTGCGGAATCCCGGCGACCATCGCGATATTGTGGGCGAAGTGCGCGACGCGACCGTCCCGGATGTGGCGCGCGCCGTCGCCCGCGCGGCTTCGGCCGCGACCGATTGGGCCGCCCTTGTCCCGGCTGAACGAGGAGTGCTGCTTCGGCGCGCGGCAGACGCCATGGAGGCGGCAATGATGGGCCTCATGGGCCTCATCATGCGCGAGGCCGGCAAGTCGGCCGCCAACGCGGTGGCGGAGGTCCGCGAGGCGGTGGATTTCCTGCGCTATTATGCCGGTGAAGCGGAGGCGCGCCTCACTCCCGCCCATCGCCCGCTCGGCCCTATCGCCTCGATCAGCCCGTGGAATTTCCCCCTTGCCATTTTCACCGGCCAGGTGGCCGCGGCGCTGGCTGCGGGCAATCCCGTGCTTGCGAAGCCAGCGGAGGAAACGCCGCTTGTGGCGGCCGAGGCGGTGCGCCTCCTGCACGGGGCCGGCATCCCCGCCGACGTGCTGCAGCTTCTGCCCGGCGATGGCCGCATCGGCGGAGCGCTGGTGTCGGCGCCCCAGGTGGCGGGGGTGATGTTCACCGGCTCGACCGAGGTGGCGCGACTGATCGCCCGTTCGCTGGCCGGGCGGCCGGGACCGGATGGCCGGCCGGTGCCGCTAATTGCCGAGACCGGCGGACAGAATGCGATGATCGTGGACTCCTCCGCATTGCCCGAGCAGGTGGTGGCGGACGTTCTCGCCTCCGCCTTCGACAGTGCGGGCCAGCGATGTTCCGCGTTGCGGGTTCTGTGTCTTCAGGACGAGGTTGCCGATACCCTGCTCGCCATGCTGAAGGGCGCCATGGCGGAACTGGAGACCGGCCGCACGGATCGCCTCTCGGTGGACGTGGGGCCGGTGATCCACGCCGAGGCGCGCCGGGGGATCGAGGCGCACGTCTCGGCAATGGCAGCGAAGGGATGCCCCGTCCATAGCCCGCCACTGCCGTCCGAGACGGCGCAGGGCACCTTCGTGGCCCCGACGCTGATTGAGATTTCGTCCCTGGCCGATCTCGGCCGCGAGGTGTTCGGGCCCGTGCTGCATGTGCTGCGCTGGCGGCGCCGCGATCTCGGCCGGCTGGTCTCGGCCATCAATGCCACAGGCTATGGCCTGACCTTCGGCCTGCAAACGCGTCTCGACTCAACCGTGGCTGCGGTGACGGAGCGGATCGAGGCCGGCAATCTCTACGTGAACCGCAACATCATCGGCGCGGTGGTCGGGGTGCAGCCGTTTGGGGGGCGCGCCCTCTCCGGCACCGGGCCGAAGGCTGGCGGGCCGCTCTATCTTTCGCGGCTGGTGCGTGGGCCGCAGTTCACCCTGGGGGCGGGGCAACCCGATCCAGCGGCGCTCGCGTTCGTGGGTTGGCTTGAGGGGACGGGCCGCACGGCGGATGCGGAAGCGATGCGGGCGATCATCGCGCGCAGTCCCCTCGGGCTGACGCTGGAGCTTCCCGGTCCGGTGGGCGAACGCAACATTTACGAGCTGCGCAGCCGCGGCATAGTGCTGCTGATGCCGGAGACGGAAACGGGACTGATCCGGCAATTTGGCACCGCGCTCGCCACTGGAAATCGCGCAATGCTCGACGCCCCGGCGGCCCTGGCCGGCGTGCTTGCCACAGTGCCGGAGCCTGTGGCTGCCCGGCTCGCCCCTGAAGGCGAGGCGGTCGCCGTCGCGCTGGTGGAAGGGGAGGGGGAGCGCCTGCGCTCCGTTGCCCGTGCCATTGCGGAGCGCGACGGACCCATCGTGCCGCTCCATGCGGCCTCGGTCGAGGAGATCGCATCCTCTCCCTTCGCCTATCCGGCGAACCTGCTGCTGGAAGAGCGATCGGTATCGGTCAACACCGCTGCGGCGGGTGGCAATGCCAGCCTCATGGCGCTCGCCTGAGGCTGGCCTGCCGTCCCTACTTCTTGCCCAGCGCGCCGAGGGCGGCCTGGCAGGGCGGAGTTGTCTGTTCCTTCTTGCTCTGCATGCACTGGACCACGCGCCCGCCGCCGGGCTGCACATCGCCACACAGCTTCTTCACGTCCGCCGAGCAGGCGGTACGCAGGGCCTGGGCTTGCTCGGCGGTGAGGGTGGCGGCGGTCTGAGCCGGAGCAGGGCCGGTGCAGAGAGCCAGAAGAGGGAGCGCGAGGAAGGAGGCGCGCAGGGAGAGGGTCATCGGCTGGATCCTCATTGTGATGCGTCGGGTCGACGCCAGACCCTCGCGGGGGGAGGTTGCTGGGGCGTTCCCCGAACGTAACGAATCGCGACGGAGTGTAACGCCGCTGGCACGGCGAAAAAGCGACACCCGCCGCGCCTCAGCTCTCGTCGCCCGGCAAGGTGGTGCCAGTGATGCGAGCATAGAGGCGGGCGACGGATGCGTCGTCGTCGCGGCCCATGCCGGCGGCGGAGGTGGCGAGGAACATCTGCAGGGCGGCGGCCGAAACCGGCACCGGGAACTTTGCGCTGCGCGCCATGTCCTGGATGATGCCGAGGTCCTTCACGAAAATGTCCACGGCGCTGCGTGGCGTGTAATCGCCGTCCAGCACGTGGGGCATGCGGTTCTCGAACATCCAGCTGTTGCCGGCCGAGGCGGTGATGACGTCGTAGACCTTCTTCAGGTCCAGCCCCTGCCGTGCGGCGAAGGCCATGGCCTCGCTGGCGGCGGCAATGTGGACGCCGGCGAGGAGCTGGTTGATCATCTTGAAGGCGGCACCCTGGCCCGGAGCGTCGCCCAGCGGGTAAAGCTTGGCGGCCATGGCGTCGAGGGCGGGTTTCGCCGTGGCGAAGGCGGCGGGGCTGCCGGAGGCGAGGATGGTCAGTGCGCCTTCGGCCGCCCGCTGGGCGCCGCCGGAGATGGGGGCGTCAAGATAGTGCCGGCCGGTCGCCTCCAGCCGCGCGGCGAGGCTTCGGGCGATGTCCGGGTCCATGGTGGCGGATGAGATGAAAACCGCGCCCTGAGGCAAGGTCTCGGCGACGCCCGAGGGGCCGAAGAGGATCGCCTCGGTCTGCGCGGCGTTGACCACCACGCTGACCACCATGTCCGCCCCCTCCGCCGCTTCGGCGGGCGAGGCTGCACCGCGCCCGCCCGCGGCGACAAAGCGCTCCACCGCAGCCGTGCCGACATCGCAGCCGGCCACATCAAGCCCCGCCCGTAATAGCGATTGCGCCATGCCGAAGCCCATGGAGCCGAGACCGATCACGCCCGCGCGTCCGACGCCCTGGACGCCCGCTGTTCCTTCCGCCTGCTCGACCATGGCCGTTTCCCCTGTCTCGGCCGCCAGTTGGCGGGCGGCTCCGGCGCCTGTTGTAGGAGCCGGGCGACATTGGATCAAATCGTTTTAGCCGCGGTACCGTTCGCGCTTGCCAAGGCGCCTCCGCTTCGCTTTGGTGCGTCGGCGGAGCAAGCGGAGGCCGGCCATGGAAGAGACTAGACTACGGGAGGAGATCTGCCGCTTCGGGCGGTCCCTGTTCGAGCGCGGCCTCACGCCCGGCTCTTCCGGCAATATCAGCCTGAGGCTCGATGACGGTGGATGGCTGGTGACGCCCACCAACGCGTCCCTCGGCTTCCTTGATCCCGCGCGCATCTCCCGGCTCGATGCGGGCGGGCGGCTCCTCAGCGGCGACAAGCCCACGAAGGAGATCCCGCTGCATTCCGCGCTCTACGAGACCCGTGGCACGGCCCGGGCCATCGTGCATCTGCACTCGACCCACTCGGTGGCGCTCACCATGCTGCCGGAGATCGATCCCCGGGCCGCGCTGCCGCCCATGACGCCTTATTATCTCATGCGCGCCGGCCAGACTGCGCTGTTGCCCTATTATCGGCCGGGCGATCCTGCTGTCGCAGATGCCATCCGTGGCCTCGCGGGGCGCTATTCGTCCGTGCTGCTCGCGAACCACGGCCCGGTGGTGGCCGGCGATACGCTGGAGGCGGCGGTGTTCGCCACCGAGGAACTGGAGGAGACTGCGAAGCTCTACCTGCTGCTGCGTGGCCTCAACCCGCGCTATCTGTCGCCGGCTCAGGTGGACGATCTGGTGAAGACCTTCGGCGTGACCCTTCCGGCGCCGGACGCACACCACCACCACGACCATCACGGGCATGGCCACTCGACCGAGGACTGACCGGCCTCCAAACGAAAACGGCGCCCCCGGATCCGGGAGCGCCGTTCGCGTGGAGAGGCTTTCGCGTCAGTAGACGCCGGCGCTCCGAGCCGGAGCAGGCGCCCCGGCGGGCTTCGGTGCCGAAGCGGCGGCCGGCTTGGGCGTGCCGGCAGGCTTCGCCGCATCCGGTTTCGCGCCATTGGGCTTCGGCTTCTTGGCGGCGGCTCCAGGGGCGGCCAGGGCCACCTTGAGCGGCTTGTCCATGGCCACCATCTGCGACAGCGTCGCGAACTTGTAGCCCTTGGCGGCCAGTTCATCGAGGATGCGCGGCATGGCATCCACGGTGGTGGCATAGATGTCGTGCGAGAGCACGATGGCGCCCGGCTTCACCTGCGCCATGATGGCGTCATGCACCGCCTGGCTGTTGCGGTTCTTCCAGTCGTTGGGATCCACCGACCAGTTGACGATGGTGAGGCCGTACTTGTCCTCGATGTAGCTGCGCAGGGACGGCTTCATGGAGCCGTAGGGCGGGCGCAGGTAGATCGGGCGCTTGCCGGTGACCTGGAAGATCGCTTCCGAGGTGTTGCCCAGTTCCTTGTCGACCGCCGCCTGGCTGATGCGGGTGAGCTGCGGATGGCTCCAGGAATGGCTGCCGATCTCGTGGCCCTCGTCGGCGATCATCTTCAGTACTTCGGGATGCTTGGCGACCATGTTGCCGAGCACGAAGAAGGTCACCTTGATGTTGCGCTGGCGCAGGATCTCAAGCAGCCGCGGCGTCGTTTCCGGGTTCGGACCGTCGTCGAAGGTCAGGGCGATGTAGGAGCCATCCACGTCGAACGACTTGTAGGTGTAATTCTTGCGCGGGGTCACCGGCGGGGGCGCGGCGGGCTCCGGCGCCGGGGCCGGCACCGGCTGGGCCGATGCAGCCGCGCTCTTCTGCGCGGCGGTCGCGCCCTTGCCCTGGGCAGCCTGCCCGGAAGCCGGGGTGGCCGGCTGGGAAATGGATTGGGTGGTCGCCGGGCCGTCGTCCTTGGCCGACAGGAGCGGGCTGATGGCCATGCCGGCGCCCACGGCGGCGGCGGCCACAAATCCGGTAACGATGAGGAGCGGCTTCACGGCGACGGTATCCCGGCCTTTGGTTCCCTATGGTCTGAAGCCTCACGGGTTTTTGTGGATAAATCGTGAAGTGCGCGGGGCTGCCGTGCCTTTTTTGCCCGAATTACCGTGTTTTCGCGGGCCGCGGTGCGCACTTGGGCTGCTGGATACCTCTGCGGCATCCAGGCCGCGGCGCTCAGTGAAAGTCCCGGGACTTGGGCAGTACCCTAACGTCACGTGGATGCTTGCGCGGATGCTGGGGGTGGGCGAATTCGTCGGCCCGCGCGACCTCCATCCGCGGCTGTCGCACCCTGGAGAGCAAGGCGAGGTCGGCGGTGCGGTCCGTGAGCCGCTGGGCCATGAGGTGGACGACGCCCTCCGGGCTCTTCTGGATGCGTCCTTCCACCAGAAGCAAGCGTGCGCCCATCACCTCCCGGCGGAAGCGTTCCAGCGCCCGTTCCCACAGGACGATGTTGGTGATGCCGGTCTCGTCCTCGATGGTGATGAAGATGGCCTTGCCGTTGCCCGGCCGCTGGCGCACCAGCACCACGCCAGCATTGCGGACGAAGGCGCCGTCCTTCAGCGCAGACGTCTCTGCGCAGGTGAGGATGCGCTCTTTCCGGAAATGGTCGCGCAATTCGCCCATGGGATGCCCCTTCAGGGAGAGGCGCACCGTCTGGTAGTCGGCGACGATGTGCTCCGAGCGCGCCATGCGCGGCAGCGTCACCTCCTCTTCGACGCCCAGCTCACGGGCGTCCGCCGCCGCGAACAGGGGCAGGGCATCGTCGTCCGGCAGGCGGCGGGCGTGCCACAGGGCGGCCCGGCGGTCGAGGCCCATGGAGCGGAAGGCATCCGCATCGGCGAGCAGCTTCGCCGCGCGGGTGGGCAGGCGCGCTCGGCGGGCGAGGTCTTCTAGGCTTGCGAAGGGAACGGCGCGGGTGGCGGCGAGGCGCTCGCCCCAGTCCTCGTGAAAGCCATCCACCTGCCGGAAGCCGAGGCGCAACGCGAGGGTGCCGTCGTCCCGGCGTTCCAACGTGTTGTCGTGGTGGCTGAAATTGGCATCAACGGGCCGCACCTCCACGCCGTGCTCGCGGGCATCCCGCACGATCTGCGCCGGGGCGTAGAAGCCCATGGGCTGGGCATTGAGCAGCGCGCAGGCGAAAGCCGCCGGGTGGCGGCATTTGATGTAGGAGGAAATGTAGACGAGCTTGGCGAAGGAGGCGGCGTGACTCTCGGGGAAGCCGTAGCTGCCGAAGCCCTTGATCTGCTCGAAGCAGCGCTGGGCGAAGTCGCGCTTGTAGCCGCGCGCCACCATGCGCTCCACCATCAAGCTTTCGAATTCGTGGATGGTGCCGAGGTTGCGGAAGGTGGCCATGGCCCGGCGCAGCTTGTTGGCTTCGATGTCGGAAAAGCGCGCGGCGACCATGGCGAGCTTCATAGCCTGCTCCTGGAACAGCGGCACGCCGAGCGTTTTGTGGAGGACATCGTACAATTCGCCCTTGTCGCCAAGGTGTGACGCCGGGGAGGGATAGTCCACTTTCTCCAGCTCGTTGCGGCGCCTCAGATAGGGGTGGACCATGTCGCCCTGGATCGGTCCCGGCCGCACGATGGCGACCTGGATCACGAGATCGTAGAATTCCTTCGGCTTCAGGCGCGGCAGCATGTTGATCTGCGCCCGGCTCTCCACCTGGAACACGCCGATGGAATCCCCGCGCTGGAGCATGGCGTAGACGTCCGGTTGCTCGCGCGGCACGTCGGCGAGGCCCCAGTCGATGCCCTCGTGCTCGCGCATCAGGTCGAGCGCTTTCCGGATGCAGGTGAGCATGCCGAGCGCCAGCACATCCACCTTCATGAGCTTCAGCACGTCGATGTCGTCTTTGTCCCATTCGATGAAGGTGCGGTCCGCCATGGCCGCGTTGCCGATGGGCACGGTGTCGTCCAGCCGCTCACGGGCGAGGACGAAGCCGCCCACATGCTGGGAGAGGTGGCGGGGCGCGCCCATCAGGCGGCCGGCCAGCTCCACCGCGCGGCGGATGAAGGGGTTTGACGGGTCGAGCCCCGCCTCCCGGATGTGCGCGTCGGAAATATCACGGCCCCAGCTGCCCCACTGTGTGGAGGCGAGGCGCGCCGTGACATCCTCGGTGAGGCCGAGAGCTTTGCCTACGTCGCGGATGGCGCTGCGTGGCCGATAGTGGATGACGGTGGCGACGATGCCGGCGCGGTGACGACCGTATTTCTCATAGATGTACTGGATCACCTTCTCACGCTTCTCGTGCTCGAAATCGACATCAATGTCCGGCGGCTCGCGCCGCTCCATCGAGATGAAGCGGGCAAAGAGGAGATCGTTGTCGGCGGGGTCCACGGCGGTGATGCCGAGCACGTAGCAAACGGCGGAATTGGCCGCCGAGCCGCGCCCCTGGCAGAGGATGTCCCGGCTCTCGGCGAAGCGAACGATATCGTGGATAGTGAGGAAATAGGGGGCGTATTCGAGCTGCCGGATGAGGGCCAGCTCGTCCTTCAGCAGCTTCCGCACCTTCTCGGGGATGCCGGCGGGATAGCGCACGCCGGCGCAGCGCCAGGTCAATTCCTCCAGCCACGCCTGCGGCGTCCAGCCGGGGGGCACCGGCTCCTCGGGATAGTCGTATTTCAGTTCCTTGAGAGTGAAATCGATGCGGGCGAGGAGCGCCGCGGTCTCCGCCACCGCCTCGGGAGCATCGCGGAACAGGCGGGCCATCTCGGCGGCAGGCTTGAGGTGGCGCTCGGCGTTCGCCTGGAGCCGCCGCCCCGCCTCGGCGATGGTGGTGCCCTCGCGCACGCAGGTGAGGATGTCCTGCAGATCGCGCTCTTCGGGCGTTGCATAAAGCACCTCGTTCACCGCCAGCAGCGGCACGCCGGCCGTGCGTGCGCAGATCTTGAGGGCGGCAAGGCGCCGGCGGTCGGCACCGGAGAATGGCATGTCGACGCCGAGCCACACCGCGCCGGGGGCGGCCTCCGCGAGGCGGGAGAGGAGGGGCGGAAGAGCGCTTGCCTCTTCGCCGGGCAGCACGATGAGCATCAGGTCGCGGGCGTCGGCGAGGAGGTCGGCGAGGGACAGATGGCAGTCGCCCTTCTTCGCCCGCCGGTTGCCGGTGGTGAGCAGGCGGCAGAGCCGGCCCCAGCCGGCGCGGGTCGAGGGATAGGCGATGATGTCCGCCGTGCCGTCCCAGAAGACGAGTCGCGCGCCCGTCACCAGCCGGAAGGCGCGGGCGCGGGCGGCGACGGCGCGCTTGGCATCCGCCTCGGGATCGTCGGCTTCCAGATCCTCGTCGAGGGTGCGCAGATCCTCCAGCGCGCTATAGGCCCGCACCACGCCGGCCACCGTGTTGCGGTCGGCGATGCCGAGGCCATCGAGACCGAGGCCGACGGCGGTGCGCACCAGATGGGCCGGCGCGCTCGCCCCCCGCAGGAAGGAGAAATGCGAGGCGGCCGCCAATTCGGCATAGACGGGCTCGCTCACGGGAACAGGCCGTGCAGGAACCAGCGGGGCGCCGACGTCTCCCGCCCGTAGGTGCCTTCGCGATAGAGCCAGAAGCGCCGACCCTGCGTGTCTTCAACGCGGAAATAATCGCGGGTGAGGCTGCGGCTCCCCGCATCAAGGGCGGTCCACCATTCCGGGGCGATGCGCTCCGGACCCTCGGCTCGCGCCACCTCGTGCAGCACGCGCCGCCAGCGGAAGCGCAGAGGCGGGCCGTCCGGCACCTGGGCCAGCGTCTCCACCGGCTCGGGGGTGGGAAACAGGGCCGGGGGTCGGGCGAGGGGGGCATCGGCGGCGGCCGGCTCGGCCCAGTCGTGCGCGAGCGCTTCCCTGCTGCGCCATGCCTTTTGCGCTGGCACCCGCATGGCGGCGCGCTCGGGAATATGGCTGTCCTGCGCGGCGAGGCAAGTGACGCGGCGCGGCCCGAGCCGGGCGGAGAGGGTATCCACCAACTGGTCCAGCCCCGCGCCCGCGGGCTCGGTGCCAAAGCCGGACTGGGTGGCGGCCAGCGGTTCGGCGGCGGTGACAGACAGGCGGATCACGTCATAGCCGAAGCCGGGATCGAGCGGATCGGCCAGCGCTGCCAGCCGCTCTCGGAACAGGCCGGCAAGGCGGGCGCCATCACGGAGCGGTGCCGCCGTGCCTGCCGCCACCCGCCGCACCGCGCCATCGCTGCGGAAGAAGGCGGCCTCGAAGCGGCGGCCGCCTTCGCCGTGTCGCTCCAGCACACCGGTGATGTCGTGCGCGAGGTCTGCAAGCACGGCGCGGGCGGTCGCTTCGTCGCCCATGGGTTCGGCGAAGCGCCGTTCTGCCACATAGACGGGCAGGGGATTGAGCGGGGAGATGGGCGGCGAAGCCGCGCCGCACAGCTCGTCCAGCCGTTCCACCAGCACGCTGCCGAAGCGGGCGGCGAGCGCCGCGCGGGGCTTGCCGGCGATGTCGCCGATGCGCACCAGCCCGAGATAGGCGAGGCTTCGCCCCGTCTCCGCATCGAGGCCGAGGGCGTCCACCGGCAAAGGGGCGACGGCCTCCCGCTCGCGGCCAGCCGGCACCACCTGCTCCGGCCGCCAGCGGGCAAGGGCGAGGGCGGCCCGCGCGGTCCCAGCCACTGCGCCGCAGGCGGCAAGTCCGGTGGCGGCAAGCCGTTCCGTCATGGCGGACACCATGGCCGCCTCGCCGCCGAACAGATGGGCGCAGCCGGTGATGTCGAGCACGATGCCGTCCGGCCCGGATACAGCGACGAAGGGCGTCCAGCGCTCGCACCACGAGGCGATGGCGGCGAGCAACGCCGTATCGGCCGCGGCATCCGCCTCCACCGCTTCGATCTGCGGCACACGGGCCTGCGCGTCGGCGAGGGTGAGGCCGGGATGGAGACCGAGGCGGGCCGCCGCCGCGTCCACCGCGGCGAGCCGGCGGGCATTGGCTTTCACCTCCACCGTAACCAGCGGCGTCTCAGCCGGTGCGGCGCCAGCCGGAGACGACATGCGACGCCCCCGCCGGCTGCGGTGCAGCCGGTCGGTCGGCAGGCGCGGCAGGAAGAGCGCGGCGAGGCGCCGGGGTGAAGCGTCGGGCATGGGCATTCCATTCCACGGTGAAGCGGCCGGTGGGTCCAAGACGGTTGCGCTCGATTTCCAGTGCGAAGGCAGGCGGGCCGAGGCAGAAGGTCGGAACATCCCCCGCCACCCGGGAGGGAGCTGCGGAGACCCGCCAGCGGGTGGCGGCGGCGGAGGGGCCGGGGTCTGCTCCCGGCCGCAGCAGGAGGGCAGGCACGCCGGAGCGCTCGCTGCGCAGGGCGAGGCGGCGGGTGGCGGTGAGGTCGATGAGCCGCGGGGATCCCCAGGGCTCGGCCACCACCAGCCCGAGGGCGCCATGGCCAAGGGCTTCCTCTGCGGCGCCCAGCGTGTCGGCCGCATCCGCGGTGGCCACCAGGATCAGGCGGCACGGATCGAGCCCGAAGGCGGCGCAGCCTGGACCGTAGATGTCACCCCCCTCCAGCGCCGCCATGTCCTGCCGCACCCACAGCACCGGCTTGCGGGTGCCGGCCGCGAGGGCGAGAGCGAACCCGAACACGGCGGCGACATTCCCCTTTTCCGCCGGGAACGCCTCGTGCAGCGCATCGCGGGCGAGGCCGCCCCCCAGCACCTCGTCCAACGGCGCCCCGAGCGATAGGCGCGGCCGGGCGGGACCGTCCGGCGGGGCGGACAGCCGTTCCATCTCGACGATGCGGCGGCGAAGGGCTGCCAGATCCTCGCGCCGGGCCTGGTGCGGGTGGGGAAACGAGGGCATGGACGGAGCCAAATGTTCCTATTTTGTTCTCTTTTAAAAGGACTCCGGCAGGACGGAATGTCAACCGTACGGAGGTCCGGCAGCAGGGATTGCGGGGGCTGGAGCGGGTCCACCGCAGACGGGTGGGGCGGTGCGGGCTTGTCCCCATGATTCACAGATAAGGTATTCAGAAACCGTTATCGCGAGGTGCAAACCTCCCCTTAACGCCCCCCGCCCTAGTGTCCTCGAAACGGCGCCGGTGCTGCGGATTTCGGATTCCCATGTCTTCCTTCAACCGTCCTCCGAGACCTTTTGCGTATCCTTCCTACGCTCCGGACGACTCGTTCGATCCACCGCCGGCCGATTCTGCCGCCGAACGTGGTCTGCCCTCGTTCTACGAGCGGATTCCGGAATACGATCCAGCCATCCACGATGGCGCCTTCGAGGCGGCCGAAACCACCCACAGCTGGATCGACCTGGAGCTGGTCCCGAGCTGGCTGCGGCCGTTCACCCTCGACGCCAACACCCGTTTCACCCGCACTCCGGACCATCTGCTGCGCCCCCGCGAGCCGGGCGCGCCCTCGCTGCCGCCAGTCCTGCCGCAAGTGCCCACCCCGGTCACGACCCAGGGGTCGAGCCGCGGCTGGCACTTCCTGTTCGAGCCCGCGGACGATGCGGTCCAGCCGGTGGCGCAGCAGCCCGTCGCCAAGCTTGCGGATATCCCGACGGAGACCGCCTTCGCCGCGCCCGGCGCGGTGCCGGAAGAGGTGACGGCGGCCCCGGCCGCCCTGCCTCCCGTTGAGGAAGAGGCCGCCATTGCTGTCTGCGCGCCCTCGGCTTCCGATGCCGCGCTTATAGACGCTGCCCCCGGCGAGGAGGTCCCGGCGGAAGCGTCGGAGCCTGCGCTCCTTGAGCCCGGCATCGCGCCGCAGGCCGTGGCTGAGGCGGCTTCGGAGGTCGACACGGCGGACGTCCCCGATCACCTGTGGAGCCTGCTGCGCCTCGTCGTCATCGGCCGCGCCGCCACCCCGCCCGCTCCGGCCGGAGACCAGGATCTGGATCCCGCGCCTGCAGAACTGGCCGACGCGGAAGACGATCCGGTGGAGAGCGAGGACGCAGTGTTGGAGGCGCTGCCCGCCATCGAGGAGGGTGCCGACTTCGACGAAAGCGAGGTGGACGCTGACGAGGACGAGATCTCCGAGCTTGAAGCCTCCGAGGAGGACGAACTCGAGGACGACGCGTTCGAGGACGAAGACACCGATGACAATGAGGTCGCCGAACTGGAGGGCGACACGCACAACGAAGAGGGGGAGGGAGAAGAGATCGCCCTTTCCGAGGATGACGACGAACTGGACGAGGACGACGCGGCGCTTTCCTCCGAGCTGGAGGACGATGAACTCGATGACGACGAATTCGAAGACGATGCCTTCGAGGACACGGACCTGACGGACGAGGAAGACGAGGAGGCCGCCGAACGCGACCAGGACGATTCGGAAGACGCTGCCGTGCTTGAAGACGACGATCAAGACGAGGCCGAAGCCGAGGACGCCCCACTGCCCCTCGCGGCCGGGTCGATCCTGTCGGGCGAAGCGTTCGCGTCCTGGCGACCCTACCAGCAGAGCATCAGCGCCCAGTTCTTCGGTGCCCTCCATTCGGCGGCCATGTCCGCTCCTGCGGCCCCGGCAGCAGCGCTTGTGGTGGATGCCGTCGCCGCCGTTCCTGTGGAAGCTGTTGTTACCCTCCCGCCCGAGCCCGCGCACGCAGCTGCTGAGGTCACGGAAGGACCCTATTTCCTCCCGCCCCTCGATCTCCTGCGCGAGCCGCCGGTGGTGGAGCCGGACTATGAGCTCTCCGAGGAATTCCTCGACCAGTCCTCCACCATGCTTCAGCAGGTGCTGCGCGACTTCGGCGTGCGCGGCGAGGTGATCGACGCCAATCCCGGCCCCGTCGTCACCCTCTACGAGTTCGAGCCGGCACCGGGGGTGAAGTCTTCCCGCGTCATCGGCCTGTCGCCGGACATCGCCCGCTCCATGAGCGCGGTGTCTGCCCGCGTGGCGGTGGTGGAGGGGCGCAACGTCATCGGCATCGAGCTGCCCAACCGGCGGCGCGAGACCGTGTGGCTTCGCGAGCTGCTGGCGAGCCATGAATTCGCCGAGGCCCATCCCAAGCTCGGCCTGTGCCTGGGCAAGACCATCGGCGGCGTGCCGGTGATCGCCGACCTCGCGCGCATGCCGCATCTTCTCGTCGCCGGCACCACCGGCTCGGGCAAGTCGGTCGCCATCAACACCATGATCCTGAGCCTGCTCTACCGGCACACGCCGGAGGCCTGCCGGCTCATCATGATAGACCCCAAGATGCTGGAGCTCTCGGTATACGAGGGCATCCCGCATCTGCTCACCCCCGTCGTCACCGATCCCAAGAAGGCGATCATCGCGCTGAAATGGGCGGTGAAGGAGATGGAGGAGCGCTATCGCAAGATGAGCCGCCTCGCCGTTCGCAACATCGACGGCTACAACGCCCGCGTCCGCGAGGCTTCGGCGAAGGGCGAGATCATCACCCGCAACGTTCAGGTGGGGTTCGATCGCGAGACCGGGGAGGCCCTGTTCGAGGAACAGGAGATGGACCTCACCGCGCTGCCCTACATCGTCGTCATCGTGGACGAGATGGCCGACCTGATGATGGTGGCGGGCAAGGAGATCGAGGGTGCCATCCAACGTCTCGCCCAGATGGCGCGGGCCGCCGGCATCCATCTGGTGATGGCGACGCAGCGCCCCTCAGTCGATGTCATCACCGGCACCATCAAGGCCAATTTCCCCACCCGCATCTCCTTCCAAGTCACCAGCAAGATCGACAGCCGCACCATTCTCGGCGAGATGGGCGCGGAGACGCTGCTGGGGCAGGGCGACATGCTGTTCATGGCCGGTGGTGGACGCATCAGCCGCGTCCACGGCCCGTTCGTCTCGGACGGCGAGGTGGAGAAGGTCGTCGCCTTCCTAAAGGCCCAGGGCGGGCCGGACTATATCGATGAAGTGGTGCTGGACGAGGATGCCGTGGCGGAGGATGACGACGAGGCGGTTTTCGACCGCTCCGGCATCGCCGACGCCGGCGGCGACCTCTACGAGCAGGCGGTGGCCATCGTCATGCGCGACCGCAAGGCCTCCACCTCCTACATCCAGCGCCGCTTGCAGGTGGGCTACAACAAGGCCGCGAGCCTGATGGAGCGCATGGAGAACGAGGGCATCGTCGGCCCGGCCAACCACGCCGGCAAGCGGGAGATCCTGACCTTTTCCCGTCCGGGGTGAGGGCGATCCCCGCCCTTGCCTCCGGCGCGCCCTCGGCTACCTTGTCCCGATGATCCGGGCCAACCGGACGCGCGGTCGGGGCGCGGGATCGGGAGACGTTCAGTGGTGCAACCCTTCAGCGTGGTCCAGGGAGGCCGCATGGCTCAGGCATGCGCGGTCGGGCTGCGCGACATCTCCATCGCCTTTCCCGGCGCCAGCCGTGCGGCTTCACCATTCGTCGCTGTACAGGGCGTCAATCTCGAGGTGGCGGATGGCGAGTTCGTCGCCATCGTCGGCCCTACCGGCTGCGGCAAGTCCACCCTTCTCAACGCGACGGCCGGCCTGCTGAAGCCGGCATCCGGGACGGTGACGATCCACGGGACGCCGCTCTCCGGCCTCAACCGCGCGGCCGGGTATCTTTTCCAGGCCGAGGCCCTGTTTCCGTGGAAGACGGCGCTCGACAACGTGGCCATCGGCCTCGAGGTGGCCGGCACCGAGACGGAGGAAGCGCGCAGCCGCGCCCGCAAGTGGCTGGCCCGCGTGGGCCTTGCCGCTTTCGCGGATCGCTATCCCCACCAATTGTCCGGCGGGCAAAGGAAGCGTGTCGGCCTCGCCCAGGTGCTGATCCGCGACCCCAAGATCTTGCTCATGGACGAGCCGTTTGGCCCGCTCGACGCCCAGACCCGCCAGATCATGGGCAACCTCCTGCTCGACCTGTGGAGCCAGGACCGCAAGGCGGTGATGTTCGTGACCCACGACCTGGAGGAGGCGATTTCGCTGGCAGACCGGGTGGTTATCATGGGTGCGGGGCCGGCCTCGCGCATCATCGGCCAGTGGCGGGTGCCCATTCCCCGCCCGCGTGACATCGACGTGCGGCTGGAGCCCGCCTTCCACCACCTTCACCGCGAGATCTGGGCGGCACTGAAGGACGAGGTGGTGAAGGGTTATCGCCAGTCTGAGGTCGCGAGCTGAACCATGCGCAACCGTTTCACGCTGTTCACTTTGCAGGTGCTGGTGGCGGTGGTGCTGATCGCCATCTGGCATTTCGGCTCCACCGTGAAGGTCTCGATCGCGGCGCTCTCGCCGAAGCCCTTCTACCCGCTCGATCCCTTCTTCTTCTCGACGCCCTTGGCGGTTTTTGAGCGCACTTTCAAGGACTTCTACACTAGGGTGATCTGGTATCACCTCGGCATCACGCTGCTTGAGACCATGCTCGCCTTCGCCATCGGCGCGCTGGGCGGCGTGCTGGTGGGCTTCTGGTTCGCGCGCAAGGCCATGATCGCGGCGGTCTTCGATCCCTACGTGAAAATGGCCAATGCTTTGCCGCGCGTGGTGCTGGCGCCCATCTTCGCCTTGTGGCTGGGGCTCGGCATCTGGTCCAAGGTGGCGCTGGGCGTCACGCTGGTGTTCTTCATCGTTTTCTTCAATGTCTATCAAGGCGTTAAGGAAGTCAGCCCGACGCTGCTCGCCAACGCCCGGATGCTGGGCATGAGCGAGCGCCAGCTGATGCGGAACGTGTTCTGGCCCTCGGCGCTCACCTGGATGTTCTCGTCGCTCCATACCGCCGTTGGCTTTGCACTGGTGGGGGCGGTGGTGGGGGAATATCTCGGTTCGGCAGCGGGGCTGGGCTATCGCATCCACCAGGCGGAGGGGGTGTTCGATGTCACCGGGGTGTTCTCGGGCATGCTGGTGCTCTCCATCTTCGTCATCATCATCGACACGGTGGTGAGCGCCATCGAGAACCGCCTGCTCGTCTGGCGCCCCGCGCCGGCGACGCAGGCGTAACGAAAAACGGGAGGGAAATCATGAGGATGCTCAAGCTCGCGGTGGCCGCGCTCGCGCTCGCCCTGGCCGTGCCGGCCAGCGCCCAGCCGGCGGCGAAGGCAGAGAAGCCGAAGCTCACGCTGGGGGTCGGCGGCAAGCCGCTGCTGTATTATCTCCCGCTGACCATCGCCGAGCGGAAGGGCTTCTTCAAGGAGGAGGGGCTGGATGTCGCCATCAATGATTTCGGCGGCGGAGCCAAGTCTTTGCAAGCGCTTATCGGTGGCTCCATCGATGTGGTGACGGGCGCCTACGAGCACACCATCCGCATGCAGGCCAAGGGCCAGGACATTGTTTCCGTTATCGAATTGGGCCGCTTCCCGGGGATCGTGCTGGTGGCGCGGAAGGATCGGCCGATCAAGTCGGTGAAGGATCTGAAGGGCGCCAAGATCGGCGTGACGGCGCCGGGCTCATCGACGAATTTCTTCGTCAATTTCCTGATGGCGAAAGATGGTCTGAAGCCGGATGACGCCTCCTACGTAGGTGTCGGCGGTGGAGCGTCCGCCGTGGCACAGATGAAGCGGGGCGAGATCGATGCCATGTCCAATCTCGACCCCGTGATTACAAAGCTGGAGGACGACGGAGACGTCATTGTTCTCGCCGACAGCCGTACGGAAGCTGGAAACGACAAGATCTTCGGCGGCGAGAATCCCGCTGCAGTCCTCTACATGAAGCGCGACTTCGTGGAGCAGAATCCGGTCACCACGCAGAAGCTGGTGAACGCATTCTACAAGGCTCTTCAATGGCTTAAGACTGCGACCCCCGAGGATGTGGCGGCGGTGGTGCCGGAGGAATATCTGCTCGGGGACAAGACCTTGTACCTCAACGCGGTCAAGAACTCGCTGCCGATCTATTCGCGCACCGGCCTGATCCCGGAAGCGGGCATGAAGAATGCCCTCAACATGTTGGTGGAGTTCGATTCCGAGCTGAAGGCGGCCAAGATCGACCTGCCCAAAACCTTCGACGGCACCTTCGTGGCGAAGGCTGCGGCGGGCAAGTGATCCGGCGCCGGTTCGGGTGACTTTCACCACGTTGCCGGGCGGTGTTCACCCCCGGTATCGGTGGGGTTCGGCAGAGGTTCGGGGCCAGGTTCGGTGGCGGCGGGCGAAAATCTTCCCCGCCGCCCTTGAACCGCCGTGATTGATCCCTATCTTCCCATCAACCCCAGCCGATGGATGCGGCGCGCTTCGAGCGCAGACGCTTCCGGGAGACGGACGGATGTACTCCGATCCCGATCGAGCAACTCGCAGCTGAGCAGCTCCCATCACGAGCAGTTCGTTTCCGAGCAGATCGCGCCACGGCACGGGGTGTTCGTTCCTCCGCGTTCCATTTTGATGGGATAGCGGAGGGGCGAGCCGAGCGGACAAGTTCGTCGACGGCCTCTTCTTCGTTTCCTTCGGGCCGCGACGCAAAAGCCTTCCCCAAGCACGAACCTGTCCTGAACTGCGTCCCGTTGCGCCGCGACCCTTATCTGTCGCGTGTCGCCGGGACGATCGGCGCCTTTCGGGACACTCCCGGAAAGCGTTTCTACAGGAGGCCTCCATGGCCACGGGTACTGTCAAGTTTTTCAACGCCCAGAAGGGCTTCGGCTTCATCGTGCAGGATGAGGGCGGCCCCGACGTGTTCGTCCACATCTCCGACGTGGAGCGCTCCGGCATGTACGGCCTGAACGACGGCCAGAAGGTCTCGTTCGATGTCGTCCCGGACAACCGCGGCAAGAGCAAGGCTGCGAACCTCGCCGCCCTCTGACGCATCTCGGCGTTGACATGAAAAGGCCCGGTCGTCGCGAGACGGCCGGGCCTTTTTCATGCCGGGTGCGGGAAATCACTTGAGGACGTAGACCGTCGCGCCCACGCGCACGCGGTTGTATAGGTCCACCACGTCGTCATTGGTCATGCGGAAGCAGCCCGACGACACCGCCTGCCCGATGGTCTCCGGCTCGTTGGAGCCGTGGATGCGGTAGAGGCTGGAGCCGAGATACATGGCGCGGGCGCCGAGCGGGTTGTCGATGCCGCCGGGCATGTAGCGCGGCAGATCGGGACGGCGCTTCAGCATCTGGGAGGGGGGCGTCCAGGAGGGCCATTCCTTCTTCGCGCTCACCGTCTTGACGCCGGACCAGCGGAAGCCGTCGCGGCCGACGCCGATGCCGTAGCGGATGGCCTGGCCCCGCGACGTCACGTAATAAAGGCGGCGCTCGGACGTGATGATGACGATGTTGCCCGGGGCATATTTCGGGTCGATGGAGACCATCTGCCGGCCGATGGGCGAGGTGCTGCCCACGACGCCGACATTGCCGCCGCCGAAGAACTTGTTGAAATTGAAGATGTCATAGCGATCGTCGGCCTTGGCCGAGCCCGTCGCCACCAGCGCGGCGATGCCTGCGAAAACAAGCGATTTCAGCTTCATCATGGCTCTGCGTCTCGGATAGACCGGAGCGCGAACGACCATCGAGCACGCCCGGACACGTCGGCAACACCGCTTTGTCGCCACAAAACGGACAAGACTGCAACCGCTTTGTGGCGCGCGGGTTCCCGGCCCACGGGAGTGTGAAGCTTTTCTCCGGTTGTCGCGCGGCCCTGTCCTAATGCCTTGACGCAGCGGCAGCAAAGGCCGCGAGCGTGGCGTTGAAGCGGTCGGCGGCCTCGATGAAGGGGGCGTGACCGACGCCCGCATAGACGTCCAGCCGGGCGCCGGGAATGGTTGCGGCGATATGCTCCGCCATGGCCGGGGCGACCACCTCGTCCAGCGCGCCCTGCGCCACCAGCACCGGCACGTCGAGGCCCTTCAGCAGCGCCTCATAATCCGCCGTGCGGCCGAACAAGGCGGAGCGCACCTCCGGTGGCACCATCATGTTCACCGCCAGCAATTGCTCGAACAGCGGCTGGGGGATGGGGGCGGCGAAACAGCGGCGCAGGAAGGTGCGGGTGGCGGAGATGTTCTCCTCCACGTCCGTGCTGCACATGAGGCGCATCAGCCGGTTGCAGGTGCCGTAGAAGCGCCGCTCATTGGCGGTCACGGCATCCACGAAGACGATGCCGCCGATGCCGGAGGTGCCGTGGACGGCCAGATAATCGCCGATGATGCGCCCGGCATAGGACCAGCCCACCAGAACCGGCCGCTCCAGCCCCCAGCCGCGGATCACCGCATCAAGCTCCCCCGCCCACACCTCGGCAGACTGGTAGGCGGCAGGATCGGCCGGACGGTCGGAGGCGCCATGGCCGCGGAAATCGTAGGTGACGAGCCGGCAGCCGGCCAGCGCCGGGCTCGCCGTCTGCCGGCTCCAGCACAGGCCGGATTGGGAAAAGCCATGGATGAACACCACCGGCGCGCCATCGGCCGGCCCGAAGGCAGCGCTGGCGATGCCGACGCCATCCGGCGTGAGGATGCGGCGAACCGCGCGGTCGGCGGGGGGAGGGGCGGGGGCGTTCATGGTCGGGTTCCGGCTGACGGGTCGAGGGCCGCTTTAGCATCGCCGACGCGCGGGCTTAAGGGGGGACCGTTCGTGCCCCGGACCAGCGACGGCGCAGCCGGAGCGCCGAGCCGGGGTCCAGGGGAAAGGTCGGCGAAGCCGGCAATGCTTCCGATACCCTTTCCGCTTGAGCCGCCTGCGGCGGTCCCTTGCGCTGGGCCCCGGATCAGCGCTCCGGCTGCGCCGTCGCTTGTCCGGGGCGCGAGGGCTAGGCCCCTGCCACTCCCCCACCCCCCATCGCCCGCCTTTGGGGCGCCATGGGGCGGTGCTATAGATCAGCCCGCACAGCACAGCTCGAATCGAAGCCATCATCGCAAAGAGAGGCGACGGAATGCGCACCTCATCCGTGACACGCACCGCCCACCGCCGGACGGTTCTTTCCGCTTTGTCCGCCCTCGCCCTCGTGCCTGCGCTGCTGGCGCCCACGGTGGCCGACGCCGCCACCGAGCGCTTCATGGTGCTGGGGCTGCCCTTCTTCAAGCCGTACCGCGTGGCCATCGCCACGCTCGACGTGGATGGCGCCGGCAAGGTCACCGGCTCGGTCGCGCCGCCGGCCGGCGATGCGCGCCCGCCGCTGCCGGTATCCGGCTCGCTGGCCGGCGGGGCGCTCAAGCTCACCATCGGCCAGGGAGACGAGAGCTATGCCCTCGCCTTCACCGAGAACCAGCGCGGCCTGCACCACATCTATGAGGAGACGGCGGTGATTCCCGGCCTCTCCGCGGTCACGGTGTTCCGCCCCGAGGGCGGCTTCTCCGAGCCGGCGCTGGTGCTCCAGCACGATGAGGACAATTGGTGCGGCCTCGTCACCGGTGGGCTCACCGTGGACCTCAAGGCCGCCGATCTCGGCCGCACGCCGGTGGCGCCCGCCGGCCTCGCCGAGATCGACCTCGTGGTCACGCCCCAGCAGGGCGGCACCGCGAAGGTGAAGATGAAGGATGCCTGGAGCCGCCTGCGCCTCGCCGCCCGCGACGGCGACGACGTGTCCGTGGACGTGGCCGTGCCGCTCGGGGCCGAGGCGAAGATCGCGCAGGAGCTGCGCAAGGTGCCGCTGGTGGCCACCGTCACGCTGCCGTCCCTCTGCGGAGAGATGGCCCTCGCCGTCATTCCGCGCGCCAAGGTGATGGACGCCGGCGCGGTCTCTGAGGCGAAGCTCAAGGCCTATGGCGACACCGTGCTGGCGCGCGTCCTTTCCGGTGCGGCGCCCGAGGGCGGGACCGGCAACCGCAAGTTCAAGATCGCTGGCGCCGTGGTGCCGGGCGAGGCGGGGCCGGCCTACAAGGCCACCGTGTCCGCCGAATCCGAGGCGAGCCGCCTCGCCAAGGGCAATTGGGACCAGTTCACCGTACTGCTCCAGCCGGTGGTGACGCCGGCGGACACGGCCGCCTCGGTGTCGCTGGTGCCCCTCGTCACCGATCTCAAGGTGGCGAAGAAGACCGGCCCGCAGGCGCCGGCCGATGCTGCCTTCAAGCCGGCCGACGATTCGGCGCAGGTGGCCGCCATCGGCCACCGCCTCGTGTCCTACATCGCCGCCGTCGAGGGCACCCGCTGCAGCTTCCTGACCCAGACGGCCTTCGACGAGCCGGACGGCAGCCTCTCCTGCACCAACCTCGCCCTCGACGATGTGAGCCCCGCCGACGACAACTGAGGCCTCGGCTCCGGTTTCGACCGGGGCCGCGCGGGCTTTATATGAGGCGGAACGGGCAGCGGAAGCTGTGCTGATCTGTGCCCCTGCAGGATGCCCGGCCATGTGCCGGGCATTTTTGTTGGCGGCAGGCAGTCAAGCTTGAGAGCGGTAATGTTCAGGTCAAGATATCGATGACGGTCCTGCTCGTGGCGCCGGAAACATTACTTAGAGGAGCGTGCTGAACCAGCGCTCAAGCTGCATATTTCGGCCACGATTGCTTCGGTTTTGTAATGCTGTCTGCCGGAACCATCCTCCCTGCCTCCCGTTCTCTGACCGGGGGCACAAGAGAGGATACCAACCGATGAACAATCGTCAGCAGGGCGGATCCGGAAACTTCGAAAACGATCGCGAGCGCGCCTCCGAGGCCGGCCGCAAGGGCGGCGAGCAGAGCGCCCAGAACCGCCAGCAGGGCGGTCAGGGCGGCGACAACCGCCAGCAGAGCCAGCAGGACCATGGCGGCCAGCGGGGCGGCTCGGGCAACTTCGCCCAGGACCGCGAGCGCGCCTCCGAGGCCGGCCGCAAGGGCGGCGAGAGCGTGCCGGACGAGAAGCGCTCCTTCTCCAAGGACCAGGACCTCGCCTCCGAAGCCGGCCGCAAGGGCGGCCAGCGCTGAGGCTGAAACGGGGCGCGGCCTGAAGGGTCGCGCCCCTTCTCCATTCCAATTTCCGGGAGGTGCCAGATGGGCTTTTTCTCCAAGGACATCCAATCTATGGACGACCTGTTCGTCCACACGCTGCGCGACATCTATTATGCCGAGAAGCGCATCCTGAAAGCGCTGCCGACCATGATCGAGAAAGCGCAGAATTCTACCCTCCGCCAGGCCTTCCAGACCCATCTCGGCGAGACCGAGGGGCATGTGAAGCGGGTGGAGGAAGTGTTCCGCATGCACGGCGTCGAGGCCAGCACGGTGAAGTGCCCGGCCATCGACGGCATCATCGAGGAAGCGGAGGACGTCGCCTCCGAGGTTGCCGATCCCGAGGTGCTGGATGCGGCGCTCGCTGCCGCCGCGCAGGCGGTGGAGCATTACGAGATCACCCGCTACGGCACCCTCATCGCCTGGGCCAAGCAGCTCGGCCGCAGCGACTGCGCCTCCGTGCTCCAGCGCAACCTGGACGAGGAGAAGGCCGCCGACGCCAAGCTCACCGGCCTCGCCGAGGCGAAGCTGAACATGCGCGCGGCGGAGTAGCGCCGGCCCATCCCCCGCACAAAACCCCGCCGACCCTCCGGCGGGGTTTTTTATTGGCCGGATCAGGCGGATGCGATTGCCCAAGGGGGGCCAGCGCCTGCTGGGTGGGCTATGGCGGCAAGGAAGTGGCCGCGAAGAATTACGAGTGCGCTTGTCAGTGAGCAGGGGCCGGCGCTGCGCTGATTGCGCGGTGCTGTGTCTGCCTGAGATGCGGTGTTCTTGAGGATGTCGCCGGCGCGGAATGGTGGGCGATGCAGGGATTGAACCTGCGACCCCTCCCGTGTGAAGGGAGTGCTCTCCCGCTGAGCTAATCGCCCGCGCCATTGCGAGGAGGGCCGTTTAGAGCCGCAGGGCCTCCCCTGTCAAGGGCGGACGCGACGAGGGCCGCGCCTGCCTGTGGATCATTTCGGCGGCGAGGCCGCCCCGGCCCGAGGCTCGACCTAGGCGGAAGCGTTGGCCAGCAAGGCGTCCACCGCTTCTTCCAGCTGGTCGAAATGGTGGATCAGCCGGTCGGCACCCAGCTCGCCGGGGGGCGTCTCGGTATAGCCGAAGGAGACGGCCACCACCGGCACGCCGGTGGCGCGGGCGGTGAGCACGTCGGTGATGCTGTCGCCCACCATGATGGAGCGGGCCACGTCCGCCCCCGCCGCCGAGATGGTGGAGATGAGCGGCAGCGGATCGGGCTTGGAGCGGGGATAGGTGTCGGCACCGGTGATGACGGCGAAGCGCGGCGTCAGCTCCAGCGCATCGAGCAGCAGCCGGGCGAGGTGCTCCAGCTTGTTGGTGCACACCGCCAGCGCCACGCCCTTCGCCTCCAGCCGGTCCAGCGCCTCCAGAAGGCCCGGGAAGGGGCGGGAGCCCACAGCGATGTTCTCGGCATAATGGGCGATGAAGCGCTGCGTCATGGCGGCGATCTCGTCGTCCGGCAGGTCGACGCCCTCGCTCTTCAGCGCCCGCACGATGAGAAGGCGCGCCCCGCCGCCGATCATGTTGCGCGCCTCGGCGCGGTCCACGGGCGGGATCTTGTGGGCGGAGAGCACGAGGTCGAGGGCGTCGAGCAGGTCGGGCGCGGTGTCCACCAGCGTCCCGTCGAGATCGAACGCGACGAGCGGGCGGGAAACCGGGGGGCGGGCGTCTGGCTGTGTGAGCTGGGTCATCGGGCGCGGTCCTTCCGGAAGCGGTATCGGGGCAGGCGATATCCGCGGGTTCTGGTTCGGCTGCCCCTTCCGGTGCGCTCGCGCCGGCAGCGGGGAAAGGGTCAGCCGGAGGATATCCTCGCCTTCTGCCTTAAATCCTGCCGCTTTTTCGCGCCAGCGTCGCGGGGATTCGAGGGCTGCGGCCCCGGCGCGCAGTTCACGGCTGCGCCCGAGCTCGCGGTCTGTCGGCCAAGGCCGACGGCGGAACAGTCAGGAGGCATGAATGCGGACCACTCCCCTTCGCACGCTGCGCGCGGCGCGCCGCAACCCGGCGGTGCTGCTCGCGGTGGCCGTCGCAGCCGCGGGTCTCGGCGGGATCGGAGCCGTCGCCGCCCAGCCGGCGGCCGCGCCGGGGGCGAGCGGACCCGGATTCGAGTTCGCCGCGCCGCCCTCCGCCCAGGCCAACCGCGTCTATGGCATCAACCGCCAGACCGGCGAGATGAACGTCTGCCAGTTCGAGCGGCCCAACGCGGCCGGCGTGGGCGTCACCTTCTGCTTCGCCCAGGGCGAGGGCGCGGGGCCGCAGAAGGCCGGCAATTACGCGCTGATGCCCACCCATTACGAAGGGGAAACCGGCATCTTCCGCGTCAATCGCGACACGGGCGAGATGAGCATCTGCTACGTGCGCGAAACCGCGCGCGCCGCGGGCGGCACGGATTCAAGCCTCGTCTGCACCCCGGCGGCGCGCTAGAGCACGCGCCGATCTGATTGCATCGCAATCAGATCGGATCACGCGTTCTCTTTCTTAAAGTGAGAGGGCGATTCACCGATCAAGTTGAAACAACTTGATCGGATCGCGCTCTAGGGCGCGGCTCACCCGGTGAAGCGTCCTCTCCCCATACGGGAAGGCGCTGAGGCGTCGCGCCGGCTTGTCGGCGGCTCCGATCGGGGCTAGAGCCGGAACATGGCGGTGCGAGCCGTTCCGCCAGAAAAGAAGCGCCGCTGCGGAAGGGCCCAGCCGGGCCGGCGCGCGGCGACGTTTCACGGACATCGAGGCAGGAAACAAAATGGTCCACGCCGAAGACCTGAAGCGCCGCGCCGCCGCCCATGCCCTCACCTATGTCACCGACGGCATGCGCCTCGGCCTCGGCACCGGCTCCACGGCCCGGCATTTCGTCGAGCTTCTGGCCGAGAAGGTCCATGGCGGCCTCAATGTGCTGGGCGTGCCCACCTCCGAGCAGACTTTAGCCCAGGCGGTGTCCCTCGGCGTGCCGATCGCCACGCTGGACGAGGCCGGCCCGCTCGACCTGTGCATCGACGGCGCGGACGAGATCGGCCCCGGCCTCGCCCTCATCAAGGGCGGCGGCGGCGCGCTGCTGCGCGAGAAGATCGTCGCCAGCGCCGCGCGCGAAATGATCGTCATCGCCGATGCCACCAAGAAGGTGGACGTGCTCGGCCGCTTCCCGCTGCCCATCGAGGTGGTGGATTTCGGCGTTGCCGCCATCACCCGCCAGGTGGTGGAGGCGATCCGCAGCGCCGGCTGCGCCGGCGAGATCACCGTGCGCCGCGATGGCGACGGTCATCCTTTCGTCACCGATCAGGGGCACCTGATCCTCGACGCCCATCTCGGCCGCATCCCCGACCCCGCCGCGCTGGCCGCAGCGGTGGCGCAGGTGGCCGGTGTCGTCGAGCACGGCCTGTTCATCGGCCTCGCCCGGCGCGCCGTGCTCGCGGGCAAGGACGGCATCACCGAGCTGGAGCCCGGCAGCTTCTAGCTTTTCCCATTTCCGGAGACTTCCATGCGTCACCCTCTTTCCGGCCGCCTTGTCCGGCAGCTGTTTCTCGCTGCAGCCCTGTCGGTTCCGGCCGCCGCGCTTCTCGCGCCGGTGGCCGAGGCCCAGACCCGTCCGGTTCCCCCCGCCGCCGCCCCGGCCGCCAAGCCGTCGCCCGCGCTGCTCCAGCTCGCCCGCGATCTGGTGGCCGCCAATGGCGAGGCCCGCGCCTTCGACGGCGTGATCCCCAACATCGTGGACGGCGCGGCGCTGTCCTTCCTCCAGACCAACCCCGACCTCGCCAAGCAGCTCCGCGAAGTGGCGGTGCTGGTGCGGCCGGAGTTCGAGAAGCGTCAGGCCGAGGTCCTCGACATCCTCGCCAATTCCTACGCCACCCGCTTCACCGAGGCCGAGCTGAAGGAGGCCATCGCCTTCTTCCGCAGCCCCACCGGCATCAAGCTGGTGCAGGACCGTCCGGTGATCGTGCAGGAAGCGGTGCAGGGCATCCAGGCCTGGGGCGCGCAGATCAACGCCCAGGCCGTGGAGCGCGTCCGCGCCGAGATGAAGAAGCGCGGCGTCGATCTCTGATCGCGCGGACGGGTTTGCTAATACGAGAAAGGCCGGTCCCGCTGGGGCCGGCCTTTTTCTTTTCCCGCACAGTCCTGTTTCCTGCGCTGTCATGCCCCGGCTCGTCCGGGGCATCCACACTGCCGCTGGAGCGATGTGCGATAACGCAAAGCCGGCCCGGCCACCCCGTGGATCCCCCGGACAAGCCTGGGGATGACGGCCCGCTCTGCGGTCACTCGCTCCCGGCCTTTCGCCGCAGCCCCTACATCCCGCCCGTGCGCGGCGCGCGCGGGCCTTCCGGTGCCTCGGCCTGGGCGGCGAACAGGCTCTTGCGGTCGAGGTTCGGGCTGTAGTGGGGGTCCACCAGCGTGGAGGTGTGCCAGATGGCCTCCATGCGCGCCCGCTGCGCCTTCAGCCGCGCCCGGTGCTCGCGCGAGCGCTTCTTGCCGCGGGAGGCGGATTCGTAGTGGAGCAGCATGGCGAAGGGCGTCCACGCCACCTCAAAGCCCGCCCGCCGCGCGCGCAGGCACAAATCGATGTCGTTGCAATCCTCGGCGAAGCGCACGGCGTCCAGCGGGCCGATGGCGTCCCACACGTCGCGGCGGATGAGCAGGCAGGCGGCGGTGACGGCGGAGAGGTTCTGCCGCACCAGAAGGCGGTCCTCATAGCCCGGCGCATCGGCGGCGCTGTGGGCGAACCAGTGGTCCGCATAACGGAACAGCCCGGCGATGACGCCCGCATGCTGGATGGTGCGGTCGGGAAACAGCAGCTTCGCGCCCACGACGCCCGCGCCGGGCAGCGAGGCGAGGGCGACCATCTCTTCCAGCCAGCCCGCCTCGATCACCTCCACGTCGTTGTTGAGGAGGAGGATCATCTCGCCCCGAGCCGCATCGACGCCGAGGTTGCAGATGCGGGGGAAGTTGAAGTCGCCGTCGTCCCGCACCACCTGCGTCGCCGACCACAGGGCCTTGATCTCGTCGAACAGAGCGAAGGTCGCCGGCTCCACCGAGCCGTTGTCCACGATGATGATCTCGAACGTCCGGTACGCCGTGCGCGCGATGAGCGAGCGCAGCGCCACGGCGAGCAGCGCCGCACGGTCGCGGGTGGGCACGACGATGGAGATGAGGGGAGCCGGCGCAGGCGTGGGATAGAGCGGGCGCAGATGGCGGCCGATGGTCTCGACCTCCACACCGCGCAGCCGCGCAAGGGCATCGGCGGCCGCTGTGATCTCCTCCGGCGCGAAGCCCGGCGGATGGCCTTTCAGCCCCACCGCCACGCGCGGCACATGGCGAATGCTGCTTTCGGGCAGGACCGAAGCGTGGCGCAGCAGCAGGTCGAACACGGCGGCTGGCCCGGCGGCGGGATCGAGGCCGAGGCGCAGGGCGTCGGCGCGGGGCAGGGCGGCGAAGCGTCGAAGATAGCCCGAGGACTCCAGCAGGTGCCGGTTGAATGCGGGGTGATAGACGCCATGGAGCGGCGCGCCGTCGTCGTCCAGCCGCTCCTCGTCGGCATAGGCGAGGGCGCAGTCGGGGTACTTCGCGAAGGCATCCCGGATGAGCGCAACCGCATCGCGCGTGGGCTGCGCTGCGGCGTCGAGAAACAGCACCAGCCCGCCTTCGGCGGCATTGAGCGCGCCGGCGAGGCGCTGGGCGGAGCCGCCCTCCGCCGTCACCACCCGCGCGGCGGTGGCAGCCTTGGCGAGCGCAGGCGGCGCGTCCGGCGGGACGGCGACAACCCACTCGAAACTCCGGTCGGTCTGGGCTGCGAGCGCGGCGGCGCAGGCGGCAAGATCGCTCGCGCCGGCGCCGCCGCCATCGGTGAGCAGGCTCAGCCGGGGCGCGGCACCGGGCGCGGGCACCTCGGCGAAATCGCCAACGAAGCGGGCGCGGAAGGCGCGATAGCGCGCCGCCTCGGCCCGGCGGCGGGCCGGCGAAGCGGAGACAAGGGCATGGAGTGCGCCGCGCAGGGTGCGGGCGGCAGCCCCCGCCGCCTTCCATCGGCGCGGCAGGCCCAGATTTTCAAAGCGGCCATTGGCGAAAGCGTGCAGCTTCAGCGCCACCTTGTGGACCGGATAATAGCCGAGCCGGAGCCCGGGCGGCGCCCCCGCAACCTCGATCCGCGTCGCCCCGGCCGGCACCAGCGCCACCGTGGGCACGCCGGGCAGCAGGGTCTCGCCCGCCATCGCACCTGTGTCGGTGGCGAAGGTGAAGGGCAGGTGCCCATCCGCCCCCTCGCCCGCCAGCACGATGGCGAGGGCCCCACGCCGGGCGCGCAGCCGCAGCACGGCGGGCAAGGCGAAGCCCGCGCGGCCCGCCGCGGCGGGTGTACGCTTCAGCCAGAGCGGAGGAATTTCGGTTTCGTGCATGGCGTCCGTATTCAATGCCGCGTTGAAGCACCTATGTGCAGAGGCGGCAAGCGGCCACCCCACGCCGACTTTGCTTGACGCCCCGGCGCGGCTCCTTCAAGCCACGGCCACGCATCGGGATCTGGCGGGAGCCATTACATGACACAGCGCGAGGTGGACCTGTTCGTGATCGGCGGCGGCTCGGGGGGCGTGCGCGCCGGCCGCATCGCCGCCCAGCATGGCGCAAAGGTGATGATGGCGGAGGAATACCGCATGGGCGGCACCTGCGTCATCCGTGGCTGCGTGCCCAAGAAGCTGTTCGTCTATGCCGGCCGCTATGCCCACGACATCGACGACATGGCCGGCTTCGGCTGGCGGGTGAGCGCGCCCGAGTTCGACTGGCTGACCCTCGTCGCCAACAAGGACAAGGAAATCGCCCGGCTCGAAGGCATCTACAAGCGCAATGCCGAGGCCGCCGGGGTGGAGATCGTCGCCTCCCGCGCGGTGGTGGCGGGGCCGAACCTCGTGCGCATCCTCGCCACCGGCGAGGAGGTGGCCGCCCGCCACATCCTGCTCGCCACCGGCGCCCATCCCGCGCTGGGGCCGCAGATTCCCGGCTGCGATCTCGCCATCACCTCCAACGAGGCGTTCAACCTCAGGAGCTTTCCCGACCGCATCCTGATCCAGGGCGCGGGCTATATCGCGGTGGAGTTCGCCGGCCTGTTCCGGTCGCTGGGGGCCGAGGTGACGCTGGTCTATCGCGGCGACAAGGTGCTGCGCGGCTTCGACATGGAGGTGCGCGAGCATCTGGAGATGGAGATGACCCGCGCCGGCATCAAGCTCGTCAGCGGCAAGACGCTCGCCTCCATCGAGGCCGTCTCCGGCGGCAAGCGCGTGGTGCTCTCCGACGGCGCGGAGCTGGAGGTGGACGAGGTGATGCTCGCCATCGGCCGCATTCCCAGCACCCGCAATCTGGGGCTCGAGGCGGTGGGCGTGGCGCTCGACCCGCTGGGTGCGGTGATCGTGGACGCGCAGGGCCGGACGAACGTGCCCTCCATCTATGCGGTGGGCGACATCACCAACCGCATCAATCTCACCCCCGTCGCCATC
Organism: Xanthobacter sp. DMC12; assembly: GCF_056314105.1. NCBI lineage: Bacteria > Pseudomonadati > Pseudomonadota > Alphaproteobacteria > Hyphomicrobiales > Xanthobacteraceae > Xanthobacter > Xanthobacter sp. DMC12. Next base: position 1,228,837 of record NZ_JBQUYZ010000001.1, on the reverse strand, counting down.
CGCGAGGGCCATGCCTTCGCCGATACGGTGTTCGGCAACAAGCCGTGGACGGTGGACCATTCGCTGGTGGCCACCGCCGTCTTCTCCGAGCCGGAGATCGGCACCGTGGGCTGCACGGAAGAGGCGGCGCGGGCCGCCGGCCGGCCGGTGGACATCTACAAGACCAGCTTCCGTCCGCTGAAGGCGACCCTCTCGGGCCGCGAGACGCGCGATTTCATGAAGCTGGTGGTGGACGCGGAAACCGACCAGGTGCTCGGCGTCCACATCATGGGCGATGCGGCCTCCGAGATGATCCAGCTTGCCGCCGTGGCGCTGGGGCTGAAGGCGACCAAGGCCGATTTCGACCGCACCATCGCCGTGCATCCCACCGCCGCCGAAGAGCTGGTGACGCTGCGCACGAAGGCGTCGTGAGGGGCGCACCCGCCATGAGGCGGGGTGTGCGGGCTTCACGCATGGCGGGCGGCCTGTGTCCTGTCGCTGCGGGGCTCGATTGAAGGAGGACGGCGGGCTTCGGCGCGCCGATCCTGGTCCTAAGATGTTGTCGGGAGCGCCACGGACGCCGTAGCCCAGAGGGACTTCACCCCATGTATCTCGCCGCCATCCTCGTGCTGATGCTGATCGCCCCGCTCGCCAGCGTGCTGATCGAGGCGCTGGTGGCGGGCGGGCCGGTGGCGGCGCTGGTGCTGAAGTGGTTCGTGGTCTGGGGCGTCGGCGCGCGGCTGGGTCTGGCGGGCGTGAAGCAGGTGACGCAGCCGGCCTTTACCGCGCAGACCATTTTCGAGATCGCCGATCCCAAGGCGCAGGTGATCGTGCAGGAGCTGGGCTTCGCCAACCTCGCCTTTGGCCTCCTCGGCCTCCTGTCCCTCGCCTTCCCGACCTTCCTCGTGCCGGCGGCGGTGGGCGGCGGGCTGTTTTATTTCCTCGCCGGCGTGAAGCATGCGCTGCGGCCGGAGAAGAACCGCACCGAGACCATCGCCATGGTCTCCGACCTCGCCATGGCCGCGGTGCTCGCGGTGGCGGTCGCCTTAGCGCGGTGAGGGCGAACCCGTTGCAACAGTTCCGGCGAAAGACCGTCTGAACTGTTGATGAGTCTGATATCAAACAAAAAAAAGCCGGCGCCGCCCTCGTGAGGCGGCGCCGGCCCTTTGAGCGTTGCGGCTTACTTCACCAGCGGGCAGCCACCGTCCTTGAGGGGGCGGAAGGCCTCGTTGGCGGGGATGGTGGAGACCACCTCGAACAGGTCCCACTCGCCCTTGCTGTCGGCGGGCTTCTTCACCTTCAGGAGGTACATGGGGTGGATGGCGCGGCCGTCGATGCGGATCTCGCCCTTGCCGAACAGCGGGTCATTGATCGGCGTGGCGCGCATCTGCTCCATCACCTTGGGCGCGTCCTTGGTCTTGGCGTCCTTGATGGCGTTCAGATAGTGCATGGCGCTGGAATAGACGCCGGCCTGGGCGCTGGTGGGCATCTTGCCGTTGAACTTGGCCCCGAAGCGCTTGGAGAAGGCGCGGGTGTCGTCGTTCAGGTCCCAGTAGAAGGCGTCGGTGAGCACGAGGCCCTGCGCCGCCTGCAGCCCCAGCGCCTTCACGTCGGACGAGAAGATCAGCAGGCCGGCGAGCTGCTGGCCGCCCTGGGTGATGCCGAACTCGGACGCCTGCTTCACCGCGGTGATGAGGTCGTTGCCGGCATTGGCGAGGCCGATGACCTTGGCGCCGGAGGACTGCGCCTGCAGCAGGAAGGAGGAGAAGTCGGTGTTGGAGAGCGGGTGCTTCACGCTGCCCGCCACCTTGCCGCCGGCCGCCTTCACCGCCGCCGAGGCGTCGCGCTCCAGCGCCGCGCCGAAGGCGTAGTCGGCGGTGATGAAGAACCACGGCGAGCCGCCCTGCTTGGTGAGGGCCGATCCGGTGCCGTTGGCCAGCGCCCAGGTGTCGTAGGTCCAGTGGACCGTGTTGGGCGAGCACTTGGCGCCGGTCAGGTCGGACGTGCCGCCGCCCGAGACGAGGAAGATCTTGTTCTTCTCCTTGGTGATGTCGCTCACCGCCAGCGCCACCGAGGAGGTGGTGACGTCCATAACGGCGTCCACATTCTCCTGGTCGTACCACTTGCGGGCGATGGAGGCGCCCACGTCCGGCTTGTTCTGGTGGTCGGCGCCCACGACCTCGACCTTGAAGCCCTTGTTCTTGGCCATGAAGTCCTCGGCCGCCATCTGCGCCGCGACCACCGAGCCGGGCCCGGAAATGTCGGCGTAGACGCCGGACATGTCGTTGAGCACGCCGAGCTTCACCGTGGTGTCTTCGGCCCGGGCCGCGCCCGCCAGAAGCGCGCCGATCGCCGCCGCCGCCAACAGGGCGCGCGAGTGCCGCATGATCCCAGACGTCATCATCCTTCCTCCCTCTTCATCGCGGATGCGGTGCGCGGGAACGCCTTTGGCGGCACCGTGGCGGCGCCGTCCTCCCCGGTTCGTCAGCGCATTGCTGAACCGTTTCGCATCTCGATACCACGCTAACGGAGCGCGAGCCGGCCCGCCAGTTGTGCCTTAGACCAAGGGCGTAACCGTCGCGTGTCAGCGGCTGCCGCTCACCATGCCGGAGACGCCGGCAAAGGCGCCGTCAACCAGCTCGGCGACGAGGAGGCGGCCGGGGTCCACCGGGCCGGGCAGCGTCACCTGCCCGAAGGGCACGCGGCGGAAGCCGAAGCGGGCGTAATAGGGCTCGTCCCCCACCAGAACGACAAGCCGGTGGCCCTGCTGCCGCGCCACGTCGAGGGCGTGCTCCATCAGCCGCGCGCCGATGCCCACCGACTGGAACGGCGGCTCGACAGTGAGCGGGCCGAGGAGGAGCGCGGGCGTGGTGCCGATGGCGATCCGCGTGAGCCGCACCGATCCCACCAGCATGGTGCCGACCCGCGCGGTGAAGGAAAGGGCGCGCTCGTGCCCCGTCTGCTCCCGGATGCGGAAGGCGGTGCGGGCGAACCGGCCGGGGCCGAAGGTGCGCTCGTGCAGCCGGTCGATGGCCGCATCATCGGCCGCCGTCTCGACGGCGATGGTCAGGGGAAGCTCGGTCATGGGGGAAACTCGCAGGGCAGGGCAGATGGCCCGCAAGTTCGGCGGGCCGGCTTCAGGCAGGCGTGACGGCGCGTGCGCGGAGGCGCACGGTGTCCTGTCGTCGTCGCTGAAGCCGAAGGCCCATAAGTCCCTCACGAGAAAGGCGGGCGGATAGCATGGCCCGCGCGGAAGGTCCAGCCGGGGGCTGAGAGTCAGTGCCGCCGCAGGGTCTCCCCTCTCCCCTCGAAGTCGGCTGTTGCCGACTTCGACCTTTGCGAGCCCAACTCGGCAACAGCCGAGTTGGGGCGGGAGAGGGGTTGGGGGTGAGGGGGAGGCCCCTCAACTGGTCCCGGTGCTGGTTCTGGTGGCCCGATACCCCTCACCCCAGCCCTCTCCCGCAAGGGGAGAGGGGGCGCGGGCGGTTCGAGGCGATGACACCCAAGATCAGCGGAGGCGTGGACGCCGCGGAACAACCCAGCCACCTGCCCTCAAGCCTTATAAATCCACCCATACCGATCGAGCAGCGCGGCGCCCTGCCGGCGCAGCACCAGGTCGCGGGCGAGGCGGGGGGCGCCGGAGAGGTGGTAGACCATGCCGTTGCGCCGCGCCTCGGACTGGATGCGCGCGGTGCGGCCGAGGCGCTCGGCCTCGTAGGCCTTGAGGGCGGTGGCGGCGTCGGTCTCCTTCTGGAGGGCGCGGGCAAGGGCCGCCGCATCCTCGATGCCCTGCGCCGCGCCCTGGGCGAGGAAGGGCAGCATGGCGTGGGCGGCATCGCCCAAAAGTGTCACGCGGCCGGTGCTCCAGCGGGGCAGGGGATCGATGTCGTAGAGGCCCCAGCACAGGAAGTGCGGCGCGGCCTTCAGCAGTTCGCGCACCTCCGGCGCCCAGTCGGCGAAGGCGGCGTGGACGGCGGCGCCGTCGCCCGGCGCGCTCCAGCGGGCCACCGGCTCGGTGTGCTTGACGATGGCGACGAGGTTCAGCGTCGCCCCGCCCTTGACCGGGTAGACCACGAGATGGGCATCGCGCCCCATATAGAGCCGCACATCCGGCGGATGGCGGGCCGGAACGGGGATGGTGGCGCGATAGGCGAGGCGCTGGGCGAACACCGGGGGCCTGGCCACGCCGAGATGCGCCCGCACCGCCGAGCGCACGCCATCGGCGCCGACGAGGATGTCCGCCCCGTGGGCGATGAGGTTCTCGCCCTGCTTCACCACCGCTCGCACGCCGCCGAAGGCCGGCTCCACGGCGGTGAGTTCGGAATTGAGCGCGATCAGCACGCCCTCGGCCTCCGCCGCCTCGGCGAGGAGATTTTGCAGATCGGCGCGGTGGACCACGAGGAAGGGCGCGCCATAGCGCGAGGCGGCCGGGCCGTAATGGGCGCGGGTGATGGTGGCGCCGCTGGCGCCGCTGCGCACATCGAGGGAGCGCGGCGTCACCGCCACCTGTTCGAGGCGCGGCAACAGGCCGAACTCGCGCAGGATGCGGGTGGCGTTGGGGGTGAGCTGGAGCCCCGCGCCCACCTCGCGCAGCTTGCGCGCCTGTTCCACCACCTGGACGGTGAGGCCGGCGCGGCGCAGGGCGATGGCGCAGGCGAGCCCGCCGATGCCCGCGCCGACCACCACGGCGCTGCGCGCGGCGGTGCGGGGTTTCGCCCGGAAGGGGATGGGATCGGCCATGGCAGGACCCGGCTCCGTGAAGGAGCCGGCCGGATAGTCTTTCATTGCGGCGGCGATCAGGCCGCCTCGGTCAGGCCCGGGGATCGGGGCGGAGGGCCCGGGATTCTATGCTGTGATCAGGCCCACTCAGGCGGCGGTTTTGGCCGCAGGCTCGTCGTGCCACACGGCCGCTTCCGGCTTCGCTTCGCCGGCGGCGAGGGCCGGAGTGTAGCGATAGAGCGTGGAGCAGTAGGGGCAGACGTGCTCGTCGTCATCGCCGAGGTCGATGAAGATGTGCGGGTGGTCGAACGGCGGCTTCGCACCGATGCACATGAATTCCTTGCTGCCCACCTCGATGACGGTGACGCCGAGGTCGTTGCAGAAGTGGGGAATGCCGGTGTCCGCCATGGTTCCGCCCATGCTTGTCCAAAAAAGCGCCGCGACCTTAGCGTCTGATGGCCGCCTGCGAAAGGGTCTGGTCCGCGGCAGATCGGCCGTCCATGCTGCAGGCGCCGCCCCGTTCCGGGGCCGCGCGGAATTCACATCCGGAAGGGAGGGGTACCGTTCATGAGCACGACCATGTTCTCCACCCCTGCCGTGCCGCGCGGCATCCTGCGCCGCGCCCATTTCACGGATGTGGTTCCCCGCCAGCCAGGCTCGCGCCGCTAGCTCTCGGCACATCCAAGGGCCCGCGGTCCGCCACCCGCCTGCGCTGCGCGCGGGCAGGGGCCTGCCGACGCCCGTGCCTTCCCACTTCGCGGCCGATTGCGCCGCGCGTCCCCGTTCGAATCAGGGACCGGCCCTGGCGCCCCTTGCGGCGCGGCCGGATCGTGTCATGTCGTTGTTCCAGACCCACAAGCGCGGGCTGTCGTTCCGCGCCATCTTCGGCTTTCTCTTTGCCCAATGGGCGAAGCGGAAGGGCATCATCGCCGCCACCATGGCGGCGATCCTCGTCTCCACGCTGGCGGAAGTGCTGGTGCCGCTGTTCGCCGGCCGGCTCATCGACGCCTTGTCCCTGGCCGACCGGGACACGGCCTGGCACATCGCCACCATGGCCTTTCTCGCCATGGTCGGGCTCGGCGTCATCATGGTCAGCGCCCGCCACGTCGCCTACACCGTCATCGTGCGGCTCACCCTGCGCATGATGGCGGACCTGGCGGCGGATGCCTTCGCGCGGGTGCAGCGCTTCTCGTCGGATTGGCACGCCTCCACCTTCGCCGGCTCCACCGTGCGCAAGATCTCGCGCGGCATGTGGTCCCTCGACGTGCTGCACGACACGCTGCTGGTGGCGCTGTTCCCCTCCGTGGTGGCGCTCGCCGGCACGGCGCTGCTGCTCGGCCTGAACTGGCCGGTGCTGGGCGCGGTGGTGGCGGTGGGGGCGGTGGCCTTCATCGGGCTCACGCTCGCCCTGTCGGTCAACTTCGTCGCCCCGGCGGCGCGGCTCTCCAATGCGTGGGATACCCGCGTGGGCGGCGTGCTGGCGGATGCGGTGGGCTGCAACGCCGTGGTGAAGGGCACCGGCGCGGAGGCCCGCGAGGAGGAGCGGCTGACGCGGGTGCTCGGCAAGTGGAACGCCCGCACCTACCGCACCTGGATGGCGGCGACCTGGGCCGGAACGGCGCAGCTTCTGGCGCTGGTGGCGCTTCAGGCCTCCATCATCGGCACGGCGCTGGTGCTGTGGCACCAGGGGCAGGCGAGCGCGGGCGATGTGGCCTATGTGCTCACCTCCTACCTCGTGATCCACTCGTACCTGCGTGACATCGGCATGCACGTCCACAATCTCCAGCGCTCCCTGAACGAGCTGGAGGAACTGGTGGAGATCCACCACCAGAAGGTGGGCGTTTCCGATGCCCCGCAGGCAGTGCCGGCGAAGGTGGAGGAAGGCACGATCGCGTTCGAGAACGTGACCTTCCATTATGGCGGGCACGCCAAGCCGCTCTACGAGAACCTCTCCGTCACCATTCCGGCGGGGGAGCGGGTGGGCCTCGTGGGGCACTCGGGCTCGGGCAAGACCACGTTCGTGAAGCTCATCCAGCGCATGCACGACGTGACCTCCGGCCGGGTGACCGTGGACGGGCAGGATGTGCGCGCTGTCACGCAGGGCTCCCTGCGGCGCGCCATCGCCGTGGTGCAGCAGGAGCCGGTGCTGTTCCATCGCTCGCTGATGGAGAACATCGCCTATGCCCGGCCGGATGCGTCGTTCGAGGAGATCCGGCGGGCGGCGGAGCTGGCCAATGCGGCCGACTTCATCGGACGCCTGCCGCGCGGCTACGGCACGCTGGTGGGCGAGCGGGGCGTGAAGCTCTCGGGCGGCGAGCGCCAGCGCATCGCCATTGCCCGGGCCTTCCTCGCGGATGCGCCCATCCTGATCCTGGACGAGGCCACCTCCAGCCTCGATTCGGAATCGGAGGCGGCGATCCAGGACGCCATGGAGCGGCTGATGGTGGGGCGCACCACCCTCGTCATCGCCCACCGGCTTTCCACCGTGCGCTCGCTCGACCGCCTGATGGTGTTCGACAAGGGCCGCATCGTGGAGGAGGGCGACCACGACGCGCTGGTCCGCCGCGAGGGCGGCCTCTACCGCCGCCTGTTCGAGCGGCAGGCCATGGAGCTGGCCAAGGGACTGGCGGCGTGACGAACGGCCTTCCCGCCCTCGCGCGGGGAGGCCGTCTCTGGGCCCAAAACGAAGAACGGCGGGCCGAGGCCCGCCGTTCAGTCTCTTTCCCGGAAGAACCCGCGGATCACTCCGCGGCTTCGACCTTATCGCGTCTGTGTCCGCGGCGGATTACTCCGCCGCCTCCACCTGCGGCCGGCCGCGGGCGAGGCGCTCGCGCTTGAGCAGCTCGGCCACCAGGAAGGCGGTCTCGATGGCCTGCTCGGCGTTGAGGCGCGGATCGCAGAAGGTGTGGTAGCGGTCGCGCAGGTCCTCGTCCGAGATGGCGCGAGCGCCGCCGGTGCATTCGGTGACGTTCTTGCCCGTCATCTCCAGATGCACGCCGCCGGCGAAGGTACCCTCGGCCGCATGGATGTCGAAGAAGGAGCGGATCTCCGACTGCACCCGCTCGAACGGGCGGGTCTTGTAGCCGGAGGCGGCCTTGATGGTGTTGCCGTGCATGGGATCGCACGACCACGCCACGGTGCGGCCTTCCTTCTCCACCGCGCGGATGAGGCCCGGCAGGTAGTCGCCCACCTTGTCGGCACCGAAGCGGCAGATCAGCGTGATCCGTCCCGCCTCATTGTCCGGCTGGAGGATGTCCAGCAGGCGGATGAGGCCTTCCGGCGAGATCGACGGCCCGCACTTGATGCCGATCGGGTTGCGGATGCCGCGGAAGTACTCGACATGCGCATGGTCCGGCTGGCGGGTGCGGTCGCCGATCCACAGCAGGTGGCCGGAGGTCGCGTACCAGTCGCCCGAGGTGGAATCGACACGGGTCAGGGCCTGTTCGTAGCCAAGCAGGAGCGCCTCGTGGCTCGTGAAGAAATCCGTCGAGCTCATCTCGGGATGGCTCTTGGGATCGATCCCGCAGGCGCGCATGAAGTCCAGCGCCTCCGTGATCCGGTTCGCCAGTTCCTGATACCGCGAGGACTGGGGCGAATCCTTCACGAACCCCAGCATCCAAGCGTGGGCGTTGGCGAGGTTGGCATAGCCGCCGGTGGCGAAGGCGCGCAGCAGGTTGAGCGTCGCCGCCGACTGGCGGTAGGCCTCGAGCTGCCGGCGCGGGTCCGGGATGCGGGCGGCTTCCGTGAAGGCGATGTCGTTGATGATGTCGCCGCGGTAGCTGGGCAGCGTCACGCCGTTCTCGGTCTCGGTGTCCGAGGACCGGGGCTTGGCGAACTGCCCGGCGATGCGGCCGACCTTCACCACCGGCGAGCCGCCGGCGAACGTCAGCACCACCGCCATCTGCAGGAAGACGCGGAAGAAATCGCGGATGTTATCGGCCGAATGCTCGTCGAAGCTCTCGGCGCAGTCGCCGCCCTGCAGGAGGAAGGCTTCGCCGCGGGCGACCTTGGCGATCTCGGCCTTCAGGCGGCGCGCCTCACCTGCAAAAACAAGCGGCGGGTAGGAGGCGAGCTTGTGCTCCACCTCTTCCAGCTGCGTCTTGTCGGGATAATTGGGCATCTGGAGGCCGGGATAAAATCGCCAGCTATCCGGACGCCAGCCTTCGGCGCGGCGGGAAGCCTCGGCGCCAGGGACGGGAGCGGACTGCGGGCGGGTCACCATTTGACTCTCCATTTGCATAAGGCCGGCCGGTTGTCCGGTCCGGTCCGTCCCGCTGGTGCGCCTCCGGCGTTCCTCTTGTGTTCGCGGGATCGGAAGGCGGGCTTATACACGAAGCCCGTGCGCACCGAAAGGATGCGGCGCAACAGGGGAAACGCGACCTTCGGGTGTCCGCCGGGCGCGCCGCCGGGCTTCTCTTGGCCCCGCCCATCGCCTATGAGGAGTGCGCGCCAGCGCGCGCCCGCCGTTCTGCCGACGCCTTCTCTGCCGGCACCCGTCCTGAAATGTCCGTGTCTGTTGCGGGACACGCCAACGCCCGAGCCTGTCATGTCACAGCCCCATCGCGCGCCGGCGCCGGCCTCCGCTTCTGCCTCGCCGCGCGGTCCCGCGTCCGGGAAGCCCGGCGCCCACGGTCCTGCCTTCCAGGGGCCCGGTTTCGTGGAGTTCGTCGCGCTCATCGCCCTGCTCATGGGCATGACCGCCTTTTCCATCGACAATCTGCTGCCCGCCTTCGGCGCCATCCGCGCCGATTTCGCGCTGGACAATCCCAATCACGTGCAGGTGATGGTCTATGCCTATCTCATCGGCATCGGCGGCGCCCAGTTCTTCTACGGACCCATCTCCGACGTGCTGGGGCGCCGCCCCATCCTGTTCGCCGGCCTCGCGATCTATGCGGCGGGCAGCCTCCTCGCCTTGTTCACCCGCGATTTCGACGTGCTCATCGTCGCCCGGCTGATCCAGGGCACGGGCGCGGCAGCGGGCCGGGTGCTGGCCATCGCCATCGTGCGCGATCGCTTCGAGGGGCGCGACATGGCGCGGATCATGTCGCTGAGCATGATGGTGTTCCTCACCGTGCCCATCATCGCGCCGGCGCTGGGCAGCCTCATCCTTCTTTTCGGCTCGTGGCACCTCATCTTCGTCGCCATGCTGCTGCTGGCGCTGGCGCTGTTCGTCTGGTTCGGCGTCCGGATGCCGGAGACGCTGCATCCCGAATACCGCATCCCCTTCTCGCTGCGCTCCATCGGCAAGGCCGCCATGCTGACGCTCACCACCCGCCGCTCGGTGGGCTATGCGGTGGCGATCGGGCTGATGATGGGCTCGCTGATGGCCTATGTGGGCTCGGCCTCGCAGGTGTTCCAGACCGACGTCTACCGGCTCGGCAACCTCTTCCCCATCGCCTTCGCGGCGGTAGCGGGCATCATGGCGGTGGCCTCCTTCCTCAATGCCAGCCTGGTTCACCGGCTCGGCATGCGGCGGCTGTCCCACGCCGGCATCCTCGGCTTCATCGCCGCCGGGGCTTTGATGGTGGCCTCCAGCATCATCTGGAACGGCAAGCCGCCGCTGATCCTGTTCTGCGGCCTCGTGGCGGCGGGGCAGTTCCTGTTCGCCCTCACGGTGCCGAACTTCAATTCCATGGCCATGGAGCCTTTGGGCGCGGTGGCGGGCACTGCCTCGTCCTTCATCGGCGGCTTCACGACGCTCATGGCGGCCGTGCTGGGCTTCGTCGTCGGCAGCCATTTCGATGGCACCGTGATGCCGCTGAGCCTCGGTTACATGGTGCTGGGGGCCGTCGCGCTGGTGTTCGTGCTGTGGGCGGAGAAGGGCAAGCTGTTCGGCCACCAGCCGTAGGCGCATCCCCCTTCGGCATGGCTGCCCTGCGCCGGCTCGGCGAAGTGTGTCGGCGAACTGTCCGCAAGGCGTGATAGAACAAGCCTCGACACCGACACGCTTGCGCCATACCGCGCCTGCGGGATCGACCGACATCAGGAGCCCCACAGGAGCCCCCATGCCCCAGCTCTCGCCCGAAGGCCAGGCGGCCATCAACGCCATTTCCCAGCGCACCGGCTTCAGCCCGGATGCGGTGACCTCCATGCTGTTCTCGGTGATCGCCGGCAACGGCACCATGGCCCAGTTCAGCCATCCCGAATTCGGCGGTTCCGGCCAGTGGATGGCCGGCGGGATGACCATGGTCTCGGACATGTTCAACAATTACCTGAAGGGCCGCGTGGACGGCCTGTGCAGCGAATTGTCGAACCTCGTCGCCAGCCAGCCCGGCCTCACCCAGACCGGCAACTTCCAGTCGCAGAGCCAGAACGGCGGGTATTCCGGCGGCGGCCAGTGGCAGACCAGCGGCGGCGGTGGTTTTGGTGGAGGCTATTCCGGCGGCAACCAGCCCAGCCTGTTCGTGCCGGAGGCCTCGGGCGGCTTCAACTGGTGGCCGGCCGATCTCGGCCAGCCGGCCAGCACCGGCGCCCAGAACGGCGTGCGCTACGCCTATTTCCCCGGCGCGCGGCGCCTCGCCATCGACCTGAACGGGCAGGTGACGGTCTATGACAGCCTCGATCACCAGATCGGCGGCTTCTCCCAGCAGCAGGGCGGGTCGGGCAGCCTGACCTTCACCAGCCAGTACGGCACGGTGTTCGTCTCAAGCCTGCCCATCGTGAGCGGCGCCCCGCAGGCTCCGGCCTACGCGCCGCAGGCGCCGTCCTATGCCCCGCCGCCGGTGTACGACGCTCCGCAGCAGCAGCCCCAATCCTTCGGCAGCCCGCAGCCGCTGGGCCAGAACGAGGTGATCTCGGCCATCGAGAAGCTGGCCGACCTGCACGCCAAGGGCATCCTCAGCGACCAGGAATTCAGCACCAAGAAGGCCGAGCTGCTCAGCCGGCTGTAAGGGGGCGGGCGGTCGGCAGGGGGCTTCCCTTCCGAATGCCCTCAGAAGTTCTTGTCCGGCCAGCGGCACAGATCGGTGATGAGGCAGCGCCCACAGGCGGGCTTCGCCGCCTTGCAGATGTAGCGGCCGTGCAGGATGAGCCAGTGGTGGGCGTGCAGCTTGAAACGGTCGGGGATGCGCGCCTCCAGCCCCAGCTCCACCGCCAGCGGCGTCGCGCCGGGGGCGAGGCCGGTGCGGTTGGCGACGCGGAAGAGGTGGGTGTCTACCGCGATGGTGGGCACACCGAAGGCGATGTTCAGCACCACATTGGCCGTCTTGCGCCCGACGCCGGGCAACGCCTCCAGCGCCTCGCGATCCTTGGGCACCACGCCGCCATGGCGCTCCAGCAGCAGGCGGGACAGCTCCACCACGTTCTTCGCCTTGCCCCGGAACAGGCCCAGCGTGCGAATGTGGTGCGCCACCTGATCCTCCCCCAGCGCCAGCATGGCGGCGGGGGTGGAGGCGGCGGCGAACAGGCCCTTGGTCGCCTTGTTCACGCCCGTGTCGGTGGCCTGGGCGGAGAGCACTACGGCGACGAGCAGGGTGAAGGCGTCGGAATGGTCCAGCTCGCCCTTCGGCTCAGGGTCCTGCGCCTCGAAGCGGGTGAAGGCCTCGGTGATCTCGGCATCGGACCAGGGCGAGACGGTGCGCCCATGCACCGCCGCCGCCGCATTGGCCACCGCCTTGTTGCGGCGGGGGAGGGGCGCGGGCAGGGGATCAGCGGCTTTGCCTGCGGGTATCGTCCCCGCGCGCTCGGTCCCCGGGCGCTCGGTCCCCGCGCGCTTCTTGCCACCCGCGACCGTGCCGGTCGAAGCCTTCGATGCGGCAGCCGCTTTCGCCGTGCGGCCTGCCGGAGCCTGGGCTGCCTTGCCCTTGGCAGAGGCCACGGGCGGGATCTTCGCGCTCTTCCCGGCGATTTCCGCCGCGCCGGCCGCGACCTTTGCCCCCTTCGTGACGCGTGTTGGGCGCGGGGGCGGGGCGGCATCAGCCTTCGGGAGGACGGCGGGTTTGGGCGGGGTGATCCTGCGCGGCATTTTTCGGGTATACTGCCCAGCAATGCCCCAGACCAGCGACCGAGACAGCGCACCCGAGACGCACGCGCAGGCTCAAGACGAGCCCGTGGTCTATGCGGTCACGCTCGCGCCACACCGCTCCCTCTCCAGGCGCGGCTTCTTCTGGATGATGGCGGGCATCGGCGCCGTGAGCTTCGTGTCCGGTGCGGCTTTTCTCGCCATGGGCGCGTGGCCCATCTTCGGCTTCTTCGGGCTGGATGTGCTTTTGATCTACATCGCCTTCCGCGCCAGCTTCCGCTCGGCGCGGGCGCGCGAGCACATCCTCGTCACGCCCAGCCTCGTGGAAATCCGCCGCGAGCCGGCGGCGGGGCGGCCCTCCACCACGCGGCTCAACCCGTTCTGGACACGCCTATGGCGTGAGGACGATGAGGAGCACGGGACGCTGGATGTCGCCCTAATCAGCGGCAAGCGCACGGTGCCCGTGGGCCGCTTCCTCGGTCCCGTCCAGAAGGCGGAGCTGGCGAGCGACCTCACGGAGGCGCTGGCGGTGGTGAAGAAGGGCGTCACCCGCACGCAGTTCTGAGGGGTTGGCCCCAAAAAGCCCGCGCGGCGCCTGAGCGGAGGCCGCGCAAAAGCCCCGCGCGGCGCCTGAGCGAAGGCAACGCAAGGTTTCCGCGCGGCGCCTGAGCGAAGGCAGCGCCTAACTGCTCAGAGAAACGGCCGCGTCACCATGCCCAGCAGGCCGCGGAAGCGGATGCGGCCGTCGAAGGCGGCGAGGCAGAGGCATTCCCCATCGGCGTCCACGCGGGGGGAGTGGTCGATGTCCGCGTCGCATTCCACGAGGTCGCCGGGGCCGTAATGGCCGTTCGGATCGCTGAAGCCGCCGCAGATCACATGGGTGAATTCCAGCCCCGCATGGGTGTGCTGGGGAATGGCGCGGCCGGGCGCGATGCGGAACAGCAGCACCTGCGCGTCCGGGTCTTCCTCCAGATGCACGAGGCCGAGCCGCACCCCGGGCGCCACCGGCACCAGCCGGCCGATGCGGCGCGACGCGATGGCCGGCGGAAGCACCACGCCGGGCGGCAGCTTCAGCCCCTCGGGCAGCGGCCAGCGCCTCGACCCGCCCGCAGCCTCCGCATGATGCAGCGCGCCGGGACTGCGGCGCGCCGACGGGCCGTCGAGGCGTGACAAAACCCGGTCGAGGGCATCGGGGGCGAGGGCAAGGGGTTCGCAGCTATCGAGCAGGGCGCCGCCAACGGACATTAACCGCGAAACCGTCGCGCGGCATTCGGGGCAGCCGTCGAGATGGACGTCCACCAGCAGGCGGGGACCGGCCGGCAGCGTGCCCGCCGCATAGCGCAGCAGGGTCTCGGTGCCGGGATGGGTCGAAGCACTCATTTCAGGTCTTCCAGCAGGGAACGCAGACGGTTGAGCGCAAGGCGCACGCGCGACTTGGCGGTGCCCAGCGGAATGCCCAGCTCCTGCGCGATCTGCGAATGGGGCTTCTCCTGAAAGAAGGAGAGGCGGACGATGGTGGCCTGTTCCTCCGACAGCTTGGCGAGGGCGGCGCGCACCCGCGCCTCCCGCTCGGCGGTCATGAGGATGGTCTCTCCCGAGGTCTCGTCCACCTCGTCCTCGTGGGTCTCGGCCTGATAGGTATCACCATAGCGCTCGCGGCGCTTGAGGTCGATGGAGAGGTTGCGGGCGATGGTGAAGATCCAGGTGGAGGCGGCGGCCCGCGTCGGATCGAAATAGGCCGCCTTGCGCCACACCGTCAGCAGGGTCTCCTGCGCCAGCTCCTCGGCGGCATTAGCGGAGAGCCCGCTGCGCACGAGGTAGGATTTCACCCGCGGCGCGAAATGGCGGAACAGCCGGGCGAAGGCCTCCCGGTCGGCGCGGCTGGCGATGGCGACGATCATCGCGCTCAGCTCGGCGCCGGAGGACGCCACCCGGGGCTCGACGGGCTGGACGCTCATGGCCGTCCCCCCCACGACACGAACGCCGCCTTCCGGCAGCTGTCGGGTGCGACGCGGCTTCGGCAGATCGAGGATGAGACTGGGCTCGGCGGCATTCATACTCTCGATACGCGGCGCCCGAAGCGGTGGATGAGTGGAGCCGCTGCGAAAAAATTGGCGGCTCCGCCCTCCGAATGCGCGGGCTGGAACCGGAGCCTAGCCGAGCGGCAGGTCCGGCTCCAGCAACGTCAGCGTGACCGGGCTTTAGTACTCGATGATGCCCTCGAGCGCGTAGTGCTTCACGCTCTTGCGGTTGGCGATCAGCTCGTCGATGGAGGGCTCGCCCTTGAGCGCGCGGGAGATGGCGAGCTTCGTCGCTTCGTAATTGGTGCGGTAGAGGTCGGCCTTGTCGAGGTTGGGGTCCTCGGGGCAGCGCGGGTCGAGCCACACCATGATGATCATGGCCAGCTCGTCCACCTGATCCTTGGGGATGATGCCCTCGCTGACGCAATCGACGATGGCGTCGCCCATGGCCGCCTGCACGACGCCGCCGAGCAGGTCCACATATTCGGCGGTGTGGATGGTGGCCTTGGTGGTCATCATGGTCACCGGGCGCACCAGCTGGTTGAGGTCGCGCACCACGAACATGCGGGTGTGGCCCTGCACCTGCCCCATCATGGAGGCGAAGGCCTGACCCACCGGGCCGCGCACCGAGCCGATCAGCACTTCCGGCATGGCGTCCGTCACCTGCCCGTCCGCTGCCAGCACCGTCGCCTCGCCCGCCTTGAACCAGATGTCGCTCATCGTTTCCTCCTCGTTGGGTGGCGCAGGTAAGCACCCGCCGCGCCGCCCGTCCAAGGCGACGCTGCGTCGCTGGTGCCAAAAGGCACTGGGTCGACCCTCGCCTTGAACGGCGGCGCCGGCCGTGGCACCTCTGGCGCGAGAGGGGTGCCCGCGGGCGATTCGCGCCCGCACCTGAAGGAGGGGGCGATGCCCACGCTCTTCCGCATTCTGGTGGTGCTGGCCGTGCTCGGCGGCCTCGGCTACGCCGCGCTCTGGGCGCTCGCCACCCGCGTGGAGCCGCAGGAGCGCGAGCTCTCCTTCACCGTCGCCCCCGAGAAGATCGGCAAATGACCGGCGCGGGCCCGGCCGCGCAGGGCCCGCTCGCGCTCTTCCTCGACATGCAGGCGGTGGAGCGCGGGGCGGGCGCCAACACGCTGGACGCCTACCGGCGCGACCTCACCGACCTCGCCGAGTTTCTCTCTCCCCGTACCCTCGCGAGCGCCGACACCACCGCCATCCGCGACTGGCTCGCCGATCTCTCCGCCCGCGGCTACAAGGCGACCACCGTGGCGCGGCGCCTCTCGGCCGTGCGCCAGTTCTTCCGCTTCCTCTATGCCGAGGGGCACCGGGGGGACGATCCCGCCGCCGTGCTGGAAGGCCCCCGGCGCGGACGGCCTTTGCCCAAGGTGCTCACGGTGGAGGAGGTCTCCACCTTGATCGACACCGCCCACGCGCGGGCGGCGGAAGTTCTTGCGGCAGAGGGCGAGGCCGCCGGCAAGGTCCGTGCGGAGATGCTGAAGCGCCGGCGCACCGCCGCCGTGGTGGAACTGCTCTACGCCAGCGGCCTGCGCATTTCCGAACTCGTCTCGCTGCCGGCCGCCGCCGCGCGGGCCAAGGGCGATGCCATCCTCGTCACCGGCAAGGGCCGCAAGGAACGCCTCGTGCCCTTGTCGGAGCCTGCGCGGGGGGCCATGGCGGCCTATCTCGACGCGCGCAAGGCGGCGGGGCTGGAGGCGTCGCGCTGGCTGTTCCCGTCCTCCAGCGAGAGCGGCTACGTGACCCGCCAGCAGGCGGCGCGCGACCTGAAGGACCTGGCGCTGGCCGCCGGCCTCGACCCGGCCAAGCTCTCCCCGCACGTGCTGCGCCACGCCTTCGCCAGCCACCTTCTGGCGCACGGCGCGGACCTTCGGGTGGTGCAGACCCTGCTCGGCCATGCCGATGTCTCCACCACCCAGATCTACACCCACGTGCTGGACGAACGCCTCAAGAGCATGGTGCGCGACCTTCATCCGCTGGCGGATGAGTGAGGGGATCGGGGAAGGCGGCCTTTTGGAGCCTCATCCCGCCGTCGCCCTCCGGCTCGACCGGAGGGCCCATCTGCCCACCCGCGCACGCTTACGACGGCTGGGGCCAACGGCGCCATGGGTCCTCCGGTCAAGCCGGAGGACGACGGCGGTGAGGTATCAGAACCGCGTCACCACCTCGGCCAGCGCCGGGCGGGGGCGGTCTTCCAGCTTCTGGGTGGCGGTGCCGATATAGATGAAGCCGACGAACCGCTCGAACTCGTCGAGGCCCAGCGCCGCCCGGGCGTTGGCGTCGTAGGTCGTCCATTCGGTGAGCCAGGTGGCGCCGTAGCCCAGCGCCCCGCAGGCGACGAGGATGTTCTGGCAGGCCGCCGCCGCCGAAAGCAGCTGCTCGTATTCCGGGATCTTCACATGCGGCGCCGCGCGTGAGACCACCGCCACCACCAGCGGGGCGCGCAGGAAACGGGCGCGCTCGTCCTCGAGCCGCTTCTCGGCGATGCCGGGATCGGAGGCCGTGAGCGCCTCGGCCAGCTTCTCGCCAGCACGCGCGCGGCCGTCGCCTTCCAGCACGATGAAGCGCCAGGGCGCGAGCTTGCCATGGTCCGGCACGCGCGCGGCGATGGTGAGAATGGTGTCCAGCTCCTCCGCCGAAGGACCGGGCGCGACCAGATCGATCACGCGGGAAGAGCGGCGGGTGGCGAGGAGGGCGATGGTTTCGGGGCTGGTATCCGGCATGGGGCAATGTTTCCGATGAAAGGCTTCGGGGCAATCTACAGAGCGGGCGCCCGCCACGGAACCGAGGGGGCGCGGCGGCAACCGGCCGCAGGCTGGGGCGGGGGGTGACTTGAATCCGCCCCGAATTTTGTGCACGTCAAGACACATGATCCGCTTCGCTCACGCCTTTTCCTGCTTCCGCCGCCTCCGGCCGACCGCTCCGGCGGCGCCGGTGCAGGCGTCGCGGAGGCCGGCCGGGCGCGTGATGCGGATGGCTGTGCTGGGCCTCTGGACCATGATGGCGCCCCTGGGCGTCGTCGCGGGCGTGGGGCCGGTCGCGGCGCAATCCATGCAATTCCTCGGTCCGCCCACGGCGCCCCCGCCGGCCGGGCCGTTCGCCACGCCGCCCAATGTGAGGCCCACAGGATTGCCTCCGGGGCTGCCCCCGCCGCCCGGCCAACCCGGCCCGACCGCGCAGGCCGGCCAGCCCGGGCGCGAGCCCCATGCCGTGCTGCCGCAGGCGCCTCCGGGCAAGGCGGCCCTGGGCGTCTATGCGCGTTTCGGCGCCGAAGGCAGCGCCATTCCCCGCGGCCTCGTCTGGCGCGTCTTCGCCGACCAGCCCGAGGCCTCCACCGGCGCCTTCCCGCTGGTGGCGGAGAGTTCGGAGCCGGCGCCCGTCTTCTTCCTCAGTCCGGGCGGCTACATCGTCCACGTCACCTACGGCTTCGCCACCTCGGCGCAGCGGGTGCAGATGGGGCCGGTCTCGCGCCGGCAGGCGTTCGACGTGCCGGCCGGGGCCCTGCGCCTCGCCGCCGACGTGGACGACAAGCCCATCCCCGCCCAGAGGCTGACCTTCGACATCTTCGAGGGCTCGTTCCTGCAGGGGCGCACGTCCAGCCAGCCCTATTACCGGGGCGCCGCCGCCGGCGACGTGGTGCTGCTGCCGGAGGGCACCTATCACGTGGTCTCCACCTACGGCGACGCCAATGCCGTGGTGCGCGCGGACGTGATCGTCCAGCCCGGCAAGCTCACCGATGCCACGGTCCACCACCGGGCGGCGCAGATCAGCCTGAAGCTGGTGAAGGTGGCGCGCGGCGAGGCGCAGGCCGACACCCAGTGGACCGTCATCACGCCCGGTGGCGACACCATCAAGGAATCCATCGGCGCCTTCCCCACCTTCGTGCTGTCGGAAGGCGACTATTCCGTCATCGCCCGCAAGGACGGCAAGAATTTCAGCCGCGACATCAAGGTCGAGGCCGGCAAGAATCAGGAGGTGGAGGTTCTGGCGAAGTGACGCCGGGCCGCCGCCGTGTCCGGAGGGTTCCCATGGTGCGCCTTCTTTCGCGTGTGGCCGGTGCCGTCGCGCTGTTCGGTTTCGTTGCCTTGCCGATGCTTGCCGCCAATGCCGCCCGCGCCGCCGACGCCTCGGCCGGGCGCGCGCTTGCCGAGCGCTGGTGCGCCGGCTGCCATGTGGTCGGCACCGCGCCCCAGAGCGCCGCGAGCGATGCCCCCACCTTCGCCGCCATCGCCGCCCGCGACGGCGATGTCTCGGCGGCCTGGCTGGCCTTCCGCCTGCTGAACCCGCACCCGCAGATGCCGCAGGTCTCCCTCACCCGCGCCGAGGCGGCCGACCTCGCGGCCTATTTCGCGACGCTGAAGAAGTAATCGGCCGCTCTGGCCGACGCGCGCGTTTCCCAAAAGACACACCGGGCGAAACTGTTCAGCTCAAGCGTCCTGCCGACTTGTGGCGGGTGCAGGTGGGCCTGCATGCTGCACGTGCTGCGTCGCACCAGCGCCATCCATTCTGCATTCGGCTCCCGCCTGAGGACTTTCCATGCGCGTTCGTTCTTCGGCCGCCGCATTCGCTTGCCTGCTCGCCGTCTCCCTGGGGGGCGCGCAGGGCGCCCTGGCGGCACCGCCGGCTGAGCAGCCGGCCTTTTCCTGGAGCGGCTTCACCGTCGGCCTGGACGTCGGATATGCCTGGGCGCAGGCGAGCGGGCAGGATTGCAACTGGGCGCGCACCGCATGCCCGGCCTATTCCACCGGGGCGGACGGCATCGTGGGCGGCGCCTATGCCGCCTTCAACTGGCAGGTGGACCACATCGTGCTCGGGATCGAGGGCGATATCGAAGGTTCCGCCGTCACGGGGACCTCGACCTTCTCCAGCGCGTTCGTCTCCTACCTCTTCGGCCATGCGGTGGAGGAGAACTGGCAGGCCTCGCTGCGCGCGCGCCTCGGCTATGCGTTCGACCGCACGCTTGTCTATGTGACCGGCGGCGTGGCCTATGCCGATGTCTTCAACAATCTGTGGCGGCTCGGAAAATCGTTCCATGCCTATGGCGAGACCCGTCCGGGCTGGACCGTGGGGGCCGGCGTCGAGCAGGCCCTCTCCGATCACTTCACCGCTCGCGTCGAATATCGCTACACCGGCTTCGACAGCCCCGAGAACTAGGTGGGCACCAATTCCACGATCCTGCAGGACCTGAACCAGCAGGCCATCCGCATGGGCATCGGCTACAAATTCTGACCGGTGCGCGCGGCGGGCGGAGCCGGAGCCCCGCCCGCGCAGGTTTCACGCAGCCTTGCCTCACGCCGCCTTGGCGGCGAGCGCCTTGCGCTTCAGATCCGGCGGAACGGCCTCGTCCACCAGCGCGGCGACCACCTCGTCCAGCGAACCGGACGATTGGGCGTTGGAGCCGAGGCGGCGGATGGAGAGGGTGCGTTCGGCCGCCTCCTTCTTGCCCGCCACCAGCAGCACCGGCACCTTGGCCAGCGAGTGCTCGCGCACCTTGAGGTTGATCTTCTCGTTCCTCAGATCGAGTTCCGCGCGCAGCCCCGCCGCCTTCAGCGCGGCGACCACCTCGGCGGCATAGTCGTCCGCATCCGAGGTGATGGTGGCGACCACCACCTGCGTCGGCGCCAGCCACAGGGGGAAGTGCCCGGCGAAATGCTCGATGAGGATGCCGGTGAAGCGCTCCATGGAGCCGCAGATGGCGCGGTGGATCATCACCGGCGTCTTCTTCTGGCCGTCCGCATCCACATAGAAGGCGCCGAACCGCTCGGGCAAGTTGAAGTCCACCTGCGTGGTGCCGCACTGCCATTCACGGCCGATGGCATCCTTCAGCGTGTATTCGAACTTGGGACCGTAGAAGGCGCCTTCGCCCGGCAGGATGCCGGTCTTGATGCGCCCGCCGGACTGGGCCTCGATCTGCGCCAACACGCGGGTCATCACCTCTTCGGCGTGATCCCACACGGCATCCGAGCCCACACGCTTCTCCGGCCG
This sequence comes from Xanthobacter sp. DMC12, assembly GCF_056314105.1. Taxonomy (NCBI): domain Bacteria; kingdom Pseudomonadati; phylum Pseudomonadota; class Alphaproteobacteria; order Hyphomicrobiales; family Xanthobacteraceae; genus Xanthobacter; species Xanthobacter sp. DMC12. The sequence continues at coordinate 1,208,158 of NZ_JBQUYZ010000001.1, read as the reverse complement.
GGTGGAGAGCTTCACCACGATCTCCTCGAAGCCGAAATCGGCATAGGTGGAGAGGATGAGATCGTTGATCTTCAGGCACTCCGCCGCCATCTGCTCCTCGGTGCAGAAGATGTGGGCGTCGTCCTGGGTGAAGCCGCGCACGCGCATCAGCCCGTGCAGCGCGCCCGAGGGCTCGTAGCGGTGCACCGCGCCGAACTCGGCGAGGCGCATGGGCAGGTCGCGATAGCTCTTGAGGCCGTGCTTGAAGATCTGCACATGGCCGGGGCAGTTCATGGGCTTCAGCGCGAACACGCGCTCGTCCTTGGTCTCGTCGCCGGCCGACTGAACCTTGAACATGTTCTCCTTGTACCAGCCCCAGTGGCCGGAGGTCTCCCACAGCGAATGGTCGAGCACCTGCGGGGCGTTGACCTCGCTGTAGTCGGCCTTCAGCCGGCGGCGCATGTAGGCCACCAGCTCCTGGAACAGGGTCCAGCCCTTGGGGTGCCAGAACACCGTGCCGGGGCCTTCCTCCTGGAAGTGGAAGAGGTCCATCTCCCGGCCGAGGCGGCGGTGGTCGCGCTTCTCGGCCTCCTCCAGCCGGTGGAGATAGGCGGCGAGTTCCTTCTCGTCCTGCCAGGCGGTGCCGTAGATGCGGGTGAGCATCGGGTTGTTCGAATCACCCCGCCAATAGGCGCCCGCCACCTTCATCAGCTTGAAGGCGTTGCCGATCTTGCCCGTGGAGGGCATGTGCGGGCCGCGGCAGAGGTCGAACCACTCGCCCTGCTTGTAGATCTTCACGTCCTGGTCTTCGGGGATCGCGTCGACCAGCTCGACCTTGTAGTTCTCGCCCTTGGCGGCGAACACGCGCTTGGCCTCGTCGCGCGTCCACACTTCCTTGGTGAAGGGGCGGTCGCGGGCGATGATCTCGCGCATCTTCGCCTCGATGACCGGCAGGTCTTCCGAGGTGAAGGGGGCGTTGCGGGCGAAGTCGTAATAGAAGCCGTTCTCGATCACCGGGCCGATGGTCACCTGCGTGCCCGGCCACAGCTCCTGCACCGCTTCCGCCATCACGTGGGAGCAATCGTGCCGGATCAGCTCCAGCGCGCGCGGGTCGTCGCGGGTGACGATCTCCAGCTTTGCGTCGCGGGGGATGGGCTGGGAGAGGTCCGCCAGTTCCCCGTCGAGGGTAACGGCGACGGCCTTCTTGGCGAGGGATTTGGAAATGGCGGCGGCGATGTCCGCGCCGGACGTCCCCTCGGCATAATCGCGCTTGGCGCCGTCGGGGAAGGTCAGGGAAATCATGTCAAAGCTCCTTGCGGCCCACTCCTGCGCACCTCGCAGGTAGGCCTTTTCGTTAAGCGCGCCCTTTTAGGCGAGGCCATGGCGCCGCGTAAAGCGCGCGGGCGGGGGGAGGCGTCTCGACCGGCGGCGAAGCAAGGCCCGCGACAGCCCCGCCGCCTGAAACGGGCGGCGTCCGCGCTCTGGATACCGTTCAGAAACCGTTCAGGGCCAAAATGCTGCACTGCTTCGGCCGCGTCCCCCCTTTCCCTCGCGCGCGGCCTCGGCTAATCGGGAAGCGGGGTCGTGAGTGTTCGCCATGCCGGCGTCGTTCCGAGAAGGTCCGGGGAGGGCCTTCGCGGAGGGCAGGGCGGGTCACGCGGGGTGGGAAACCGGTCGGCGCGCCTTTCCAGGGCTGCACGACCGGCGAGGACACCGCTCGACCGGGCCGAGGCCCGGGATGCGTCTAGAAGAGGCCGGCATGATGCCTGTGACGATCAAGACCTTGACCTTCGCCGCCCTGCTTCAGGTGGGCGTGTTTGCCTTCGCCGCCGGCGCCAGCGCCCAGGTGGGTCCGCGCGGCGGCCCCGGCGCGGTGATGGACATCGACGACCAGCCGGGCCTCACCGCCCCGGACGACGACATCGCCCAGCTCGATCCGCAGTTCCGCCATCAGCCGGTGTACTTCCGTACCAACGAGAAGCCCGGCACCATAGTGATCCACACGAACGAGCGCTTCCTGTACCTCGTGCAGGGCGACAACCGCGCCATGCGCTACGGCATCGGCGTCGGCCGCGACGGCTTCCAGTGGTCGGGCCTCAAGACCATCGAGCGCAAGGCCGAGTGGCCGGACTGGACCCCGCCGTCCGAGATGATCCAGCGCCAGCCCTACCTGCCGCGCTTCATGGCCGGCGGCCCCGGCAATCCCATGGGCGCCCGCGCGCTCTACATCGGCGGCACCGTCTACCGCATCCACGGCACCAACCAGCCGCAGACCATCGGCTACGCCGTGTCCTCGGGCTGCTTCCGCCTCGTGAACAGCGAGATCATCGACCTCTACAGCCGTGTCCCGGTGGGCACGAAGGTCGTGGTGCGCCAGCAGGCCGAGCTCTGAGGGCGCGCCTCTTTTCACCCGTTTCTCACTGGGGGATTTCATGAAGACGATCCTGGCCCTTCTGGCCGGCGCGGCGTTCGCGCTCGGCGCCACGGCGGCACCGGCGCAGACCCTCAAGACCGTGAAGGACCGCGGCGAACTGGTCTGCGGCGTCTCCAAGGGGCTCCCCGGCTTCTCCGCGCAGGACGCCTCCGGCAAGTGGACGGGCTTCGACGTGGACCTGTGCCGCGGGCTCGCCGCGGCCATCTTCGACGACGCGAACAAGGTGAAGTTCGTGCCGCTGACCGCGGACGAGCGCTTCCCCGCCCTCACCAAGGGCGAGATCGACGTGCTCTCGCGCAACTCCACCTGGACGCTGGAGCGCGAGGCCAAGCTCGGCCTGCTCTTCGCCGCCATCAACTACTATGACGGCCAGGGCTTCCTGGTGCGCGACGCCCGCAAGGTCACGTCCGCCCTGGAACTCGACAAGTCCAAGGTCTGCGTCCAGGCGGGCACCACCGCCGAGAGCAACACCAAGGACTATTTCGCCGCCAACGGCATGACCCTCGAACTGGTGACGCTGCCCACCTCCGGCGACCTCGTGAAGGCCTACGAAGAGGGCAAGTGCGACACGCTCACCACCGACGTGTCGCAGCTCTATGCCCTGCGCCTCACCATGGCCAAGCCCGGCGACCACATCGTGCTGCCCGACGTGATCTCCAAGGAGCCCCTCGGCCCCGTCGTCCGCCAGGGCGACGACCAGTGGTTCAATCTGGTGAAGTGGACGGTGTTCGCGATGATCAACGCCGAGGAACTCGGCGTCGCCACCAACACCATCGACGCCGCGCTGAAGTCCAAGAAGCCCGAGGTCCGTCGCCTCGTCGGCAACGAGGGCGGCTACGGCGAGGAACTCGGCGTGTCCAACGACTTCGTGGTGCGCATCGTGAAGGCGGTGGGCAACTACGGCGAGAGCTTCGAGCGTAACGTGGGCGCCGCGTCCAAGCTCGGCATCCCGCGCGGCATCAACCAGCTCTGGAGCATGGGCGGCATCCAGTACGCCCCGCCGGTGCGCTGATAGGGGCCGAGATCGGGCGGTGCGCCGATCCTCACGGCTAAGCTCTTGGTCAAGCTTACGATTCGAAACGCCGCGCTCGCAGGGATGTGAGCGCGGCGTTTCCGTTCCGGCATCGATTTGTCCTGAAGCGGTGTCCTAATCTTCCGGTGCTTCACGCCCCGAGGAGAATTGGATGACCGAGGTTTCCCGCCGGACCCTTCTGGCCGGCACGGCCGGCATCGCCGGCACCCTGGCCGGCATGGGGGGCGCCGCCGCCCAGACGCCCGCCCAGACTCCGGCCAAGACTCCGGCCCAGCCCGACGCAGCCAAAACCGAACCGACGAAGACAACCGGCCCCATGCAGGTTCCAAGCGCCTATCGCTACAAGGTCGGCGACGTGGTCGTGACGGCCATCTCCGATGGCATGCGGACGATCCCGCTCTCCGACACCTTCGTGCGCAACCAGCCGAAGGACGCGGTGAACGCGGCCCTGAAGAAGGCCTATCTGCCGGAAAATCAGGTGCCCATCTCCTTCACCGTCCTGCTGCTGGACATCGGCGGGCGGAAGGTGCTGGTGGATACCGGCAACGGCGGGCAGGCCGGCCCCGTGGGCCTGGTGCGCTCGACCCTTGAGGATCTGGAGATCGATCCCGCCTCCATCGATCAGGTGGTGATCTCCCACTTCCATCAGGACCACATCAACGGCCTCCTCCTCGCCGACGGCACGCCGGCCTATCCCAAGGCGCAGCTGATGGTGCCGGAGAAGGAATGGGCGTTCTGGATGGACGACGGCCAGATGAGCCGCGCCCCGGATGGCCTCAAGCCCGGCTTCCAGAACGTGCGGCGGGTGTTCAAGCCCTTCGAGGGCAAGGTGGAGCACTACGCCTGGGACAAGGAGTTGGCGCCGGGCCTCAAGGCGGTCGGCACGCCGGGCCATACGCCGGGGCATACGTCCTTCGAACTGGAGTCGGGCTTCGACACCCTCTTCATCCAGTCCGACATCACAAACCTGCCCGCGCTGTTCGTGGCCAATCCCGGCTGGCACGCCGCGTTCGACATGGATGCCGCAGCGGCCGAGGCAGTGCGGCGCAAGACCTACGACCGGCTCGCGGCGGAGCGCATCCTGGTGGCGGGCTATCACTTCCCGTTCCCCGGCGCCGCCTACATCGAGAAGAAGGGCGACGGCTACCGCTACCAGCCGATCTATTGGCGCCCGGTGCTGTGAGGGCAGGGCGGCGGGGGCTTCAGCCCGCCGCCGCCACCTCGCCGGCGATCCAGGCGAGATAGGCCGGCAGGCCGCCTTCCAGCGGCAGCACGACGATGGCGGGCACGTCATAGGGATGGGCGGAGCGCACGGCCTCCACCACCTCGGCGGCCCGCTCGGCGGTGGTCTTCAGCATCATGACCGCCTCGGTGCCGCGCTCGATCTTCCCCTCCCAGCGGTAGATGGAGACCATCTCCGGCAGGATGTTGGCGCAGGCCACGAGCCGCGCCTCCACTAGGGCGCGGCCCATCTCCTCGGCCTCCGCGACGCTCGGGAAGGTGGCGTAGACGATGCGCGCGGGCATAAGCTCCTCCGGGGTCGCGCGGCGGGCAAGGCTGCCGATGCGCTTCCGCCGCGACCCTACCATCCCGCCCGGCGCCTCGACAGATTGCGGCGGGACCGCTAGACCGTACCCGGCCCCTTCCGCTCCCGGCCCGCCGACCGGACGATCCTCCTGACCGACGCACCGATGAGCGAACCCCGTTTCCAGCGCATCGCCTTCGTTTCCAGCCAGACGCCCGAGGCCGAGGCCGCGCGCGAGCGCCTCGTCGCCCGCTACGGTCTGGTGGCGGAGGAGGACGCCGACGTGGTGGTCGCCCTCGGCGGCGACGGCCTGATGCTCCAGACGCTCCACCGCTTCCGCGAACGCACCCTGCCCATCTACGGCATGCACCGCGGCTCGGTGGGCTTCCTGATGAACACCTTCCGCGAGGAAGGGCTGGTGGAGCGCCTCACCGCCGCCCAGCAGGTGACCATCCATCCGCTGATGATGGAGGCCGTGACCTCCAACGGCATGCGCCACCGCGCGCCGGCCTTCAACGAGGTGTCCCTGCTGCGCCAGTCCTATCAGGCGGCGAAGCTGCGCATCTCCATCGACGGCAAGATGCGGCTGGAGGAGCTGATCTGCGACGGCATCATCGTCGCGACCCCGGCCGGCTCCACCGCCTACAACCTCTCCGCCCACGGACCGATCCTGCCGCTGGGCACGGCGCTTCTGGCGCTGACCCCCATCTCGCCCTTCCGCCCCCGCCGCTGGCGCGGCGCGCTGGTGCCGGACCGCGCGCGCATCGACATCGCCGTGATGGAGGCCGACAAGCGCCCGGTGAGCGCGGCGGCCGACCATTTCGAGGTGCGCGACATCATCGCCGTCTCCGCGCGGCTCGATACCACCTCCTCCGTGGACATGCTGTTCGACCCCGACCATGGTCTCGACGAACGCATCCTGCGCGAGCAGTTCGTCTACTGACGCCCCGGGCGCCGGCGAGCCATGGTCTTCTCCTCCGTCACCTTCCTGTTCTATTTCCTGCCGGCCTTCCTGCTGTGCTACTTCGCGACCCCCGGCGTGCGCGCGAAGAACATGGTTCTGCTGGCCTTCTCGCTGGTGTTCTACGCCTGGGGCGGCATCGCCAACGTGCTCGTGCTGGCGGCCTCCATCGTCGGCAACTACTTCCTCGCCCTCGCCATCGACGGCCGCAGCGAACGCTGGCGGCTGCGCGTGCTCGGCCTTGCGGTGGCGGCGAACCTCGCGGGCCTCATCGCCTTCAAATATTCCGGCTTCCTGGCGCAGAATTTCAACGTGCTGCTGGCGCCGGCGGGCCTCGCGCTGCCGGTGGTGCATCCGGCGCTGCCGCTCGGCATCTCCTTCTTCACCTTCCACGCCATCTCCTACCTCGTGGACGTGTACCGCCGGAAAGCCGCGGCCAACGGGCGGTTCGAGGAGATCGCGGTCTACATCACCATGTTCCCGCAGCTGGTGGCCGGACCCATCGTCCGCTACTCCACCATCCACCGGCGCATCCGGCAGCGGCGCACCACGCTCGGCCGCGTCTCGGCGGGCCTGCGCATCTTCGTCATCGGCCTATCGTGGAAGGTGCTGATCGCCGACGAGGTGGCCCCAGTGGTGGCGGCGGTGTTCGACCACACCTCGACGCCCAATCTCGGCGAGGCATGGCTGGGCGTCACCGCCTATGCGCTGCAGATCTATTTCGACTTCGGCGGCTATTCCAACATGGCCATCGGCCTCGCCATCGCCATGGGGCTGAAGTTCCCGCGCAACTTCAACCTGCCCTATGGCGCGCGCTCGATCTCGGATTTCTGGCGCCGCTGGCACATGAGCCTGTCGAGCTGGTTCCGCGACTATCTCTACATCCCCCTCGGCGGCAACCGGCACGGCCATCTGCACACGGCGGCGAACCTCTGGACCGTCTTCCTGCTCTGCGGCCTGTGGCACGGGGCGAGTTGGACCTTCGTGATCTGGGGCGCCCACCACGGCACTTTCCTGGTGCTGGAGCGCACCCGCTTCGGCGCGTGGATGAAGACGGCGCCGCGCCTCCTCTCCCACCTCTACGTGCTGCTGGTGGTGCTCACCGGCTGGGTGTGGTTCCGCGCCGACAGCCTGCCGCAGGCGCTGGAGCTGTTCCAGGGGCTCGTGGGGATGAACGGCGCCGGCTATCTTTCCGCCCAGCTGGAGGTGGAGCTGAAGCCGGTGACGCTGGCCATCCTGGTGCTGGCATGGCCGCTCGCCATGTTCGGCCTGCCGCGCCCCGGCGGACGCACGATGGCGCCGAAGACGCGCCTCGCGGTGTTTGGCGCGGTAGACACGCTCGTGGTGTGGGGCCTGTTCGTGCTCTGCGTGCTCTCGGTGGGGGCGGCGACCTATTCGCCGTTCCTGTACTTCCGCTTCTAGACGAGGAGGGACGCCATGCCGCTTCTGATGTCCTTCCGCCGCTGGTGGGCGGTGATCTTCTTCGCCATCCTCACCCTGCCCACCATCGGCCTCATCGCGCCGGACCTGCCGGCGCCGCTGCGCACCGTGGCCGCACCCGAGGCGCGCTGGTGGGAGGATGCGGCGCGCCGGCTCGATCCCTACATCAACAACGTTTTCGGCTTCCGCGGCGCGGTGCTCACCGCCCACCGCTCCTATGTGCGCTTCATCGGCGACACCCAGGGCGACCTCGCGCTGAAGGGCGAGAACGGCTCTCTCTTCCTGAAGGACGAGCACGCGCTGGAGCAGTCGCTCGGCCAATTGGTGCGGCCGGAGGCGGTGACGAGCATCGTCTCGCTCGCCGAGCGCATGAACGCCTACATGAAGGCCCATGGCGGCCGCTTCGTGGTGCTCATCCCGCCCAACGGCCACACCACCAATTTCGAGAACCTGCCCGCCTATGCCCGGCGCCTGAAGGTTTCTCCCACCGAGTATGATCTCGTGGCGGAGAAGATGAAGGCGGCCGGCATCACCTTCGTGGACATGCGCCCCATCCTCGCCGAGGCGAAGAAAACCGGGCCGGTGCACTGGCGCTACGACACCCACTGGAACCAGCGCGGCCAACTCCTCGGCTTCAACGCCGCCATGGCCGCCGCCGGCCGTCCTGATCTGGAAGTGAAGCCGGAGGACGCCCTCGGCCCGCCGGAGCCGCGCCTCACCGGCGACCTCCTGCGCGCGACCGGCTCCCCAGTACCCAACCCGCCGGACGTGATGTTCCCGCCCAAGGGGCCCATGGTGGCGCCGAAGGACCCGAAGCTCATCCCCGGCATCTTCAAGCCGGTTCCGGACAACGACCCCTTCCAGCCCTATGCCATCGACACGGGCCATGCCGGGCCGCGCATCATGGTCATCGGCGACAGCTTCTCCCAAGGGTCCTGGCGTGGCCTCGGTGTGTCGCAGGCGTCGGCCTATGCGTGGATGCACCACCGCTATTGCCGCTTCGAGATGGGCGCCGTCGAGAAGTTCAAACCCGACATCCTCATCTACGCGCCCACCGAGCGCGCCATGCCCTGCAAGGGCACGCCGACGGAGTGAGCTCCGGCGGCGCGGTGATGCTCATCGTGCGGGCGTGGAAAACTGCTGCTGGATGCCTTCCACCCCGTCCTCCGTCACGCGCCAGGCGGGTGCGCCGGCCTTGACGGTGAAGATGTCGAGCAGCACGGCATTGGCGGGGCCGCTGTTCACCCCCGACATGGGCTTGCCCGAGGGCATCGCATAGCACTGTCCTGCCACCGCCTTCGCGGGGGCGGCGCCTTCGAGGTACAGCGTCATTTCCCCTTCGATGACGCAGGTCATCCCCCCGTCGTCATGAAAATGGATGGGCGCCCGCGTGCCGGGCGCCCGCACCGTGCGATAGATGATGGTTTCGCGGCCCTCGCCGTCCGGCTGGCGGAAGATCTCCCTGGAGTCCAGCGCGCGGGTCGGCTTTCCCGGCAACTCGGCCGCGGTGATGCCGGCATGCCCCTGATGGAGCGTGACGGGTGCTTCCGCAAAAGCATTGGTGGCAAGGAGGGCCATGGCGGAGAGGCACAGCCCCCCACACCACTCCCTTGCCGCTCGATTTGCGCGACGGGGGTTCGGCGACTGACTCGGCATATGGGTTGTGTCCACGATGAGGGGAACGCGGGGGCGGGAGGCGGCGGTGCCCGGGCTCAGGCCTTCGGCGTCCGCGCCTTCAAATCCATGCCGCCACCCGGCGGGCGCTCGCGTTCGGTGAGTTCCTCGACCCAGGCGTAGTCGAGATAGCCGCAGCGGGCGAGGGACTTCATGACCCGCATGTCCACCCGCCCGTCCACGATGGCGGCGTCGTCCACATAGACGCCGACGATCTCGCCGATGATCATGTGCTGGTCGGGCTGTGTGCCATCTCTGCCTTTCGGCCGGAAGGTCTCCACATAGACGCATTCGAGCGCGCAGGGGCTGGCCGCCACGCGCGGGGGCTTCACGAGGCGCGAGGGCGTGCGCTCCAGGCCCACGAGGTCGAATTCGCTGACATCGCGCGGTGCGGGGGCGGAGGTGAGGTTCACCGCATCCACGAGGTCGAGGGTGGCGAGGTTGCAGACGAACTCGCCGGTGGCCTCGATGTTGGCCGCGCTGTCCTTGCGTCCGGCGGACGAGAACATCACCAGCGGCGGCGCCTCGCAGATCAGGTTGAAGAAGGAATAGGGGGCGAGGTTCGCCACGCCCTCGGGCGTAAGCGAGGAGATCCAGCCGATGGGGCGGGGCGCGACGATGGCCTTCAGCGGCGAGAAGGGCAGGCCGTGATTGCGCTTGGACGGCTCGTAGAACATTGCGGGGCAGATCCTGATCCGGAAGATCGCGGACCATAGCCGCTCCGCTTGCCCGGCGGCAGATATACTCACGCATGGCGCGCGCCCCAGCCCGGCGCCACCCGCGCCCGCGCTCGGCGCGGGCCTATCCCAGCGCCACCATCGTGGAGGAGATGTCCTCCAGCGCCCGCTCGGCGGCCTCCGTGCCAGCGGCGATGGCCTCCTTCGCCCGCTGGAACTCGAACAGGCCGATGCGGCCGAGCTTGGGGGAGAGCATCACGTCCGGCGGATCGCCGGCGAGGCGCGAGCGGGCGATGCGGTCCTGGGTGATGTTGAAGGCGTCGATCATCACCGTGGTCAGGCCGCGCGGGCCGTCGCCGGACGGGCCGGCGAAGAACTGCCGGCGCAGCCGGTCGGGGCTAAGGATGCCGGCGAGGCCGTCCTTCTTCTCGGCCACCGCCATCTCGGCGACGCGCTCCACCACCCCGCCATGGTCCTGGATGACCGTGCCGCGGCCGAAGACGTCGGCATTGAGGTTCACCGCGATCACCATGCGCGCGCCCATGGCGCGGGCGGCGGAGACCGGCACCGGGTTCACCAGCGCCCCGTCCATCAGCCAGCGCCCGCCCACCTTCACCGGGGTGAAGATGCCGGGCAGGGCGTAGGAGGCGCGGATGGCGTCCACGAAGTCGCCGCGGGTGAGCCAGATCTCGTGGCCCGTGCCCAGCTCCGTCGCGATGGCGGCGAACACGATGGGCAGGTCCTCGATGGCGATGCCGCCCACGTTCCGGCGCATCAGCTCCACGAGGCGGCGGCCGCCGATGAGGCCGGCGGCGCCGAGGTTGAAATCGAGCAGGCCGAGCACGTTCCGCTTGGTGAGGCTGAGCGCCCACTCCTCCAGCGTGTCGAGCTTGCCAGCGGCCCAGATGCCGCCCACCACCGCGCCGATGGAGGTGCCCGCCACCACCGAGGGGCGGATGCCCGCCCGGTCGAGCGCCTTCAGCACGCCGATATGGGCAAAGCCGCGCGCCGCCCCGCCCCCGAGCGCGAGGCCGATGGCCGGGCCGTTGGGCACCGACGTGCGCGGCGCCGCGTGGGCGGGCGTGCCGAGATCGGGCGGGCCGGAATCGGGGGGCTGCGGCGCGGGGCTGGTCGCGGAAGAGGTCGCAGCTTTGGGGGCGGCCGCTGCGGTGGAGGGGCCGGAACGCCAGTGGAGGGACTGAAACATCGACGCCTCCCGTCGCGCCGCCAGGCTGGCGCCGTGGGAGGATAACCTCCACCGGCACCGAAGCGTTTCCGGCGCTCCGCTACATTGGCGATTCGATTACTAAAGTCTGGTGTCCGAAGCGTGGCACCCGTCCGGCGCGTTTTGAGCCGGCCCTATGGCGGGCTTCGGCGGCGCGCGGCGGAAGGCGCCTCGCCGAAATGGCGGCGGAACTGGCGGTTGAAGGTGGAGAGGTCGCGGAAGCCGGCCTCGAAGGCGAGGTCGGCGATGCGCCGGTGGGCGTGGCGCGGATCCTCGATCATCCGCCGCAGCCATTCCATCCTGAGCCGCGTGACGTGGGCGGAGAAGGTCTCGCCGTCCTCCTCGAACAGAAGCTGCACATAGCGCGCGCTGATGCCGAGCTGGGTGCCGATGGTGGCCGCCGACAGGTCGGGGTGGTGGAGCGCGGCCCGGGTCGCGGCCTTGGCGGCGGCGAGGCGGGCGGCCTTCACGCTGCTGCGTCCGGACGCGTCATGCCCGGGCGCTCCACGTCTCAGCGCCAAGGCGGCGAGCTCGGCCAGCTGCCCGGCCACCACACGGCCGGCCTCCGCGAAGCCGATGTGCTGGCGCTCGACCAGCTCGGCATAGCCGAACATCAGGTCGAGCGCGGGCTCGCCCGGAGCGAGCCGCACCATGTTCAGGTCATCAAGGTTGGGCACCAGGGTCCGCAGCAGGCTGCGCGAGACCTGCACCGTGCGGAACCGGGTGTCGGGCTGGATGATGGAGGATGAGCGCTGGCCGAGGGTCCACACGCCGGTCTCGCCCGCACCCACTTCCATCTCGCGGCCATCGGGCGTGGTGACGCGATAGGCCCGCTCGGCACGGCAGATGGTCAGGTCGTCGATGCCGTCGCCGAGCAGCGCGGCGGTTCGGGTCGAGACCATGGCGCTGGCCTGCCCCCGCGCCACCAGGGCGCCCGGCAGGTCAAGGAAGCTCACCGAGACGCGGAAGGGATCGTCGGGGGCCGGCGCGAGGTCGAGGCCGGTCAGCACGGGGCCGTAGAATTCGCGCACAAAGGCCATGCGCTCGGCCTCCGGCACGTCGGCGGTGTTGAACCGCACCGGGGCAAGGACGCTGGCTTGGGCGGCAGCCGGGGCAGTGGCTTGGGGCATCGGATCGGGGCTTGGCTTCTGGTCCGGACGGCGGCAGCGGCCCTTGGGGCCGTCTGTCTGTCGTCGAGGAGGTCGCGGCGATCGCCTCCTGAAGGGGGAGGAGATGTCGCGGGGCGAAGATCGCAGGGGAAGCTTTGCCGCGTCAATGTCACTAACTGGTCGGAAGGCGTCGGCGGCGCGCTTTTTCCAAAGCGGGCGAGAGGCGATTCGCGCCGTGCACAGGACCGGGTGCGCGCAGTGCCGAGAAACGCGCCGGGGAATGGCGGATAAGAACGTGCGGGCCACACAGGCGCAGCCGTCAGGGCGACCGCCTGAAAACCTCCGCTGCCGGTGCAGTGCTCCCGTCCGCCCAGCCCCCGCAGGCGACGGGCGGCACTGCGCCGGCGTTTCCGACGCGATCGAGAGCGTGGCCACCGGCGCCGGACGGTGATCCGGCGGTGGTCTGCGGTGTCAGTGATCGTGGCCGTCGTGACCCTTGCCGTAGACGGCGGCGGGATCGAAGCGCGGGGTGTCGCCGGTGAAGGCGAGGCGGGTCGCCTCGGAGGGCGCGGCACCGATGGGCACCGAGCGATAGAAGCAGGAGCGGCGGCCGGTGTGGCAGGCGGCGCCCGTGCCGCCCATCTCCACCTTGATGACGACTGCATCCTGATCGCAGTCGATCAGCATCTGCCGCACCTTCTGCGTGTGGCCGGAGGTTTCGCCCTTCTTCCAGAGCTTGCCGCGCGAGCGGGAGAAATAGTGCGCCTCGCCCGTCGCCATGGTGAGGGCGAGGGCCTCCGCATTCATATGGGCGAGCATCAGCACCTCGCCGGTCTCCGCGTCGACGGCGACGCAGGTGACGAGGCCGTTGGCGTCGAAGCGCGGGGAGAGGATCGTGTCCTCCTCCAGCGCGGCGCCCTTGCCGGCGGTGGGGAAGGTGAAGGCGGGGGTGTCGGCGCTCATTCGCTGGACTCTTTCGCTCGCGTGTCGGGCGCTCCCGCTGCGGCAGGAACGCCCTTCGGCGGCGGTCCTGCGTCAGCCCTTGGAGCGCACCAAAGTGATGAAGCGCACCTGCTCGGCCGGGTCATCCCGGAACACGCCGGTGAACTGCGTCGTAAGGGTGGAGACCCCCTGCTTGGTGATGCCGCGCATGGACATGCACATGTGCTCGGCCTCGATCATCACCGCCACGCCGCGGGGGCGCAGGCCCTCGTCGAGGGCGTTGGTGATCTGCGAGGTCAGGTGCTCCTGCGTCTGCAGCCGCCGGGCGAAGATGTCCACCACCCGCGCGATCTTGGACAGGCCGACCACCCGCTCCACCGGGAAATAGGCGATGTGCGCCTTGCCCACGAACGGCACCATGTGGTGCTCGCAATGGGAATGGAAGGGGATGTCGCGCACCAGCACGAAATCGTCGAAGGTGCCGATCTCGCCGAAGGTGCGATCGAGCAACTCGTAGGCATCCTCGCCATAGCCGGAGAACAGCTCGTCGTAGGCCTTCACCACGCGCTTCGGCGTGTCGAGCAGGCCCTCGCGCGCCGGGTCCTCGCCGATATAGGCGAGCAGCGTCTTCACCGCGGCTTCCGCCTCGGCCCGTGTGGGTCGGGGGCTGCCGTCGGAGAGGGGCGGGTGAACCTTGGGGAGGGCAGGGGCACCGTCTGCCGCGGGCGCGCGGAGAACCGCCGCAGCCTTGGCCTTCAGCTGACGCTCCCGCTCCTCGTTCTCGGCCTGCGCCTTGAACAACTTGACTACCGCGTCCATGACCAACTCCGTTCGACCCGCCCTCACCGGAGACCGGGAAAGGCGGGAGTGTCACCGGTTGTCGGCTCGCTTGCGCGGTGTCGCTCAAACCGCGCCCCGCCGGACCTGCCGGCGGCGGCTTTGCCGTCCGTTTCAAAAATGAAGGCCCAATGCAGGGCCCAAGTTCCATGATGGGGCCGAAGGGGCGTTTTCGCAAGGGTGAGGCGGCTCAACTTACCGCATCGAGGTTTTATGGCACCATCGGCCAGGCTTCGGTCGCACGCCTTTGCGTCCGTTGGTCCCGTCTCTATATAAGAACGGAACGCCCGCGCGACAGGCTCACAGGCTCCGTCCGCGCCGCCCGATTGGTTCGCCCATGATCAACGACGTCTACAATGCCCGCATCCTCGCCCTCGCCGCGGACATTCCGCGCCTCGGCCGGCTCCCCGCGCCGCAGGCGAGCGCGCGGGCGCATTCGCGGCTGTGCGGCTCCACCGTCACCATCGATCTGGTGATGGACGGGGACAAGGTGGCCGACTTCGCCCATGAAGTGCGCGCCTGCGCCCTCGGGCAGGCGTCCTCCTCCCTCATGGCGAGCCACATCGTTGGCGCCAGCGCGCAGGAGCTGCGCGAGGTGCGCGACACCATGTGGAAGATGTTGCGGGAGAACGGCCCGCCGCCCACTGGCCGCTGGGAGAACTTCAAGGTGCTGGAGCCGGTGCGCGACTACAAGGCGCGCCATGCCTCCACCATGCTCACCTTCGATGCGGTGGTGGACGCCATCGGCCAGATCGAGGCCGCGCGCGCGGCGGCGGAATAGCCCTCCGGCCTCAGCCCACGGCCCATTCCTCGGCCCGCCGCGTCTCGATGGCGGCGATGGCTTCCTCCGCCGCCTGATCGAACGCCGTCTCCAGCGCGGGATTGATGCCGCGCAGGCCCGCCGCCACCGCCCGCGACCATTCCACATAGGCGCGGGCGCGCGACTGGGGCCAGTCCTCCGGCGGGTCGTCGGTGAGGGAGCGCAGGTTGCAGGTTTTGTCGGCGAGCTTCAGCAGCTTGCCGCGGGAGGTGAGTTGGGGCGCGTGCTCCACCTGCAGCCGCTTGCGCTCGGCGGAGGAGAGGTCCTTGTCGTCCGTCACCTCCATGACGAGGCCGGCGATGTCCGCGCCGAAGGTGGCGGCGATCTCCTCCGGCGCCACGCCCTGGTCCTCCACTACGTCGTGGAGCAGCGCGGCGGCGACGAGGTTGGGGTCGGCGCCCCCGGTCGCCTCGCTCACGAGCAGCGCGACCTCCACGAGGTGGTTCACATAAGGCTGCGCCCGCTTTCCCTTCCGCCGCTGGTCGGTGTGGCGCAGCGTCGCGAAGGCGAGGGCGCGCATCACCACGGACAAGGGCGGGACGGAAGGGGTGGGCGGGAAGACATCAGGCATCGTCGATCACCTCGCGCGTGAGCATAGCCCCCAAAAGCGGGCGCCGCGCGGGTCGCCGGGACCAGCTCGGCCCCGACTTCGACATGAAGGCTGGATACCCGCATGTCGAACCCGAAGCGTGGCGATTGTGGGGCGATGCGGGACAGAGGCGGATATGGCGGTGGATGACAGCGGGCTGAAGGAGACGGCCGGGCCGGCGCGCCACATCGGTGCGCAGCTTGCCCGCGCCCCGCGCCTCGCCTTGCGCGGGCTCATCCTCGTCTATCGCTACACCTTCTCCGCCTTCATGGGCCGGCAATGCCGCTATCTGCCCACCTGCTCGGAATATGCGGAGGAGGCGGTGATGCGCCACGGCGCGCTGCCCGGTGCGGTGATGGCCACCGCCCGCATCTGCCGCTGCAATCCCTGGGGCGGGCATGGCTATGACCCGGTGCCGAAGTGCCTACCCACGGGCGGGCGCTGGTACAGGCCGTGGGCCTACGGCATCTGGCGCACGCCGAAGGAGTCCGACGCGGAGGAGTAAGGCTCCGCGCGGGCCGTCAATTCCGGCGCACCGCCGTGGGCATCGGCGTCGCGGGCGCCGTGGGGGCGGGCGCGGCGGTCGGGGCAGGGGCGGTTTGTGCGGCTGCGGGAACGGGCGCTGCGGCGGGGCCGGCGTCGGTGAGCTTCACCTCGGCCTCCTTGAACATGCGCTCCAGCGCCGCCAGCCGTTCGGCCGAACGGGGCGAGAGGGTCACCGGCCGCTCGCTGTCGGCGAGGCCGGGCACGTTCATGCTGGCGGGCGGCTCGTCGAGCTTGGGGATGGGCGTGGTGACGCCGGGGATCGGCTTGATCTCGATGCCCTGGTGGGCATAGGCCATCACCTTCTGCCACGTCAGGGCCGGCAAGGTGCCGCCGGTCATCTTGTTCATCACCGCATAATCGTCGTTGCCGAACCACACGCCGCAGACATAATTGCCGGTGAAGCCCATGAACCAGGCATCGCGATAGGAATTGGTGGTGCCGGTCTTGCCCGCCACCTTGGCGTTGGGCAGGCGGGCGCGGCGGCCGGTGCCGTTCTCCACCACGTTGTTCATCATGTCGTTGATGTCGTAGAGCGCCTGCTGCGGGATGATCTGCACCGGCTTGGGGGCGTCGCGGTCGAACCGCCAGACCACGTCGCCATTGCCGATGCGCATCTCCACCACCGCGTGGGGATAGACGCTCTTGCCGCCGTTCGCGAACACCGAATAGGCGGTGGTGGCGTCGAACAGCGTCACCTCGGCGGCGCCCAGCGGCAGCGGCGCGGAGATGGGCAGCGGCGTGCGGATGCCCATCTGGTGGGCGAGGTCCACGATCTTCTTGCGGCCGAACTTCTCGGCGAGGCGCACCGCCACCGTGTTCAGCGAGTGCTGGAGCGCGGTCTTGAGGGTGATGGAGCCCATGTAGGAGCGCCCATAGTTCTGCGGGCACCAGTTGCCGAGACAGATGGGCGCGTCCTGCACGATGGTGTTCGGCCGGTAGCCGTTCATCAGCGCCACCGTGTAGACGTAGGGCTTGAACGAGGAGCCGGGCTGGCGCAAGGCGTCGGTGGCGCGATTGAACTGGCTCTCGCCATAGTCGCGCCCGCCCACCAGGGCGCGCAGGGTACCGTTGGGCTCCATCACCACGATGGAGCCCTGCTTCACCTTGTAGTCGCGGCCGAACTCGTTGAGCGAGGATTCCAGCGCCGCGTCCGCCACCTTCTGGATGTTGGGGTCGAGGCCCGTGCGGACGATGAAATTGCGCTCGATGACGGAGGGCGGCAGCTGGTCCACCAGCTTCTTCACCTCGCCGAAGGCGTAGTCGAGATAGAAGTCCGGCACCTCGTCGTCGCGGCGGTCCACCGGCGTCGCTGGGTTGCGCCGGGCGCCGAACACCTGGCCCTCGGTCATGAATCCGGCCTCGACCAGGTTGTCGAGCACGGTGGAGGCGCGGGCGCGGGCGGCCGGCAAATTGATGTGCGGGGCGTATTTGGACGGCGCCTTGAACAGGCCCGCCAGCATGGCGGCCTCGGCGAGGTTCACCTCCTTCACCGACTTGCCGAAATAATAGCGCGCCGCCGCATCCACGCCGTAGGCGCCGCCGCCGAGGTAGGCGCGGTCGAGATAGAGCTTGAGGATCTGGCTCTTGGAGAGGCGCGCCTCCAGCCAGATGGCCAGAAAGGCTTCCTTGATCTTGCGCTCGATGGTGCGCTCGTTGGACAGGAACAGGTTCTTGGCGAGCTGCTGGGTGAGCGAGGAGCCGCCCTGCCGCACGCCGCCCGCCTTGGCATTGGTGACGAGGGCGCGGGCCGTGCCGGCGACGTCGATGCCCCAATGCTCGTAAAATCGCCGGTCTTCGGTGGCGAGCGTCGCCTTGATGAGGTTGTCCGGGATGTCTTCCAGCGGGATGGTGTCGTTCTGCTTGACGCCGCGTTCGCCGATGGAATTGCCGTAGCGGTCGAGGAAGGTGACGGCGAGCTCCGTGCGCTTCAGCCAGTCGTCGGACGTCTCGCGGAAAGCCGGCATGGCGAGCGCCAGCATGACCATGGCGCCGGCCACGCCCAGCGTGAAGCCTTCCGAGGCCGCGCCAATGGCCCAGCGACCCACGCCCGTGACATTGAACCGCTCGGTGAAGGCGGCGTAGGCGGAGAGGATGTTGCGCGTGCGGGCGCCGAGGCTGAACAGCGAGCTGTCTAGCAGCGCGTCGAAATCGAGCATCAGCCCGCGCAGGCGCTCGAGGAGGGAAGGACGCTTGCGCTCGGTCACGGTGCGGGCTCTGGTCTTTCTGAACGATGGCCCGATGGCGCCCCCGCGCCGCGACCGGACCTTAAGCCCTATATAGCGTTCCCCGGCTGCGGGCGCGAGCCTCCCGCGGCCTTCTCCGGGGCGCTCCCCTGCGTCAGGCCGCCGAGCGCTCCGGCAGCTCGAACGTCCCGTCCGGGCTCAGGCGATCCACGATCACCGGCAGGAAGCGCGCCATCAGTCCGGGCAAGGGCGCGGCCGGCAGGTTGAAGGCCGCGGCCAGCTCAGCGATGCGCTCCTGGCCGAGCGCCGCGACGATGGCGCCCGCGTCCACCGGCGTGTTCGGGCCGTCAGCGATCCAGCTGTCCAGCGCATCCGAAAGGCCGCCGGCGCGCAGCGCGTCGGCGAATCCCTCCAGACCGCCGAAGCTGGTGCCAGCCATGGTCCGGTCGATCCAGCCGGGGAGGGCGGTGACGGCCGGGCTGTTCAGGAGGCCGTCCAGCAGGCCGCCCACCGTGCCGCTTTTCCGGATCTGGCCGACGACGCTCGAAACGAGACCGCCGATCATCTGGTCGAACAGGGCCATGACGCCTCCGCAATCTGGGATCACGGGAGGCATCAAACACCCGCGCCGGTTAGAAGGGCGTGAACGAGCGCGGACGGTTCAGCCACAGGGGATCGGGCACGAAGGGCGGGGCCGGCATCCACAGGATGGCCTGCTCCTGCGCGACGGCGATCTGCGCCCGGCTCATCTTGGAGGCGACCGCATCGCGGATGCGGGTGAAGGTGTCGCGTTCCTGCTTTCCGGCCCGGGCGGCGGCGAGGATCAGCCATTTCTGCGAGAGCACCACGTCCACGGGCACGCCGCGGCCCTTGTCGTAGGCGAGACCGAACAGATATTGCGCGGTGGGATCGCCCTGCTCGGCGGCGCAGCCGTACCACTGGGCGGCGACCACAAAGTCCTGCGGCACGCCCTTTCCCGTCTCATAGAGGTAGCCGACCATCCCCTGCGCCTTCGCATCCCCCTGCCAGGCGAGGGGGATGAGCAGCGCGGCGGCGGTCACGTAGTCGCCCTTCGCGTAGGCCGCGTAGGCGCGGGACTGGGTGCCGTCCTTGCTGCCGGCCATCGCTGGCCCGCAGAGCGCGAACACCAGCGCCAGCGCGACGGCCGCGTGGCGAAAGGCTTTCCGAAACACGGTCCGTTCCGGGCGCAAGGTCTCTTCCAGAGGCATGGCTCAGCTCGCCTTGAGGAGGAGGGCGTCGATCATGAAGGCGATCCACACCGCCGGCGCGAGGAACAGGCCGAACGGCAGCCGCCCGTCGAACCGCAGCGCCCGGCCGCTCGCGCGGCGGCGCAGGGCATAGGCGAGGAGCGCGGAGAGGGCCGCGATCTCGATGGCGAGGGGGATGGCCGTCACCTCCAGCCACACGCCCGCCAGCACCGCCAGCTTCACGTCGCCGAGGCCCAGCCCGTCGCGTCCGCGCAGCGCGCGATATCCCGTGCGCAGGCCGAAGAAGAGCAGGCCGAGGAGGAGGCCGCGCGCGCCGGCGGCGACCAGACATTCCGTAACGTCGTCAGCGACGAGCGCCGCATAGGCGAGGCCGAGGGCGATGCCGGCGGCGTTCAGGGCATCGGGAATGAGGAAGTGCCGCGCATCGATGACGGCGACGGCCGCGAGCACCGGCACCAGAGCGGCGAGGGGCAGGCCGGCGGGAAGGCCGGCCACTGTGAGGCTCGCGCCCATGGCGGCGAGGCAGACGGCCGCGAGGGCGGTCGCCTCGGCCCGGCTGGCGGCACGCGGAGGGGCGCCGAGACCCGTCAGGCGCTCCCCCATCGCATCTGCGGCGTCGGCCATGGCGGGCCTCACCGGTTGATGAGCGGCTGCGGGCCGCCCGGCAACACGCCAACCGATCCCTTCAGCTTGGCGCGCAATTCCTCAGCCACCGTGTGGGCATCCATGTTGTCGCGGATGATCTGCGGGCGGATGAAGATGATCAGCTCAGTGCGCTTCACCGTGGTGTCCTTGTGGGCGAAGGCATCGCCCACGCCCGGGATCTGGTCCAGCACCGGCACGCCCTGGCGCACGCCGTCGCTGCGCTCGCTGATGAGGCCGGCGAGCAGCACGGTCTGCCCGCTGGTCACCGCGATGGTGCTCTTCACCCGGCGCTGGGAGACCGTGGGGGTGAGGGTCGAGCTGTCGGAGGACGAGCCGTTGGTGGTCGGCTGCTTGGTGACGTTGCTGATCTCCTGCTCCACGTCGAGCCGGACCTGCCCGTTCACGTTCACCCGCGGCGTCACATGCAGGATGATGCCGGTGTTCTTGTATTCAATGGTGTTCACCACCGTGTTGGAGGAGGTGAGCACGGTGGCGCTGCCGGTGGAGACCGGCACCTCGTCGCCCACCTGAAGGGTCGCCTTCTGGTTGTCCACCACCACCACGGAGGGATTGGACAGCACCTTCACGTCGGTGACGGTGTGCAGGGCGTCGAGGATGGCCTTGGGCTGGTTCTCGCGGCCGATCAAAAGGTTGAAGCCCGGCAGCACGCGGTTGATGGCCTGGTTGGTGATCTCGCTGGAGAGCGTGTTCACCGCCGAGCCGTTGTTGCGCCCGAGGCCCAGGTCCTTGCTGGTCAGGAAGAACTGCACGCCATAGGCGAGCTGGTCGTTGAGCGTGACCTCCGCCACCGTCGCCTCGATGGCCACCTGCAGCTGCGGCTGGTCGAGCTGGAGCAGGGTGCGCTCGATAATCTTGTAGTTCTCCTGGCTCGCATAGATGAGCAGGGAGTTGTTCACCTGATCGGCGGTGATCCGGATGCCGGAGAGGATGGCGCCGCCGGCACCCGAGGGGCCGGAGCCCCCCTGCAGCTCGTTGTCGGTCTCGCCCCGGTTCACCGGCTGGGCATTCTGGCCGTTCTGGCCCTGGTTCTGCTGCGGCGTCTGGCCGAGGCGCTGCTGCACCGACATGGGCCCGTTCGAGCCGCCGCCGTTGGATGACGCCGAGGCGCCGGAGCCTGGCGCGATCTGGTTGGAGGCCTGGTCCAGCCCCTGCGAGGAGGTACCGTTGAACAATTCGTTCAGCACGCGCGCGGTCTGGCGGGCATCGCCGTAGCGCAGGCGGTAGACGCGCACGCCCACCGAGCTGTCGGAACGGTCGAGCCGCTCGATCCAGGTGGCGGCGGTGCGCAGCAGCTCCGGCTTCTTGGCCACCACCATCACCGAGTTCATCCGGTTGATGGCCTGGAACTTCACCAGCTTGTGGCTGAGCCCGCCCTCGCCGGAATCCAGCAGCGTCTCCAGCTCGGTGATGAGCGGTTCCGGCGCGCTGTTGCGCAGCGGGTAGATGCCCACGGACTGGCCACGCATCCAGTCGGCGTCGAAGGAGAGGGCGGTGTTGATGGCCGCCTGCCGCTCCTGCGCGGTGCCCTGGATGAGCAGGACGTTGCGGCCCGGATCGACCCGCACCATGCCGGCCCGGGTGGCGAAGCTGTCGATGACCGGCATCAGCGTCTCGGCCGAGACGTAGCGCAGCGGCACCACCGAGACGCCGTAGCCGGGCTCCGGCCGCGATGTGCCGACATCGGTGGCGCCGGAGCCGGCGGCCTCGGTGAGCGGCATCAGCTGGTAGCCGGAGGAATCCTTGACGAGGGCGATGCCATTGGCGCGCAGGGCACTCTCCAGCACGTAGGCGAGATCGGTGCGGGCAACGGGCCGCGCCGAGGACAAGCTGATGGTGCCCTGGACCCTCGGATCGATGATGACGTTGGCGCCGAGGATGTCGGTGAGCACCACCTTGGCGACGGTGGTCACCGGCGTGTTCTCGAAGTTGAGATCGTATCCGCCATCAGCTCCGCGTTGTGCGGTGCCGGCCGCGCCGACCGACGCCGGGTCGGCCACCGGCTGCGCGCCGGGGGTTGCGAAATATTCGATCGGCTGACGATTGTCGGACGGCTGTTGCGGCTGAGCCACAGGCTGCATGGGTTTCGGCGACAGGTCGATGTTGCGGACCTGGTCGAATGTGCTCTGGGGCTTGGTGTCGTCCATGATGCCCGAGCAGCCGGACAGGACCGCGGCGAAGAGGATCGCGCACGTCAATACGAGAGTGCCCGGTCGTGGGCTCGACCGGCCGCGCCAATCCTCAGTCACGCATCACCTGATACTTCCGAACGCAGGAACCGCGCGGCCCAAGAACCGCGCGGCCAAGAAGCCGCGGAATCCGATAGCCGCATACAAGGGCCGCTGGTCGCGGGCGCGCGCCAGACGACCCTCGGCGCGCATCCTTTAGCGACTGCATGTGACGGATATATAAGGGTTGACGGGGCGCGCTGCCAAGCTTCAGTTAGTTGGCTATGGCCGGTTCGGCGTCCCGTGCCGATGTCGTGACATTGTCATCACGGTGACGCGCGAGCGTCACGGGAGCCGGGAATACCAGCCGGCGGCCGGGCGGCCCCGTCTGGGCAGCCTGCTCTGGGCCTACGATGGACCCGCAAATTGCTTTCCGGGGGCAACCTTCGTCGGTGATGCGGCCCATGTTAATAGCAGCAAAGGTCCAGCTGCAGAATAGCGTCGCTGGATTGCACTGCTGGATTTGAATGCTGGCTTTCGGGGGCGCGGGCATGAGCGGGGAGGGGGGCGGCGATTTCCTGAGCTTCCTCGCCGCGAACGGGCACGTACATCCGGCCGGTGACGGGCCGGCGGGAACGCTCGCCCGTCCGCTGCGCCAGGTCTGGGAGGCGAGCGAGCTGACCGCCGGCGATTTCGCCGACGCCGTCGCCGGCTTCTACCGTCTGCCCCGCATCGCCCTGCCGGAGCTGATGGCGGCGCCATCCCTCGTTTCCCACTTCACCCCGCGCTTCCTGCGCGAGATGACGGTGCTGCCCTTCCGGGCGGCGGACGGCACGGCCTGCCTTGCCGTGGGCGATCCCACGGACGAGACGGTGGTGCGGGCGGCGGAGATCGTGCTGGGGAGCAAGGTGACGCTGGCCGTCGCCTCCTTCGAGGACATCGCCACCGCCTTGGCCGAACGGCTCGGCGCCGACGAAGCGGCCGCCCGCGAGGCCGCAGGCCCCGCCACGGCGCGGGCCGAGGACGACATCGACAGCCTGCGCGACCTCGCCTCCGGCGCGCCGGTGGTGCGGGCGGTGAACGACCTGTTCGACAAGGCCATGGAACTGCGCGCCAGCGACATCCATATCGGCCCCTTCCGCACCGGACTTGAGGTGCGCCTGCGCATCGACGGCATGCTGCGCCCCATCCATGCGCTGGCCGACGTGCTGCCGCAGGCGGTCATCTCGCGCATCAAGATCCTCGCCGGCCTCGACATCGCCGAGCGCCGCCTGCCGCAGGATGGCGCGGCGCGCCTGAAGCTCGGGCGGGACGAGATCGACGTGCGCGTCGCCATCATGCCCACCCAGCATGGGGAAAGCGCCGTCATCCGCCTTCTGGCGCGCGACCGGGGCGTGCTCACCGTGGACAAATTGGGTCTCGCCCCCCACGACCGCGAGACGCTGATGAAGCTGCTCGCGCTGCCACACGGCATGGTGGTCGTCACCGGCCCCACCGGCTCGGGCAAGACGACCACGCTCGCCACCATCCTCTCGGTGCTGAACGAGCCCACGCGCAAGATCCTCACCATCGAGGACCCGGTGGAGTACGAGATCCGCGGCGTGTTCCAGTCGCAGGTGCGCCCGCAGATCGGGCTCACCTTCGCGGCGGCGCTGCGCTCCTTCCTGCGCCAGGACCCGGACGTCATCATGGTGGGCGAGGTGCGCGACCCGGAGACGGCGCACATCGCCGTCCACGCCGCGCTCACCGGCCATCTGGTGCTCACCACCCTCCACACCGACACCGCCGCCGCTTCCGTGCCGCGCCTGCTGGACCTCGGCGTGGAGGGCTTCCTGCTGAAGTCCACATTGCGCGCGGTCATCGCCCAGCGCCTCGTTCGCCAGCTGTGCGAACGCTGCAAGCGGCCGCATACCCTTTCGGCTAGCGATGTGCGGGACGACCCGCGTTATGCCGCCCTCGGCCTCAAGGCGGGCGAGACGGTTTACGAGCCGGTGGGCTGCGAGCGCTGCGGCGGGGCGGGCTATCGCGGGCGTATCGGCGTGTTCGAGGTGCTCACCCTCTCGGACGAGATCCGCGAGATGATCGATCGGCACGCCGGCGCCGCCGCCCTCGACCGTGCCGCCATCGCCGGCGGCATGACCACCATGCTCGACGATGGCGTCGCCAAATGCCGCGCCGGCCTCACCTCGGCCGCCGAGGTGCTGCGCGTGACCACGGTGCGCTGAGCTGATGGCCACCTTCTCCTATCGGGCCCTCACCCAGGCCGGGCAGATGGTGAGCGGCGAGATCTCCGCCCCCACCGAGGCCGAGGTGCGCCGCCGCATCGAATTCCTCGGCCTCGTGCCGGTGGAGACGACGCCGCTGAAGGAGAAGAAGGAAAGCGCCTTCGGATTCACCTTCGGCGCGCCCAAGGCCGAGGATGTGACCCTCTTCACCCGCGACCTCGCCTTGCTGCTGCGTGCGGGCGCGCGGCTCGACGAGGCGCTGGAGCTGCTCACCGGCGACACGGACCTCGGCCGCATGCGCGCCGTCGCCCGCAAGATCCGCGCGGATGTGCTGGCCGGCGAGAGCCTGGCGGAGGCGCTGGCATCCCATCCCAGGCTGTTCCCGCCGGTGTATGTGGCGCTGGTGAAGGTGGGCGAAGCCTCGGGCACCGTGGACCGGATGCTGGAACTGGTGGCCGCCGAGCGCCAAAGGGCCGAGGAGCTGCGCCGCAAGGTGGTGTCGGCGCTGCAATATCCCGCCTTCGTGCTGGTGGCGGCAGGTGGCGTGCTCGTCTTCTTCCTCATGTTCGTGATGCCGCAATTCTCCTCCGTGCTGCGCGACATGGGGGCGAAGCTCGATCCCATGGTGCAGGTGCTGCTGGACCTGTCGGACGGATTGCAGGCCCACGCCGCCGCCGTGGGCATCGCGGCGGTGGTGCTGCCGGCCCTCGCGTTCCTCGCGCTGCGACGCAAGGAGGTGCGCGGTGCGGTGACGGGCACGCTGTCCAAGCTGCCGCTGGTGCGCACGGTGCTCCTGTTCCGCCGCTCGGCCGTGTTCTGCCGCAACCTCTCCATCCTGCTCGGCAACGGCGTGACGCTGACCGCCGCGCTGCGCATCATCGTGGACGTGATGGCGGCGGGGGAGGAAGCCTCCGTCTGGGCCAAGGCGGCGGACCGGGTGCGCCATGGCGGGCGATTGTCCGACGCCTTCGCCGAGGGCGACGTGCTCCCGCCCATGGCCATCCGCATGCTGCGCCTCGGCGAGGAAACCGGCCAACTGGCCCTGCTCTCCGGCCGCATCGCCGATTTCTACGAGGAAAAGCTCCAGCGCGCCCTCGCCAGGATGGTCGCGGTCATCGGCCCGGCCGCGATCGTCACCATTTCGGTGGTGGTGGGCGGGCTCATCGTCTCGGTCATGACCGCGTTGCTGTCGGTCAGCCAAAGCATCGGGTGACGAAACGTGAATCAAGGTCCAGCCCCCATGATGGCCAATGCCCCGTCCCGCTCCCGCCGCCGGAAGAGCGAGGGCGGCTACACGCTGGTGGAACTGCTGGTGGTCATCACCATCATCGGCCTCATCGTCGCCCTGGTGGGGCCGCGGGTGCTCGGCTATCTCGGCGACAGCAAGGTGAAGACGGCGAAGATCCAGATCCAGGGCTTCTCTAGCGCCCTCGACCTCTTCTATCTCGACGCCGGCCGCTATCCCTCCTCGTCGGAAGGGCTGAACGCGCTGGTGCAGCGGCCGGGCAACGTCTCCACCTGGAACGGGCCGTACCTGAAAGGCGGCACCGTGCCGGTCGACCCCTGGGGCAAGGCCTACATCTATCGCGCGCCCGGCCAGCACGGGCCGTTCGATATCGTCTCCCTCGGCTCCGACGGGCAGGAGGGCGGCACCGGCAATGCCGCCGACATCACGAGCTGGGCGCGCTGAGGCGGCGGGACCGGGGCGATGGCACTCAGGGCGCAAAGGAATGATGGCGAGGCGGGGTTCACCCTGCTCGAGATCGTCTGCGCCCTCGCCATTGTCGCCGCGCTGGCCACCCTCGCGCTGCCGCGTCTCGCCCCGGGCACCTCGCGGGCGAAGCTCGAGTCCCTCGCGGTGGAGGCCGCCGCACTGCTGAAGGCCGACCGCGCCGCCGCCATCCGCCGGGGCGTTCCGGTGGCGACGGCGGTGGATACGGCCGGCCGGCGCATCACTTCCGGCTCGGCCGGCCGGGTGGTGCGGGTGCCGGGCGACGTGCAGATGGACGCGGTGCTGCCCGCAACCTGCGACGGCCGGCCGGCGCGCGCCTCGGTGGCGTTCTTCCCCTCCGGCCTCTCCTGCGGCGGCGTGGTGGCCATGCTCAAGGGCGGGGCTGGCTATGAGGTGCGGGTGAACTGGCTCACCGGCGGCGTCGAGATTGTCCCCCGTGGCCGTTCCTGATCCGCGCGCCCGGCGCGGCACGGCCGGCTTCACCCTCATCGAGGTGCTGGTGGCGCTGGCGGTGGTCGCCGCCTCCCTCGGGGCCATCGCCATGGTGGCGGGCACCAGCCTGCGCGGCACTCGGGCGCTGGAGCGGCGGGTGGCGCTTCTGGAAACCGCCCGTGCGGTGGAAACCGGCATCCCCAGCCGCGATCTTCTCCAGCCCGGCCGCACTGAAGGCGAGATCGCCGGCCACCGCTGGCAGATGGACATACAGCCGCTCCAACTCGCCGGCCTGCCGGACAACGCCCCCTGGACGCCGTTCGACATCCGCATCCGCGTGCGCGGCCCCGGCGGCGAGATGGTGGCGCTGGAGACGGTGCGCCTCGTGCGGAGCCGGCCGCAATGAGCGCCCTCGCGTCGTCGCGCCGCCGCAGCGCCGGCTTCAGCCTCATCGAGATCCTGGTGGCGATGACGCTCACCGGGCTGGTGCTTGCCGCCATCGCCATGGTCACGGCGAAATGGCTGCCCGCCTGGCAGCGCGGGCTCGGGCGGGTGCAGCAGAGCGAACTCGTCGCCCTCGCCCTCGACCGCATGGCGGCGGACCTTGCCGCCGCCGCCTTCCTGCCCGCCGTGCGGGGCGGCGCCAAGCCGCTGTTCGACGGGTCGGCGGATCGTGTGATCTTCGTGCGAGAGGTGCTGGCGCCCGGGGCGTCGCGGGGACTGGAGATCGTCGAGCTGGTGCCGGTGCCGGACGGGCGCGGCTCGGCCATGGTCCGCCGCACCGCGCCTTATGCGCCGCAGGCGGACGGGGCGCTGCCGCCCTTCGGCGCCCCGGTGCGCCTGCTGCGCCCGCCGGTCAGCGTCTCCTTCTCCTATGCCGGACGCGACGGCGTGTGGCACGACGCATGGCGTGGCGAGGAGGAACTGCCGCGTGCGGTGCGCATGGTGGTGCGCGAGGGCGGGCGCGCCACCGCCGCGTCCACGGCCGTCACCATTCGCTCCGACGTGCCGGCCTTCTGCGCCGCCGATGTCACCAGGCCAATCTGCGGATCGTCCGTCGGTTTCGGCGGATCGCGCGCCAAAGCCGTCTCGGGTGCCGGGGCGAATGGCGGGGGGGCCGCGCAATGACGGGCGCCCGCCGCACGCGCCTCCCGAGCGCGGGGGACCGCGGCTTCATCCTCGTGACCGTGCTGTGGATTCTCGCCGCGCTCGCCGCTTTCACGGCGGTCTATGCGGTCTATGTGTCCGACACGGCCTCCGCCTCAGCGGTGCGGACGGACACGCTGCGCGCGGACGGTCTCGTGGTCGCGGCGGTTGAACTGGCGGCCTTGCGCCTTCTTTCCGTGCCGGCGTCCGAGCGGCCCAGCAGCGGCGAGGTGCGGTTCCGCATGGGCGAGGCGAACGTCTCCGCCCGCTTCGCCGACGAGGCCGCCCGCATCGATCTCAACGCCGCCGCGCCCGCCGTGCTGGCCGGCCTGTTCCAGGTGCTCGGCGTGCCGGAACAGCCGGCCAAGACCTACGCCGCTAGCATCGCCGCCTGGCGCACCCCGGCCCGGGGCTCGGGCGGCGCGGCTACGGGCGGCAAGACGTCCGCTTTGGGCGACGACGAGACGACGAAAGGGCAAGGCGCCTTCGCCCATGCGGCGGAACTGGCCCGGGTACCCGGCCTGCCGGCCGATGTGGTCGCCGCGGCGCTGCCCTATCTCACGGTCTATGCGGGTCGGCGGGAGATCAATCCGGAGGCAGCCGGGCCGGTGGTGCGCGCGGCGCTGGCGAAGGCGGGGCAGGGGATGGACGATATCGACACCGCCACGTTTGCGACCGCCGGAGACGAGAAGACCGGCGGGGAAGGGACCGCCATCGCGGGCGCCTCCGGCCTCAGCACGGTGGCCGGTGACACGGCACGCGTGACGGTCCGCATCACCTTCGACAACGGCCGCAGGCAGGGGGCGGAAGCGGTGATCCTGATGCGTGACTTCGGCGTCGATCCCTATCGCGTGCTCCTCTGGCGCGACCTGTCTTGGCGGGAGCTTGCCGACCTCGATGCGGCTCCGGCTCCGCGGCGAAAGACAACGGGAGGACGGCCATGAGCCTGGTTCCGGGCGCGCCCGACGCCTCGCTGGTGACGCGCTTCATCGACGGCTTCTCGGCCTTCATCGATCTGACGGCGACGGCCCTGACCACCGCTTTGGCCGCCGGCCGGGCGCGGCTCGGCCGGATGCGCGCCGTGCGCATCGAGGAAGGGGAGGATGGGGCCTTCCACCTGCCCGGCGCCCCTCCTTTCTCCGCCCCCGGTGCGGAATCGCCCTTCGTGCCGCCCGAGGTCGTGGCCATGCTGAAGGGGCGGGAGGTGGAGCTGGCGCTCGACCCCGCCCGCTTCCTGTTCCGCCCGCTCGACCTGCCGGAGGGGGCGAGGCCCTATCTCGACGGCATCGTCCGGGCGCAGATCGACCGCCTCACGCCCTGGAGCGCGGCGGAGGCGGCCTTCGGCTGGACGGCGCCCGAGCCCCTCGGCGACGGCCGCATCCGCGTTATGGTCGCCGCCACTCCGCGCGCGCGTCTCGCCCCCGCCTTCGATGCGCTCAAGGCGCTGGGCGTGGGCCATCTGCTGCTGACCACGCGGCAGGGCGCGGGAGCGCCCATCACCGTCCACACCGGAGCCGCCGGGGAAGATGCCGGCACGGCGCGCCTGAAGCAGGTGCTGCTCGGTGTGCTCGCGGCTGCGGCGCTTGCGGCGACGCTGGCCTCCGGCGTGTCCGGCTTTCTCGGCGGCAGCCTCGACGAGGAGCAGCAGACGCTGGACCAGGCCATCGCCACCCGCCGCCGTGCCATCGCCGCCGCCCGCGACGGGCTGGGCGCCGAGGGCGCCGCCCTGCGCGGTCTGGAGCAGGCGAAGCGCGAGCGGGCCTCTCCGGTTCTTGTGCTGGAGGCGCTCTCCCAGGTGCTGCCCGACCACACCTATCTGACCGCCCTGACCATCCAGAACGGCAAGGTGGAACTGAGCGGCGTCTCGCGGGAGGCGCCCTCCCTCGTGCGGCTGCTGGAGGAGTCGAAACACTTCTCCGCCGCAACCTTCGTCGCCCCCACCACCCGCCAGCCGGGGGATGCGGGCGAGCGCTTCCAGATCCAGGCCGACATCACCCTGCCGTTCGAGGTGACCCAGTGACCGCCGCTGCTCCCGCCCGTTCCCGGCGCACGCTGGCGCTCGCCGCGCTGGGCTATGGCGCGCTGGTCGCGGTGCTGCTGGCCGTTGCGTTCGGCGAGGTGGCGGACCTGCTCGCCAAGCGCGCAGCGGTGGCGGAGGCGCAGGACCTGCTCGACCGGCTGGAGGGCCGAAGGCCCCCGAGGCCCGGCGCCGCCGGCGCAGAGGAGCGCGGCTCGCCCTTCCTCGAAGGCGCGACGGTGACGGTGGCCGGAGCGGCGCTGGCCGAGCGTGTCGCTGCGGCGGCCGATGCGGCGGGCGGGCATCTCGTCTCCTCCAGCGTGGAACTGGGGGCGTCGCCGCTCGGGCCGGGCTTCGTGGCGGTGGCGGCCACCATCGATATCGGGCAGGAAGATCTGCAGAACCTGCTATATGATCTTGAAAGCGGCCAGCCCTTCCTGTTCATCGACCCGCTCGTGGTCCAGGCGCAGGGACAGGCCGCCGCTTTGGGGCAACCGGACGCAGAAGGTGCCGAGGGACGGATGCAGGGGGATGGCGCGGAAGCACGGGGGCAGGAAGGCCGCATCCAGGTGGTGCTGACCGTCCATGGCCGCTGGCGGGGGGCACGATGATCGTCCTCACTCAGACTCCCGCGCTCCGTCTGCCCGCGCGCCGTTTCCGTCGTCTTCCCCTCGTCGTGGCGGGCCTGATCGCCGGCGTTGCGGCGGCCTCGGCCGAGGTGGAGGCCCCCGCGCCGCAGGTGGACTTCCTTGTCCCCAGCCAGCCTTCCACCCGCGCGGCGACCGCTCCGGCCGACCGCGAGCGGGGAAATCCCCTGTGGGCCATCCCCATCGAAAGCCTGTCGGCGACGCGGGATCGCCCCCTGTTCACACCCTCCCGCCGCCCGCCCGAACAGCCGGTGGCGCTCGCACCCCCGCCGCCACCCGCCGCGCCGCCGGCGGCTGTCGCGGCCCGGCCGGTTCTGGTGCTGATGGGAACGGTGGTGAGCACGGCCGGCAGCATCGGCATCTTCACCGATCAGGCGAGCGGCCAGATCGTGCGTCTCAAGGTCGGCGATGCCCATGGCGGCTGGACCCTGCGCAGCGTCGGCCCGCGCGACGTGGTGATGCACGGCGGCGCCGATACCGTGACGCTCGCCCTGCCCACGCCCGGCAAGGGCGGCCCCCAGCCGCCGCGCGGCTCCGAAGGCCCGTTCGCCGCCGCGCAGGTGGGCAATGCCAAGCCCGTGGCCGGGCAGGTGGTGGTGCCGCGCCGCACCAAGCCCTCGCCGGCGGATCTGGATTCCAGCCACTGAGTGTGACGCCGGCGTTCATCGTCAGGACGTGATCGTGGGGTCGTCATCGTCAGGTCACGGCCCATGGGGAAAGTGCGCCGTCTTCCCGTCTCGCGCACATCGGCCAGCCTGTCGTGACCCAGCTTATCGGACTTTTTCCCACCCCCGTGATGCGTGTCGAGGGCCTCATCGGCCCCGCCGACGTTGAGGCGCTCGCAGCTGAGGTGGCGGACCGCACCTCCCTTACCAACGCCTATTCGGACCTTCTCTCCCACACCCCGGTGGCGGGCGACCAATCCGACACGCTTCTGTCGCGGCTGGGCGCGCTGGTGCTGCCCAAGGTGGCGGAGTTCGGCGAGGTGCTGTTCGGCGAGGCGCTGAGCTGGCAGATCAAGGAAATCTGGGTGAACGTGCTGGAGCCGGGCGGGCACCAGGCCATCCACACCCATGCCAACAGCTTCATATCCGGCGTCGTCTACCTGACGGACGCCCACGCCTCCGCCAACATCGTCTTCCACAAGGCCATCGGCGGCAGCGGCTTCATCTTCGGCAATACCAATCCCAATGCGCGCATCAACGCCTTCAACGGCGGCAAGTTCGCCATGCCGCAGACCGGCGCGGGCGACCTCGTGATGTTCCCGAGCTACCTGCTGCACGAAGTGCCGGTGAACAAGGGCGGGCGGCGCATCTCGGTGGCGTTCAATGCCATCCCCGACCGGCTCGATAATTTTGGCTACGCCATCCACTTCTCGTGAACGCAAGCTTTTTCAGGGAGAGGCCCATGCGCCTTCACGCGGCAATCGCGCTGCTCTTCTTCGCAAGCCTTGCGGCGACCGGGGCGCAGGCGCAGTGCGCGTTCGACCAGTCGGTACCCAACGCCAACGATGTTCTCATCGAGACGCAGCCGGAAGTCACCATCGACTTCACCGACGAGTTCCGCCTCGACGACGTGCGCGTGGTGAGCCTCGACGACAAGGCGGAGTGGCCGACCGACTGGGCCCGCCCCTCCGAGGAAGTGCGGCAGACCGCGTTCCGCATGACCAGGCCCCTGCCGCCCGGCAAGTATCTGGTGGAATGGAACGGCTATCTGCGCCGCCACCACCATGCGGACGGCGGCTCCATTGCCTTCACCGTGGCGAAGCCCGGCGAGATACCGCCCGCTACGCCGGCGGCAGTTGAGCCAAAAGCCGCCGCGCGTCGGGCCGGCTCGGGTTCGCCCTATCCAATGCTTCTAGGAGCCGCCGGGCGCCCGAAGGATCAGTGACGGCGAGCTGGCGCGCCATGGCGAGCACGGGCGCGTAGGCGGCATCGAAATCCGGACTGATGCGCACCAGCTCGATGAGCTGGGGCGCCAGCGTGCCGATGACGTCGCGCGGTCCCTTCGCTGACAGCGCCCGGGCGCCCATTCCGATATAGCCGTCGCGCGCGGTCCAGTAGGCGGCAAGGCGCCCCTGCGTGGTGGGATCAACGCCCGCCAGCAGCGTCTGCGGCGCCGGATGAAGGGCTGCGAGAAGTGCCACCAGCCGGTCCGCCGGCCGCTCGCTCGCCGCATAGGCGGTGCTGGGGGCGGAGGCTGTCACGACCGGACGGTCGTCGGTGTTGGCGGGCGCGTCACCCGCGAAGCGGTCCAACTCCGCCGGGCCGGCGAGGTGGAGGCCGAACAGGGCCATGCTGCCATCGAGGCCCACGGCAGTGAGCCGTTCCGCGAGCGCACGGTCGCGCACCCGGCGCTCCACCCAGTCGGACGGGTAGTTGGCCGGGGTCCGGCGGCCCACCAGCGCCACGAGGGGCGTCTCCACGCTGAACTGCGCCAGCCACGCCGTTGAGTCCGGAAAGACGTCGAGGAAGGTGCGCACGATCACTTTCAGCGTCGCGATGTCGAGCTGGTGCAGCGGGAGCCACTGGCAGAACAGGCCGTCCGGCGCGAGTCGGTCGCGGATGGCGGCGAAATGCTCGCGGGCATAGAGCGCGCCGGAGCCGTCCACGGAGGGGTGGTAGAGGTCGGCGACGATCACGTCATAGGGCGCGGTGCCGGCGCGCACGAATCGGCGGGCATCGGCCACATGGATGCGGATGTCCGGATTGCCCGCGAGGCGGGGCGGCGTGCGCTCGAAATAGGGGAAGCTTTCCACCACCTCGGGCACCAACTCCACGCCTTCCACCTTGAGGCCCGGATGGTCGCCGGCGGCGGAGAGCGTCGCGCCGGTGCCGAGGCCGAGGAACAGGGCGGTGCGCGGGTTCGGGTGCAGCAGAAGCGGGATGTGCGCCTGCCGGTGGTCCGAGCGCATGGAGGCGCTGCCGCCCATGCGGAAATGGTTGTTCACCTGCAAATGCCGGTCGCCGGCGGCATTGCGCACCACGCTCACTGCCGCCATCACGCCGTCACGGTGCCACTCCAGGGCGCCGCCCTCCGGCACCTGCACGAATCGCAGGGAGACGGGCGCGAGCACCAGCGCCAGCGTCGCCGCCAGCATGAGCCCGGCGCCGGCCAGCGCAGGGCGGCTGCGGAGCGGAAGCGCCAGCACATAGGCGGCGGCGAGCAGCGCGAAGGCATATTTGGCGCCCATCAGCGGCAGCAAAACCGGGCCAAACAGCATGGGCGCCAGCGCCGCGCCCAGCGTATTGGCCGCAAGCCCCGGTCCGACGCCGCCGAGCCGGTCCGACGCGCGCTGGGCGAGCGCGGTGAACAGCGCGCCCATGGCGAGGGTGGGCGGCAGAAAGGCCAAAGCGGCGATGCCGACTTCGGCCGAGAGGCGGCCCGGGACCGTCACCGGCAGGGCCATCTTGAGGGCGGCGAGAATCTGCCCCGAGGCTCCGAGCAGCGCCGCGCCGGCAAGGCAGGCGAGGGCGGTGATCGTCACGAGGAGGCTGACCCCGCCTTCGCTGGGTTCGCCGCCACGGGACCGCCAGCGGGCGTAAAGCGCTGCGCCGAGGGCCGTGCCGGCAAGGTAGCAGGCCAGCAGGACGGCGAAGGTGTAGATGGTGTTTTCCAGAATCTGGCTCAGCACCCGCACCGTCAGCACCTCGTAGCCGATGCCGAGGAGGCCGGTGATGAACAGGGGTGCCAGCACGGGGAGCGCGGCCGCGCGAATCGCGGGCTCGCGAATCGCACGGGTCACGGCGGCCTTCGATTCGCGGGCCACGCCCAGCATGGCCGCCGCGCACACCGCGTTCAGCACCGCGCACAGCACCAGCGTCGCGTTGAGTCCGAGGGCGGGGATGATGAGGAAGGCCGTGGCCAGCGTACCCGCCACCGCGCCGAAGGTGTTGGCGGCATAGACGTGCCCGACCGCCGCCGCAGAGGCGAGGCGCGGCGCGAGCACCGCTTCCAGCGCCGGCAAGGTGGCGCCCATGGCGAGGGTCGCTGGCAGCAGCAGCACGAAGGGTAGGGCGAACGCCACGGACCACTGCCACAGCGCGGAGGCATCCACCGGCACCAGCGCGGGCACGAGGTCGCCGAACAGCGGCGTCGCGACGATGAGGACGAGCGCCCAGGCGCCGATCACCAGTTCGAGGCCGGCATACCACGCGGCCGGGCGTCCGCTTGCGGCGATGGCGCCGCCCAGCAGCAGGCTGCCTAGCGCGAGGCCGCCGAACAGCGCGGAGATGACCCCCAGCACCGCAACCAGCTCATGGCCGAGGCTGACCGCGAGCATGCGGGTCCAGACGATCTCATAGCCGAGGCCGGCAAAGCCCGAGAGGGTGGCGACCAGCGCGATGGCGATGCCCGTGCGCGCGTTTCGGCCGAGCGTCAGCTCTTGCGAGGCGGCGGAGCCTAACTGCGAAGCCTGAACCTGGGACATGAACGAAACCGATCCCTGAAAGCGAAAGAAGCCGGAGGCCCGAAGGCCCCCGGCATCCGAAGGTCTCGCGCCGGCCGTGGCCGGCGCTTTTCTTCCGTCGTCAGCCGCTCACTTAGCGAAGCGTCACTTGGCGAGGGAGACCGCGAGCTTCTCGTTGGTCTCGACGAGGAGTTCCGGCTGGTCGGAGACGCGGATGAAGATGGGGTTCGTGTAGAACCACAGGTCCGACCACGCGGCCACGTCGTAGCTGGAGATCTTCTGGCCGTCGCGCACCACCATGTGGGAGGGGCAGGCGGCGTCGTTGCAGGGCACGAACGGGCCCTGGGCGGCGTTTTCCGGATCCCAGTCGTTGAGCGGGTTGCCCTGGGCATCCGTCTCGGCCGGCACCGAGGCCGGCAGGTTGGAGCCACGCACGCGGACGTACATGTTGTTCTGCACGTTCGGGATGGTGACGGTCATGGTGCGCTTGGTGCCGCGCGCCTTCCAGGTGGTGGGGCCGAAGGTGGCGATGATCGCCGCCGAGGCGTTGGTGCCGGCGGTGTAGTTGGCGCTGCCGGGCGCGACCACGCCGGTCACGTCACCCTTGATGAACTGCACCTGGCGGAGCGTCGGCTTGTTGAGCGGCTCCTGGATGCCGATCTGGGCCAGCGACGGGTTGTTGAAGGTGTAGGGAGAGTAGTTCGTGCCGGTCGGCACGTTGACCTCGAGGGTCAGCGTCACCGACTTGCCGCGCTTCACGACCAGCGTGTCGCCCATGCCCGCCTTGGCGCCGAGACCGGCCTTGGCGTTGTAGGTCAGCTCGCCGGTGATGAGGTCGCCCTGCACCGAGTAGACGTTACCCGAACGCACGCCGTCGACCACCACCTGCGGACGCAGGGTGACGGACTTCTTGGGGCGCGGGATGTAGAGCTTCTGGAACTCGCCCGGATAGAAGTCGTTGGTGGTGCTCTTCTCGTAGATGGAGAAGGCGCCGCGGTTGTGCCAGTCGGAGCTGGCGAAGAAGAACCAGTTGCGGCCTTCACCCAGCAGCGCGTCCCACACGCCGCCGATCTTGGCGGCATAGACGCCCGTGCCGCCGAAGGTGGTCACGCCCACCGAGTCGCAGCCATTGCCGCAGAAGCCGGCGCGGTATTCGCCGCGGTTGTTCGACGCCTGGTGGCCCGGCTGGCTCTCGAAGCCCACCGCGACGGTCGGACCCGCGTTGTTGAAGTCGCGGAAGTGCTCGATGTTGAAGCCGTTGTTGCCGTTCGGATTGAACACGCCGGCGCGCTCCACGTGCGCGGGCACGTAGTAGCTGTCGAGCGGATAGTACTTCTGCAGCCACTGGACGGACGGAACCGCCTTGGCGTCGTGGTTCTTTTGGCCCGAGCCGGAGCCGGAGGCATTGGCCACCTTGCCGGTCCAGTTGTGGGTGGGCGCACCGAGGCTGAAATCGGTGTCCGAGCGGTCGAAGCGGTATTCGAACTCGGCCACGGCGCTCGCGTTGCCGGTGTCCTTGTCCTTGTTCTTGTTGCCGAACAGGCCCTTCTTCTCGATGGCGTTCTGCGGCTTCTGGTTGCCGATCACCGCCATGGAGGTGTGCTCATGGCCGGGCACGTTGGTCTCGATGCCCGCGTAGAGCATCGGCACGCCGGTTTCCTTGGCGAGGCGGACGAGCTCGGGGAAGATGATCTCTTCCGCGCTCTGCCAGCGCCACATGGAGCGGTGGCCCTGCGAGGTGGCGGTGTCGCCCTTGATGACCAGGCCCTGGACCTGATCGAAGAAGCGGCCCTTGCCGGTTGTGGAGCCGTCACCTTCCGGATCGTCCACGCGGCAGTCGCGGGGGCTGGAGCCGCCGTGATCGGCCGCGCCGAGCCATTCCAGGCCGTAGCTCTGGACCGCCTTCTTCACCATGGTCTCGACCGACGAGCGGCCGTCCGAGCACGGCGTGTGATTGTGGAAGTCGCCGGCCATGTAGCTGTCGGCGAACGCCTGCGACGGCATAAACGCCGCTCCGCCGGCAACAGCGAGGACCGATGCCCCCGCGATGAGCTGCTGTGTCAGCACCCCGCCCTTCATGCTCCAACCCCTGATTTTCCCACGGACGCCAGTCCGCCCGTAAGGGCCTCCTAGCGGCGTTCTGTGACCGCGTGCTGAAGGTTCTGTGACGCCGGGGAAGATGAGCCGGGCAACCTTGCGAGACCTTCCGGACCCTGCGTCGGCCGCGGCGCTGTCATCAAGCCGACACTGGTCCCCCGTTAGGGGAAGCGCCGCCAGCGGTAGCGGACGCACGAGATGGCGGGGATGCGTGTTTTTCGCATTCCTGTGGGCGGGGGACGAGTCTTGACGTCATCGGGTTTGAATACGGGCGCGGGTGCGCCGGCCGGAACCAAGAGCAAGGGCCTCATCCGGAGGCTCGTGGGCGAGCCGCTGCTGCAGTTCATGGTGCTGGGCGCCATGATCTTTGCGGCACATGCCGCGGTGACGCCGGCCGTGCCGAAGGAAAAGCTCATCGAGGTCACCCCCGAGGTGCGCCAGAGCATTGTCGATGCCTTCAAGTCCACCCACGAGGGCCGCGAGCCGGGGCCGGACGAATATCGGAAGCTGGTGGACGTCTGGATCCTGAACGAGATCACCTTCCGCGAAGCGCTGGCGCAGGGCCTCGACAAGGGCGACGAGATGATCCGCGACCGCATCGTCCACAAGATGCGCCTGCTCATCTTCAACGGCGTGGAGGTCAAGGAGCCGACCCGCGCCGAGCTCGAAGCCTGGTACGAGAAACGGCGGGCGCAGTATGACGTGCCCGAGACCATCAGCTTCATCTCCGTCCCCTTCACCGGCCCGAACGCCGAGGCGGACGCCCGCGCGACGCTGGAGCAGATTCTGGCCGGCACGGAATCCGAGGAGACGCAGAACCGCGCCCTCATCTTCGGCGAGCGCCCGCGCAAGTCGCTGGAGCCGTCGTTCGGCACGCCCTTCGTCGAGACGCTCGTGACGCTGCCGCAGGGCGAGTGGCGCGTGGTCCAGTCGAAGGATGGCTGGAACGTGGTTCGCCTCGATGCCTATGCGCCCGGCCATCCCACCGATCTCGACGAGGTGTCCGCCCAGGTCGCCCTGGCCTGGAAGGACGAGCGCCGCCGCATCCTCGGCATCGCCGCGACCAAGGACCTGGGCAACGCCTACGTCATCCGGCGTGGCGAGCCATGAGCGCCCGCACGATGACGACACAAGTCGCGAAAGCTTCCGCGCGCCGCGCCCTCCGGTCCGGCCTGCTCGCGGTGCTGGCGCTGTTCTGCGCGCTCCTCCTGCCGTCGTTGGCGGCGCGGGCGCATGAGGCGACCATGGCGGTCATCACCCTGCGCGAGATCGCGCCGGGCCGCTTCATCGGCCAGTGGACCATGCCGCCGGTGGACGTGACCCTGCAGCCCATCTTCCCGGCCCATTGCGAATGGAACCCGCCCGAGCTGGTCTGCGGCGAGCGCGGACTCACCGGCCGCCTTAGCTTCATGGGCCTCGGCAGCAAGCAGTCGGTGGCGACCATCCGCGTGGTGCCGCGCGAGGGACCGACGGTCGCCTACACGGTGAGCGCCGCCAAGCCCACCATGATGGTGGCGAGTGAGCCGGGCACCAATCTCGCGGTCTGGGCCGATCTCGCCGACACCTATGTGAATCTCGGCATCGACCACATCCTGCGCGGCATCGACCACCTCCTGTTCGTACTGGGCCTGATTTGGATCGTGAAGGGCGGCTGGCGGCTGGTGAAGACCATCACCGCCTTCACCGTCGGCCATTCCATCTCGCTCGCCGCCGCCACCTTCGGCTGGGTCGGCGTGCCGGAGCGGCCGCTCAATGCCGCCATCGCTTTGTCCATCGTTTTCGTGGGCGTCGAGATCGTGAAGATGCAACGGGGCGAGCCGGGGCTGACCGCGCGCTATCCCTGGGTCGTCGCCTTCGCCTTCGGCCTCCTGCACGGCCTCGGCTTCGCCACGGCGCTCACCGCGCTCGGCATCCCGCAGGCGACGCTGCCCATCGCGCTCCTGTTCTTCAACGTGGGCGTGGAGATCGGCCAGCTGATGTTCGTCATGGCGGTGCTCGCCCTAATGTGGGCGCACCGGCAGGCCCAGGCGCTGCTGCCCCGCTGGGGCGCGGCCATCCCGGCCTATGTCATCGGCTCCGTCGCCTCGTTCTGGTTCCTCACCCGCATCTGAGCCCTACCGGGCGCGCACCTTGGAAGGACATTCGTCATGAAGTCCCAAAGCCCGAATCCGGCGCTTGTCCTCGCCGGCCTGCTGGCCATGATCCCGCTGTCTCCGGCCCTCGCCCATACGGGCACGGGCATGCAGATCGGCCTTCAGAGCGGCTTTCTTCATCCGCTCTCCGGGGCGGACCACATCATTGCCATGGTGGCGGTGGGCCTGTGGGGTGCGCAGCTCGGCAACCCGGCCATCTGGGTGCTGCCCATCACCTTCCCACTGGTCATGGCGGTGGGTGGCCTCATCGGCGTGATGGGCATCGACCTGCCCTTCGTCGAGCTGATGATCGCGCTGTCCGGCATCGCGCTGGGCTCCATGGTGGCCCTGAACATCCGCCCGCCACTCTGGGTGGCCGCGACCATCGTCGGCGTGTTCGCCATCTTCCACGGCTATGCCCACGGCAAGGAACTGCCGGATGCGGCCGACGCCGTGGCCTTCGCGGTCGGCTTC
This sequence comes from Xanthobacter sp. DMC12, assembly GCF_056314105.1. Taxonomy (NCBI): domain Bacteria; kingdom Pseudomonadati; phylum Pseudomonadota; class Alphaproteobacteria; order Hyphomicrobiales; family Xanthobacteraceae; genus Xanthobacter; species Xanthobacter sp. DMC12. The sequence continues at coordinate 1,168,814 of NZ_JBQUYZ010000001.1, read as the reverse complement.
GTGGTCGCCACCGGCATGCTCCACCTGCTCGGCATCCTCATCGGCGTCGCGGTGCGCTGGGAGGCGGGGGCCAAGGCGGTGCGCGCCTGCGGCGCTGCCATTGGTTGCCTTGGCGTCTACTTCCTGCTCGGTGCCATCGGGATCATCGAATGACACGTCTTTTCCGGCGCGCCGGGATGGCCGGCGTGGTTGCCCTGGTTCGGCGCGCCGCGACAGCCGGCGTGCTTGCCTGCCTCTTCGCGCTCACGCCCAGCCTCGCCCATGCCCACCTCGTGGACACGCGACTCGGCGATTTCTATTCCGGCGCGCTGCACCCGCTGACCGATTTCGAGCAGATCCTGCCCTGGCTCGCGCTGGCGGTGCTCGCCGCCTTCCAGGGCCCGCGCACGGCGCGTTGGGTGGTGCTCGCCTTCCCGCTGGCGCTGGCCGCCGGCGGGGCGCTGTCGCTGATGCTGCTGCCGCCGCCCTTCGCGCCGGTGGCGGGCGTCACGCTGGTGGCGCTCACCGGCCTCGCCGTCGCCGCACAGCTCAGGCTGCCGCTCGCGGCCCTGCTGGTGCTGGCGGTGGGGCTCGGCCTGCTCGATGGCTACCAGAACGGCGGCGCCATGCTGGCGAGCACCGACCGCTTCCTGTTCCTCTCCGGCGTGACGGTGATCGGCTACGCCTTTGTCACCCTCGCGCTGGGCTGCGCCGTCGCCTTCCTCTCCGGCGTCGGCGGCTGGCGACCCATCGCGCTCCGGGCAGCGGGAAGCTGGGTCGCGGCGGTGGGAATCATGGTGCTGGGCCTACATCTGGTGTCGCGTGGGGGCGGCTGATCCCGCGCCAGCCCCGCTCACGGCGTCGCGAACGACATTACGGAAGCTTAATCCAGCCGCCAGATTGCCGTAACGATCCAAGCCTTAGCTTCCCTCTCGAACCTGCCGGGCATGGCAGGCAACAGAGAGACGCGACGCATGACCCGCTCCCCCTCCACCCCGTCCGTGACGAAGCGCAACCGCCGTGCCATGCTCGCGAGCGTCTTCGGTCTGGCCCTCGCCGGTGTCGTCGCCGGCCAGTTCATCCCGCCCGCCAATACCCCCGCCCTCGCGCAGATCACCACCAGCCAGCCGGCCAACACCTTCTCCTTCGCCGACATCGTCGAGAAGGTCTCTCCCGCCGTCGTCTCGGTGAAGGTGAAGAAGGACATCAGCGACCAGCAGATGGCCATGGGCGGCGAGGGCCTCGGCGGCAACGTCCCGCCCCAGATCGAGGAATTCCTGAAGCGCTTCGGCTTCGGCCAGGGCGGCCCCGGCATGGGTCCGGGCGGTCCCGGCGGCCCCGGCATGGGCCCGCGCGGCGGCATGGGCCCCAAGGGCGAGCGCCCGGTGGTGGGCCAGGGCTCCGGCTTCATCATCTCGGCTGACGGCTATGTGGTCACCAACAACCATGTGGTGGATGGCGCCGACGAGGTGGACGTGACCACCACCGACGGCAAGGAATACGTCGCCAAGGTGATCGGCACCGATCCGCGCACCGACGTGGCCCTGCTCAAGATCGAGAACGTCACGAACATGCCGTGGGTGAAGCTCGCCGATGGCGCCCCCCGCGTCGGCGACTGGGTGATCGCGGTCGGCAACCCGTTCGGCCTCGGCGGCACCGTGACCGCCGGCATCGTCTCGGCCCGCGGCCGCGACATCGGCTCCGGCCCGTATGACGACTTCATCCAGATCGACGCCCCCATCAACCGGGGCAATTCCGGCGGCCCGACCTTCTCGCTGAACGGCGAGGTGATCGGCATGAACACCGCCATCGTCTCCCCCTCGGGCGGCAACGTGGGCATCGCCTTCGCCATCCCCTCCGAGACGGTGAAGACCGTGGTGACCCAGCTGCGCGACAAGGGCTCGGTGGCCCGCGGCTACATCGGTGTGCAGATCCAGCCGGTGACGGACGATCTCGCCTCCGGCCTCGGCATCAAGAGCGCCGAGGGCGCGCTGGTTGCCCAGGTGCAGCCCAACACCGCCGGTGCCAAGGCGGGCCTGAAGGCCGGCGACGTGGTGGTCAAGGTCAACGGCGAGCCGATCAAGGAAGCCCGCGAGCTGTCCCGCAAGGTGGGCATGATGAAGCCGGGCGCCGAAGTCCAGCTCTCGGTGATCCGCGACACCAAGCCGATGGACGTCAAGGTGGTGCTCGACCAGCTGCCCAACGAGCAGGTGGCCGCGCGCACCAACGCCCCGCAGGGTGAGGACGACAGCGCCGGCAACAAGGACATGCCGCGCCTCGGCCTCCAGCTCGCTCCGTCCAAGAGCGTGCAGGGTGCCGGCGGCGAAGGCGTGGTGGTCACCGGCGTCGAGCCCAACGGCCCGGCTGCCCAGCGCGGCCTGAAGACCGGCGACGTGATCCTGAAGGTTGGCGACAAGACCGTCGCCACCCCCAAGGACGTGCGCGACGGCCTCGCCGCCGCCAAGGCCGAGAACCGCAAGGCGGTGCTCATCCAGGTGAAGAGCGGCGAGGGCGTGCGCTTCGTCGCCATCTCGCTGGAAGGCAAGGCCAAGGGCTGAGCCAAGATCGGCTGAGCCAAATCGGCTGACCTCTGGCCCAAGCCTGAGACAAGGCCCGACCCGCATGACACGCCGGGGCTCATCCCCCGGCGACGGGCCTCCGGACCGAGGCGGATATCGCCATCGCCCCTGATGCCGCTTCGGCTCCGCAGGCGCGGGAAGCTCCAGAGGGCTTCCCGCGCCACTTTTTTCGGTGCGCGCGCCCGCATGGACCTGCCTGAAAGGTGAGCTAGAGTGATGACAGCGAATCTCGATCCGGGTCCTCTCTCCGCCATGCGCCTTCTCCTGGTCGAGGACGACCGCGACGCCGCCGAATATCTGCGCAAGGCCTTCCGCGAGGCCGGTCACGTGGTGGACCATGCGGCAGACGGCGAGGAGGGGCTCGCCCTCGCGCTGGATGGCAAATACGACGTGATGGTGGTGGACCGTATGCTCCCCGCCCGCGACGGCCTCTCCCTCGTCACCGAGTTGCGCGGCCGCGGGCACACCACGCCGGTGCTTATCCTTTCCGCTCTGGGGCAGGTGGACGACCGGGTGCAGGGCCTGCGCGCCGGCGGCGATGATTACCTGCCCAAGCCCTACGCCTTCACCGAGCTTCTGGCGCGGGTGGAGGCGCTGTCGCGGCGCGGCGTCAGCCAGGGTGCCGAGACGGTGTACAAGGTTGCGGACCTCGAACTCGACCGCCTCGCCCACCGCGTCACCCGCTCCGGCAAGGAGATCCAGCTCCAGCCGCGCGAGTTCCGGCTGCTGGAATATCTCATGCGCCACGCCGGTCAGGTGGTCACACGTACCATGCTGCTGGAAAACGTCTGGGACTATCATTTCGACCCCCAGACCAACGTCATCGATGTCCACGTCTCGCGCCTGCGCTCGAAGATCGACAAGGGCTTCGACGTGCCCCTCATCCACACCGTCCGCGGCGCCGGCTACATGGTGCGGGCGGGGCTGGCGTGAAAGCGGAGGGCGCCCCGGCGGCCGGCGCGGGTGCGTCCGGAAACGGGGGGAGGGGGCAGGGTCCCATCACCAGCCCGTTCGCGCACGCGGCGCGTCTCGTGCGCACCACGGCGTTCAAGCTGCTCGCCGCCTATCTCGTCGTCTTCGCTTTGTTCGCGGTGTCGGTCATCGTCTACACCGCCTGGCACACCCGCTCCCTGATCCAGGGACAGGTGGCGGACGACCTCGACCGCGAGGTCGTCGGGCTTTCCGACCAGTACCGCATCGGCGGCATCCAGCGGCTGGTCTATGTCATCGACCGGCGCACGCGGCGCCCGGGCTCGTCCATCTACGTGCTCTCCAATTTCCAGGGCGAGGTGCTGGCCGCCAACGTGACGGACCTGCCCATCGGCCTGCTCGACAAGGAGGGCACCCGCTTCACCACCTACAACCGGCCGGACGACCCCGTCGCCAAGAGCCATGTGGCCTTTGTGCAGACCATGATCCTGCCCGGCGGCTACCGCCTGCTCGTCGGTCGCGACATCGAGGAGCGCGACACGCTTCGCGATCTCGTGGCGCGGCCCGCCCAGTGGGCGGTGGTGCTGATCGTGGTGCTGGGCCTCGCGGGCGGCGTGTTCGTGACGCGGCGGGTGCTGAAGCGCATCGATTCCATGACCGCCACGGCCGAGACCATCATGGCCGGCAATCTCTCCGGCCGGCTGGCCCTGATGGGGACAGAGGACGAATTCGACCGCCTCGCCCACTCCCTCAACGCCATGCTGGACCGCATCGAGCGGCTGATGCTCGGCCTGAAGGAAGTTTCCGACAACATCGCCCACGACCTGAAGACCCCGCTCACCCGCCTGCGCAACCGCGCCGAGGAGGCCCTGCGCACCGCCCGCACCGAGGAGGACTGGCGCGCCGCGCTGGAGACCACCATCGAGGAGAGCGCCGGCCTCATCCGCACCTTCGACGCGCTGCTGATGATCGCCCGCGCCGAGGCCGGGCAGGGGCGGGCGACCATGGGCGACGTGGATCTCGCCGAGATCGCCGAGGCGGTGTCCGAGCTTTACGAGCCGCTGGCGGACGAGCAGGGGCTCGACCTCACGGTCAGCGCCGTACCGGCGACCGTCCACGGCGTGAAGGAACTGCTGGCGCAGGCGCTCTCCAACCTCATCGACAACGCGATCAAGTACGGCCGTCCGGCCGACGGGGGCAGGGGACACATCACTGTCACGCTGAAGCGCGACGGAGCGGACGCCGTGCTGACGGTGTCGGACACCGGCCCGGGCATTCCGCCGGGCGACCGCGAGCGGGTGGTGGAGCGGTTCGTGCGGCTTGAGGCCAGCCGCACCCGACCCGGCTCCGGCCTCGGCCTCTCGCTGGTCGGCGCCGTGGCGCGGCTGCACGGCGGCACGCTCGCCTTCTCCGAAAATGGACCCGGGCTGGTCGCCACTTTCCGTTTGCCGGCGAAATGATGGCCGAGCGTGAACCAAGCCGTCGGCGCGGGCGTTAACCGCTGTAATGACCTCTTCATTCTCCCTCAACCATGATGCGCGCCGCGGCTCCCGTTGCGGTGCTTCGATGAAAGAAGGCTTGCGCGCGGCGAGTCGCTGGTGCCTTTAGACCTGACCATGCGTTGGCCCACGGAACCGGATTCGGCGGACCAGCCGCCCCTTGCCCTGCAGATGCGGGAAACGCCCGTCGTGGCGGATCCGGAGGCGGCAAAGATTAAGCTTTCCCACGCCATCGAACGGCTGGCGCCGGAGGCGCGCGCCGCGCTCGATGCGCTGTTGGAGGATGCGCCCTGCGCCGTGCAGGTCTGTCTCGGGATCGCGGAAAGCTCGCCCTTCCTCACCGAGGTGATCCGCTCCGAGCCGGAGCGGCTGCTGCGTGTGCTGAGCCGCCCGCCGCAGGCGCATCTTCATGCGCTCATCGCCGAATGCGCGGCCGTCGAGGAGAGCGAGGCCCATGTGATGCGTGCGCTGCGGCGGATGCGCAGCGAGGCTGCGCTGCTCATCGCCGTCGCCGACATGGGAGGCGTGTTCGGCCTCGTGGAGGTCACCGCGGCGCTGACCGGCGTGGCCGATGCCGCGGTGCGCAAGGCGCTCTCCTTCCTCCTCGGCGAGGCGGTGAAGGCCGGGCGGCTGATGGTGCCCGATGCCGCCGATCCCGAGGCCGGCTCAGGCCTCGCGGTGATCGCCATGGGCAAGCACGGCGCGCGGGAGCTCAACTATTCCAGCGATATCGACCTCGTGGTGGTGTACGACCGCGACAGGTCGCACCTCTCGGATAGCGTCTCAGCCTCGCCCTTCTTCGTGAAGATCACGCAGGGGCTGGTGCGCCTGCTGCAGGAACGCTCGGCGGACGGCTACGTGCTGCGCGTGGACCTGCGCCTGCGCCCCGATCCCGGCTCGACGCAGGTCGCCCTCTCCACCGTCTCCGCCCTCGACTATTACGAGCGGGAGGGCGCCACCTGGGAGCGCGCGGCTTACATCAAGGCGCGCCCCGTGGCGGGCGATGCGGGGGTGGGGCGGCAGTTCCTCGCCGATCTCTCGCCGTTCGTCTGGCGCCGCGTGCTGGACTTCCAGGCCATCGCCGACGTCCACGCCATGAAGCGCGAGATCCACGCCTTCCGCGGCCACGACGTGGTGGCGGTGGAGGGGCACAATGTGAAGCTCGGCCGCGGTGGCATCCGCGAGATCGAGTTCTTCGTCCAGACCCAGCAATTGATCGCCGGCGGACGCGACCCCCTACTGCGCACCAGCCGCACGCTGGACGCCCTTGATGCGCTCACCGCCCATCGCTGGATCGAGCCGAAGGTCCGTGACGATCTCGCCGAGGCCTATCTCTTCCTGCGCCGGGTGGAGCATCGCATCCAGATGGTGGCGGATGCGCAGACCCATTCCCTGCCCGAAAGCCGCGAGGCGATGGAAGGTTTCGCCCGCTTCATGGGCTATCCCGACCGCGACGCCTTCGCCGCCGCCCTCGTGCAGCGCCTCACCACCGTGCAGGGGCACTATGCCCATCTGTTCGAGGATGCGCCGCCCCCGGCGGTTCTCGACGCCGACCTGGTCTTTCCGCCGGACGAGAATGACCGCCCGACTCTCTCCGCCCTCGCGCGTCTCGGCTTCAAGGATCCGGCGGCGGCGAGCGGCATCGTCCGGCGATGGCTCGCGGGCGCGCCGCGCGCGTTGAAGACCGAGCCGGCCCGCGCCCATCTTGCCCGTATCGTTCCGCTGATGCTGGAGGCCCTATCCCGCGGTGGTGATCCCGATGGCGCGCTGATCGCGGCTGACCGCTTCCTCACTGAGCTGCCGGGACCCCATCTCCTCACGGCTTTGGACCGGCATCCGGATCTGGTGCGGCTGCTCGCGACCATCCTCACCGCCGCCCCCCGCCTCGGCGAAACGTTGGCGCGGCGGCCCTCGCTCACCGACGCGCTGCTCGATCCCGCCTTCTTCGACGTCCTGCCCGACGAGGCGAGCCTCTCCGAGCACCTCGAACTCCTGCTCGACACGGCGGAGACGGACGAGGAGCAGTTCGACCGCGCCCGCCGCTTCCGGCAGGAGCAACACGTGCTCATCGGCGTGCGCATCGCCTCCGGCACCCTGCCGGCGGCGCGGGCGGGGGAGGCCTATGCGACGCTGGCGGAGGTCATCATCCGCGCCCTGCACCGGCGCGTGTGGGAGCGCTTTCGCGAGGCCCACGGCAGCATTCCGGGGGCCGAGACGGCGGTGCTGGCCATGGGCAAGCTCGGCGGTCGGGAGATGACGGCGGGGTCCGACCTCGACCTCATCGTGCTCTATGATTTCGACCCCGAGGCAGATCCCACCTCCGACGGCGCGCGCCCGCTCACCGGCGCGCAATATTTCGCCCGCTTCACCCAGCGGCTCGTCACGGCGCTGACCTCGCTCACCAATGCCGGCAAGCTCTATGACGTGGACCTGCGGCTGCGGCCTTCCGGCCGCTCCGGACCGCTCGCGACGCGGCTCTCCTCCTTTGCCGCGTACCAGCGGGCGGAGGCCTGGACCTGGGAGCACATGGCGCTCACCCGCGCCCGCGTGATCGCCGCGACGCCGGAGTTCGGCGCCATCGTGCGCGATGTCATCGGAGGCATCATGGGGCAGCCGCGCGACCCGCGCCGGCTGGCGGGCGATATCCTCGACATGCGCCGCGCCATCGCCGCCGAGAAGGGCGAGGACGACCGCTGGAACCTGAAGCACGCCGCCGGCGGGCAGGTGGATGTGGAGTTCCTTGCCCAGTATCTCGTCCTGGCCCACGCCCACGATCATCCCGAGATCGTGGACACGGCCACCGCCCGCGTGCTCGCCACCGCCGAGCGGCTGGCGCTGCTGGAGCCCGAGGATGCGCACGTGCTGCTGCGCGCCTGCCGCCTCTATCAGAACCTGACCCAGGTGCTGCGCCTGTCCGTGGATGCCCACGTGGTGCCGCAGGACGCGAGCCCGGCGCTGCGCGCGCTCCTCGCCCGGGCCGGTGAGATGCCCGACTTCGCGACGCTGGAGGCCGATCTGTTCGAGACCGAGCAGAAAGTCCGCGCCATCTTCGAGCGTGTGCTGGAGACCGCGGCGGAATAAGGCGGTGCCCCGCCGCATGATCGCGGGGCGGGGCACCGGGCTTCAGTGGAAGTCGGCATCCCCGCCGGTCAGCCAGACATGCCCGCGCATCTCTTCTGCCGGAATGCCGGGCCGCCAGGCGGTGGTGGGCGTTTCCACCTGGATGTCGCGCAACTCGCATTCCGGGCCGGCGATCCGCGCCGCGACGCAGGTCTCGGCGAACCAGCCCCAGAGGTCGCGCGCGCCGGCGGCCCCTGCAATGCGCCTTGCCGCCTCCACCAGAGCCGGCATGGCAGCGAGCGGACCGACGAGATCGAGCAGTTCCAAGGCGTCTTCGGCGGTCCGCCGCATGACGACGAGGCCTAGCGCGTCGCCCTCCTCCGGGCCGGTCACGAGGTGCAGTTCGTAGACCTTTTCGGGATGGCGCAGGTATCGCTGGACCAGGCTGTCCCAGTCCCGGATCGCGACCACCTCGGCGCTCAGGTCAGCCGCCATCTGCCCCCACAGCGCATCCACCTGCTGCCGCGCGTCGGCATCGTCGGGATCGGCGATCAGGCGGGCCGCCGGGGAGGAGCCGTCGATGATGGCGGGCCAGTGCAGCTCCATCACCCGGTCGGTAGCCTCGGTGTAGAGGCCGAGCAGGCGCGGCCCCCGCATGGCCTTGGCATTGGGGAAGCCGGCGGCCACGAGATGGTCCGTTCCGAACCCGCTGTAGATTTCCTGCATGGTGGCGGCCGCCGCGAAGAACGGACCCTGACGCCCGAGGCTGCGCTGGCTGCCCTTGCGGGCCATCAGGTCGCCCGAGAGCGACAGGCGCGTCGGATGGCCGAACGCCAGCGTGGGGCGGCTGATGCCGCCATAGTGGATGGCGAGCTGGCCGTCGATCCAGATGCCGAGGCCGTGGCCCCTGTTGTCACCGTACTTCCAGATCCAGTGATCGAGAGACATGTCGTGGCCGAACGTCTCGCGGAACAGCGCGGCGAACGCGGGAAACAGGTCCGGCGTGATGCGGCGCATGCGCCAGCCCTTTTCGACGCTCCGCCGGAGCACCAGCAGGCGATAGCCGAAGCGGCCTTCGGCATAGGCCGATTGATAGGCGCGGTTCGAGGCATCGAGGGCGTCGAGCATGGCCCCCGGCACGCCGAGTTCGCTTTCGAGCGTTGCCCGGTGGCGCCCGGTCATCTCCAGCATGGCGTCAACCGTATGCACCGCCATGGCGCTGAAGTCCTGCTCCACCTCCTTCGTGAAGCCAAGCCGTTCCGCCAGCGCGACGATGTGGCCGTAAAGGTGGAGCGGTTCCGGCGTCAGAAGAGTGCGCTGGATGGCGAACTCGTCGAGGATGACAACGACTCCCCCAGGCTTCAGCAGGTCGAGCGCGCGGTCGAAAATCTCAAGGGAGCCGACATATTGCGCGCTCTCCTGGAACAGGATCACGTCGAAGGGCGCGGCATCGGGCGGCGGGGTCCAGCCCTCGTAGGTGGCCTCGACCAGGGGCAGGTCGGCGCCGAAGCGCGCCCGCGCGACCGCGACCTGGGCCGGGTCCGGATTGATGCCGGTCACGTCGTAGCCTTTGGCCACGAGCTCGGCGAGCAAGGTGCCGAGCCCGGTACCAACCTCCAGAATGCGGGCCGGCGGCGGCGGGAGCTGCGCCAGCAGGAGGTCCGTGGACCGACGCTGGGCGGTGACCATCGGTTCGCCGGCATGATCGAACAGGGCGAAGTGCAGCCACGCCACCTCGCCCAGCTCAATCTGCAGCAACGCCCCATAGACATTGAGCGGAAACGGCAGGGCCTTGAACGCGGACAGGTCCGGCGGCCCGTCTGGCCCGGCATGGCTGGCGTGCTCAGCGGCCTCGGTGGAGAAGGGGGATGTTGCCACGGCATCGTCAAGACCCGTGTCCGCCGGGGCATCCGGTGCCGGGGTGGCGGCCTCGGGGGGCGCCTCGTGTGCAAGGTCCGGAGCGTCGTCCGCCCCATGGAGGCCGATGCCGGGCCCATCAGTCGGCTGCGCGGGCTCGGCTGGGGGGGCTCCGGCTGGCTCTTCCTTCTCCGGCTGCTCGGTCGGGGCATCGGCCACTGCCGGCTCTTCGTCCTCGCGATTGCCCTCGTCTTGGCCTGGAAGGGCCGGGGTATCGCAGACTGGCTGGACCTCGGCGGTCTGCACGTCCTCCGGCTGCGGTTCGGGCGTTGCGGCCGCCGCTTCGCCGGGCGCCGCGGCGGCTTTCGCCAGCTCCGCCTCCAGCGCGGCGATCCGGTTCTGCAGCGCGGCGGCCTCGCCGCGAAGCTTGCCATTCTCCGCCTGCGCGTGACGCAGATGGTGCTCGGTGGAGCGATGGAGGCCGAGGACGCGGTTGATGTCCTCCGGCTGCCACAGCCCCAGCCATTTGCGGTAGACGGCAAGGCGGGCACCGTGGGCGACCGCGGGATCGAACGCCCCCGTGCCCGCGCCCGAGCCGCCCGTGCTCACATAGGTCGCGCTCACGCCATCCGATCTCAGGAAGCGGCCGTGGCGCGATACCTGGAGCCAGAAATCCCAATCCTCGTAGAGGACAAGGCTCTCGTCGAACCGGCAGCCGGCGTCGAGCGCGCGGCGGCGGAACAGCACCGCGTGGACCGGCAGGTAGTTGTCGTAGGCGAGGCGATCGGCGTCGAAATGTTCGTGAAATACGGTGATGGGGGGCTGCCTGAGGTCCCGGCTCTCGACCACGCGCACACCGGAATAGGCCGCGACAGCATCATCCGCGCCGCGGAGAAGCGTGGCGAGCGTCGCCACATGGTCCGGGTCGATGTAGTCGTCGTCATCCAGGAGGAGGATCATTTCGCCGCGCGCATGGGCAAGGCCCAGATTGGCTGCCGCGGGACGGTCGAGCGGCGCCGTGCCGCCGACGGCGCGCAGGGGATAGCGCCAGCAGCCCTCGCCGGAACGGCCGGCCTGTGCGGGATCCGCCTCCACCAGCACAATCTCGATATGGGGGTAGGTCTGGGCGCAGATGGAATCGAGCGTCTCCGCAAGGCTGGCCCGGCCGATGGTGCGCGTGACGATGGAGACGAGAGGGGCGACGGTGCCGGCTGGTGCGGCCACGGTCGGGGGCACCCCCGCATCGGCCCAGGCGCCCATGAGCGCGCGGTAGAGCCCCGGCGTGCGGGCCCGCAACTCCTCACCCGTCGCCATCCAGTAGGCCTCGGCAGCATCCACGCCCGGCCCGAGCGTATAGGCGCGGAACCGGTTCAGGCCGTCGAGGACGTAGCTGTCATAGGGCCGCTCTGCGAGCTGGGAGGGGAAGCACCGCATGGCCGCCTTGAGCGTGTCGGTCAGGTCGGTCACGTCGAGGAGGCGGTTGGGCAATTGGGGATTGCCGATTTCGTAGCATGCGATGGCGAGCGGGCCGCCGCGCCGGCGCACCGCCTCTATGGCGGCCAAGGCCAGCGCGCGGTGGTCGGGATGCACCTCGTAGATGGAGGGCGCATAGACGATGGCCGGCCGGTGGATGGCGATGAGGGAAGCGACGCGGGCGACGAGATCTTCATCGTAGGCGAGCCCGCGATCGGGATAGTCCAGAAAGTGGGGCGCGCCATAGCCCAGCACCTGCGCCGCAGCGCGGGACTCCGCCTGGCGCATGGCCACATAGTCGCCGGCATGGTCGGCCGCGCCGGAGGCCGCCGCGCCGTCCGTGAAGATCACCACCGTGACGGGCTCTCCGGCGCCCACATGGCGTAGAACCGCGCCGCCGCAGCCGAGAATCTCATCGTCGGGATGGGGCGCGAGGACGAGGGCGGCGCCCTCGATCAGACGCCGCACGCAGCTATAGGGGATGATGCTTGCTTCGTTCATTGGACCCCGACCGCCGGCTGGAGCGCGCCTTCGCTTCGAAAAGAGCGGGCTCACCATGTGTCCCGGATCGCCTGGCGGTACGGGACACATGGATCGGCTTTAGCACAGCCAAGGGGATATGCGAGCGAAACCCGATCCACCCTGCGTTGGTCACAGGGTGAACGGTGAGGGCGGCCTGTCTCGCGCCCTCAGCCCAGGGCGCGGGTGGCGATGTCGGCCACATCAGGCGAGAGGCCGGGTGTCTCCGCCACCTTGCGCAGGGCCCGCTCCGCGCTGGCGCGGCGGACCGGCTCCAGCTGACGGAACGTCTTGAACGAGGCGAGGAGGCGGGCAGCCACCTGCGGGTTCTTGCCGTCCAGCGTCAGCACCACGTCGGTGACGAACTCGTGCCCCGCGCCGTCCGCCCGGTTGAACTGGGTGGGGTTGGTGGCGGCGAAGGCGCCGACCAGCGAGCGCACCCGGTTGGGATTGCCCAGCGAGAAGGCGGGGTGCAGCATCAGGTCCTTGATGCGCTCAAGGGTGCTCGGCGCGGCGATCTGCGCCTGCAAAGTGAACCATTTGTCGATGACCAGCGCGTCCCGCTCGAAGCGGTCATAGAAGGCCTGAAGCGCGGCCTCGCGCTCCGGCACCTCATGCTGGGTCAGCACGGCGAGCGCCGTGATGCGGTCGGTCATGTTGTCCGCCGCCTCGAACTGCGCCTTGGCGCGGGCGATGCCCTCAGCCGAGCCGGTGACGGCGAGGAAATCCAGCGAGAGGTTGCGCAGCGCGCGACGCCCGGCGGAGGCCGCATCCGGCGAGAAGGGGCCGGTCGCAGCCATGGCCGCATAGGTGGTGGCGAACGCGCCTTCCAGCGCCGTGCCCACAGCGATGCGCAGCGCCTTGCGGGCGGCGAACACGGCGTCCGGGTCCACGTCCTTCGCCAGCTCGCGCGCCACCTCGCCTTCACCGGGCAGGGCCAGCGCCTGCGCCTTGAAGGCGGCGTCGAGCGTAGTATCGGCGAGGATGGCGCGGGCGGCCGTCACCAGCGCCTCGGTCGCCGGCAGGCTGCCGGTGCGGGCGCCGGTCTTCAGCATTTCCAGCGCGATGCGCTGGATGGCGTCGAAGCGGTTGAAGGGGTCCGCGTCATGGGCGGCGAGGAACACACGGTCGGCCTCGGTGAGGTCGCTCACCAGGTTCACCGGGGCTGAGAAGCCCCGATTGAGCGAGGGCACGGGCCGCGCATCGAGGCCGGTGAACAGGAAGCTTTGGCGCGCCTCGCTCACCTCCACCACGCCGTTCTCCACCGGCGTATTGCCCAGCGCCAGCGGCCGGTCGCGCCCGTCCGGGCCGACGAGGCCGAGGGCGAGAGGGATGAGCATGGGCTTCTTGGTGGGCTGGCCCGGGGTGGGGGGCACCTCCTGCGCCACGTCGAGGCGATAGGTGCCGGCCTCGGCGTCCCACGCGCCGCTGACCGTGAGCACCGGCGTGCCCGACTGGGCATACCAGAGGGCAAATTGGGAGAGGTCGCGGCCGGTGGCATCGGCGAACGAGGCGACGAAGTCCTCGATCGTCGCCGCCTCGCCGTCATGGCGCTCGAAATAGAGGTCCATGCCCGCCCGGAACCCGGCTTCGCCGAGCAGGGTCTTCAGCATCCGGACCACTTCGGCGCCCTTCTCATAGACGGTCGCCGTGTAGAAGTTGTTGATCTCGCGATAGGTCTCCGGCCGCACGGGGTGCGCGAGGGGGCCCTGGTCCTCGGTGAACTGGGCCGCCTTCAGCGCCCGCACGTCGGCGATGCGCTTCACCGGGCGGGAGCGTTCGTCGGAGGAGAACTCCTGGTCGCGGAAGACGGTGAGGCCTTCCTTCAGGCACAGCTGGAACCAGTCGCGGCAGGTGATGCGGTTGCCGGTCCAGTTGTGGAAATATTCGTGGGCGATGACGCCCTCGATGCCGGAGTAATCCGCATCGGTCGCGGTCTCGGGCGTGGCGAGGACATACTTGTCGTTGAAGACATTGAGGCCCTTGTTCTCCATGGCCCCCATGTTGAAGTCCGACACGGCGACGATGTTGAACACGTCGAGATCGTACTCGCGGCCGAACGCTTCCTCGTCCCAGCGCATGGAGCGCTTCAGCGCGTCCATGGCATAGCCGGCGCGGGCTTCCTTGCCGTGCTCGACATAGATGCCCAGTTCCACCTCACGCCCGGAGCGGGTGAGGAAGCTGTCCGAGATCTTGGCGAGGCGACCGCCCACAAGGGCGAACAGGTAGGACGGCTTCGGCCACGGATCATGCCACACGGCATAATGGCGGCTGGTGCCGTCCACCTTGCCCGATTCCACCAGATTGCCGTTGCCGAGCAGCACGGGCGCCTCGGCCTCATCCGCCTCGACGCGGGTGGTGAAGACGGAGAGCACGTCCGGACGGTCCGGATAATAGGTGATGCGGCGGAAGCCCTCGGGCTCGCACTGGGTGCAGTAATTGCTGGAGGTGCGGTAGAGCCCCATCAACTGGGTGTTGGCGGTGGGGTCCACCAGCGTCTCCACCTCCAGCACGAAGGCGTCGGCCGGGGGATGCGCGAGGGTGAGGCGGTCCGGTGTCGCCTCGAAGCTCGGGCCGGCGAGCGGATTTCCGTCGATGGCGAGGTGCACCAGCGTCAGTCCGTCGCCCTCCAGCACCACGGGGGCGCCGGGGGCGCCGGCGGGGTTGCGGCGCAGGGACAGCTTCGACGTGACGCGGGTCTGCGAGGGGTGCAGGGAGAAATCAAGGTCCACCTTGTCCACCAGCCAGTCCGGCGGACGATAGTCGGAAAGGTGGATGGCCTTGGGCTCGGCATCACGCATGTCAACGCTCCTGGCGCCGGCATGGGGAGGGCCGGCGTCTCGCTATTCTGTCGGGTCGGCGGGGAGAGTAGAGCGCGAAGGCGGCGGAGGAAAGCGCACGGCGGGCGCGGCGCTCCGTCCCTGCTGCCAGATCTTCACGGAGGAACCGGCGAGCAGCAAAGCGAGGAGCGGCAGCAGCACCTCTGCCCGGACGATGCCGAGGAGCAGGCTGCCCAGGAAGGCGCCCGCCACCGAGCCGAGCCCCATGGCGATGAGGAAGCCGCGATTGCGCGCCAGCACGGCGAAGCTCTTGTCCTGGCTGTAGCGCGCGAAGCCCACCAGCATGGTCGGCAGGCTCACCGCAAGGGAGAGGCTGCCCGCGAGCTTCACGTCGCAGCCGAAGAGCAGGATCAGGGTCGGGATCAGCAGTTCGCCGCCGGCCACACCCAGCACCGAGGCGAAGATGCCGATGGCGAAGCCCGCCGCCACGCCCGCCACCTGTTGCAGAACGCCCTCGAACAGCGGCTGGCCCGTGCCGCCGGCATGGCCGAACAGCAGCACCACCGCGATCAGCGCCAGCAGCAGCGCGATCACCCGGTAGAGCGCAGGCGAGGCAATTCGCAGCACCATCCCGGCGCCGACCCAAGCCCCGATCAGGCTTCCCGCGAGCAGATTGGCCACCACCAGCCAGTGGTCCGCAATCTGCGCGAACGGAACGACGCTCGCGCGAAAGGGTAGGGCGACCGCCACCACGATGAGGCTTACGGCCTTGTTGACGATGATCGCGTCCAGCGCCCGGAAATGGAACAGGCCAATGAGCACCGGCAGCCGGAACTCCGCGCCTCCCAGCCCGATGAGTCCGCCGAGCGTGCCGATGACGCCGCCGGCGGAAAAGGCAAAGGAGTTGAGCGATGCAGCCTTCATGGAACGGGCGACCGTTGCGAAATGGGCCGACACCGTGCGCACGGAATGAACATGCCGTCCATGAATATTGCAGACGGCAATCTGTCTATTTCAAATTACATTCTCGTCGCGGGTTAAATGTATTGTATTCATTCATATACAGGTGTCGATAAGCTGTATTTGCGGCAATACAATTCCGTTCCCGGTGCGCCGCTATTTGCCCGATGCCGAGCCGTGACGCCAGATTTTCCATGCCGACATCAGCAGGATCACCCCGAGCAGCGGCAGCAACGCCGCAGCCGGGACGATGCCGAGCAGTTGGCCGCCGAGGAAGGCACCGAGCATGGACGCGGCGGTCATCACCGCGAGGAATGTGAGATTTTCCCGCACGATGGCCAAGGTGTTGTCGCGGCCGAAGCGGGCGAAGCCGACGATAAGGGTGGGCAGGCTTACCGCCAGCGCGACACTGCCCGCGAGCTTCACCGGCAGGCTGAACAGCAGCACCAGCGTCGGCACCAGCAATTCCCCGCCCGAAACCCCCATGAGCGCCACTGCCAGGCCGATGATGAAGCCGGCGAGCACCCCGGACACCAGCCGCACGGTGCCATCGATGGCCATGTGCTTCAGGTCCGGATCCTCGCTTAGCAGCATCATGAGCGCGGTGAAAACGAGCATGGCCGCGATGACGCGGAACAAGGTGCGCGAGGCGAAGCGGGTCGCGTAGGTCGCGCCCGTCCAGGCGCCGACGAGGCTGCCCGCCAGCAGGGTCGCGATCACCCGCCAGTGTTCGGCGACTTCGGCGAAGGGAATGGTGGCCGCCCGGGCCGGCAGGGCGAAGGCCACCACCACGAGGCTCAGCACCCGGTTGATAATGATGGCCGGCAGCGCCTCGAACCCCAGCGCGATCAGCACCGGCAGGCGAATTTCCGCGCCGCCGAGGCCGATGAGGCCGCCGACCGTTCCAATGGCCAGCCCCGCGAGGGAGCCGTGCAGCAGGCGCCGTCGCGTGGACGTTGCGGAACGCTCGAAAGACATGCCGATCACGCCCCCTTGAACGGTCCGTTTCGCACCGTCACCCCGCCCTCAGGATAGGGGGTGGACCGTTGAATTCAAAGGAGTCTGGTCGATTGTCCAAAAATTCCCACCGATTGTTTCGCTAAGGGCGCCTTATCGAATTTTGCGGCGCACCCTAGCTCATCACCATCAAAGGGCGTGGTGGGGTTGGTATTTAAGGAGATTAACATGCGTAATCTGACTTTTGGCGCTGTCGCGCTCGCGACCCTCCTTGCGACCGGCGCGGCTTTTGCGGGTGACGAACCGTCCCTCGCCGCCGCCGATGCCGAGGCGCAGGCTGCTGCGACGATCCATTCGCAGGTTCAGCCGCTCGGCTATGCAACGCCCCGCGCCGGTCATCCGGCTTTCGTGGCGCTCTCTGCCGGCCAGGAGCAGAGCCCGATCTCCGAAGCTGACCGCTTGTTCCTGAAGCAGGGCGACCGGGGCCTCGGCACCAACTGATGAAGAACCCCGGCCGGCGTCGCGCGCCGGCCGGGGCCTTCCAAGTTCAGCCGTTGAGGCGCGCGTCCAGCGCCTCATAGAGCGGGTTGTCGGCGGCAAAGACGTATTCGATGGGGCCGACCGTCACCATGCTGGCGCCGCGCTGGCGCAGGAAGGTGGCGAGGGCGTGCAGGGTGTCTGGCGGGCAGTGCAGCGTGAGCATGCCGGACGACGTCGGTCCGCCGAAGGGCGCCACGCAGCGATAGGCCGCCACCGCCTCGTCCACCAGCGAGGCATCGCAATCGGCGAAGCGCGTGCGCACCTCCCGCATGGTCCGCGCCCGCTTCTCGGCTCCCAGCCGGTCGAACATGGCCCGTGCGGCCGCGAGGGCCCCGCCGCTCCAGTTGGCGGTGAGCGAGGCGACGAGGTTCGCCTCGGATTTCAGGATGATGCCGTCGTCCACCACCTTCAGCGCATTGGCGGCGAGCGTCGCACCCGTGGTGGTGATGTCGACGATCAGTTCGGCCGTGCCGGCTGCGGGCGTGCCCTCGGTCGCGCCGGCGCTTTCGACGATGCGGTAGTCGATGATGCCGTGGCGGGCGAAAAAGCCGCGCGTGAGGTTCACATATTTGGTGGCGACGCGGATGCGCCGGCCGGTGCGGCCGTGGAAGTGGCTGGCCACGTCGTCGAGGTCGTCCATGGTGCGCACGTCGATCCAGGCCTGCGGCACCGCGACCACCACATTGGCATGGCCGAAGCCGAGCTTCTCCAGAAGCGCCACGCGGCTGTCGGCCTCGTGGATGTTCTCGCGCACCAGATCCTCGCCGGTGACGCCGAGATGGGCGGCGCCGGAGGCCAGCGCGGCGGCGATCTCCGAGGCGGAGAGATAGGCGACCTCCACCCCCTCCACCCCGCCGAGCGCGCCGCGATAGTCGCGGGCGCCGCGGGCCTGCGTCAGCGGCATGCCGGCGCGGGAGAAGAAGGCGTGGACATTGTCCTGAAGCCGCCCCTTGGACGGCACGGCGAGGATGAGCGGGGTAGTCATCGGGCGTCCTCCGCGGCACCGGCGAGCCCGGCGAGGCGCTCCACCCAGGCGGCGAGGCCCACGCCGGGGATGGTGCCTTCCGCGCCCAGCCGCGACAGCAGCCGGTCGTAGCGCCCGCCCGCCACCAGGGGGCCGGCATCCGGCCGCGCCGGATCGCGCAGCTCGAACACCATGCCGCTGTAATAATCGAGCGGCCGCCCAAAGGCGGTGGAGAAGCGCACGGACGAGAGGTTCACGGCATAGGCGGTGAAGAAGCCGGTGCGCCGGTCGAACAGATCGAGGGCCGCGTTGAGGTCGATCCCGGCATCCGCCGCCAGCGCCCGCATCCGGGCCGAGGCGTCGTCCGGCGTGCCGGAGATGGCGAGGTAGCGCGAGAGGATCTCCGACGTTTCCGCCGAAAGCCCGCCGCCTGCATCGAGGGAGGACTGCTCCAGGAACCGTTCGGCGATCTCGGACACGCTGCGTCCGCCCACCGTCGAAATGCCCGCGATGGAGAGAAGATCGGTGATGAGCGCGCGCGCCGCTGCCGGGTCCGCGCCATCGAGGGCCGCCAGCACGCCGGCATGGGCGGGGGCGCCCTCGCGGTTTTTGTCCGCGAGGTGGGCGAGGTCGAGATTGACCCGGCCCTGGCCGAAATCCTTCAGCAGCCGGCGGCGCATGGCCGGCGCCAGCGGCAAGGCGTCGAGCAGCGTCGTGAAGAGGCCGACATCGCCCAGCCGGATGTCTGGCTGGGGCAGGCCATAGAGCGCGCAGGCGTTGAGGCCCAGGGACAGGATTTCCGCGTCCGCCGCCTCGATGTCGGTGCGGCCGAAGGATTCGACGCCGGCCTGCCGGAACTCGCCGGGGCCTTCGCCGCGGAAGCGGAAGACGGGGCCGAGGTAGCTCACCCGCGCCGGCATCGCCATGCCCTCCGCCAGGACCGCGCGGGCGACGGGAATGGTGAGGTCGGGCCGCAGGCACAGCTCGCGGCCTTCGGCGTCGGCCGTCAGATACATGCGGCGGCGGATGGATTCCCCCGACAGGTCGAGGAACACGTCGGCCGGCTGGAGGATGGGCGGATCGAGGCGCGCGAAGCCGGCGGCCGCGAAGGTGGCGACCAGCGCCTCCTCGAGGCTCGGGGACGTGCGGAAGGTGAGGGGCGCGGGCGCCGCGGGCGACATGGCTGCAAGGGTTCCTTGAGTTCTGGCGGGCTTCTAGCAAAGCCGGCGCCCCGCGACCACCCCGGCCCGGTCATACGGGGTTGGCAACAGCCGGGGCTTTGCCGTTAAGCTGCTGCTGCCGGCGGGGGACCGGCTGGGCGACAGGCAAGGATCGAATGGCGGACGGACCGGCAGGCGCCGACGACGAAGGGCGCGAGGGCAGCCTTCCCGGCGCGCCGGGCCATCTTCTCGATCCCACCTTCCGCAACGGCTCCGTCACCGCCATCGGCGTTGTCGGCGGTTTCTCCCTCGCCTTTCTCTCCAACTGGACCCTGATGCCCGGACGTTGGAGCGGCTCGGCGTTCGTGGCGTTCGCGCTATTGGCGCTGGGCATCGCCTTCCAGCTTCGGGCGCTGGTGGGCATGCTGGAGACGAGTTCGCTTCGGCGGGTACGCTACAACCGGCTGGTGAAGATTTTCGCCATCGGCATCTATCTCACCGCGGCTGGGGTTCTTTTAGCGCTCATCGCCGAATTGCCTGGGGTCTCGCGCTATCTGCCTTTCTGACCCGCGCTTCGGGTGGCGGCGGGTGTCGTCTATGGTGAGCGCCTGTCGAATCAGGAGGCGGCCATGGCAGGCGCGAGCGGGGCAAAGGGCGGCACGGCGGTGGCCGGCGTCGAAAATCTCTCGTTCGAGCAAGCGCTTGCCGAGCTGGAAGCCATCGTGGCCAATCTGGAGCGGGGCAATGTGCCGCTCGAGGAATCCATCGCCATCTATGAGCGCGGCGAAGCCCTGAAGCAGCGCTGCGAGGCCCTGCTGAAGGCCGCCGAGGCGCGGGTGGAGACCATCACCCGCGACGCCGCCGGTCGGCCGGCGGGGACCCAGCCGCTCGATCCGGACGCCTGAGAACCGTCCCGAAACGGGACAGTTGCAGGGTTTGCATGGGACGGCGGGAGAACGCAGCGGGACCGAATCGCTGCCGCCCCCGTTTTCCCGGTCTGTTCAGTAGAGGCCCGGAATGACGCGCTTGGTGCGCCGGGCATAGGCGTCGTACTCCGCGCCGAAGGCTTCCCGCATCATCTGCTCCTCGCGACCGACGCGGAAGAAAAAGAGGATGCCGAAGCCGATCAGGCCGGCCGGTCCAGCGATGAGATTTGGCAGTAGCAGAAGCTGTGCCAAAGCCCACATGAAGAAGGCCGAGTACATGGGGTGGCGTACCTTCTCATACACTCCCGAAGTGATGAGCTCGTGCTTGTCCTTGATTTCCAACGTTACCGACCAATACTTGCCAAGCTGGCGGTGCGTGCGCCAGAACAGCAGCAGGGAGCCGGCGAATACCGCGACACCCGCCGCCACCTGCAGCCCGTTCGGCGGGTAGGAGGCGAACTTGGGAAAGCCCGTCGCCGCATAGATCGCCGGGATGATGCCGAGCCCCAGCGTGGAGATGGACAGAAGGATCATCTCCCGCAGATTGCGATGCCGCGCATCCGCCACGCGCTGGAGTTTTGCCTTTCGTTCAAAGGGGATACGCAGGACGTACCAAGATACGACGCCCACCGCCCAGGCGATCTTGGCGAAGGTCAGGAGGCTCATGCGGAGGTCTCGGGTTCGGGGAGGGGGAGGATGCAGCCGGCGGCGTCGTGAACGAGCGGGCGCAGGGTTCCATCGGCCAGGAGATAGGCCCGTAAGTTATTGGTATGTGAGGCCAAAACGTCGAACGACAGGGGCCCGCAGACATACGCATAGAAGTTGTGCGTCGACCGGATGTCGCCGGCCAGGAAGCACTGGCAGTGCAGGCGCATCACGTCGAACCAGTGGCGGCGGTAGATGGCCGGCGAGATCATCTGCCGGATTTCCACATGCCGGATCAAAGGCTTGTGGGAATAGTCGCCGGGCGGCAGCAGCACCGGGGCGAAGCTGACGGGGCCGAGGGTGACGGGGTTCACCTTGTAGAAGGAGACGATGTCGTCCCGCGACTGCACCTCCACCCAGCCGATCGCGTCAGCCGCCGCAACCCGTTCTGCCGCCTCACGAAAACGCTCGCCGGCCGGGTGCAGGGCGAACTTCGCGGTGGTGGAGCCGAGGGTGAGGATGCGCACGCGTGCCCGGCTCCCGAAGGCGGGGTCGGCGGCCACGGCAGCAGCCACCGCGCTCACCGCGAGCATGGCACCAAGGCTATGGCCTGCAACGATAATTTCGTTCACGCCCTGCGCCGCCGCCGCGCCCTCCACCGCTCGCAGGCGGTCAGCGAAGGCGAGGATGCGGGCTTCCACCTCGGGATGCCGGCCGCGCACGAAATCCACTGAAAACTCAGCAAGATCCAGCGATTGCTTGAGCCGGAAGCGGCGCCCCGGCCAGCGCATCAGGAAAAGGCCCACGGCGAGGGTGACGCAAAGCCCCGCCACGGTCGCAGGCAGCATGCCGAATGGCGCAAGCCATTGAAAAGACAGAAACCCGGCCGTCGACGCCAGCCCCCAGAACAGGGCGAGCAGCATGTAGGTGAAGAGGAAAAACAGGCCGTAGCGCCGGCTGGAGCGGAAATAATTGGCGATGGTGCCGCTCGTCACCATGTCCGCCATGGCCCGCACGGAACCCTTCATGTGACTCCACACCGAACGGCCCATGTCGGCGCGTGTCAGGTCATGCCACCCCAGGTTTTCGAACGTGGTTTCGGTATGCCAGTTGGGACCGTCAGCTTCGGTTCGCCAGAATCCGCCGGTGGGGGTCGGCACGGGTGCCGTGTCGCGGCAGTGGGTGCGAACATTCCACACGTCGCCGAAGCGTTTTAGCTCGCGCACGAAAATGCGGTGGTGCCCTTCCACCGCCATGGGGTCGAAGCCGGCGATGAAGAAGACATGCCGGCGACGGACCCGGGCGCGCGCGTCCGCGTCGTGGGCCGGGATACCGCGCGCTTCGGCGCCGGTCCCGGCGGTGGGGCCTGCGAGCGTTCCCTCGGCGTCGTGCATGGGCCGCCTTCTAGCGAAGATGGCCGGGCATGGCTAGGCCGGGGCGGAATGGCAGTCCCGCCGCACTGGCCTCAGCCTGTGTCTGGTCGGCATTGCCTAAACGGCAGCGCCCAAGGATAAAGGGGTGACGTTGGGGCGGGTCGCAGGTTCACGGGACATCTGGCATGGCGCGGTTCCGTGATCTTCTGGCGGGCGTTTGGCGGCAGACGCAGCCCAAGCGCGGGGCCATGCGGCCGGCGCCTGCGGCGCCGATGCTTTCTGGGGCCATGCGGCCTGCGCCCGCGGAGCCTACGCCTTCCAGCGCCACGCCCTCGCTGCCCTTGCCTCATGCCCCCATGGCTGCACCGGAAGCGACCTTCGCGCCCGGCCTCCGGGACAGCCCCCTGTCTCGCCTCGCCGCGCTTGGTCCGACGCCGTCGCTGCTGGTGGTGAAGCTCGACCATGTGGGGGATTTCGTGACCGCGCTGCCGGCGGTCCGGCGGCTCCGCGAGGCCTTTCCCGCTTCCCGCCTGACCCTTCTGTGCGCGCCCTTCATGCGCGATTTTGCCGTGGCGACCGGCCTCTTCGATGCGGTGCAGGCGTTCGATTACTATCCCGCGCGGGGCCATCCGCCCGCCGCCGTGCCGGACGAGGCGCTGGCGGCACTGAAGGCGCTGGATCTGCCGGCCGCCGACATCGCCATCGACCTGCGCCATGCCGACGATGCCCGGGCGCTCCTCGCCGCGCTGCCCGTGCGGTTTCGCGTCGGCTTCGCCGGGCTTGGCACGCGCCATGATCTCGACCTCGCGTTGCCGGAGATGGAGGCGTCGGCCCGTGCCGGTGGCCTCGTCGCGCCGCTGCCGGCGGGGGTGCGCCTTTCCGCCCTCGCCGAGGTGCTGGTGAGTGCCTTCCGCACGGTCCGGCCCAGCCCTGCGGCATCCATTCCCCTCGGCTCTGCGCCAGCGCTGCCGGATTTCGCCGATGGCTACGGGGTGCTCGCCCCCGGGGCTCGGCTCGCCATCAAGCACTGGCCGGTGGAAAGCTGGCGGGCTCTGGCGGGGCGGATGCTGGCGGGCAGCGGTCTTGGCCTCGTGCTGGCGGGCACGGCGGAGGAAGCGCCGCTGTGCGCCGCCATCGCCGCCGGCCTCCCGACGGATCGCGTGGTGAACCTCGCCGGCCGGCTGGATCTTGGCGGGCTCGCTGCCCTTCTGGACGGGGCGCGGGCCGTGGTGGCGCTCGATTCCGCCCCCGCCCACTTGGCGGCGGCGCTGGGCCGGCCGACGCTGTGCCTCTTCTCCGGCCTTGCGGATATCCAGAGCTGGGCGCCGTCCGGGCCGCAGGTCGCGGTCCTGAGCGCCCATGCGAGTTGCGCGCCGTGCCTGCTGAACGATATCGCCCAATGCCCCCACGGCCATGGCTGCATGACGCGGCTGACGCCGGACCATGCGCTCGCGGGGCTCGCCGCCCTCGGCCTTGAGTTTGCCGGCGTTCCGCTGCACTAGAGCGGCCATGACGCGCTCTTTTGCGACCGCGGCGGAGACCCCGCCCGATGAGGACGGCCCAAGGTCCGGTCCCGCCGATGTGACGGTCGTGTTCGTCACCTACAACAGCTCCGGCGTCATCGGCCGGGCTGTGGCGAGCGTGCCGCCGGCATGCCCGGTGGTGGTTGTCGACAATGCGAGCCCCGAGGGCACCGCCTGGGCCGCGGCCCTGTCCCGCCCCGCCGATCTCCTCGCCATGCCTGACAATGCCGGCTTCGGCACCGCCTGCAATGCCGGCGCGCGGCGGGCGGAAACGCCTTATGTGCTCTTCCTCAATCCCGACGCCGTGCTGGAGCCGGACACCATCCCCCGGCTGCTGGCGGCGGCGCGGCTCTATGGCGAGCCAGCCATCCTCATGCCGGCCATCGTCGGCGAGAATGGCCGGCTCATGCGCAAGGAAGGCTCCATTCTGGAGAAGGTGCCGCGCAGCGCCCGCCTCGCGCCGGAGGAGATCGCGGGGGACTATTGCACCCGCTTCGTCCACGGCGCCGCCTTCATGGTGTCCCGCTCCGCCTTCCTCGACCTCGGCGGCTTCGACGAATCCATATTCCTCTACCATGAGGACGACGATCTCTCGCTCCGCGTGCTGGCCCGCCGCATCCCCATCGTGGTGGTGACGGACGCGCGGGTAACCCATGCGGGCGGGCGCTCCAGCACGCCGTCCTTCGGCCAGACCTTCCGCATCAACCGCGCCAAGATGCACTCGGAACTCTATGTGCGGGAGAAGTACGGCCGCGCCGGCGGGCGGGCCTCGCGGCTCCTGTGGCTCGGCGCCGGCTGCGCGCTGGCGCTGGCGCTGTTCGACCTCCACCGGGTCGCCATCCGGGCGGGAAAATTCGCCGGCTGCCTTGATGGAGTGCGCCGAAACGTGCCGCCGCACGTATAGGTTTCAGCTGTAGACGAAGGTCGTCCGCACGCCGCCGCTGCGTCAGCCTTTGTACGTTGCATACCAGCGGGCCCGTGTGTAAGGCTCGCTTTTCCCGGTTCGTTCCGGTCGGAGTGGTCCGTGACCTTGCTGAAGACCCCGTTGCTCGACACCATTCGTGACCCTGCCGATGTGCGGCGCCTGCCTCAGGAAAAGCTCGTCCAGTTGGCGGCCGAGCTGCGCGCCGAGACCATCGATGCGGTGTCCGTCACGGGCGGGCATCTGGGCGCGGGCCTCGGCGTGGTCGAGCTGACGGTGGCATTGCACCACGTCTTCAACACCCCCCACGACCGGCTGATCTGGGACGTGGGCCACCAGTGCTATCCCCACAAGATTCTCACCGGGCGGCGCGAACGCATCCGCACGCTGCGCACCGGCGGCGGCCTCTCCGGCTTCACCAACCGGGCCGAGAGCGAATACGACCCGTTCGGCGCGGGCCATTCCTCCACCTCCATCTCCGCCGGCCTCGGCATGGCGGTAGCGCGCGACCTCGGCGGGGTGGAGCGCAACGTGGTGGCGGTGATCGGCGACGGCGCCATGTCGGCGGGCATGGCCTATGAGGCCATGAACAATGCGGGCGCCATGGATTCGCGCCTCATCGTCATCCTCAACGACAACGACATGTCCATCGCCCCGCCCACGGGGGCCATGTCGGCCTATCTGGCGCGGCTCATCTCCGGCCAGACCTATCGTTCCCTGCGTGAGATCGGCAAGCAGATCGCCGGCCACCTGCCCAAGTTCGTGGAGCGCGGCGCCCAGCGGGCCGAGGAGTTCGCGCGCGGCTTCTGGACCGGCGGTACGCTGTTCGAGGAACTGGGCTTCTATTATGTGGGCCCCATCGACGGGCACAATCTCGACCACCTCCTGCCCGTTCTGAAGAACGTGCGGGACGCCAAGACGGGGCCGATCCTCGTCCATGTGGTCACCCAGAAGGGCAAGGGCTACGGCCCGGCCGAGCAGAGCGCGGACAAGTACCACGGCGTGGTGAAGTTCGATGTGGTGACGGGCGCGCAGGTGAAGGCCAAGTCCAACGCCCCGTCCTACACCCGCGTGTTCGCCGAGAGCCTGATCTCCGAGGCCCGGCGCGATCCCAAGATCGTCGCCATCACCGCGGCCATGCCGTCCGGCACCGGCATCGACCTGTTCGGGCAGGCCTATCCCGACCGCACCTTCGACGTGGGCATCGCCGAGCAGCATGCCGTGACGTTCGCCGGCGGTCTCGCGGCGGAAGGCTTCAAGCCCTTCTGCGCGCTCTATTCCACCTTCCTCCAGCGGGCCTATGACCAGGTGATCCACGACGTGGCGCTGCAGGGCCTGCCCGTGCGCTTCATCGTGGACCGGGCCGGCCTCGTGGGGGCGGACGGGGCGACCCATGCGGGCGCCTACGACCTCGCCTATCTCGGCTGCCTGCCCGGCATGGTGCTGATGTCGCCCGCCGACGAGGCGGAGCTGATGCACATGATCGCCACGGCCGTCGCCTATGACGACGGCCCCTCCGCCGTGCGCTTCCCGCGCGGCGAGGGCGTGGGCGTGGAGCGGCCGGACAAGGGCGAGGCGCTGCCCATCGGCAAGGGGCGTATCGTGCGCGGCACGGGGGAGGGCGATGTCGCCATCCTGTCGCTCGGCACCCGCCTTGCCGCCGCGCTGGACGCCGCCGAGCGGCTGGAGGCAGCCGGCTTCACGGTGACAGTCGCCGACGCCCGCTTCGCCAAGCCCATCGACCGCGACCTCGCGCTGAAGCTGGCGGCCGGCCATGCCGCGCTGGTGACGGTGGAGGAGGGCTCCATCGGCGGCTTCGCCAGCCAGGTGCTCCAGCTTCTCACCGATGAGGGCGTTCTGGATCGCGGCACCGTCAAGGTGCGCTCCATGGTGCTGCCGGACATCTATATCGACCACGACACCCAGGCCCGCCAGCTCGCCGAAGCCGGCCTCGACGCCAACGCCATCGTGGCGAAGGTGGAGGGGCTCGTGGGCAAGGCGAAGGCCGGGCGGGAACTGTCGAAGGCGGGGTGAGGTCGGGCTAAACCCCCGCCACCGCCTGCACATTCCGCCGGTGCACGGCCTCATAGGGCTCGAAGTACGAGATCGCCCCGGTGGCGAAGGCCTCCGCCGCGAACGCGCGCAGATCGAGCCCCGCCAGCGCCGGCTCGGCCTTCAGGCGCGTGAGCTTTTCCACATACAGCCGCGTTGCGTCGATGAGCGCCGGGCCGTAGCCGCCGCTGGCGATCACGTCGGGATCGCCGTGGCAGGGCAGGATGCGCGTCGCGTCCAGCACTGCGAGGCGCTGCAGCCCTTCGAGGTGGGCGGCGAGGCGGTCCGGCTCGTCCACATAGGTGATGGGGTCTTCCAGCGTGTCCCCGGCCAGAAGGATGCCGCCGGGCAGCAGCGCCACGGTGCCGTCGCGGCTGTGGATGTCCACGTGCACCAGCTCCACCGCAATGGTCCCCACGGTGAGGGCAAGCCGCGCCTCGAACAGCCGGTTGGGCAGGATGAGCGGGTTGATAGGCGGGTCGGCCGCCTCCAGCCGGGCGCGGTTTTCCCGCAGCAAGGTGTCCGTCTCCCGATTGGCGATGATCTCGCAATCGGCGAAGGCTTCGTTGCCCGCCACATGGTCGTCGTGCCAGTGGCTCAGCACCACGCGGATGCGCCGCGCGCCCCGCTCTTCCAGCGTGCGACGGACGATGTGGGCGTGGGCGAGGGTGATGTGGGTGTCGTAGACGAGGGCGTCGTCGCCATCGATCACGGCATAGGAGGCGATGCCGAGGGCAAACGCGCCGTCGTCCAGCCAGTTCTCGTGCGGCCCATGCAGCCGCCCACCGGGAATGCGCCCGTCATAGAAGGCGAGCACGCCGGGCGCCGGCTCCAGCACGCGCAGGGTGGAACCGGGGGCGGTGGCGCCTTCGGCCGTCACTCCGCCGCTTCGAGATTGTGCCCCAGACGGTGGGAGAGCGTGTGCAGCAGCTCCTTGGCCGCATCCGCGATGACGGTGCCGGGGGGGAAGATGGCTTCGGCGCCGAAGGCCTTCAGCGCGTCATAGTCCTGCGGGGGCACGACGCCGCCCACCACCACCATGATGTCGCCGCGGCCTTCCGCCTCCAGCGCCGCCTTCAGGGCCGGCACGAGGGTAAGATGGCCGGCGGCGAGGGACGAGATGCCGACGACGTGCACGTCGTTCTCCACCGCCTGCCGGGCGGCTTCCTCGGGGGTGGCGAAGAGGGGGCCGATGTCCACGTCGAAGCCGAGGTCGGCGAAGGCGGAGGCGATCACCTTCTGGCCGCGGTCGTGGCCGTCCTGGCCCACCTTGGCGACGAGGATGCGCGGCCGGCGGCCTTCGGCGGTCTCGAAGGCTTCCACCAGCTTCTGCACCTTGCCCACCTTGTCCGTCATGGCGGAAGCCTCGCGCTTGTAGACGCCGGAGATGGCGCGGATTTCGGCGCGGTGGCGGCCGAACACCTTCTCCAGCGCGTCGGAAATCTCGCCCACCGTGGCCTTGGCCCGCGCCGCCTCGATGGCCAGCGCCAGCAGATTGCCGTTGCCGGCGGCGCCGTTGGTGAGGGCTTCGAGCTTGGAGGCCACCTCGGCCGGGTTCCGCTCGGCCCGGAGGCGGTTGAGCTTGTCGATCTGCGCGGCGCGCACGGCGGCGTTCTCCACCTTGAGAACGTCGATGAGCCGGTCCTTCTGCGGCTTGAACTTGTTCACGCCCACCACGGTCTGGGCGCCGCCGTCGATGCGGGCCTGGGTGGTGGCGGCAGCCTCCTCGATGCGCAGCTTCGGGATACCGGCCTCGATGGCCTTGGCCATGCCGCCCAGCGCCTCGACTTCCTGGATGTGCGCCCACGCCTTGGCGGCGAGGTCGGCGGTGAGCTTCTCCACGAAATAGGAGCCGCCCCACAGGTCGATCTGCCGGGTGGTGCCGCTCTCCTGCTGGAGCAGGATCTGGGTGTTGCGGGCGATGCGGGCCGAGAAATCCGTGGGCAGCGCCAGCGCCTCGTCGAGTGCGTTGGTGTGCAGCGACTGGGTCTGGCCCTGCGTCGCCGCCATGGCCTCGATGGCCGTGCGCATGACGTTGTTGAACACGTCCTGCGCGGTCAGCGACCAGCCGGAAGTCTGGGAATGGGTGCGGAGCGGCAGGGACTTGGGGTTCTTGGCACCGAGGTCGGTCATCAGGCGCGTCCACAGGAGGCGAGCGGCGCGCAGCTTCGCCACCTCCATGTAGAAGTTCATGCCGATGGCCCAGAAGAAGGACAGGCGCGGCGCGAACACGTCGATGGGCAGGCCGGCGGCGGCACCCGCGCGGCCGTATTCCACGCCGTCCGCCAGCGTGTAGGCGAGTTCGAGGTCCTGCGTCGCCCCGGCTTCCTGCATGTGGTAGCCGGAAATGGAGATGGAGTTGAAGCGCGGCATCTCCTTCGAGGTGAAGGCGAAGATGTCCGAGATGATGCGCATGGAGGGTGCGGGCGGATAGATATAGGTGTTCCGCACCATGAACTCTTTGAGAATGTCGTTCTGGATGGTGCCCGAAAGCTTGGAGGCCGCCACCCCCTGTTCTTCCGCCGCCACCACATAGAGCGCGAGGATCGGCAGCACTGCGCCGTTCATGGTCATGGACACGCTCATCTGGTCCAGCGGGATGCCGGAGAAGAGCGTGCGCATGTCGTAGATGCTATCGATCGCGACGCCGGCCATGCCCACGTCGCCGGCGACGCGGGGATGGTCCGAGTCATAGCCGCGATGGGTGGCGAGGTCGAAGGCCACCGACAGGCCCTTCTGCCCGGCGGCGAGGTTGCGCCGGTAGAAGGCGTTGGAATCCTCGGCCGTGGAGAAGCCCGCATACTGGCGGATCGTCCAGGGCTGGGTGGCATACATGGGCGCATACGGCCCGCGCAGGAAGGGCGCGATGCCAGGGTAGGTGTCGATGTAGCCGAGGCCTTCGATGTCCGCCGGGCCGTAGAGCGGCTTCACCGGAATGCCCTCGGGCGTCGTCCACGCCTCGGCGGCGGCGGACGGGACGGCGGGGGCGGCGGCGCGCCAGTCGATCTCGGCGAAATTGGGGATCCGGCTCATGGCATCCATCCTGTCGCGCTTCATCCTAGCGCAAATGCAGTGCCGCCTCCATCGGAGGGGCGTTGGTCCGAAAAGCTCTCCCCTCTCCCCTTGCGGGAGAGGGGCTGGGGGTGAGGGGGCGGGCGGTTTCCCGTAGGCGTCCCTCTGCCCGAAGCAGCCTCACCCCTCACCCCAACCCTCTCCCGCAAGGGGAGAGGGAGCCCATTTGCTCGGGCGGAGAGGGAGGGGGCTATATCAACTCACACTCCCGCCGCCGCCTGAGCGCGCTTCAGCGTGTCGAGCGCGTCGCAGCCGGCGAAGATGAAATCGGTGACGCCGGCCGGAGCAAGCGTCGCCTGAAGCTCGGCGGCGGGCTTGCCGGCGAGCCAGACGGCGGTGGCGCCGGCAGCCTTCAGCGCCTCGGCCGCCGCCGCGCCCTCGGCGCCGTACACCTCATCGGAGGAGACGAGGCAGGCGAAGGGCGTGCCGGAGGCCTTGAAGGCGGCAAGAAGGGCATCATGGTCGGCGAAGCCGTCCGGCACCGCAGCGGCGATGCCGCCGGCCTCGAAGAAGTTCTTGGCGAAGGTGGCGCGGGCGGTGAAGGCGGCCACCGGGCCGAGGGCGGCGAGGAACACCACGGGCGCCTTGGGCGCAGCCTCAGCGGCGTCGCGCAAGGCCTCGAAGGATTCGGCAATGCGGGAGGGCGCGAGCGCGCCGTCCGCCACCGGGGCGGCGGGCGGCAGCGGCGCCAGCACCTCGGGCGCCTCCTGAACGAGGATGGGGAATTCGGACGTGCCGGTGATGGGGGCCTTGCGGGTGGCGACATCCGCGTCGCGCTTGGCCTTCACCTCGGCGATCTCGGCCTTGAACCAGCGGTCTTCCAGCACATCGGCCATGCCGCCGCGCTTCTCGATGGTGCGGAACAGGTCCCACGCCTTGGCCGCGAGGCCGTCCGTGTAGGCCTCCATGGCGCCGGCGCCGGCGGCGGGGTCGGCGACGCGGTGGACGTTGCTCTCCTCCAGCAGCATCACCTGCGTGTTGCGGGCGAGGCGGCGGGCGAAGGCATCCGGCAGGCCCAGCGCCTGGGTGAAGGGCAGAACGGTGACGCTGTCCGCCCCGCCGACGCCGGCCGCGAAGGCGGCGACCGTGGTGCGCAGAAGGTTCACATAAGGGTCGCGGCGGGTGAGGGAGCGCCACGCTGTCGTCGCGTGCAGCTTCAGCGGCTTTTCCGGCAGGCCGCACTCGCGCAGCACGGCGGCCCAGAGCAGGCGGAGCGCGCGGAACTTGGCGATGGTGGCCGTCTGGTTCACGTCCGCGACGAGGGCCGCCTCGATACGGCCGGCGGCCTCCTCCAGCGGGATGCCGGCCTCGGCATAGGCCTTCAGATACGCGACGAGGGTCGCGAGCACCGCCGCCAGTTCCTGCGCATCGGAGGCGCCGGCTGCGTGGTAGACGCCGCCGTCCGCCCGGGCGAAGGGGCCGGCGAAGCCGCGCGCTTTGAGGATGGCCGAGGTCTCGGCGAAGCGCTTGGCGAGCAGCGGCCACGCCATGGGCAGGGTGCCGTGGGCGGCGAAATCGCTCAAGGGGTCGAGGCCGAAGGAGACGGAGACGCCCTCCGGCTTGAAGCCGCGCGCCTCCACGAGGTCGGCGAAGGCGAGGGCATCCTCGCGCCCCTGGAAATTGCCGCTCTCGATGCGCACGTCGATGAGGTCGAGCAGCACGTCCTTCAGCACGACCGCGAGGTCCACGCCCTCCGGCAGGCCGAAGCCGTAGGCCGAGGGAGCGGCGGCGAAGACGAGGGACAGGCCCGAGGCGCCGCCGTCGAGGTCTTCCAGCGCCTGCGCATTGGCTTCGGCGGCGTCCGTCTGGTCCAACCGCATGGAGATGACCCACGGCGCCCCCGCCGGCCGTCCGGCGACGAGGGGCGCATCCGCCTTGCGCTCGGGCAGGGCATCCAGCGCCAGCCCTTCATAGGTGCGCGTCACCAGCCGCTTGTCATAGGGCGCGCCCTTCAGCACGCCTTCCACCAGCTTCAGCCAGTCCGCACGGGTGACGGGAGCGATGTCGGTTGCGAAGGGGAGGGCGGTGGCGTCGGTCATGTCAGGACCTCGGGAGGGAAGGGGAGGCGCCAGTGGGGCGTGTCGCCGGACAAACAATTCGGAGAGCGCAGTCATCGTCGTTTGCGCCCCCTCTCCCCTCGCGGGAGAGGGCCGGGGTGAGGGGGTGTTCGACGTTAGACTGAAATGCGGGGCGGAGACGCCTAGGCCCCCTCACCCCCAGCCCCTCTCCCGCGAGGGGAGAGGGGAGGCAAAGGGCAGCGCCTGCTCCCGCCTTCCCCATCACCGCCCCTCCCGCGCGGCCAGCGCGCGCTCGGCGTCCACGATGTAGTCGCGGATCACCGGCACGTCGTCGCGCTTCTCGGAGAGGAGGAGCTGGAACACCATGTTGGAGCCGTGCAGGAAGCCCAGCTCCACGGCGGCGAGGTAGAATTCCCACATGCGGCCGAAGCGCTCGCCCATCATGGCGTCGGCTTCCGCGCGGCGGGCCATGAAGTTCCGCCGCCAGGCGCGGATGGTCCAGTAATAGTGCAGCCGCAGCACCTCGCAGTCGTCCACCCACAGATGCGTGCGCTCGGTGGAGGCGAACACTTCCGACAGCGCCGGCACATAGCCGCCGGGGAAGATGTACTTGCGGATGAAGGGCGCCGTGGTGCCGGGGGGCGACATGCGGCCGATGGCGTGGATCAGCGCGAAGCCGCCCGTATCCAGCAGGTTGCGGATGGTGGTGAAATATTCGTCGAAATGGGCGACGCCCACATGCTCCATCATGCCGATGGAGACCACGCGATCGAACTTGCCGGTGAGGTTGCGGTAGTCCACCTCGCGGAAGTCGATGCGGTCGATCACGCCCGCCGCCTCGGCGAGGCGCCGGCTCTCGGCCAGCTGCTCGGGCGAGACGTTGATGGCGGTGACCTGCGCGCCGCATTCCTTCGCCATGTAGATGGCGAGACCGCCCCAGCCGGAGCCGATCTCGGCCACCCTCATGCCGGGGGAGATGTTCAGCTTGGCCGCGATATGGCGGAACTTGTTGCGCTGGGCGTCGGCCAGCGGCTCGTCGGGATGGGTGAAGTAGGCGCAGGAATACGCCATCGTCTCGTCCAGCCACAGCCGGTAGAAATCCGCCGGGTGGTCGTAGTGGGAGGAGACGTTCTCCTTCGCCTTGGAGACAGGGTTCGCCTGCTGGAACCGGCGCACCGAGCGCCACGCCTTGCGCAGGGCCTGCTGCACGGGGTGGGAGCCGAGGCCCTTGCGGTTCACCGAGAAGAGATTGAGCAGCTCGAACGCGCCGGCCCCATCCTCGAAGGAGAGGCGGCCGTCCATATAGGCCTCCGCCGCCACCAGCTCCGGATTGAAGAACAGGTCGCGCTCCAGCTTCTTGTCGTGCATCCGCACCGTGACGGAGGGGCCGTCCTTGCCCGAGCCGAACACGTGGCGCTTGCCATCGGCCGTGATGACCGTGAGCTGGCCCTTTTCCACGAAGCGGCTGAGGAGGTGGGAGAGGAGGCGCATTCAGAAGGCTCCGGCAGGCGCCCGCGCCCGCAGATGCGGGAGGGACGGGGAGGGGGCGAATGTGCCGGACATTTTCACATGACGGCGCGCGAGGCCACCCTCGTGCCCCGGCCGACTGGAGCGCGAGCGGAAGGAGAGCCGGGGCCCAGCGCAAAGGTACGCCGGAGGCGGCTCCTCTCCCGCCGATGCGGGAAACCGGCTGCTGCGCAGACTCCTCTCCTGGACCCCGGCTCCGCGCTCCGGCTGTGCCGTCGCTTGGCCGGGGAACGGGCGTCCGCTGGACGCCCGCAGGGAGAGGCCTTCCGCAAGCATCACGCGAATTCCAGGATCACCGCATCCACCGCGAGGCTGTCGCCCGCCTTGGCGTGGACGGACTTGACCACCCCGTCGCGCTCGGCGCGCAGCACGTTCTCCATCTTCATGGCTTCGACGATGGCGAGGATCTCGCCGTTCTTCACCTCCTGGCCGGGCACCACGGCGACGGAGACCACGAGACCGGGCATGGGGCAGAGCAGTTCCTTGCCGCCGCCGGCATTCTCCTTCTTCGGCATCAGCGCCGCGAGGGAGGCGGACAGCTCGGTGTAGACCTGCGCCTTGGTGGAGATGCCGCGGTGGGCGAGCACGTAGCCGTTGGGGATCGGGCGCACCTGCACCGCCACCTGATCGGCATCGATGGTGCCGGACCACACCACGTCGCCGGGCTTCCAGCTGGAGCGCAGCAAATGGATGTGGCCGGGCGTGCCGTCCGCCTCGAAGATCTGCACCTTGAAGCCGCCGTCCACCGCCTCGACCTCGCAGGGGGTGGAGAGCGTCGCCTCGCCGGCCGAAAGGTTGACGATGCGGCGCTTGGCGAAGCGCCACGTGACGCCCGAGGTCTGGCCGGAGATCTGGCGCTTGCGGGTGTTCTGGATGTGGTCGATCACCGCCGCCACGGCGGAGAGCGTGTGCACCAGTTCGCCTTCCGGCGCGCGGGCGACGAAGCCTTCCGGATATTCTTCGGCGATGAAGCCGGTGGAGAGGTTGCCCGACTGCCAGCGCGGATGCGCCATCAGCGCCGAGAGGAAGGGGATGTTGTGGCCGATGCCGTCGATGGCGAAGGCATCCAGCGCATCCGCCTGCGCCTCAATGGCGATGGCGCGGGTGGGGGCGTGGGTGACCAGCTTCGCGATCATGGGATCGTAGAAGATGGAGATTTCCCCGCCCTCATAGACGCCCGTGTCGTTGCGCACGGTGATGGGGCCGTCCTTGCCTTCCGCCGGGGGCCGGTAGCGCACGAGGCGGCCGGTGGAGGGCAGGAAGTTGCGGTAGGGGTCTTCCGCATAGATGCGGCTTTCCACCGCCCAGCCGGTGAGCTTCACGTCGTCCTGGGTGATGGTCAGCGGCTCGCCGGCGGCGACGCGGATCATCTGCTCCACCAGGTCGATGCCGGTGATGAGCTCGGTGACGGGATGCTCCACCTGCAGGCGGGTGTTCATCTCCAGGAAGAAGAAGCTCTTGTCCTGTCCGGCGACGAACTCCACCGTGCCGGCGCTGTCGTAGCCCACGGCCTTGGCGAGGGCGACGGCCTGCTCGCCCATCTTCTTGCGGGTGGCTTCGTCCAGCAGCGGGGAGGGGGCTTCCTCGACGACCTTCTGGTTGCGGCGCTGGATGGAGCACTCGCGCTCGCCGAGATAGATGACGTTGCCGTGCTTGTCGCCCAGCACCTGGATCTCGATGTGGCGCGGATCGACGATGAACTTCTCCACGAACACGCGGTCGTCGCCGAAGGAGGACTTGGCCTCCGAGCGGGCGCGGTCGAAGCCGTCCTGCACCTCGTCACGGCTGTAGGCGATGCGCATGCCCTTGCCGCCGCCGCCGGCGGAGGCCTTGATCATCACGGGATAGCCGATCTCGTCGGCGATCTTGGCCGCCTCCTCGCCCGAGGCGATCTCGCCGAGATAGCCGGGCACGGTGGAGACCTTGGCCGCGGCGGCCGCCTTCTTGGACTCGATCTTGTCGCCCATGGCCTCGATGGCATGGGGGTTCGGGCCGATGAAGACGATGCCGTGCTCGGCGAGGAGCTTGGGGAAGGAGGCACGCTCGGAGAGGAAGCCGTAGCCGGGATGCACCGCCTCGGCCCCGGTCTTCTTGCAGGCCTCCACGATCTTCTCGGCGATGAGATAGGACTGGGCGGCCTGCGGCGGGCCGATATGCACCGCCTCGTCCGCCATCTCCACATGGAGGGCGTCCTTGTCGGCGTCGGAATAGACGGCGACGGTCTTGATGCCCATCTTGCGCGCCGTCTTGATGACGCGGCAGGCGATCTCACCCCGGTTCGCGATCAGGATCTTCGAGAACATGGCGTTCGTTCCTTTGCGCCAGCGGCGCGAATAATCTCGGGTCGGGTCCTCGGCGCGCGCTCTCGTCCCTGCCGTCATGCCCCGGCTTGTCCGGGGCATCCACCCATCCGCTGGTTCGGGTGGTGGAGTGGATCCCCCGGACAAGCCGGGGGATGACGGCGGTTCACACGGGAGCGGCGGCCACAGGCAACGCGCTTCAGTTCTGCCCGCTCACACCGGCATGTTGTCGTGCTTGCGCGGGGGCTGCTCCAGCTTCTTGGTGCGGAGCATGGCGAGCGCGCGGGCGAGGCGGCGGCGGGTGGAGCGGGGGGTAATCACCTCGTCGATGAAGCCCCGCTCGGCGGCGACGAAGGGCGAGAGGAAGCGCTCTTCGTAATTCTTGGTCTGGGCGGCGATCTTCTCCGGGTCGCCCATGTCCTGGCGGAAGATGATCTCCACCGCGCCCTTGGCGCCCATCACCGCGATCTGGGCGGTGGGCCAGGCATAGTTCACGTCCGCGCCCACGTGCTTGGAGGCCATCACGTCATAGGCGCCGCCGAAGGCCTTGCGGGTGATGACGGTGACCAGCGGCACGGTGGCCTGCGAATAGGCGAACAGGAGCTTGGCGCCGTGCTTGATGAGGCCGCCGTATTCCTGCGCGGTGCCGGGCAGGAAGCCGGGCACGTCCACGAAGGTGACGATCGGTATCTCGAAGGCGTCGCAGAAACGCACGAAGCGGGCCGCCTTGCGGGAGGCGTCACTGTCGAGCACGCCCGCGAGCACCATGGGCTGGTTGGCGACGAAGCCGACCGTGCGCCCTTCGATGCGGCCGAAGCCGGTGATGATGTTCTTCGCGTAGGCCGCCTGGATCTCGAAGAAGTCGCCCTCGTCCACGACCTTCAGGATCAGCTCCTTCATGTCGTAGGGCTTGTTCGGGTTGTCCGGCACCAGCGTGTCGAGGCTGGCGTCGGTGCGGCCCGGATCGTCGAAGGAGGGCCACTCGGGCACGCCCTCGATGTTGTTGGCGGGCAGGAAGTCGATGAGGCGCCGGGTCTCCAGCAGCATCTCCACGTCGTTCTCGAAGGCGCCGTCGGCCACCGAGGACTTGGAGGTGTGGACCTTCGCGCCGCCCAGCTCCTCGGCAGTGACGGTCTCGTTGGTCACCGTCTTCACCACGTCGGGGCCGGTGACGAACATGTAGGAGGTGTCGCGCACCATGAAGATGAAATCGGTCATGGCGGGGGAGTAGACGTCGCCGCCGGCGCAGGGGCCCATGATGAGCGAGATCTGCGGGATGACGCCGGAGGAGAGGACGTTCCGCTTGAACACCTCGCCGTAGCCGCCGAGCGCCGCCACGCCCTCCTGGATGCGTGCGCCGCCGGCATCGAACAGGCCGATGATCGGCGCCCGCACCTTCACCGCCATGTCCTGGATCTTGGTGATCTTGCGCGCATGCTCCTCGGAGAGGGAGCCGCCGAACACCGTGAAGTCCTTGGCGAAGACGAAGACCTTGCGGCCGTTGATGGTGCCCCAGCCGGTCACCACGCCGTCGCCGGGGACCTTCTGGTCTTCCATGCCGAAGTCGACGCAGCGGTGCTGCACGAAGGTGTCGTATTCCTCGAAGGTGCCGCGATCGAGCAGCAGGCTGATGCGCTCGCGGGCGGTGAGCTTGCCGCGGGCGTGCTGCGCCTCGATGCGCTTGATGCCACCACCAAGGCGGGCGACACCCCGCCGGCTCTCGAGCTCCTCAAGGATGTCCTTCATGCCGGGCGCCTTTCAGTAGGGCCAGAGGTAGATTCAAGACTAGCGGGTTCCTGCGGCCGAGCCAGAGCTTTCCGGCTGGTTTCGCAAAGGCGTCCCGCACTTGCGTCGCAATCCGGCTAACAGGAGTTGCGACGCAGTGGAATATGTGAAAAATTGACAATGCGAATTGTAAATCGTTCACATTCCGGAACTCGAAGCTCTGGTGTCGCAGGACGTTAGGTTAGTCGCGGCGGGCTACCGTCGCACGTGCTGGAGGGGCCATGCGCCAGAAGGTGTTCGCCGGCCATGCGGTGCGCCGGCTGCGCGAGAAACTCGGACTGAAGCAGGGCGAGCTGGCCCAGCGCCTCGCCGTCTCGCCCTCCTACATCAACCAGATCGAGAGCAACCAACGCCCGCTCACGGCATCGGTGCTGATCGCCATCTCGCGCACCTTCGCGGTGGACATCACCTCCTTCGGCGCGGAAGACCTCGACCGGCTGGTGGCCGACCTGCGCGAGGCGACGGCCGATCCGTTGTTCAAGGACCTCGACCTCGGCCTTCAGGACATGAAGGCGGTGGCGAACCTCTCGCCGGCCTTTGCCCACGCCTTCCTGCGCATGCACGTCGCGCTCCGGCGCACGGCGGAATGGCGCGCCTCCCTCGATGACATGATCTCGGCCGGCGTCACGCCGGGTGCGGACGAGGCGAAGTTGATCCCCTACGAGGAAGTGCGCGACTTCTTCCATTACATTGACAATTACGTGGATGGCCTTGATCGCGCAGCTGAAAATGCCGCGACGTCACTTGGCATCATGGAAGGCGGCGACCCCGGCGCGGCCATCGCCGCACATCTCGCCCGGCGCCATCAGGTTCAGGTGGAAATCGGCGCGGCGGACCCCGACGCCCCCCTCTCCCGCTACGATCCGCGGGCGCGGCGCCTCGTGCTCTCCGGTGTGCTGCCGGCCGCGACGCGGGCGTTCCGCATGGCGGTCACCATGGCCCAGCTGGAGCATGGCGCGCTGGTGGAGCACACGGTCTCTTCCGGCGCCTTCCGCAGCCAGACGGCGGCGGAGATCTGCCGGCTGGCGCTGCAGAACTATTTCGCCGGCGCGCTGATCCTGCCCTACCGCCGCTTCCTCGATCTCGCCCGCCGCCTGCGGCACGATCTGGACCGCATGGCGCTGGAGACCGGCGCAAGCCTGGAGCAGGTGTGCCACCGCCTCTCCACCCTCCAGCGGCCGGGGGCGAAGGGCGTGCCCTTCTATTTCGCCAAGGTGGACCGGGCCGGCAACATCACCAAGCGGCATTCGGCGACGCGCTTCCAGTTCGCCCGCCACGGCGGGGCCTGCGCGGCGTGGAACGTCCACGAGGCGTTCGAGGTGGCGGGCCGCACCTTAGTGCAGGTGGGCGAGATGCCGGATGGCGCGCGCTACATCTGCCTTGCCCGCGCGGTGTCGAGCCCGGCGCTGCGTCATGGCCAGCCGGCGCGGGCCTACGCCTTCGGGCTCGGCTGCGAGGTCTCCTTCGCCCACGACATCGTCTACGCGGACGGGCTGGATCTCAAAGCCGCGCCGGTGGCCAAGCTCGGCGTCTCTTGCCGCATCTGCCCGCGCCGGGATTGCGACCTGCGCGCCTTTCCGCCCCTCGATCGCGACATCCGCATCGACGAAAACGTGCGCGATATCGTTCCGTTCACCATCTCCTGACGCAATTCGGCCGTGCCTGCGCTTGCGAAACGCCGCGCCTACGCACACGAAACGCCACGAGGGCCAGTTTAAAGTATGGTCCTCGGCTCGATGCGAGTCGCATGGGAGTGATCCATGAGGGTGCTGAAGCTGGCCGGCTGGGTTGCCGGGTTGGCCATGGCGGGGATGGTTTCGGCGCAGGCTGCGCCGGCCTTCTCCACGGCAAACGTCAACATCCGGACGGGGCCGGATACCGAATTCCCCAGCCTCGGCGTCATTCCCGACGGCTCGCCCATCGAGGTGGAGGGCTGTCTCCAGGACGAGTCCTGGTGCGACGTCATCTGGCAGGATTTCCGCGGCTGGGTGTACAGCGAATACATCGGCTACGAGCAGCAGGGCCGCACCGCGGTGCTGCCGGATTGGGGTCTCGCCGCGGTCGGCGTGCCGGTGGTCGCCTTCGCGGCGTCGCAGTACTGGAACACCTATTACGTCAATCGCCCGATCTATGTGAACCAGCCCTGGTATGCCGATCGCTACCGCTGGGAGGTCTATAACCCGCGGCCGCGTCCCGGCTGGGGCCCGCCGCCTCCCGGCCCGCGTCCGCCCGGCTGGTGGCGCACCAATTACGTCCCGCCTCCGGGGATGCGCCCGCCGCCGGATGCTCCGCGTCCGCCGCCCAACTGGGGCCAGCCCGGTTATCCCGGCAGCCCCGGCTATCCTCCGGGTCGTCCCGGCTATCCCGGCGGTCCTGGCGGCCCCGGCTATCCGGGCGGACCTGGCCAGCCCGGCGGTCCGGGTTATCCCGGTGGTCCCGGCCATCCCGGCGGTCCGGGCCAGCCCGGTGGACCGGGTGGTCCCGGCTATCCTGGCGGTCCCGGCCAGCCCGGTCAGCCGGGCGGTCCGGGTTATCCCGGTGGTCCCGGTCAGCCCGGCGGTCCTGGCGGTCCTGGCGGTCCCGGTCGTCCGGGCCAGCCCGGCGTGCCTCCGGGTCAGGTTCAGCCCGGCCAGCCGGGTATGCCTCCCGGACAGGGCCAGCCCGGTCAGCCCGGCGGTCGTCCGGGTCAGCCCGGTGTGCCTCCGGGTCAGGGCCAGCCCGGTCAGCCTGGCGGTCGTCCGGGTCAGCCCGGTGTGCCTCCGGGACAGGTTCAGCCCGGTCAGCCCGGCGTGCCTCCCGGACAGGTTCAGCCCGGTCAGCCCGGTGGTCGTCCGGGCCAGCCCGGTGTGCCTCCGGGACAGGTTCAGCCCGGCCAGCCCGGCGTGCCTCCCGGACAGGGCCAGCCCGGTCAGCCGGGCGGTCGTCCGGGCCAGCCGGGTGTGCCTCCCGGACAGGGCCAGCCTGGCCAGCCCGGCGGTCGTCCGGGTCAGCCCGGCGTGCCTCCGGGTCAGGGCCAGCCGGGGCAACCCGGCCAGCCCGGCCAGCCGGGCGCGCGTCCGGGCCAGCCGTCGCCGGCCGAACGCCAGCAGCAGTTGCGCCAGCAGCAGCAGGAGCTGAACCAGCAACGCCAGCAGCAGCAACAGCAGCTGCGCCAGCAACAGCAGGAGCAGATCCAGCAGCGCCAGCAGCAGCAACAGCAGATCCAGCAGCGTCAGCAGGAGCAGATCCAGCAGCGTCAGCAGCAGATGCAGCAGCAGCGTCAGCAGCAACAGCAGCAGATCCAGCAGATGAACCAGCAGCGTCAGCAGGAGATGCAGCAGCAGCGCCAGCAGTATCAGCAGCAGCGCCAGCAGCTGATTCAGCAGCAGCAACAGCAGCGCCAGCAGCAGCAACCCCAGCAGCAGCGTCAGCAGCCGCCGCAGCAGCAACAGCAGCAGCCGCAGCAGCGCCAGCAGCCGCAGGGAGGCGGCGGCAACCGCTGCCAGGGCCAGGACTGCCAGCAGCCCCGCTGACCCAGACTGAACGAAGAGGAGAGCCCGGCCGCAACGCCGGGCTCTCTGCTTTCAGGGCTGCGCCCATCGACGCGCGGCCCAAGGCGGGTTATGGGCTGGCCATGTCCGCGCCTCCCCGCAATGCCGCGCCCGTGCTGCGCTTCGCCCCGTCACCCACCGGGCTGATCCATGTGGGCAATGCCCGCACCGCGCTCCTCAACGCGCTGATCGCCCGCCGCGCCGGCGGCACCTTCATCCTGCGCTTCGATGATACGGATGCCGCCCGCTCCCGCACCGAATATGCGGACGCCATCGCCGCCGACCTCGCGTGGCTCGGCATCGCGCCGGACATCACCGTGCGCCAGTCGGACCGGATCGCGGACTATGAGGGTGCGGCGGAGCGGCTGAAGGCCATGGGCCGCCTCTATCCCGCCTATGAGACCGAGGAGGAGTTGGACCTCAAGCGCGGCCTGCAGCGCGCCCGTGGCCTGCCGCCGGTCTATGATCGCGCGGCCCTCGCGCTCTCGCCCGAAGACCGCGCGCAGCTGGAAGCCGAGGGTCGCCGCCCGCACTGGCGCTTTCGGCTCGATCACCGCGTGGTTGCCTGGGACGACGGCGTGCGCGGCCCGCAGCAGGTGGACACCGGCACCCTCTCCGACCCCGTGCTGGTGCGCGCCGACGGCAGCTTCCTCTACACGCTCCCCTCGGTGGTGGACGATCTAGCGCTGGGAGTGACGCAGGTCATCCGCGGCGAGGACCACGTGACCAACACGGCGGTGCAGATCGAGATCTTCGCGGCGCTGGGCGGGCCGGTGCCGGGCTTCGCGCACCACAACCTGCTGACGCTGCCCTCCGGAGAGGGCCTTTCCAAGCGGCTCGGCCACCTCTCTTTGTCGGCGCTGCGTGAGGCGGGGCAGGAGGCGTTGGCGGTGGCCGCGCTGTCCGTTCTGGTGGGCACCTCCCATGCGGTGGAGCCGGTGGAGAGCCTCGATGCGCTGGCGGGGATGGTGGACCTTTCCGCCATCTCCCGCGCGCCCGCCCGGTTCGATCCGGCGGACCTCGATGCGCTCACCGCCCGCACCCTCCACATCATGCCCTTCGCCGCCGCCGCCGCGCGGCTTCAGGCGGCGGGCATCGGTGGAGGGGAAGCGTTCTGGCTGGCGGTGCGGGCGAACCTCGGGCGGTTCGAGGATGCGCACGACTGGTGGGAGATCGTCGCCACCCCGCAGGCGGGTGTGATCGCGGACGCCGACCGCGCCTTCCTTACTGAGGCCGCCGGCCTGCTGCCGGCCGAGCCGTGGGACGGCGCCACCTGGAAGGCCTGGACGGGGGCGATAAAGGCCGCGACTGGGCGATCCGGCCGCAACCTGTTCCACCCCCTGCGCCTCGCGCTGACCGGCCGCGAGACCGGCCCGGAACTCGCCGCTTTGCTGCCGCTGATGGGAAGGGCACGGGCGGAAGGGCGGCTGAGGGACGGGGTGGGGTAGGGGGCGCGGACCACCGCTCATCCCGCCGGCACGGAAGCCTCCGGGGGCGTGACCAGCGTCTCAATGGGTCCTCCGGTCAAGCCGGAGGACGACGGCCGATCATGAAGCGCCTTCGGCGGCCTCTTGCGCTGGCCCCGGCTCGCATTCCGCTGCGCTGCATGCGTCCGGGCCGCGAGGGCGGTGCCGCTGCTCAGTTCAGCGGCACCGTCACGAACTCCTGCTTGCCCTCGCCGTCGGAGACGAGGAACAAAGCCGAGCGCTTGCCGGACTTGCGCAGGGCGTCGATCTGCTTCTCCACGTCGGCGGGGCTCGCCACCGCCTCCTGGCCCACCTGCACGATGACCTGGCCGGCCTTCAGCCCCTTGTCGGAGGCGGGGGAGGAGCGGTCCACGTCGGTGATGACGACGCCCGAAATCTCGCTCTTGATCTTGAAGCGCTTGCGCAGGTCGTCGCTCATGGCGGACAGCTCGATGCCGAGCGCCTTCTTGGGCGGCACCTTCTGCGCCTCGGGGGCGGGCTTGGAGGCTTCCGGCTTGTCGTCCTCGGGCATGCGGGCGACCTTGACGCGCAGGGTCTCCTCCTTGCCCTTGCGGATCACCACCACCTCCACCTCGCTGTCGGCCATGGTGTCGGCCACCGTGCGGGTGAGGTCACGCACTTCCTTGATATCGCGGCCGTTGAACTTGACGATCACGTCACCGGCCTTGACCCCGCCCTGGGCGGCCGGGCTGTTCTCCGTCACGACGCCGATGAGCGCGCCGCGCGGCTTGCCGAGGCCGAGGCTCTCGGCGATGTCCTCGGTGACGGGCTGGATGCGCACGCCGATCCAGCCGCGCCGCACCTCCTTGAACTGCTCGATCTGGGCGATCACCGGCTGGGCGGTGGCCGAGGGCACGGCAAAGCCGATGCCGATGGAGCCGCCCGAGGGGGAGATGATGGCAGTGTTGATGCCGATCACCTCGCCCTCCATGTTGAACAGCGGGCCGCCGGAATTACCCCGGTTGATGGCCGCGTCCGTCTGGATGAAGTTGTCGTAGGGGCCGGAATTGATGTCGCGGTTGCGGGCGGAGACGACGCCCACCGTGAGCGTGCCGCCGAGGCCGAACGGGTTGCCGATGGCCATCACCCAGTCGCCCACGCGCAGCTTCTCGCTGTCGCCGAACTTCACCGCCACGAGGGGCTTGGGCGGGTTGACCTTGAGCAGGGCGAGGTCGGTCTTGGTGTCGCGGCCGACCACCTCGGCCTTCAGCTTCGAGCCGTCGTTGAAATTGGCGAAGATCTCGTCGGCGTCCGAGATGACGTGGTTGTTGGTCACGATGAAGCCCGACGGATCGATGACGAAGCCGGACCCCAGCGAGGAGACGCGGCGCGAGCGCTGCTCGCTTCCATCCTCCGGGCGGCGCTTGAAGAATTCGTCGAAGAAATCCTCATAGGGCGAGCCGGGCGGCAGCTGCGGCGCCGGCACCGAGCGGGAGGGGGCGACGTTCTGCGAGGTGGAGATGTTCACCACCGCGTCCATCACCTTCTCGGCCACGTCCGCCACCGTGTCCGGCCCCTTGCCGGGCGCGGCATGGAGCGGCGCGCTGCCGATGCCGGCGCAAGCCACCGCCGCCGCCAGCAGCAGCGCGGGCAGCCGGGACCGGCGGGGACGGGAACGGAAAGGCACGAACGGTGCGGGCATGGCTGTCCTCAAAATCATCCCCTGAGGCTGCGACGCCAGCGCGTCGGGCGCAAGCCCCGCAATGCTCACGATCCAGCGGGCGGGGGAGGGGGACATTCGGGGACGATTGCGGCGGTCCTGCGCCGGCCGTCGCTTCCGCGCGGCCCGGAATGCAATCGCCCGGACGAGCCGGGCGATGACGCCCGTCGATGGAAAAGAAAACGGGGCCCGAAGGCCCCGTCGTCAGAAGCTGCGCACCAGGAACACCACCAGCACCCCCAGGGCGCCGACGCCGAGGCCGACGAGGCGCATGGGGGTTTCCGGCGCGTGCAGGACGGCGCGGATGGCCTTGCGCCACGCCGCCGGGAAGGCGGCGAGGCACAGGCCCTCGATGGCCAGCATCAGGCCGAGGGCGGCCAGAAGGTCCTTCATGCCGCCCGCCGGGCCGGTCAGTTGCCGGCCGCCGGCGCGGCGACGGGCGCGCCCGCGGCGGGGGCTCCCGTCGGGTTCTGGAAGAAGCGGAAGAAGTTCGAATCCGGCGCCAGCAGCATGCGGGTGTCGGACGACTTCATGCTCGCCTCATAGGCCTGCATGGAGCGGTAGAAGGCGAAGAAGTCCGGATCGCGCTGGAAGGCGTCGGCGAAGATGCGGTTGCGCTCCGCGTC
The DNA here is from genome assembly GCF_056314105.1 of Xanthobacter sp. DMC12. Lineage (NCBI taxonomy): Bacteria > Pseudomonadati > Pseudomonadota > Alphaproteobacteria > Hyphomicrobiales > Xanthobacteraceae > Xanthobacter > Xanthobacter sp. DMC12. The sequence goes on along the minus strand of NZ_JBQUYZ010000001.1, from coordinate 1,124,111 downwards.
GCCCTCGCCGCGCAGCTGCTCGCCCTTGGAGTTCGCCTCCGCCACCACGATGGTGACTTCGCGGTCGGCCCGGGCGCGCAGGCGCTGGGCGGCCTCGTTGCCCTGGGCGCGGATTTCCGCGGCTTCCCGCTGGCGCTCGGTCTGCATGCGCTGGAACACCGCCTGGCTGTTGGCCTCGGGCAGGTCGGCGCGGCGGATGCGGACGTCCACCACGGTGATGCCGAAGTTCGCCGCCTCGCGGTTCACCTGCTCGTTGATCTGCCGCATCAGCCCTTCGCGCTGGTCGCGCACCACGCTGATGAAGGTGTTCTCGCCGAGCACCCGGCGCAGCGCCGAGTTGAGCACCGTGGAGAGGCGGGAATTGGCGCCCTGCACCGTGCCCACCGACTGGTAGAAGCGCAGCGGGTTGGTGATGCGGTAGCGGGCGAAGGCGTCCACCACGAGACGCTTCTGGTCCGCCGCGATCACCTCCTGCTGGGGGTTTTCGAGGTCGAGGATGCGGTTGTCGATATAGACCACGCTGTCGATGAACGGCACCTTCCAGTGCAGTCCGGGCGAGGTCACGGGCGCCAGCGGCTCGCCGAGGCGCAGCACCAGCGCCTGCTGGGTCTGGCTGACGACGTAGGCCGACGAGTAGACGAGGACGAGGGCGATGACGCCGAGGACGGCGAGGACGCCGCCGTAGACCGGATTTCTCATCGGGCGGCTCCCTGGGGCTGCGTGGCGGGCGCCGGGGTGCGGCGGGACTGGTCGGCAAGCGGAAGCACGGGCACGATCCCGCTGCCGCCCTGACGGCTGGCGGCCGGATCGACCAGCACCTTGTCCACGCTGCCGAGCACGCGCTCCATGGTTTCGAGGTACATGCGCTCGCGCGTGACCTCCTTCGCCTTCTGGTACTCGTCATACACCTTGAGGAAGCGGGCGGCCTGGCCGCGGGCCTCCACCACGGTCCGCTCGCGATAGGCCTGGGCCGCATTCTCGATGCGGGAGGCTTCGCCGCGGGCCTCGGGCAGTACCCGGTTGGCGTAGGTCTGGGCCTCGTTCTGGGTGCGCTCGGCGTCGGCGCGGGCGGCCTGGACGTCACGGAAGGCGTTGATGACGGCCTCCGGCGGGTCGACCTTCTGCAACTGCACCTGGGTCACCTGCACGCCGGCCTTGTAGCTGTTGAGCACCTGCTGCATCAGCTCCTGGACGCCGGTCTCGATGCCCTGGCGGGCGCCGGTGAGGATGGGCTGGATGTTGGTGCGGCCGATGACCTCGCGCATGGCGCTCTCGGCCACCGCCTTGATGGTGCCCTCGGGATTCTGCACGTTGAACAGGTATTCCTCGGCGTTGTTGATGACCCAGAACACCGAGAAGTCCACGTCCACGATGTTCTCGTCGCCGGTGAGCATCAGGCTCTCCTCGGCCACGTCGCGCATCACGGCGGTGTTGCGGCGCGTGTCCTCGCCCACCCGCATGCCGATGTCGATGCGGTTGACGAACGTCACCTTGGGGGTGAGTACGGTCTCGACGGGGTAGGGCCAGTGATAGTTCAGGCCCGGCTGGGTGATGCCGACGAACTTGCCGAAGCGCAGCACCACGCCCTGTTCGTCGGGCAGCACGCGGTAGAAGCCGGAGAGGAACCAGCCGGCCACCACGAGCGCGATGACGAGGATGATGCCGTTGGTTCCAAACGAGCCCGGCATCATGGTGCGCAGGCGGTCCTGGCTGCGGCGGATCAGGTCTTCAAGGTCTGGCGGCGTCGGTCCCGATGAAGAGGGCCCCGAACCCCAGGGACCCCGCGGCCCATTACCCCATGGGCCGCCACTCTGATTCTTCCACGACATCCGTCGTCTCCCGTGGGCGGTGCCGCCACCGGCACCCGCGTCGCTGTTCCTGCCACCGGCGCGGGTGCGGACAGGCCGCACGCTAGCACGCCGCCCGCAGCGGGTCGCCCACGGCAAGCGGCTCCACTCGGGAAGGCGCATGCCGGGAAAACCCGTTCGGCGGAGAGGACCGGGACGTGGCGCGCCGCGTCAGGCCTGCCCCGCCGGGCCAGGTGGTTATAGGAAACCGCGCACCGCCTTTCAACGCGATGCGCGGTCAGCTCAGTCCGCAGATAAGGTTGACCTCGCGCTTACGCAACGGGAGGGCTGGAGACCTGGATGCGTTCTCCTGCGGCCTGGGCGCGCGCCTGGGACGCGGCGCCGCGATAATGGTCGAGCACGAACAGGCGGATGGCGGAGGAGAGGTTCCCCTGCGAACGGCCGGAATCGATGGTCGCCACGAGATCGGACAAGGTGAGCCGGCGGCCGCTGGCAATCTCCTTCAGAGCCTCCCAGAAGGCATCTTCGAGACTGACGCTGGTCTTGTGCCCGGCGATGACGATGGATCTTTTAACCACGGGGCTTTTCATGTTCATCCCTCTCGGTCAGGGCGTGGCCCTCAAGGTGGCGCTCTTGCCGCGCGAGCTCGTCCGCAGATTGCTGACGCTCAGCCTTGGTCCGACCGAATCGGATCCGGTTCTGGCTGGCTGCCGCATCAGCCGCCTGACGGGCCCGCGCTTTGCGCGCCCGGTGAAGATTGACCACGTCGCCCAACGCTTGCCTCACCTTGCCGCCGGATTCCTCCGCGCCGACGGCAGATGATCTTCTGTACGGCCGGCGTCACGCGTCAGGCCACTTAGCCCGCAGAGAATTTTACCTCATTGAGCACAGTCAAGATATGGCTAAATTCCGCGGAGGTAACATCCCCCGGCTACCTCTCTGGAACTATTTTAGGGTGGAACTCCGCCTCCCCCACGGGCGGCCAGCTGTGCTAAGAGCCGGCCCGCCCGCGTCTTAAGGAAAGGCTCGCCATGACCACCCGCACAGAGACCGATACGTTCGGTCCCATCGAAGTTGACTCCGACCGCTATTGGGGCGCGCAGGCGCAGCGCTCGCTCGGCAACTTCAAGATCGGCTGGGAGAAGCAGCCGCTGCCGGTGGTGCGCGCCCTCGGCATCGTCAAGCGTGCCGCTGCGGAAGTGAACCGCGACCTCGGCCGCCTCGATCCCAAGATCGCCGACGCCATCGTCGCGGCGGCGCAGGAAGTGATCGAGGGCAAGCTCGATGCCCACTTCCCGCTGGCCGTCTGGCAGACCGGCTCCGGCACCCAGTCGAACATGAATGCCAATGAAGTGATCTCGAACCGGGCCATCGAAATGCTCGGCGGGGAGATGGGCTCCAAGAAGCCCGTGCATCCCAACGATCACGTCAACATGAGCCAGTCGTCCAACGACACGTACCCCACCGCCATGCATATCGCCTGCGCGGAGGAGATCGTCCACCGCCTGCTGCCGGCGCTGAAGCACCTGCACGGCGCGCTCGCCGCCAAGTCGGCCGAGTGGAAGGACATCATCAAGATCGGCCGCACCCACACCCAGGATGCGACGCCCCTGACGCTGGGCCAGGAATTCTCCGGCTACACCCAGCAGGTCGAGAACGGCATCAAGCGCATCGAGATGACCCTGCCGGCGCTCATGGAGCTGGCGCAGGGCGGCACCGCCGTCGGCACCGGCCTCAACGCCCCCGTCGGCTTCGCCGAGCAGGTGGCGGCCAAGATCGCCGGCATCACCGGCCTCGCCTTCACCTCGGCGCCCAACAAGTTCGAGGCGCTCGCCGCCCACGACGCCATGGTGTTCTCGCACAGCGCCATCAACACGGTGGCGGCCTCGCTGTTCAAGATCGCCAACGACATCCGGCTGCTTGGCTCCGGCCCGCGCTCCGGCCTCGGCGAATTGTCGCTGCCCGAGAACGAGCCCGGCTCGTCCATCATGCCGGGCAAGGTGAATCCCACCCAGTGCGAGGCGCTGACGCAGGTCTGCGTGCAGATCTTCGGCAACAACGCCGCGCTCACCTTCGCCGGCAGCCAGGGCCATTTCGAGCTCAACGTCTACAATCCCGTGATGGCCTACAACTTCCTCCAGTCCGTGCGCCTGATGGCGGACGCGGCCATCAGCTTCACCGACAATTGCGTGGTCGGCATCGAGGCGCGCGAGGACAACATCAAGGCGGCGCTCGAGCGTTCGCTGATGCTGGTCACCGCGCTCGCCCCGAAGATCGGCTACGACAACGCCGCCAAGATCGCCAAGACCGCGCACAAGAAGGGCACCACCCTGCGCGATGAGGCCGTGGGCGGCGGCTACGTGACCAACGAGGAGTTCGACGAAGTGGTGCGCCCGGAGAAGATGATCTCTCCCGGCTGATCGCTTTCCGACGGTTGAAGTCTTGGCGGCGGCACCCGGCCCGGGTTGCCGCCGCCTCCGTTTTCGGGCCTGCTCCGCCGGCGCGGAAGAGGGCAGGGCAGGGGGACTAGAATGGCGGACCTCACCGAGATCGACATCGCGGCGCTGAACCCCACCCAGCTCACGCTGGGTCTCGAGGAGGTCGAGCGGCGCGCGGCACAGATGCGCAAGCTCTCCCGCCGCGAGCTGAGGACGCTGAAGGAAAGCAAGCCGGTGCCCTATGTGGTGGGGCCGAAGCGCCGGCTCTACATCGTCGACCACCACCATCTGTGCCGGGCGCTCCTCGCCATCGGCGAGGAGACCGTGCTTTTGGGCGAGGCGCGGGCCGACTGGTCTAACCTCGACCTCAAGGCCTTCTGGCACCGCATGGAGACCGAGGGCCTGTGCTGGCCCATCGACGTGGATGGCAACCGCCGCCCCTGCCTGAAGATCCCCGGCCACGTGAGCGAGCTCACCGACAACCCGTGGCGCACGCTCGCCCGCGGCGTGCGCGGGAAGGCCTATGCCAACGAGGACACGCCCTTCCAGGAATTCATGTGGGGCAATTACTACCGCTCCTTCATGACCACGCGGCTGCTGGAGACGGACATCGCGCTGGCCGAGAAGCTGGCCGTGAAGGTATCCCTGCTGGACGAGGCGCAGGACCTGCCGGGGTATCTCGGCGCGGTGTGAGCGGGGGATCCGGATTGTCCCGGAACCTTTCTCGACCTTTGCCGTGTTATAAGCACGCCGCTGCCGGGTTGCGGCGACAGGGGAGGGGCCACATGTCCATCGTTCTTCGTGAGTTCGCCCGCCTGCGGGCACCGCTGTTCGCCGTGCTTGCCGCGCTGACGCTGGCGGGCTGCGGCGTCAATGTGATTCCCACCGAGGAGGAGCGCGCCAAGGCCGCGTGGAGCGAGGTGCTGAACCAGTACCAGCGCCGCTCGGACCTCATTCCCAATCTGGTGGAGACGGTGAAGGGCTATGCCGCCCAGGAGAAGGACGTGCTGACCTCGGTGATCGAGGCGCGGGCCAAGGCCACCTCCATCAAGGTCGATGCCTCCACCGTCACCGACCCGGCGCAGTTCAAGCAGTTCCAGGACGCGCAGGCGGGGCTGTCGTCCGCGCTCGGCCGGCTGATCGCGGTGTCGGAGGCCTATCCGGACCTGAAGTCCAACGCCAACTTCCTCGCCCTCCAGTCGCAGATCGAGGGCACGGAGAACCGCATCGCCGTGGCGCGGCGCGACTATATCGAGGCGGTCAGGGTCTATAACACCGAGCTGAAGACCTTCCCCGGCGCGCTGTGGGCCGCCACCCTCTACCGCGCCTACAAGCCCATGGAGACCTTCACCATCTCCGAGCAGCAGATGCAGGTGCCGAAGGTGAAGTTCAACTGAGCGCGGAGTGACGGTGATGGGCCGCCAGATGGGCCATCTGCCCATATTCGGGGGGCGCGGGCCTGCCGGCCGCCTTGCGGTCGTGCTGGCCGGCCTGCTGGCGCTGTGCCTTGCCGTCGCGCCCGTCGCCGTCGCGCCCGCATGGGCGGAGCTGACCTTCCCGCCCCTCAGCGGGCGGGTGGTGGACGCCGCCCATGTGCTCGATGCCGGCACCGTCGCGGCGCTGGACGCCAAGCTCGCGGCGCAGGAGGCGAAGGCCACCGACCAATTGGTGGTGGCCACCATCCCCTCGCTGCAGGGCACCTCCATTGAGGATTACGCCAACCGCCTGTTCCGCACCTGGCAGATCGGGCAGGCGAAGAAGAACAATGGCGTGCTCCTCCTCGTCGCCCCCAGTGAGCGCAAGGTGCGCATCGAGGTGGGCTACGGGCTGGAAGGCATCCTCACGGACGCGGTGTCGGCCACCATCATCCGCAACGCCATCGTGCCCGCCTTCAAGTCCGGCGACATGGCAGCCGGCATCGTCAAGGGCACGGACGCCATCATCGAGATCCTGAACCTCGACCCGGACGAGGCGAAGGCCCGCGCGAAGCAGCTGGAATCCTCCGACTGGACCGAGGAGGAAGTGGACAACCTCATCTTCTTCGCGGTGATGGTCATCTTCATGGGCTTCATCATCTGGCGCGTCATGCGCGGCGGCGGTCCGGGCGGCCCTGCGGCCCGCAGGCGGCGCGGGGGCGCGGTGGCCGGAGGTCCGATTTCGTGGGAATGGGGGACCGGCAGCAGCTCCGGCTGGTCCGGCGGCTCCGGCGGAGGCTGGTCGGGCGGTGGCGGCTCCTCCGGCGGTGGCGGCGCTTCGGGCGATTGGTAGCCCGCCCTTGCGATTTTACCGTGTGCCTGCAAACTGCGGTTCCCGCTGGCGCGGGGGAGAGCTTCCGTGAACGAGCAGACCGCCACGACGACGACCACCCAGGATGCGGGCCGCTACGGCCTGCCGCAGCACGCGCTCCAGCGTATCGCCGAGGCGGTGACGCAGGCGGAGGCCAGGACGTCCGCCGAAATCCGGGTGGTGGTGACACGGGCGCCGCTGGTGCAGCATCCCTTCTTCTCCATCCTGTGGGCGTCCCTTGCGGCATTGGTGCTGCCGTGGCTCGTCGTCCTCGCCTATCCCATGCCGGCGCTTTCGGCGCTGGCGCTGCAGTCCATGCTGTTCGTCATCCTCGCCGCGGCGCTGCTGATGCCCGGAGCGGCGGAGAAGGCGGTGCCCCGCCTCGCGCTCAAGGCGGCGGCGCGCAATGCGGCCATCGAGACCTTCCTGAGCTACGGCATCCCGCAGACCAAGGGCCGCACCGGCATCCTCATCTTCGCCGCCGCGCGTGAGCGGCTGGTGGAGGTGGTGGCGGACGATGCCGCCCACGGCCCGCTGGGAGCCGCGGCGTGGCGCGACATCTGCGATGCGGTGGCCGCCCGTGCCCGCGAGGGCAGCCTCGCCGAGGGGCTGGTCGCCGGTGTCGAGAAGGCCGGTGAACTCCTCGCCGGCCCCCTGCCGCGCCGGCCCGATGACCGCAACGAGATTCCCAATCACGTAGTGGTCTTGTAGCGGCATTGCGCTCTTCAGCCGTCCTATTTCGCGCCGCTCTTTTTAGTTGTACTGTCCGGCCATGCCACCTTGGGGTGGTGGGGGAGGACATCATGCTGGTTACGGTCAATCCGGTGGATGCCAACGGTCAGCGCTACAGCATCACGCTGGAGAAGACGGCGGTCGACAAGGGCTTCATCCGCATCGATCCCGATGGGCCCAAGGACGTGACCATCATCAAGCTCTACGACCTCCGGGCCGGCGGGCCTGCCGCCATTCTCTGCCGTGGTGATGTGCCGGGTCCCGACGTCAACATCGCGTGCCGCCTGCTGCCTGCCGGGGAGGGCACGCCGCCGCGGCTGCGGGTGGAGATCAGCGGTAGTCTCTTCGGGGTGTATGACGGCGTCTACGACTACCGGGTCACGCCGGGGGAGTTCGAGAGCACGCTCGCCTTTCTCAAGGCTGCCGCCTTTCCGCCGGTCCCGGCCAACGTCTAAAAGGGACGCCCCGGCCCCAAGGCGCTTAGCCGAAGGTCGTGCGGCATGGCCGATTGTCGGGAGCGCGAGCGCCTTTCCATCGGCCGCGCTGCGGCATAGATTGCGCCCCCGAGCCTTCGGGGCTCATCCAAGGCAAAGGGCTTCTTCTCATGACCAAACCCGCCGTTCGCGTCGCAGTCACGGGCGCCGCCGGTCAGATTTGCTATTCTCTCCTTTTCCGCATCGCCAACGGCGACCTGTTCGGCAAGGACCAGCCGGTCATCCTCCAGCTTCTCGACCTCCCGCAGGCGCAGGGTGCCGTGAAGGGCGTGGTGATGGAGATCGAGGACTGCGCCTTCCCGAATTTCGCGGGCGTGGTCATCACCGATGATCCCAAGGTCGCCTTCAAGGACATCGACGCCGCGATTCTCGTGGGCGCCCGTCCCCGCTCGAAGGGCATGGAGCGCGCCGACCTCCTCTCCGCCAACGCCGAGATCTTCAAGGTCCAGGGCAAGGCGCTGAACGAGGTGGCCAAGCGCGACGTGAAGGTGCTGGTGGTCGGCAACCCGGCCAATACCAACGCCTACATCACCGCCAAGAGCGCCCCGGACCTGCCGGCCCGCAACATCACCGCCATGCTCCGCCTCGACCACAACCGCGCGCTGTCGCAGTTCGCGGCCAAGGCCGGTGTCGAGAGCAAGGACATCGAGAAGGTAGCGGTGTGGGGCAACCACTCCCCGACCATGTATGCGGACTACCGCTTTGCCACCGTGAAGGGCAAGCCGCTGCCGGAGCTCATCAACGACGAGACCTGGTATCGCGAGACCCTGCTGCCGACCGTCGGCAAGCGCGGCGCGGCGATCATCGAGGCCCGCGGCCTGTCGTCCGCGGCGTCTGCGGCCAACGCCGCCATCGACCACATGCACGACTGGATCCACGGCACCGCCGGCAAGTGGGTGTCCATGGGCGTGGCTTCGGACGGCTCCTACGGCGTGCCAGAGGGCATCGTTTTCGGCATGCCTGCCATCTGCACCGCGGGCGAGTATGAAGTGGTCCAGGGCCTGCCCATGGACGACTTCTCCAAGACCCAGTTCGACAAGACCCTCAAGGAGCTGCTGGAAGAGCGCGACGGCGTCGCCGCCCTCCTGGCCTGATTCCTTTAAAATCGCCCCCTCCCGCGTCGCGGGCGGGGGCATTCGTTAAAAAAGAATGAATTACCGGCGGGGCAGGGGCGATTTGTGGCTTCGGTCACGCCTTCGTAAGCCTCAAAGCCGCGTATTTACGGGAAAGTCGGCGCGATCCTTATTGACGTTCGGCGACTCTCCGGTTAGAAGCAGCCCACTTTCGCGGCAGGCGGTCGGCGTCTGAGTGATTGTCCCCTTCGTTTTCAGCGCTCCCAAGTGCTTGAAGGGCCGATCTTGAAGCCGAAACGCTGCCAGGAACAGCACTGCGATAACTTCAGGTGCATGATCGCGGCGCCGGCCGGGAAAAAAGCCCCGGTATAGCGCGCTGTGATCCTCTGTCGCGAGAAAGGCGTGTCTGCCCCCTTTTGGGCGGTGGACGGCGCCTTTCGTGTTCGTTGGTGCGAAGGGAATTCGGGCCCCGTCGGGGCCGGTCGTGGCGATCCCCAAAGGATCGTCGAAATGAAGGAATGCGGCCCAGGCCGCAGATCAGGACGAGGCGAAGGCGTACATGCCGACGATCAACCAGCTGATCCGTAAGCCGCGCGAAGCGCAGAAGGCGCGCGACAAGGCGCCGGCGCTTCAGGCGAGCCCGCAGAAGCGCGGCGTTTGCACGCGCGTTTACACGACGACCCCGAAGAAGCCGAACTCGGCTCTTCGTAAGGTCGCCAAGGTGCGGCTCACCAACAGCTACGAAGTGATCGGCTACATCCCCGGTGAAGGTCACAACCTTCAGGAACACTCCGTGGTGATGATCCGTGGCGGCCGCGTGAAGGATCTTCCCGGCGTGCGCTACCACATCCTGCGTGGCGTGCTGGATACCCAGGGCGTGAAGAACCGCAAGCAGCGCCGTTCGAAGTACGGCGCGAAGCGGCCGAAGTGATAGTGAGGATCTGAACGATGTCCCGTCGTCACAAGGCCGAGCGCCGCGAAGTCATCCCGGACGCCAAGTATGGCTCGACCACCCTGTCGCGCTTCATGAATTCCGTCATGCGCGACGGCAAGAAGTCGGTTGCCGAAGGCATCGTCTATGGCGCCCTCGACGTGGTCGAGGCCAAGGCCAAGCACGATCCGGTCGAGGTCTTCATCCAGGCGCTCGAGAACGTTGCCCCCGCGGTGGAGGTTCGCTCCCGCCGCGTCGGTGGCGCGACCTACCAGGTCCCGGTCGAGGTGCGCACCGAGCGTCGCCAGACCCTCGCGATCCGCTGGCTCATCGCCTCGGCCCGCGCCCGCAACGAGAAGACCATGGTGGAGCGTCTCTCCGCCGAACTGCTCGACGCGGCCAACAATCGCGGCTCCGCCGTGAAGAAGCGCGAAGACACGCACCGGATGGCCGAAGCCAACCGCGCGTTCTCGCATTACCGCTGGTGATCGGAGAGGACTGAGCAAATGGCCCGTACTCACGCGATCGAGGACTACCGCAACTTCGGCATCATGGCCCACATCGATGCCGGCAAGACCACGACCACGGAGCGGATCCTCTATTACACCGGCAAGAGCCACAAGATCGGCGAAGTCCATGATGGCGCTGCCACCATGGATTGGATGACCCAGGAGCAGGAACGCGGCATCACCATCACGTCGGCCGCGACGACCGCTATCTGGCAGGGCAAGCGCCTGAACATCATCGACACCCCCGGGCACGTGGACTTCACCATCGAGGTGGAGCGTTCGCTCCGCGTGCTCGACGGCGCCGTGTGCGTGCTGGACGGCAACCAGGGCGTCGAGCCGCAGACCGAGACCGTGTGGCGCCAGGCGGACAAGTACAACGTGCCGCGCGTCGTGTTCGTCAACAAGATGGACAAGATCGGCGCCGACTTCTACCGCTGCGTCGAGATGATCGTGGACCGCGTCGCCGGCAACCCGGTGTGCTGCCAGCTCCCGATCGGCTCGGAGAACAACTTCAAGGGCATCATCGACCTCGTCCGCATGAAGGCGGTCGTGTGGGAAGATGAAGCCCTCGGCGCCAAGTATCATGACGAGGAGATCCCCGCGGATCTCGCCGACAAGGCTGCCGAGTACCGCAACAAGCTGGTGGAAGCCGCCGTCGAGCTCGACGACGACGCCATGGCTGCCTATCTCGACGGCACCGAGCCGGACGAGGCGACCCTCAAGCGCCTGATCCGCCTCGCCGTCATCGGCCGCAAGTTCAACCCCGTGTTCTGCGGCTCGGCCTTCAAGAACAAGGGCGTGCAGCCCCTGCTCGACGCGGTGGTGGACTATCTGCCGTCGCCGATCGATCGCGGCGCGATCAAGGGTATCGACTTCAAGACCGAGGAAGACACCGTGCGTCTTCCCTCGGACGAGGAGCCGACCTCCGTGCTCGCGTTCAAGATCATGGACGATCCGTTCGTCGGCACCATCACCTTCTGCCGCGTCTACGCCGGCAAGATGGAAACCGGCATGGGCCTGCTCAACTCCACCCGCGACAAGCGCGAGCGCGTCGGGCGGATGCTGCTGATGCACGCCAACAACCGCGAAGACATCAAGGAAGCCTATGCGGGCGACATCGTCGCCCTCGCCGGCCTCAAGGATGTGCGCACGGGTGATACCCTCTGCGATCCGGCCAAGGCCGTGATCCTGGAGAAGATGGAATTCCCCGAGCCGGTCATCGAGATCGCGATCGAGCCGAAGTCCAAGGCCGACCAGGAGAAGCTGGGCATCGCCCTCTCCAAGCTGGCCGCCGAGGATCCGTCCTTCCGCGTGTCGACCGACTTCGAGAGCGGCCAGACCATCCTCAAGGGGATGGGCGAACTGCACCTCGACATCAAGGTCGACATCCTGAAGCGCACCTACAAGGTGGACGCCAACATCGGCGCTCCGCAGGTCGCCTATCGTGAGACCCTCACGAAGAAGACCGAGGTGGACTACACCCATAAGAAGCAGACCGGTGGTACCGGCCAGTTCGCGCGGGTGAAGTTCACGGTGGAGCCGAACGAGGCCGGCAAGGGCTTCGTCTTCGAGAGCGCCATCGTCGGCGGCGCGGTGCCGAAGGAGTACATCCCGGGCGTCCAGAAGGGCCTCGAGAGCGTGCTTGGCGCCGGTGTGCTGGCAGGCTTCCCGGTGGTGGACGTCAAGGTGACGCTCACCGACGGCGCGTTCCACGAAGTGGACTCGTCGGCCCTGGCGTTCGAGATCGCGTCCCGCGCGGCGTTCCGCGAGGCCCTTCAGAAGGGCTCCTCGGTGCTGCTCGAGCCGATCATGAAGGTCGAGGTGGTGACCCCGGAAGACTACACCGGCTCGGTCATCGGCGACCTGAACTCCCGTCGTGGCCAGATCCAGGGCCAGGACATGCGTGGCAATGCGAACGTCATCAACGCGATGGTGCCGCTGGCCAACATGTTCGGCTACGTGAACACCCTGCGCTCCTTCAGCCAGGGCCGCGCCACCTTCACCATGCAGTTCGACCACTACGAGCAGGTGCCGTCGAACGTCGCTCAGGAGGTCCAGGCCAAGTACGCGTGATCGCGTCGGCCTGAACCTCACTTTCACCCTTTCGGATCCCGCCAGCGAGACCCAACGGAGAGTCCCATGGCCAAAGAGAAGTTCAACCGCTCGAAGCCGCACTGCAACATCGGCACGATCGGTCACGTTGATCACGGCAAGACGTCTCTGACGGCTGCGATCACGAAGATCCTTGCGGAGTCTGGCGGCGCGACGTTCACGGCGTACGACCAGATCGACAAGGCGCCGGAAGAGAAGGCGCGCGGCATCACGATCTCGACCGCTCACGTTGAGTACGAGACCAACAACCGCCACTACGCGCACGTCGACTGCCCCGGGCACGCCGACTATGTGAAGAACATGATCACCGGCGCGGCGCAGATGGACGGCGCGATCCTGGTGGTGTCCGCCGCCGACGGCCCGATGCCGCAGACCCGCGAGCACATCCTGCTCGCCCGTCAGGTCGGCGTGCCGGCGCTGGTGGTGTTCCTGAACAAGTGCGACATGGTCGACGATCCCGAGCTCCTCGAGCTCGTGGAGATGGAGGTGCGCGAGCTCCTCTCGAAGTACGACTTCCCCGGCGACGACATCCCGATCATCCGCGGCTCGGCGCTGGTTGCGCTCGAGAACGGCGATCCGGCGCTCGGCCGTGACGCGGTGCTGAAGCTGATGGAGGCGGTCGATGCCTACATCCCGCAGCCCGAGCGTCCCATCGACCTGCCGTTCCTGATGCCCATCGAGGACGTGTTCTCGATCTCCGGCCGCGGCACCGTGGTGACCGGCCGTGTCGAGCGCGGCATCATCAAGGTGGGAGAGGAAGTCGAGATCGTCGGCATTCGCCCGACCGTCAAGACGACCGTGACCGGCGTCGAGATGTTCCGCAAGCTGCTCGACCAGGGCCAGGCTGGCGACAACGTCGGCATCCTGCTGCGCGGCACCAAGCGCGAGGACGTGGAGCGTGGCCAGGTCGTGTGCAAGCCGGGTTCGGTGAAGCCGCACACCAAGTTCAAGGCCGAGGCCTACATCCTGACGAAGGAAGAGGGTGGTCGTCACACTCCCTTCTTCACCAACTACCGCCCGCAGTTCTACTTCCGCACGACGGACGTGACCGGCGTGTGCACGCTGCCCGAAGGCACCGAAATGGTGATGCCGGGCGACAACGTGTCGATGGACGTGCACCTGATCGTTCCGATCGCCATGGAGGAGAAGCTGCGCTTCGCCATCCGTGAAGGCGGCCGCACCGTCGGCGCCGGCGTCGTCGCCGCCATCATCGAGTGATCAACAAGAACGAAACGCGCTGCGCACCGGCGTGCGCGTTTCCTCTTCCTGGAGCCAATTGAGCCATGAACGGCCAGAACATTCGAATTCGCCTGAAGGCGTTCGATCACCGCATCCTCGATGCGTCGACGCGCGAGATCGTCGCCACGGCCAAGCGCACGGGCGCGCAGGTGCGCGGCCCGATCCCGCTGCCCACGCGGATCGAGAAGTTCACCGTCAACCGTTCGCCTCACATCGACAAGAAGTCGCGTGAGCAGTTCGAGATGCGCACCCACAAGCGCCTGCTCGATATCGTCGATCCGACGCCCCAGACGGTGGACGCGCTGATGAAGCTCGACCTCGCCGCCGGCGTTGACGTCGAAATCAAGCTCTGACGTGGTGCGAGGAGACACGACCATGCGGTCAGGCGTCATCGCCCAGAAGGTCGGCATGACCCGCATCTTCACTGATGCTGGCGAGCATTTGCCGGTCACTGTGCTGAAGGTTGAGAGCTGCCAGGTGGTTGCCCACCGCACGCTCGAGAAGAATGGCTACGTCGCAGTCCAGCTCGGTGCTGGCCGTCGCAAGCCGAAGAACGTGACCCGCGCCGAGCGCGGCCACTTCGCGGTCGCTCAGGTCGAGCCCAAGCGGAAGATGGCCGAGTTCCGCGTGCCGGAAGACGGGCTCATCCCCGTCGGTGCCGAGATCACCGCTGACCACTTCGTCGTGGGCCAGTATGTGGACGTCACCGGCACCACCATCGGCAAGGGCTTCGCCGGCGGCATGAAGCGCCACAATTTCGGTGGTCTTCGCGCCTCGCACGGCGTCTCCATCTCGCATCGTTCGATCGGTTCGACCGGCGGTCGTCAGGACCCCGGCAAGACCTTCAAGAACAAGAAGATGCCCGGCCACATGGGTGACGTCACCGTCACCACCCAGAACCTGAAGGTCGTGATGACCGACGTCGAGCGCGGCCTCATCGCCGTCGAAGGCGCCGTTCCCGGCCACGCGGGTGGCTGGATCACCGTGCGCGACGCCGTGAAGAAGAGGCTGCCCGCCGAGGCCCCCAAGCCCGGCGCGTTCAAGCTCGGCAACGGTTCGGACGCGGCCCCCGCCGCTGAAGCCGCCAATGAGGAGGGCGCGTGATGGAACTCACCGTCAAGACGCTCGACGGCTCCGAAGCCGGCTCCGTGACCCTGTCCGACGCGATCTTCGGTCTTGAGCCGCGCGCGGACATCCTGCACCGCTGCGTGACCTGGCAGCTGGCGCGCCGGCAGGCCGGCACGCACCGCACCAAGGGCCGTTCGGAAATCAACCGCACGTCCAAGAAGCTGTACAAGCAGAAGGGCACCGGCAACGCCCGTCACGGCGCCGCGTCCGCTCCGCAGTTCCGCGGCGGCGGTCGTGCCTTCGGCCCGGTGGTGCGTTCGCACGCCATCGACCTGCCGAAGAAGGTGCGTGCCCTCGCGCTGAAGCATGCGCTGTCGTCGAAGGCGAAGGCCGAGCAGATCATCGTGCTCGACACCGCCAACCTCGCCGACCCCAAGACCAAGGCGCTCAAGGAGCGGCTTGAGAAGCTCGGCATCTCGTCCGTTCTCTTCGTGGACGGCGCCCAGGTGGAGCAGAACATCGCGCTCGCGGCGCGCAACCTGCCCTACGTGGACGTGCTGCCCATCCAGGGCATCAACGTCTATGACATCCTGCGCCGCGACACCCTGGTCCTGACCAAGGCCGCCGTGGACGCGCTGGAGGCGCGCTTCAAATGAGCACGCGCAACATCGAACCGCGTCATTACGACGTGATCGTCTCGCCCGTCATCACCGAGAAGGCGACGACCGCGAGCGAGCAGAACAAGGTTGTCTTCAACGTCGCGAAGACCGCTTCCAAGCCTTCCATCAAGGAAGCCGTGGAGAAGCTTTTCGACGTGAAGGTCAAGAGCGTGAACACGCTGGTCCGCAAGGGCAAGACGAAGATCTTCAAGGGCCGCAAGGGCGTCCAGAGCGACGTCAAGAAGGCGGTCGTGACCCTCGAAGAGGGCCAGAAGATCGACATCACCACGGGCCTCTGAGAGCCGAGGGGAACGGGATAAGACCATGGCGCTGAAGCATTTCAAGCCGGTCACGCCGAGCCTTCGCCAGCTCGTGATCGTGGACCGCTCCGGCCTCTACAAGGGCAAGCCGGTCAAGACCCTGACCGAGGGCAAGAGCTCCTCGGGCGGACGCAACAACAATGGCCGCATCACCGTCCGCTTCCGCGGCGGCGGCCACAAGCAGACCTACCGTCTGGTCGACTTCAAGCGCCTCAAGCGCGGCATGTCGGCGACGGTGGAGCGGCTTGAATACGATCCGAACCGCACCTCGTTCATCGCCCTCATCAAGTATGAGGACGGCGAGCTGGCCTACATCCTGGCGCCGCAGCGCCTGGCCGTGGGCGACCAGGTGATCGCCGGCGACAGCGTGGACGTGAAGCCCGGCAATGCCGGCCCGCTGTCCTCGCTCCCGGTCGGCACGATCGTGCACAACGTCGAGCTGAAGATCGGCAAGGGTGGCCAGATCGCCCGCTCCGCCGGCACCTACGCGCAGATCGTGGGTCGCGACGAGGGCTACGTGATCGTCCGCCTGAACTCCGGCGAGCAGCGCCTCGTGCATGGCGCCTGCTATGCCACGGTGGGTGCGGTCTCGAACCCGGACCACATGAACATCTCGCTGGGCAAGGCCGGCCGCAGCCGGTGGCTGGGCCAGCGTCCGCATAACCGCGGCGTCGTCATGAACCCGGTGGATCACCCGCACGGCGGCGGCGAAGGCCGCACCTCGGGCGGCCGTCATCCGGTCACGCCCTGGGGCATCCCCACCAAGGGCAAGAAGACCCGCAGCAACAAGGCGACGGACAAGTTCATCGTGTCCAGCCGCCACAAGCGCAAGAAGTGAGGGCCTGAGCTATGTCTCGCTCTGTCTGGAAAGGCCCGTTCGTCGACGGCTACCTGCTGAAGAAGGCGGAAGCTGCCGCGGGTTCGGGTCGCCGCGATGTGATCAAGATCTGGAGCCGGCGCTCCACCATTCTGCCCCAGTTCGTGGGCTTAACCTTCGGCGTCTACAACGGTCACAAGCACGTGCCCGTGAATGTCACCGAGGACATGATCGGCCAGAAGTTCGGCGAGTTCGCTCCGACGCGGACTTACTACGGGCACGCGGCCGACAAGAAGTCGAAGCGGCGGTGATCGGTCATGGGTAAGCAGGCAAAGCCCCGCGCGCTCGCGGACAACGAAGCCAAGGCGGTGGCGCGCAACCTGCGCGTCTCGCCCCAGAAGCTCAACCTCGTCGCGGGCCTGATCCGCGGCAAGAAGGTGGCGACGGCGCTCGCCGATCTCGAGTTCTCTCACAAGCGGATCGCCCGCGACGTGAAGAAGTGCCTCGAGAGCGCGATCGCCAACGCCGAGAACAACCACGAGCTCGATGTCGACGATCTCATCGTCGCCGAGGCGCACGTGGGCAAGGGTCTGGTCATGAAGCGGTTCTCGCCGCGGGCGCGCGGTCGCGCCTCGCGCATCGAGAAGCCCTTCGCCCACATCACCATCGTGGTGCGGGAAGTCGAGGAGCGGGCCTGATGGGTCAGAAGGTCAATCCGGTCGGGCTCCGGCTCGGCATCAACCGCACGTGGGACAGCCGCTGGTTCGCCAACAAGGGCGAGTACGGCAAGCTCCTGCACGAGGACATCAAGATCCGCGAGATGCTGATGAAGCAGCTCAAGCAGGCGGCGGTGTCCAAGGTGGTGATCGAGCGCCCGCACAAGAAGTGCCGCGTGACCATCTACTCGGGTCGTCCGGGCGTGGTCATCGGCAAGAAGGGCGCGGACATCGACAAGCTGCGCAAGAAGGTCTCCGAGATGACCAACTCGGAAGTCTTCATCAACATCGTCGAGATCCGGAAGCCGGAAATCGACGCGCGCCTCGTCGCCGAGTCCATCGCCCAGCAGCTGGAGCGCCGCGTGGCCTTCCGTCGCGCCATGAAGCGCGCCGTGCAGTCCGCCATGCGCCTCGGCGCCGAAGGCATCCGTATCAATTGCTCGGGCCGTCTCGGCGGCGCTGAGATCGCGCGCCTTGAGTGGTACCGCGAGGGCCGCGTTCCGCTGCACACCCTGCGTGCGGACGTGGACTACGGCACCGCCACCGCCTTCACCACCTACGGCACCTGCGGTGTCAAGGTGTGGATCTTCAAGGGCGAGATCCTCGAGCACGATCCCATGGCGCAGGACAAGCGCCAGGCCGAGCAGGAAGCCGGTCCCTCCTCGCGTCCCCCGCGGCGCGAGCGCGGTGACCGTGAGCGTGGCGATCGCGGCGATCGCGGCGACCGCGGCTCCCGGGCTTGATGGCCGGCTAGAGAGAAGGCGATCAAGCCATGCTGCAACCCAAGCGCACCAAGTTCCGCAAGCAGTTCAAGGGACGCATTCACGGCGTCGCCAAGGGCGGCACGGAATTGAACTTCGGCGAATTCGGCCTCAAGGCCGTCGAGCCGGAGCGCGTGACTGCCCGCCAGATCGAGGCGGCCCGCCGCGCGCTCACCCGCCACATGAAGCGCGCCGGACGCGTCTGGATCCGGGTGTTCCCCGATGTCCCGGTGTCGGCCAAGCCCACGGAAGTCCGTATGGGTAAGGGCAAGGGCGCGCCCGAGTATTGGGCGGCCCGCGTCAAGCCCGGCCGCATCATGTTCGAGATCGACGGGGTGAGCGTCGAGCTCGCTCGCGAGGCGCTGACCCTCGCGGCGGCCAAGCTGCCCATCAAGACGCGCTTCATCCAGCGCATCGCCGAGTGAGGAGAGGCTCATGAAAGCCGAGGACGTTCGGGCCCTCAGCCCCGATCAGCTCGCCGATGAGCTGCTGAAGCTGAAGAAGGAACAGTTCAACCTGCGCTTCCAGAAGGCGACGGGTCAGCTGGAGAATACCGCCCGGTCCAAGCAGATCCGCCGCGACATCGCGCGGATCAAGACCGTGCAGACCGACAAGCGCACCGGTTCGCCGGTGCAGAAGGCGAAGTGAGGAAGCGATGCCGAAGCGCGTGCTCCAGGGCGTCGTGGTGAGCGACAAGACCGACAAGACCGTGGTGGTCCGGGTGGAGCGTCGCTTCACCCACCCGCTGCTCAAGAAGACCGTGCGCCGGTCCAAGAAGTATCATGCCCACGACGAGGCCAATAACTGGCACGTGGGCGATACGGTTTGGATCGAGGAGCACCGTCCGATCTCGAAGCTGAAGAACTGGATCGTGATCCAGGGCGAAAAGCGCGCCGAGGTCTGATAGAGAGTTTCCCGTCCGGATGGATCGTCCGGCCGGGAGGGCTCCGGTGCCGGGTCCGTCGATCGTCCTTCGGGGGGATCGAGTGGAGACCGCACCGCGGCAACACCGTGTTCCGATGAGCGGGCACGGCGAACAAGGGTTGAGGCAATGCCGGTGCGCCGGCGGCGCTGGATGACGAGAACAGGTGCGTCATGATCCAGATGCAGACCAATCTCGACGTGGCGGACAATTCCGGCGCCCGTCGCGTCATGTGCATCAAGGTACTTGGCGGCTCGAAGCGGAAGTATGCCCACGTCGGCGACATCATCGTGGTGTCCGTCAAGGAGGCGATTCCGCGCGGCCGCGTGAAGAAGGGCGACGTGATGAAGGCCGTGGTGGTTCGCACCGCCAAGGACATCCGTCGCGTCGATGGCTCGGTCATCCGCTTCGACAAGAACGCGGCCGTGCTGATCAACAACAACAAGGAGCCGGTGGGCACCCGCATCTTCGGACCGGTTCCGCGCGAGCTGCGCTCCAAGAACCACATGAAGATCATCTCGCTGGCGCCGGAGGTGCTGTGATGGCCGCGAAGATCAAGAAGGGCGACAAGGTCGTCGTCCTCGCCGGCCGCGACAAGGGCCGCACCGGCGAGGTCATCCAGGTGATGCCGAAGGACGAGAAGGCTCTCGTGCGCGGCGTGAATATCGTGAAGCGTCACCAGCGCCAGTCGGCGAACCAGGAAGGCGGGATCATCTCCAAGGAGGCTCCCATCCACCTGTCGAACGTCGCCATTGCCGATCCCAAGGACGGCAAGCCGACCCGCGTCGGCTTCGATGTGCTGGAGGACGGACGCAAGGTCCGCGTGGCCAAGCGTTCCGGGGAGAGGATCGATGGCTGAGGCGACCTACAACGCGCGGCTGCGCACCTTCTATGATGAGGTGGTGCGGCCGAAGATGATCGAGCAGTTCGGCTACAAGAACCCCATGGAAGTGCCGGTCATCGAGAAGATCGTCATCAACATGGGCGTGGGCGAAGCCACCGCCGACACCAAGAAGGTGACGACCGCCGCTGCGGACCTCGCCCAGATCGCCGGCCAGAAGCCGGTCATCACCCGGGCCCGCAAGGCGATCTCGAACTTCAAGCTGCGCGAGAACCAGCCGGTCGGCGCGAAGGTCACCCTTCGGAAGACCCGCATGTACGAGTTCATGGACCGCCTCGTGACCGTGGCTCTGCCCCGCGTCCGCGACTTCCGCGGCCTGAACCCGAAGAGCTTCGACGGCCGTGGCAACTATGCCATGGGCGTGAAGGAGCACATCGTGTTCCCCGAGATCAACTACGACCGCGTCGAGCAGATCTGGGGCATGGACATCATCGTGTGCACCACGGCGAAGACCGACGAGGAAGCCCGCGCGCTTCTGAAGGCCTTCAACTTCCCCTTCCGCCAGTGAACGGGTATGAGGGGCGCTTCGCTCGAAGCGCCTCTTCGGTTCCGGCCTCTCGCCGGACCCGGACGACGAGACGAGTGAAGACATGATTTTCCGGCCGTGAGGGGCTCAGGACGAGCTGCTCAGACGCGGAGAACAGGAGCTTAAGATGGCGAAGAAGAGCGCGATCGAGACGAACGAGCGCCGCCGCAAGCTGGCCACTGGCCAGGCGGCGAAGCGCGCGCGTCTGAAGGCGATCGTGAATGACAAGACCCTGCCGATCGAGGAGCGCTTCCAGGCGACCCTCAAGCTGGCGGAAATGCCGCGCAACGGCGCGAAGATCCGGATCCGCAACCGCTGCGAGGTGACTGGCCGTCCGCGTGCCTTCTACCGCAAGCTCAAGATGAGCCGTATCGCGCTGCGCGAGCTGGGCAACCAGGGCATGGTGCCCGGCCTCGTGAAGTCGAGCTGGTGAGGAGGGAACGATGGCTGTAACTGATCCCATCGGCGATCTGATCACCCGCATCCGCAACGCCCAGATGCGCCGCAAGGACAAGACCTCGACCCCCGGCTCGCGTCTGCGCGCCTCGGTGCTCGATGTGCTCCGCGACGAGGGCTATATCCGCGGCTACACCTCGACCGATCACGGCAACGGCCGGACCGAGTTCGAGATCGAGCTCAAGTATTTCGACGGAACGCCGGTGATCCGCGAGATCGCCCGCGTGTCGAAGCCCGGCCGCCGCGTCTATGCGGCCGTCAAGAACCTTCCCCGCGTCGCCAACGGTCTCGGCATCGCGGTCGTCTCCACGCCCCAGGGCGTGATGGCCGACCACGAAGCCCGCGACAAGAACGTCGGCGGCGAAGTGCTCTTCACCGTGTTCTGACGACGGAGGACAAGATGTCGAAGATCGGCAAGTTGCCCGTCGCCATTCCGGCTGGTGTCACCGCCAGCCTGGACGGACAGACGGTGAAGGTGAAGGGGCCCAAGGGCGCCCTCGAAGTGACCCTGGTGGAAGAGATTGCCGCCAAGGTCGAAGGCTCGGAGATCAAGCTCGCCATGAACGGCGAGACCTCCCGGCACAAGGCCATGTGGGGCATGTCCCGCACGCTGGTTTCCAACCTGGTCGAAGGCGTGACCAAGGGCTTCGAGAAGAAGCTCGAGATCACCGGCGTCGGCTACAAGGCGGCGGTGCAGGGCAAGAACCTGAACCTCTCGCTCGGCTACAGCCACGACGTGATCTACGCGATCCCCGAGGGCATCCAGATCGTCACCCCCAAGCCCACCGAAGTGGTGATCTCGGGCATCGACCGGCAGAAGGTCGGCCAGGTGGCGGCGGAGATCCGCGAGTTCCGTGGCCCCGAACCCTACAAGGGCAAGGGCGTCAAGTATGCCGGCGAATTCATCTTCCGCAAGGAAGGCAAGAAGAAGTGACGGAGGCGAACCATGGCTAAGGATTTGGAGGCGCAGGCGCGCCGCAAGGCCAAGGTGCGCCGTGCGATCCGCGTTGCTGCGAGCGGGCGTCCCCGCCTGTCGGTGCACCGGACCTCGCAGCACATCTATGCGCAGATCATCGACGATGCGAAGGGCGAGACTCTCGCCGCAGCATCGAGCCTCGAGAAGGATCTGCGCGGGTCGCTGAAGACCGGTGCGGACACCGAGGCCGCCAAGACCATCGGCAAGCTCGTTGCCGAGCGGGCGGTGGCGAAGGGCGTGACTGCGGTCGTCTTCGACCGTGGCGCATACATCTATCATGGGCGCGTCAAGGCGCTCGCTGAGGGCGCCCGCGAAGGCGGCCTTCAGTTCTGACGCAAGGACGAGCGAACATGGCCCGTGAACGGGAACAGCGCCACGAGCGCGAGGACCGCGACAATACGTTCGTGGACAAGCTGGTCCACATCAACCGCGTCGCCAAGGTTGTGAAGGGCGGCCGTCGCTTCGGCTTCGCTGCCCTGGTGGTGGTCGGTGACCAGAAGGGCCGCGTCGGCTTCGGCCACGGCAAGGCCCGCGAGGTGCCGGAGGCCATCCGCAAGGCTACCGAGAGCGCCAAGCGCGCACTCATCCGCGTGCCGCTGCGCGAAGGCCGGACCCTGCACCACGACGTGCATGGTCACCACGGCGCCGGCAAGGTGGTGCTCCGCGCCGCCCCGGCCGGTACCGGCATCATCGCCGGCGGCCCGATGCGCGCGGTGTTCGAGACCCTCGGCATGCACGATGTGGTGGCGAAGTCCTTCGGGTCTTCCAACCCCTACAACATGGTGCGCGCCACCTTCGACGCCCTGAAGAACCAGGACTCGCCGCGCTCCGTCGCTGCGCGTCGCGGCATCAAGGTCTCCCAGCTCCAGTCCCGCCGCCGCGTCGAAGACGCGGAAGCGACCGACTGAGCGGCGCAGACCGAAGGATAGGATTGCGCCATGAGCGACAAGACCATCACCGTGGAGCAGATCGGCTCGCCGATCCGCCGCCCGTTCGACCAGGAGGCCACCCTCGTCGGCCTCGGGCTGAACAAGCGGCACCGCCGCTCCACTCTCAAGGATACCCCGGCCGTCCGCGGCATGATCGCCAAGGTCGCCCACCTCGTCCGTGTGGTCGAGTGAGGAGCGGGACATGAAGCTCGACGAAATCAGGGACAATCCCGGCGCCCGCAAGAAGCGGATGCGCGTCGGTCGGGGCATCGGCTCCGGCAAGGGCAAGACCGCTGGCCGCGGCGTGAAGGGTCAGAAGGCCCGGACCGGCGTCGCCATCAAGGGCTTCGAGGGCGGCCAGATGCCGCTGCATCGTCGCCTGCCGAAGCGCGGCTTCCACAACATCTTCCGCCTGGACTACAACGAGGTCTCCCTCGCCAAGATCCAGGCTGCGGTCGATGCCGGCCGTCTCGACGCGGGCCAGCCCGTGACCGAGGCCGCCCTCGTCACCGCTGGCGTGCTGCGCCGGGCGAAGGATGGCGTGCGCGTGCTCGGCACCGGTGAGCTCTCCGCCAAGGTGACGCTGGAAGTGGCCTACGCCACCAAGTCCGCCGTCGCCGCCGTGGAGAAGGCCGGTGGCTCGGTGACCGTGCTCGCGCCGGCCGTCGAGGCCGAGTGAGCCGAGGCTGATCCGGAACAGGGGACGGCGCGGGGCTTTCTGGCCGCCGCGCCGAACCCATGTTCGGACCAACCTCTTGCGGATGCCCGGCCGGTGGCCGGGTCTTCGTGTTTCGGGCAGCGCGTGTCGCTGGCCCCGTTTAGGTGACGCTCAGGTGCCGCCGTAGGTGTGACGGGTGTGACGGTCCCATGGGTCCATCACCCGAGTCGGGTTCGGCCCCGCGTGCCGCCAGCGGCGCACCATCGGCCGTTTATCGGCTCTCCTGCCGGCCTGCGGCCATCCGTCGCGCCGGCCCAGTTTGCCCCAACGCTCCGTCCGGGACTCATGGTCCGGGACGCGCCCGGGCACCGGCCCCATGGCACTCCCGCCAGGGTCCATCGCTTCGGCAAGGGAGCCGGTAGCGGGACCGTCGGCGGAGAGCCTTGGTCCCTTTGCCTTGGCACCCGAGCGTTGCGCCCTCATATAAGGGCCGCCCACCAGGGTGGCGTCCATCGGAGCAAGGCATGGTCTCGGCGGCGGAACAACTCGCGGCGAACCTCAATTTCGGTGCCCTCGGCAAGGCCGAGGAGCTGAAGAAGCGCATCTGGTTCACCCTCGGCGCGCTTCTCGTCTACCGGCTCGGCACCTACATCCCCATGCCCGGCATCAATCCGGACGCGCTGGCGGACGTCTTCAAGAACGCCCAGCAGGGAATCATCGGCCTCTTCAACATGTTCTCGGGCGGCGCCGTGCAGCGCATGGCCATCTTCGCCCTGAACATCATGCCGTACATCTCCGCCTCCATCATCATCCAGCTCCTCACCAGCGTCTCGCCGACGCTGGAGGCGCTGAAGAAGGAAGGCGAGGCGGGCCGCAAGCAGCTCAACCAGTACACCCGCTACCTCACCGTGGTGCTGGCCCTGTTTCAGGCCTACGGCATTGCCGTCGGCCTCGAGGGCTCGGGCAGCGTGGTGGCGGAGCCCGGCTGGTTCTTCCGCATCTCCACGGTCATCACCCTGACCGGCGGCACCATGTTCCTGATGTGGCTGGGTGAGCAGATCACCTCGCGCGGCATCGGCAACGGTACCTCGCTCATCATCTTCGCCGGCATCGTCGCCGAGTTGCCGGGCGCCTTCGTGCGCACCCTGGAACTCGGCCGTGAGGGCGCCATCTCCACGGTGGTGATTCTCGGCATGATCCTGATGGCCGTGGTGGTCATCGCCTTCATCGTGTTCATGGAGCGCGCCCAGCGCCGGCTGCTGATCCAGTATCCCAAGCGCCAGGTGGGCAACCGCATCTATGAGGGCCAGTCCTCGCACCTGCCGCTGAAGCTGAACACGTCGGGCGTCATCCCGCCGATCTTCGCCTCCTCGCTGCTGCTCATCCCCACCACCATCGCCAGCTTCATGCAGGGCTCGGGGCCGGAGTGGCTGCAGACCATCACCACCCACATCGGCCACGGGCGCCCGCTCTACATGGTGCTGTATGTGGCGCTGATCGTGTTCTTCTGCTTCTTCTACACCGCCATCGTGTTCAATCCGGTGGAGACGGCGGACAATCTGAAGAAGCACGGCGGCTTCATTCCGGGCATCCGCCCCGGCGAGCGGACGGCCGAGTACATCGACTATGTGCTGACCCGCATCACCGTCGTGGGCGCCGCCTACATTGCGGCGGTTTGCCTCTTCCCCGAACTGCTGATTTCCTACGCCTCTCTTCCGTTCTATTTCGGAGGAACGTCGCTTCTGATCGTGGTCAGCGTGACCATGGACACCGTGTCCCAGATCCAGGGACATCTGTTGGCCCACCAGTACGAAGGACTGGTCAAGAAGGCCAAGCTGCGCGGGGGGAGGAGGAAGTAATATGAGGCTGGTGCTGTTGGGCCCGCCCGGGGCAGGCAAGGGAACTCAGGCACAGCGGCTGGTGGCCCGTCACGGCATCGTCCAGCTTTCCACCGGAGACATGCTGCGTGCGGCGGTTGCCGCGGGCACGCCGGTGGGGCTGAAGGCGAAGGCGGTGATGGATGCCGGCGGGCTGGTCTCGGACGAGATCGTCATCGGCATCATCGCCGAGCGCATCGGCGAGCCGGACGCGAAGAACGGGTTCATCCTCGACGGCTTCCCGCGCACGGTGGCGCAGGCCGAAGCGCTGGACCGGCTGCTCACCGAGAAGGGCCTCAAGCTCGACGCGGTGATCGAGCTGGTGGTGGACCAGGAAAAGCTGGTCAACCGCATCCTCAACCGCGCCGCCGAGGCCGCCGCCAAGGGCGAGCCGGTGCGCAAGGACGATGATCCGGTGGTCTTCAAGACCCGCCTCGAGGCCTACAACCGCGACACAGCTGTCGTGGCGCCCTATTACAAGGCCCGCGGCCAGCTGAAGCAGATCGACGGCATGGCGCCCATCGATCAGGTCACCGCCGCCATCGACGGTGTGCTCGCCAAGGCGGCGTGAGGGCAGGGGGCTTCGGCCTTCCGATAAGAGATCAAGGCCCTTTCGCCGGATGGCGGAAGGGCCTTTTCGATTCGAACCTTGCGGGCGCGGCCGGACATCCGGGAAAGCTTCTCCGATGCAGCGAGACTTCGGCACGGGTGACGTCAAAGCAGCGATCAGCGCCGTCCGCCAAGTTCTGATCGATGTTTGGGATCCGATCGGTGTGCGGGAGGCTGCCCAGGCGCGAGACGAATACGAAGGCTATGCCGGCCGGGTGGTCCGGGCGCTGGCGGACGGTGCCGGCGTCGGGGATATCCAGGCGCTGCTCGAGCATATCGCCGTGAGCGAAATCGGCCTTCCCTCCGGTTCCGGCAATCCGCAAGGAGCGGCGGAGCGGATCGTGGCCCTGGGCTGGCCGGAAGGCAGGGGCTCATGCCCTTGACCCCTCGCAGAATCTCCGCTATGGGCACTCCCTCGCTTCGGAACAGGTGCCGTTCGGTCCACCCGAAAGGGTTGGGCAGGGCGGTCGCTTTGTCGTATCCGGGGCAGATTTCGTCAAGATCCCGCATGGGCCGGCCTCCACCGGACGCGGGGACAACACCGGCCGGCGGCCCTCGGGCTCCGGCGCACATGGAGAGCGCAGTGGCTCGTATTGCAGGCGTCAACATCCCGACCAACAAGCGCGTCGTCATCGCGCTCCAGTACATCCACGGCATCGGCCCCAAGAAGGCTGAAGAGATCGTCGAGAAGGTGGGCATTCCCGCCGAGCGTCGCGTGAACCAGCTGACCGACCAGGAAGTGCTGCAGATCCGCGAGACCATCGACCGCGACTACATCGTGGAAGGCGACCTGCGCCGCGAAGTGGCGATGAACATCAAGCGCCTGATGGACCTCGGCTGCTACCGCGGCCTGCGCCATCGCCGTGGCCTGCCCGTGCGCGGCCAGCGCACCCACACCAACGCCCGCACCCGCAAGGGTCCGGCGAAGCCGATCGCCGGCAAGAAGAAGTGATCGGCCGCAAGGCTTGAGAATTGGGGAGGCCGGCCAAGCCGGCCTTTCCCCGTTGACCGGCCCGTCAAGGGCCATCCCGAGCGCCTGGAGCTACGGGCGCGCCTGAAGGATCTGAGAGACAGATGGCTAAAGAAGCAACACGCGTGAAGCGCCGCGAGCGCAAGAACATCGCCTCCGGCGTGGCGCATGTGAACGCCTCGTTCAACAACACCATGATCACCATCACCGACGCCCAGGGCAACACCATCTCCTGGTCCTCGGCCGGTGCCATGGGCTTCAAGGGGTCGCGCAAGTCCACCCCGTACGCCGCGCAGGTCGCGGCCGAGGACGCGGCCCGCAAGGCGGCCGAGCACGGCATGCGCACCCTGGAAGTGGAAGTCTGCGGTCCGGGTTCGGGCCGTGAGTCCGCTCTTCGCGCGCTGCAGGCGGCGGGCTTCCTCGTCACCTCCATCCGCGACGTGACGCCGATCCCGCACAACGGCTGCCGTCCGCGCAAGCGCCGCCGCGTCTGATCCGCACTTCGTTCCTCCGCGGGCCCGGCCCGTGGGGATCAAGCCCGGTTTCTCCTCCCCCGAGCGGGACGGGCCAGGCCTCCGGTTGAGGCTCACCACCCCGGCAGATGCCGTGGCCCGGCGAGAAAGCAAGGTGAAGCAAGTGATTCAGAAGAACTGGCAAGAGCTGATCAAGCCCGAGAAGCTGCAGGTCAATCCCGGCCACGATCCCAAGCGCCTCGCGACCGTCGTCGCCGAGCCGCTGGAGCGCGGCTTCGGCATGACCCTCGGCAACGCCCTGCGCCGCATCCTCCTGTCGTCGCTCCAGGGCGCGGCGGTGACCTCGATCCACATCGACGGCGTGCTGCACGAGTTCTCGTCGATCCCCGGCGTGCGTGAGGATGTGACGGACATCATCCTCAACGTGAAGGATGTGGCCATCAAGATGCAGGGCGACGGCCCGAAGCGCATGGTGGCCAAGAAGACCGGCCCCGGCGTGCTGGTGGCCGGCGACATCCAGACCGTCGGCGACGTGCAGATCCTGAACCCGCATCTGCCGATCTGCACCCTCGACGAGGGCGCGGAGCTGCGCATCGAGTTCACGGTCGACACCGGCAAGGGCTATGTCGCCGCTGACCGCAACCGTCCCGAGGATGCTCCGATCGGCCTGATCCCGATCGACAGCCTCTACTCGCCGGTGCGCAAGGTCTCCTACAAGGTCGAGAACACCCGTGAGGGCCAGATCCTCGACTATGACAAGCTGACGCTCCAGATCGAGACCAACGGCTCGATCACGGCCGAGGACGCGCTGGCCTATGCCGCGCGCATCCTGCAGGACCAGCTGGAGATCTTCGTCAACTTCGAGGAGCCCAAGCGCGAGAGCGAGGCGACCGCGATCCAGACGCTGCCGTTCTCTCCGGCCCTGCTGAAGAAGGTGGACGAGCTCGAGCTCTCCGTCCGTTCGGCGAACTGCCTGAAGAACGACAACATCGTCTACATCGGCGACCTGATCCAGAAGAGCGAGACGGAGATGCTCCGCACGCCGAATTTCGGCCGCAAGTCGCTCAACGAGATCAAGGAGGTGCTCGCCTCCCTCGGCCTGCATCTCGGCATGGAAGTGCCCGGCTGGCCGCCCGAGAACATCGAAGAGCTGGCCAAGCGCTTCGAGGAGCACTACTGATCCGCAATCCGGGGCGGTACGCTGCCCTGATCCCTTTTGAGCGGCCCGAGCCGCGCAACCCTTCGACCGGCTCGCCCGTCGCCATCTTCAGGAGTTCGCCGTCATGCGTCACGGCAAGGTTCATCGCAAGTTCAACCGCACCTGGGAGCACCGCAAGGCGATGTTCTCCAATCTCGCGGGCGCCCTCATCACCCACGAGCAGATCGTGACCACCCTGCCCAAGGCGAAGGATCTTCGCCCGGTGGTGGAGAAGCTCGTGACCCTCGCCCGTCGCGGCGACCTGCACGCCCGCCGCCAGGCGATCGCCGAGCTGAAGGACCAGGCCGTGGTCAAGAAGCTGTTCGACGTGCTGGCGCCCCGCTATGCGGCCCGTCCGGGTGGCTACACCCGCATCGTCAAGGCCGGCTTCCGCTATGGCGACAACACCGCCGTCGCGGTGATCGAGTTCGTGGATCGTGACGTGGACGCCAAGGGCGCCGCCGACCACGCCCGCACCGCCGCGGCTGCCGAAGCCGCGTGAGCGTCAGGCTCAATTGAGCATGTGAAAAAGGGGCGGTCTTCGGACCGCCCCTTTTTCGTTCTGTCGGCGCATCACCTGTCGATCCCTCCGGCCTTGCTGGCACGGGCGAGGCCCGATGTCAGAAGCCCGATGTCAGAAGCCCTTGCGGCACTGACCCTGTGGAGCGCGCCTGACCCTCCGCGCCTTCGGGCGTTGCGGATAGATTTTCCGGGGCGTCGGCCGAGGAGCCACCTGTGGCGCCCCCCAGACTTTGGTGCGGGCGGCTTTTTGCGGATCGGCGGATTTGGTTTCGAGATAGAGGTGGGCGACGTCCACGTGCTTTTGCAAGGCCGCCGGCCTGTAGGGCCCGAGACGGTCATAGATCGGAACCTCGGCGGCATCGAAGCGGTCATAGACAGTAGGGTGCAGCACGGCTTCTTTCGGTGGGTCGCGATATCCCAGGGGGTACGTCACGCCGAAGTTGCGTGTGATCCATTCGATGCCGTCCTTGCGCGCGTCGTGCTGAAAGCCCGCGGGGTCGGGGTAGGCGCGCAGGATGCCCGGGTCGTGCTGCAATCCGTCCGGAATGGCGGTGGCGCAATCCACCATCCATTTGAGCGCGATGTCGGAGAGGCGCGATTCGTCCTCGGCGTAGCTGCCGCCGATGTCGGAATGGACACCGCTGAACCACACCTGCTCGAAATAGATGTTTCCGGCGCTGTCCCGGCCGGTGAAGGCCGAATCGTTATCCGGATCCCATTTCACCCTTCCGAATGCCTCGCGGTTCTCGTCAATCGACAGCGCATGCTTTGCGTATGGTATGTGCTTGTACAGGTTCGTATCATAGAAACGCTGAAGCAATTCAGTGAAATGGATCGTCCGGAAATGTTGAGAGCATGTGTAGCCGGGTATATTGAAATCAAATTTGAGGTGTGATTTTATTAAAACGTATAGTGCAAGAATTAAAATAATGGAAAATTCGGCGATAACGGTCGTTGTGGGCCGGATGCCCCAAATATTGAGGGCAGACCAGGCAGATAGGCTGGCAAAAATTGCAAAGGCCACAATGAAACCGAAGAGCGCGGGTACGAACTTGCGCCAATCGAAGAGCGAAGCGACCGTATCAAAGGCGCCAATGAAATATGGCGCGGCGTTAGGTCGGTCCGGATCATCGCTCCATTCGGAACCGTGCTCGGCTCGGAACCGCCGTGCGATGCGCTTTCGCGTCTCCAGAAGGAAGTTTTGCCGCACACTCGCCTGTTTTGGCAGCCGCGAAGTCGTGAATTGGTAGACGTGCTTCACCGCATAATTTGCGAGAGCCTGGGTGGACGCCTTGTCGAGGGGCACGGGGCTGCCGTCGGGCATATGGGTCGGGACGCCACAGTAGCGGAGCACGCCGGCAAGGCAGCGTATCGTATAGGCGCCACGGCTGAAGCCGAACAGGAAGATCCGATCGCCCGGCCGCCAGAGGCGGATCAGTGCGGCGTAGCAGTCGACGATATTGGCGGTGATGCCGAAGCCCGTCGCTTGGCTCACAAGGTCGTAAATCCAGCGCACGGGACCACGGTAAAGTGCGCTTCCGTCCAGCGGCGAGCCGAGGCCAGGGTCGTAGAATGCAGCCTGCGATTGGGGGTCGATGGTCGAATCGGGCCCACAGCGCATGGCCCGGTACATCTTGTAGATGTTGGATCGGCGCTCGTCGAAATGGATGCCCCCGGCCTGGCCGGTCCCGTCGGAGAAAATGATGATGTTGCGGCCCATCGCCTGCCCCCTGGCGTGATCCTGCGCCTACTGCGCCGGTTCAGTTTACAGAGGGATGAAGTCTCTTCAACTTCAAGTTGCCATACTCTCCCCGGTCGCGCGGCCACTCGCCTTTGCCGTTATGCGAGGCTGGCCCTAATAGAGACCGTGACTATCTAGTGGGGTGCCCCGCCTGCGTCCCGTGACGGGTACCGGCTGCAATCGATGGTATTAAACGGATGATCGCTTCTTCCCTCTCCAGGACCGGGACATTGATGCGCCAATGCGTGGCGGCGGCGCTCGCGGGTCTCGCCCTGCTCGGAGCATCTGGGCCCGCCTTCGCCCAGCCGGCGGCGCAGCAGCCGCGTGTTCCGGCGTCCCAAGCGGAAGTGACTCTCACCTTCGCGCCGGTGGTGGCAAAGACGGCGCCTGCGGTGGTGAACGTCTATGCGCTGAAGACGGCGCAGCAGCGCGTGAATCCGATCTTCGATGATCCCTTCTTCCGCCGCTTCTTCGGCATGCCGGGCCCTGGCGGTCCGGGTGGTCCCGGCGACGGTCCGGGCCTGCGCGCGCCGGAGCGGGTGCAGCGCTCGCTCGGCTCGGGGGTGATCGTCGATCCCTCGGGGCTGGTGCTCACCAACTACCATGTCATCGAGGGCGCGGACGAAATCCGCATCGCCCTCAACGACCGCCGCGAATACGAGGCCGAGGTGCTGCTGCGCGACCAGCGCACCGACCTCGCCGTGCTGCGCATCAAGAGCGAGGCGAAGGAGCGCTTCCCCTTCCTGGAGCTGGGCGATTCGGACGGGCTCGCCGTGGGCGATCTCGTGCTCGCCATCGGTGATCCCTTCGGCGTCGGGCAGACGGTGACGCAGGGCATCGTCTCGGCGCTGGCGCGCACCCAGGTGGGCGTTTCCGACTACCAGTTCTTCATCCAGACCGATGCGGCCATCAATCCCGGCAACTCGGGCGGGCCGCTGGTGGACATGGCCGGGCGCGTGGTGGGGATCAATTCCGCCATCTACTCGCGCTCCGGCGGCTCCCACGGCATCGGCTTCGCCATTCCCGCCAATATGGGCCGGGTGGTGGTGGAGCAGGCGAAGAGCGGGTCGAAGTCCGTGCGCCGGCCGTGGCTGGGCGCCCGTCTGCAACGCGTGACGCCGGACATCGCCGAGAGCCTCGGCCTGCCGCGCCCCACCGGCGTGCTGGTGCAGGGCGTCACCGCCGGCAGCCCCGCCGCCAAGGCCGGGCTCAAGACGGGCGATCTCGTGGTGTCGGTGGAGGGGCAGGGGATCGACGATCCCGAATCCCTCAACTACCGGCTCGCCACCCGCCCCATCGGCGGCAAGGCCGCGCTGCTGGTGAATCGCTCCGGCAAGGAGCAGACGCTGGTGGTGGTGCTGGAAGTCGCGCCCGAGACGGTGCCGCGGGAGGAGTTGCTTCTGCGCGGTCGTTCGCCATTCGCCGGGGCGACCATCGTCAACCTGTCCCCGGCCGTCGCCGAGGAGCTGAAGGTGGACACCAACGCCACCGGCGTCGTGGTCTATGACGTGGAGGAGAATTCGCCCGCCGCGGCGGCAGGTTTCCGCCCGGGCGACGTGATCGTCGAGGTGAACAACGAAAAGGTCGGCCGCACCGGCGATCTCGGCCAGCTCTCCGCCGTGCCCCAGCGCGGCTGGCGGGTGACGGTGATGCGCGGCGGCCGCAGCATCACCGCGGTCCTGCGCGGCTGAGGCGCGGAACACAAAGCACATGGGCGATCTGTTCGCAGCGGCGGGACTGGGGGAGGGGGTAGCGCGCCCCCTCGCCGACCGGCTGCGCCCGTCGCGCCTCTCGGAGGTGGTGGGGCAGGACCATCTGGTGGGGCCGGACGGCGTGCTCTCGCGCATGCTGGAGACGCGCTCCCTCGGCTCGCTCATCCTGTGGGGGCCGCCCGGCACCGGCAAGACCACCGTGGCGCGCCTGCTGGCCTCGGCGACCGACCTGCATTTCGAGCAGATCTCGGCCATCTTCTCCGGCGTCGCCGACCTGAAGAAGGTGTTCGAGCAGGCCCGTGGCCGCCGCCTCTCGGGCACCGCGACGCTCCTGTTCGTGGACGAGATTCACCGCTTCAACCGCGCGCAGCAGGATAGCTTCCTGCCCGTCATGGAGGACGGCACGGTGACGCTGGTGGGCGCCACCACGGAAAATCCCTCCTTCGAGCTGAACGCGGCCCTTCTCTCCCGCGCCCGCGTGCTGGTGTTCCGCTCGCTCGATGCCGAAGCCGTCGCCAAGCTGCTTGCCCGCGCCGAAGAGGTGGAGGGTCGCGAACTCCCCCTTTCCGAGGAGGCGCGCGTCGCGCTGGTGAACATGGCCGATGGCGACGGCCGCGCCTCCCTGACGCTGGCGGAAGAGGTGTGGCGCGCCGCGCGGCCGGGCGAGGTGTTCGACGTGGCCGGCCTGAGCGAGGTGGTGCAGCGCCGCGCGCCCATCTACGACAAGAGCGAGGACGGCCACTACAATCTCATCTCCGCGTTGCACAAGGCGGTGCGCGGCTCCGATCCCGACGCGGCGCTCTATTATCTCGCGCGCATGCTGGATGCGGGGGAGAGCCCGCTGTTCCTCGCCCGGCGCATCGTGCGCATGGCCATCGAAGACATCGGCAATGCCGACCCGCAGGCCCTCGTCGTCGCCAATGCGGCGAAGGAGGCCTACGACTTCCTCGGCTCCCCGGAGGGGGAGCTGGCATTGGCGCAGGCGGTGGTCTATGTGGCCACCGCCCCGAAATCGAATGCCGTCTACACCGCCTTCAAGGCCGCCATGCGCGTCGCCAAGGAGGGCGGCTCGCTGGTGCCGCCCAAGGTCATCCTCAACGCGCCGACGAAGCTCATGAAGGCCGAGGGCTACGGCACCGGCTATCGCTACGACCATGACGAGCCGGACGCCTTCTCCGGCCAGAACTATTTCCCCGAGGCGCTGGGCCGCCAGAGCTTCTACCACCCGGTGGAGCGCGGCTTCGAGCGCGAGATCAGGAAGCGCCTGGATTATTGGGCGCGCCTGCGGGCCGAGCGGGGCGGGAAATAGCGGGCCCAAATGGCGAGGGCTTGGGCCATCGTGTATGATTGGCAACAGGCTGGCACCGACGAAGATCACCATGACCCGGCTGATGCGCGAACTCATCGAGAAGCTCGAAGCCCTGCCCGAAGCGGAGCAGGACGCGCTCGCCCGCGAATTTCTCCACGTGATCGAGGCGGGCGCAGCGGACGGCGACCTCTACGTCCTCACCCCCGAGCAGGAGGAAGAGGTCCGCCGGGCGCTGGAGGATGGGGAGCCGAACGCTTCTCCCGAGGAAGTCGAAGCTTTTTTTGCCCGCTATCGGTGATGAAGGTCACCTTCCGTGCCCGGGCCCTCGGGCATCTCAGGCAGATTGAGCGCCATGTTGCCGCCGACAGCCCTGCGGCTGCGGGCCGCCTTATCGCTCGCATCGAGTGCGCGATCCTTAATCTCGTGGACCACCCGCTATCCGCTCCGGTGGGCGTCGTGCCGGGCACGCGGCAACGCGCCATCGCCGATACGCCCCATCTTGTCATCTATCGTGTGGATGGAGATGGCATCACCATCCTTGCCGTTCTCCACGCCGCGAGGCGCTTGCGCTCCTGATCCCGTTCCGGAACCTGCCCAATGACCCTGCCTCCCGCCCTCATCGTCTTCCTCGGCGCCGGTCTCGGCGGCACCATCCGGCATTTCGTGAATCTGGCCGTGCCGCGGCTGCTGGGCACGGGTTTTCCCTTCGCCACCTTCCTCATCAACATTTCCGGCAGCCTCATCATGGGGCTGATGGCGGGCTATCTCGCCTTCAAGGACGGCGAGGGGTGGACGCAGCCGGTGCGGCTGTTCCTCACCACCGGGGTGCTCGGCGGCTACACCACCTTCTCCACCTTCTCGCTGGATTTCCTCTATCTCGCCGAGCGCGGCGAGCTGGGGATGGCGCTGGCCTATGCCTTCGGCTCGGTGCTGCTGGGCTTCGGCGGCGTGTGGGCCGGCATCATGCTGGTGCGCAGCCTGACGTGATTTTGGCGTTGCCACGCTCAGGCGCCGCGCGGGCTGAGGCGCGCGCAGGACTTTCGGCGAGACGGTGGCCATGGCGCGGTGAAAGCTCTATTGCTGCGGCATAAAGGGTTTGCGCGAGGACTAGGGCGAAGATGGCTGTCGTGACCAGAACCGTGGCCGAGGACGAGGCGGGCATGCGCCTCGACCGCTGGTTCAAGGTGCATTATCCCGACCTCTCGTTCGGGCACCTGCAGAAGCTGGTGCGCACGGGGCAGGTGCGGGTGGACGGCGGCCGGGTGAAGACCTCTTCCCGCGTCGAACCCGGCCAGAGCGTGCGCATTCCCCCGCTCGGCACCGACGAACCCGAGGCAGCGGCCGCGCCGGCAAAGGGCGCGCGCAACGGCGAGGCCGGCAAGGAGGGCACCCGCGCGACCTCCGAGCCCGGCGCCACTCCGCCCGCAAAGCCCCGCGCGGCAAAGGACCCCGCCGTGCGCAAGCTGGAGGAGGACCGGGCCTTCATCAAATCCATCACCCTGTTCGAGGACAAGGACGTGATGGTGCTGAACAAGCCCTTCGGCCTCGCGGTGCAGGGCGGCTCCGGCACCTACCGACATGTGGACGGGCTCCTGGAGGCGCTGAAGGACCGGGACGGGCAGAAGCCGCGCCTCGTCCACCGCATCGACAAGGACACCTCCGGCTGCCTGCTCATCGCCAAGTCGCGGCTCGCCGCCTCGGTGCTGGCCAAGAGCTTCCGCTCGCGCGAGGCGCGCAAGGTCTATTGGGCGGTGGTGCCGGGCGTGCCGAAGCCTCGGCAGGGGCGCATCTCCACCTATCTCGCCCGCGACGAGGACGAGGAGAAGATGCGCGTCGCCCGCCATGGCGAGGACGAGGCGAGCCACGCCATCACCTATTACGCCGTGGTGGATCAGGCCGCGCAGAAGATGAGCTGGCTGTCGCTGAAGCCGGTCACGGGCCGCACCCATCAGCTGCGCGCCCACCTCGCCCACATCCACCACCCCATCCTCGGCGATCCGAAGTATTTCAACGTCGAGAACTGGGAATTGCCCGGCGGCCTGCAGAATCGCCTGCACCTGCTGGCGCGGCGGCTCGTCATCCCGCATCCGCGCGGGCAGGGGGTGATCGACGTGTCCGCGCCGCTGCCGCCGCATATGGCGCAGACCTTCGCCGTGCTCGGCTTCGACGCCTCCCAGTACGATCCCATCCTGGAAGCGCCGGAGGCATGAGGCGCGCCGCCCTGTGGTGGCTCGCTGCGGCGGCACTGGCCGTTGCTTCGGCGACCGCGGGCGGAGCCGGGGCCAGGCGGGACGACGTGCTCCATCTCTTCCGCGACCTCCAGATCGCGCAGGCGAACGGCTTTCCCGACTATGAGATCCGCGGGGAGGGCGCTGGCGCCACCGCTTCCGGCGGCCGCCTCTACGGGCCGCGGGCGCGGGTGACGCTCACCCTCGATGTCCCGCACGGCTACCTGCGCATCGACGACCGGGGCGATGGGGACGGGGCGGCGCAATTCGTGACGGAAGCCGCCGTGTGGTTAGATCGGGAGGGCTTCCCGCTCCTCGGCCTCAGCGAACGCGCGGTGCGCGGTGGCGTGCCGTTCGGCGGGCGGGTGCGCTTCTATTCCCATGCGTCCGGGCGGTGGAATCTGGTCACGGACACGGTGATGCCGCCGCAGGACGAAAGCCTCTGCCGCACCGCGCCGCAGGAGGTGGACGAGACCACCGCGGCGTTCGAGGGCCTGGGACGGGCCATCACCCTCCTGCCGCGGCAGGGCACCGACCTTGCGGTGTGGTGCCTGGCGCCCAGCCCCGTCGCCGGAACCGGCCGGATGCTGGAATGGGACCGCGCCGCCGCCCGCTTCACGTCAGGGCAGAGTCTCCCCGGTCCGCCGCCCTGGCCGGATGCGCCCGCGCCGCGCTGAAGCTTCGTCTTCGACTTTGGTCTGACCCCTGCCGCATTCGGCAGTCCGGTAACCGCCTCCGGCTTGAAGTCACGGCGTCTTCCCCTATGGTGCGCGCCAAGGCCTGAAGGCCAAAGAAGAAGCAGTCCGGAGCCATCTCCGGCCGCGCCCGAGGGAATTGATCTCAATGACAGCCCTTCTCGCCCTCTCCCGAGGGATCGATGCCGTCAACACCCGCATCGGCAAGGCCGCCGCTTGGCTGATCCTGGTCTCCATCCTTGTGTCGGCGCTCAACGCGATCATCCGCAAGCTGTTCGACATGAGCTCCAATTCGTGGCTGGAGCTGCAGTGGGTGCTGTTCGCCGCGGTGTTCCTGCTGTGCGCCTCGTGGACGCTCATCGACAACGAGCATATCCGCATCGACATCGTGAATTCCCGGCTGCCCAAGCGCTGGCGCGACGGCATCGACATCTTCGGCCACGTCTTCTTCCTGCTGCCCTTCTCCATCCTCCTGCTGTGGACCTCCTGGCCCTTCTTCCTGGCCTCCTATGAGATCAACGAGCAGTCGCTGAATGCCGGCGGCCTGCCCCAGTGGCCGGCGAAGCTGCTGGTGCCGTTGGGCTTCTTCTTCCTGACGCTGCAGGGCATCTCCGAACTCATCAAGCGCATCGCCATCTTCACCGGAAAGATGGAGGACCCCCACGAAGGCGCGGGTGGCAGCCATGCGGCGCTCGCCGCCGAGGCGGAGCGCCTGCTCGCCGATGCGGAACTCCCCGAAGGGGCGCCCGGCGCCGCTGCCGCAGCCAAGAAGTAGGAGCGCGTTCATGTCCTTCGTCCGCACGCTCCTGAAGCGCCGCCCCCTCGCTGCGCTCGCCGTCGCGTTCCTCGCCGCTCTGCTCATCACGCTGCCCGACGTGGCGCTGGCGGCAGAGCCGGGCTTCCGCGGCTGGTTCATCCACAACATGGCGCCGATCATGTTCGGCGCGCTGGTGCTGTTCCTGCTGCTCGGCTACCCGGTGGCCTTCTCGCTGGCGGCCAACGGCCTGATCTTCGGCCTCATCGGCATCGAGCTGGGCCTGTTCGAGCCCAAGTTCCTCCAGGCGCTGCCCGAGCGCGTCTACGGCACCATGAACAACGAAGTGCTCCTCGCGGTGCCCTTCTTCACCTTCATGGGCCTCATCCTCGAACGTTCCGGCATGGCCGAGGACCTGCTCGACACCATCGGGCAGGTGTTCGGCTCCATCCGCGGCGGCCTTGCCTATGCGGTGATCTTCGTGGGCGCGCTGCTGGCGGCCACCACCGGCGTGGTGGCGGCCTCGGTGATCTCCATGGGCCTCATCTCGCTGCCTATCATGCTGCGCTACGGCTACGACCGGCGTGTCGCCTCCGGCGTCATCGCGGCGTCGGGTACGCTCGCGCAGATCATCCCGCCGTCCCTCGTGCTCATCGTCATGGCCGACCAGCTCAACCGCTCGGTGGGCGACATGTATGAGGGCGCGTTCGTGCCCGGCCTGCTGCTCGCCGGCCTCTACGCGCTCTACATCTTCATCGTCTCCTCGATCTTCCCGAACGCCGCGCCCGGCCTGCCGCTGGAGGCGCAGACCCTGCGCGATCCGGACCAGAAGACGATGCCTTCGCGCATCCTCGGCGCGGTGGCGGCAGCGGGCTTTGCGTACCTCATCGCCACCGGCTCCCTGCCGGGCCTGACGGCGGGCGCGCTTCCCGGCGTCGCCAACATGGCGGTGTGGGGCCTCGTGGCGTTCGTGCTGCTGTTCTTCGTCATGTCGGGGACGGCGAAGCTGCTGACGCCCTCGCTCTTCATCGCGCTCGCTTTGTCCATAGCCGGCGGCATCGTGCTGATGGAGCGCAGCCATGTGAAGTTCGGCGCCGATTACGTGGTGCTCACCATGTCGGCCACCGTGGGCATCGCCTTCGTGGTGGCCGTCATCAACCGTGTGTTCCGGCTGGGGCTTTTGTCCAAGCTCGCCGAGCAGGTGGTGTTCGTGATGGTGCCGCCGCTGGCGCTCATCTTCCTCGTGCTCGGCACCATCTTCATCGGCGTCGCGACGCCGACCGAAGGCGGCGCCATGGGCTCGCTCGGCGCGGTGATCCTCGCGTTCGCCCGCGGCCGGCTGAAGTTCGACTTGATGCGGCAGGCGACCTATTCCACTGCCAAGCTTTCCGCCTTCGTGCTGTTCATCCTGCTCGGCGCCCGCGTGTTCTCGCTCACCTTTTACGGGGTGGACGGGCACAAGTGGGTGGAGGAGCTGCTGGTGTCGCTGCCCGGCGGGCAGACCGGCTTCCTCATCGCGGTGAATGCGCTGGTCTTCGTGCTGGCCTTCTTCCTCGACTACTTCGAGCTGGCCTTCATCATCATCCCGCTGCTCGGGCCGGCGGCGGACAAGATGGGCATCGACCTCATCTGGTTCGGCGTGATGCTGGCGGTGAACATGCAGACCTCGTTCATGCACCCGCCGTTCGGCTTCGCCCTGTTCTTCCTGCGCTCGGTGGCGGCGAAGGTGCCGTATGTAGACCGGGTGACGGGCAAGATGATGCAGCCCGTGACCACCGGGCAGATCTACTGGGGCGCGGTGCCGTTCGTGTGCATCCAGCTCGTCATGGTGGCGCTCATCCTCGCCTTCCCGGGCATGGTGACCCACTACAAGAGCGGCGGCGTGCAGCTCGATCAGAAGCAGATCCAGCAGCAGTTCGAGAACCTTTCGCCCGGCCTCGATGCCGCGCCGCCGCCGCCGCTGGATCTCGGCTTCGGGAAATAGCGGCCCCCGGCGGGCTGGCCTTGCCCTGCTAAGGGCGCATTCGGAATGGACATGACGGGGTGGAGGGCTTCTGTTCCTTCGCCCCGTCGTGCATTCGTGGTGACGGGGAAGGCCCTGCGATTCGCGGCGCGCCGCGGACGCCGGGGTCCATCGACAAATCGAGATGCTGGACCGGCCGGGGCGACCGCCAGCGTGGCGCAGTCCGGGTGACCCAAACGGGCGCGGCCGAGCGTGCGGAGGTGAATGCGATGAACCCGAGGCCCGACTTCTGTCCCGGCTGCGGGGCGCAGGTCTATCCCGAGGAGGCCCATTGCCCCTTCTGCGGCCGCAAGCTCCACACGAGCCTCCTGATGCCCTTCCTCGTGGGCGTCGGCGGCACGGTGGTGGCGCTGGTTTCGGGCGGCCTCGTCTGGTGGGTGATGTCGGGCGAGCCCGGCGAGGCGCCGGACGCGCAGCCGCAGGTTCAGGCGACGGCCCCGCCGCCCGCCGCACCGGCCTCGCCGGCGCCCGCCCAGCCTCCGGCGCAGGCCGCCGCCCCGCCCCAGCCGGAGCCGCCGGCGGCCGCGCCCGCCGCGCCCGCTCAGGATGCCGCGCTGCCGCTGCCCACAGTGAACAGCCCCGCTCCTGCCCCTGCGGCAGATGCCGCCGCGCGCCGGGCCTTCGCCAAGAGCAAGCAGGACAGCTTCGCCCAGAACGGCCTCGACCTCACCGTGACGGCCGGCGGCGACGACGCGACGCTCCTCACCATCAAGTTCAACTTTCCCGCCAAGACGGCCGCCGAGCTGATCGTCGCCGGGCCCTTCCCTAAGCAGTGCGAGCAGCGCGGCTTCCGGCAGGTGTTGTTCGTCGATCCCTCCGGCACCACATGGATCTATGATATCGCCACCCAGCAGATGACGCAGAAATGAGCGCAGCAGGCGACACCGAAGCTCCCCCCTCCGCCGGCCTCAAGCTGGTGCTGTTCGATTGCGACGGCACGCTGGTGGACAGCCAGCACCTGATCGTGTCCGCCATGAACGACGTCCACGCCGCCCACGGCGTTCCGGTGCCGGACCGCGAGACGCTGCTCTCGGTGGTGGGCCTCTCGCTGCCGCAGGCCTTCTCGGTTCTGTCGCAGGGGGATGCGTCCTACCCGATCCAGGCGATGGTGGATGCCTACCGGGTCGCCTTCAACCGCCTACTCAATGCCGAGGCGCCCGAGCCCATGTTCGACGGTGCCCGCGAGGTGCTGGAAGAGCTCAATCGCCGGGACGATGTCGTGCTCGGTATCGTCACCGGCAAGTCGCGGCGCGGGGTGGACCGCATCCTCGCCGTCCACGGCATGGAAGGCTGGTTCTCCACCATCCAGACCGCCGACACGGCGCCCTCCAAGCCGCATCCGGCCATGGTGTTCCAGGCCATGGGGGAGATCGGCGCGCGGCCGGAGGACACTGTGGTGATCGGCGATACCACCTATGACATCTCCATGGCCCTGCAGGCCGGGGCCTCGGCGCTCGGCGTCGCCTGGGGTTATCATGGGACGCCGGAACTGGAGCGGGCGGGCGCCGACCGCATCGTCCGGCATTTCCGCGAGGTGCCCGACGCCATCGCCGAGCTTCTGGCCCGCCGCCGCGTCGTGATCTGAGGACAGTCGAGATGCGCGAGTTCCTGGAAGATGTGGAGAACGGCGACCCGGGCGATCCCGTCGCCCGTGCCCGCGCGGCCCAGAAAGCGCCCCTGCCCAAGCGCTTCTACACCGATGTGAGCGTGGGTGAGGGGGAGGGCGGCTACACCATCCTGCTCGACGGGCGGCCGGTGCGTACGCCCGCCCGTGGCCTGCTCAAGGCGCCGACCCGCGCCCTCGCCGAGGCCATGGCGGCCGAATGGGCGGCGCAGCAGACCGAGATCGACCCCTTCACCATGCCGCTGACGCGCCTCGTCAACGTCGCCCTCGACCGGGTGGCGCCGGAGGCGCAGGCGGTGGCGGACGAGGTGGTGAACTACGCCGGCACCGACATGCTGTTCTACCGCGCCGATGGCCCGCAGAAGCTGGTGGACCGGCAGGCAAAGCACTGGGACGCCGTGCTGGACTGGATGCGGGAGGCCCACGGCGCGCGCTTCTATCTCGCCGAGGGCATCACCCATGTGGCGCAGCCCGAGGAGGCGCTGGCGAAGGTGCGGGCGCTGGTGCCGACCGATCCGCTGCGCCTCGCGGCGGTGCATTCCATGACGACGCTCACCGGCTCGGCGCTGCTGGCGCTGGCGGTGGCGGAAGGCGCGCTCTCCGCCGACGCCGCCTGGACGGCGGCGCATGTGGACGAGGATTTCAACCGCGAGCAGTGGGGCGAGGACGAACTCGCCAGCCAGCGCCGTGCCGCCCGCCGCACCGAGATGGACGCGGCCGCGCAGGCGCAGGCGCTGGCGGAGTGATCTCTCGCTGACCGGGGCTGGCCTGATGGACGAGGACGCGATTGCCGACCTGTTCGCCGCCTTCGGTCCGGTGGTGGTGAAGCGCATGTTCGGCGGGGCCGGGCTCTATGCGGACGGGCTGATGTTCGCCCTCTGGGCCGGGGACACCTTCTACCTCAAGGCCGATGCGGCGCTCGCCGGGGATCTGAAGGGGCGGGGCTCGGTCCCCTTCAGCTATGAGGCCAAGGGTGTCGTGCGCACCATGGGCGGTTACTGGTCCGTGCCAGAGGCGGCGCTGGACGATGCCGACGATCTCGCCGCCCTCGCCCGCCGCGCCCTCTTCGTGGCCCATGCGGCCAGCGAGGCCAAGGCCCGGCCGACAGGCCGGGCGTCCACGGACAAGGCGAAACCGGCAGGCCGGGCGTCCGGGAAGAAGCCCCCCGCCAAAAAGAAAAGCGCGCCGGCTCAAGGCTGAGCGGCGCGCCGATCCATCTGGAAACTCAAGAAGAAGCGCCGGCCCGAAGGTCGGCGCGCACCGTCACGCACCTGCCTTCACGCGCACCGGGCGCAGGAGGAAGGCGGGAAGGTGGGACATGTCCGCCGGCTCGTTGGCAGGCGCCCGCTCGCGGCGCTGGGGACGCTGATCGGCGCCATCCTCGCGAAGGGGACGGCGGTTGCGCTCGGGGCGGTCGCCACGCTCGGCGGACCGTTCCGGCCGCGCGGCGCGTTCCCGCTCCTGACGCTCGGGGCGGTCCTGCCGCTCGGGACGCTCTGTCCTTTCAGCCCGCGGCTGACGTTCGGTACGCTCGGGCCGCTCGGCACGCTCCGCGCCTTCGGCCCGGGGCTCGCGCTCGCGGCGCGGCTCACGCTCGCCGCGACCTTCGCGGTCGCCACGACCCTCGCGGGGCTCCTTGTCCATGCGGCGCTTGCCGCGCAGACGGCCATCCTCGCGCCCACGGCGCTCGGAGGCCGGCGGGGCGTCGCCCAGGGGCGCGCCATGCCAGGGGATCGGGTTGCCGATCAGCTTCTCGATGGCCGAGAGGGACTTGGCATCGAGGTGCGTGACCATGGTGTAGGCCGTGCCGGAGCGCCCGGCGCGGCCGGTGCGGCCGATGCGGTGGACGTAATCCTCGGAGTGGTGCGGCACGTCATAGTTGAAGACGTGGCTCACCGCCGGGATGTCGAGGCCACGGGCCGCCACGTCGGACGCGACGAGCAGGGTCGCCTCGCCGTTGCGGAACTCGTCCAGAGCCTTGATGCGGGCGTGCTGGTCCATGTCGCCGTGCAGGGCCACGGCATTGAAGCCGTGCTTCTGCAGCGAGCGGTGGAGCACCGCCACGTCGCGCTTGCGATTGCAGAAGATGATGCCGTTCTGCAGGTTTTCGCAGCCACGGATCAGTTCGCGCAGAACCTCGCGCTTCTCGTAGTCCTCGCGGCCGGAGGCGACCAGTTCCTGCGTCACCGTGGTGGCGGTGGACGCGGGCTTGGAGACTTCCACCCGCACCGGGTTGGAGAGGAACTGCGAGACGAGGCGCTGGATCTCCGGCGGCATGGTGGCCGAGAAGAACAGCGTCTGGCGGGTGAAGGGCACGAGCTTGCAGATGCGCTCGATGTCCGGGATGAAGCCCATGTCCAGCATGCGGTCGGCCTCGTCGATGACGAGAACTTCTATGCCGGAGAGGAGCAGGCGGCCGCGCTCCACATGGTCGAGCAGGCGGCCGGGGGTGGCGATCAGCACGTCCACGCCGCGCAGCAGCTTGGAGTCCTGGTCACCGAAGGAAACGCCGCCAATGAGCAGGGCGACGTTGAGCTTGCTGTACTTGCCGTAGCGCGTGAAGTTCTCTTCCACCTGGGCCGCGAGCTCGCGGGTGGGCTCCAGGATGAGAGTGCGCGGCATGCGGGCACGGGCGCGGCCCTGCTCCA
Organism: Xanthobacter sp. DMC12; assembly: GCF_056314105.1. Classification (NCBI taxonomy): domain Bacteria; kingdom Pseudomonadati; phylum Pseudomonadota; class Alphaproteobacteria; order Hyphomicrobiales; family Xanthobacteraceae; genus Xanthobacter; species Xanthobacter sp. DMC12. The sequence goes on along the minus strand of NZ_JBQUYZ010000001.1, from coordinate 1,080,397 downwards.
GCAGCGTCAGCATGGGGAGCGTGAAGGCGGCGGTCTTGCCGGTACCTGTCTGCGCGAGGCCGAGAACATCCCGGCGCGCGAGAACATGGGGGATGGCCTGGGACTGGATCGGGGTCGGGGTCGTATAGCCGGTGTCGGCGACCGCCGCGAGGACCTTGTCGCTCAGGCCGAGTTCGGAAAATGACATTGCATCTTTTGGATGCGGCGGCGCGCCGCTGATCGAACGTCCCGTGCCGTACGGGGTCAGACGAGTGGTCGTCGGTCGGCGCGCTTGGATTCGACATATCTCGGACGACGCATAGCAACATAAGAAAATGATGCGCCGTGTCAATGTTTTCCGGCCGGTCTCCCCGATTCGACCGGTGAAAAGCGCCATTTCGCGGGCGGTGGCGCACAAATGCTCGCTTTGCGGGCAGCCGCCATGCGCCCTGCGAATGAGTGTGCGCTGCACCCATGCGGCCTCGTCGGGTTGACCCGTTCCGGCCGACGCCGCACGGATGGCGTCCCTGTCGCCGTCTCCGGATCCCATGCCCTTCCTTCTCGTCCTCGGCCTTGCGGCGTTCGCGAGCGCGTTCTCCATGCGCGTCGTCGATCCCATGCTGAACATCCTGGCGAGCGAGCTTCAGGTGACGTTGCAGCAGGTGGCCATGCTCGCCAGCGCCTTCACCTTTCCCTATGCGCTGATGCAGCTGGTGTTCGGCCCCATCGGCGATGCGGTGGGCAAGGTGCGGCTCATCCGCGTGAACCTCGCCATGCTCTCCATCGGCCTCGCGGTCTCGGCCACCTCCACCAGCCATGAGATGCTGCTCGCCTCCCGCGTCTTCTGCGGCGCCTTCGCCGGCGGCATCATTCCCGTGGTGCTGGCGACGGTGGGCGACCGGGTGCCCTTCGAGCGGCGGCCGGTGGCGCTCAGCCGCGTGCTGCTCGCCCTGGTGCTGGGCCAGCTTTCCGGCTCGGCGCTGGCCGGTTTCATCGCCGAGATGGCCGGGTGGCGCGAGGTGTTCTGGTGTGCCTTCGGCGTCGCGGCGCTGGCCGCGCTCGCCACCACCTTCGGCCTCAGGGAGGAGGGCGAGCGCCGGCCGCTGTCGTTCGCCGCCTCCATCGCCCGCTATGGGCTGGTGCTGCGCAATCCGCTGTCCATCAAGGTCTACGCGGTGGTGGCCATCGAAGGGGCGCTGAGCTTCGGCGTGTTCCCGCTGGTGGCGCCGCTGATGGTCCACCAGGGCATCGGCGACGCCAAGGAGGCCGGCATCGCGCTCGGCGCCTTCGCCGTGGGCGGCGCGTTCTATACCTTCGCCGTGCCGCTATTGGTGCGCTATCTCGGCCTCGGCGGCATGGTGCGCTGGGGCGCCGTGGGGGTGGGCGTGCTGCTCATCCTCGCCACCCGCGCCCATGGGCTGCTGCTGATGGCCGCGATCTTCGGCGCGGCCGGCTTCGCCTTCTATATGATTCACAACGTGCTGCAGATCCTCGCCACGGAGCTGGCCCCCGAGGCGCGCGGGTCGGCGCTGGCGCTGTTCGCGTCTTCCTTCTTCATCGGCCAGGCGGTGGGCGCCCTGGCGCTGACGCAGGCGGCGGGCTTGGCTGGCGTGGTCGCCATGTTCATCGCCGCCGGCATCGGCATGCTGGTGCTCGCGGGCCCCGCCGGGCTGCTCCAGCCGCGACGGGGCCATGTCTCGCCCCCCGAGGCGCTTTAGCGGGCGCGCTCACTGTCGAGCATGGCCATCTGCGCGGCCGCATAGCGCTCGCCCTTCGCCGCGCCCTTGGGGACGGCGGCCTCGATGGCGTTGAGCGCATCGGCATCGAGCGTGACATTCAGCGACCCCAGCGCCTCGGCGAGCCGGTCGCGGCGGCGGGCGCCGACGAGGGGCAGGATGTCCGCGCCCTGTGCCGCCACCCAGGCGATGGCCACCTGCGCCACCGAGGCGCCGCGGGCCTCGGCAACCTGCCGCAGCGCGTCCACCAGCTTCAGGTTTTCGGCGACGTTCTCGCCCTGGAAGCGCGGGCTGTGGGCGCGGAAATCCTTGCCGGCCGCGCCCGCCTGCCAGTGCCCGCTGATGAGCCCGCGCGAGAGCACGCCATAGGCGGTGATGCCGATGCCGAGATCCCGGCAGGTCTGAAGGATGCCGTCCTCGATGCCGCGGGAAATCAGCGAATATTCGATCTGGAGATCGCTGACGGGATGCACCGCCGCCGCCCGCCGGATGGTATCGGCGCCCACCTCGGAGAGGCCCACATGGCGCACATAGCCGGCCTTCACCAAGTCGGCGATGGCCCCCACCGTCTCCTCGATGGGCACGTTCGGATCGAGGCGGGCCGGGCGGTAGATGTCGATGTAATCCACCCCGAGGCGCTTCAGCGTGTAGGAGAGCGCGGTCTTCACCGCCTGCGGGCGCGCGTCATAGCCGAGCCAGTTGCCGGCGGGATCGCGCAGCGCGCCGAACTTCACGCTCAGCACCACATTCTCGCGGGGGCGGCCCTTCAGCGCTTCGGCGATCAGCATCTCGTTGTGGCCCATGCCGTAGAAATCGCCGGTGTCGAGCAGCGTCACGCCGGCATCGAGCGCGGCGTGGATGGTCGCGATGCTCTCCGCGCGGTCGGAGGGGCCGTAGAAATCCGACATGCCCATGCAGCCGAGGCCGAGGGGGTAGACCTCCGGGCCGGTGGTGCCGAGGCGGCGGGGGGAGGGGACAAGGGCAGTCATCTTCATGCTCCGTGACCGGATGGCGTATGGGATGGCCGGAGCATGCCTCGCGATCGGCTGTTCGATAATCCTGTCAGTGCGGCAAGCCCTGTGCGATATTTTGCACAATGAGCAGTGCCAGCCTGTCCGATCTCGACGCCTTCGTGGCGGTGGCGCGCGCCCGCGGCTTTCGCGGGGCGGCGGTGGCGCGCGGGGTGTCGCCCTCGTCCCTCAGCGCGGCGGTGCGGCGGCTGGAGGCCCGCATGGGGGTGCGCCTGCTCAACCGCACCACCCGGAGCGTCACGCCCACCGAAGCCGGCGAACGGCTCATGGAGCGGCTTGCGCCGGTGCTGGCCGAGGTGGAGGGCGCGCTCGACGCGGTGAACGCCTTCCGCGACAGCCCCACCGGCACCTTGCGGCTCAGCGTGCCGAGCGCGGTGGCGCGCGTCATCCTGCCGCCGATTATCACGCCCTTCCTCGCCCGCCATCCGGGCGTCGCGCTGGAGGTGTCAGCGGACGACACCTTCATCGACGTGGTGGCAGGCGGCTTCGATGCCGGCATCCGCTACGACGAGCGGCTGGAGCGGGACATGATCGCCGTGCCCATCGGCCCGCGCGTGCAGCGCTTCGTCACCGCCGCCGCGCCGTCCTATCTGGCGCGCCACGGACGGCCCGAGCATCCCGACGACGTGCTGAAGCACGCCGCCCTCCGCCACCGCTTCGCCAGCGGGCACATGCCGATATGGGAGTTCGAGAAGGCGGGGGAGATCGTGAAGGTGCGGCCGGAGGGGCGCATCATTGCCTCCAGCATCGACCTCAAGGTGGCTGCCGCCGAGGCGGGGCTCGGCCTGATCCACAGCTTCGATCAGCTGCTCAAGCCCTCCATCGAGGCCGGTCGGCTGGTGCCGGTGCTGGAGGACTGGGAGCAGGAATTCCCCGGCCCGCGCCTCTATTTCCCCAGCCGCCGGCTGATGCCGGCGCCGCTGCGGGCCTTCGTGGATTTCGTGAAGGCCGGGAGTTCGTGAAGGCGGAGCCCGCCCCGCAGTGAGGGCGGGCCGCCCGGGTCAGATGTTGATCTTCACCGATGCGCCCTGCTTGGCGCAGCGGGCGGTGACGCCATTGCGGTGGACCTGCGGCGCCCTGGACATGGATTGCACCGACTGGCCCATGCACCCCGGCGCCCCCGCGCCGGCTCAGATGTCCAGCATCTCCTCGCCCGCGAAAGCCGCGCGCTCGGAGATGAAGGCGAAGCGCGCTTCCGGCTTGTTGCCCATGAGGCGCTCCACGAGATCGACGGTGGCGGCGCGCTCGGCATCCTCCACGGAGACGCGCTGAAGCGTGCGCGTCTTCGGGTCCATGGTGGTTTCCTTGAGCTGCGCCGGCATCATTTCGCCGAGGCCCTTGAAGCGTCCCACTTCCACCTTGCCTTTGCCGGTGAATTCCTTCTTCAGCAGCCGCTCGCGGTGGGCGTCGTCGCGCGCATAGAGGGTCTTGGCCCCCTGGGTGATGCGGTAGAGCGGCGGCACGGCGAGGAAGAGGTGGCCCTCCTCGATCAGCTTCGGCATCTGGCGGAAGAAATAGGTGACGAGGAGGGAGGCGATGTGCGCCCCGTCCACGTCGGCGTCGGTCATGATGATGACCTTCTCGTAGCGAAGGTCGGTCTCGCGGTAGTGGGTGAGCGTGCCGCAGCCCAGCGCCTGGCCGAGGTCGGCGAGCTGCTGGTTGGCGGCGAGCTTGTCGCGGGTGGCGTTGGCGACGTTGAGGATCTTGCCGCGGAGCGGCAGCACCGCCTGCGTCTTGCGATCCCGAGCCTGCTTGGCCGAGCCGCCGGCCGAGTCGCCCTCGACGATGAAGATCTCGGAGCCCGCCGCCTCGGTGTTGGAGCAGTCGGCGAGCTTGCCAGGCAGGCGCAGCTTGCGCACGGCGGTCTTGCGGGAGACCTCCTTCTCCTGCTTGCGGCGCAGCCGCTCCTCGGCGCGGTCGATCACATGGTCGAGCAGGCGCGAGGCCTGCACGGGATTGGCGGCCAGCCAGTGGTCGAACGGGTCGCGCAGCGCCTGCTCGACGATGCGGGCGGCCTCGGCGGTGGCGAGGCGGTCCTTGGTCTGGCCCTGGAATTCCGGCTCGCGCACGAACACGGAGAGCATGGCGGCGCAGCCGGTGATCACGTCGTCGCCGGTGATGACGGAGCCGCGCTTGCCCTGTCCGGCGCGCTCCGCATAGTCCTTCAGGCCCTTGAGCAGCACATTGCGCAGGCCGTTCTCGTGCGTGCCGCCATCGGGGGTCGGGATGGTGTTGCAGTAGGAGGAGATGCCGCCGTCGGCGTCCGCTACCCAGGCCACCGCCCATTCCACCGAGCCGTGCCCACCGGTCTTCTGGATGCGGCCGGCGAAGATGTCCGGATGCACCAGCGTGTTGCCTTCGAGATCGGCCGCCAGATAGTCCTTGAGGCCGCCGGGGAAGCGGAATACCGTCTTCTCCGGGATGTTCTCGCCGGCCTTCAGCAGTTCCGGGTCGCACGCCCAGCGGATTTCCACGCCGCCGAACAAGTACGCCTTCGAGCGCGCCATGCGGAACACGCGGGCCGGCTCGAAATGGGCGCCGGCGCCGAAGATTTCCGGATCGGGATGGAAGCGCACGCGGGTGCCGCGGCGGTTGGTGATGCGGCCGACTTCCTTGAGCGGACCCTGCGGAATGCCCCTGGAAAAGCTCTGGCGATAGAGGGTCTGATTGCGGGCGACCTCCACCTCCAGGTCGTCGGACAGCGCGTTCACCACCGAGACGCCCACGCCGTGCAGACCGCCGGAGGTCTCGTAGACCTTGCTGTCGAACTTACCGCCGGCGTGGAGCGTGGTCATGATGACCTCGAGCGCCGACTTGCCGGGAAACTTGGGGTGCTCCTCAACCGGGATGCCGCGGCCATTATCCGAGACGGTGAGATAGCCATCGGCGCCGAGCTGCACCTCGATGAAGGTGGCGTGGCCGGCCACCGCCTCGTCCATGGAATTGTCCACCACCTCGGCGAAGAGGTGGTGCAGCGCCTTGGAATCGGTGCCGCCGATATACATGCCCGGCCGGCGCCGCACCGGCTCCAGCCCTTCCAGCACCTCGATATGGGCGGCGGTGTAGTCGCCAGCCATGGCGGGCACCACGGCGGCCTTGCCGCGCGCGCTCTCCTTCGCGGTCGTTTCCCGCGCAGGCGACTTGCTGGCACCGCGCGGGCGGGCAGCGAAGAGATCGTCGGAATTGTCGGATTCGGACATGGGACTCTGAGGTCGGAGGTTTGGGCGCCAGATAGCAGAACGGCAGGGCCGGCGCGAATCGGGACGCCGCCGCGGCCCCTGCTTTCCCCAGTGTGACAGAGCCGGCGGGCGAGGGGAACAGAATGGCAACAATTGAGCCATGCCCGCCCGCGCTCGACGCCGCGCCTCTCCTCTGGCTTCATGCGCGCGTGAACATAGCCGTGCCGAATCGCCTCTTCCTCGACGTCGCCCGCTCCGCCACCGGCCGCACCTGGCGGGAGCGCTTGGACGTGCGCGGGGGGCAGACGGCCCTCGCCATGGCCCAGCGCTTCGGCATCAGCGAGCTTCTGGCCCGCGTGCTCGCCGCCCGCAACGTGCAGCTGGACGAGGTGGAGCGCTATCTCGACCCCTCCATCCGCACCCTTCTGCCCGATCCCGATACCCTCACCGACATGCCCGCAGCCGTGGCCCGCCTCGCCCGCGCGGTGACGACCGGCGAGCAGGTGGCGGTGTTCGGCGATTATGACGTGGACGGCGCCTGCGCCACCGCCCTCATGGTGGGCGTGCTGCAGGCCGGCGGGCTCGACCCGTTCTTCCACATTCCAGACCGCATCTTTGAGGGCTACGGCCCCAACGTGCCGGCCATCGAGCAGCTCGCCGCGCGCGGCGTGACGCTGCTGGTGACGGTGGATTGCGGCACGACCTCGCTGGAGCCGCTCGCCGCCGCTCAGCGGCATGGCATGGATGTGGTGGTCATCGATCACCATCAGGCGGGGGAGACGCTACCCCCCGCCACCGCCATCGTGAACCCGAACCGGGAGGACGACCTCTCCGGCCTCGGCCATGTCTGCGCGGCGGGGCTCGCCTTCGTCGTCGCGGTGGGCCTCGTGCGGGCGCTGCGCCAGAACGGGCATTTCAATGCCGAGCGTCCGGCGCCGGATCTGCTGGACGCCCTCGACATCGTGGCGCTGGCGACCGTGGCGGACGTGGTGCCGCTCATCGGCCTCAACCGGGCGTTCGTGGCGAAGGGGCTCATCGCCATGCGCCGGCGCACCCGCATCGGCCTCACGGCGCTGATGGATGCCGCGCGGCTCGACGGGCCGCCCCGGCCGTTCCATCTCGGCTTCCTCATCGGCCCGCGCATCAATGCCGGCGGGCGCATCGGCGAGGCGACTTTGGGCGCGCGTCTGCTGCTGACGCAGGACCCCGCCGAGGCGCGCGGCATCGCCGCCGAGCTGGACCGCCTGAACGCCGAGCGGCAGGAGGTGGAGCGCGCCATCCTCGCCGCCGCCGAGGCCGAGGCGCATGCAGCGCTCGGCATCTCGGAGGAGGGCGCCGTGGTGGTGGTGAGCGGCGAGGGGTGGCACCCCGGCGTCGTCGGCCTCGTCGCGGCGCGGCTGAAGGAGCGCTTCCAGCGCCCGGCCTTTGCCATCGCCTTCAATGGGGAGACGGGCACGGGTTCGGGCCGCTCCATTCCCGGCGTGGACATCGGCCGGGCGGTGCGCGGGGCGGTGGAGCTGGGATTGCTGGTCAAGGGCGGCGGCCATGCCATGGCGGCCGGCCTCACCGTGGAGCGCCGCCAGCTCGGGGCGCTCCGCGCGGAGCTGGAGCAGCGCCTCGCGCCGGATGTGGAGCGCGCCCGCGCCGAAGGCACGCTCTCCATCGACGGCGCGCTGACCGCGCGCGGGGCGACGGTGGACATGGTGGAGACGGTCTCCCGCGCCGGCCCGTTCGGCGCCGGCAACCCCGAGCCGGTGTTCGCATTTCCCGGCCACCGCATCAGCTACGTGGAGAGCTTCGGCGCCGGCCATGTGCGCGCCCGCATCTCCTCGCCGGACGGCACGACCCTGAAGGCCACCGCCTTCCGCTGCGCCGAGGAGCCGCTGGGCCGGGCGCTTCTGGCCGCGCGCGGGCGCAACCTGCATGTGGCCGGGTGCCTCGACATCGACACCTGGCAGGGTGAGACGCGGGTCGCGCTGCGCATCCGCGACGTGGCCGAGGCCGGATGAGGGTTCTGCCGTGAAGGTGCTTGCGTGAAGGTGCTGCTCGCCGTCCTCCTCTGCTTCAACGCCGGCTTCGTGGATGCGGCGGGCTTCGTCGCGCTCGGCGGTCTGTTCGCGGCCCATGTGACCGGGAATTTCGTCACCATCGCCGCCTCGCTGGCCCATGGGGAGGCGCCGTCGCTGGCGAAGGTCCTGGCGCTGCCGGTGTTCGCCATCGTGGTGTTGTGCGCGCGGGAGCTGAGCCTGTTTCTCGCCCGGCGGGGGCGGGACGATTTCCGCATCCTGATGGCGGCAAAGCTCGTGCTGCTCGCCCATGCGGCGCTGGTGGCGGTGCAGAACGGGCCGTTCTACGACCACGACGCTCCCGCTGCCGTGATGATGGGCATGACGCTGGTGGCGGCCATGGCGCTGCAGAACGCGCTCCACCGCACCCACCTCACCGACTCGCCGCCCTCCACCGTGATGACGGGCACGTTCACGCAGGTGCTGGTGGACATCGCCAATCTCTTGCGACCGCTGGAAGGTACCAACATTCCCGCCACCCGCGCCCGTCTCGGGCGGATGAGCGCCTACCTCGCCGCCTTCCTCTTCGGCTGCCTCTCGGCCGCGCTGCTCTATCGCGCGGTGGGCATGTGGTGCCTGTTCGTGCCCACCTTCGTGGCGGTGGCGGAAATCTTCACGCTGGGGCCGGACCCGGCGCCGCAGAAGGACAAGGCGTAATCCTGCGCCTCAGCGCTCTTCCGATACCCGCAGCGCCGTCCGCCCGGTGATCTTTCGCTTGCGCGGCGCGGGCTTCCCATCGGCCGGCGCGGTCTCTATGGGGGCGGCGGGCGCTGGAGCTGCCGCCTTGCGCGAAGAGGCCTTCTTCGCCGGCTTGGCGGCCGGTGCGCGGCTGCCGTCGGCCAAGGCAAGCAGCGCCTTCACCCGGTCGCCGGGCTGGGCGAGGGCAGGGGCGTGCGGATCGACGCGGGTGAGCAGCGCCTTGGTCTTGGGCGCGGGCACCCCGTCCAGCGCTTCGGCGAAGGCGGCGGGGCCGAGCAGGGCGCGGATGGCGCGCAGGGCTTCAAGATCGGTGCCGTCAGCCACGAGCTGGGCGCGCGCGATCTCGTTGACCGCCTTGCGCGCGAGGTTGCCGCCGGCCGGAAACAGGCTGGCCCGGCCGCCGATGGCCGCGAGCAGAGCGAAGAAATCCGAAGTCTCAGCCATTGAGCCGCCTCCGCGTCTCGTTCACCAGATCACGCACGGCGTCCACCGCGTTGTACCATTTCTGCTCGAAGGAGGGGGCGTAGGGGAAGTTCTCGGGGTCCATGGCCCGCTCGATGGCAGCGAGGTTGCGGACCTCGGTGTCGAAGATCTCGTAGACCGCGCCGTCCTCTGCCGCCTCTTCCCGCAGGCTGATGAGGGTGTCGCGGTGCTGGATCTTCTGCGCATGCACCCGGCTCGCCAGCACCAGAGGGAGGCGCTTGGGCTGGGGCAAGGCGGAGCGCGTGACGTGGGCGTTCTCCCACACCGAGGCGCGGAAGGCGTCGAAGCCCAGCGTCGAGAGATAGTCCGGAATGGTGGGCACGATCACCATGTCGGCGAGGCGGATGGCCACTTCGGTGAAGGCGGAGATGCCCGGCGCGCAATCGAACAGCACCACGTCATAGTGCGCGCGCAGGTAGCCGAGCGCCTCGTCGAGCACCTTCAGCGACTGGCCCTCCAGCGAGCGCAGGCCGTAATTCTTTTCTGCCAGCCTGAGCACGATCTCGCGCTCCAGGAGGCGCAGGCGGGGGCTCGCCACCACCATGTCGATGGCCAGCTCCTCACCCGCCTTCATCACGTGGCAGATGTGCGGCGTGACGTATTCGGCAATGGATTTGCGGTCGCCGTAGAGCAGCCGGTCGGCGAGGAAGGACGTGACCGACTGGCGCCGGTCGAGGATGGCGCGCAGCTCGTCGTCATGGGCGAAACAGTAGGAGGCGTTGGCCTGGGCGTCGAGATCGACCACGGCCACCCGCGCGCCCTGCTCCGCGAAGCCCTCCGCCAGCATGACCACGGTGGTGGTCTTGCCCACGCCGCCCTTCATGTTGGCGACGGCGATCACCTGCCCCCCGGCATCCGCCATCTCTGCACCACCCCTGCCAGCCAGCTCATGCTGCGCCGCAACCTAAAGGCGATGCTGCACCTGCTCAATAGAGGCCGGTCAAATAATAGAAGCCGATCACGAAGAAGGCCGCGGTGGTCTTGATGATGGTGACGGCGAAGATGTCGCCGTAGGACTGCCGGTGCGTTAGCCCGGTAACGGTGAGCAGCGTGATGACCGCGCCGTTGTGCGGCAGCGTGTCCATGCCGCCGGCGGCCATGGAGGCGACGCGGTGCATCACCTCCAGCGGGATGCCATAGGCGTGCGCTTCGGCGATGAATTGCTGCGCCATGGCCCCGAGCGCGATGGAGAGCCCGCCCGAGGCCGAGCCGGTGATGCCGGCCAGCGTTGTCACCGTGATCGCCTCATTGATGAGGGGATTGGGGATGGAGGTGAGCGCCGCCTTGATGACGAGGAAGCCCGGCAACGCCGCGATGACCGCGCCGAAGCCGTATTCTGTCGCGGTGTTGAGGCCGGCGAGCAGCGCGCCGCCCACCGCTTCCTTCGAGCCGCCGGCGAAATGGCCGGCGATGGCCCGGTAGCCGAACGCCACCACCGTGAGGATGCCCAGCAGCAGGGCTGCCTCCACCGCCCAGATGCCGGCCCATACATGGGTTTCGACGCTCACCGCCGGGCCGCCCTCCACCAGCGTCGCGCTTGCCTGCGGCCCGAACCAGCCGGGGATGTGCCAGGCGAAGAACAGATTGGCGAGCCCCACCACCACCAGCGGCAGCACGGCGAGCAGCGGCGGGACCGGGGGAACGCTGTCGTCCGGCAGGCTCTCGTTGATGTGGCCGGTGCCATAGCCCTCGCCGGCGCGGTGGGCCTGCATCCGGCGGAATTCCAGATAGGCGATGCCCGTCACGAAGATGAAGATGGAGCCGACAACGCCGAGGATGGGCGCCGCATAGGCCGTGGTGCCGAAGAAGGCGGTGGGGATGATGTTCTGAAGCTGCGGCGTGCCGGGCAGCGTGTCCGCCGTGAAGGAGAAGGCGCCGAGCGCGATCACCGCCGGCAGCAGGCGCTTGGGGATGCCCACCTGCCGGAACATCTCCGCCCCGAAGGGATAGAGCGCGAACACCACCACGAACAGCGAGACGCCGCCATAGGTGAGCACCGCGCCCACCAGCACGATGGAGACGATGGCCCGCGTCGGCCCCAGCAGGTTCACCACCGCCGAGACGATGGAGCGCGAGAAGCCGGCGAGCTCGATGAGCTTGCCGAAGATGGCGCCGAGCAGGAAGACCGGGAAGTAGAGCTTGATGAAGCCCACCATCTTTTCCATGAACAGGCCGGAAAAGATCACCGGCACCGCGGCCGGATCAGTGAGCAGCACCGCGCCGATGGCGGCGACGGGGGCGAACAGGATGACGCTGAAGCCGCGATAGGCCACGAGCATCAGGAAGAAGAGCGCGGCGAGGCAGACGACGAAGCTCATGGCGGTCCATCCGGCGCAGGGTGGGTGATCCCTCAAGCGGGACAGTAATGCGCCCTACGGCCGAGCACCAGCTTCGGAAATCATAAGAATTGTTGCACTGCAATGGTTTGCCGCCGCCCCCGCGTGCGGCGGGGCGGCCTCATTCCCTGCCCCTATCGCGGCGCGACCCGGGCGTGACCGGTCGCGCCGCTGCACCCGCTCAATAGAGGCCAGTGAGATAATAGAAGCCGATCACGAAGAACACCGCGGCGGTCTTCACCAGCGTGATGGCGAAGATGTCGCCATAGGCCTGCCGGTGGCTCAGGCCGGTCACGGCGAGCAGGGTGATGACGGCGCCGTTGTGGGGCAGCGTGTCCATGCCGCCGGAGGCCATGGAGGCGACGCGGTGCAGCACCTCCATGGGGATGCCGGCCGCATTGGCCTGGGCGATGAACTGCTCCGCCATGGCCGCGAGCGCGATGGACAGGCCGCCCGAGGCCGAGCCGGTGATGCCGGCCAGCGTGGTCACGGTGATGGCCTCGTTGACCAGCGGATTGGGAATGGCCGACAGCGCCGACTTGATGACAAGGAAGCCCGGCAGCGCCGCGATGACCGCGCCGAAGCCGTATTCGGTGGCGGTGTTGAGGCCCGCGAGCAGCGCGCCCGACACGGCATCCTTGGAGCCGGTGGAGAATTTGCCGGCGATGGATTTGAAGCCGAACACCGCGACCGTGAAAATGCCGAGAAGCAGCGCGGCTTCCACCGCCCAGATCGCCGCCCAGGTGCTGGTCGGCACGCTGACGGGCGCCGCGCCCGGAACCAGCGTGGCGGTCGCCGTGGCGTCGAACCACTGCGGGATGAGGCGGGCGAAGATCAGGTTGGCGATGCCCACCACCACCAGCGGCAGCAAGGCGAGAATCGGGGAAACGAGCGGCACGGTGTCGTCCACCACCACCTCGTTGAGGTGGCCGGTGCCGTAGCCCTCGCCGGCCTTCGCGGCCTGGCGGCGGCGGAACTCGAGGTAGGACAGCCCCACCGCGAGGATGAAGGCGGTTCCCACGAGGCCCAGGATGGGCGCGGCATAGGCGGTGGTGTGGAAGAAGGTGGTGGGGATGATGTTCTGGATCTGCGGCGTGCCGGGCAGCGTGTCCATGGTGAAGGAGAACGCCCCGAGCGCCACCACCGCCGGCAGGAGCCGCTTGGGAATGCCCACCTGCCGGAACATTTCCGCGCCGAAGGGATAGACGGCGAACACCACCACGAACAGCGAGACGCCGCCATAGGTGAGCAGCGCGCCCACGAGAACGATGGAAAGGATGGCGCGGCCCGGCCCCAGCAGCTTCACCACCGCCGAGACGATGGACCGCGAAAAGCCGGACAGTTCGATGAGCTTCCCGAACACCGCTCCCAGCAGGAACACCGGGAAGTAGAGCTTGATGAAGCCGACCATCTTTTCCATGAACAGGCCGGAAAAGACGACCGGCACCGCGGCCGGATCAGTGAGCAGCACCGCGCCGATGGCGGCGACGGGGGCGAACAGGATGACGCTGAAGCCCCGATAGGCCACGAGCATCAGGAAGAAGAGCGCCGCAAGGCAGACGACAAAGCTCATGGGATGAATCCGGTGGAGGTAAGAAAGCGATCGGACCGGACACTAGTGCGGCCCGCGACCGGACACAGCTTGTCCATTGGTATGGGGGTCCTGATGGCCACTTGCACCGCCCGCTTGGCGGCTGTTGCTACGGCCATGGTCCTGCCGAGGTGGCGGCTGATCCGCGTGATTGGCATCGCAGATACAAAAAGGCCGCGCCTGATGAGGGCGCGGCCTTTTCGCGTCAGGTCGGGATCACGGCCTCACGGCATCAGTGCGATCTGCTCCAGCCCCTCGGTCTCGGGGAAGCCCATGACGAGGTTCATGTTCTGCACCGCCGAGCCGGACGCGCCCTTCACGAGGTTGTCCAGCGTGGAGATGATGACGGCCCGGCCGGGCACGCGGTCCGCCACCACGCCGAGGAACACCATGTTGGACCCGCGCACGTGGCGCGACTGGGGCACCTGGCCGAAGGGCAGGACGTGGACGAAGGCCGCGCCCTTGTAGAAATCGGTCAGGATGCGGTGCAGGTCCTCGGCGGTGGCGCCGGTGGTGCGCACATAGATGGTGGCGTAGATGCCCCGGTTCATGGGCGAGAGCACCGGCACGAACATGGGCCGCACCGGCCGGCCGGCGGCCTTGGAGAATTCCTGGTCCAGCTCGCCCATGTGGCGATGGCCGGAGACCGCATAGGCGTGGATGCCCTCCGACACCTCGGAGAACAGCATCGCCTCCTTGGCCGAGCGCCCGGCGCCGGACATGCCGGTCTTGGAATCGATCACGATGCTCTCCGGCTCCAGCGCGCCGGCTTCCAGCAGCGGCACGATGGGCAGGATGGCGGTGGAGGAATGGCAGCCGGGATTGGCGACGAGGCGCGCCTTCTTGATCTCGTCGCGATAAATCTCGGCGATGCCGTAGACGGCCTCCTTCTGCAGCTCCAGCACCTGATGGGGATGGCCGTACCATTCCTCATAGGCGCCGGGATCGGAGAGGCGGAAGTCGGCGGAAAGGTCCACCACCTTCACGTTCGGCGCCGCGTCGAAGACCTTCTTGATGACCAACTGCGTGGTGGCGTGCGGCAAAGCGCAGAACACCACGTCCACGGCGGTGAAATCCACCTCGTCGATGGTCACGAGCTTCGGCAGCGGGAAGGGCGCGAACTGGGGGAAGACCTCGGCCATGGACTGGCCGGCCTTCCGATCCGCGGTGAGCGCGACGATCTCGACGCGCGGATGGCGCAGCAGCAGGCGCACCAGCTCGGAGCCGGTGTAGCCCGAGGCGCCCAATACCGCGATCCTTGCCTTTGCGTCAGACATCTTGCTCTCCCGAGGGTCTCCCGTCGCCCGGCCGCAGCCGGCGAACGGGGCCAAGGTGCTTACACCCAATCCCACGTCAGGGAAACGACAGGCGCGCGCATGTCCGTTCCGCGTTCAGCGGTTTTCCCTCTCCCGCCCGAACTCGGCTGCTGCCGAGTTCGGTTCGTGAAGGTCGAAGTCGGCAGCAGCCGACTTCTATGGGAGAGGGTGGATCGCGGCGACGCCGCGAGACGGGTGAGGGGGGCTGGCGCGGCCGTCCCATAGCGGGGTGCGCGGAGCGAGTACCCCTCACCCCCGACCCCTCTCCCGCAGGGGGAGAACCGGGACCGTCATTGCCCGGCTCGTCCGGGCAATCCACGGCTGGACCGGGGCAGGTCTTCGTACATCTCTTCGTACATCCAGGCTGCGGACGGGTGGATCGCCCGGACGAGCCGGGCGATGACACCGATAACCAGCACCGGTCTCTTTCCCAAAAAGGGAGAGAAAGGTGCCCTCAAGCCAGGCCGAACTTGGAGAAGTCGCGGTGCTCGGTGGCGATGCGGCGGACGGTGCCGGTGGCGGCGCGCATGACGATGGTGTCAGTCGAGATCACGTCCCGGCCGAAGCGCACGCCCTTCAAGAGCGCGCCGTCCGTCACCCCGGTGGCGGCGAACAGGCAGTCGCCGCGCACCATCTCGTTCAGCTTGTAGATCTTGGAAAAGTCGCTGATGCCGAGCGCCTTGGCCTGGGCGCGCTTCTTCTCGGTGTCGAGCACGAGGCGGCCCTCCATCTGCCCGCCGATGCAGCGCAGCGCGGCGGCGGCCAGCACGCCCTCGGCGGCGCCGCCGAGGCCGAGATAGATGTCGATGCCGCTCTCGTGCGGGTTGGCGGTGTGGACCACGCCGGCCACGTCCCCGTCGGTGATGAGCTTGATGGCCGCGCCGGTCTTGCGCACCGCATCGATCAGCGGGCCGTGGCGCGGCCGGTCGAGGATGAGGGCGGTGACGTCGGAAGGCGGCACGCCCTTGGCCTCGGCCAGCGCGCGGATGTTGTCCTGCGGGCTCTGGGAGAGGGAGACGATGCCCTCGGGATAGCCCGGCCCGATGGCGATCTTCTCCATGTAGCAGGGCGGCATCTTGAGCAGCGAATCACGCTCCGCGAGCACCAGCACGCAGAGCGAGCCCTCCATGTTCTTGGCGCAGAGGGTGGTGCCTTCCAGCGCATCGACCGCGAGATCCACCTCGGTGCCGCCGCGCCCCAGCGTCTCGCCGACGAACAGCTGGTCGCACTCGCCCTCGATGCCCTCGCCGATCACCAGCGTGCCGGAGACCGGGATCTCGTTCACCTCGCGGTGGCAGACGGACATGGCGGCGATATCGGCGGCCTGCTCGTCGCCGTGGCCCCGCAGGCGGGCGGCGGCGACGGCGCAGCGCTCCATGGCCTGGGCCATGTCGAGGGCGAGACGGCGGTCGAGCACTTGAGGCGTCCTCTGGGTCCGGGCACCGCTCATGAGGTCGGTCCTTCTGGTTCTGTCACGCGCTTCCGGATCAGTCCTTCTCGATCCGGATGACCTGGGGCAGGGAGGCGACCACGCCGTCCGCCTCGATGGCGGCGATGGCGCGGCGCACGGCGGCCTCGGTCGTGGCATAGGTGATGAGGATCACGTGCGCCGTATCGGACGGCACCGCGCCGCCCGGCTGCCGCTGCACGATGGATTCCAGCGAAATCTGCTCGTCCGCCATGCGGCGGGTGATGGTGGCGGCGGTGCCCGGCTTGTTCACCACGGCGAGGCGGATGTAGTAGCCGCCCTCGTGGCGCTGCATGGCGGCGCGCTCGGCCTTGGCGAGGCGGTCCACCGGCAGGCCGAAGGCATAGCCCTTGGCGCCGCGCGCGACGTCGAACAGGTCGCCCACCACCGCAGAGGCGGTGGCATCGCCGCCGGCGCCGGGGCCGACCAGCGTCAGCGTCACCGCGTCGCCGTCCACCGCCACCGCATTGGTGACGCCGGAAACCTGCGCGATGGGCCAGTGCTTGGGCACCATGGTGGGATGCACCCGCTGCTCGATGCCGGTGTCGGTCTTCACCGCCACGCCGAGCAGCTTGACCCGATAGCCGAGATCATCCGCCGCCTCGAGGTCGGCGAGGGTGAGCTGGCGGATGCCCTCCACATAGATAGCCTCCGCATCCACCTGCGTGCCGAAGGCGAGCGAGGTGAGGATGGCGAGCTTGTGGGCGGTGTCGAAGCCGTCGATGTCGAAGGTCGGGTCGGCCTCCGCATAGCCGAGGCGCTGGGCCTCGGTCAGGCAGACGTTGAACGAGAGCTTCTCGTCCGCCATGCGGGTGAGGATGTAGTTGCAGGTGCCGTTGAGGATGCCCGACACGCGCTCGATGGCGTTGCCCGTCAGCGCCTCGCGCAGGGTCTTCACGATGGGGATGCCGCCCGCCACCGCGGCCTCGAAATGCAGGCCCGCGCTTCCGGCCTCGGCCCGGCGGGCAAGGTCCACGCCGCATTTGGCGAGCAGCGCCTTGTTGGCGGTGACGACCGGAATGCCACGGTCCAGCGCGGCCGCCACGGCCGCCTTGGCCGGATCGCCGTCGCCGCCCATCAGCTCCACGAACACGTCGATGTCACCCTCGCGGGCGAGCGCCACCGGGTCCTCGAACCAGGCCACGCCGGAGAGATCGAGGCCGCGGTCGCGGCTGCGGTCGCGGGCGGCCACGGCGGTCACCTTCACGGTGCGCCCGGTGCGCGCCTCCAGCTCGCCGGCGCGGCGCTCGAGCATGCGGAAGACCGCGGCCCCGACGGTGCCGAGGCCGGCGAGGCCCACTTTCAATTCGCTCATCTGTCCGTCCGGTTTCTGTCCGCGGCTGGCCGTCATACCACAGCCCGCGCTGCGCGAGGTTCCGGCTGTTGCCGGAACGCTCCATGGTCGATGGCCAGCCCGACCGGCCCCGTCCTCAGCCGGGGCCGATGGCGAAGGTTCAGCGCGCGGCGCTGAGCGGAACCACGTTGTGGAGCGTGGTGCCGGCCTGCTCGAAGAAGCGGCGGACATTGCGTGCCGCCTGACGGATGCGCTGCTCGTTCTCCACCACGGCGATGCGCACGTAGTCGTCGCCATGCTCGCCGAAGCCGACGCCGGGCGACACCGCCACCTCCGCCTTCTCGATGAGGAGCTTGGCGAATTCCACCGAGCCCATGGCCCGGAAGGGCTCCGGGATCGGCGACCAGGCGAACATGGTGGCGCGGGGCACGGGGATGTTCCAGCCGGCGCGGCCGAAGCTCTCCACCAGCGCGTCGCGGCGCTTCTTGTAGGTCTCGCGCATCTCGGCGATGCACTCCTGCGGGCCGTTGAGCGCCGCGGTGGCCGCCACCTGGATGGGGGTATAGGCGCCGTAGTCGAGATAGGACTTCACCCGCGAGAGCGCGGCGATGAGGCGCTCGTTGCCCACCGCGAAGCCCATGCGCCAGCCGGCCATGGAATAGGTCTTGGACATGGAGGTGAACTCCACCGTCACGTCCATGGCGCCCGGCACCTGCAGCACCGAGGGGGGCGGGTTGCCGTCGAAATAGAGCTCGGCATAGGCGAGGTCGGAGAGAACGATGAGGTCGTTCTTCTTCGCGAAGGCCACCACGTCCTTGTAGAACTCGAGGTCCGCCACGCAAGCCGTGGGGTTGGACGGATAGCACAGCACCACCGCGATGGGCTTGGGGATGGAGTGCTGGACCGCCCGCTCCATGGCGTGGAAGAACTCCGGCCCCGGCTCGGCCGGAACCGAGCGGATGACGCCGCCGGCCATCAGGAAGCCGAAGGCGTGGATGGGGTAGGAGGGATTGGGCGTCAGGATCACGTCGCCGGGGGCGGTGATGGCCTGCGCCATGTTGGCGAAGCCTTCCTTGGAGCCCAGCGTCGCCACGACCTGCCGGTCGGGGTCCAGCTTCACGCCGAATCGCCGCTCGTAATAAGCCGCCTGCGCCTTGCGCAGACCGGGGATGCCCTTGGAGGCGGAATAGCGGTCGGTGCGCGGCTTGCCGATGGTCTCTTTCAGCTTCTCATAGACATGCGCCGGCGCGTCGAGGTCCGGATTGCCCATGCCGAGGTCGACGATGTCCACCCCGGCATTGCGGGCGGCGGCCTTCACACGGTTCACTTGCTCGAACACGTAGGGCGGCAGCCGGCGAATGCGGTGGAAATCGGTCGTCATCTCAATGGCTCCAGAGGCCGCGCATGTTGTCTCCCGGCGCGGCAGTCGGGCTTTGTAGCACTGTTCGGTGAATGAAAAAGCCTTGATTGCGGTGGCGATGGGGCGACGGCCCGCATATCGCACCGCACAATGCTCCGACTCCCGCGGGGCAGCGGCGACTTACTGGGCCTGCTGCAGCTGTTTCGCCTGCTGCTGGCGGGCGAGGCGTTCGAGGTCGCGCTGCAGCTTCTGCTGCTGCTCGGGGGTCAGCGGATCGCGCCGTTCGGCGGGCGGGGCGCCGAGCGTGGGGAAATGCGTGGCGTCCACCTCCGGCACCGAGGTCTGCGGCGGCGCGAGGCCCGGGATGTTCGAGCCGGCGCACGCGGACAGGCTCGCGCCGAGGGCGAGAAGAAGCGCGGCGCGCAGAGTCGGGACGACACGGCCTCGTGCCGTCGGGGAGAAGAAGTCCATTGTCCGTTCCGGCTGGCTCCCGGTCCCGGCGGTGAGAATGCCGGGGCGAGATACCTCCTGAGGGGCCGCTGCCGTGCGGGCATACCGCACACTCGACCAAGGAGGTGTGTCTAAGGGTGCCTCTGGCGTGGCCGTGAGGCTCGATCCTGTCACTTTCACACTCTAGAGTATGAAGGAAGCGCAGGCAGCGATAAAGATGGGCTACGTTTCGTAACGGCCCGCGAGCAAGACCCGCGAGAGGAAACGCGAATGTCCCGTGTTGAGGAAACGCCTAACGTATCCGCCGCCCCGATGATGCCGGTAGAGGCGCCCCCGCATCTCAGCGTTGTCCCCCCCGCGGCCCAGCACAGCGCGTCTCCCGCCCCCGAATCCGCGCCGGCCCCCAAGGTCGAGGCGCCGAAGGCCAGTGCGGGGCCGAAGCCCGCGGCCGACGGTCCCTCCGAGGGCGCCCGCTCCGGCCTCGACATCGAGGCCTTCTCCCAGAATCTCGCGCAGATGGTGGACGAGGGCGGCAAGGCGCTCGCCGCCTATCTCGGCCCGCGCACGCAGGCGAAAACCGACGACCTCGCCGAAGAGATTGCCGACGCCCTCAAGACCGTGGGGCAGGTCGCCGAATACTGGATGACCGACCCCCAGCGCTCGCTGGAGGCGCAGACCCGCCTCATGGCCGGCTATCTCTCGGTCTGGACCAACACGCTCAAGCGTCTCGGCGGCGAGCAGGTGGAGCCGGTGACCGCGCCGGACGCCCGCGACGCCCGCTTCAAGGACGAGGGCTGGCGCGAAAGCCCCATCTTCGACGCGCTCAAGCAGGCCTATCTCGTCACCAGCCGCTGGGCCGAGGACATGGTGGAGGAGGCCGAGGGCCTCGACGCGCACACCAAGCACAAGGCCGGCTTCCTGGTGAAGCAGGTGACGAACGCGATCTCGCCCTCCAACTTCGTGATGACCAATCCGGAGCTGATCCGCGAGACCTTCTCCTCCTCCGGCGAGAATCTCGTGAAGGGGATGAAGAACCTCACGGAGGATCTCGTCGCCGGCAAAGGCTCGCTGAAGATTCGCCAGTCGGATCTGAGCGCGTTCGAGGTGGGCCGCAACCTCGCCACCACGCCGGGCAAGGTGATCTACGAAAACGATCTGATGCAGCTCATCCAGTACGAGGCCACAACCGGCAGCGTGAAGAAGATGCCGCTGCTGATCGTGCCGCCGTGGATCAACAAGTTCTACATCCTCGACCTGACGGCGGAGAAGTCCTTCATCAAGTGGCTGGTGGACCAGGGCATCAGCGTCTTCGTCATCTCCTGGGTCAATCCCGATGCCCGGCTCGCCGAGAAGGGCTTCGACGATTACATGCGCGAGGGCATCATGGCCGCCCTCGACAAGGTGGCCGTCGCCACCGGCGAGCGGCAGGCCCACGCCATGGGCTATTGCGTTGGCGGCACGCTGCTCGCTACGACCCTCGCCTACATGGCCGCGACGGGGGATGACCGCATCGCCTCCGCCACCTTCCTCACCACCCAGATCGACTTCACCCACGCGGGCGATCTGAAGGTGTTCGTGGACGAGGACCAGCTCGCCGCCATCGAGCGCAAGATGAAGCAGACGGGGTATCTCGAAGGCAGCAAGATGGCCTCGGCCTTCAACATGCTGCGCTCGAACGACCTGATCTGGCCCTATGTCGTGAACAACTACATGAAGGGCAAGGCGCCGTTCCCCTTCGACCTTCTGTTCTGGAACGCCGATTCCACCCGCATGCCGGCGGCGAACCATTCCTATTACCTGCGCAACTGCTACCTCACCAACAACATCGCCCGGGGCCTCGCCGAGCTGTCCGGCGTGCGCATCGACATGACCAAGGTGAACGTGCCGGTCTATTCGCTGGCGACGCGGGAAGACCACATCGCCCCGCCCAACTCGGTGTTCATCGGCGCCAACATGCTCTCCGGCCCGGTGCGCTACGTGCTCGCCGGCTCCGGCCACATCGCCGGCGTGGTGAACCCGCCCGCCAAGATGAAGTACCAGTACTGGGCGGACGGCCCCACCGGACCGAGCTACGATCTGTGGCTCCAGGGCGCGCAGGAGCACAAGGGCTCCTGGTGGCCGGACTGGCTGAACTGGTTCTCCACCTACTATCCCGAGGACGTGCCCGCCCGCGCCATCGGCGGCGGCCACTTCACCCCCATCGAGGACGCCCCCGGCCGCTACGTGCGCGAGAAGAGCTGAGGGTTTAAGAACCGTCGCCCTCCGGCTTGACCGGAGGGCTCATCCCTCCGCCGGAGCCATCCCGCGGGCAGTGTGACAAACGCGGCCATGGGTCCTCCGGTCAAGCCGGAGGACGACGGCAGGCGTGGCTTGGCTCTGGGTGTGGCGCCTGTCGCCACCGCCCGCCTGTTCTTGCCCGCTGCGGCGCCTCTCTTTTTCGCCGTCGCCCTCCGGCTCGACCGGAGGGCCCATCTCCCCGATGGCGCCATGACGCGAACACCGGGACAAACGCGACCATGGGTCCTCCGGTCGAGCCGGAGGACGACGGCGCAGGGGCCAGCGCTCACCGCCCAAGCGCCCCTCTTTACACCCCATCTCCACCCCGCCTTTCCCGCGAGCGCGCTTGCGGGTAGTTTGGCTTGAGGCCCGCTTTGGGCCTCTCAAGACCTGTCGAGGGCCCGTGCGTTACGTTTCCACCCGGGGCGAAGCTCCTGTCCTGTCGTTTTCCGATGCGCTGCTGGCTGGTCTGGCGCGCGACGGCGGCCTCTATGTGCCGGAGGCATTCCCCACCTTGAGCGTGGACCAGATCGCCGCGCTGGCGGGAAAACCCTATCCGGCGGTGGCCAAGGCGGTGATTTCCCCCTTCGTCGGTGATGCGCTGCCCGAGCGCGTGCTCGACCTGATGATCGCCGACGCCTACGCCTCCTTCCGCCACCCGGCGGTGACGCCGCTGACGCAGCTCGGCCCCAACCGCTTCCTGCTGGAGCTGTTCCACGGCCCGACCCTGGCCTTCAAGGACGTGGCGATGCAGCTGCTCGCCCGCATGATGGACCATGTGCTCGCCGCCCGCGGCGCCCGCGCCACCATCGTTGGCGCCACCTCGGGCGACACCGGCAGCGCGGCCATCGAGGCGTTCCGCCATTCGGACGCAGTGGATGTGTTCATCCTCTACCCGCACAAGCGGGTGTCCGAAGTGCAGCGCCGCCAGATGACCACCGTGAACGCGCACAACGTCCACGCCATCGCCGTGGAGGGCACGTTCGACGATTGCCAGGCCCATGTGAAGGCCATGTTCAACCACCACGCCTTCCGCGATTCCCTCGCGCTGGCGGGCGTGAACTCCATCAACTGGGCGCGCATCGTCGCCCAGGTGGTCTATTATTTCTATGCCGCCACCGCGCTCGGCGCGCCGCACCGGGAAGTCTCCTTCGTGGTGCCGACCGGCAATTTCGGCGACATCTTCGCCGGCTATGTGGCCAAGCGCATGGGCCTGCCCATCCGCGACCTCTCCATCGCCACCAACGTCAATGACATCCTCGCCCGCACGCTGGAGACGGGGCGCTACGAGGTGAAGGGGGTGCATCCCTCCTCCTCGCCCTCCATGGACATCCAAGTGTCGTCCAACTTCGAGCGCCTGCTGTTCGAGGCGCTGGACCGCGACAGCGCGGCGGTGCGCCAGCTCATGGCCTCGCTCGGCCAGTCCGGCGCCTTCACCGTGCCGCGCGAGGCGCTCGCCGCCATCTGCGGCGACTTCTCCGCCGGCCGCGCCGACGAGCCGGAGACGGCGAAGACCATCGCCAAGCTCTACCAGTCCTCCGGCTATCTCGCCGACCCGCACACGGCGGTGGCGCTGGCGGTGGCGGACAAGGTGGAGCACGCGGCGAAGGTGCCGCAGGTGGTGCTCTCCACCGCCCATCCGGCCAAGTTCCCCGATGCGGTGGAAGCCGCCACCGGCATCCGTCCCGGCCTGCCGCCCCACATGGCGGACCTTCTGACCCGCAAGGAAAGCGTGAGCGTGCTGCCCAACGACCTCGTGGCCATCGAGACCTTCATCCGCACCCATGCCCGCGTCGGCCGGGGCGCCGCGGCATGAGCGTGAAGATCTCGACCCTCGACAACGGCATCACCGTCATCACCGACGAGATGACCCATCTCGGCACCGCCTCCCTCGGCATCTGGGTGGGGGCCGGCGCGCGGCACGAGATGGGCGACGAGCACGGCATCTCGCACCTCCTCGAGCACATGGCGTTCAAGGGCACCCGCCGCCGCTCCGCCCGGCGCATCGCCGAGGAGATCGAGCAGGTGGGCGGCGACATCAACGCCGCCACCTCGGTGGAGCAGACCACCTACAACGTCCGCGTGCTGGGCGAGGACGTGGGCCTCGGCATCGACATCCTCGCCGACATCCTCACCGAGCCGGCCTTCGCCCCCGACGAGCTGGAGCGGGAGAAGAATGTGATCGTGCAGGAGATCGGCGCGGTCATGGACACGCCCGACGACCTGGTGTTCGACCTGTTCCAGGAGCAGGCCTTCCCCGGCCAGAGCGTCGGCCGCTCCATCCTCGGCACGCCGGAGACCGTGCGCGGCTTCAATCGCGACCAGCTCGGCGCCTATCTGGGGCGCACCTATCGCGGCCCGCGCATGGTGGTCTCCGCCGCCGGCGCGGTGGAGCACGACCGCCTCGTGGACGAGGCCGCCGCCCGCCTGTCCGGCGTCGGCAACGGTGTCGCGCCCGAGCTGTCGCCCGCCACCTACGCCGGCGGCACGCGGCTGACCGCGCGAGATCTGGAGCAGGTTCACGTGCTGATGGGACTGGAGGGCTGCTCCTACAAGGATGCGGACTACCACGCCCTGCAGGTGCTCTCGAACGTGCTGGGCGGCGGCATGTCCTCCCGCCTGTTCCAGGATGTGCGGGAGGAGCGGGGGCTCTGCTACTCCATCTACGCCTTCCACTGGAGCTATCAGGACACCGGCCTGTTCGGCATCTACGCCGGCACCGACACCGGTGACGTTGAGGAACTCTCCAACGCGGTGGTGGACCAGATCTTCGACACGGCGGAGACGGTGACCGAGCTGGAGGTGGCCCGCGCCAAGGCGCAGATGAAGGTGGGTCTGCTCGCCGCGCTGGAAAGCTCCGGCGCCCGCGCCGACCAGCTCGCCCGGCAGATCCTCGGCTTCGGCCGGGTGATCCCGGTGGAAGAGATCGTCGCCAAGGTGGAGGCGGTGGATGTGGCCGCCGTGCGCGCCGCAGCCTCGCGTCTCATCGGCCGCGGCCGGCCGACGCTCAGCGTCATCGGGCCGAAGGGCGGGCTTGAACCGGCTGCGCGGGTGGTGCAGCGTTTGTCGGGGCATTAGCCGGAGCGTCGGCGGCGCCTTGCCGTCCGCCCCGTAACGGAGTCTGGCTCGGGCGCAACCTGATGTGGCTGTCCGCACTCTTTCCCTTCCCGGCCGAGCCCCTCCCCACCATTGAGGGGAAGGGCGTGTATCTGCGCGTGCCGCAGATGAAGGACTTCGTGGCGTGGCGGACCCTGCGCGACATCAGCCGCGGCTTCCTCACGCCGTGGGAACCCCTGTGGCCCGCCGATGACCTCACCCGCGGCGCCTTCCGCCGGCGCCTGCGCCGCTACGCCCGCGACATGGTGACGGACGAGGCCTATCCGCTCTTCATCTTCCGCCGCGCGGACGACGAGCTTGTCGGCGGCCTCACCCTCTCCAACGTGCGGCGCGGCGTGTGCCAGGCGGCGAGCCTCGGCTACTGGATGGGCGCGCCCTATGCCGGGCAGGGCTACATGCGCGCGGCGGTGACGGCGCTGCTTCCCGTGGCCCACGACGTGCTCCACCTGCGCCGGGTCGAGGCGGCCTGCATGCCCACCAACCAGGCCTCCATCCGCCTCCTGGAGAGCTGCGGCTTCACCCGCGAGGGCTATTCCAGGGAATATCTCTGCATCAACGGGTCGTGGGAGGACCACATCCTCTTCGCCCGCCTCAAGAGCGACCCCATCGCCCGGCTCAGGTCCCGCGACGACACCCTCGCCACCCGCCTCAGCCGCGTCCCGCCGGCGGCGCAGTAGGGGGCACGCGCGTTTCTTCGCGATGGTGGCGCGATGAGCCACCCTCGCGCCCCGGACGCATGCAGCGTCAGCGGAATGCGAGCCGGGGCCCAGCGCAAGAGTTCGCCGCAGGCGCTTCCTGACCCCACCGCCCTCGCGTTTTGCCCCGCTGGGCGGGGACTCTTGCGCTGGACCCCGGATCAGCGCTCCGGCTGCGCCGTCGCTTGTCCGGGGAACGGGGCAGGGCGGCGGGATGCTCGGAGAGGCCGGCGGCGTCTTCACGTGCCGGCGGAACTCCCTCTCCCCTTGCGGGAGAGGGCTGGGGTGAGGGGTATCGCGCCGTCAGTTCCAGCGCCTGCGCTTCCGGATGAACCCCACCCCTCACCCCCGGCCCCTCTCCCGCAAGGGGAGAGGGGAGAAGCGCTCCCCCCTCACTCTCCCTTCGGCAGCGCGAACACCGTGAGCTGCCCGCCCAGCGCCGTGTACTGGTTCAGCGCCGCATAGGCCTCGTTCGCCCCGGAGCCGTCGCCGGGGTCGGAAAGCCCCGCGGCGAGGCCGATGCCGGCCCAGCCACCGACGCCGGAGAGCACGGCCACATATTGCCGGCCGCCCTGCATGAAGGTGGTGACGTTGCCGACGATGCCGGAGGGCGTCTTGAAGCGGTACAGCTCCTGGCCGGTCCTCGCATCCACTGCCTTCAGCCAGCCTTCCAGCGTGCCGTAGAAGACGACGCCCCCCGCCGTCGCCAGCGCCCCGGACCAGACGGAGAACAGCTCCGGCTTCGACCAGACCGCCGCGCCCTTCAGCGCGTCCCAGGCGAGGAAGGCGCCGGTGCTGCCGTCCATGCCGGGGGCGGGGTGCATGGAGAGGGTGGCGCCCACATAGGGCTGGCCGGGCACGTAATCCACGTGGAACGGCTCGTAGTCCATGCACATGCGGGTCACGGGCACGTAGAACAGCCGCGTCTGCGGCGAGAAGGCCGCCGGCTGCTGGTTCTTGGCGCCCAGCGAGGAAGGGCAGATGCCGGTATAGGTGACATCCTCACCCTCCCGCTCGGTGGAATAGGCCGGATCGCGCTTCGGGCGGCCATAGGTGGCGCTGGCGGGGTCGAGATCGATGCCCGTGGCCCAATTAGCCGTCGTCTCGTATTTCCCCGCCCGAAGCAGGGCGCCGGTTTCGCGGTTCAGGGTGTAGGCGAAGCCGTTGCGGTCGAAATGGGTGAGGAGCGGGGTGGATTTCCCGTCCACCTCCTGCTCGGTGAGGATCATCTCGTTGACGCCGTCGTAGTCCCACTCGTCGTGGGGGGTCATCTGGTAGACCCACCGGGCGACGCCCGTGTCCGCGTCGCGGGCGATGATGGTGTCGGACCAGCGGTTGTCGCCGGGCCGCTGGGTGGGGTTCCAGGTGGCGGGGTTGGCGGTGCCGTAATAGACGAGGTTCAGCTTCGGGTCGTAAGCGAACCAGCCCCAGGTGGCGCCGCCGCCGATCTTCCACTGATCGCCCGACCAGCTCTTGAGCGACGAGCCGCGGCCCACGGGCTTGCCCAGCTCGGTGGTCTTTTCCGGATCGAACAGCATCTCCGCATCCGGCCCCGTGCTGTAGGCGCGCCAGACGAGGTGGCCGTCCTTCAGGTCGTAGGCGGACAGGTGCCCGCGCACGCCCGCCTCGGCGCCGGAGATGCCGACGATGAGCTTGTCCTTCACCGGCATCACGGTGGCGGTGTTGGACGCGCCGAGGGCCGGATCGCCGTTGGCCACCGACCAGCGCTTCGCCCCCGTCTTCGCATCGAGCGCGACGATGGTGGTGTCGGCCTGATGCAGGAAGATAAGGCCGTCCGCATAGGCGAGGCCGCGATTGACGAGATCGCAGCACATCACCGCGGCCACGTCCTTCTTCTGCCGGGGCTCGTATTTCCAGAGGATGCGGCCTTCGTTTTTCAGGTCGAGGGCATAGACCACATTGGGGAAGGGGGTGTGGACATACATCACGTCCCCCACCACCAGCGGCGCGCCCTCGTGCCCGCGCAGGACGCCGGTGGAGAAGGTCCACGCCACCTGGAGGCGGCCCACATTGCCGGTGTCGATCTGCTTCAGCGGGGAGAAGCGCGTGTTGGCATAGTCCACCGTCTGCAGCACCTGTTCTGCGCCGGTGGCGGTGCGCGCCAATACGTCGTCATTGGCGAGGGCGGCGGCCGGGAGCAAGGCGAGGAGGAGGGCGGGCAGAAGACGTGTCATCGGCGAAAGCGGTCCGGGTGTCGTGACGCAAAACGGGCGCGGAGGTCTCCCCCCGCGCCCGCAGCATCCTCGCCGCACGCCAGCGACGCAACCGCGCCGCAGGGGCAGGCGTGGTGCGGCCTATCTCCCCTCTCCCGCAAGGGGAGAGGGGGGCGCCCCCTCAGCCCGGCAGCACCGGGCCGATGGAGGCGTCGATCAGGCTCATGCGCCGCTCCCGTGCATTCACGAAGCGGAAGTAGATGACCTTCACGAGGTCCATCACCAGCGTCCACACGAGGCAATAGGCCCAGACCACGCCGATGAGCAGCCACGGCAGGGCCGGCATGAACCAGCCGAAGGCACACATGAGGATGGCGAACACCTGCGTGCCCATCACCGCCGCGAGCACGGGCAGGCTGGGATAGGGCGGGCGGAACAGCGTGCCCTGCACCCGCGAGACGAAGAACAGGAGATGCCCGCCGGCGCACAATTGCAGGAAAAGCATGGTCTGGATGTGGGAGAGGTCCATGGGCAGGCGGGCCATGAGTTCCGGGCTCTTCATCCAGAACATGCCGAGCATGACGATGCCGAAGCTCTGCACCAGCGCCATGATGCCCATGATGGTCGAGAAGGAGAGGATGCGGTGCATGTTCCAGCGCACCGGGGAGTCCTGAACCTTCACGTTGTCATAGGCGATCGTCATGATGGGGATATCGTCAAGCAAAGCCATGACGACGATCATGATCGCGGTGAGCGGCATGAAGTCGTAGACCAGATAAACCAGAACCACCACCAGCATGATGTTCAGCGTCATGGCGATGCGGTAGTAAATGTAGCTGGTGATCCGCTCGAAGATCGCCCGCGCCTCCATGATGGCGTTGATGATGGTGGAGAGGCCCGGCGCCGTGAGAATGAGCGCCGCGGCGCTGCGGGCCGCGTCCGTGGCGCCGGAGACGGCGACGCCGCAATCGGCCTGCTTCAAGGCGGGGGCGTCGTTCACGCCGTCGCCGGTCATGGCGACGATGTGGCCGCGCTCCTGCAAGGCCTTCACGATCTGGAACTTGTGCTCGGGGAAGACGCGGCCGAAGCCGTCGGCCACCTCCACCGCGCGGGCGGCGTCGATGGCGATGTGCTCGGGGCTGGAATCCTGGCCGAACACGTCGCTCGCCACCAGCAGGCGGTCGCCGAGGCCGAGCTGGCGGGAAATCTCGCCGCCGATGGCCACATCATCGCCCGTCACCATCTTCACCGAGACGCCGAGCGCCTTGGCCTTGGCGATGGTCTCCGCTGCGTCCGGCCGGGGCGGATCGAGCATGGGCAGGAGGCCGAGCAGCGCCCAGGTCTTGCCGTCGTCCGAGCGGGCGACGCCGAGCGCGCGGGTGCCGCTGCGGGCGAGGGTTTCCACGGCGTCGAAATAGCCCTTCGCATCGGCTTCCGAGAGGCCGCACTGGGCGGCGATGGCCTGCGGCGCGCCCTTGGCGAAATGCACGGTCTTGCCATCGGGGCCGGTGACGCTCGCCACCGTCTTCTTGCTGACGGGATCGAAGGGCGTGAAGTCCACGCTCTTGTAGGCGTCGAGCACCTTCGGCTCCTTCACCGCGGCGATCACCGCCTTGTCGATGGCGTCGTCGCTCTGGCGCTGGGAGGCGAGGGCGGCACCGAGGATGAGATCGTCCGGCCTGGCGCTGCCCCACGGGATGGGCGCCTGGAGGGTGAGCTGGTTCAGCGTCAGCGTGCCGGTCTTGTCGGAGCACAGCACGTCCACGCCGGCCAGTTCCTCGATGGCGGAGAGGCGGGAGACGATGGCCTGTTGCTTGGAGAGCGCCAGCGCGCCCAGGGCCATGGTCACGGACATGACGGCCGGCGTCGCCACCGGCACCGAGGCCACCAGCAGCACGAGCACGATCTGCACGATGGCGCCGGCGTGCTGCCACTCCCAATGCCCATCGGCGATGATGTCGCGGTGGACCTGCGCCACCACCAGCACCAGCGCCAGCGCGGCGGAGAGGATGATGAGGAAGTCACCCATCTGGATGACCGCCTTCTCCGCATGCGACTTGGCGCCGGCCGAGGCGACGAGCTTCGCGGTGCGGCCGAAGAAGGTGGCATTGCCGGTGGCGGTCACGAGGCCCGTCATGGTGCCCTGCCGCACGATGGAGCCGGAATAGCCGCTGTCGCCCACCGCCTTCGAGACGGGGAGCGACTCACCGGTCAGCGCCGCCTGATCGACGGAGAGATACTTGCCTTCGGTGAGGAGAAGGTCGGCGGGCAGCGTCTCGCCGCCGGCCACGCTCACCACGTCGCCGGGCACGAGGGCGGCGGTGTCGACCGTGACCCACTGGCCGTCGCGCAGCACGCGGGCCTTCAGCGCGAGGCCCTTCTTCAGCGCGGCGAGTGCGCTCGCGGCCTTGCTGTCCTGCCAGAAGCCGACGATGGCGTTGTAGATGAGCAGGCCCATCACCACGATGAAGTCGGGCCAGTCCTGCCGGATGAGGGAGAGCAGCGCCGCCGCCTCGATCATCCAGGGGATCGGCCCCCAGAAATAGCCGACCAGCTTCTCCCAGCGGCTGTCCTCGTGGGCGACGATGGCGTTGGGGCCGTATTTCGCCTGAAGCTGGGCGACCTCGGCGGCGGTGAGGCCCTTGGGCGAGGAGCCGAGTTCGGTGAACTTGGCGGCGATGGCCGCGGCGTCGAGGCGGACCGGCCCGCTGGAGGACGATGCGGGCTTCTCGGCCGGCTTCCCGGCTGGCGCTTGGGCGGGCGGGGTGGCGGCGAGGGCTGCGCTCTGTGCCATTGGATAGCTCCCGGTCAGGCGGAACGGGTGAGCGCCAGCGTGTGCTGGGCGATCATCAGTTCTTCGTTGGTGGGGATGACGAAGGCCGCGACGGCGCTGTCCGCCGTGGTGATGCGCGGCCCGTTGGCGGCATTGGCCGCCGGATCGAGGGTGAGGCCGAGGGTGGAGAGGCGCTCCAGCACGGCGGCGCGCACCTTGGCCGAGTTCTCGCCGATGCCGGCGGTGAAGACGAGCGCGTCGAGCCCGCCCAGCACCGCCGCATAGGCGCCGATGAACTTCACGAGGCAATAGACGAAATAGTCCATGGCCAGCCTGTCGTCGGCCACCGCGCTGTCCTGCAGCACCCGCATGTCGGCGCTGTCGCCGGAGAGGCCGAGGAGGCCGGACTGGCCGTAGAGCAGCTTTTCCAGCGCCTCGGGCGTGTAGCCGGCCGAGCGCAGCAGATAGAAGATCACGTCCGCCGGCACGTCGCCGGAGCGGGTGGCCATGGGCAGGCCGGTGAGGCCGGCGAAGGCCATGGAGGTCTCGACGCTCCTGCCGTCCAGCATGGCACACACCGAGGCGCCGCCGCCGAGATGGGCGGCGATGACCCGCCGCGCGCCGGGCGCGACCTTGGGCACCTGCCGGCTGATGTAGTCGTAGGAGATGCCGTGATAGCCCCAGTGCCGCACGCCGGTGTCGCGCACGGTCTTGGGCAGGGCATAGATCTGCGCCACCTCCGGCATGGTGCGGTGGAAGGAGGTGTCGAACACCGCCACCTGCGGCAGGCCGGGGAAGGCTTCGGCGATGGCCCGCGCGCCGCGCACGTTGAACGGCTGGTGCGAGGGCTCCATGGCCGACAGGCCATCGAGATAGTCCAGCACCTCGGGCGTGATCTGCGCCGGCCCCGAAAAGCGCGTGCCACCCAGCACCACGCGGTGGCCGGCCGCCACCACCTTGATGTTGGCCTCGTGCTGCTCCAGCCACGTGACGATGTAGGCCAGCGCCTCCTTGTGGCTCAGCGCATGGCCGGAGCCCCATTCGTGGGCGTCGATGGGCTTGCCATCGGGCTCCTTGGCGATGAAGTGCGGATCACCCGCCATGCTGTCGATGCCTCCGCGGCAGAGCAGCGGCGGGTCCTCCGCGTTCGACGTCGCATAGGCGCCGAACTTGAGGCTGGTGGAGCCGGAATTGACGACCAAAACGGCGTCGGTCATGGCGGTGCCTCGCTCAGTCGGCGGCGCGGGGAAGGATGGCGTCGGGGGAGCGCTTCAGCGCATCGGCGTAGATCACCGCCGCGGCGGCGGAGAAGCGGCGCGCCTCGGCGCTGTCGGCGCGGCTCGTCAGCATCACGGGCACGCGGGCGCCCACCACGAGGCCGGCGGTCTGGGCGTCGGCCATGAAGGCGAGGTTCTTGTAGACCATGTTGCCGGCCTCGATGTTGGGCACCAGCAGCACGTCCGCCACCCCGGCGACGGGCGAGGCGATGTGCTTCACCTGCGCCGCCGCGACGTCCACCGCCGCGTCGAGATCGAGCGGTCCGTCCACGATGCCGCCGACGATCTGGCCGCGGTCCGCCATCTTGGAGAGGATGGCGCCGTCGAGGGTGGCGGCCATCTTGGTGTGGACCATCTCCACCGCCGCCAGCACCGCGACCTTGGGCGTCTCGATGCCTAGCGCCTTCGCGAGGCCGATGGCGTTCTGGCAGATGTCGCGCTTCTGGTCGGTGTCGGGCGCGATGTTGAGCGCCACATCCGTCACCAGCACGCGCCGGGCATAGGTGGGCACGGAGAGGATGGCGCAATGGCTCAGCAGCCGGCCGGTGCGCAGCCCCGCCTCCTTGGCCATCACGGCATGGAGCAGCACGTCGGTGTGGAGGCTGCCCTTCATCAGCGCCCCCACCTCGCCGGCGCCGGCGGCGGCGGCGGCCTTGGCGGCGGAATCGTCCTCGCCCGTGGTGGAGACGATGCGCGTGCCGGAGAGGTCGAGGCCACCGGCCGCGGCGATGCGGCGGATGTCCGCCTCCGGCCCGAACAGCACCGGCTGGATGAGCCCCGCGGCCGCCGCATCGAGGGCGCCGGAGAGGGCATCGAGGCTCAGGGGATGGACCACGCCGGTGGGCAGGGGATCGAGCCCCTTGCAGCGCTCCAGCAGGCCCTCCAGCCGGTGCTCGGGCACGCTGACGCTGATGGCTTTGTCTGGTGCGGCGACGGTGATCCGGGCGGTGGCGACGACGGCGCCGGAGGGCGCCGCGATCGCGCCGTCGAGCCCGATCGTGCGGTCCGCCGCTTGGGTCTCGCGCACGGCGAGGGAGACGGTGAGCGGCACGTCCGCCGGCAGCGGCGCGACGATGCTCACGCTGGAGGCGCGGATGGCCGCGCCGGGGCCGGGCAGCGCCGTGCCCACGAGGGCGGCGAACAGGGAGGCGGCAAGGCCCGCGTCGGCCTGACCCGCCCCCACGCCGGCGAGCATGCCGGCATCGCCGAAGGCGGCGCCCCAGGCGCGCAGGTCCGGCGTGCGGACGATACGGATGGCGGAGGCCTTGTCCCCCGCCTTGATATCCTCGAACAGGCGATTGGCGATGGTGGGCACGGCAATGCCTCCTTCGGGCCATCCCAGGGATGGCAGGAGAGACGGGCGTCGAACGGGGAGGTCCGGGCGCGGCGCGGGGGATGCGCCGCGCCCGCCTTTCCGGCTCAGACGGCTGCGGGGAGGTTCTGGCCGGAAACGGGAACCGGCGCGGTCTTCACCGCCGCCAGCGCCACATTCTTGGGCGACGTGACGCCGAGGATTTCGGCGAGGCGCTCCACCAGGGCCCGCTCGCCGGGCGTATAGGTGCCATCCGCCGTGGCGACGCCGACGACCTTGTTCACCAGATCCTGTCGCTGGCCCGGATCGGTGACCAAATGGGCGATGGCCTCCACCGCCTTCTCCCGTTCCAGGAGCAGGATGTAGAACTGGTCACGCACCAGCGTCTTGAACTCGGGTAGCGAGAGCTGCATCAGCTTCTGCCGCGTCTCATTGAGCGAGCTGGCGGCAGCCTCGTCCAGCGCGCGTGTCACCGAGAGCACGTAGAGAGAGGCGCGCACC
Organism: Xanthobacter sp. DMC12; assembly: GCF_056314105.1. Lineage (NCBI taxonomy): Bacteria > Pseudomonadati > Pseudomonadota > Alphaproteobacteria > Hyphomicrobiales > Xanthobacteraceae > Xanthobacter > Xanthobacter sp. DMC12. Next base: position 1,047,283 of record NZ_JBQUYZ010000001.1, on the reverse strand, counting down.
AGCGCCTCGTTGAAGCCGCCTTCGGTCACGCGGTCACGGAACTCGGCGATCTTGCGGTCGCGGAAGGCTTCCTTCTGTGGGCTGTTGGCCGGCAACTCGCGCACCTTGCCCTCGATGTTCAGGCCCAGCATCCCCTGCAGGACCGGCGAGCCGTAGATGGCGAAGAAGGACTGCTCCACCGCCCGGTCCCGCACATCGCGCCAGCCGTCGAGGACCGCGTTGATCTGGTCGGACCAGAAGGTCTGGACCGCGAGGAGCGGATTGGCGGCGTCGACGGCCTTGCGGGCGGTCGTTACCTCGGCGGCGAGCTTCTCCACGCCCTTCATCAGGGGGTTGGTGTCCGCGAACAGGGTGTAGGAGAGCCGCAGCGGATTGAAGGTGAACAGCGCATCCGCGAGCTGCGGCGTCGCCACCGCCTTCACGACCGGCTGGAGGAAGGTGCGATAGAGCGAGTGGTTGATCTCCGACACCCGCCGCGCGGCGGCGAAGGCGCGATCATCCTCCACACTGTTGCGGCCGTAGGCGCGCAGGTCGTCCAGCGAGCGCAGCTCGAAGCGCGAATGCCACGCCGCGCCGCCGGCCTTCACCTGCTCCGCCGATGCCGGCTCGATCACCAGCTCGTAGAGGCCGGGGGGCAGGCAGTCGATGAGGTCCATGAGGCGCACCAGCTCCTCGTCCTCCTTCGCCCCGACCTTGGCCGAGACGAAGATGGCGAGGTGGCCCACCTTCTGGTTCATGCAATAGACGATGGTGCGGCCCTCGGCGCGGATGTCGTCCACGTCCTTGTAGAGGTCGAGAATCCAGCCCAGCGTCTGCGGCGGTGGCGAGATATTGTCGCCCTGCGAGGTGAAGACGATGATCGGCGAGGCGATGTTGCGCAGGTCGAACACCTTGCCGTCGGTGGAGCGCACCTCGTTGCGGGTGAGCTTGTCGCCGATGAAGAATTCATCGACGAGGAACTGGATCTCGTCGCCGTTCAGCTTGATGAAGTCGCCCCACCACTTCTCGAATTCGAGATAGCGCGGCCCTTCCGTGTCCACCTTCGACCAGACGTCATACTGCTTGCCCCACAGCCAGTTGGCCGGGTTCAGATTGTCGAAGTTCAGGATCAGCCAGGTGCCGTCGAACTTGCCGCGGCCGAGGTCGCTGACGAGGTTGGTGAGCCACGAGCCGCCCAGGAGGCCGCCCGAATAGCGCATGGGGTTCTTGCCGTGCACGCCCTGCCAGTAGGACATGGGCGAGCCCGCCACCATGCAGGGCCCGAACAGGTCCGGCCGCAGCATCGCCACCATCAGCGTCTGGTAGCCGGCCTGGCAATTGCCGATGGCGAAGGTGGGCGGCGCCTCCGGGTGCATCTCGCGGATGCGCTCGAAGAAGGCGACCTGCCCCTCCACCACGTCCAGGAAGGTCTGCCCCGGCTCCGGCTCGGCGGCAAAGCCGATGAAGTACACGGGATGCCCCGTGGCCAGCGCCTCGCCGATCTCGCTCTCGGTCTTGAACCCGCCGATGCCCGGCCCCTGCCCGGCGCGCGGATCCACCACCGCTACCGGCCGCTTGCGCGGATCCACCGCGACACCCGGAGGGGGGACGATGCGGGACAGGGAGTAGTTGATCGGCCGCGGCAGCGCCCGCCCGCTCACCAGCACCTCATGGTCGAAGGTGAGCACCGTCGCCATGGGATGCGAGGTCATGTCGCGCTGCTCGTTTCCCCTCCGGCGGAGGAGATCGAGGAAGAGGACATTGCGCTGGGCGGCGTCCACGAGGTAGGCGCCGAGCGGTCCGGACTGAACCGCCGCCGAACCGGCCCCGAACGGTGGGTTGAATGCCGGTGAAAGTCCCTTCTGGAATGCCGACATGGCGGCATTCGGGTCGAACGGCAGCAGGTTCTGGAAGGGGGAGGGGGCAGTCGTATCGGCGGCCATGACGGGCTCCCGTCTTTAGCCGGCCCAACGGTTTCGCAGGCCGGACGCTGCTTCGCAGGTGCGAATGGCCGCAGCTAAGGTCCCGTCCGTCGTCGGGGTCAATTCCGTTGATCTACGGGTGCGGGAGCATCCGTATGTGTCCGGAAAGTCGAGGGAATTTGATCTGGCGCAAGGATGGCGCGCAAATCCTCGCGGTGCAGCGAAAGCGGGAGGTTGATCGCTACCGGAAGGGAGCGATCCCCTTGCGATGTCCTGCTTTCCGCCGTGGCGCGCAAAGCACAGCCCTGCGCGGCCAACCCATGGGGGTCAGGAGCGGCCGGAGCCGCTAGTCCTTGGGCTTCAGGAAGGACAGGAGGAAATTCTCCTCCTTCTTCGGGCCGTGCTTCAGCTCGGCCACCACCACCATCTTCTTCACCTCGCCCCGTTTGAAGGCGGCGAGGAACTTGTCGTAGTCCTTGACCGACACGCAGCCGTTGGAATCTCCACGCGGGCCAAGGAGATAGGGGTGGGCGAGGATGCCGGCGCGGCCGTACATCCGCCCGGTCCCGATCGGGTTCAGGCGCACCGCCTCGATGCCGTGGAACAGGGATTCGCGCATGGTCAGCTGGTAGGTGTTGGGCGGCGTCGGGCCCACCATCCGCTTGTTCACGGCGCGGACGTCGTCAAAGGTATCACCGTAGCCCGAATGCGCCTCCAGCCGATCCCCGTTCGGCATGTAAACGACCTTGGCCTTGATATCGTAGATGGCATAGCCGCTGCCCGGCGTGGGCAGCGCCGGCTCATCTTCGGAGAGCGTCGGCGTGTCCGGCGCAGGCGCCTGGCTGCCGGGAACGGCGGAGGGCGTGTCGGTGAGGGAGGCGTCGGGCAGGGACGCGTAGGCGAGGCGCTGGTTCGGCATGGCCGGCTTGCGCAGGGGGAGGGGGACCCCGCCCTGGTCGAACTGCTCCAGCGCCTTGATACCGTCGGCCGCCGCAATCTGGTTTCGGTTCAGCGGATTGGCCATCGGCAGGGGCACGACGCGGCCGGTGAGGCGCGCGGAATTGTCGGAAGGCTCTGCTGTGGCGGCAAAGGAGCGGCCATCGATGGCCACGTTGGTCAGGTAGATGCTGCCGGCATCGACGCCCAGCGAACCGGAGCCGACGACGAGGGAAATCTCGGTCACGGTCGTGCCGGCGGCGGCCATGCTCAGCGCGCGGACGGCCGGGCGCTCGGCGACCTGGGGTGGCGGCGCGGAGACGCCGAAGGCGAACGAGCCCTGCGAGTACCAGACGGCCCCGGCGGCAACGAGCAGGCCGGCAACGATGCCGGTGCCGATGCCCACGAGCGTTCCGCGACGGGACATGCCTTCGGAACGGGAATCGTCGGCATGGGGATCGGCGGCGTGGGGGTCGTAGTCGGAGGCGTCGATCTCCTCCTCATGGACGTGGGGCGTCCAGTGCCAGTCGGCCCGGTCGTGCCAGTCGGCGTAGGGATCGGCGTCGTCCCGGTCCCATTCAGCGTGGTCGCGCCAGCCCGCATCGTGACCCGCGCGCGCATCCTGCTCGCTCGCGTGGTCCTGCCAAGCTGCGTATTCCTGCCGGTCCGAGTGCCTCATGGTCCCCGCTATCAGCGCTGCCGGTCGGTACCGGCTCCGTTCGTCCATTGCAGGGTCCTTCGGTTTTCGCACCGCACAAGTCTTGCCCGGTTCGGATCATCTCCGACCGGCCACCGGCCCTGAACGCTGCGCCCGTGCGGCCCGCCGCACATTACCGCCAGCCCCTGCAAACCTGCCGAAATTCGGTTTCTTTTCCCTTTACGCCCCTCGCTAGACCAGATCACGACGGCGAGAACAAGGCCGTTCGCACGCAAACTTTACCAAGCGAAGGCGGTTTTGGCGAGGGGTTGTGCTGACGCTAGGTCATCCGCGCCGATCTCTGCCAACCCCTTCATTCTTCAAGAGTCAGCTTGCGCCAGGATGTCCTTCAGCACGGGTGCGACACCAGCACGGAAGGCACGAACCGCGTCACGGACGATGGGATCGAGGTCCTCGGGCGTAGTCGTTCCGTACACATAGCGGCGGATGGCCAGATAGAAAATGCGCCCGTGGAGGCCCCAGAACAGTTCGGCCTCGCGTTCGCTGACGGGTATCCGACTCGGGGCCGGAAGCTCCAGCTCCGCCCTCAATTCGGCGCAGGCGGGCAGGATGATCTGGTCACCCACGATGGCGAGGTAGCGGCTGGTGATGTCGAAGGACTTCAAGCCGGAAAAGGCGAAGATTCGCACCCAGTGGTAGTCGAAGACCTGTTCCACATATTCGAGATAGAACTGCGTGAGCCGGGCTTCCAGCGGCCTCGACCGATCCGTCACCAGCGCCGACCAGTCCGCCTTCCAGCGGCTGAGATAGACGTGCTCGTAGACCCGCTCGATGAGCGCTTCCTTGGAGGGGATGTAGCGGTAGATGGCGGAGTGGGTAATTCCCATTCGCTTCGCCAACTCACGCGTCTGGCCCTCGAACCCGTGCTCGGCGAAGAAGCGGACCGCCTCCTCGATGATGGCCTGCTCGCGATCCGCCGCACGCATGTGCTGGCGGCGCGGGCGGGCGGGCGACTGCTTCTGGTCGGGCGTGGGCTTCAAGGCGTGTCCGTTCGGCGCATGGGCTGGGCGCCCGCGGTCCTGCGATAGCGCAACCTTCCCGCGCCACCAAGGGCCTCAGCATGTTGAGGCGCAATCTCGCGCACGCGTCGCAACGAGGCGGGCATGCGGAAAGTCGAAGAAAAGAATAGCGAAGGCAATAATCATATATACGAATGGGAATAGCGTTGTGGTGCGCTGCAATAACTCCCGCGCTGACGCGGTTTCCAAGTTTTCCGGCAATGGCCATGCAGCACTATTGACAGGCAGGCCGGCCTGAGATCATGTTGTGACCAAGTGGTCACTAAAATGAAGCCACGACCGGGAGGATCTGCCCTTGAAAGCCCGCGCTTTCGCCTATGCGCGTCCGTCGAGCCTTGCCGAGGCGCATGCCGCCTTTGCCGGGGCCGATGGCGATGCGAGCTACATCTCCGGCGGGCAGAGCCTGGTGCCGGCGCTGGCGATGCGGCTGCAGGGGCCGCAGGTTCTGATTGACCTCTCCGACATTTCCGAGATGCGTGGCGTTCGACTGGAAGGGGAAACCCTGCGCATCGGCGCGCTCACCCGCCATGCCGAAACCCTGACCGAGCCGCTGATCCGCGCCCATGCGCCGCTGCTCGCGGCAGCCGCGCCTTTCGTCGCCCATCCCGCGATCCGCAATCGCGGCACGGTCGGCGGCAGCGTGGCGCTGGCTGATCCGGCGTCCGAGTTCCCGGCCATGATGCTGGCGATGGGCGCCGAGATGGAGATTTTCGGGGCTGACGGCGTTCGGCGCGTTGCGGCAGACGATTACTTTCAGGATCTCTACCAGACCGCCATCGAGCCCGGCGAAATCCTCGTGGCCCTGCATGTGCCCGCCGCGGGCCCGCGCCATGTCTGGGCCTTCGACGAGATGGCGCGTCGGCGTGGCGATTACGCCATGATCGGCGGCGGCATCCTCGCCGAGCGCGACGGGGCCGTGATCGCGAATCCGCGCATCGCCCTGTTCTCGGTTGGCCCAACGCCAGTGCGCGCCCGCAATGCCGAGGCCGAGATCGCCAACAAGGCGCTCGATGCCGAGACGATCGCCACGGCCCAGCGCGCACTCGATGGCGACATCGACCCGCTCGACGATGCCGAAATTCCCGCCGCCATGCGCCGCCATCTGGCGCGCGTCCTGCTCGGGCGCCTGCTGCGCAAGCTGGAGACCTGCTCATGAACATGATGGCGGGCGCCGTCCCCCTCACGCTCACCGTCAACGGCGTGGAAACCGCGCGCATGGTCGCGCCGCGCACCACGCTGGCGGATTTTCTGCGCATGGACCTGGAACTCACCGCCACCCACGTGGGCTGCGAGATGGGGGCGTGCGGCGCCTGCCTTGTGCTGCTGGATGGCGTGCCGGTGCATTCCTGCCTCGTCTTCGCGGTTCAGGCGCAGGGGCAGTCGGTGGAGACGGTGGAGGGGCTGGTGGCCAGCGGCGCGCTGGCGCCGCTCCAGCAGGCGTTCCATGAGCGAAACGCGCTGCAATGCGGCTTCTGCACGCCGGGCATGCTGGTGAATGCCCACGCCCTGATCGCCCGCGGCGGCATGCCGGACCGCGAGGAGATCCGCGACGCCATCTCCGGCAATTACTGCCGCTGCACCGGTTACGAGGCCATCGTCGACGCCATCGAGGCGGCTGCTCGCAAGGCGAACGGGGAGGGCGCGGAATGAACGCCCCCTTCGACCGTCCGCTCGCCGCGGCGCCCCATCTTCAGCCAGGCGTTCATGTGGGCCGCCCGCTGCCGCGCCCCAACGCCAAGCGGCTGGTGGCGGGGCGGGGGAACTACGTCACCGACATGAAGCTGCCGCGCATGCTGCATGCGGCCTTCGTTCGCTCGCCCTTCGCCCACGCCCGCATCGTGCGTATCGACGTGGAAGCCGCCCGCGCCGCCCCCGGTGTCGCGCTGGTGGCGACGGGCGAAGACCTTGCGAAGCTTTGCACGCCCTGGGTCGGCACGCTCGACCATTTCAAGGGCATGAAATCCGAGCCCCAGCGTCCCCTCCCACTCGATCGCGTAACCTGGAGCGGGCAGGCGGTGGTGGCCGTGGTCGCTGAAAGCCGCGCGGCCGCCGAGGATGCCTGCGAGCTGGTGGAGGTGGAGTATGAGGACTTGCCCGTCCTCGCCGATCTCGACACCGCGCTCGCGCCTGATGCGCCGCGCCTCGTGGAAGGCTTCGCCGACAATCTCTGCTTCCGCAGCGCGCTGGAGAGCGGCGCGGTGGACGACCTGTTCGCCGCCGCCGCCCATGTGGTGGAAGCGGACCTCGCCTTCGGCCGCCACACCGGCGTGACACTGGAGCCGCGCGCGCTCATCGCCGATTACGATGCCAGCGAGCACGCCCTCACCGTCCATCACGGCACGCAGACGCCCTTCCAGTTTCAGGACCTCTATGCACGTCACTACGGTATCCCCGAGGGCCGGGTGCGTGTGGCGGCGCCGGACGTGGGCGGGTCCTTTGGCGTGAAGCTGCACGTCTATCACGAGGACATGGCAGTCATCGGCCTGTCCATGCTGGCGGGCCGGCCGGTGAAGTTCGTGGCGGACCGGCTGGAGGCCTTCGTCTCCGACATCCACGCCCGCGACCATCGCGTGAAGGCGAAGGCGGCAGTCGGCGCGGACGGCCGCATCCTCGCCATGGCGGTGGAGGACGAGACCGCCATCGGCCCCTTCTCCACCTATCCCCGCACCAGCGCGGTGGAGGGCAACCAGGTCATCCGCCTCATCGGCGCGCCCTATCGGCTGGAGGCCTACCGGGCCGACCTGAAGGTGGTGTTCCAGAACAAGACGCAGACGAGCCAGTATCGCGCGGTGGGCCACCCCATCGCCTGCGCCGTCACCGAGCATCTGATGGAGAAGGCGGCCGCCGCGACGGGCCTCGATCCTTTCGAGGTGCGCGCGCGCAACTTCATTCCGGACGACGCCTATCCCTGCCAGTCGCTCACCGGCTACAAGTTCGAGCAGTTGTCCCACGAAGCCTGCCTCGGCAAGCTCAAGGCGCTGATGGACTATGACCGCTTGCGCGCCGAGCAGGCTGAGCTGCGGGCGCGGGGCATCCATCGCGGCATCGGCATCGCGGCGTTCGTGGAGATCACCAATCCCACGCCCGCCTTCTACGGCATCGGCGGCGCGCGCATCTCGGCGCAGGATGGGGCGGTCATCAAGATCACGCCGTCCGGCGAGGTGCGCTGCCTCATCTCGGTGACGGAGCAGGGGCAGGGGACGGAGGCCATCATCGGCCAGATCGTCGCCGATTATCTCGGCGTCTCGCGCGACATCGTGCGCGTCATCACCGGCGACACCGAGGTTACGCCCCATGGCGGCGCCACCTGGGCCTGCCGCGGCGCCGGCATCGGCGGCGAGACGGCGCTGCAGGCAGCGCGCAAGCTCAAGACCAACGTGCTGAACGTGGCCGCCGCCATCCTCCAGGCCCAGCCGGGCGACCTCGATCTTGTCGATGCCGAGGTGGTGGACAAGGCGGGCGGCGCGGCGCGCCTCAGCCTCGCCGAGGTGGCGCGTATCGCCTATTTCCGCTCCGACACGCTGCCGCCGGGCACCGACGCGCAACTGACCGTGGCGCATCATTTCGCGCCGTCCGGCTATCCCTTCGCCTTCACCAACGGCATCCACGGTTGCCATGTGGAGGTGGATGCGGAGACGGGACTTGTCAAAATCCTCAAGCACTTCGTGGTGGAGGACTGCGGCCGCATCATCAACCCGCTCCTGGTCGAGGAGCAGGTGCGCGGTGGCGTGGTGCAGGGGCTGGGCGCTGCCTTCTTCGAGGAATGCCGTTACGACGAGGCCGGCCAGCTCGTGAATGGCTCGCTCGCCGATTATCTCGTGCCCATGGCCTGCGAGATGCCGGATATCGTCATCACCCACATGGAAACGCCGACCCGCGACACCGAACTCGGTGCCAAGGGCTGCGGGGAGGCGGGCACCGCCGCCTCGTCCGCCGCCGCGCTCAACGCGGTCAATGATGCACTGGCGCCGCTGGGCGCGGAGCTGACCCAGATTCCCATGACCCCCGCGCGCATCCTGAAAGCGCTCGGCGCCTACTGACGACCGCCCACAGCCAAAAAACAAGACACACCGGGAGGATTTCATGACCAAGCGGACCGACCATCCCCTCTCCAGCGTATCCCGCCGCACCGTGCTCGCCGGCCTCGGCGCCGCGGGCGTCGGCCTCATCGCGTCGCCGGCCATCGTGCGTGCGCAGGCGGAGACCATCCGCATCGGTTTCCCCACCCCGCTCACCGGCCCCTTCGGCGCCGAGGCGAAGGACCAGGTGAAAAGCGCGGAACTTGCCGTGAAGCTCGTCAACGACAAGGGCGGCATCGCCGGCCGCAAGGTCGAGCTGCTGGTTCGTGACGACAAGCTGAACGCCGGCGAGGCCGCCACCCGCACCCTCGAGCTGATCGAGAAGGACAAGGTCCATGCGGTGGTCGGCGCGCTTTCCAGCGCCGTTCAGCTCGCGGTGAACGAAGTGACGCGCGCACGCGGCGTCATCTACGTCTCCATCAGCCAGTCCGACACCATCAACGAGGTAAAGGACTTCTCGAAGTACACCTTCCACGAGGCGCTGAACCCGCACATGACCACGGCCGCCGTGGCGCGGGCGACCTTCAAGAAGGGCTCCAAGGTCGCCTTGCTCGGCGCCGACTACGCCTATGGCCACGAGATGATGCGCGGCTTCAAGCGCGCGGCCGGCGAACTGGGCGCGGAGATCGTCGGCGAGATCCTGCACCCCTTCGGCGCTGCGGATTATTCCACGCTGATGCCGCGCATCCGCGCCCTGAAGCCGGACATCCTTGCCATCTGCAACTTCGGTCGCGACCAGGCCAATTCGATCAAGCAGGCCAACGACTTTGGCATGAAGAAGCAGATGCAGATCGTGGTGCCAGTGCTGCTGCACAACCAGCGCATCGCCGTGGCGCCCGACGTCTTCGAGGGCATCATCGGCGGCGCCAACTATTATTGGGCGCTGGAGAACACCATTCCCTCCGCCAAGGCCTTCAACGATGCCTACAAGGCGGCCTATGGCTCGCTTCCCACGGACTACGGCGCCTATGGCTTCACCGGCGTCTCGGCGTTGCTGCTGGCCATGGCGAAGGCCGACGGCACCGACACCGACAAGGTGATCGAGGCCATTGAAGGCCTGAAGTATGACGTGGCCAAGGGCCCGCAATACTTCCGCAAGTGCGATCACCAGTCGGTTCAGTCGGTGCTTGTGCTGAAGTCCAAGGCGAAGGCTGACATGAAGAGCGAGCAGGACCTGTTCGACATCGTGGAGAACGTCCCCGGTTCCGAGCAGATGCTGCGCTCTTGCGGCGAGCTGGGCTTCCCGACCTGAGGATCATCGCTTCTTCCGCCCGTTCGCGGGGGATGTGAGCGGAAGATCCTTCTCCCCTTGAGGGAGAAGGTGGATCGCGGCGCAGCCGCGAGACGGATGAGGGGGCAGCGTCTGGAACTCCGGCGCCGCCCCCCGTCACCCGCGGCCTCTCGTCCCTCGAACTTGGCATCAGCCGCTTTCGTCGGAAGAGGGGGAACGCAAGACCGATCACCCCGAACGACCGCCCCGAGAGAACCGATGGACCTTGAACTCATCCTCATGCAGCTGTTCTCCGGGCTCGCGCTCGGGGCGATCCTGGTGATGGTCGCCCTCGGGCTCACCATTGTGTTCGGAATGCTCGGCATCGTGAATTTCGCCCACGGCGCCCTGTTCATGGTGGGCGCCTATGCGGGGCTGTGGATCGCCGCGCAGACGGGCAGCTTCTGGTGGGCGTTGATCGTTGCGCCCATTGGCGTGGGCGTGCTCGGCATGCTCATCGAGCGCTTTCTGATCCGCCCACTTTACGGCCGCACGCCGGACGATCCGCTGCTGCTCACCTTCGGCCTCGGCTATGTGCTGGTAGAGACCGTGCGCATCACCTTCGGCACGGACGGCATCCCCTTCTCGGCACCGGATGCGCTCCAGGGCGTGGTGGACCTCGGGGTCGGCTATTTCCCCATCTATCGCCTGTTTGTGGTGGGCGTGGTGGCGGTCATCCTGCTGCTGCTCTGGGTGGCGCTGGAGAAGACGCGCTTCGGCCTCATCGTGCGGGCCGGCGCGCGCGATCCGCTCATCATGAAAGTTCTGGGGGTGGACGTGAGCCGCCTGTGGCTTCTCGTGTTCGGCCTGGGCGTTGGCCTCACCGCGCTGGGCGGCGTGCTGGCGGCGCCCATGCGCAACGTGAGCCCCGAAATGGGCACGCTGGTGCTGGCGGAAGCTTTCGTCGTCACCGTCATCGGCGGCATGGGCTCGCTGCTCGGAGCGGTGGTTGCGGGACTGCTCGTGGGCGTCGCGGTGAGCATGACCGCGCTGTTCGCCCCCGAGATGGCGACCATCGTCATGTTCGGGCTGATGGCTCTCATTCTCCTCGTCCGACCGCAGGGCCTGTTCGGCCGGCCGGCGGGCGCCTGACGGAACCGGCGCGTGAACGGAGACGACCCCATGACCTCGACCGACCTCGCCGCCGGGCAAAGCGTGGCGCCGCGCACGCTGCCGAAGGCCGGCGCCGCGCTGGACCGCTGGCGCGTGCCGCTCACCATCGCCGTGCTGGCGGTGCTGCCCTTCGTGCTGCCCTCGCAGGCGCTGGCGGTGAACGTGCTGATCTACGGCCTGTTCACCGTGGGCTTCAACCTGCTGTTCGGCTACACGGGCCTCCTCTCCTTCGGCCATGCGGCCTTCTTCGGCGCGGGCGCCTATCTCACTGGAATGTCCATCGCGCATTTCGGGTTCGGCTGGTTTCCCGCCATGCTCACCGGCATCGTCGGCGCGAGCCTGCTGTCCGCGGTGATCGGTGCTCTCTCCATCCGCACGCGCGGCATCTACTTCTGCATGGTCACGCTGGCACTTGCGCAGCTCGTCTATTACGTCGCGCTCCAGGCCTCGGGCTGGACCGGCGGCGAGAACGGCCTGCGCGGCTTCACCGTGGCGAAGGCCGACCTGATTGGCGGCTTCTCGGTGAACCTGCTGAACCCGCTGGCGAAATACTACTTCATCATGTTCTTCGCGGCGCTGGCCCTGTGGTTCGTCTCGCGCGTGCTGAACTCGCCCTTCGGCGCGGCCATCGAGGCGGTGCGCGAGAACGAGACCCGCGCCCGCGCCTGCGGCTTCGACGTGGAACGCACCAAGCTCCTGTCCTTCGTCCTGTCCGGCGCCCTCTGCGGCCTCGCCGGCACGCTCTCGGCGCTGCACCTCTCCATCGTGCCGCTGGATGCTTTGAGCGTTCACACCTCGTCCATCGTGGTGATGATGACCATGCTGGGCGGCGCCGGCTCCTTCTTCGGGCCGTTCGTGGGGGCGCTGGTGTTCCTGCTCATCGAGGATGTCGCTTCGCTCTGGACCACCCACTGGCAGCTCATCGTCGGCATCGTCTTCATCCTGTTCGTGCTGTTCCTGCCCAAGGGTATCTGGGGCAGCCTGATCCAGATCGTGCGTCGCAGGAGGGCGTCATGACCGCGCTGATGGAAGTGACGGACGTGGGCCGCTCCTTCGGTGGCTTCGTCGCCCTCGCCGGCATCTCGGCCAAGTTCGAGCGGAACAAGGTCACGGCGGTGATCGGCCCCAATGGCGCCGGCAAGAGCACCTTCTTCAACGTGCTGTCCGGCGTGCTCCAGCCCTCCACCGGCTCCATCCGCTTCAAGGGGCAGGAGCTGAAGGGGTTGAAGCAGCACCGCTTCGCCCACCTCGGCATCGCCCGCTCCTACCAGATCACCAATCTCTTCCCCGAACTGTCGGTGGAGGAGAATGTCCGGGTAGCCGCCCAGGCGCTGAAGACGCGCTACGACGTCTTCAGCCATCGCGACCGCTATCCCGAACTGACGCAGAAGGCGGATGCGGCCCTCGCCGAGGTGGGCCTCACCCATCGCCGCGCCCGTCGCGCCCGGGACCTCGCCCATGGCGAGCAGCGGGCGCTGGAGATCGCCATCGCGCTGGTGGCGGACCCCGAGCTGCTGCTGCTGGACGAGCCCACGGCCGGCATGGGGCCGGAAGAGACCAAGGAGATGGTGGCGCTGATCGAGCGCCTCGCGGCGGATCGCACCATCCTCCTCGTCGAGCACAAGATGAAGATGATCCTCGGCCTGTCGGACCGGATCCTCGTGCTGCATCACGGCCGGCTCATCGCCGACGGCACGCCGGTCGCGGTGCAGGCCGATCCGGAAGTCCGCCGCGTCTATCTGGGGCAGAACGATGGCTATGCTTGAGGTCGAGAAGCTCAACGCCTGGTACGGGCCGAGCCACGTCGTCCATGACCTGACGTTCAGCATCGAGCAGGGCGAGATCGTCGCCCTCGTCGGCCGCAACGGCGCGGGCAAGACCTCGACGCTGCGCGCGATCATGGGGCTGATGCCGCGCGCGGAAGGCCGGGTGACGTTCGACGGCACGGACCTTCTGCCGCTCGGCGCCCACGCCCGGTTCCGCCTCGGCCTCGGCTACGTGCCGGAGGAGCGGCGGATCGTTTCCGGCCTCACGGTGCGGGAAAACCTGCAGCTCGGCCTCGTCGCGGCAGCGCGTACGGACGAGCGGGCGGCGATCGACGAAATTGCCAAGAGCTTCCCGCGCCTCAAGGAGCGGCTGGAGCAGCAGGGCACAACCATGTCCGGCGGCGAGCAGCAGATGCTCGCCATCGCCCGTGCCATCATCTCCAAGCCGAAGATGGTGCTGCTGGATGAGCCCTCCGAGGGCATCATGCCGGTGCTGGTGGAGGAGATGGGCGTGCTGTTCCGGCGCCTGCGCGATCAGGGCACGACGCTGCTTCTGGTGGAGCAGAATGTGGAGTGGGCGCTCAATCTGGCGAGCCGCGCCATCATCATCGACCAGGGCGAACTGGTGCATCAATCGAGCGCCGCTGCACTGCTCGCCGACAAGGACATCCAGGATCGCTATTGTGCGGTCTGAGCGGCGTCGCCTGAGAGCGGCACGCGCGAACGAGAACACGGGGAGGAGCATCCCATGGAACTGACCGGCGAATATCGCATCAGCGCACCGCGCGAGACCGTGTGGAAGGCGATCCTTGATCCCGAAATGCTCAAGCGCTGCATTCCCGGCTGCAAGGAGCTGGAGCAGACGGGCGACAATGCCTATGCCGCCAAGGTGCAGGTGAAGGTGGGACCCGTCTCGGCCACATTCGCCGGTTCGGTGGAACTGACCGACATGGAGGCTCCCGCCGGCTGCCGCATCGTGGGGCAGGGCAATGGCGGCATCGCCGGTTTCGCCAAGGGCGAGGCCAAGGTTTCGCTGGCGGAGGATGGGGCGGACACCATCCTCAACTATGTGGCGGACGCCCAGATCGGCGGCAAGCTCGCGTCCCTTGGCGGGCGCCTCGTGCAGGCGACCGCCAAGAAGCTCTCAGACCAGTTCTTCACCAGCTTCGCCGAAGCGCTGAACGCGCCGGTCGAGGTGCCGCCGGCGGCCGAAGCCTCCTGAGCGCAGGGCCCACGAGGCCGGCGCGCGCAGCCGGCCTCACTTCACCTTTGCCGCATAATCCTCCGGCTTGAAGCCGACGATGAGATCGCGCCCGTGCTCCAGCACCGGGCGCTTGATCATGGACGGATGCGCCAGCATCAGCGCCAGCGCCTTTTGCTCGTCAATGTCCGCCTTGTCGGCATCCGGCAGCTTCCTGAAGGTGGTGCCGGCTCGGTTGAGCAGCTTCTCCCAGCCGACTTTCTTCGCCCAGCCCTGAAGCGTCTTCGCATCGATGCCCGCCGCCTTGTAGTCGTGGAAGGCATAGGCGATGCCCTGATCGTCGAGCCAGGCCCGCGCCTTCTTCATGGTGTCGCAGGCCTTGATGCCATAGATCGTCGTCGCCATCGCAATCTCCCGTCTGAAAGCGCCGAGCTTACCCGAGCCCGCGCCGTCTTGCCCGCCGCCTTTGCGTCGCAGGCCGTTGAATGGCACCTGCTGCTCATGTAACATATCAGTGCAATCCCAATTGGACGGGCAATAACAGGCAGGGCAGGACGCATGAAGACCTATCGGGGAGACCGCACCATCGACGGCATCGCGGTGACGGTGGACGGCAAGCCGCTGCCGCAGCGCACCGACATCGCCAAACTGAGCAGCGACGGCTTCGAATGGAGCTATGAGGGGCAGGCTCCCGCCCAGCTCGCGCTCGCTCTTCTGGCCGACCACCTTGGCGACGACCGGCGCGCCTATGCGCTGCACGACCAGTTCATGCGCGATGTGGTGGCGAATTTCGCCAATGAATGGGAGATGACTTCCGACGACATCGCTGCCGCCATCCATCGCGTCGCGGCCTGACGCGCGCCGCGACGGCTTGACGGCGGGAGGCGAATCCGTCGTCACAGGGACAATCGGCACGGGAGCGCGCGGCATGGCGAAGGTGGGGGCCAAAGCAGGTTCCAGGGCGCCGGTGAAGCGCCAGAAGCGGCAATCGGTTATCGAGGGGGCGGAGGTCGGGATCGACCTCCTGCTGGAGCCGTTGCGCGAAACCCGCAAGGAACCGCGCCCACCGGCGCGCCGCCCGCGCCGCGAGGATGCGCCGGTGGAGGATGCGAGCCTCACCGACCGGGCCTATCGCATCCTCGAAGAACTGATCGCGACCCTCCAGCTCCCCCCCGGAGCGGTGCTCTCCGAACTCACGCTTTCCGACCGGCTGAAGATCGGCCGCACGCCCATTCGCGAGGCGTTGCAACGGCTCGCGCGCGATGGACTGGTGGTTGTGCTGCCGCGGCGCGGCGTGCTGGTGTCGGACATCAACCTGCGGACCCAGCTTCGCCTGCTGGAGGTGCGGCGGGTGTTGGAGGTGCTGATGGCGGGCCTCGCCGCCGAGCGCGCGACGGCCGAGGAGCGGGACGCCTTCGCGGAGATTGCCGGCTCCATGCGGCAGGCGGCGGAAGTGGAGGACGACCTCGCCTTCATGCGCCTCGACAGGCGGTTCAACCTCTTGATGGCGCAGGCTTCGCGCAACGAGTTCGCGGTGCGCTCGATGGGGCTGATGAACGCGCTGTCGCGCCGCTTCTGGTACCAGCACTACAAGGAAGTGGCCGACCTGCCGCTCGCCGCCCGGCTTCACGCCGAGGTGGCCGAGGCGGTGGCCCGCCGCGACCGCAAGGCGGCCGAGACGGCGGCCTCCAATCTCGTGGACTATATCGAGGATTTCGCCCGCAAGACGTTGGATGCGTGAGGTGTGATGCTCCCTCTCCCGCAAGGGGAGAGGGAGTCTCGTTCACTCAGAACACCACCACGCTGCGGATCGTTTCGCCGGCCTTGAGCGCGGCGAAGCCTTCGTTGATCTCCTCCAGCGCGATCCGGCGGGAGATGAGACCGTTGAGGTCGAGGCGCCCCGCGAGCGCGGCACGCGCCAGGAAGGGGAAATCACGGGCGGGCCGGGCGCCGCCGTAGGAGACGCGGCGGATGCGCTTTTCCGCCATCAGCGAACCCCAGCGGAACGACACGTCCTTCGTCACGTCGATCTTGCCCAGCCAGATCACCTCACCACCCGGCCGCACCGCCTCCACCGTCGTGCGGAAGGCGATGGGGCTGCCGGCGGATTCCAGCACCACGTCCGCCCCGCGGCCACCTGTGAGGGCGCGCGCCGCCTCCACTACATCGCCGGTGCGGGCGTTCACCGTGTGGGTGGCGCCCATGGTGCGGGCGAGGGCGAGCTTGGCGTCGTCCAGGTCGGCAGCAAGGATGGTTTCGGCGCCCGCCAGCCGCGCGCCCTGGACCGCCGCAAGGCCCACGGCGCCGCAGCCGATGACGAGTGCCGTGTCGCCCGGCCCGATGCGGGCGACGTTCAGTGCCGCGCCGACACCGGTCATGATCCCGCAGCCGATGAGGCAGGCCTCCTCGAACGGCAGTTCTTTCGGCACCGGCACCGCCTGCTGGTCGGTCACGATGCAGTATTCGCCGAAGGCGCCGAGGAACATGAGGTTGCCCAGCTCACGCCCGTCCGCGAGCCGCGCCTTGGCGGCGCCGTCGAAGGCGCGCGCCTTCGGCCCTTCGGCGAGATAGCCCTCGCACAGGATGGGCAGCGCGCGGTCGCAATAGAAGCAGTGACCACAATGGGGGTTCCAGGACAGTACCACATGGTCGCCCTTGCGGACGCCCTTGGTCTCCCGCCCCACCTCTTCCACGATGCCGGCCGCCTCGTGGCCGAGCACGATGGGCATGGGATAGACGAGCCCGCCCTCGATCACCTCGAGGTCTGTGTGGCAAAGTCCGGCGGCCTTGATGCGGACCAGCACGTCGCATGGCCCGAGCGCCGCCGCCTGCACCGTCTCGATGGCGAGCGGCGTCTGCGGCGCGTGAAGCACCGCGGCACGATAGGTGAGGGGCATGGCTCAGGCGTGCTCCAGCTCCACCTCGCCGGCGATGACGCGCATGACCGCCTTGTCGCGGTGCGCCTCGGCCAGCGTGCCGGAGAAGATCATCTCGCCGCGCTCCAGCACGTAGAGACGATCCACATAGTCCGGCAGGTGATGCACGTTGGATTCCGCCATCAGCACCGCCTGCCCCATGGCGCGGATGGAGGCGATGCCCTCCGATATGACCGGGATGATCGCCGGCGAGAGGCCCTCGAACGGCTCGTCCAGCAGCAGGAGGCTGGGGTCGAGCGCGAGGGCGCGGGCCACCGACACCATCTTGCGCTCGCCGCCGGAGAGCTGCGCCCCGCCCCGATGCAGATACTGCCGGAGTTTCGGGAAAACGTTCAGGGAGCGCTCGACGCGATCCTTCTCCGACATCTTCGAGCGCCGCGTCCAGGTTGGCAGCTCCAGATTCTCCGCCACGGTGAGGTCGGCGTAGACCTCCGATTCCTCCGGCGAGAAGCCGACGCCCATCTGCGCGATCTCATGCGGCGCGCGGCCGATCAGCTCCTTGCCCGCGAAGCGGATGGAGCCGGACACCGGCTTGCGATAGCCCATGATGGACCGGAACGTGGTGGTCTTGCCCGCGCCATTGCGGCCAATGAGGCAGACGAGTTCGCCCGGCTCCACGGCAAGATCGATGCCGGAGAGGATGCGGCTGCCGGCGATATCCACCTTGAGGCCCGAAATGCTCAGCATGGCCGGATCTCCTGAACGGCGGGCTTCTGGGTCATCTTGGGCGGGCGCGTGCCCACCACGGCAGCGATGAGGGCGGGATCCTTGAAGAAGGTTTCCGGCTTCTCGTCCGCAAGCACGGTCCCCGCCTGGAGCGCGACGATGCGGTCCGAATAGCGGGCCACGAGGTCCATGTCGTGCTCGACCTGGATGATGCCGCGCACGCCGGCCTTGTGGGATGCGCTCACGAGCAGCTCCATGATGGCGTGCTTGTCGCCGGTGGAGACGCCGGAAGTGGGCTCGTCGATGAGGATCAGTTCGGGCTTGAGGGTGAAGGCGCTGGCCACGTCCAGCAGCTTCTTCTCGCCCTGGGAAAGGGCGCTCGCCTGCTGGTCCAGACGGTGGCGCAGGTTGAAGATGTCGGCCACCTCCTCCACGGCGTCGCGGACCTCGCGATCGGCGCCGAGGCTGCGGAAGGGGTTGCCGATGCGCCTCAGGCGCGAGGCGGCGGCGACGCCCAGCGTTTCGCGCACGGTGAGGGCCGGGAAGATGTTCACCAGCTGGAATCCCCGCGCCATGCCGCGGCGGGACAGCTCCACCGGCCCGATGCCGGCGATGTCCTGGCCACGGAAGTGGACGTGCCCGGTGGTCGGCTTCAGCAGCCCCGTGAGCACGTTGACGAGGGTGGACTTGCCGGCTCCGTTGGGCCCGACGATGGAGATGAACTCGCCGTCGTCCACATGCACCGAGACATTCCGGAGCGCGTGGAAGTCGCCGTAGCTCTTGGAGACCTGATGGGCGGAGAGGAGGGCGCGTGAGGCCATGGGTCAGCTCCCGCGCTTGAGGCGGGCGAAGGCGTCGCCGAACAGGCCGGCGATCCCCCGCGGGAAGAAGATGACGATGAGCACCAGCACCGCGCCCATCACGAACCGCCAGTACTGGGTGGCGGACATCACCGTGTCCTGCAGCAGCACGAAGGCAAGGCCGCCCACCACCGGGCCGGCGAAGGCGCCGGACCCGCCGAGGACCGCCATGAACACGAGGTTTCCGGACTGCGTCCAGTAGACGATCTCCGGGTCCGCAAGGCCGATGGTGACGGCGAGGATGACACCGCCGATGGCGCCATAGACCCCGGAGATGACATAGGCCGCCAGCCGCATCCGCGAGACGGTGACGCCGAGATAGGCCGCCTTCTGCGCATTCTCGCGGATGGCGGTGAGGTGCAGCCCGAACGGCGAGCGCACGATCCGCCACATGGCGTAGCCGAGCAGGGTGAGCAGGCCGAGGGCGTAGTAATAGAACGGGCCCGTGATGAAGGCCGT
This sequence comes from Xanthobacter sp. DMC12, assembly GCF_056314105.1. Classification (NCBI taxonomy): domain Bacteria; kingdom Pseudomonadati; phylum Pseudomonadota; class Alphaproteobacteria; order Hyphomicrobiales; family Xanthobacteraceae; genus Xanthobacter; species Xanthobacter sp. DMC12. Next base: position 1,028,359 of record NZ_JBQUYZ010000001.1, on the reverse strand, counting down.
CTTGCCGCCCTCGAACTCCATGCCGAACAGCAGCGGGCGCATCACCCGCATGCCCTGGTCACCACCGGTGAGACCGTAGAACTTGAACAGGATGGAGTGGAACAGCATGCCGAACGCCAGCGTCAGCATGCCGAAGAAGATGCGCGTGTAGCGCACGCACAGGAAGCCCACCGGCACCGCGATGACCACCGCCGCGGCCACCGCGACGAGCAGGGTCAGCTCCAGCGACCGGACGCCCAGCTTCGAGGTCATCACCGCCGCCGCATAGGCGCCGATACCGAGGAACATGGCGTGGCCGAAGGAGAGGAGCCCGGTGTAGCCGAACAGGAGATTGAAGCCGAGCAGCGCGATGGCGAAGCCGAAGAAGGGCACCATCAGGGTGAGCATGTAGGTGGAGGCGACGAGAGGCAGGCCCGCCATCGCCACCACGATCACGAGGAAGGCAGCGAGGCCGCTCGGCCATCGCATGCCGGCGGCGGGCGCCGCCGCAGCCGCACGGGCGGCCGTGGGGGTGCCGAGGGTGGGCGTGCTCATGCCATTGCCTTTCCGAAAAGCCCGGCCGGCCGCAGGATGAGCACGGCGATGACGACCAGATAGATGGAGAGAATTTCGGCCTCGGGCAGAACCATGATGGCCGCCGCCCGGATGAGGCCGACGATGAGCGCTCCGGCCAGCGCGCCGCGCATGGAGCCGAGGCCGCCGATGACCACCACCGCCAAGGCTTCCACCACCAGTTCCACGGCCATTTCAAGCGAGGAGGCCGAGGCCGGCACCACCAGCGCGCCGCCCACCGTGCCGAGCATGCAGCCCACGGTGAACACGGCCGCGAAGACGCGGGAGGAATTGACGCCGAGGCCCTCGCTCATGTCGCGGTTTTCCGCGGTGGCGCGGATGATGCGGCCCGTGCGGGTCTTCTGCAGGAAGGCGCCCAGAGCCACCGCGATGGCGATGGAGGCGGCGATCACGAGGAGGTTGTAGGTGGGGACCCGAAGGCCGAGGAATTCGGCCGTACCGTAGGCCAGATAGGCATTGTCCAAGGTTCGCGGCGTCGCGCCCCAGAAGAAACGGAACACGTCCTGGAACATCAGCAGCAGGCCGAAGGTGAGGAGCAATTGATAGCTCTCGTCCCGGCGATAGACGGTGCGCAGGATGCGCTCCACCGGAAGGCCCACGAGGCCGATCGCGAGGCCCGCGAGCACCAGCACCGGCAGCACCGTCCAGGCCGGAAAGCCCACGGCCGAGGCGAGGCCCACGGCGGTGATGCCGAAATAGGCGCCCAAAGCATAGAAGGAGCCGCAGGCGAGGTTGATGACCTTCTGCACGCCGAACACCAGCTGGAGTCCGGCTGCGACGAGGAAGAGAATGGCGGCGTGAAACACGCCGCCGAGGAGGACGTCGAGGAAGACGGTCACGCGGCGCTCCTCAAACGGGAAGCTTGGAGGTCTTGAGCCATTCCCAGAAGTCCACGCCCGGCGGCTTCTGGAGCTGGTCAGCGGTGAAGCTGTCGACTGTCTTCAGCGTCGGGAAGTCGTAGGAATTCTGGTTGGTGGACAGGCCCTGGTAGAAGGTCTGCTCGGCGATCTTGTCGGCGCGGAACTGCCCCGGCCCGCCGAGGCTCTCGACCTTCTGCTTGGGAATCGATTCGATGATCTCATCCAGCTTCGGCCAGCGCCCGGTGGCCTTTGCCGCGGCTTCGACGCCCGCCTTGTAGGCGGCAAGCGCGAAATAGGCGCGGTCGGCCTCCCAGTGCGGGGCTTCCTTGTAGCGCCCCATATAGTCTTCAACGAACGCCTTCTGCAGCGCGGAAGCATTGGGCAGCGCGAAGTAGAGCGTGTTGTGCCCGAACACGATGTTCTCGGGCATGAACTCCTTCTTCAACTGGTTGATCTGCCAGCCGGCGGCGGGCAAGGCCAGGTTCACGCCCTCGAACAGGCCGGCGGCCGAGCCCTGCTTCATGAACACCGGCAGATCGGCGAACAGCATGGAGGAGAAGATGAAATCGGGCTTGGCTGCCTTCAGCGCGGCAACGTGGGACGTGAGGTCCATGGTCCCGACCTTGGGCCACTGCTCGGCCACCACCTCGACCTCGACACCAGCCCGCTTCAGGATCTGCTGGAAGGCCTCCCAGTTGTTGCGGCCGTAGGAATAGTCCGGATTGATTCCGGCGATGCGCTTGATCTTGCCCTTGAAGTATTTGATCGAGAGCAGCGAGGCCATCACCGCCTCGCATTCATTGTCCGTGGAGCGGAAGACGTAGCGCGACTTGGGCATCGCCTCCTTCACGCCGTCCTGAGTGGTGCCGTCCCACATGATGAGGAGCGCCTGCTCCTCCTCCGCCACGGGCGCGACGCCGAGCGAAACGCCGGTGGAGATGAGGCCCTGCACGCAGTCCACCTTCTCCTGCAGCGCCAGGCGGCGGAAGCGTTCAATGGTGTCCTTCGGCGAGGTCTCTTCCTCGAACACCAGCTCGATCGGGCGGCCGGCGATGCCGCCATCCTTGTTCATCCGTTCAGCCGCCCACTGCACCGCCCGGACTCCGCATTCGCCCACCGTGCCCATGGCCCCGGAGCGCGGTGCGAGAATGCCGATGCGCACCGGCTTCGACTGGGCAATGGCGGGGGAAAAGACCCCCGGGGCGGCGGCGGCGAGACCGGCAGCACCGATCCCCCGCATCAAGGTGCGGCGAGAAATGTTCATTGGCGTCCTCCCCTAGGCGGGTCTCGTGCCCGCCTTCGTGAACTGACATATCATAGATATTCCAGAAGAATGTCTGCAAGCAGCTTTTTTGATCTGGATCATTTTTAAGGATGATGAGTCGGGAAAATGAAATTAAATCATATAGTTATTGTGTTGAACTTTGGTCGCATTCGTCGGACCAAAGGCCTTTTGTGGCCCCGGAACCGCGCCTTGCATATGATGTGTGACTGACATATTAGTGGAGGCATCCGCCGTCGCAGGGCGTCCCTTCCCGTCTGGGTGCGAGGGAGACGGAGCCTCCAGAAGCGGTGCTGAGAGAATCAAGACAATGGCGCGCGCCGACAGCGCGCAAGGGAGAGAGCGATGGAACTCACGTCGAGCCCCATGACGGATCGCCAACGCAAATACCGCGCGACCTACCGCGAGCGGGTCACCGGCTGGTATAATGGCTGGCTGCACATTGCCATCATCTACACGATCGGCTTCACCGCCCTGTACATCTACATCTCGAACATGAACGCGATCCGCTGGTGGGAGTGGCTCACCATTCCCGTCGTGTTCCTGTTCTGCAATTTCTTCGAGTGGTGGCTCCACCGCTACGTGATGCACCGGCCGTCAAGCTTTCCGCTGTTCCGCGCGGTGTATAACCGTCACACGCTGATGCACCATCAGTTCTTCACCGAAGAAGAGATGCGCTTTGCCGGTCACCACGACTGGCGCGTCACCTTCTTCCCGCCTTACGCGCTGGTGACCTTCACGCTGATGTCCATTCCCGGTGCCATCGTGTTCGGCTGGCTGATCTCGCCGAATGTGGGCTGGCTGTTCATTACGACCACCACCTCGGTCTACCTGCTCTACGAGTTCATGCACTTCACCACGCACATCGACGAGAACTGGTTCGTGCGGAACGTGCCCTTCATCAACACCAACCGCCGCCACCACGCCGCGCACCACAACCAGTCGCTCATGATGGAGCGCAACATGAACCTGACGTTCCCCATCATGGACTGGGCGTTCGGCACGTCGGACCTCAACCGCGGCCTCTTCGGCCATCTCTTCAACGGCTATGACACCCGCCACCTGAAGACCGACATGCGCCGCACCGCGCGCACGCCGAAGGGCGCGACGGGCGAATCCGGCCACGTCGCTCCGGCGGAGTGAGGGCATGGCTGCGATCGAACCCAATGTGGCAGGCCTCGCGATCTTCGCGGGGCTGTGGACGGCGGCCTGTCTCGGCTTCCTCGTGCTCTCCGGCATGTTCCCGGCGAGCACCCGGCCGGCGGGGGCGCGGCAGGCGGGGGGCCGCGCCCTCGTTCTGGTGAACAGCCTTTTGTGGCTGGCGCTGGCGGCCGCGGCGCTCGCCTACGGCTACGCCAACCTGCGCCTCACGAGCCTGATCGTCGTCGGCGGCCTCGTGCTGCTGTTCGCCCCGGCACCGTTCGATCTGCTGCCGACGCCATTCCGTGATGGACGCCGGGGTCTCGCCGCTCTGGTTGCGCTCCAGGGATCGGCGCTCGCCGTCTGGGCCGTGCTTCCCGGCGGCGGTTCCGGGCTCATCTGAAGGTCAGCGCCGGCATCGTCCGGCCAGCAAGAGGGGACATCCCATGCCCACCCACATCAAGTTCATCCTGTCCCTCGTCGTCCTCGCCGTCGCAGCGGCGGGCTATGCGTTCCAGTCCGCGCTCGGGCAGGAGGGGCCCAAATATGCCGTCGCCTTCCTCGGCGTCTTCATGGTCGTCGCCATGTGGGTGTTCCCGGAGGTGCAGCGCCGGCCGGGCGACAAGGTTTAGCCCTGCAGAAAAGCAAGAAGGGAAGCAGGGGCATGATCGCCATCATTTTCGAGGTGTGGCCGGCCGAGGGCCAGCGCGACACCTATCTCGACCTTGCCGCGCGCCTGCGCGTTGAACTGGAGACGATGGACGGCTTCATCTCGGTGGAGCGGTTCGAGAGCCTCACCAACCCGGGAAAGATGCTCTCGCTCTCCATCTGGCGCGATGAGGAATCGGTGAAGGCCTGGCGCAACCTCACCTCCCATCGCAAGACGCAGGCGGCGGGGCGGGCCGGGGTGTTCCGCGACTATCGCCTGCGGGTCGCGGCCGTGGTGCGCGACTACGGCATGTTCGAGCGTGACGAGGCGCCCGACGACAGTCGGAGCCTCCACAAGCCGAAGGCCGCCGCGGCCGATCCCGCCTTCTGAGGTTCAGCGCAGCTCCGGCGGCCAGTCGAGGCCGGAACGGCCCGCCGGGTCGGGCGGGGCGGCTGCGGCGGCTATCTCGTCGTCGCCGAGGCCGGCCTCGCGCAGGACCTCGGCGGTGCGATCACTGAGATCGAGCGGATGGGCCTGTGCGGGCGTGCGCGAAAGGCGGGGCACCGCGGGCACTCGGTTGGGTCCGCTGTCCGGATGGCGGGCGGCGATGTGGGGATCGCTCCACACCTCGTCCGGCGCCAGAACGGGCGCGACGCAGGCGTCCGTGCCGGCGAACAGGGCGGTCCAGTGGTCGCGCGGCGCGCCGGCGAAGGTGGCAGCGAGCGTGCGCTCGATTTCCGGCCACAGGTCGCGCCGCATGTGGTCTGGCGGATCGCCGAGGTCGAGGCGGCGCCACAGGGCCTCGAAGAAGCCCCTCTCCAGCGCGCCGACCGCGATGAAGCCGCCGTCGGCGCAGCGATAGGAGCGATAGAAAGGCGCGCCGCCGCCGAGCAGCCCGTCGCCGCGCGTGGGCCAGTGCGGCGTCTTCCACAGCGGCCAGTGCATCGCCATCAGGGAGAGCGCGCCGTCCACCATGGCGGCGTCGATCTTCTGGCCCTGTCCGGTGCTCTTCGCCTCGATCACCGCGGCGAGGATGCCCAGCGCGGCGATCAGGCTGCCACTGGCGAAGTCCGCGACGAGATTGAGTGGGGCTTCGGGCGGTCCATCCTTCGGCCCCATCGACCCCAGCACGCCGGCGAGCGCGAGATAGGTGATGTCGTGCCCAGCCTCCAGGGCACGCGGGCCGTCCTGCCCGAAGCCGGTCAGGGAGCAGTAGACGAGGCGTGGATTGAGCGCCGCCAACGTCTCATAGCCCGCCCCGATCCGATCGGCGACGCCGGGGCGGAAGCCCTCCACCAGCACGTCGGCGGTCTTCACCAGCGCGTGGAGTGCGGCCCGGCCGGCGGGTGCTTTCAGGTCGAGGGAGATATGCCGCTTACCGCGGGAGAATTCCGGAATGGCGACGCCGGCGCGGCCGCCGCCCACCACGATCACCTCCGCCCCGAAGTCCGCCAGCAGCATGGTGCAATAGGGGCCGGGGGCGAGCCGGGAGAGATCGACGACCCGAATGCCGGCGAGGGGACCACGCGGGGCAGGGGAGAGCGCTTCCGCCATCACAGCCCCCGCGCAATGACGATGCGCTGCACGTCGCTCGTGCCCTCGTAGATCTGGCACACCCGCACATCGCGGTAGATCCGCTCCACCGGGAAGTCCGCCAGATAGCCGTAGCCGCCGAAGGTCTGGATGGCCGCGGAGCACACCTGCTCCGCCATCTCGGAGGCGAACAGCTTCGCCATGGAGGCCTCGGTGAGGCAGGGCAGGCCGGCCTCGCGCAGGGAGGCGGCGTGCAGCACCATCTGGCGGGCCGCTTCGATGCGGGTCGCCATGTCGGCGAGGCGGAAGGCAACCGCCTGATGCTCCATGATGGGCTTGCCGAACGTCACACGCTCCCTGGCATAGGCGCGCGCCGCTTCGAACCCCGCGCGCGCCATGCCCACGCATTGGGAGGCGATGCCGATACGTCCGCCTTCCAGATTGGACAGGGCGATCTTCAGGCCCTCGCCCTCGGCCCCGAGCCTGAGGTCGGCCGGTAGGCGCATGTCGTTGAAGGCGAGCTGGCAGGTGTCGGAGGAATGCTGGCCGAGCTTCTCCTCCACCCGCACGACCTCGTAGCCGGGCGTGTCGGTGGGCACGATGAAGGCGGAGATGCCCTTCTTGCCCGCATCAGGATCGGTGACGGCAAAGACGATAATCACGTCGCCGTTCTTGCCGGAGGTGATGAACTGCTTGGCGCCGGAGAGCACGTAGTGGTCGCCGTCCCGCCGGGCGCGGGTGCGCAGCGCGGCCGCGTCCGATCCGGCCTGCGGCTCGGTGAGGGCAAAGCCTCCGATCCATTCGCCGGAGGCGAGCTTGGGCAGGAAGCGCGCCTTCTGCGCATCCGTGCCGAACTTCACGATGGGCATGCAGCCGACGGAGGAATGCACGCTGACGATGGTGGAGCAGGCGCCGTCCGCCGCGGCGATCTCCTCCAGCGCGAGGGCATAGGAGACGAGATCGGTGGCCGAGCCGCCATGGTCCTCGGGCACCAGCATGCCCAGGAAGCCGAGGGCGCCCAGCTCCTTCAGTTCTTCGCCCGGGAAACGGTGCTCCCTGTCGCGCGCCGCCACGCCCGGAGCGAGGCGCTCCTGCGCGAAGGCGCGCACCGCGTCGCGGATGGCAACCTGGGTTTCGGTGAGGATCATGGCAGGCTCCTCCGGTTCTTGTTGTTGGATGTGCTTGGCGACCTCTGCCTCAGCTCAGGCGCTCGATGGCCACGGCCGTCGCCTCGCCACCGCCGATGCACAGCGAGGCGATGCCGCGCTTGAGCCCGTAGCGCTCCAGCGCTGCCAGCAGGGTTACCATAACGCGCGCCCCCGAAGCGCCGATGGGATGGCCGAGGGCGCAGGCGCCGCCGTGGACATTCACCTTGTCCTCCGGCAGGCCGAGGTCGCGCATGGCGGCCATGGGCACCACGGCGAACGCCTCGTTGATCTCGAACAGGTCCACGTCCTTCAAATCCCAGCCGGTCTTGCCGGCGAGCTTCTGAACCGCGCCGATGGGGGCGGTGGTGAAAAGGTTCGGCGCCTGGGCGTGGGTGGCATGGCCGACGATGGCGGCGAGCGGCGTGAGGCCGCGCTTCTCCGCCTCCGAGCGGCGCATGAGCACGAGGGCGGCCGCGCCGTCAGAGATGGAGGAGGAGTTTGCCGCCGTCACCGTGCCGCCGTCGCGGAAGGCGGGCTTCAGCGTCGGGATCTTGTCCAGCTTCGCCTTCGGGGGCTGCTCGTCCGCCGATACCACGCGCTCGGTCTTGCCGGCCTTAACGGTGACTGGGACGATCTCCTTGTCGAAAGCGCCGCCTGACATGGCCTTCTGCGCCTTGGTCAGAGAGGCGATGGCGAAGGCATCCTGCGCCTCGCGGGTGAACTGATAGGCCTCCGCGCATTCCTCCGCGAAGGTACCCATGAGGCGGCCCTTGTCGTAGGCGTCCTCCAGCCCGTCGAAGAACATGTGGTCGATGACCCTGCCGTGGCCCATGCGGTAGCCGCCACGGGCGCGGTCGAGCAGGTATGGAGCGTTGGTCATGCTCTCCATGCCGCCCGCAACTGCGACGGAGGCCGAGCCGGCGGCGAGGAGGTCGTGGGCGAACATGGCCGCCTTCATGCCGGAACCGCACATCTTGTTGACCGTGGTGGCTCCGGTGGAGAGCGGAAGGCCCGCGCCCAGCGCCGCCTGCCGCGCCGGAGCCTGGCCGAGGCCGGCGGGCAGCACGCAGCCGAACACCACTTCCTCCACCTGATCCGGCGCGAGGCCGGCGCGGGAGAGGGCGGCACCGATGGCCGCGGAGCCGAGCGCGGGCGCGGCCACGTCCTTGAGGTCGCCCTGGAAGCCGCCCATGGGCGTGCGGGCGGTGCCGACGATGACGATCGGGTCGGAAGCCGTCATGAGTCTTGTCTCCGATAGCGGGAGGAAGTCGTCAGCGGTAGGGAGTCAGCGCGGCGCCATCCGCAGCGCGCCGTCGAGACGGATCACCTCGCCGTTCAGCATGGTGTTTTCGCAGATGTGCTTGACGAGGCCGGCATATTCGGACGGCCGTCCGAGACGCGAGGGGAAGGGCACGCTCTTGCCGAGGCTGTCCTGAACATCCTGCGGCAGGCCGGCCATCATCGGCGTCTCGAAAATGCCGGGCGCGATGGTGACGACACGGATGCCGAACCGCGCCAGCTCGCGCGCCACGGGCAGGGTGAGGGCCGCGACGCCGCCCTTCGAGGCGGCATAGGCGGCCTGGCCGATCTGTCCGTCGAAGGCGGCGATGGAGGCGGTGTTGACGATGACGCCGCGTTCCCCGTCGGCGTCCGGCGCCTCCTTCACGATGGCGTCGGCAGCGAGCCGGAGCATGTTGAAGGTGCCGATGAGATTGACGGTGATGCCGCGCACGAAGCTTTCGAGCCGGTGCGGGCCGTCACGGCCCACCACCTTCTCGCCGGGCGCGACGCCGGCGCAGTTCACGAGGCCGTGAACGTGGCCGAAGCTGTCGAGGGCGAGCTGCACGGCGGCCTTTCCGTCGGCCTCGCTGCTCACGTCGGCGCGCTGGAAGCGGGCGGCGTCACCAAGCTCTGCCGTCATGGCGGCGCCGGCATCGGCGTTGATATCGACGATGACGACGCGGCCGCCATTGTCCACCACCATCCGCGCCACCGCCGCGCCGAGGCCCGAGCCGCCACCGGTGACGAGAAAAACGCGCCCTTCGATCTTCATGGTGCTCCTCCCGAGGAGACATGCCGCCGCTTCGGCGGCCGTTGGCTCTCGTCTAGCAGAAAAGCCGAGTGACATTCGATGACACTAGCGATCTATTCAGATGAGCGTTTTTGCCACTCGGGAGCGTAGCGTGGAACGCCGCATGATTTCCGGGACCTTCGTGGACGATGCCCTCGGCTGCCTGACGGCGCGGGGCATCGACGCTGGTCCGGTGCTCGCCCGGGCGGGGCTCGCGCTGCCCGTGACGGAGGCCGTCTCGGCCGACCAGTATGGGGCATTGTGGACGGCGGCCGCCGAGGCGCTGGACGACGAGTTCTTCGGCCTCGCCGCCCGCCCCATGCGGTGTGGCAGCTTCACCCTGCTGTGCCATGCGCTCATGGGTGCGCAGACGCTGGAGCAGGCCCTGCGGCGAGCGCTGCGCTTCCTGCGGGTGGTGCTGGATGACCCAAGTGGCGAACTCGTCGTCGGCGAAGGGCTCGCCTCCGTCGTGCTCTCGGACAGGGGCGCCGTGCGATCGGCCTTCGCCTATCGCACTTATTGGATCATCCTCCACGGCATTACCTGCTGGCTGGTGGGCCGGCGCATACCGCTCCGGCAGGTGGATTTCCGCTGCGGGCCGCCCGACCATGGGGCCGATTACCGTCTTTTCTTCGGTGCACCCGTGCGCTTCGACGCGCCGGAGAGCCGGCTCGCTTTCGATGCCGCCTTCCTGAAGCTGCCCGCCCACCGCAGCGAGCGGGCCTTGCGCGACTTCCTGCGGGGGGCGCCGGCCAACATCCTGGTGCGCTACCGCCACGACGAAGGACTTGCGGCCCGTGTCCGCGCGCGTCTCCGGGACCAGCCGGCCGCGGCCTGGCCGTCCTTCGAGGATCTGGCCCGGCAATTGCGCCTGCCTGCCTCCACCCTGCGGCGGCGACTGGCGGAGGAGGGGGCCGCCTATCGCGACATCAAGGACGAGCTGCGCCGGATGAAGGCGGAGGAGCTGTTGCGCGATACCGACCGGCCGGTGGGAGAGATATCGGCTGAGCTCGGCTTTTCCGAGCCGAGCGCCTTCCACAGGGCCTTCCGCAAATGGACGGACCTGAGCCCCGGCGCCTTCCGGCGTGCTGCCGCCTGAGGGAGAGCGGCGTTCCGCCATTTGACGGCGGGCCGGCGGCTCTCTACCTGTGCGCCAACGATGGCGCCTGGCGCCGACGAACCATGAATTGCGGCGCTGCGGCGGCGCCGGCCGGTGCGCCCTGGAGTAAGCTGTTGTCGATCATTGCCAGCATCCGCAAGACTCTCGTTCCCATCCACCGCGAGGGCTATCCGTTCATCGCCATCGCGGTGGTGATCGCGCTCGTGCTGTTCTTCTTTTCGACCTTCCTGGGCATGATCGGCTTCGGCCTCGCCATCTGGACGGCGCTGTTCTTCCGCGACCCGGAGCGCGTGACGCCGGTACGCGAGGGGCTGGTGATCGCGCCCGCCGATGGCCGCGTCTCGCAGGTGGGGCTGGCGCGCCCGCCGCGGGAGCTGGACCTTTCCGACGAGCCGCTGCTGCGCGTGTCGATCTTCATGAACGTGTTCAACGTCCACGTGAACCGCGCGCCGGTGACGGGACGCATCGAGCGCATCGCCTACAAGCCGGGTCTCTTCCTCAATGCCGACCTCGACAAGGCGAGCGAGGACAATGAGCGCAACGGCCTCATCATCTCCACCCCCTACTGCCGCGTGGGCTGCGTGCAGATCGCCGGCCTCGTGGCGCGCCGCATCGTGTCTTTCGTGCGGGAGGGCGAATCCATCGGTGCCGGCGAGCGCTTCGGCCTGATCCGCTTCGGTTCTCGTGTGGACGTCTATCTGCCCGTCGGCTCGCGCGTGCTGGTCAGCGAAGGGCAGTTGACGGTGGCGGGCGAGACCGTCCTGTGCGATCTCTCCCAGCCGCAGCAGCGCGAGACCGCCTATCGGGTGAGCTGATGGAAACCCCCTTTCCCCCGTTCGATCCGGAAGGCCGTCCCCGGCCGCGTCTCGGCGGCAGCATCGGCAAGGTGCCGATCCGGGTGCTGCTGCCCAATCTCGTGACCTTGCTGGCCCTGTGCTCCGGCCTCACCGCCGTGCGGCTCGCCATCGAGGAGCGGATCGAGCTGGCGCTGGCGGCGATCGTCTTCGCCGCCATCCTCGACGGGGTGGACGGGCGGCTCGCGCGGGCGCTGAAGGGCACCTCGCGCTTCGGCGCGGAGCTGGATAGCCTCGCCGATTTCGTGAACTTCGGCTGCGTTCCGGCACTGATGCTCTATTTCTGGGGCCTCAACGAAGCCGGCTCGTTCGGCTGGATCGCCGCGCTCGCCTATGCCATCTGCGCGGCGCTGCGCCTCGCGCGCTTCAACGTGATGCTGGACGACCCGAACAAGCCGCCCTTCGCCGGCGACTATTTCACCGGCATTCCGGCCCCTGCGGGCGCCATCACCGTGCTGCTGCCGGTGTATCTGGAGCTGATCGGCCTGCCGCACGGGCGGGTGAGCGCAGCGATCGCGCTTGTCTATTGCCTCGCCATCGCCTTCCTCATGATCTCCACGGTACCGGCCTGGTCCGGCAAGACGCTGGGGCGGCGGGTGCGGCGCGACATGGTGCTGCCGCTGTTCGTAGCTGTGGCCATCTATTTCGCGCTGCTGGCGAGCTATCCCTGGATCGTGCTCTCGGTCTGCTCCGCGCTCTATCTGGCCCTGTTGCCGGTCTCGACCCTGCGCTATCGGCGCCAGATGAAGGCCTGGAGGGCGGAACGCGCCGCCGCTGCGGTCGTCACCTCGGACGTGCTTCCCTCCTGATCTGTGCTCGGTTGGAGGGTGGCGCCTCGCTGAGCAAGCGCTGCCGCAGCCTTGCGCACGGTATTGCATACAATGCGCACGATAATGACTATTATATAGTCATATCCGGACGGATGCCTCTGGGGCTGCAGTTGGTGTGAAGTGGGCAATGTATTGATATAGTTTGATTTTCTAAAAACTGTATGCAATTGGCACGCGGCTTGAATGGCATTGGGCGACCGCCACCACAGGAACGTCGCCGATGAACCGCCGCGAATTCATGAAGTCCGCCTCCGCCACCGCCGTCGCGACCGGCACGGGCGTCGCCGCTCCGGCGGTGTTCTCTCCGGCGAAGGCGCAGGCCCGCAACGAGACGCTGCTGATCGTCTCCGAGAGCGGCCCGAACAACCTCGACATCCACGGCGTCGGCACCAACGTGCCCGGCTATGAGGCGAGCTGGAACACCTACGACCGGCTCATCACCCACGAGATGACCGAGAAGGAGGGCGTGCGGTACTACGACCGCGACAAGCTCAAGGGCGAGCTTGCCGAGGACATGAACATCGGCGACATGTCCGTCACCTTCAAGCTGAAGAAGAACGCGACCTTCCAGGACGGCACGCCCGTCACCGCCAAGGACGTGAAGTGGTCGCTGGATCGCGCCGTCTCCGTCGGCGGCTTCCCGACCTTTCAGATGAAGGCCGGCTCGCTGGAGAAGCCCGAGCAGTTCGTGGTGGTGGACGATCACACCGTGCGCGTGGACTTCCTGCGCAAGGATCGTCTGACCATCCCCGACCTCGCGGTCATCGTGCCCTGCGTCATCAATTCCGAGCTGGTGAAGAAGAACGCCACCGAGAAGGACCCCTGGGGCCTCGAATACACCAAGCAGAACACCGCGGGCTCCGGTGCCTACCGCGTCACCAAGTGGACGCCCGGCACCGAAGTCATCTTCGAGCGTTTCGATGACTGGAAGGGCGGCCCGCTGCCCAAGATCAAGCGCGTGATCTGGCGCATGGTGCCCTCCGCCGGCAACCGCCGGGCCCTGCTGGAGCGTGGCGATGCGGATATCTCCTACGACCTGCCCAACAAGGATTTCGTGGAGCTGAAGCAGGCCGGAAAGCTCAACATCACGTCGGTGCCGTATTCCAACGGCGTGCAATACATCGGCATGAACGTGAAGAACCCGCCCTTCGACAATCCGAAGGTGCGCGAGGCAGTCGCCTACGCCATTCCCTACGAGAAGATCATGGAGGCCGTGCTCTACGGTCTCGGCCGCCCCATGTTCGGCGCGCCGGCCGATGCCGCCACCAAGGTGGCCTGGCCGCAGCCCACCAAGTTCAAGACCGACCTTGCCAAGGCCAAGCAGCTGATGGCCGAGGCGGGCTTTGCCGGCGGCATCGACACCACGCTCTCCTTCGATCTCGGCTTCGCCGGTGTCAACGAGCCCATCTGCGTGCTGCTGCAGGAAAATCTCGCTCAGATCGGCATCAAGACCACCATCAACAAGATCCCCGGCGCCAATTGGCGCACGGAGCTGAACAAGAAGGTGCTGCCGCTCTACACCAACGTGTTCTCGGGCTGGCTCGACTATCCGGAATACTTCTTCTTCTGGTGCTACCACGGCTCCAATTCGGTCTTCAACACCATGAGCTACCAGTCGGCGGCCATGGACACCTTCATCGACGGCGCGCGCGCTGCGGCCGCCAGCGGTGACAAGGCGGCCTACGATACGGACGTGAAGGGCATGGTGGACCTCGCCTTTGCCGACGTTCCGCGCATTCCGCTCTACCAGCCGTTCGTCAACGTCGCCATGCAGAAGAACATCACCGGCTACGAATACTGGTTCCACCGCCGGCTGGACTATCGCGCCTTCCAGAAGGGCTGAGGTCTCTCCCGTTCCTCTCAAGGGAGGAAGCGGCGTGAGGGGTGGCGCCGGGGGCGGAAGCCGGCGCCCGGGCCAGTCCGGATGCCGGCATCGGTGCCGCCCCTCACCCCACACCCGGCAGAATGCCGGACACGAAAATGGTCGCGGCGCCCCAATGCCCCGCAGCCCCGATCGGACACAGGAATATCGCCATGCTGAAGCTCCTAGGCAGTCGTCTCGCCACAGCCGTGCCCAGCCTGATCGGCGTGGTGATCGTGACCTTCCTGCTCACCCGCGTGCTGCCCGGCGACACGGCGGCCTATTTCGCGGGGCCCGCAGCCACCCCGCAAGCCATCGCCGAGATCCGCACCAAGCTCGGCCTCGACAAGCCGTTGCCAGTGCAGTTCGCTGATTACGTCTCGGCGCTGGCGAAGGGCGACCTCGGCGCCTCGCTCTCCACCGGCCAGCCGGTCGCGACCGAGATCGCGGCCCGCCTGCCGGCCTCGGCCGAATTGACGCTGGCGGGCCTGGTGCTGGCGCTGCTCATCGCGGTGCCCTTCGGCATCATGGCGGCGGTGCGACAGGGATCGTGGATCGACCATGCCTGCCGCATCATCACCACGGCCGGCGTCTCGCTACCGGTGTTCTTCACCGGGCTCCTGCTGGTCTATGTCTTCTACTTCAAGCTGGGATGGGCGCCGGCGCCGCTGGGGCGGCTCGACGTGTTCTATTCCGCGCCGGAGACGGTCACGGGCTTCTACCTCATCGACAGCCTGATCGCCCGAGATCTCGAGACTTTCCGCGCGGCACTGGCGCAGCTTGCGGTGCCCGCGATCACGCTCGCCATCTTCGCTCTTGCGCCCATTGCCCGCATGACCCGCGCGTCCATGCTGGCGGTGCTCTCCTCCGAGTTCGTGCGCACGGCCAAGGCGGCAGGGCTGACCGACTACACGGTCATCATCACCTACGCCTTCCGCAATGCCATGCTGCCGGTGGTGACGACGCTGGGCATGGTGTTCTCCTTCCTGCTCGGCGCCAATGTGCTGGTGGAGAAGGTGTTCGCCTGGCCGGGCATCGGCTCCTATGCGGTCGAGGCGCTGATTACCTCGGATTATGCGCCGGTGCAGGGCTTCGTGCTCGCCATGGCGATCCTCTACGTGATCCTCAACCTCCTGATCGACCTTGCCTACGGCATCATCGATCCCCGCGCGCGGAGCGAAGCATGACCCTCGCAACGGCCGACACCCAGAAGGCCCCGGGCGGCCTTGCCGCGACCCTCGCCCACGCCCGCTACGTGATCTCGGACAATCCCGTCACGGGCATCGCCTTCGGCATGTTCCTGGTGCTGGTGGTGTGCGCCACGTTCGGGCCGCTCATCGTGCCCTATGATCCGCTGGCCTCCGACACGGCGGCGGCCTTGCAGGCCCCGTCCGCCGCCCACTGGTTCGGCACCGACAACCTCGGCCGAGACATCTTCTCCCGCGTGGTGGTGGCGAGCCGGCTGGACATGGCCATCGCCATCTTCTCGGTGGCGCTGGTGTTCGCCGTGGGCGGCGTCGCCGGCATCGCGTCCGGCTTCTTCGGCGGCTGGACGGACCGGATCATCGGCCGCATCTCCGACACCATCATGGCCTTCCCGCTGTTCGTGCTGGCCATGGGCATCGTGGCGGCGCTGGGCAATACGGTGACGAACATCGTCATCGCCACCGCCATCATCAACTTCCCGCTCTATGTGCGCGTGGCGAAGTCGGAAGCCGC
The DNA here is from genome assembly GCF_056314105.1 of Xanthobacter sp. DMC12. Classification (NCBI taxonomy): domain Bacteria; kingdom Pseudomonadati; phylum Pseudomonadota; class Alphaproteobacteria; order Hyphomicrobiales; family Xanthobacteraceae; genus Xanthobacter; species Xanthobacter sp. DMC12. Next base: position 1,012,719 of record NZ_JBQUYZ010000001.1, on the reverse strand, counting down.
CATCCGCCGCAATGCCGGCTACGTGCAGGCGGCGCGCCTCACCGGCAATTCGGAATGGCGCATCCTGCTGACGACCATTCTGCCCAACATCATGCCCATCATGATGGTCCAGATGTCGCTCACCATGGGCTACGCCATCCTGAACGCGGCGGGCCTCTCCTTCATCGGCCTCGGCGTGCGTCCGCCGACGCCGGAGTGGGGCATCATGGTGGCCGAGGGCTCGGCCTACATTGTCTCCGGCGAATGGTGGATCGCGCTGTTCCCCGGCCTCGCGCTCATGTTCGCGGTCTTCTGCTTCAACCTCCTGGGCGACGGTCTGCGCGACATCGTCGATCCCCAGCGCCGCACCTGAGGAGGCCGCCATGCATGGAGTTGTGGACGTGAAGGAACACGCCGCCAAGTCCTCCGAAACGCCGAGCGGCCCGCTGCTTCAGGTGCGCGACCTCACCGTCGAGTTCGTCACCCGCCGCGGCATCGTCACGGCGGTGAGCAAGGTGGACCTGACCCTCGGCAAGGGCGAGACGTTGGGCATCGTGGGCGAGTCGGGCTCGGGCAAGTCCGTGACCTCCTACACGGTGATGCGCATTCTCGACCGGGCCGGCCGCATCGCGGAGGGCTCCATCACCTTCTCCGGCATCGATGTGGCCCACGCGCCCGAGAGCGAGATGCGCGACCTGCGCGGCCGCGAGATGTCGATGATCTTCCAGAACCCGCGGGCGGCGCTGAACCCCATCCGCACCGTCGGCGCGCAGATCGGCGACGTGCTGCTCCAGCATGTCCAGGCCGACCCGCGCAACGTGAAGCACAAGGTCATCGACATCCTCAAGCAGGTGCGCATCGCGCGCCCCGAGGACCGCTACCACGCCTATCCGTTCGAGCTGTCCGGCGGCATGTGCCAGCGCATCGTCATTGCGCTCGCGCTCGCCTGCCGGCCGCAGCTGATGATCGCGGACGAGCCCACCACCGGCCTCGACGTGACCACCCAGAAGGCGGTCATGGATCTCGTGACGGAGCTGACGCGCGAGCGCGGCATGTCCACCATCCTCATCACCCACGACCTCGGCCTCGCCGCCGCCTATTGCGACACGGTGATGGTGATGGAGAAGGGCAAGGTGGTGGAGACCGCGCCCGCGGAGCGCATCTTCCGCGATCCCCAGCACCCCTACACCCGCAAGCTCATGCGTGCGACGCCGCGCCCGGGCATCACGCTCAAGGACCTGTTGCCGGAAGGCGAGGGTGCACCCGCTGCGGCTGCGATGCCCGCCCCCGCGACGGGGACGGGGGAAACGCTTCTCACCGTCCAAAACCTCGTCCGGGAATATCCCCGCCAAGGCGCGCCCTCGGCCTTCCTCGCGAAGATCAAAGGCAAGACCCTGACGTCGGAGGAAACCATCTTCCGCGCCGTGGACGGCATCTCGTTCGAGGTGAAGCGCGGCGAGAGCGTCGGCCTCGTGGGCGAGAGCGGCTGCGGCAAGTCCACCACCTCCACCATGGTGATGCGCCTCATCGATCCCACGGCGGGAAAGATCACCTTCGCGGGCGAAGACATCGGCGCGATCCCGGCCAAGGACTTCGCTCACCATCCCATGCGCAAGCGCATCCAGATGGTGTTCCAGGACCCGACCGAGAGCCTCAATCCCCGCTACACCGCCTCCCGCGCCATCGCCGATCCCTTGCTGCGCATGGGTGGCTATTCGGGCGGCGCGAAGCTCGATGCCCGTGTGGCGGAGCTGGCCGAGATGGTCGGCCTGCCCCAGAATCTTCTGGAGCGGTTCCCGCATCAGCTGTCCGGTGGCCAGAAGGCCCGCATCGGCATCGCCCGCGCCATCGCCCTCGACCCCGATCTCGTCATCCTCGATGAGCCGACGGCGGCGCTGGACGTGTCGGTGCAGGCCGTGGTCCTGAACCTGCTGGAAGAGCTGAAACATCGGCTCGGCATGAGCTATCTCTTCGTCTCCCACGACCTTCACGTGGTCGGGCTTCTGTGCGACCGGGTGATCGTGATGCGGCAGGGGCGGATCGTGGAGGAGGGGACATCGCAGCAGGTGCTGGAGGCGCCCAAGGACGCCTATACCCGCGAACTCATCGCCGCCATTCCCCATCCCCCGGTCTGAGGCACGCCATGGCCAGCGAAACCACCCTGCCCAAGGTCGAGGAGGCCGCCCTCGCGCAGCTTCTCGACGGCGCGCTCTCCGCCCACGGCGTCACCGCGCGCCCGGAATGGCGCGCGGAAGCGCTCGCCTATCTGCGCAGCATCGCCGATGCCGCGACCCTGGTCCGCAGCCTCGACCTCGGCGATGCCGAGGAGCCGGCTCCCGTCTATCGTCCGTGAGGTGGTCATGAACGCGCCCGTCCCCGTTCCCGACGCCACCCGCCTTGCCGGTGCGACCGCCGCCGAGATCGCCGCCGCCGTCGCTTCCGGCACCGTCACGGCCCGCGCCGTCACCGAGGCGACGCTGGCGCGCATCGGCACCCTCGATCCCGCCATCAACGCCTTCACCGATGTCACCGCCGCGCGCGCCCGCGCCCATGCGGACAGCATCGACGCCGCCCGTGCCGCGGGCAAACCGTTGGGGCCGCTCGCGGGTGTGCCGTTCGCGGTGAAGAACCTGTTCGACATCGCCGGCCTGCCCACCCGCGCCGGCTCGAAGATCAACCGGGAGCGTGCGCCGTCCCCGCAGGATGCCTTTCTGGTGGTGCGGCTGGAGGCGGCTGGTGCCATCCTCGTCGGCGGGCTGAACATGGGCGAATACGCCTATGACTTCACCGGCGAGAACGTCCATGACGGCGCCTCGCGCAACCCGCACGACCTTACCCGCATGTCCGGTGGCTCGTCCGGCGGCACCGGGGCGGCGGTGGCGGCGGCCATGGTGCCCATTGCGCTCGGCTCCGACACCAACGGCTCCATCCGCGTGCCGTCTTCCCTGTGCGGCACGTTCGGGCTGAAGCCCACCTATGGCCGGCTCGGGCGGGGCGGGAGCTTCCCGTTCGTGACAGCACTGGATCATCTCGGCCCGCTCGCCCGCTCCGTCGCCGATCTCGCGCTTTCCTATGACGCCATGCAGGGCGAGGACGAACGCGATCCGGGCCAGACGCCTCGGCCTTTCGAGCCGGTTGGAGGGCTGCTGGGGCAGGGAATCGGCGGGCTGCGCATCGCCATCGCCGGTGGCTGGTTTCGCGCCAAGGCGCATCCGGAGGCATTCGCCGCCGTGGATAAGGTCGCCGCCGCGCTCGGTGTGGGCGAGACGGTGGACATCCCCGATGCTGCGCGCGCCCGCGCCTCGGCCTACATCATCACGGCCGCCGAGGGCGCGAGCCTGCATGCGCGGCGTCTCGCCGTGCGGCCGGACGATTTCGATCCCGCCGTGCGCGACCGGCTACTCGCCGGCCTCGCCATTCCCGCCTCGTGGGTGGATGCTGCCCAGCGTTTCCGCCGGCACTTCCGGAGTGAGATGCTGAAGCTGTTCGAGGCCCACGACGTGCTTCTCGCCCCTGCCACGCCCTGCCGGGCGCCGAAGCTGGGGCAGAAGACCTTCGTGCTCGACGGCGAAGAGATGCTGGTGCGGCCGAATCTCGGCCTGTTCACCCAGCCTATTTCGTTTATCGGTCTGCCCGTCGTGGCCGTACCAGTGCGGGTGGCGGTTGGCGATGAGCCGGACCTGCCCGTCGCCGTCCAGGTCATCGCCCCGCCGTGGCGGGAAGACATCGCGTTGCGCGTGGCCGCTGAGCTGGAGCGGCAGGGCGTCGCCGCGGCTCCTGCCGCGGCCCTTTGAAGGAGGACCTTTTGGAGATCGACATTCCCGAGGTGAAGGCCGAGGTGGAAGCCGCGTTCGCGCTTTATGAGGCCGCGCTCGTCGGCAACGACGTGGAGACGCTGGAAGCGTTGTTCAACGACGATCCGCGCACCATCCGCTACGGCGGCGGCGAGAACCTCTATGGCATGGACGCCATCCGCGCCTTCCGCCGCGCCCGCTCGCCGGCAGGCCTCGCACGCGACCTCGCGCAGACGGTCATCACCTCCTACGGCCGTGACTTTGCCGTGGCATCGACCCTGTTCCATCGCGACAGCGCGCCGGGCAAGGTCGGCCGCCAGCAGCAGACCTGGGTGCGGTTTCCCGGCGGCTGGCGCGTCGTTGCCGCCCATGTCTCCATGATCGAGGAGCCCCAGGCCTGACCCGGCTTCCTACGACCTTTCACGGACTTCGCCGCGTGCGGGAATCCCGGTAAAATCCAGCGTCATGACACTCTTTGCGCCGCCCACCCTCAAGACCGCCGCCCCGGCCCCGCGCGTGCGCAAGCGCCGTGCGGTCGGCCGGCCGGTGACGCGCACCGAGGAACTGCGCCTGCAGATTGCCGACGACATCGTTCGCGGCCGGCTCGCCCCCGGGACCGCGCTGGAAGAGGTCGAAATCGCAAAGCGTTACGGCGTATCCCGTACCCCGGTTCGCGAGGCCCTGCGCGACCTTGCCGCCTCCGGTCTGGTGGAGGCGCGACCTCATCGCAGCGCCCTGGTGGCCCAGCCTTCGCTGGAGCGGCTGCGCGGCATGTTCGATGTGATGGCGGAATTGGAAGCCCTGTGCGCCGGCCTCTGCGCGGTGAACATGACACCGGCCGAGCGGGCGGGGCTCGAATCCATCCATTCCGAGCTGGCCGATCTCACTCGGCGGGGTGATGAGGGCAGCTATACGGTGCTCAATGAGCGTTTCCACACAACGCTCTATGCCGGCAGCCACAACGATTACCTGACCGAGCTGACCCTCGCCACACGCGCCCGGCTCCAGCCCTTCCGCCGCGCGCAGTTCCGCACCCTCGGTCGCCTTGCCCGCTCGTACGAGGAGCATGATCGCGTGGTGACGGCCATCCTGCGCGGAAACAAGGAAGAGGCGGCGCAGGCCATGCGTTCGCACATCCTCACGGTCGAGGACGCCTACGAGCGCTACGCCGAGACGGTGTGACGGCGATCGCGGATCTATTCCGCCGCGTCCGCGTCCGTCAGGTTGTCGAGGCCCTGCACGATGTGCTGCGCTAGCGCATCCGCCAACGGTGACGGCTCGTGACGATTGCGCAAAAGCCCGATATCGCAAGGGGGTAGCGGCGGGTAGCCTTCCGCGGCGCCGAGCACGCGCATGCCCGTCCGCAGCGCCGATTCCGGCAGCACCGAGACGGCGAGGCCGGAGAGGACCGCCGCCACCACGGCGCCGCAATTGGGGCTGGTGTAGAGGATGCGGTGGCTGCGCCCGGCCCCGGCCAGGCGCGATACCGCGATATCGCGCCACTGGCAGGTGGGCCGCCCCAGAGCCAGCGGCACCGGGGTTTCCAGATGCGCCGCATGGCGGGCAGAGGAAACCCAGAGCAGCCGTTCCCGGCGGATCACATGGGCGTTGCGGGAGGTGATTTCCGTGGCGGTGATGATGGCAAGATCGATGGTGCCGGAGGCGATGTACTGCACGAGTTCGGCGGTGGGCTCGCAGATAACGGTCAGCTCGACGGACGGATGGGTGCGCGAAAATCGCGCCATGATATCAGGCAGATAGCGGTCGGCGTAATCGTCCGGCACCCCCAGGCACACCCGCCCGGACAGCTCCGCGTCGGCGAAGCTCGAAACCGCTTCCATGTTCAGCTTCACGATGCGCCGGGCATAGTCCAGGAGCCGCTCGCCGTCTTCGGTGAGGCGGGAGGCGCGGCCGTCGCGGACGAAGACGGGGCGGCCGACCCGCTCCTCGAGCCGCTTCATCTGCATGGACACCGCCGACTGGGTCTTGTGGACCACCTCCGCCGCCTTGGTGAAACTGCCGGTTTCGGCAATGGCCACAAAGGTTCTCAGCTGGTCGGGGTCAAGCATGGCCGTCATCGTCGCGCTCCTGTGGGGCAGCCCTGCGCCAGCCGCATGGGCCGGCCGCCCCGTCGCCGCAATCATCACGCAAAACGATACGAGAGATGAAAAACATTCGCTAGCGTGATTTGTGCGAAGCATCCAGAAAGGTCCTGCCGATCGGATGCGGCGCGAAATCGGGTGGTTTCACCGGGGTGTCAGGGCCAGTTTCAGGCCCGTTCAGCACATGCCGGGTGTGTTCAGACCATCACGGCCCCGGAAAGGAGGGTCGGCGGAGCGCATCCAGGCAACGGAGATGAAGATGACGTACCATGGTGAGACCCGCAGGACCCCCTTCGCCCCCGCGGGCGAACTCGTCGCCGCCTTGTGCCTGTCGGCCATCGGCGTCGCGGCCAAGGGCCTGGACTCGGTGAAGACCATCGGCCGCGTCATCGAGCGCCGTCAGATGATGGCCGACCTCGCGCATCTCGACGACCATATGCTGCGCGACATCGGGGTGACGCGGGCGGATGTGCGCGATGCCGTCGCTGCGCCGCTGTTCGAGGACCCGACCCAGCTTCTGGTGCTGCGTGCCAAGGAGCGGCGCGCTGCGGCGCGGCTCGCCAGCTGGCGCGGTTATCCGGCGGACTGACCGCAGGCCCGAGATTTTGACGATCCGGGACTGCGCGAGCACCAGTTTCCGCGATCCCGCGACTTGATGAGTTCAAGTATCGAGACGTTCAACGATCCGGCGGAAGCGCCCCTCGACTCCGCCGTGCCTCGACCCGCGCCGTCCGCAACCGGCGCGGGTCGATTTTTTTCTTTGCTAAGGCCTACTTTCCGCCGCCGCCCGACGACTTGTCGCCCGAGAACCCGTTATCGGGGCGGCCGAGGCGGGGGCGGTCCGGCGGCAGGGTCTCGGCTTCCTGCACATTCTGCGCGGCCGCATTCATGCTCTGGGTGGCGGCGGCCATGGAGGCCGCGGCCGAGCGCATGATGTTCATCCAGAACTCCGGAACCGCATAGGCCTGCCGGCTCGCCTCCGGGGCGCCGGGCTGGGCCGGCGGGGGGAAGGGCGGCGGGAAGCCCTGCGCGAACATCTGGGCGAAGAAGTTCTGGAACGGCAGCAGCGGCGCGGGCGGGGGCTCCGGCGGCTTTTCCCGCGTGGGCGGGACGCCGGCCTGCATCATGGTCTTGGACATGGCGTTCACCACGTCCTGCCATGCGTTGGCCGGATTGCGCTGGGGCGCTGGGGCCGGCGCCGCGCGCTGGAACATCATCTGGGCATAGGCATCGGCCCAGGGATTGCCGGTGGTGTAGGGCCGCCCGCCCTGCTCGGTGGCGGTGCTGGTGAAGGCGAGGAAGGCGTCGATCCAGGGATTGCCCGAGGAGATCGGGGCGATCTTCTGCTCGGTCTGGCCCGGCATCCGGCTCAGCATGGCGGCCAGCATCTGCTGCAGCGCGCCGGAGGCGGCGAGCGACTTGGCGAGCCCGCCCACCACCAGGGTGGCGTAGGTCGGCATCACCTGCTTCACCATGGCCATGCCGAGGCCGGTGGAGGAGGCGACGTGCGCGGCCACGGCGCGGCTGACCTCGGACGAGCCGAAGACGGTATCGAGCGCCTCGGAACCGGCCCGGGTCAGTTCGGCCGGGGCGGCGGGCTGGGAATAGAAGGCGCCGTAGGGGCCGCTGGTCATCAGGGTCATCAGCGCGGCGAGGGATTCGGGGGACTGGGAGGCCTGCTTGAAGGCTTCGGCGAAGGCAGGCATCACCGCCTCGGCGACCTGCTGGGCCTGCTGCGCGGAAAGGCCATACATCCGGCCGATATTGTCCATCGCCTGCCCACCCTGGGCGGCGCGCAGCATCTCCACGAACTGATCCATACACGAACTCCGTCGGACCACGGGCACGCAACGGGCGGAGGCGTTCCGCACGGGCATCTGCCCGAAATCTTGGCAGCGAGCTTACGCCATCATCCTGCCGAAATCACGAAATGGTTCGGTGGTGTCAGGAGAATTGAGGGGGAGGGCGGTGCCCTTCACCGGACAGGCGACGGCGCAGCCGGGGCGCCGATCCGATGTCCAGCGTGGAAGTTCCGCGCAGCGGGGCAATGCCTGAGAGCGATCGGCGGGCGGAAGCGCCTTCGGCGGTCTTTTGCGCTGGGCCCCGGCTCGCATTCCGCTAACGCTGCATGCGTCCGGGGCGCGAGGGTTCATTTGTCCGCCGTCGCCCTCCGGCATGACCGGAGGGCCCATCGCTCGGTAGAGCGGGCGTCCGGACAGCGGGCAAACGGCGAAATGGGTCCTCCGATCAAGTCGGAGGACGACGGCCAATGGTTCACCGGACAAGCGACGGCACAGCCGGAGCGCTGATCCGGGGTCCAGCGCGGGACTTCCGCGCAGCGGCCAAAATCCCGAGAGCGGTGCTCCCGCTCACCCCGAGAATTCGGTCTCGTGGCTGAGGATGTCCTGCGCCTCGGGGTTGAGCGGGCGGGCGCGGCGTTCGGGCTCGGTGAGGGGCTCGGGCTCCACCTTGGGCCGCGAGAAGGCATCGCCACCGGCGAACAGGCCGTCCTGCATCTGCCGTTCCAGCCGCGCCCGGTCGCGCTCGCGCACGTCGGCGATGCGGGCTTCGGCGGCGCTCTCGCTCACCCCCAGCGCTTCCAGCGTGCGGGCGCCGAAGGAGAGGGCCGACTCAAGGGTCTCGCGCAGCTCGAAATCGACGCCGAGGCGCACCAGCTCCATGGAATGCACGCGATCGAAGCTGCGCACGAACAGGCGCGGCCCCTGGATGGAGGTGCGCACGATCTCGACGATGCGGTTGGCGTCGTCCTTGTTGTCGACGCAGACGCAGATGACCTCCATGGACTCCGCGCCCGCCGCGCGCAGCACGTCGAGCCGCGTGCCGTCGCCATAGTAGATGTGCACGCCGAACCGGCCGGCGCTCTGGATCATCTCCACGTCCTTGTCGATGATCGTGACGCTGACATCCTGCGCCAGAAGGCACTGGGAGACGATCTGCCCGAACCGGCCGAAGCCGATGACCAGCACCGAGCCGTCGGCGTCGGTGAAGTCGTCTGCGGGCGGCTCCGGCGCCGGCGGGGCAAAGCGCGGCAGGAAGCGCGACACGCCGGCGAACAGCAGCGGGCCAAGCACCATGGTGAGTGCGGCAAGGGCGATGAGCAGGTCGGCCTGCTCCGTGCGCAGGATGCCGTTGGCGAGGCCGAGGGGGAACAGCACGAAGGCGAATTCGCCGGCCGCCATCAGCGCCACCGAGGCGCGCAGGGAATCGCCGGGCGCGATGTTGTCGGCCCGGAACACGAGATAGACCACCACCGACTTGATGACCGCCACCGCCAGCGCGCCCACCACCAGGCGCGGGATGTGGTGGAGGATCACGTCGATGTTCAGCGTCATGCCGATGCTCATGAAGAAGATGGCGAGCAGCAGGCCGCGGAAGGCATCCACATTGGCTTCGAGTTCGTGGCGAAAGGTGCTTTCCGAAAGCAGGAGGCCGGCGAGGAACGCGCCCATGGCCGCCGACATGCCGGCCATCTCCATGAGGCCTGCGGCGCCGAGCACCACCATGAGCGCCGCCGCCGTCATCGCCTCGCGCGCGCCGGAGCGGGCCAGCACCCGGAACAGGGGATTGAGCAGGTAGCGGCCGGCGACGACGATGACGGCGATGGCGCCCACGGCCATGGCCGCCTGCATCAGAGTCGCCTTGGGATCGTGGATCTCGCTCTCGCTGCCGGGGGCGAGCAGCGGCACCAGCGCCAGCAGGGGCACCACCGCGATGTCCTGGAACAGCAGGATGGAGAAGGTGCGCTGCCCGTAGGGGCTGCCGAGGTCGCCGCGCTCGCCCACGAGCTGGAGCGCGATGGCCGTGCCCGACACCGAGAGCGCGAGGCCGGAGACCACTGCCGCCGCGACGCCGAATCCAAGGCCGAAATAGGCGAGCAGCGCGAAGGCCAGCGACGTGAGCACCAGCTGCGCCGTGCCCAGCCCGAAGATGTAGTGGCCCATGGAAAGGAGGTGGGACGGCTTCAGCTCCAGCCCGACGAGGAACAGGAGCATGACCACGCCCAGCTCGGCGACCGTATGCACCACCGAGGGATCGGCGACGTTGAGGCCGATGGGGCCGATGGCGATGCCGACCAGAAGGTAGCCGACGATGGGCGAGAAGCCGATGCGCTTGGCGACGAGGACCGCGATGACGGCGGCGCACATGAAGGCCAGCGCCCCACCGAACAAGGCGTGTTCATCGACTGGCATGCGCGACGTCCTCCCCCGACCGTCCCGATCCCTGACGGATCAGAACGCCTTCCGCAAGGGCTGCATTCAAGCAACTTCGGCGCCACCCATCCCCGGCGGCCCCTGCTCATCGCTCATGACCGGCGAGCGTGTCGAAACCATGCCGTGGACGCGGCGCGGGGGTGGCCGTCCGCGCGAGCGTGACGACCGTCCACGCCCTTACTTGAGGGCATCAAATCCCGGGCCGAATCCGTTGAGGCTGAGCGGGACGCCGATGCCTTCCTCGGGGGTCTGGAAGATGATGAAGGTGGCGAGCTTGCCGGTCTTGAGGCGACCGACGAGGGTTTCGTCCATCACCACCTCGGCGACGCAGCCATTGGGCAGGCAGCGCACGAAGCCGGCGCGGCCGATGTCCTGGTCGTCGATCTTGAGGCCGAGGCCGGCGGGCAGCAGCACGCCCAGCGGCGCCAGCACGCGCAGGAGGCGGCTCTTCTGGTCCGAGGTCTTCAACACGATCACGGTGAGGCCGACGTTGGGCCGGTCCTCCGCCTGCACCGACTGGAGCAGCACGCACTGCTCGCTCTGCGCGCCGGGCGGGGTATCGCAGCGAATCTGCCACTCGCCGAACACCGACTTCACCACGCCCTGCGCCGCCGCCGGGGCCGCCGCCGAGAACAGCGCGGCCACGAACGCGCCGACAAACAGCGCCAGAGCGCGCCCCCCGGCGCGGCGGGTCGCGGTGCCGGGCGTTTCGGCGCGATCGGTCTCAATGGCGGGAAAAGGTCGGAACGACAGGACCATCGCAAGCTCCGGCAGGGTCCGGCGGGGGAGGCCGGACGATCCTGCCTTATCTGATTTCGTGAACCAATGCCTTAATGCCCAAGGCATCGCGTCAACAATGGGGCAGGACACACTTTCCCCCGCCGGCAATCCGGCCGGGCATCCTTGCGTAAACCACGGACGGGGTGCGCGGTATTTTGTCTCTTGCGCCCCGTTTGGAACCCCGTGCGACTCGTTCAAGGGGGTGTGTAGCGCGGGCTAAAATGGAGTTAGAACAATTGGTTACTAAAACGGCCGGCGCGCCCGCCGCCGCCAGCCGGGACGGCCTTGGACGTTTTGTCCAATTGGGCAAACCCCGGGCGATTGCAAGGCGCCCCCAATTGTGTTTGATGAATCTTAGGGAGAGTGCCTGCCCAAAAACAACGCAGTCCGCGCGGCTGCAAAACGCGGGTTTCGCACTCGAATAGGCTGCGTGTCGCGCTTCATCGGCGCGCCGGCGGTGGGGAATTTTCCGGCGGGTCTCCGCCGGCCAGGGAGATGGGTAGAAGATGATGTCGCTCATTCGCACCGCGGCCCGTCTGCGCGATGCTGCCCTCGCCGCCGGCGCCTTCGCCGCGGCGATGCTCGCGAGCGCGGCGGCCCACGCCCAGATGGGCCAGCCGGCCCCGTGGCAGATCAACCTGCAGGATGCCGTCACCCCGGTGATGGAGAACATCCACAGCTTCAACGTGCTGCTCATCACCATCATCACCGCCATCGTGCTGTTCGTGCTGGTGCTGCTGGTGATCGTGGTGGTGCGGTTCAACGAGCGCGCCAATCCGGTGCCCTCCAAGACCAGCCACAACACCATGATCGAGGTGGCCTGGACGGTGGTGCCGGTGCTGATCCTGGTGGCCATCGCCATCCCCTCGTTCCGGCTGCTGCACCTCGAGCTGAACATCCCCAAGCCCGACCTCACCGTGAAGGTGACGGGCCACCAGTGGTACTGGTCCTACGAATATCCGGATAACGGCGGCTTCGGCTTCGACTCCTACCTCGTCGCCGAGAAGGACCTGAAGCCCGGCCAGCCCCGCCTCCTCGCGGTGGACAACGAGGTGGTGGTGCCGATCAACAAGAACATCCGCATCCAGGTGACGGCGGCGGACGTGATCCACTCCTTCGCGGTGCCCTCCTTCGGCGTGAAGATCGACGCCATGCCGGGCCGCCTGAACGAGAGCTGGTTCAAGATCACCCGCGAGGGCGTCTATTACGGCCAGTGCTCCGAGCTGTGCGGCCGCGACCATGCCTTCATGCCCATCGCCGTGCGCGCCGTGAGCGAGGCCGACTTCAACGCCTGGGTTGCCCAGGCGAAGGCCAAGTTCGCCTCCGCCAAGGATGCCGAGGGCAAGTTCGCCGATGCCGGCACCTCCGAGGGTGTCGCGACCGCGCGCTGACGGTTCCGGGCCCGCCCCGGCGGGCCCTTGAGGTTTCCCCGCGCGGCGGACGGCCGTGCGGTTCCCAGAATAGATGCGGCGCGGCGGGACGGGGCGGCGCCGGGAACACGAGGAAAGCGGGAATGGCCACCGAGGCAGTCACCCACAGCCATCACGACGATCACGACACCCACGATTCCCACATCCCCACGGGCTGGAAGCGCTGGGTCTTCTCGACCAACCACAAGGACATCGGCGTGATGTACCTGATCTTCGCCATCGTGGCGGGGATCGTGGGCGGCGCCCTCTCCATCGCCATCCGCATGGAGCTGCAGGAGCCGGGTCTCCAGATCTTCAAGGATCCGCAGACCTTCAACGTCTTCACCACCGGCCACGGCCTCATCATGATCTTCTTCATGGTGATGCCCGCGCTCATCGGCGGCTACGGCAACTACTTCGCCCCGCTGATGATCGGCGCGCCGGACACGGCTTTCCCGCGCATCAACAACATCGCCTTCTGGCTGCTGCCGCCCGCCTTCATCCTCGCGCTGTCCTCGCTGTTCGTGGAAGGCGCGCCGGGCACCAACGGCTTCGGCGGCGGCTGGACCATCTATCCCCCGCTCTCGTCCAAGCTCGGCCACCCCGGCCCGGCCATGGACCTGCTGATCTTCTCGCTGCACATCGCGGGCGCGTCCTCGCTGCTCGGCGCGATCAACCTCATCACCACCATCTTCAACATGCGCGCCCCAGGCATGACGCTGCACAAGATGCCGCTGTTCGCCTGGTCGCAGCTCATCACCGGCTTCCTGCTGCTGCTGTCGCTGCCCGTTCTGGCCGGCGCCATCACCATGCTGCTGACGGACCGCAACTTCGGCACCACCTTCTTCGACCCGGCCGGCGGCGGTGACCCGATCCTGTTCCAGCACCTGTTCTGGTTCTTCGGCCACCCCGAGGTGTACATCCTGATCCTGCCCGGCTTCGGGCTGATCTCCCACATCATCTCCACCTTCTCGCGCAAGCCCGTGTTCGGTTATCTCGGCATGGCCTACGCGATGGTCGCCATCGGCGTGGTGGGCTTCGTGGTGTGGGCGCACCACATGTACACGGTGGGCCTGTCCTCCTCGACCCAGTCCTACTTCGTGGCCGCGACCATGATCATCGCGGTGCCGACGGGCGTGAAGATCTTCTCCTGGATCGCCACCATGTGGGGCGGCTCCATCCAGTTCCGCACGCCCATGCTGTGGGCGATCGGCTTCATCTTCCTGTTCACCGTGGGCGGCGTCACCGGCGTGGTGCTCTCCAACGCCGGCATCGACCGCTCGCTGCACGACACCTACTACGTGGTGGCGCACTTCCACTACGTGCTCTCGCTCGGCGCCGTGTTCGCCATCTTCGCGGGCTGGTACTACTGGTTCCCGAAGATGTTCGGCTACATGATCCCCGAGTTCTGGGGCAAGCTGCACTTCTGGGTCACCTTCATCGGCGTGAACCTGGTGTTCTTCCCGCAGCACTTCCTCGGCCTCGCCGGCATGCCCCGCCGCTATGCGGACTATCCGGACGCGTTCGCCCACTGGAACTTCGTCTCCTCGGTCGGTTCCTACATCTCGGGCATCGCGGTGCTGATCTTCCTCACCGGCACGACCCTCGCCTTCCTGCGCAAGGAAAAGGCGGCGGACAATCCGTGGGGCGAGGGCGCGACCACGCTGGAATGGACCCTGTCCTCCCCGCCGCCCTACCACCAGTTCGAGGTCCTGCCCCGCATCAAGTGAGGCCGTGACGCAGCTCCGGAGCCGCGGGAAACCGCGGCTCCCTTTCGGCCCACCCGGCCGTCTCTTCCGAAACGAAGTCTCGAACGTGCGTCCAAGGTTGCCGGAGTAGCGAAATGAGTGATGAGCGTGCCAGCCTGACCGGACCCGACCCGTACGCCATGGCGTCGGGCGGCGTTGTGGCGGGCGGGGCTGCATCGGCCGGCGTCGCCGCTGCCGGCGAGGGCCTGGCCGCGCCGCGCGACTATTTCGAGCTTCTGAAGCCGCGCGTGATGTCGCTGGTGATCTTCACCGCGCTGGTCGGCCTCGTCCGCGCGCCGGGCGACGTGCATCCGGTTATCGCCTTCACCGCGCTCCTATGCATCGCCGTGGGCGCGGGCGCGTCCGGCGCGCTCAACATGTGGTGGGATGCGGACATCGATGCCGTGATGACCCGCACCCGCGGTCGTCCGGTGCCGTCCGGCCGCGTGACCGGGCAGGAGGCGCTGGCCTTCGGCCTCACCCTCTCCGCCTTCTCGGTGGTGGTGCTCGGCCTCCTGGTCAATGCGCTCGCCGGGGCGCTGCTCGCCTTCACGATCTTCTTCTACGTGGTGATCTACACCATGTGGCTGAAGCGCTCGACCTCGCAGAACATCGTCATCGGCGGCGCCGCCGGCGCCTTCCCGCCCCTGGTCGCCTGGGCGGCCGCCTCCGGCACGGTGTCGCTGGAGCCGGTGCTGCTGTTCGCCATCATCTTCTTCTGGACGCCGCCCCACTTCTGGGCGCTGGCGCTGTACCGGGCCGACGACTACGCCCGCGCCGGCGTGCCCATGCTGCCGGTGACGGCGGGGCCGGACGAGACCCGCCTCCAGATTCTCCTCTACACCCTGTTCCTCGTGCCGCTGGCCGCGAGCCCCGCCTTCCTCGGCTATGCCGGACTCGCCTATGGCGCGGTCTCGGTGCTTGCCGGAGCCTGGATGATCGTCCTTGCCGTGCGCGTCTTCCGCGTCCGTGAGGGCGAGGCGGCGGTCAAGGCGGCCAAGGGCCTGTTCGGATTTTCCATCGTGTATCTGTTTGCATTGTTCGCGACGCTGCTCGGCGAGGCGGTCATTGGTGGCCTGCTGCGATGAGCGGTGAGAAGAAGCAGAAGCCGCGTCCTCCGCAGGAGGAGGGCGTCGTGCTCACACCGGAGCAGTTGAAGCGGCGGCGGGCGCGCAGCATCGCCATCGCTTCCGTGCTGGGGTTCCTGGCGCTGCTGTTCTACGTGGTGACCATCGTGAAGCTCGGCCCCAACGTGCTCAATCGCCCGCTCTAGGGCTGGGTGAGGCGGAAGGGCAAGGGTAACAGGCGAGGGTAACAGGCAAAAGGGTCCGGGGGGCTTCCGGACGCGAGGACGAGGAATGGACGAGGCGAACGAGACGATGGCCGAGAGCGCCCCCCGCGCCGCCCGACACTGGGTGGTGGCGGCCGCGTGCGTCGGTTTCATCGCCGCCATGGTGGGTGTCACCTACGCCTCCGTGCCGCTCTACGCCATGTTCTGCTCGCTCACCGGCTTCGGCGGCGCTACTCGCGTCGGTGCCACGCCCACTGCAGCTCCTCTCGAGCGCGAGATCACCATCCGGTTCGACGCCAACGTCTCGCCCGGCCTGCCGTGGGCCTTCGCGCCGGTGCAGCGCGAGATGACGGTGAAGATCGGCGCCACCAGCCTCGCGCACTACACCGCGCAGAACCGCTCCGGCGACGACACCCGCGCCAACGCCACCTACAACGTGTCCCCACCCCAGGCCGGCGCCTATTTCGTGAAGCTGCAGTGCTTCTGCTTCGAGGAGCAGACGCTGGCCGGCCGCGAGAAGATGGACATGCCGGTGGTGTTCTACGTGGACCCGGCCATCGCCGACGATCCGGACCTGAAGACACTGAAGGACATCACCCTGTCCTACACCTTCTTCCCGGCGAAGGCGGACAGGCCGCAGGTGCGCGCCGACGCCGACGGGGTGCGCAAGCCGCTCTAGGCGGCGCGCGGAACGATCACCGCCCCGACCGGGGCATGACATTCGGGCGGCGCCGCCGTCCAGAACGCAAAGGGTCCCCCGGCGTGAAGCCGGGCGGGCTCGACGAGACAGGGAAAAGGGGAGGCCGGTTCGCCATGGCCGACGTACACGTCAAGCAGCACGATTACCACGTCGTCGACCCGAGCCCGTGGCCGATCATCGGCTCGGTGGCGGCGCTGATCCTCACCTCGGGCGCCGTGGTGTGGATGCACGGCGGCACCTCGCTCATCATGATCGTCGGCTTCCTCGGCGTGCTCTACACCATGTTCGGCTGGTGGCGGGACGTGATCCGCGAGAGCCGCGCCGGCTTCCATACCCGCGTGGTGGTGCTCGGCCTGCGCTACGGCATGATCCTGTTCATCGCCTCCGAGGTGATGTTCTTCGTCGCCTGGTTCTGGGCCTTCTTCGATGCGTCGCTGTTCTCCGGCGAAGCCATCAATTTCATGCGCATGGACTTCACCGGCGGCGTTTGGCCGCCGAAGGGCATCGAGAGCCTCGATCCCTGGCACCTGCCGCTGCTCAACACGCTGATCCTGCTCACCTCGGGCACGACCGTGACCTGGGCGCACCACGCGCTGGTGCATGGCGACCGCCAGGGCCTCAAGTGGGGCCTGTGGTGCACGGTGGTGCTCGGCGTTCTGTTCTCCATGTGCCAGGCGTACGAGTACGTCCACGCGCACTTCCACTTCGCCGGCAACATCTATGGTGCGACCTTCTTCATGGCGACCGGCTTCCACGGCTTCCATGTGATCGTCGGCACCATCTTCCTCGCCGTGTGCCTCATGCGCACCTACATGGGCGACTTCACCCCCGAGAAGCACTTCGGCTTCGAGGCGGCCGCCTGGTACTGGCACTTCGTGGACGTGGTCTGGCTGTTCCTGTTCACCTTCGTCTATGTGTGGGCGCAGGGCGGGCACGCCTGATCCGCGCGGGCTCGACCGCGCCAGAGACAACACGCAGGCCGGCGCACCCACGCGCCGGCCTTCTCATTTCGGCACCGGAGGTGCCCCGTGTCGCTTGATCCCTATCACGCTCCCGTCTCGCCCTTCGCGGCGGGCCTCTCCTGCCGCTGCCCGCGCTGCGGCCGTGGCCCGCTGTTCAAGGGCTTCCTGGACCTCGCGCCCTCCTGCACCTCCTGCGGCCTCGACTATGACTTCGCCGATGCGGGCGACGGGCCGGCGGTGTTCGTCATCCTGTTCGCCGGCTTCATCGTGGTGGCCCTCGCCTTCTGGGTGGAGGCGAAGTTCGAGCCGCCCATGTGGGTGCATGCGCTGTTGTGGATCCCCGCCATCCTCGTGGTGACCCTCGGCCTGTTGCGGCCGCTGAAGGCGATCATGGTGGCGCTGCAGTATCGCAACAAGGCCTCCGAGGGCCGGCTGGATCATCGCGGCCAGTGACCGGAACCATGCCTTCCCCTGCGCCGCGCGGGCGGGGCCTTCTCCTGCTCGTCCTCGCCGGTGCCGCCTTCGCCGTGCTCATCGGCCTCGGCACGTGGCAGCTCAACCGGCTCGCCTGGAAGGAGGCGCTGCTCGCCCGCGTGGAGGCCCGCGTCCACGCCGCGCCCGAGGCGGTGCCGTCCCCCGATCGCTGGCCGTCGCTTACCCGCGAGGCGGATGAATATCGCCGGGTGAAGGTGCGCGGCACCTTCGACCACGCGAAGGAAGCCTTCGTCTACACCGTGCGCGGCGAGGATGCGGCCGGCCCGGTGAAGGGGCAGGGGTTCCTGGTGGTGACGCCGCTGATTCGCGCCGATGGCCCGCCCATCCTCATCAACCGCGGCTTCGTCCCGGCTGACCGGCGCGATCCCGCGACGCGGGCGGAAGGCCAGGTCACGGGCGAGGTGGAGGTGGTCGGCCTGCTGCGCTTCCCCGAGGAGGCGAGCTGGTTCGTGCCGGCCAACGATCCGGCCCACGGCAGCTTCTACCGCATGGAGCCGGCCGACATCGCCGCGGCCCGCGGCATATCCGGCGCGGCACCCTTCCTCATCGATGCGGATGCGACGCCGGTGCCAGGCGGCCTGCCCATCGGCGGCGGCACCCGCATCGCGTTCCCCAATCGGCATCTTGAATATGCGCTCACCTGGTACGGCCTCGCGGCGTCGCTGGTGGGCGTCGCCATCGCCGTTTTCATCAGCCGGCGCCGGCGCGCGTCCTGACGGGAGGCGTTGCCGATCTGCAACGCGGGGCCGGGATCGTCGCGGCGGCCTTGACCCGGCACTTGGTTAACCCTCACCCTGCGCCAGCGGTTTTGCCGGCTTTTTTGCCGTGCACAGGCGTCGCGGTGTTGGCAATTCATAAAGCGGCGCCGCGGCAGGATGGCCGCAGGTTCTGTCAGAGGTTTCCCCAATGGTCGTGTTCCGCAAGCTGCGTTCCCTCCTCCTCGCCACGGCTTTCGCGGGGGGAGCGTGCGGCGTCGCGCATGCGGCCGACATGTTCTCGCCGCCGCCGGCCAACCCGGTCCCGCCCTCGGCCAACGAGGACTGGTACCTCACCATCGGCGCGTCCCTCTCGGCGGACCCGAGCTATCCCGGCGCGGACAACTACTCGGCGCGGCCCGGCCTCATCTTCTCCATCCGCAAGGCGAGCCAGCTCAACGTCTTCCGCAGCGTGGACGACAATCCGTCCTTCGCCATCTTCGACACGGGCAATTTCCGCGTCGGCGCCGTCGGCCGCATCGACTGGGGCCGCGATGCCGGCGATTCCCTGCGTCTGACCGGCCTCGGCAATATTGATCCGGCAGTGGAAGCTGGCGCCTTCGCCGAGTGGTACCTGACGGACTGGTTCCGCACCCGCGCGGAACTGCGCTACGGCGTCGGCGGCTTCGAGGGCATCCGCGGCCTGCTCGGGGCCGACGTGATCCTGCCCTACGGCCAGTGGCGCTTCGCCGTCGGCCCCCGCCTCACCTATGGCGGCTCGGGCTACATGAGCACCTATTTCGGCGTGACGCCGCTGCAGTCGGTGGTGGCCAACGCCTATGGCAATCCGCTGCCGGTCTACAACGCCTCTGCCGGCTTCGACATGGTGGGCGCCATGGCGCAGCTCACCTACAATTTCCGCAATGGCTTCGAGACCGGCGTGTTCGGCGGTTATGGCCGCTTGCTGGGCGATGCGGCGTCCTCGCCCCTCACCACCGACGCCAACCAGTTCACCGCCGGCGTCTCCCTCAGCTACACCTTCAACATCGGCAAGTCCTGGTGGTGAGAGATTTGGTGGTGAGAGGTTTGAGGGTGAGGGTTCCGGGCTGAGGTTCAGCCCATGACGCGTCGTTCCAGCTTGGCCAGAGTCTGCTGGCCGAGTTCGATCGCGCCGAAGCCCTTGGCGGCCTGAAATTCGGCCGCCGTGCTGAACACCATTCCCAGCGTGACCTTGGTCGCCCCGTCCTTGTCGTCGAACGCCGCCCAGGCGTCGGCGTGCTTCGGCCCGTTCTCGCCCCAGAGCAGGGAATAGGCGATCCTCTCCTGCGGCCGCACTTCCCGGTAGAGATGGTGGTTGGGGAAGACGGTGCCGTCCGGGCCGATCATGTCAAACACCCACTCCCCGCCCTGCCTGAGATCGATGCGCGTGGTGCGGCAGGAGAAGCCGTCCGGCCCCCACCACTGCGGCAGCGACTGGGGATTCATCCAGGCACCCCAGACCACGGCGCGCGGGGCCTTGATGACCCGCTCCAGCACCATGGTGCGTTCCGCAGCGCCGGCGAGATTGCCGAGCCCGGCATCGAAGCCCTGCCGGTAACCTTCTTCCATGTCGGCGGCGAGCGCGGAGAGCTGGACCGTCACGACGAGCCGGCTGCGTTCGCCGTCGCCGGAGAAATCCGCCGTCACCAGAGCCGCCGACTGCGTGGCGTCCTCGGTGGAGACCACCTCGTAGTTCACGCTGCGCGCGGCGGGCGAGATCGCCAGCCAGCCGCATTCGCACCGGATGTCAGGCTGGCCCTCGACCTTGCAGACCGATACCTCGCGACCGCCCACGCGGGTGTCGGCCTCAAGGAATTCCACAGTGACGGCGGGTGTCGGCGCGGCCCACACCGCTCGCGCGGCCGGGGCGGTCCAGGCCTGCCAGAGGGTCGAGAGCGGGGCTGAGACCGCGCGCTCAAAGGTCAGGGTGGCGAAGCGGCCGGGTGCGTCCTGCACGGTCATTGGGGTCCTCCCTTCATCACGTTGGTCACGAAGGCATCCAGCCGGTCGAGCCGGGCCTCCCAGAGGGCGCGCTGTTCGTCGAGCCAGGTGCGCGCGGGCTCCAGCGCCTCCGGGCGGATGGCGCAGGTGCGCACACGCCCGTCCTTGGCCGTGGCGATCAGCCCGGCCTCCTCCAGCACGGACAGATGCCGCATCACCGTTGGCAGGCGCAGGCCCGTAGGGCCGGCAAGATCCGTCACCGCGGCAGGCCCCTCGGCGAGGCGCGTCAGGATCGACCGGCGGGTCGGATCGGCCAGCGCGTGGAAGAGCAGCGAGAGATCGGGATCATGCTTAGCCATCTTGCTAAGTATAGAGGCGCAAGCGGCCGCCGCAAGGAAAACTTCGCTGCTTAGCTAAGTATTGTCTCCCGCGCGGCGCAGAAGGCTCTATTCGCCGCCGCCACCACCACCGCCGTCCCCGTCACCCGAGCCGCCGCTGTCGCCGGAATCGGGGCCGCCGCCGCTGTGGCCCACATGGGGGGATTCGCCCCCCGCCTCGCCGGAATGGTGGTGGGCGGAATATCCCGCCGCGATGATGAGCGCGCCGCCCGCTGCCGCCGCCGCTGCAGCCCGCGCCGCATTGGCCGCGTCGGGCTCGCTGCTGGCAGCCGACGCGGCGGGGGCGGGGGAGTCCTCCCGGCCGATCCCGTAGTCAGCCGGCGGCTTCGCGCGACCCGTCCCGGTATTCGGCTTCGCTGCGGCAGCCTTCGCGCCATCCCCCGTGGCCTTCCCGCCGCCGCGCACACTGAGAAACAGCGCCAGCGGCGCACCGATGACGAGAAGGGCGACGAGGATCTGCGTCGCGTCCATGGGTCAGCGCTGCTCCCGCCGGGCGAGGAAGGCAAGGCGCTCGAACATGTGGACGTCCTGCTCGTTCTTCAGAAGCGCGCCGGCGAGCGGCGGAATGGCCTTGCGCACGTCCTTCTCGCGCAGGGTCTCAAGCTCGATGTCCTCGGCCATCAGCAGCTTGAGCCAGTCGATCAGCTCGGAGGTGGACGGCTTCTTCTTCAGCCCCGGCACGTCGCGCAGTTCGTAGAAGATGCGCAGGGCCTCGCCCACGAGCCGCTGCTTGATGCCCGGGAAATGCACATCGACGATGGCCCGCATGGTCTCGGGATCGGGGAAGCGGATGTAGTGGAAGAAGCAGCGGCGCAGGAAGGCGTCCGGCAGCTCCTTCTCGTTGTTGGAGGTGATGATGACGAGGGGGCGCTGGTGCGCCTTCACCTGCTCGCCGGTCTCGTAGACATGGAACTCCATGCGGTCGAGTTCCTGCAGCAGGTCGTTGGGAAACTCGATGTCCGCCTTGTCCACCTCGTCGATCAGAAGCACCGGCCGCGCGTCGGACGAGAAGGCCGTCCACAACTTTCCCTTGCGGATGTAATTGGCGATGTCGTGGACCTTGGGGTCGCCGAGCTGGCTGTCGCGCAGGCGGGCCACGGCGTCATATTCGTAGAGGCCTTGCTGCGCCTTGGTGGTGGACTTCACGTGCCACTCGATCAGCGGCGCCCCGAGGGCCGACGCAACCTCCTGTGCCAACACGGTCTTTCCGGTGCCGGGCTCGCCCTTGATGAGGAGCGGGCGTTCGAGGACGAGGGCCGCGTTCACGGCGACCTTGAGGTCGTCGGTGGCTACATAGCTCTTGGTGCCCTCGAACCGCATGAGACGTGATCCCTTCCCGCGCTCTCTCGCGCCGCAGCAAGGTCGGCACGCCGCGCCCATCCGTCAAGGGGCGGAGCCCGCAGGACAAGGACATGCCGGTTGTCGTAACCCGAAGGCGTCGATATAAGCGCGGCGACCATGGGGCCTCCTCCTGGCCGAAAGGTCGGCTCCGCCGGCCCGCACGCCGGGGCGGCAGCCCTTGAGTTCCGTGACGGGGAGTTCGTCGTCGGTGCTTGGCTCCACGCAAGGCCGGATGGGCATGATCCGCCTTGCCGCGTCTCGCTTCGACGGCAGAGCGACGCATATCGAGGACCTTGCTGATGTCGATCCAAATCGACGAGGACTATCGGCCCCGTGAGGATGAGCCCTTCATGAACGATCGGCAGCGCGAATATTTTCGCCTCAAGCTGCTGCGTTGGAAGGACGATATTCTGAAGGAGGCCCGCGAGACCCTGCAGCACCTTCAGGACGAGAACCAGAATCACCCGGATCTGGCGGACCGGGCCTCGTCCGAGACCGATCGCTCCATCGAGCTGCGGGCCCGCGATCGCCAGCGCAAGCTGATCGCCAAGATCGACGCGGCCCTCCAGCGGATCGAGGACGGCTCCTACGGCTATTGCGAGGACACCGGCGAGCCCATCTCGCTGAAGCGCCTCGAGGCCCGGCCCATCGCCACCCTTTCGGTGGAGGCTCAGGAGCGTCACGAGCGGCGCGAGCGGGTCTATCGCGACGACTGAGCCGTCCGCCCGGGTGGCGCCATTTCAAATGTGAAGAAGGCCGGCGGAGCCATTGCCCCGCCGGCCTTCTTGCGTCTGGCACCGGCCCCATGGCCGGCGAACGGTTCAGCGGCTGCGCGCGTTGGTGCGGCCGAGCAGGTTGGCCATCTCGGCGTCGAAATCGTCCAGCGGGTCGCGCGGGGCCTCCGGCTCGACACGGGGCGCCTCGCCGGCGTGTGGGGCGCTCGGGGGCGCGGCGACGACGGGCGGCAGGGGAGGCGCCGCGTGGGACGCGCCCGCAGGGGCCGGGGCGTGGATCACAGGAGCGGCGACATCGGTGGACACCGGCGTCACGGTCGGGGAGGGGGCACGCAGCAACGGGCTCGAGGTCTCGGGCCGGAGCGGGGCCTCTTCACGGCTCACGTCACGCAAGGCGAGCGGCTCACGGCGCGGCTGTTCCGGCGCCGGCAGCGGGCGGCTCTCGCCGGCCGGGCGGAAGGCGAACTCCCGCGGGCGCAAGGACGCGTCCGGGCGGGGCGCCTCGGTGCGCGGGGTGGGCTCCGTGCGCGGCCGCGGCTCGGTCGAGCGCAGGCGCGACTGGGACAGGAAGCGCGACAGCGGACCCTCGCTCGACCGCGGCGGCGGCGGGGGCTCGATCACCGGCTCGGGGCGGGGGGCCGGCGCCGGTTCGGCGGGCGTCTCGGGCTCGTCGCCGAGCAGGTCGGAAAGGCTGATCTGCGGCGCGGCGGAAGCCGGCTGCGGGTGGACGAGCGCGGCGTCGAGGCGGTGGGTGAGATCCTCGAGTTCAGCGGCGACCTCGCTGACCGCGGGCGGCGCGTCCTCGGTCTCAACGCGGGGAGCCTCGACCTTGGCGGCCTCGACCTTCGGGGCTTCGACCTTCGGCGAGTCAATTCGTGGCGCATCAATTCGTGGCGCATCGCTCTTGCCCGCGTCGCTTTTGCCGGCATCGAGCCGCGACGGCGTGCTGGAGGCGAACTCGGCCTTGAGGGCGTCCAGGCGGGCCTGGTCGGGTCGGGGGGCCTCGGCCCGCACGCTGTCCCTGGAGGGTTCCTTTGGGGCGTCCTTGGCTGCGGCGGCCTCGGGCGCGCCATCGGCGGCACGCGGGGCGGAGCGGCCGGAGAGGGTGCCGTCGCCCCGCATCAGGGGCCGCCGCGCCAGGGCGGAGCGGCGCTCCTCGCGGGTGTTGGCGGGCGGTGCTTCTTCCGCAGCGGCAGGTTCGGGCGCCGGAAGACTGGCGGCGGGGACATCCGCTGCGAGGGCCACCGGAGCCGGCGCGGCGGAGAGGGGGCGGCGCGGCGTGGGACGTTGCAGGCTCGGCGCCTCGCGCGGGGGCGGCACGGCGGCAGGCGTGGCTTCCACCGCCTCGGCACCGCCGATGTTCTTTTCGATCACGAGGTCGCTGTTGCCGCCGATCAGCAGCAGGTGCTCCACCTCGTCGCGGCGGATGAGAACGAGGCGGCGGCGCTGGTCCACGGATACGCTGTCGAGCACGGAGAGGCGGGGGCCGGCCCGGCCGCGGCGCTCGCCTCCGGCGGTGCGGGCGGCGAGGCGGCGCATCACCAGCACCGTCAAGCCCAGCAGCGCCGCGATCACGATGGCCGCAACGGCCACCCGAATCGGGAGCGCGAGCTGGGTACCGAACATCTGCTGTAGCATCATGCCTCCGCTTAACTCGAACCGGGCACGTCCTCGGGCATGGGCCCGTCGGTGGCCTCCCTCCGGCATCCTTCCGGAACGCGCGACGTCCCTCGGACCCTCCTGACCAGAAGCATCGTCCCCTGGACCATCGCGCCGTCAATATCACGAAATGCCCGGACGTCCGGACGCGCCAATAGCCGCGCCGGAAGCGCATCGTGAGCCTCAGGGCCTAAGGTTTTGTTGATAATCGTGGCAGGATTTAAGTCACCGGCGATTCTCTCCCTTAAATCCGTGCGAATGATGCACGCATCTGGGCGGCAGATCGCCTGAACGGGTCGCCGGAATGGTAAAAGAGCGCATGCGGGGTCGTCAGACGAAGGACCAGGGAACCGCCGTGCGGCGCAAGAAGGGTCGTGGGGCGGGGCCGCTGGGCGCCCGCCTCTTCATCGTCGCCTTCGCGCTGGCGGGGGGCTTCGTGGGCGCGACGATCCTCGGGCGGGACGGGGGCGGCATCGCCTCCGCCATCATCGCGGCGCTCGCCGTGGTCGGGGTGGTCGAGCTTTTCCTCGCCGCCCGGCGCGCCTTCAAGGGCGCACAGCCGGACGATCCGCTCGGCGAGATTGCCCTTGCGGCATCCGGCGACGCCATGGTCGTGGTGGAGGATGGCGAGCGCATCGTCGAGGCCAATGCCGCCTACCTGCGCATGTGCCGCAGCGGCACCGCCGAGCCGCCGCTGCCGGAACGCTTCCTCGCTCGTATCCCCGGCAGCCAGGGGACGGTGGGCGAGTTGCTCAATGCCGTCGCCGGGGCCAGCCCTCACCTGAGCACCATGCCGTTCGGCGGAGGCGTGGGTGGTCGGCAGCTTGAGGTCTCGGTGCATCCCGTGGGCGGAACCCGGCGCGTGCTGTGGACCCTGCGCATGGTCGATACCGCCGTGGCCGAGCCGGCGCCGGCGTTCGCTCCCGCACCAGTGCCCGCTGCCGCTCCGTCTCCTGCCGCCGCTCCCGCGCCCGTCGTGGCGAAGCCGCTGCCGGCGGTGCCCGCGGTGCGCGCGCCGGAGCCGGTGGTGGTGGCACCCGCACCGACTGCTCCCGCGGTGGCTCCCGCCGTCGCCGCTCCCTCTCCCGGACCTCTCCCTCCGACGCCCCCGTCGCCCGCGCCCGAAGGCTATGCCGGGCCGGACCTGGTGGCGGCGTGGGAGGAATTGCCGGCCGGCCTGCTGCGCATCGTCGGCGGCCGGGTGGTGGACCCCAACCTCACCTTCTGCCGGATGCTCGGCTACGCCCTCGCCGATTGGGGCCCGGACGGCATGGCGCTCAGCCGGGTCGTCACGCCCGAAAGCCTGCCGGCCTTGGCGGCGGCGCAGGCGAACGGCGGCCGGGCGTCGCTGGTCGCGGCGTTCCGGCGCAAGGATGGCGCGGCGCTTCCGGTGCTGCTGCGCATCGCTGCCACCGCCGAGGGCACCGGCGCCGTTGCATTGCCGCTCGATGCGGTGGAGGGCGCGCTCGGCGCGGCCCCCGCCCGGGGAGGCCCGGCCGCTGGCGCCGAAGCCGGTGGCGCCCAAATCCTCGGCGACCTGTTCTTCCGGCGTGCTCCGCTGGCCATGGCGCTGGTGGACCGCTCCGGCGGCGTGCGCGCCGCCAATGCGGCGTTCGAGCGCCTGTTCGGCCGCGATGCCGCCGGCCGGCCGCTCGCCGCGCTGGTGGCCGATGCCGCCGGCACCGAGGCGCTGCTCGCCGCCGCGGCCGGCGCCAGCGAGCCGCCTGCGCCCTGCGACGTGACCCTGGCCGGCGCCAACGCCCGCTCGGCCCGCTTCTATGCGGCACCCCTGGGGGCCAGCGGCGACATCGCCTTGTGCGCCATCGACATGACCGAGCAGCGGGCGCTGGAGGTGCAGTTCGCCCAGTCGCAGAAGCTGCAGGCGGTGGGGCATCTCGCGGGCGGCGTGGCGCACGACTTCAACAACGTGCTCACCGCCATCATCGGCTATTGCGACCTGCTGCTGGCCAAGCACCGGCCGAGCGATCCGTCCTTCCCGGACATCATGCAGATCAAGCAGAACGCGAACCGCGCCGCCGGGCTCGTTCGGCAGCTGCTCGCCTTCTCCCGCCGCCAGACCCTGCGCCCGCAGGTGATCGAGCTGGCCGACGTGATCTCGGACGCCGCCGCGCTGCTGCGCCGCCTCATCGGCGAGCGCATCACGCTGGATGTGGAGCACGCCCGCGACCTGTGGCCGGTGAAGGTGGACGTGAACCAGTTCGAGCAGGTGATCGTGAACCTCGCGGTGAACGCCCGCGACGCCATGCCAGACGGCGGGACCCTCACCATTCGCACCGGCAACGTGCCGGCCGCCGGCTGCGCCGCCTACGGGCAGGGGTTGCAGGAGGGCGACTATGTCATGGTGGAGGTGGCCGACACCGGCACCGGCATTCCGCCCGACATCATGGACAAGATTTTCGAGCCCTTCTTCTCCACCAAGGAAGTGGGCAAGGGCACCGGGCTCGGCCTGTCCACGGTCTATGGCATCGTGCAGCAGACCGGCGGCACCATTCTCGCCGACAGCGAGATGGGGCATGGCACCACCTTCCGCGTCTTCCTGCCCCGCCATGTGGGCGGCCTTGAGGAGGAAGAGGCACCCAAGCCCGCCGAGCCGGAGCCGAAGGCCGGCGACACCACGGGGCAGGGGCGCCGCGTGCTGCTGGTGGAGGACGAGGATGCCGTGCGCGCCTTCGCCAGCCGGGCGCTGGCCAATCGCGGCTACGAGGTGCTGGCCGCGGCGAGCGGCGTCGAGGCGCTGGAGCTGATGAACCGGGAAGGCAGCGTCGATCTCGTCATCTCGGACGTGGTGATGCCGGAGATGGACGGCCCGACCCTGCTGCGGGAGTTGAGGAGCCGCGAGCCGGGGCTGAAGGTGATCTTCATCTCCGGCTATGCCGAGGAGGCATTCGCCCGCAACCTGCCTCCGAGCGAGCATTTCTCCTTCCTGCCCAAGCCCTTCTCCCTGAAGCAGCTGGTCGCCGCGGTGAGCGAGACGCTGAGGGCCTGAACCCGGCGCCTCCGGCGCTGGTGCATTTCTCTAACGTAATGAGAGAGAAGGGATATCGGCGCCCCCGTGGCGCTCCGTCAGGTGCCGCGCGCTCTAGACGGGCGGCCTGCGATTGCGCATTGTCAAGGCGCGGCCCTGCCGGCGGCCGCCAGATCGGCGCACCGAGCCCGGTCTGCGGCCGGGGCGGGCCGGCGAGGGGGAGGACCCTGACTTGACACCAAGACGCACGAACATGCGGCGCCGGGAGCTGGCGGGCTGGTCCCGCATCGCCGTGGCGCTGGCCTTCGGCTGGACCACGAGCCTCTATCCGGCCTTCGCCCAGCAGGGCGCGCCTGACACCGGCGCCCCGGCGACCCAAGCGCCGGCCGCCCCGCCGACAACGCCGCCGGATGCCGCGCCTCAGGTCGCGCCTCAAGCGGCCCCGCCGCCCGCTGATCCCCAGGCGGCGACGCCGCCCGCTGCTCCTTCTTCGGCCCCGCCGCCCGCCACGGCCGTTGCGCCCCCGCCTGGCGCGCCGACTGACGGTACTCCCGCCGGTGCGCCTCCGGCCGCGCCGGCCTCCTCGCTCTACACGCTGGCCGAGCTTGAGACCCTGCTCGCGCCCTATGCGCTCTACCCCGACACGCTGCTCGCCCAGATGCTGCCGGCCACCGCCTATCCGCTGGAGCTGGTGCAGGCGCAGCGCTGGCTGGATACCCACAAGAGCGCGGTGAAGAAGGGCGATTTCTCCGGTGCCGACGCCCAGAAGTGGGACTCCTCGGTGAAGGCGCTGACGCGCTTCCCCACCGTCGTCGCCAAGCTGAATGAAAACCTCGATGCCACCCAGTCCATCGGCTACGCCTTCGTCAGCCAGCCGGAGGACGTGTCGGTCGCCATCCAGACCCTGCGCGCCAAGGCCGAGGCGGCCGGCACGCTGAAGACCAACGACAAGCAGGTCGTGACCAGCCGGCAGGAAGACGGCCGGAACGTGGTCTACATCACCTCGGCCGACCCCACGATGGTCTACGTGCCGACCTACGACCCGACCACGATCTACACCGCGGCCGGCGTGGGCCTCCTGGCCTTCGGGGCCGGCGTGCTCGTCGGCAGCGCCTGGAGCAATCCGTGGAACTGGGGCCGCGGCTGGGTCTATCCGCCCCCGTGGCCGGGCTATCCCGGCTGGCGTCCGCCGCCGCCCCGCCCGCCGGGCGGCTGGCCGGGCGGTCCTGGCCACCCCGGCTGGCCCCCGCCTCCCGGCTATCCCGGAGGCCCGGGCTATCCCGGCTACCCGGGCAAGCCCGGTGGTCCCGGCTATCCGGGCTATCCCGGCTATCCGGGCTATCCCGGCAAGCCGGGCGGTCCCGGGTATCCCGGCGGCCCCGGCTATCCCGGTGGTCCCGGCGGCCCTGTCGGTCCGTGGAAGCCGAATCCCGCCAAGCCGCTTCCGGGCAAGCCCGGCTATCCAGGTGGCCCGGGTTATCCCGGCAAGCCCGGTGGACCGGGCGGCCCCGGCTATCCCGGAGGTCCGGGTGGTCCGGGTGGACCCGGCTATCCCGGTGGCCCCGGCAAGCCCGGCGGTCCGGGCGGACCGGGTTATCCGGGTGGTCCCGGTGGTCCGGGCAAGCCGGGTGGACCGGGTGGACCGGGCGCTCCCGGCCAGCCGGGCGGTCCCGGTGGTCCCGGGAATGCAGGCAAGCCCGGTGCTCCCGGAAGTGCCGGCAAGCCCGGCGGTCCGGGCACGACGGCGAAGCCGGTGAAGCCCACCGGCAGCTCGCAGCAGCTCAAGAAGGGCAGCGGCGGCAAGTCGAGCGTGAAGCCCGCAGGCAGGCCCTCCGGGCAGCCGAAGCAGTACCGCAGCGGCGGCGGCCCCAAGATCCAGGGCGGCGGCGGCGGGCGCAGCGGCGGTGGACGTCCGGGCGGCGCACGGCCCCATCGCTGAGCAGGTGCCGGGGGAAGCCCCGGCTCCGGCATGCCCGCAGAATCGCCGGGGCGGAATCGCCCCGGCCGGGCATCGGTGATCGACCGGCGCGACTCGCGCCGGTGCCGGTTGGTCTGTGCAAGCGGCCGATCCGCCGGACAGGTGGAGGAGAAGACGCACACGGCATTGTGTCGCACGGATGCAACAGTCGCCCGCAACTGCATCTTGCACAGAATTGAGGCCCTCCCGATCTACCTCCCGCGAGAGAACCGCAGGCCGGCTCCGGCCCAGCTTTCGCGGCGCTGCGAAAGGGGTGGCGCGGCGGGCGTGGACCGGCTGCCCCGGGCGCACCCGCGATCCTCCGCCAAAGGCATGACACCTTGGCCGATCCGCGCACTTGCCTCCCTTCTGGCGCTGCGATAAGGCTCTCGCGTCGTTTCGAACTTCTCTAGCCGGACGGCGCGGTAACGCTTCAGGCGATCAGCCGTTTCAAGCTCCTTAAGACCCAATTGGGTGACCCAAGCGCGGCGCCCATGGCACCGACCGAGCGCTCCGAGGTGCGAGCAAGATGAACGCGTTGCTCATGGACTATCTGCCGGTGGTGATCTTCATCGGCGTTTCGGCGGTGATCGGCCTGGCCCTGCTGGTGTCGCCCTTCATCGTCGCCTACCAGAATCCGGACCCGGAGAAGCTCTCCGCCTACGAGTGCGGCTTCAACGCATTCGATGATGCGCGCATGACGTTCGACGTGCGCTTCTACTTGGTGTCCATCCTCTTCATCATCTTCGACCTCGAGGTCGCCTTCCTCTTCCCGTGGGCGATCAGCTTCGGTGGCCTCGGCGACCTCGGCTTCTGGTCGATGATGATCTTCCTCGGCGTGCTCACCGTCGGGTTCATCTACGAATGGCGCAAGGGAGCTCTGGAATGGGACTGACCCCTTCGGCCACCAAGCCCGAGATCGCGCGCGCCGCGACCGGCATCGTCGATCCCTCCACCGGCCGCCCCGTGGGCGCGGATGATCCCTTCTTCAAGGAGATCAACAACGAGCTGGCGGACAAGGGCTTCCTCCTCACCACCGCCGACGACCTCATCACCTGGGCGCGCACCGGCTCGCTCATGTGGATGACCTTCGGTCTCGCCTGCTGCGCGGTGGAGATGATGCAGGCCTCCATGCCGCGCTACGACGTGGAGCGCTTCGGCTTCGCGCCGCGCGCCTCGCCGCGGCAGTCGGACGTGATGATCGTCGCCGGCACGCTGACCAACAAGATGGCCCCCGCGCTCCGCAAGGTCTACGACCAGATGCCGGAGCCGCGCTACGTCATCTCCATGGGCTCCTGCGCCAATGGCGGCGGCTACTACCACTTCTCCTATTCGGTGGTGCGCGGCTGCGACCGCATCGTGCCGGTGGACATCTACGTGCCGGGCTGCCCGCCCACCGCGGAAGCGCTCCTCTACGGCATCCTGCTGCTGCAGAAGAAGATCCGCCGCGTCGGCACCATCGAGCGCTGATCGGGAGCCGGTGTGATGGACGAGACCCTCAACGACCTCGCCGCCCACGTCTCCGGCGCCCTGCCGGGCGTGGTGATCGGCACCGAGATCGCCTTTGGCGAGCTGGCGCTGCTCATCGAGCCGTCGCAGATCGTCAAGGCCGTGACCTTCCTGCGGGATGACCCGGCCTGCCTGTTCACCTGCATCGTGGACGTGTGCGGCGTTGATTATCCGGCCCGCGAGAAGCGGTTCGACGTGGTGTACCACCTGCTTTCCGTGAAGCAGAACGCCCGCATCCGCCTGAAGGTCGCCACCGATGAGGACACCCCGGTGCCCTCCATCACCGGCGTCTTCCCCGGTGCCAACTGGTTCGAGCGGGAGGCCTACGACATGTACGGCATCCTGTTCACCGGCCACCCGGAGCTGCGCCGCCTTTTGACGGACTACGGCTTCGACGGCCACCCCCTGCGCAAGGACTTCCCGACCACGGGCTTCGTGGAGGTGCGCTACGACGACGCCCAGAAGCGCGTGGTCTACGAGCCGGTCCGCCTGCCGCAGGAGTTCCGGAACTTCGACTTCCTCTCGCCGTGGGAGGGTGTCGAATACGTCCTTCCCGGTGACGAGAAGGCCTCGGGCCAGCCGCCCGCGCCGCCCAAGGCCGGGTGAGGGAGCGTCTCATGGTTGATGTCGCCGACGAGATGAAGCCCGCGGACAAGGTCCGCAACTTCCAGATCAATTTCGGCCCGCAGCATCCTGCGGCGCACGGCGTGCTGCGCCTTGTGCTGGAGCTGGACGGCGAGGTGGTGGAGCGGGTGGACCCGCACATCGGCCTCCTGCACCGCGGCACCGAGAAGCTGATCGAGGCCAAGACCTACCTTCAGGCCGTGCCCTATTTCGACCGGCTCGACTATTGCGCGCCGATGAACCAGGAGCACGCCTACTGCCTCGCGGTGGAGAAGCTGCTGGGCATCGAGGTGCCCAAGCGCGGCCAGCTCATCCGCGTACTCTATTCCGAGATCGGGCGCCTGCTCTCGCACCTCCTCAACGTCACCACGTTCGCCATGGACGTGGGCGCGCTGACCCCGCCTTTGTGGGGCTTCGAGGAGCGCGAGAAGCTCATGATCTTCTATGAGCGCGCCTCCGGCAGCCGCATGCACGCCGCCTACTTCCGGCCCGGCGGCGTCCATCAGGATCTGCCGCGCGCGCTGGTGGAAGACATCGGCGCCTTCTGCGACCCGTTCCTGAAGCTGGTGGCGGACCTCGACGCGCTCGTCACCAACAACCGCATCTTCAAGCAGCGCACCGTCGACATCGGCGTGGTGTCGGTGGAAGAGGCGCTGTCCTGGGGCTTCTCCGGCCCGGTGCTGCGCGGCTCCGGCGCGGCGTGGGACCTGCGCCGCTCGCAGCCCTACGAGTGCTATTCGGAACTCGACTTCGACATTCCGGTGGGCAAGCACGGGGACTGCTACGACCGCTATCTCGTCCGCATGGAGGAGATGCGCCAGTCCACCTCCATCATGAAGCAGTGCGTCGAGCGCCTGCTGAAGGAGACGGGCCCGGTCCACACCCAGGACCACAAGGTCGCGCCGCCGAAGCGGGCGGAGATGAAGCGCTCCATGGAAGCGCTCATCCACCACTTCAAGCTCTACACCGAAGGCTTCCACGTGCCGGAAGGCGACGTGTATGCCGCGGTGGAAGCGCCCAAGGGCGAGTTCGGCGTCTATCTCGTCTCGGACGGCACCAACAAGCCGTATCGCTGCAAGATCCGCGCTCCGGGCTTCGCGCACCTGCAGGCCATGGACTTCCTCAATCGCGGCCACATGCTGGCCGACGTCTCCGCGGTGCTCGGCTCGCTCGACATCGTGTTCGGGGAGGTGGATCGCTGATGGCCCGCCTTCCTCTCGCCCTTTGCCCGATGCTCGCGCGCAGCCTGCGCGCGGCTTCTTCCGGGATCTGAACCATGTCCGTCCGCCGCCTCGCCGCCGAGCAGCCCGAGAGCTTCAGCTTCACGCCGGAGCTTGAGGCCATCGCGCAGAAGCTGATCGCCAAATATCCGGAAGGCCGGCAGGCCAGCGCCGTGGTGCCCCTCCTGTGGGAAACCCAGAAGGCCGCCGGCGGCTGGCTCCCCGAGCCCGCCATCCGCGCGGTCGCCGATCGCCTCGGCATGGCGCACATCCGCGTGCTCGAGGTCGCCACTTTCTACACCATGTTCAACCTTGAGCCGGTGGGGAAGTATTTCGTGCAGCTGTGCGGCACCACGCCCTGCATGCTGCGCGGCGCGGAAGCCATCCGCCACGTCTGCGAGAAGAAGATCGGCCACGAGCGGCATGTCTCGGCCGACGGCACCTTCTCCTGGCTTGAGGTGGAATGCCTCGGCGCCTGCACCAACGCGCCCATGGTGCAGATCAACGACGATTATTACGAAGACCTCACCCCCGAGAACTTCGAGAAGCTGCTCGACGATCTCGCCGCCGGCCGTCCGGTGAAGGTGGGGCCGCAGAATTCCCGCAAGGGCTCCGAGCCCGAGGGCGGCCCGCGGGTGCTGCTCGACCCCGCGCTTTATGATTTCAAGACCACCGTGCCCGCCGCCGGTGGTGCTGGCACCGAGACGCCGGATCTTCTCTCCGCCGGCCGCGCCCGTGCGGCGTCGGAAAGCCCGGCCGATCCCCTGGGCGCCACCGCGGCGGCTCAGGAAAAGGCGGCCGACGGCGCCGACACGCGTGAGAAGCGCGAGACCGTCGCCGCGGAGGCGCAGGCCTCCAGCCCGTCCGTTACAGGTTCCGACCGTGAGCCGGTGAAGACCGGCACCGGCGTGCGCGATCCGGAGGAGTGAGGCCCATGCTCGCCGACAAGGACCGCATCTTCACCAATCTCTACGGCTTCCACGACTTCGGTCTTGAGGGCGCGCTCAAGCGCGGCAACTGGGACGGCACCAAGGCCATCCTGGAAAAGGGCCGCGACTGGATCATCAACGAGATGAAGGCGTCCGGCCTGCGGGGTCGCGGCGGCGCCGGCTTCTCCACGGGCATGAAGTGGTCCTTCATGCCCAAGCAGTCCGATGGCCGTCCCCACTATCTGGTGGTGAACGCCGACGAATCCGAGCCCGGCACCTGCAAGGACCGGGAGATCATGCGCAACGATCCGCATACGCTGATCGAGGGCTGCCTGATCGCCTCCTTCGCCATGGGCGCCCATGCGGCCTACATCTACATCCGCGGCGAATACATCTTCGAGCGCGAGCGCCTGCAGGCGGCGGTGGATCAGGCCTATGAGGCGCGCCTCATCGGCAAGGACAACGTCCACGACTATCCCTTCGACCTCTATGTGCACCACGGTGCCGGCGCCTATATCTGTGGCGAGGAGACCGCGCTGCTGGAGAGCCTCGAGGGCAAGAAGGGCATGCCGCGCCTGAAGCCCCCGTTCCCCGCGAACATGGGCCTTTACGGCTGCCCCACCACGGTGAACAACGTGGAGAGCATCGCGGTCGCGCCTACCATCCTGCGGCGCGGCGCGGCGTGGTTCTCCTCCATCGGCCGCCCCAACAATGTGGGCACCAAGCTGTTCTCCCTCGCCGGCCATGTGAATACGCCCTGCGTGATCGAGGAGGCCATGAGCATCCCGTTCAAGGAGCTGGTGGAGAAGCATGGCGGCGGCGTGCGCGGCGGCTGGGACAATTTGCTCGCCATCATCCCCGGCGGCGCGTCCTGCCCGGTGATTCCCGGCGAGCAGTGCGAAGACCTCATCATGGACTTCGACGGCACCCGCGCGGTGAAGTCGTCCTTCGGTACGGCCGGCGTGCTGGTGATGGACAAGTCCACCGACATCATCAAGGCCATCGCCCGCATCTCGGCCTTCTTCAAGCACGAGAGCTGCGGCCAGTGCACGCCGTGCCGCGAGGGCACCGGCTGGATGTGGCGCGTGGTCAACCGCATGGCCGAGGGCCGCGCCCAGAAGCGCGAGATCGACCTGCTGCTGGAAGTGACCACCCAGATCGAGGGCCACACCATCTGCGCGCTCGGCGATGCCGCCGCGTGGCCGGTGCAGGGCCTCATCCGGCACTATCGTCATGTGATCGAGGCGCGCATCGACCAGTATGCCGCCAACCCGCATCCGGACCCCGTGGTCCCGGTCGCGGCGGAGTGAAGAGCACCCCGCCGGGCGCGCCGACGCGACGGGCGGGGAGGGGAGTTGTCTCAAGGAGCGGGCGCCGTGCGTCCGGCTCCAGCCGCGCCCGGCGCGGTTCAAGGTGAGGTGGAAGTGATGGCGAAGATCGTCGTCGACGGAACCGAGGTCGATGTACCTGCCGAGTTCACGCTGCTTCAGGCGTGCGAGGCGGCGGGCGTCGAGATTCCGCGCTTCTGCTTCCATGAGCGGCTGTCCATCGCGGGCAACTGCCGCATGTGCCTTGTGGAAGTGAAGGGTGGCCCGCCCAAGCCCACCGCCTCCTGCGCCATGGCGGTGAAGGACCTGCGTCCCGGCCCCAACGGCGAGCCGCCCGTGGTGCTCACCAAGAGCCCCATGGTGAAGAAGGCCCGCGAAGGGGTGATGGAATTCCTGCTCATCAACCACCCGCTGGATTGCCCGATCTGCGACCAGGGCGGCGAGTGCGATCTGCAGGACCAGGCCATGGCCTACGGCGCGGACACCTCGCGCTTCGCCGAGAACAAGCGCGCCGTGGAAGACAAGTATATCGGCCCGCTGGTCAAGACCTCCATGAACCGGTGCATCCAGTGCACCCGCTGCGTGCGCTTCTCCACGGAAGTGGCCGGCGTGCCCGACCTCGGCGCCATCGGGCGCGGCGAGGACATGGAGATCACCACCTATCTCGAGCACGCCATGCGCTCCGAGATGCAGGGCAATGTGGCGGACCTCTGCCCGGTGGGCGCGCTGACCCACAAGCCCTACCAGTTCCACGCCCGGCCGTGGGAGCTCATCAAGACCGAGTCCATCGACGTCATGGATGCGGTGGGCGCCAACATCCGCATCGATACCCGCGGCCGTGAGGTCATGCGCATCCTGCCGCGCAACAACGACCTCGTGAACGAGGAGTGGATCTCCGACAAGTCCCGCTATGTGTGGGACGGCCTCAAGGTCCAGCGGCTCGATCGCCCCTATGTGCGCAAGGACGGCCGCCTCGTGCCCGCCAGCTGGAGCGAGGCGTTCGCCGCCATCGCCGCCAAGGTGAAGGGCGCCACCCCCGCCAAGGTCGGCGCGATCGTCGGCGACCTCGCCAGCGTGGAAGAGGTGTTCGCCCTCAAGACGCTGATCGGCAAGCTCGGCTCCGCCAACATCGATGCGCGCCAGGACGGCGCGAAGCTCGATCCTGCGCTCGGCCGCGCAACTTACGTGTTCAACCCCACCATTGCCGGCATCGAGCAGGCGGACGCCATCCTCCTCGTGGGCACCGACCCCAGGCATGAGGCGTCCGTCATCAATGCGCGCATCCGCAAGCGGTGGCGGCAGGGCGGGCTGAAGATCGGCCTCATCGGCGCCAAGGTGGACCTCACCTACGCCTACGACTATCTCGGTGCGGGCCCTGACAGCCTCGCCGACCTCGCCGGCTCGTCCGCTTTCGGCGACGTGCTGCGCAAGGCCGAACGCCCGCTGGTCATCGTCGGCCAGGGCGCGCTGGCGCGGCCGGATGGCGCGGCGGTGCTTTCGCTGGCCGCCCGCGTGGCGGTTGCTGTGGGCGCGGTGAAGGACGGCTGGAACGGCTTCGGCGTGCTGCACACCGCGGCGGCCCGCGTGGGCGCCCTCGATGTGGGCGCGGTGCCCGGCCCCGGCGGGCTGGACGTCGCCGCCATGACCGCCCCCGGCGCGCTTGATGTCGCCTTCCTGATGGGCGCGGACGAGGTGGAGGTCGCCCCCGGCGCCTTCGTCGTCTATCTCGGCACCCATGGCGATCGCGGCGCCCACCGGGCGGACTTGATCCTGCCCGGTGCGGCCTATCCCGAGAAGTCGGGCATCTATGTGAATACGGAAGGCCGGGTGCAGTTCGCCAACCGCGCCGCCTTCCCGCCCGGCGAGGCGCGCGAGGACTGGGCGATCCTGCGGGCGCTGTCCGAGGTGCTCGGCCAGACCCTGCCCTTCGACAACATGCAGGCGCTGCGCGCCCAGCTCGTTTCGGCCTATCCCCACCTCGGCCATATCGACGAGGCGGCAGTGGCTGACGCCGGTGCCGTGTCCGCGCTCGCGGGCGTCGGCGGCAGCGTGGACAAGGCGGCGTTCGCGCCGGTGATCGAGGACTTCTTCCTCACGAACCCCATCGCGCGGGCCTCCGCCGTGATGGCCGAATGCTCCGCGCTGCGCCTTGCGGCGGCGGCGGAAGCGGCGGAGTAGGCGATGGGCACGGTGAACCGGACGGCTGCGAGCTTCACGGAAACGCGGACATGAACTGGCAGGACACCCTCATCCAGGTGCTCATCATCCTCGGGCAGAGCCTTGCTCTGCTCGTGGCGCTCCTGATCTTCATCGCCTTCATCCTGCTGGCGGACCGCAAGATCTGGGCGGCGGTGCAACTGCGCCGCGGTCCCAACGTGGTGGGGCCGTTCGGCCTCCTGCAATCCTTCGCCGACCTTTTGAAGTTCGTGCTGAAGGAGCCCACCATCCCGGCGGGCGCCAACAAGGCGATCTTCCTGCTGGCCCCGCTCGTCACCTGCGTGCTGGCGCTCGCCGCCTGGGCGGTGGTGCCGATTGCGCAGGGCTGGGTGATCGCCGACCTCAACATCGGCGTGCTCTACATCTTCGCCATCTCGTCGCTCGGCGTGTACGGCATCATCATGGGCGGCTGGGCTTCGAACTCGAAGTACCCCTTCCTCGCCGCGCTCCGCTCTGCGGCGCAGATGGTGTCCTACGAAGTCTCCATCGGCTTCGTCATCATCACCGTGTTGATGTGCGCCGGCTCGCTGAACCTCTCCGAGATCGTCGAGGCGCAGAACGGGCGCTTCGGCTTCCTCGGCTGGTACTGGCTGCCGCTCTTGCCCATGTTCGTCATCTTCTTCGTGTCGGCCCTCGCCGAGACGAACCGCCCGCCCTTCGATCTCGTGGAAGCGGAGTCGGAGCTGGTGGCGGGCTTCATGACCGAATACGGCTCGACGCCCTATCTGCTGTTCATGCTTGGCGAATACGTGGCGATCCTGACCATGTGCGCCATGGGGACCATCCTGTTCCTCGGCGGCTGGCTCTCGCCCATCCCGTTCGCGCCCTTCACCTGGGTGCCGGGGCTGGTGTGGTTCGTCCTCAAGCTCTGCTTCATGTTCTTCCTGTTCGCGATGGCCAAGGCCATGGTGCCCCGCTATCGCTATGACCAGCTCATGCGGCTCGGCTGGAAGGTGTTCCTGCCGATCTCCCTCGTCGCCGTCGTGGTGGTCGCGGGCGTGCTGCACTTCACCGGGACGGCGCCGCAATGACCGTTCCTTCCGCCCTTTCGCACAGCCTTCGGGGAGAGCGCCTGTGAAGCTCGATCAGGCCGCGCGCGCCATCTTTCTCACCGAGCTCGTCTCGGGCTTCTTCCTCGCCATGCGCTACTTCTTCAAGCCCAAGGCGACGCTGAACTATCCCTTCGAGAAGGGCCCGCTCTCGCCGCGCTTCCGCGGCGAGCACGCCCTGCGCCGCTATCCCAACGGCGAAGAGCGCTGCATCGCTTGCAAGCTGTGCGAGGCCATCTGCCCGGCGCAGGCCATCACCATCGAGGCCGGCCCGCGCCGCAACGACGGCACCCGCCGCACGACGCGTTACGACATCGACATGGTGAAGTGCATCTATTGCGGCTTCTGCCAGGAGGCGTGCCCGGTGGATGCCATCGTCGAGGGCCCGAACTTCGAGTTCGCCACCGAGACGCGCGAAGAACTCTACTACGACAAGGAAAAGCTGCTCGCGAACGGCGACCGGTGGGAGCGCGAGATCGCGCGGTCCATCGCGCTTGATGCGCCTTATCGCTGAGCGGCGAAACGAACACGGCCGGCATCCTGCCGGTCTTCTGGAACGGGACCGGCGACGTGCGGCGACGCGCGGCGTCATAGATCGGACTTTCGGGATGCGTCGGGTTTTCGGGATGCGTCAGGACATCAGAGGGGCCGGCCGCCTTGCGGGGCCGGACATGGCCGGCGCGGGCGCGCCGCGGGCAGGGGGGCTACGCGCATGAGCGTCGCGGCAGCGTTTTTCTATCTCTTCGCCTTCGTGCTGGTGGCGTCCGCCTTCATGGTGATCTCCTCCCGCAACCCGGTGCAGTCGGTTCTGTTCCTCATCCTCGCGTTCGTGAACGCGGCGGGCCTCTTCATCCTCATCGGCGCCGAGTTCCTCGCGCTGATCCTGGTGGTGGTCTATGTGGGCGCGGTGGCGGTGCTCTTCCTCTTCGTCGTGATGATGCTCGACGTGGATTTCGTGGAGCTGCGCCAGGGCTTCCTGCAGTATCTGCCGGTGGGCGTGGTGGTCGGCCTCATCTTCCTCGCCGAGCTGGTGCTGGTGGTGGGCGCATGGGCGACCGGCCCCGGGGTCTCCTCGGCGGTGAAGTCCGCGCCCGGCGGCATCGCCACCGAGAGCAACGTGCGCGCCATCGCGCAGGTGCTCTACACGGACTACATCTACTTCTTCCAGGCCGCCGGCTTCGTGCTGCTCGTCGCCATGATCGGCGCCATCGTGCTCACGCTGCGCCACAAGGTGAACGTGCGCCGGCAGAACATCACGGCTCAGGTGACGCGCTCCTCCACCATCGAGGTGGTCAAGGTGCGTCCCGGCCAGGGCCTCTGAGGGGGATGGGCATGGACATCGGTCTCTCCCACTATCTGACCGTCGCGGCGATCCTGTTCACGCTCGGGACGCTCGGCATCTTCCTCAACCGGAAGAACGTCATCGTCATCCTCATGTCGGTGGAGCTGATCCTGCTCGCCGTGAACATCAACCTCGTCTCGTTCTCCGCCTTCCTCGGAAACCTGACGGGCCAGGTGTTCGCGCTGCTGGTGCTCACCGTCGCCGCAGCCGAGGCGGCCATCGGCCTCGCCATCCTCGTGGTGTTCTACCGCAACCGCGGTTCGATCGCCGTCGAGGACATCAACGCCATGAAGGGCTGAGGCCATGTATCAGGCGATCGTCTTCCTCCCCCTTCTCGGCTTCCTCATCGCCGGCCTGTTCGGCAAGAAGATCGGTGACCGCGCCAGCGAGGTGGTGACCACCTCGTTCCTGTTCGTCGCGTGCCTGCTCGCCTGGATCGCGTTCTTCTCGGTCGGCTTCGGCGACCATGACACGCGCGTTCAGGTGATGAAGTGGATCTACGTGGGCGACCTCAAGGTCGACTGGGCGTTCCGCATCGACACGATGACGGTGATCATGCTGATCGTCGTCACCACCGTGTCCTCGCTCGTCCACCTCTACTCCATCGGCTACATGCACGAGGACCCGAGCCGGCCGCGCTTCTTCGCCTATCTCTCGCTGTTCACCTTCGCCATGCTCATGCTGGTGACGGCGGACAACCTGCTCCAGCTGTTCTTCGGCTGGGAAGGCGTGGGTCTCGCCTCCTACCTGCTCATCGGCTTCTGGTACGAGAAGCCCTCGGCGAACGCGGCGGCCATGAAGGCCTTCGTGGTGAACCGCGTGGGCGACTTCGGCTTCATGCTGGGCATCTTCGCCATCTTCGTGATGACCGGCTCCATCGCCTTCGAGGAGGTGTTCGCCGCCGCCCCGGGCCTGGCCGGCAAGACCATCACCTTCCTCGGCCAGCACTGGGATGCGCCGACCGTCATCGCGCTGCTGCTGTTCGTCGGCGCGTGCGGCAAGTCGGCCCAGTTCCTGCTGCACACCTGGCTGCCGGACGCGATGGAAGGCCCGACCCCGGTGTCCGCCCTTATCCACGCCGCCACCATGGTGACGGCCGGCGTGTTCATGGTGGCGCGCATGTCGCCCATCTTCGAGCTGTCGCAGACCGCGCTGAACGTGGTGATGCTGGTGGGCGCGACCACCGCGTTCTTCGCCGCCACCGTCGGCCTGGTGCAGAACGACATCAAGAAGGTGATCGCCTATTCCACCTGCTCCCAGCTCGGCTACATGTTCGTGGCCATGGGCGCGGGCGCCTATTCCATCGGCATGTTCCACCTGCTCACGCACGCCTTCTTCAAGGCGCTGCTCTTCCTCGGTGCCGGCTCGGTCATCCACGCCATGCACCACGAGCAGGACATGCGGCACATGGGCGGCCTGCGGAAGAAGATCCCCTTCACCTACTGGACGATGGTGATCGGCACGCTGGCCATCACCGGCTTCCCCTTCCTCGCCGGCTATTACTCCAAGGACGCCATCATCGAGGCGGCCTATGCGAGCCACAACTACTTCCGCACCTACGGCTACTGGATGACCGTGATCGCTGCGGCGCTCACCGCCTTCTATTCCTGGCGCCTGATCTTCCTCACCTTCTTCGGCCATCCGCACGACCATCATCACTATGAGGCCGCGCACGAGAGCCCGCTGGTGATGACCATTCCGCTCGCCGTGCTGTCCCTCGGCGCGATCTTCGCGGGCTGGGCCTTCCATGGGATCTTCGTGGGCGAAGGCGTGCATGACTTCTTCCGCCATTCGATCTTCATGGGGGCGGAGAACCACATCCTCCACGCCATGCACGAGATCCCCGGCTGGGCCGCCTTCGCGCCCACGGTGATGATGGTGGTGGGTTCGCTGATCGCCTACTGGTTCTACATCGTGAACCCGAAGATCCCGCCGGCCCTCGCGAAGTCGCAGGATGCGCTGTACCAGTTCCTCCTGAACAAGTGGTACTTCGACGA
Organism: Xanthobacter sp. DMC12; assembly: GCF_056314105.1. Classification (NCBI taxonomy): domain Bacteria; kingdom Pseudomonadati; phylum Pseudomonadota; class Alphaproteobacteria; order Hyphomicrobiales; family Xanthobacteraceae; genus Xanthobacter; species Xanthobacter sp. DMC12. The sequence continues at coordinate 971,262 of NZ_JBQUYZ010000001.1, read as the reverse complement.
GATCTACAACTTCCTCTTCGTGCGCCCGGCCCTGTGGCTCGGCCGCACCCTCTGGAAGCGCGGTGACGGCACCATCATCGATGGGCTGGGACCGGACGGTGTCTCCGCCCGCGTGCTCGACATCACCCGCGGGGTGGTGCGGCTGCAGACCGGCTACCTCTACCACTACGCCTTCGTGATGCTGATCGGCGTCGCGGCCCTCATCACCTGGTTCATGTTCGCCGGAGTGTGACGATGACCGACTGGCCCATCCTCTCCGTCGTCACCTTCCTGCCGTTGGTCGGGGCGCTCTTCATCTTCGTGGTGCGGGGCGACGACGAGGTGTCCGCGCGCAACGCCCGCTGGGTGGCGCTGTGGACCACGCTCGTCACCTTCCTGGTGTCGCTGCTGCTGCTCCCGGGCTTCGATGCGTCCGCCCCCGGCTTCCAGTTCGTGGAAAAGAAGGCGTGGCTCGGCGATCTCGCCTCCTACCACATGGGTGTGGACGGCATTTCGCTGCCCTTCGTCATCCTCACCACCTTCCTCATGCCCTTCTGCATTCTCGCCTCCTGGGAGAGCGTGCATAAGCGGGTGAAGGAATACATGATCGCCTTCCTGGTGCTCGAGACCATGATGCTCGGCACCTTCACGGCCCTCGACCTCGTCCTCTTCTACTTCTTCTTCGAGGGCGGCCTCATCCCGATGTTCCTCATCATCGGCGTGTGGGGCGGGCCGCGCCGCATCTATGCGGCCTTCAAGTTCTTCCTCTACACGCTGGCCGGCTCCGTGCTGATGATGCTCGCCATCATGGCCATGTACTGGAAGGCCGGCACGACGGACGTGCCCACCCTGATGCAGTTCGGCTTCCCGTCGGGCATGCAGTACTGGCTCTGGCTCGCGTTCTTCGCCTCCTTCGCGGTGAAGATGCCCATGTGGCCGGTGCACACCTGGCTGCCCGACGCCCACGTGGAGGCGCCCACCGCCGGCTCCGTCATCCTGGCCGGCGTGCTGCTGAAGATGGGCGGCTACGGCTTCCTGCGCTTCTCGCTGCCCATGTTCCCGGAGGCGAGCCACTATTTCGCGCCTCTGGTGTTCACCCTGTCGGTGGTGGCCATCATCTACACCTCGCTCGTCGCGCTGGTGCAGGAGGACATCAAGAAGCTGATCGCCTACTCGTCCATCGCCCACATGGGCTTTGTGACCATGGGCATCTTCGCCATGAACGAGCAGGGCCTGCAGGGCGCCATGTTCCTCATGATCTCCCACGGCTTCGTCTCGGGCGCGCTGTTCCTGTGCGTCGGCGTCATCTACGACCGGCTGCACACCCGCGAGATCGCCGCCTATGGCGGCCTCGTGAAGCGCATGCCGCTCTACGCGACGGTGCTGATGGTGTTCACCATGGCGAACGTGGGCCTGCCGGGCACCTCGGGCTTCGTCGGCGAATTCCTCACCATGCTCGCCGCCTTCGAGCGCAACACCTGGGTCGCCTTCTTCGCGGCCACCGGCGTCATCCTCTCCGCGGCCTACGCGCTGTGGCTCTACTGGCGCGTCGTGTTCGGCCCGCTGGAGAAGGAAAAGCTGAAGTCCATGATGGATCTCTCGCCCCGCGAGATCGCCATCATGGTCCCGCTGGTGATCCTCACCATCCTGTTCGGCGTGTGGCCCGCGCCCATCCTCAACATGACATCCCATGCGGTGAACGCGGTCGTCGCGCGCACCGATTCCGTGGCGGGCGCGGTGAAGACCGCCCTGCTGCTGAGCTTCTGATTTTCGAGGACGCCTCATGTCGCAGCTCCTGCCTCCCCTCGGCGCGGTCCTGCCGGAACTGGTGCTCGCCGTCTCCGCCATCGTGCTGATCCTCATCGGCGCGTTCCGCGGGGAGGGCTCGGCCAATCTGGTCACCGGCCTCGCCATCGCGGTGCTGGCCGCGGCGGGCGTGCTGGTGCTGCTTCAGCCGGGCACCGAAGTCGCCGCCTTCAACGGCTCGCTGGTCATCGATGCCTTCGGCCGCTTCATGAAGGTGCTCGCCTCGATCGGCGCGCTGGTCTCCCTCATCATGTCGGTGGACTGGCAGGCGCGCGAGAAGCAGGCGAAGTTTGAATATGCGGTGCTGGTGGTCATCGCCACGCTCGGCATGTTCATGCTGGTGTCGGCCGGCGACCTCATCGCCCTCTATCTCGGCCTGGAGCTGATGAGCCTCTCGCTCTATGTGGTGGCGGCTATCAACCGCGACTCGGTGCGCTCCACCGAGGCGGGCCTGAAGTATTTCGTCCTCGGCGCGCTCTCCTCGGGCATGCTGCTCTACGGCGCCTCGCTGATCTACGGCTTCACCGGCTCGGTGAACTTCCTGCAGATCGCCGCCGTGGCGAAGGAGCCGAGCATCGGCCTCATCTTCGGCCTCGTGTTCCTGGTGGCGGGCCTGTGCTTCAAGGTGTCGGCTGTGCCGTTCCACATGTGGACGCCGGACGTGTATGAAGGCGCGCCCACTCCGGTCACCGCCTTCTTCGCTTCCGCCCCGAAGGTCGCCGGCATGGCCATCTTCGTGCGCGTGCTGATCGAGGCGTTCCCGCACGTCTCGCACCAGTGGCAGCAGATCGTCGCCTTCGTCTCGCTCGCCTCCATGGTGCTCGGCGCCTTCGCCGCCATCGGCCAGCGCAACATCAAGCGACTGCTTGCCTATTCCTCCATCGGCCACATGGGCTTCGCCCTCGTCGGCCTCGCCGCCGGCACCACCGAGGGTGTGCGTGGCGTGCTGCTCTACATGGCCATCTATCTGGTAATGACGCTCGGCACCTTCGCCTGCGTCCTCACCATGCGCCGCAAGGGCCAGGCGGTGGAGACGGTGGATGACCTCGCCGGCCTCGCCCGCCGCAATCCGCTGATGGCGCTGATGCTCGGCGCTCTGATGTTCTCGCTGGCCGGCATCCCGCCGCTCGCGGGCTTCCTCGCCAAGTATTACGTCTTCGTCGCCGCCATCCAGGCCGGCCTCTACGGCCTCGCCGTGGTGGGCGTGCTCGCCTCGGTGGTGGGCGCCTTCTACTACCTGCGCGTCGTCAAGATCATGTATTTCGACGAGCCGGTGGACGCCTTCGACCCCATGCCGACCGAGCTGAAGGCGGTGCTGGCGGTGAGCGGCCTTTTCACCATCTTCTATTTCGTCTATCCCGCTCCTCTCATTGAGGCTGCGAGTGCCGCTGCCCGTTCGCTCTTCTGAGACGATGGCTCATTACGAATTCCAGGGTTCCACGGTTCCCATCGTCCGCTTCACCCAGATCGGCTCCACCAACGCCGAGGGGATGGCGCGCCTGCAACGCGGCGAGACCTTCCCGGTGTGGCTGGTCGCCGACATCCAGACGGCCGGGCGGGGACGTCGCGGCCGCCCTTGGACGTCCGAGCTCGGCAATCTCTTCGCCACCCTCGTGCTGCCCAACCCGGCGCCTGTGGCGAATCTGGCGCAGCTCTGCTTCGTCGCCGGCCTCGCGCTGCGGGATGCGGTGATCTCCGCCGCGCCGCAGATCGCGACGGACAACATGAAGCTCAAGTGGCCGAACGATCTCCTGATCGACGGCGGCAAGGTGGCCGGCATCCTGGTGGAAGGCGGCACCGATCCGCACGGCCGCCCGGCTGCGGTCATCGGCTTCGGCGTCAATTGCCTGCACCATCCCGAGGACCTGCCCTACAAGGCGACCAGCCTCGAGGCGCTGGGCGCGCCCACTGCGCCTGACCGGATGCTGGAAGCCCTCGACCTCGCCATGGCGGTGCGGCTCAATCAGTGGAACGCCGGCGCCGGCTTCCCCGCCATCCGCTCGGACTGGATGCGCCACGCCTTGGGCATGGGCGATCAGGTGAGCGTGAAGATCGGCGAGCGCGAGGTGGTCGGGCGCTTCGAGAATATCGATACGCGCGGCGCCATGATGCTGCGGCGTCGGGACGGCGTGGCCGAGATCATCACCGCGGGCGATGTCTCCCTCGGCAAGCCCGACTGATCGTCGCGGCCGGGCTCTGAAGGCTTGCATTGCGGCGGCGGGACCCCATCATACGGCCGCCCGCCTTTTCCTGAGCCTCGCGTCGCGGGGCTCTTCCTGTTTGGCGCGTCACGCGCTTGCCGGCACGCCCATGCGCCGGCGCGCAGGGCGCCGCGTTTGGAAGTGACCCCTTGATGGCACCCACGGATGAACTGGTCTTCGCGCCCCTCGGCGGCGTGGGCGAGATCGGAATGAACCTCGGCCTTTACGGCTTCGGCCCGAAGAAGGCGCGGGAATGGCTCGTGGTCGACCTCGGCATGAGCTTCGCGGGCGAGGAGGCCCCGGGCGTCGACCTGGTGCTGCCGGACATCCGCTTCCTCGAAGGGGAGCGCAAGAAGATCGCCGGCCTTGTGCTGACCCATGGTCATGAGGACCATATCGGCGCGGTGTTGGACCTCTGGCCGCGCCTGAAGTGCCCCATCTACACCACCCGTTTCACCGCCGGCCTTCTGGAAGCCAAGCGCGCCGGCGAGCCGGGCGCGCCGTCCGAGCTGCCCATCGAGGTCGTGCGCGCCCGCCAGCCGGTGCAGATCGGACCCTTCAGCGTCGAGTTCGTGCCGGTCTCGCACTCCATCCCGGACAGCCACGCCCTCGCCATCCGCACCAAGGCGGGTCTGGTGGTGCATACCGGCGACTGGAAGCTCGACCCGACCCCCCTCGTGGGCGAGGCCACCGACGTGGCGCGCCTGAAGGCGCTGGGAGATGAGGGCGTGCGCGCCATCATCTGCGATTCCACCAATGCCATCCGCGACGGCATCTCCCCGTCCGAGTCAGACGTGGCCGCCTCGCTGAAGGGCATCGTCGCCAAGGCGAAGCACCGCATCGCCTTCACCACCTTTTCCTCCAACGTGGCCCGCATCCGCGCCATCGCCGAGGCCGCCCATGCCAACGGGCGCGAGGTGGTGCTCGTCGGCCGCGCGCTGGAGCGCGTCATCGGCGTCGCGCGCGAGCAGGGGCTGCTGGACGGCATTCCCGCCTTCCGCGGCGCCGACGCCTACGGATACCTGCCGCGCGAGCGCGTGGTGGCCATCCTCACCGGCAGCCAGGGTGAGCCGCGCGCCGCGCTTCGCCGCATCGCCGACGATGACCATCCCGAGATCGCGCTCTCGCCGGGTGACCAGGTGGTGTTCTCCTCGCGCACCATTCCCGGCAACGAGAAGGTGGTGAACCACATCGTCAACGCGCTCATCAAGCGCGGAGTGGAGGTCATCACCGACCGCACGGCCCTCGTCCACGTCTCCGGTCATCCCCGCCGCGGGGAGCTGGAGGAGATGTACCGCATGATCCGCCCGCAGGTGGCGATTCCGGTGCATGGCGAGGCGCTGCATCTGCACGAGCACGCGCTGCTCGCCCGCCGCCTCGGCGTGCCGGAAGTGGTGAATTGCTACGACGGCAATGTCATCCGGCTCGCCCCCGGCCCGGCCGAGCGGGTGGACGACGTGCCGTTTGGCCGCCTCTACAAGGATGGCCGCCTGCTGCTCGCCGAGGGCGCCCGCGCCATTCCCGAGCGGCGCAAGCTCGGTTATGTGGGCGCCATCTCCATCGCCGTGGCGGTGAACAAGCAGGGCGGCCTTGCGGGCGATCCCTCCGTCGAGATCACCGGCGTGCCGGAGCGCGGGGAGGGCGGCATCGACATGCTCGACCACGTGCTGGACACGGTGGTCGCGACCCTCGACAACCTTCCCAAGGCCCGCCGCCGTGACCCGGAAGCGCTCGCGGAGAGCCTGGAGCGGGCGGTGCGCTCGGCGGTGAATGCGGCGTGGGGCAAGAAGCCGGTCTGCCACGTCCACGTGCTGGAGGTGTGAGTTATCTCCTCCCGCTCTCCTGCGGAGGTCGTGTTTCTCGGCTCGCCTCGTTGCGCTATGGATCGGTGAGGAACCGGAGGGAAACATGATCGGACGGCTCAACCACGTGGCCATCGCGGTGCGCGACATCGCGGCCGCCTCGGCGCTCTATCGCGATACGCTCGGCGCGGAGGTCTCCGCCGCCGTGCCCCAGCAGGAGCACGGGGTGACCACGGTGTTCGTGACCCTGCCCAACACCAAGATCGAGTTCCTGGAGCCCCTCGGCGTGGATTCTCCCATCGCCAAGTTTCTGGAGCGCAATCCGGACGGCGGCATCCACCATCTGTGCTACGAGGTGGACGACATCATCGTCGCCCGCGACCAGCTCAAGGCGAAGGGCGCGCGCGTCCTCGGCTCGGGCGAGCCGAAGATCGGCGCCCACGGCAAGCCGGTGCTCTTCCTTCATCCGAAGGATTTCAACGGCACGCTGGTGGAACTGGAGCAGGCCTGAGGCCACGGCCTGCGTGCTTGTCTCACTGGCCGTGCCCAGCCCGCGCGGCGCGAGAGCGAGCCCTTTCGGCGCCGGTCGAAGACCGGGGCCGATGGCCTGAAATCCCCTTCGCGGCGCCGGCCTCGCGGCGCCGCCAGTCAAGGAAGACGCCGTGTCGGTCGGTGCCGTCGTCGCCATCTATTTCATCGTCTGGTGGACCAGCCTGTTCGCTGTGCTGCCGTGGGGCGTGCGCTCCCAGGCCGAGAGCGCGGACGTCACGCCGGGCACCGATCCCGGCGCGCCGGTGCGGCCGCTGATGCTCTACAAGGTGATCGCCACCAGCGTCATCGCGCTCATCATCACCGCCGGCATCGTCTACATCATGACCAGCGGCATCATCTCGCTGGAAGACATCCCGATGCCTTTCAAGACCCAGGAATAGGCAAGAACCGGGAATAAGCGCTGCCTTCCGAAACCAGCTTCCCGGCATCAGTGCAGGGAGGTGCTGCCGATCGGTCCCGCGCCGCGCGGCGCGCCCGGTGCAGGCCCGGGCGCCAGCGGCCCGCTGAGCGCAAGGCGCAGAAGGCGGTCGCCCGTCACCGCCCGGCTGAACAGGTGGCCCTGGCCGAAGTCGCAGCCGCGCGCCTGCAGGAAATCGTGCTGGCGCGGATCCTCGATGCCCTCCGCCACCACCGAGAAGCCGAGCGCACGGGCAATGGAGATGATGGCCGTGGCGATCTCCGCGTCGGCGGTGCGCGGCAGGTCGCGTACGAAGCTGCGATCGATCTTCAGCTTGGAAATGGGGAAGCGCTTGAGATAGGCGAGCGAGGAATAGCCGGTGCCGAAATCGTCCAGAGCGATGCGCACGCCGGTTTCCTTGAGCTGACGCAGCTTGCGCTCGGCGGCCGCGCGGGCGTCGAACAACAGGCTTTCGGTGATCTCCACCTCCAGCTTGTGCGCGGGCAGGCCGGTGCGGCGGAGCACGTCGTCCACGAACTCGCAAAGGGCGCCCCGCTGGAACTGGCGCGGTGACAGGTTGACCGCGACGAAGTCGAGATCGGCACCCTTGTCGAGCCATTCGACCATCTGCCGGCAGGCCGCCTCCATGACCCAGTTGCCCAGCGGCTCGATGAGGCCGGTTTCCTCGGCGAGCGGGATGAAGCGGTTGGGGGTGACGAGACCGTGGGTCGGGCTCTGCCAGCGCACCAGCGCTTCGGTGCCGCTGATGCGGCCGGTGGCAAGGTTCACCACCGGCTGGAAGTTCAGGATGAATTCCTCGCGGGCCAGGGCGCGCCGGAGGTCCGCCTCCATCTCCATGCGCACCCGGGCGCCGCGGGTGAGCGCCTGGGTGTAGAAGGCGTAGCCGCCGCGGCCGTGGGACTTCGCCTCCGCCAGCGCCGAATCCGCGTGCTGGAGCAGGCTCGCCGGCGTGTCCGCATCCTCGGGGAACAGGCTGATGCCGACGCTGGCGCCGAGGTAGATTTCCCCGCCGTTTGGCATGGCAAAGGGCCGGCCCATCTCCTGGATGATATGGGTCGCGACGGTGGCGGCCGTCTCCGGCCCCTCGATGCCTTCGAGGATGATGACGAACTCGTCGCCGCCGTGGCGCCCGAGGGTCGCGCCGCTCTCCAGCCCGTCCTGGATGCGCTGGGCGGCCATCTGCAGCACGGTGTCGCCGGCCATGTGGCCGAGGCTGTCGTTGACGGTCTTGAAGCGGTCGAGGTCCACGAACAGCACCGCGCAGCGCGATCCCGGCCGGCTCAGGGCGAGGTCGAGCAGCGAGGCGAGAAGCGTCCGGTTCGGCAGATCGGTGAGCGGGTCGTAATGGGCGATCCGGTCCAGCTCGAATTCGGAATGCTTGGTCTGGGTGATGTCCTGGAAGGCCCCGACGAAATTCTGCGGAGCGCCGCTGTCGTCATAGACGGTGGTGATGTTGAGCTGCTGGAGGAAGATCTCGCCGTTCTTGCGGCGGTTCCAGATTTCGCCCTGCCAGATGCCGGTGGTGGTCAGTTCGCTCCACAGGCTGCGGTAGAATTCGCGGTCGTGTCGGCCGGAATGCAGGAGCCGCATGTTCTGGCCAAGGATTTCCTCCTCGGTGTAGCCGGTGATGCGCGAGAAGGCCGGATTGACGGCCGACACCTCGGACCTGAGGTTCGTCACCACCAGCCCGTCGTGGGAATTGGCGAACACCGCCGCCGCGAGCCGCAGGTGGCGCTCGGTTTGCTTTGAGCCCGTGATGTCCGCGAGAAGGCCGACCGCGCGGCTGACGGAGCCGGCGGCGTCGCGGGCGGCGAGGCCGTGCCAGCGGAAATCGTGATAGCTGCCGTCGGGCCGGCGCAGGCGGATGTCCAGCTCCAGCGTCGGCGCCCCGCCGCTCAGGAAGGCCTTCCAGGCAGCCGCCACCTTGCGGCGGTCGTCGGGGTGAAGCAGCTCGTGCCAGGGGCGCTGGACGTCCACGGCCTCGTCCGCGCCGACACCGAGCATCTCGCGCGCCCGCTGCGAGAGATAGAGACCGCCGGTGCGCAGGTTGAGATCCCACACGCCCTGGTCGGAGCCTTTCACCGCCAGCCCGAAGCGCTCCTCGCTCTCGCGCAGTGCGGCCTCGGCGGCGCGCCGGGCGGAGATGTCCTGCGCCACCAGAAGGATGTGGTCCGCCTCGCGATCGGCATTGCGCACCAGCGAGAAGGTGAATGCGAGCCAGACCGCCGAGCCGTCCGGCCGCACGAGGCTCTCCTCGGTGTCGATCTCGGCCGCCCGGCCTTCGAGCAGTGGGCGGATCACGTCGGTGCCGGCCGCGGCGTGGTCCGGCCCCCTCAGGTGCCAGAGGCTTTCGCCGGCGAGCGCACTCGCCGGCCGGCCAAGCATCCCGCAGGCCTTGTCGTTGGCCCGCAGAATGGTGCCGTCGAGGTCGAGGTGGAGGATGCCGGTCGCGGCCTGATCGAAGGCGGCGCGGAAGCGCGCTTCCGCCTCGCTTACCGCGCGGGCCGCGGACAGCTCCCGCGCCGCCTCGCGCATCCGCGATTTTTGCAGCAGGCCGCGCCCCACGGCCAGGGCCAGCAGCAGAAGCACGCAGGCGAGCGCCGCCGAGAAAAAGGCAGAGGTGCGCGCACCGCTCAGGATCTCGTCGCGGTTCACCTTGAGCACCAGGGCCGACTGATCGCCGGGGATGGCCGTGCGCACGGCCAGCACGGCGCGGCCGGAAGGATCGGCGCCCGTCCCGGCGACGCCAGGCCGATCGCTGCCGGCCGCGAAGGCAAAAGGATCGGCGATGAAGGTCCGCGGCAGCGGGGCGGCTTGATCGCGCGAGACCGCCGAGGTGACGCGCACGCCGCCGCGCGGGTCCGGCCCCACCAGCAGCGCCTCGGCGGTGCGGGCGGTGCGGAACACGGCCGAGAGCATGGGGTGGGCTTCCGGCCGCACCGCCGACTGCAGGAACAGCACGCAGCACGGATCATGCGTGGCATCCCGCACCGGCACGTTGACGAGAAAGGCGAAGCCGTGCGCGCGGGCGGAATCGCGCGGCGGTGGCGCCTCCGCCATCTGGCCCGTGGCCGCCACCTGCCGCACCGCCTCCGCCACGTCCGGCCGGCCGGGCTCCGCGCCGGAGGCCATGATGAAGGCCCCGTTGTTGGCCCACAGTTCGGCTCCGGTGAAGCCGAAGGCGCGCGCGCTCTCCCCCAGCAGCAGACGCAGGCGCTCGCGCCGCTCGGATGAGGGCTCGGCGTGCCAGCCGGCCACGTCGTCCGCCAGGAAGCGGCTTGACCCGAGGGCAAGCGCTCCGGTCTCCAGCCGCTGCCGCTCCTGGGCGAGGCTGCGCACCTGCACCTCCGCGAGGGTGGCGAGAAGACGGCGGGTGTCGGCGATCGCCGACTGCACGCTCGCCTGATAGACGAGGACCGTGACCACGAGGAGGAGCGCGCCCAGCCCCAGCAGCAGGAGCACGGCGCGCATGGCGCCGCTGGGCAAGGCCGGGGCTGCGCCGTTCATCCTTGGCTGTCCCGCGGCCGGACGCCCGGTCGCGGCTCGTTCCGTCGCAGCCTCTACCGTTACGGCCGCGCCCGTCGCCGGCTGGCGCGTGCCGGCCATCCCCGCTGCCGCGCGACGCCGGGAGACAAGGAGCGTGGCCATGAACGCGGCGGCGCCGATTGCGGCGGCTGCAACGAGGGCGATCAGCGTGGTCTTCAGCGTGGGCGCACCGCCGAGGCTGCCGGGGGATAGGGAGGGCTGGGCTTCGGCCGCACGGCTCCACAGCACGGCAATCGCCATGATGGCGGTCGCCGCGCGGAACCGCCCGCTGGCCGGTTGCGCCCTCATGATGCCTCGTTCTGCCGCCTTCGGGCCGGCGTTAAGCCGCCGCTCTGATGCCCGTATCCTGGACCTATATCTTGGCCTTTGCCGGGAAAAAGCGAAACCACGCAATTTCCCTGATGAAAAGGTTTTAGAATACCGAACGTGCGTTGCGTGGCGCCGGTGTGGGGATGAGGGCATTTCCGCACCCTTATCCTGAGACTTGCTCCTGCCGCGATCATCCACCATTTGTATGAGGCTGGCCCGCCGACCTTGAACCGGCCGGGTCTGGAGGTCTGCCATGAGTGTCGCCGAAACGCCCCCCGTCCGCCCCGCCCGGCGCAGCCTGCCGCCGGTTATCCGCATCACCGACATCGCCGCCGAGCGCCTGCGCGAGATTCTCGCCGATGCCGAGCCGGGAACGGCTGTGCGGGTCGGCATCGAGAACGGCGGTTGCGCCGGCATGTCCTACAAGCTCGATTTCACCACCGACGTGGCGCCGCTCGACGCGGTGGTCGAGGACAAGGGCGTGAAGGTGGTGGTGGATTCCAAGGCGGTGCTCTTCCTCATCGGCACCGAGATGGATTTCAAGACGGACAAGGTCTCGTCCCAGTTCGTCTTCAACAATCCCAACCAGACGTCCTCCTGCGGCTGCGGCGAATCTGTCGCCATCACTCCGGCGGCCGCCGACGCGTCCTGAGGGCCGGCCGCGCGCAGGACGGGAAGGGCGGTTCAGCCGCCGTTCAGACTGGCCCGGGCAAGAGGAGGGGCGTCGCATGGCGCCGGCTTCGGCCGGCGGCTCGTGCGCGCTGCATCAACTGCCCACAGGTGCCATCTTGACCCCTCGTCCCATCGCCGCACTCCTGTCGAGCCCCGCATTCGGCATCGTCGCCCGTGCCCTGCTCACCTTCATCTTCTGGGGAGCGGGCCTGGACAAGCTGTTCAATTTCGGCGAGGCGCTGGCGCTGTTCGAGTTCTTCGGCGTGAAGCCTGCGCTGTTCTTCGTACCGCTGGCCATCGTCGTGCTGCTCGGCGGCTCGGCCATGGTCATCGCCAACCGCATGGCCTGGCTCGGCTTCGGCATGCTGGCGGTGTTCACCGCGCTGACCATCCCCATCGCGCACCCCTTCTGGACCATGCAGGGCGAGCAGCGCCTGTTCGAGTTCCACGTGGTGGTGGAGCACATCAGCCTGATCGGCGGCCTGATGATCGGCGCCATCCTGTGCTGGCGCCTGGAGAAAGAGCGCACCGGCAAGCGCTGACCCCCGCGCACGGCGCGTTCGGCGGGAGGTACACTCCCGCCGCGAAACATGCTCTAAGACACGTCCGCCGGGCCCTGTGCCCGGCCCCGCGGACGTGGCGAAACCGGTAGACGCACGAGACTTAAAATCTTGCGCCGCAAGGCGTGCGGGTTCGAGTCCCGCCGTCCGCACCACCCACTGACTCCCGCGCCAGACGTTCCATTCCCGCATGACCGGCGTCGGCGCCCTGCGGCGGCCTCACTCCCCGGCGATGGGCGGAAGTGCTATTGGGAGGCATTCGCCGGCTTCTGGCGACCAGCATCTCCTCTGCCCCTCGCCCCGGACCCACGCCGCGTGAACGCCCCGCCGTCCCTCCACCACGCGCATCATGCGCCGCCGGTCTATTTCCTCCAGGGGATGCGCCGGTCCGTTTCGGTGCCTGCGCTGGTGCTGTTCGCGAGCTATCTCGGATTCGGCGCGGTGCTGCAGGGGGTGGGCTTTCCCCTCGGGGCCGGCGTTGCCTCGACCTTGCTGGTGTGGGCGCTGCCGGCGCAGTTGATCCTCATCGGCGGCCTTGCGGCGGGCACGGCGCTGCCGGCCATCGCGCTCGCCGTCGGTCTGTCCTCCATACGCCTCCTGCCCATGGTGGTGTCGGTGGCGCCGTACATGCGCGGCCCGCGCCGCAGCCTGTTCTGGGAGCTGGTCTGCGCGCATTTCGTCGCGATGACGGTCTGGCTCGAAGGGCTCCGGATGCTCCCGCACCTGCCGGGCGAGGCGCGGGTGCCCTTCACCCTCGGCCTCGGCCTGTCGCTGATCGGCGTGAGCTGCCTCGGCACCGTGGCGGGCTATACGGTGGCGGGCGAGGTGCCGGGCTGGGTCGCTGCCGGGCTGCTGCTGCTGACGCCCCTGTCCTTCACGGTGCTGATGGTGCGCAATTCCGTATCCGTCACCGACTGGCTGGCGCTCGCCGCCGGTCTCATCCTGATGCCGCTGACGCTGAACCTTGAGGGCGGCCTCGACCTGATGATCTCCGGCATCGGCGGGGGCACGCTTGCCTTCATCGCCGGCCGGCTGCTGGAGCGGCGGCGAGGGGTCACCCCATGATTGCTCCCACGATCACCCCCATGAGCGAAGGCGCCGCTCTGCTGCTGGTCGTCCTCATCGGCTTCCTGCCGACAGAGGTCTGGCGCACGCTCGCCGTCATTGCCGGCCGCCGGGTGGAGGAGGGCAGCGCCGTCTTCCACTGGGTGAAGGCGGTCGCCACCGCACTGCTCGCGGCCGTGATCGCGCGCCTTTTGTTCGCGCCGGCCGGCGCCCTCGCCGAGGTGCCGCTGGCGCTGCGCCTCGGCGCGGTCGTGGCGGGGGTCGCGGGCTTCCTCGTGGTGCGCCGCTCCGTGTTCGTCGGCGTGGTGGTGGGCGAGATCGTGCTCATGGGCGGAGCTTATCTCCTTCATGGCTGAGGCTGCGCCGTACCTTCGCCAGCCGTTGCGGGGGAAGGCGTTGCGGGAGGGAGGCCGGTCTCCGTCGTCATGCGTCATCCACAGGGCAGGCGTGACGGGCCATAAATAATGGCGCGTGCCCTTTCCATCGGGGGCGGGGATTGCTACATACGCCTCGCCGAACACCGGTTCGCCGGCAAAGTCTCGGTTCTGACGCGGGGTGGAGCAGCCCGGTAGCTCGTCAGGCTCATAACCTGAAGGTCGCAGGTTCAAATCCTGCCCCCGCAACCAAAAATCCTTGATCTCAAGGTCTTAAAGGGTCGCCGCAAGGCGGCCCTTTTGCGTTTCGGCCGGGCGCGGCGGGACCCGGGTAAGCCCAAGCTTACGTATCAATCCTGAGACGGCTCGGCGCACGCTCTCCTCGCGTTCCCGGCCGTTTGGTGCTACTTTAAAGCGAAATAACGACCCGGTTTCGTTTGGCTTAACCTGCTGGCGAAAAGGGGAAAAGGGATGAAATGTCCTCCAATACCTCCCCACGAGAAGGACCGGCTCGCGGCGCTCGATAGCTACGGCCTTGCCGGGGAGGGAACGGTCGCGGGGCTCACGCCGCTGGTGGAGATTGCGCTGCGCATCTTCAATGTGCCGATGGCCGCCGTGAACATGATCGGCGCCGACAGCGTCTTTTTCGCCGCAAGCGCGGGCTTCGGCGACGATGTGGACAAGCGGCGGGAAGTCTCCTTCTGTGCCCACACCATCCTCCAGGGCGCCACAATGGTGGTGCCGGATGCCACGCACGACGAGCGCTTCCACGACAATCCCCTGGTTTCCGGGGCTACCAACATCCGCTTCTATGCCGGATTCCCCCTGCTCTCGTCGGACGGGCATGCCATCGGCGTGCTCTGCATCCTCGATACAGTCCCCTATGACGGCTTTACCGACGAGGATCGTGTCCGCCTGAGCGATCTGGCGCACATGGTCATGGACCGGCTGGAGATGCGCCGGATGGCCATCGCCGCCTCGGTGGGCGGCATGGCGACACCGAGCCGGGTGGTGGGACCGGAACAGCTCGCACATCTCGCCCAAATCGATGCCCTGACGAGCCTGCCCAACCGCCGCCACTTCTACCGAGCGGTGGAGGCGGCGCTTCTCACCGGCCGGCCGTGCGGGCTGCTGATGATCGATGTGGACGGCTTCAAGGACATCAACAACATCCTCGGCCCCACCTCGGGCGATGACGTGTTGAGAGCGATCGGCCAAATGCTGTCCACCGAGGTGCCGAAGGGGGCCGCCGTCGCCCGCATGGGCGGCGACGAGTTCGCCGTTCTGGTTGGCGGTCTGACGGAGGATGCGGCGGAGCCCTTTGCCCGCCGGCTCCTCGGAAGGATCTCCGAGCTCGCGCCCACCGGGCACGAGGAGATGCAGATCTCTGCCAGTTGCGGCATTGCGCTTTCGCCGCGGGATGCCCTGGAGCCGGTGGAACTCATCGGCGACGCCGACCTCGCGCTCCATGCCGGCAAGGCGAAAGGGAGCGCGAGCATCGCGCTTTATTCGCCGGCGCTGCGCACCGATGCGCTCGACCGCCGCCTCTCCAGCATCGATCTCCACCGGGCGGTGGCCAACGGGGAGTTCGTGCTCTTCTACCAGCCGCAGGTGCGGTTGTCCGATGGGGCGCTGGTCGGCGCGGAGGCGCTCATCCGCTGGCTGCATCCCAGCCGTGGCCTGCTGTCTCCCGCGGCCTTCCTGCCGGCGCTGGAAGCGGGCGCGCTGGCGCTCCCGGTCGGGCACTGGGTGATCGAGGAAGGGTGCGCACAGGCGGCCCGCTGGCGGCGGCAGGGGGCCACGGATTTCCGCATCGCCGTCAATCTCTTCGCGTCGCAATTCCGCACCGGCGATCTGCCCCGCGAGGTGGCGGAGGCCCTGGCCCGGCACGGCCTGCCGCCGGAGGCGCTGGAGCTCGAGATCACCGAGAACATCGTCCTGTCGGACCATTCCACCGCCATGGATGTGCTGACGCGGCTCCGGCAGATGGGCGTGCGCATCGCCTTCGACGATTTCGGTACCGGTTATGCCTCGCTCAGCATGCTGACGCGGTGCCCGGTGAACTGCATCAAGATCGATCGCAGCTTCGTTCAGGCCATGCTGCGCTCGCCGCGCGAGGCGGCGGTGATTTCCGCCATCCTGGAGATGGGGCGGGCGCTGGACATGGATGTCATCGCCGAGGGCATCGAGACCGAGGCCGAGCGCGCCTACCTCACCGAGCGCGGGTGTCCGGAGGGACAGGGCTATCTCTTCGGCCGGCCCGTCCCGGCGCTGGAGTTCGAGGCCCGTCTGGGCCGCGCAACCTTCTTCGTGCCGCCGGTCGATGCGGACTGCCAACCGCCGGCAGGGGCGCTTGCGAAGCGACGCAGCTATCGGCGCGCTAGCCCTCGGTGACCGCCGAAGCCCGCAGGCGGTGGCTCCGCACCTTGCTGCGGTTGCCGCAGGCAGCCATGGAGCACCAGCGGCGGGTGCCGTTGCGGGCGGTGTCGTAGAAGACGAGACTGCACTCGGGATTGGCACAGTGCCTGAGCCGCGCACGCTCATAATAGGCGGCGAAATCGGCGAAATCGGCAGCGATGGCGGCCAGCGGCCCGGCGCCTTCGGGCCGGCGATGCTCCACCTCCAGCGCGTCACCCCGCCAGACAAGGTGCGGCTGGGGCGCACCCGCCGCCAGCAGGGCATTGATGACCTCAACATCCGCCGGCTTCGGCTTCGCGCCGGTGCTCAGGCATTCGAACAGGCGGGCGAGCGTCTCGCGCAGGGCGAGCGCCTCCCGACGCAGCGCATCGGCGCTGGCCCCTTCGAGGCCGGCCGCTTTCAGCCAGCGCTGCCAGCCCTCGTCGGTGCCCAGAAAATCCCCCAGCGCGACCGGGGCGGAATTGACGAGATCGATCCACAGGCGGCTGCCCAGGAAGGGCATCCCGTCGCGGAAATCGCTCTCTTGCGGTGTCGTCACGCGATCCTCTCGTCTCTGCCCATTCTGGGCCGCTCGGAATGGAGGTGTAACCGGAAAGATAGGCCATTACCGGTCGGGCACAAGCGGGCAGCGTCTCCGTAACCACTAAAATTCACATTGACAGGTTTGATTGGGCATGTAACCCCATAATTGGCATTAAGCCAGTTACGTGGAGATATCCCATGCACGCTGTCAACACCGCCGCGCGCTCCGGTGCCGGAACCGAGGTCGCCTACCACCGTGCCTCCATCCAGGGGCAGGACATCTTCTACCGGGAGGCCGGCCCGGCCGATGCGCCGGTGGTCGTGCTGTTGCACGGCTTTCCCTCCTCCTCGCACATGTTCCGCAACCTCATTCCGGCCCTCGCCGACCGCTACCGGGTGATCGCGCCCGACTATCCGGGCTTCGGCCAGTCCAGCGCGCCGGCGCCGGAGGCTTTCGCCTACAGCTTCGACAAGCTCGCGGACGTGGTGGAGGCGCTGCTCGAAGGCCTCGGCATCCGCCGCTATGCGCTCTACATGCAGGATTACGGCGGTCCGGTGGGCTTCCGGCTCGCGGTCCGGCATCCCGAGCGGGTGACTGGGCTCGTCGTGCAGAATGCGGTGGCGAACCTCGAAGGCTTCCACGCCAATGCGGCCGCCGCCTTCGGCCCCTACTGGACCGACCGCAACGCGGAAACCGAAAAGCCCGTCCGCGGCTTCCTCGCCGCCGAGACCACCCGCTTCCAGTACGAGCACGGCTCGTCCAGCCGCGCCGACCGCCTCTCGCCCGACACCTGGACCCACGATCAGGCGCTGCTCGACCGCCCCGGCAATGACCGCATCCAGCTGGAGCTGCTCTATCGCTATCAGGACAATGTGGGCGCCTATCCCGCCTTCCAGTCCTACCTGAAGGACCGCCAGCCCAACATCCTGGTGGTGTGGGGGGACAACGATCCCTTCTTCACCGCCGAGGGGCGCGACCTGTTCAAGGCACTGGTGCCCGCCACCGAGGTGCACGCCTACGACGCGGGCCACTTCGCGCTGGAAACCCACCTGCCCGAGATCGCTGGCGCCATCCGCGGCTTCCTCGCCCGCGTCGCCTGACGCCCACCCCGGTCCTCGCCGCGCCGGAGAATCCGGCGCGGCCTCCCCCTCAATGGAGCCAGCCCCGTGCCCCTGATCCTTTCCCCGTCTTCCGTCTTGGGACGGATGTCACTTGCCGCGATGGCCGCGCTGGTGGCCCTGTCGCTGCCGACCCCCACCTCCGCGGCCCCGCCGCCTGCGCCCGCAACCGCGGCGCCGGCCACGCTCTCGCCCACGGTGCACTACCGCTCGAAGAGCATCGGCGGCGTGGAGGTCTTCTATCGTGAGGCGGGGCCGGTGGATGCGCCCGTGCTTCTGCTGCTGCACGGCTTTCCCTCATCCTCCCACATGTTCCGAAACCTCATCCCGTTGCTCGCTGACCGCTACCGGGTGATCGCGCCGGACTATCCCGGCTTCGGCCACAGCGGCGTGCCGGACCGCGCGCAGTTCACCTATGGCTTCGCCGCCTTCGCCGATCTGGTCGACGGCCTCATGGGCACGCTTAAGGCCGACCGCTATGCGCTCTACGTGATGGATTACGGCGCGCCGGTGGGGTACCGGCTGGCGCTCAAGCATCCCGAGCGGGTGACAGCGCTGGTGGTGCAGAACGGCAATGCCTATGAGGAGGGCCTGAGCCCGTTCTGGTCGCCCCTCAAGGCCTATTGGGCAGAGGGATCACAGGCCAACCGCGAGGCGCTCCGTGCAGGCCTGACCCTTGCGGCGACACGCTCGCAATATGTGAACGGCGTCGCCGACGTCTCGCGGGTCGATCCCGACACCTGGCTGGTGGATCAGGCCCTGCTCGATCGGCCCGGCGTGGACGAGATCATGCTCGATCTTTTCAAGGACTATGCGAGCAACATCGCTCTCTATCCGCAGTTCCACGCCTTCTTCCGCGAGCGGAAGCCCCCGACGCTCATCGTCTGGGGAGCCAATGACGAGATCTTCCCGGCGGCCGGCGCACGGGCCTATCTGAGGGATCTGCCGAAGGCGGAGCTTCACCTCCTGAACAGCGGCCACTTCGCCCTGGAGGACAAGGGCGCCGAGATCGCCGTCCTGATGCGCGACTTCCTCGCGCGCTCGCTCCCGGCCGACGCGCCCGCAAAGCCCACGGCGCGTTGAGAAGGGCATGACCGGCCATCGTCCGCGCTTCGCGGGCGGGCGGTGGCCGGGCTGGGCTCACCACTTGAGGAAGCGCGGTCCCGTCAGCCAGCCGAAGCCGGCGACGATGGCGAGTGCGGCCGCATACCAGACGCCCACATAGGCCGGCGCGTCATTCACGCAGAAAGACGCATAGGCGAGGGCGCCGATGCCGCCGGCTACGAGACCAAGCAGCGCGCCGCAATAATGCAGATCGGTCGGCGCCGTCTCGCGCAGCACCAGGGTCAGCACCACGAGCGGAATGACCGACAGGAGCGGGATGGCGACCACGCAGACCAGCCAGTCCTTGAACATGCCTCCGAGGCCGCTCGACGCCGGCAGGGCGACGATCTGGATCACCGCCGCGAACCACACCAGCGCCAGAGGCAGGAGCACAAGGCGCAGCAGCCGTCCGTTCGCCCGGCCTGCGCGGGCCGCGCGGCGCAGGCCATGGGCCGCGATGACCACCACCGCCGAGAGGAAGCCGACCTTCACCACGAAGCCGAACGTGCCGATGGCCTTCAGCAGGTCCGGCCGCACCCCCAGCGCGAAGATGCAGGCGACCGCCGCGAGGCAGAGCGAGCCGGCCATGGCGAGCGTCAGCAGCCGGTCCTGCCGGGCGGGGTCCACGGCCTCGACGCGGGTGGCGAGGAAATCGATGAGGTCGTCGGTGTTCATGGGCGTGCCTCCGACAAAAGGGCAGCAAGCTTCTTCATGCCGCGATGGATTCCGATTTTCACCGCGGCATCGCTCATGCCGATGCGGGCTGCGGCCTCGGCGATGCTGAGGCCTTCGATCTTCACGTATTCGATGGGGAGCCGAAAATGCCGGGGCAGCGTCTCCAGTGCCCGGTGCAGTTCCCGCGATGTATCCACCGCCTCGTATCTGTCGACGTCGGCGAGATCGTCCATCTCGTCGATCTGAACATTGCGCAGCGCCCGCGCATTGAGGCGCAGATGATCGATGAGCTTGTAGCGGGCAATGCCGTAGATCCAGGCGAGGACGGGCGAGGAGCCGTCATAGGTATGGCGCTTGGTGTGGATCACCAGGAGCGTGTCCTGCACCAGATCCTCCGCATCGTCCGGTCCGGCGCCGCTGCGGCGCAGGCGGTTGCGGAAATAGCTGCGCAGGCGCACGGACACATGCTGCAGAAGCACACGGTGCGCTTGCGTATCGCCGGACTGGCTCGCGCGCATCAGCGCTTCCAGGTCGGGTTCTCGGCTCATGAAATTCCCCCTCATGAGCTCGTCTTCGCGGGCCGGTGTTCAGAGGTTACGCCCCGCGCGATCACGAGGATGCGAGGCGTCGGCGGCGGAGCGAAGAGACCTCGACGTGCCAGCGTTTGCGGAGGGGGCTAAGGGGAAATGCGCGGCCTCAAAATCTGTTGAACATGTCTTTCTCGCTCCCTGTAACCAGGGTGCCTAGACTTGCGGAATATCCAGCATCATCGCTTCGATACTGGAGAAAATACATGCGTAAGTCGATCCTGCCCTTCGTCGTCCTCGCCTCCGCGCTGGCCTTCGGCACCGCCGCTTTCGCGGACGAGACCGAGACCGCGGTGAACCGCGAGAGCCTGCGCGTCGCCGCCGGCATCGGCCCCGCCGATCAGGCCCCGCTCGGTTATGGCGCCATCTCCGGCGGTCACCACGGTTTCGCCGGCGCGCAGAGCGCCGAGCACACCCTTTCCGACGCCGACCGCGCGCTGTTCAAGCTCGGTGATCGCGGCCTCGGCAGCAACTGATCGGGCCTGAAAGAGCCGGCCGCGGTGGTTCGCCCATCGCTGCCGGCTTTTTGCGTTCGAGAGGGAAATCAGCGTGCGGCCTCGCGCGCCACATAGATGCGCCAGCGTCCGTCTTCCTCTTGTGTCAGCCGATAAAGCGGACTGGACGCGAAGGGATCGGCGGTCCAGGCGCCGTCCTGCGCGGTGACGACGATGGCGCCGCAGCCGAAGGCCCGGCGCAAGGTCGCCACGTCCTCTGCCGTTCCGGTGCCGGAGAACACCCGGTCGAAGAATCCCGCCGCCTCCACCCGCTCCGACGCGGAGAGGGGCGCGAAGGCAAGCGCCATCTCCTGTCCACCGAAGCAGGAGCGGCGGCGTGACAGGAGCGCCCAGGACAGGTTGATGGGCCAGGGCGTCAGCTTCTCCAGTCGCCCCGGGTTGCTGGCGATCCGCACCTTCGGGCCCACCTCCCGCCGCACCGCCCGCCACAGGACCGGGTCGCCGGCGAAGACGCGGCCGTCCGGGCTCGGTTCGCCCGTGATGTTGCGGTGGGCGAGGGCGAGGGTGTCCGGCAGTCCGAGGGCGATGAGGGCGAGGCCGGCGGCGAGAAGGGCGCGCGCGCGCCGAGACCGCATCGTCTGTACCGCCATCGACAGCGCCGCCGAGAGCGCGGCGCCCGTAAAGGCCGCGAGCACCAGGACCGCGGGCAGCACGGCGCGCCAGCCGAGATCGTTGTTCTCGCCCGCCGTGCTCTGCAGGGTGGCGCTCACCACCAGCGCGACAACCGCCAGCGCCGCCAGAGGAGGCGTGAGGCGCCGGGCCGGCCTTCCGCCCAGACGCCCGGCAAGCCCCAGCGCCACACCCGCCCCGCCGGCAAACAGGATGGCCGGAAACTCCACCGGCAGGAGCACCAGCCAGTAGGCGAGGGGATCGAGCACCGCCCTTGCCGCGTCCGTCCAGGCGGGGCCGAGCACGGGCATCGGGGCAAGTTGGATGGGCGTGCCGCCGCCCCGCGCCGTCGCCGCCTGAATCTGCGCCATCAACAAGGGCGCGGTGAGTGCGAGCGCTACCAGCGCCGCCCCCGCCAATGCCGCAAGGACGCGCAGGCGTCCCCTGGCCGGAGGCAAGAACACCACCACCAGCGCCGCCGCCGTTCCTGCCAGCGCGAAGGTGACGCCACCCACCCACAGCGAACTGCTGAAGGCCGCCGCTGCCGCCAGCCCGATCAATCCCGCCAGTACCGCTCCTTGCCTGGCATCGGAGCCCGCGCGCAACCGCGCCATCAGCAGCACGGCGATCACGCAGGCGGTGGCCGATGCGACATGATGTGGGCTCCAGCTGGTCTGATAGAGGAGGCCGGCGAGGCCCGAGGCGGGTTCGAGCGCGAGGTCCACCCGCGCGCCGCCGAACAGCGCCGCCGCCACCGGCCGGAGGGACCCGGCCGACACGGCGAGGAGCGCGAGGAGTGGGGCGGACATGCCGGGGCGCAGGTGGAAGGCGAGCCCCGCCGCGAGGGCGAGCGCCGCGAAGCCCGTGAACCAGGTGGCCGCCGCGTCCGCGGCCCAGCCGTGCGCGCCAGACAGGATGGCGAGTTCCGCCGCGCCGAAGTGCCAGAGATAATAATAGGCCACCGTCCCCGCCGCGCCGTCCGCCCCGAACACCGGGTTGGCGGGCGGGATGGATCCGTTCTGCGCGATTTCGTCGATGAGGATGATCTTGGCGTGGTCGTAGATGGGAGAGGCGAGGGCGATGGCGCCGCCCGGCAGCACCTTCGGCAGCACGCCCAGCATCGGCACCAGCGCGAGGAGGCCGGCGAACACCAGCGCGACCAGCGGAAAGCGCCCTTCAGTCCGTGCGCGGGGAAGGGCGAGCGCGCACAGGCCCACCGCCGCCGCCGATCCGATGATGACGACCGGCGACAGGCCGAACAGGTGCGCCGCGGCGAGGGCGACCGGCGTCTGGGTCGCCCATCCGAGCGCCGGAGCCAACGCGAGCGCGGCTGTCCGGCCGTAACCCAGCCCGCGCGCCAGCAACCAGCCCGGCGCCCCCCACAGCAGGAGCGCGAGCGGGAGGCACAGGAGGAGGCTCGCGAGCGGCACCATCACCGGGCGGCGCCGGCCGTCACAGGCCCGCGAACCAGTTGAAGCCCTGCTTTTCCCAGAAGCCGAGGGGGTAGGTGTTGGTCACCTCGATGGCGCGGATCCATTTGGGGTTCTTGAACCCGAGCTTCACCGCCGTGCGCAGCCGCATGGGCGCGCCGAACGGGTCGGTGATGGGCTCGCCCGCATAGTGCGTGGCGAGGATGGTCTGCGGGTGGAGCGCCGAGGCCATGTCGATGCTCTCCATGTAGTCGTCATTGCCGTAGAAGGCGATATACTTGGCTGAAAGGTCCGCGCCCACGCGGGTAAGGAAGTCCCTCAGGTTCGGCCCGGACCACTGGCCGATATAATCCCATCCCTCCACGCAGATGTGGCGGATGATGACTTCCTGCTGCGGCAGGGCGTTGATGCGATCCAGCGTCCAGGGGCGCTTGTCCTTGATGAGGCCGGAGAGTTCCAGCTGCCAGGTGGAGAGGTCCACCGGCTTCACCTCGTCGATCTCGTAATAGGCGTTGAAGCGCGGCGGCTTCACCACGAGGTCGCGGGAATAGGTGGGGGCGAGCCGCTTTGGATCGAACAGGGCAGCCTGTACGCCGTCGTTGAAATCGGAAACGGTCCGCAGGACGCCCTGCACCTCTTCGCGATTGGAGATGTCGCAGCCGGCAAGAAGCGACAGCGCGCCGAGGCTCAGCGAGCCGCGCAGCAGCTTGCGGCGGTCGATGCGCTCGAGGAGGGCACGGTTCTCCACGAGCAGGCTCTGGTCGGGCCGCGCAATGGAGGCCCGGTTCGGCCGGAAGAAGGAGCGGAGGGACATTGGCGTGGCCTCAGGTCAGCGCGAAGGATCGGGCGCGGGCGCGCCATCGGCGGGGATCGTGTCGGGATCGGGCAGGCGCGGGCCGCCCGTGAACATGGCGACGAGCGTCTTCGGCACCAGCAGCGCGAGGGCCATGTGCACCACCATGAACAGCACGATGGCCGCCATGCCGAGAAAGTGGATGAGCCGCGCCGACTGGAAGCCGCCGAACAACGAGACCAGCCCCGAGAACTGGACCGGCTTCCAGATGGCGAGACCGGAGGCCACCTGCACCACGATGATTGTGATCACGCCCACATAGAGCAGCTTCTGCACCGCATTGTAGTGGGTGAGATCCTGGTGCTTCAGCCGGAAGGTCAAAGCGGCGAGCGCCTCGGACACCACCTCGCTCGAGCGGATGGGGAAGAACAGGCGCGCGAAGCGGCCGGTGACGATGCCGTAGGCGAGATAGGCAAGGCCGTTCAGCACCAGCACCCACATGCCGAAGAAGTGCCATTGCAGCCCATGCTGCGCCCAGACGCCGAGCACGATGGCCTGCGGGAAGTGCAGGAAGCCGAAGATCACCTCGTCATTATAGATTTTCCAGCCGCTGCCGATCATCACGATCATGGCGATGGCGTTGGTCCAGTGCATGATCCGCAAGGGGAGCGGATGCATGCGCCTTGATGTGTATTCTTTCATGTGCATCGCTCTCGCTCCGGATTTATTGAATTTAATTTCGTGTCGCGTAATAACTGTTGACCGTTCATCGTAAATATAGGTGTGTATAATCAATCAAACGATCTTGGAGACTTCGAATGCGCCCCAGTCGTTCTGTTCTTGCCCTCGCTCTTGTCCTCGGCGTCACCGCCGCCGGAGCGCCGGCGTTCGCGGCCGGCCCACCCCACGCCAACACCCAGACCGCGCCGGGGGAGGACGACCTGACCCCCGCCGAGCGGATGGCCGAGCGCTTTCCCCAGAAGGTGCGCGTGGGAGATCTCGTGGGCCTGCCGCTGCTTGATTTCGACGACCGCACGCTGGGCTTCGTCACCGAGGTGGCGCGCACGCCGGAGGGGGGCATCGTGCTGGTGGTGCCGGTGGGAGGCTGGTTCGGCCGCGGCGGCCGGGCGGTGCCGGTGCCCATCGAGACGGTGGCGATCCTTGGCCGGCAGATCGCGCTGCTCGACATCCCGCGCGATGACCTGCCGAAGCTCGCCTCCTGGACGCCGGCCGCAGGCCAAAGCGTGCCGGCGGACGACATCATCCGCATCGCCATCACCCGGCGCTGATGGGGAAAGGGCGCGGTCATGGCCGCGCCCTTTGCGTTTCCGCGAGGAGGTTCGCCGCCTCGATGGAGGGGATCTGCCGCCGGTTCAGCGCAAGGTGCCGGCCGAAGGCGAGGGCGCGCCGTTCCAGCCGTGCGCGCAGGCTAACGTCCGCGATGGTCTCGAACTCGGCGATATGGGCAAGGCCCAGGATGCGGCGGCTGATCTCCATGCCGGCGAAGCCCAGGGCATCCTGCCAGACGGACGTGAGATGGGCAGCCAGCGCCACCTGCGCGCCGGCCTCGTCTCCCTGCGCCTCGAACAGGTCGGAGCCGCCGAGGATGCCGGTGCGCTCATGGGCCCAGAGGCGGGAGAATTCCGCCTCGAAGGTCCGCCAGAGGATGCCGGCGGTGGCCAGCAGGAATTCGCAATAGGCGGCCGCCGCCCGCGCATCGGCGCGGTGACCTTCCTGCGCGAATGCCGCCATCCAGAGGTTGGCGAGGCACACGCCCACATCAAAGCCCATGGGGCCATAGAGGGCGAACTCGGCGTCGATCACCCGCGTATCGGTGGGCGTCGCCATCACCGATCCGGTGTGCAGGTCGCCGTGCAGCAGGGTCTCGCCGCAGGTGCAGAAGCGCGCCTTCATCTCCACCGCAGCGAGCTTCAGCGCGCGGTCGACGCGGAAGGCGGTGGCGATATCGTCCAGCCCCGGCGTGTGCCGGTTGAGGGGGGCCGCTTTGAACGGGTCGGAAAAGACCAGCTCCTCGGTGATGCCTGCGAGTTCCGCATTGCCCGCGAACAAGGCGAGGTCGGCCTTGCGGGCCACGGTGGGCATCGACCAGTCCGAGCCCCGGAACAGCGTGCGGGCGAGATAGAGCCCGAGATGCGTGCCGAGCAGCGGCAGCTCCTCTCCCGCCATGAAGGCGCGGCGCACCACCTTGTGCGGACTGAGGTGCTCCATGGCGAGCATCGCCTGGGCGGGATCGAAGAAGAGGAGTTCCGGCGTGCGGCCGGGATCGCGCGCGCCGAGGCGCGAGAGCGCCTCATGCTCGAAGAAGGCGCGGTCGAGGGACATGGGCCAGCTCTCGCCCACCACGCGGGCATAGGGCAGCGCCTGCTTCACCACGACAGAGCCCTGCGGCCCCACGACGATGAAGACGAGGTTTAGGTTGCCGTCCCCCACCTCCCGCACCTGCCACGCCTCTGCCGGGCCGAGGCGGTGGAAAAGCTCCGGCCGTTCGCCGAGGCGGTGGGGCAGGCTTTCGGCGTCGAGGGCGAGATAGGCGGTGCGGTCGAGCATCGGGCCGTCCTCTCAGCGGGGGTGAACGGCGCAGTGCGCCATCCAGGCGGTGGCGAAGCCGGCGGCGAGGGCGATGGAGCGCGCCGCGCCGTTGTGGTCGCCCTTCTCGAAATCGCCATGCACGCGGCCAAGCTGGTTGGTGACATGGGCAAGGCACAGCACCGGCTTTCCTTGCGCATGTGCGAAGGCGTAGAGCGCGGCCGCCTCCATCTCGACCGCCAGCAGGCCCTCCGCCTTGCGGCGGGCGATGGCGGCCTCGGTTTCGCGAAAGGGGGCGTCGGTGGTCCAGGTGGCGCCGGTCAGCACCGGCCCGGTATCATCACTGCAGGCCGCGCGGGCGATGGTGATGACCTCCGGGTCTGCCGGGGCGAAAGCGGCGGGCGGCAGATAGTGGTAGCTGGTGCCCTCGTCGCGCAGCGCCCGCTCGATGATGATGTGGTAGGAGGGCGGCGCGTGCGCGGCGATCTGCCCGGCCGAGGCCACCGAGATCAGAAGCTCACAGCCGCAGACGAAGGCCTGCTCCGCCACCAGCACGGAGAAGGACGCGCCCACCGCATAGCCGACGATGCCGAAGGAGAGGCCCTCCGCCTCCCAGGTCCACATATCCGTGTGGTAGCAGGCCCAGTAAGGCGAGCGGACGGCGCCGAAATGCGCGCGCACATAGTCCACCATGTCCCCGTCGGGATCGAGCAGCACCACGCGCGGCACCGGGCCGGCATCGAGCCCCTTCTGGCGGCGCGCCTCGCGCATCATGTTCTCGGGCCGGAACACCGACGGCGCGCGGTGGTCGGCCCGCTCGATCAGCGGCAGAAAGCCGGAGGGCACCGGCACGGCGCGGTGAACGCGGGTGATTTCGTCGGCATCGTCGAAGGGCTGGAGCAGCATGGCGATCACTCACATCTTGTTCGGCGCGACGGCGGGCGCGGCGCTCTGGGTCGCGACCCGCAGGAAGGTGGAGACGATGCGGGTGCCGGCGGTCAGGGTGGTGGAGAGGTTGCCGGCCACCTTGGAGACACCGCCTCTGCGGCGGCGGTAGGCGACGGGAATCTCGACGACGGCGAGCCCGGCGCGGGCGGCGCGCATCTGCATCTCGATGTTCCAGCCGTAGGTCAGCTCCCGCATGCCGAGGCCGACCAGCGCCTCGCGGCGGATGGCGCGGAAGGTGCACATGTCCGAATAGGCGACGCCGTAGAGCGCGCGGATGCCGAAGCCTGCCGCCCGTCCCGCCGCGACCTGGTGCCAGGCCATTGCGCCCGGCTCGCGCACGCCCCGGGTGCGCGACGCGATGGCGAAGTCCGCCTTGCCCTCGGCGAGCGGCTTCAGCAGCGCCGGCAGGAAGGCGGGATCGTCCGCCCCGTCCGCATCCATGAAGGCGATAATGTCGGCGTCGCGGGCCTCGCACACGCCTTCCAGACAGGCGCGGCCGAAGCCGCGGCCTGAGGCGAGCACGGTGGCGCCTGACGCTGCCGCGATCTCGCGCGTGCCGTCGGTGGAACCGCCGTCGGCGACCACCACGAGATCGACGACGCCGGTGGGAATCTCCGCGAGCGTGGCTGCGATGGCCTCGGCCTCGTTCAGCGTCGGGATGACGAGGGCGACCCTCGGAGCGCCTGCGCGGGCCATCTAGAGGCTCCAGCGCAGGCCGCAATTGGCGCAGGCGGCCGGCGGCGTTTCGGAGAGGAGGCCGGCGCGGAACGCCTTGTAGGCGTCGCCGTGCCAGATGTCGTACAGCGACTGGGTTGTCGCGTCGCCCAGCGTGTAGTTTTCGTAGCCGCGCTGGGAGAAGGGCGCGATGCAGCAGGGCAAAGCGCGCCCGTTGGCGGTGAAGTACATCACCGTCCACGGCCGCCGGCACATGGACCAGGGCGAGCCGTCCTCCGGCCGCTTCAGGCTCATGCCAGGCTCGGCGGCCGCGCCGGAGGCGGAAAAGACCATCCCCAATTCCGCCGCCACCCGCGCCGCCTCGGCGATATAGGCGGCTTCATCGGTGTTGATCTGCTCGTAGAGCGCCTGGTCCGGGCGGGCCCGGCCGATGGCCTCCTGCTCGAAGAAGACGAGGCGCTGGAGATAGACCTCCCGCACCCCCAGCTCCGCCGCCACGCGCACGAAGTCCGGCAGCTCGGAGATGGTCTCCTTGAGGCCCGTCAGCCAGGCGGAAACGCGGGGATTGGTGTGGCCCTCCCGCTCCTGCAATTCCCGGAAAGCGCGCACGTTCTTCAGGATGCGGTCGAAGTAGTTCTTGCCGCGGATGGCGCGGTAGGAATGGGCGTTGGCGGCGTCGAGGGAGACGCGCAATTCGTCGAGGCCGGCGGCGATCATCGCCCGGCCGTTCTTCTCGGTCAGCACCGTGCCGTTGGTGTTGAACAGCACGTAGGTGCCGCGGTCCTTCAGGTAGCGGACCATGCGGTCGAGGTCTGGCACCAGCATGGGCTCGCCCACGCCATGGAGCACGCAGCGCTCGAGGTCGGGGATCTGGTCCACGATGGAGGTGAACAGCTCCCAGCTCATGTCCGCCGGCGGCTCAAGCTCCTCATAGGTGCGCGGGCAGGTGGTGCAGAGCAGGTTGCAGCGGTTCGTGGTCTCCAGATAGAGGCACACCGGTTTCCGGACCGGCACGCTGGTGCGGTCCGTTTCCACCCGCTCGAAATAGCGTTTGGAGATGGCGGGCGCGCCGGGGGTGAGGGCGTTCATCGGCAAGGTCCGTTGCTGGAAGGAGAGGCGGCCGCGATCAGGAGGCGCGGCGGCAGGGAGGATCGATGTCGGCGATGGGCAGGCCGAGCCGTTTGGCGAGGCGTCCCTGGGCGAGAAGGCGCCGGAGCAGGTCCGCGCTGTTGCGCGCCGCGCCGCGGGCGAAGGGCGTGGTGCCGAAGGGGACGCCGGCGATCAGCTCGCCATGGAGCAGGCGCAGCGCGTGTGCATCGTCCACGTCGTACCAGGGGGGCAGCACATGGACGGGAAGGCCGATCTCGGCGGCGCGGGCCAGCGTCTGCTCGAAGACGCGCTCGGTGCTCCAGTCGATGTCCGCGAACAGGTGCCAGTGCGGCGCCTTCAGGCCGAGCACATAATAGCCGCCGTCCGTGGAGGGGCCGAGCACGGCGCGGTCGCCGGGCCGGGCGAGAACTTCCGCGAGCTCCGCGAGCAGGGCAGGGGGCAGCGTCGGGCTGTCGGAATTCAAAACGGCCGCCGCGGGATGACCGAGGGCGAAGAGATGGGCGAGGGTCATCGTGAGGCAGGCGCCGAAATTGGCGGCCACGGCCTCCATCCTCCCGACGCCCGGAGGGAGCACGGCATCGAAGAAATGCGCAGCTCCGGTCGGTCCGTAGGCCACATAAGGCGAGACCGGCGCCGTTCGTCCGGCGGCGAGGATGTTGCCGACGATGTCCTGAATGAAGGCGGTGTTGAACGCCGCCGCCTCCGACGGGGAGAGAGGCGGACAGAGCCGTGTCTTGGTGCGGCCCGGCGCCGAGGCCTTCGCCATCACGGCGATGGCACAGGCACGCGCGTCCTCGCGCAGGTCGATCATGGCTCGTCCCCGTTCCGGTTTTGCTTGTCTGTGGAAGAATTCGTGGTGGAAGCGGCCCCCGTTACGTCGCTCACGAACGAGTGAACGGGAGCTTCGCTTCACGTAACTGCGGTGTCGCCCGCGCCGACGAGGCCGCGCAGGCGCGTGACTTCCATTTCCAGGGCGGCGATGCGCGCCTCGCGCTCCTGCAAGGCGGCGGCGACGAGCACGGCGTCGATCTTCTGCGGGATGTGCTGGGGGCAGTTGACGTCCCACGCCGAGACCTTGAGGAGCAGGGCGCGCTCGGGAATGGCGCCATAGTCCTCGGGCATCAGGCGGGCCACGAGATCCGCATCGCCCTCCACCACGGAAAGCTCGCCCCAAACCTTGATGCGGCGGCGGTGGGTGTAGTCCATCAGGAAGAGGAAGGCCTTCGGGTTTTCCGAGGCATTGCCGACCGTGATGTACTGCCGGTTTCCGCTGAAGTCCGCCATGCCGAGGGTGTGTTCATCCAGCACGCGGATGAAGCCCTTCGGTCCGCCGCGATGCTGGACATAGGGCTGGCCGGCGGCGTTCGCGGTGGCGAGGAAGGCGGTGTCGATGGCGCCGAGGAATTGCACGAAATCCGGCGTCAGCTCCGTGCGGAAGCCGCCGCGCGCCTCGACGCGGGCATAGGCCTGGCGCGAGCCGCGCGCCTGCTGCGCCGCCTTCACCGCCGCCGTGAAGGCGACATCGCTGGACGGGGGGATCGCATGGGGTTCGGACATGGCAGCCTCCTTCGGAAAACACGAGGTGCCGGGCCCCGTGAGGGGCCCGGCGGTGAGGCTTCGGCTGGCACCCGTCCACGCTCCGCCGTTTGAGGGGCGGTTCGTCCGGCGGAGCGCGTTCGGATGCCGGCCGCAGGCCTCAGGCAGCCCGCGGCGCGCCGGAGCGCACCACGGGAAAGTCGATCTCGGTGCCGGCGACGTTGTTGAGGTAGTTGGTGAAGATGTTCACGGCGACATGCGCCACCACTTCCACCAGTGCACCATCGTCGAGGCCGGCAGCGCGAGCGGCGGAAAGCTCCGCATCGCTCACCTGGCCGCGCTTGGCGACCACCGCGCGGGCGAAGGCCAGGGCGCCCTCCGCCTTGCTGTCCGCCGCGCGTCCGGCGCGGGCGAGGGTGACATCGGCGTCGGTGAGGCCGGCGCTCTTGCCGATCAGGGTATGGGCGGAAAGGCAGTAGTCACAACCATTCACCTCGGCGACGGCGATGGCGAGGCTCTCGCGCGTCTTCGTCGGCAGAGCACCGCCGCCCAGCGCGCCCGACAGACCGATGAGGCCTTCCAGGGCGGCGGGGGCATTGGCGGCGACCTTGAACAGGTTCGGCGTGGCGCCGAACTTCGCCTGGACGGCGGAGAGCAGCTCCTTGGCCTTGCCGGCGGTGGTGGCGGGATCGAGGGCCGGGATGCGGCTGGTGTGGTCCATGGGGGCGCCTTTCGCGTTTCGCTTGGGGTCGGGCCGGCGTTCGATCGCGGCCCGGTGACGAATAGCTAGGGCTTCCCGCTCTTGTGCTGAATGGCTATAATCTGAAAGCTATTGTTTCATTATCTGAAATCGAACCATGGACCGCATCGACGCCATGACCGCCTTCGTCGCCGCGCTGGACGAGGGGAGCCTTGCCGGTGCGGCACGGCGGCTCGGGCGCTCGCCGGCGGCCATCACGCGGGCGGTTGCCCTCCTGGAAGAGCGGCTTGGCACGCGCCTCCTCCACCGCACGACCCGTGCGCTGCATCTCACCAAGGCCGGCGAGAGCTATCTCGCCGCCTGCCGCGCCATCCTCGCCGAACTCGCCGAGGCGGATCAGCTCGCGGCGGGCGAGCGCACCGATCCGCGCGGCCTGCTCTCCCTCACCGCGCCGGTCACCTTCGGGCGGCTGCATGTGGCGCCGCTGGTGGAGGAATTGCTGGAAGCAAATCCAAAGCTGGAGGCGCGTCTGCTGCTGGTGGACCGCGTGGTGAGCCTCATCGATGAAGGCCACGACGCGGCGGTGCGCATTGGTCCTCTGCCGGATTCCAGCCTCGTGGCCACCCGGGTCGGGGAGGTGCGCCGCGTGGTCTGCGCCAGCCCGGCCTATCTCGCCGCCCATGGCGTGCCGCTTGTGCCGGCGGACCTCGCCGGCCACCGCGTCGTCTCCTTCTCCCAGATCACCGACAATGCCATCTGGAGCTTCGCGCCCGGTCCCGGCGGCGGCTCGCGCAAGCAAGTGACGGTGCGCCCGCACTATGTGGTGAACGGCGCCGAGGCGGCCATCGACGCCGCCGTGCGCGGCCGTGGCATCACGCGCGTGCTCTCCTATCAGGTGGAAGAGGCGGTGGCCGCCGGGCGCCTCGTGCTGCTTCTGGAAGATTATGAAGGGCCGCCCTTGCCGGTGGCCATCGTCTACCCCGAGGCGCGCCTGCCGGCGGCGAAGCTGCGCGCTTTCGTGTCGTTCACTGTGCCCCGCCTGCGCAGCCGGCTCGCCGCTTTGCCGGTGTCCTCCGCCGCAAAAAATCTCTCCGGTCGGGAATAAACCGTCCCGCTCCCCGGTCTTGGCCCCTGTGGGACGCCCTGAGGCGACGCCCACGCCTCGACCGCCGCCGCTCCGAACGGGCGCGCGGTCCCAGCGCCGGGAGCACCCGGCGCCATGCGGAGAGATCCATGAGCAGACACGAACGGCTGTCCTCCGAGACCGCCCCCTTGCGCGACGCGGACGGCATCGACCGGCGCGGCTTCCTCGAGTGCATGACCTGGGCCGGCACCGGCATCCTGTGGTCCGTGACCGGCGGGGTGGCAAGTGGCGTCGGCCTCGGGCGCGCGCTCGCGGCGGAGCCGGCGAAGACGCTGACCTTCCTGCAGATTTCAGACAGCCATGTGGGCTTCGACAAGGCCGCCAATCCGGATGCGCTGGGCACGCTGCGCGAGGCGGTGGCGCGCATCCGAACCCTGAAGGAAAAGCCCGCCTTCATGATCCACACCGGCGACATCAGCCACCTGTCCAAGGACAAGGAGTTCGACGACGCCGACCAGATCATCAAGGAAGCCGGCATCCCTGTCTTCTACGTGCCGGGCGAGCACGATCTGCTCGATGAGGGGCAGGGCAAGGCCTATCTCGACCGCTACGGCAAGGGATCGAAGGGCGCGGGCTGGTATAGCTACGACCATGGCGGCGTGCATTTCATCGCGCTGGTCAACGTGGTGAACCTGAAGGCCGGCGGGCTCGGCAATCTCGGCGCCGAGCAGCTGGAATGGCTGGAGAATGACGTCGCCGGCCTGCCATCCTCGACGCCCCTCGTGGTGTTCGCCCACATCCCGCTCTGGACCGTCTATCCCGAATGGGGCTGGGGCACCGCCGATGGGCTGGAGGCCCTGTCCTACCTGAAAAGGTTCGGCTCGGTGACGGTGCTCAACGGGCACATCCATCAGGTCATGCAGAAGGTGGAGGGCAACATCTCCTTCCACACCGCGCGCTCCACCGCCTTCCCGCAACCCGCGCCCGGCACTGCCCCCTCGCCGGGGCCGCTGAAGCTGCCGGCGGGTGAGCTGAGGAAGAATCTCGGCATCGCCACGGTCAATTTCATTCGCGGCTCGGAGCCGCTCGCCATCATCGACAGCCCCCTTGAAGGCTGAGGCGCCGTTCGCCGCCGCGTTACGGCCGGCTGCGGCCGGCCTCATCCAGCAAGGAGCTTCCCTTGAAACCGTCGCGTCTTCTCATCCCGCCGCAGGTCGCGGCGCTCGCAATCTGTCTCGCCCTTGGTGCACTCGCCACGCCGGCCATCGCCGAGGACGTCACGGTCAGCATCGACAATTTTACCTTCACGCCCGCCGAAGTCACCGTGACGCCGGGGACCACGGTCACCTGGATCAACAATGACGATATTCCACACACCGTGGTGGATAAAAAGCAGGCGTTCCGCTCGAAGGCTCTCGATACGGAAGGGAAGTTCTCTTTCACCTTCACGAATGCGGGAGATTACTCGTATTTCTGTTCCCTTCACCCGCACATGGTCGGAAAGGTCATCGTGAAAGCGGGCGGCTGACGCCCTGTTGGGAGCGGCTGCGGCCGCTCCCTCCATCTGGAATGGGCATGGGATGATCTCGATTGCGACCTTCCCGCTGGCAAGCGGGCGGCGGTGGTGCGGCGCGGGCCCGGGCGGGCTGCGCGGCCTCTTCGCTGCCGTTGCCCCTGCGGTGCGCGCCCTCTTCGCCGTGGGCGCCGCACCGGTGGAGGGCGCTGCCCCGCGCGCCGAGGAGACGCGTCCCGGCCGGCCTCTCACCTCGACGGAGGCGGCGCGCTTCCGGGCCAGCATGCTGCCGCATCTCGACGCCGCCTATACGCTCGCCCGCTATCTCACCCGCGATGCGGACGCCGCGCAGGATATCGTGCAGGAGGCCTATCTGCGCGCGTATCGCGCCTTCGCCGATTTCCGGGGCGGCAGCGCGCGCGCCTGGCTGCTGGCCATCGTGCGCAATTGCCATCTGAACTGGCGGGAAGATCGCCGCCGCGAGATGCAGCGCCGCGCGCCGGACCTCCCGTCCGCGCACGAGGACGCAGGGATGGAGGATGCGCTCGATCTGCTGGTGGACGGCGAGACGCCCGAAACCATCCTGCTCCGCCGCGCGCAGGCGGACCGGGTGCGCGGCACTCTCGAACTGATGCCCGAGCCCCTGCGCGAGGTGCTGGTGCTGCGCGAGCTGGATGACCTCTCCTATCGCGAAATCGCGGACGTTGCGGGCGTGCCCGTAGGCACCGTCATGTCGCGCCTTTCCCGCGCGCGGCGCCATTTCGCCGACCTGTGGGAACGCGTCGCCGGAGGGGCGGAGGCGGTGCGATGAGCGAAGATCCGGGTCGCACGCCCGAGCCCTGCGCGGAGTGGGACGCGCTTCTCAATTCCTACCTCGACGGGGAACTCGACGCCGTCCATGTGATGGAGGTGGAGCGGCATCTGGCCTCCTGCCCCGCCTGCGCGGCGCACCTGCGGCGGCTGGAAGATGCGCACGCGCTGCTCTCCTCCGGCGCGGCACGCTGGCCCGTGCCCGAGGGGCTGCACGGGAGCGTGGTCGCCGCCTTGGCGGCGGAGGAGGCCTCGACTACGCGGGGGACCGAATGGACCGCAACGGCTCTCTGGCGGCGGCTGTGGGGCGCCGCGCCGGCCGTCTCGCGCGAGCGCTTTGCGCGCTGGAGCCTCGTGCCCTCCCTCGCGGTGCTGGCGGTCGCGCTCTTCATCGCCGTTCTGCCGCCGCGCGGGGGCGCGCTGGAGGACGAACTGGTCGCCGGCCATGTGCGCTCCTTACTGGCCGACCACCTCACCGACGTGGCCTCCTCCAACCAGCACACGGTGAAGCCGTGGTTCGGCGGCCGCATCGATTTCTCCCCGCCGGTGGTGGACCTGTCCGCCCGCGGCTTTCCGCTGGTGGGCGGGCGGCTCGATTATGTGGGGGGGCGGGTCGTGGCGGCGCTGGTCTATCGCCGCAATGGCCATGTCATCAACGTCTTCGTCTGGCCCGGCGCGTCCGGCGCCCACACGGTGAAGGGCCGCGACGGCTACACGCTCATGGGCTGGAGCGAGGCGGGGCTCTCCTATTGGGCGGTGTCCGATCTCAATCCGGTGGAACTGAAGGAGTTTCAGGAGGATTTCATGGAAGCGCTGCCAAAATAGCGCCCCGCCTCAGACCGCGATGTGGCGGCTCACCAGTTCTGACAGGCTGGCGACCACCACGTCCGGCGCATGGCCGAGGGCTTCCTCCTGCGTCCGCAAGGCGCGGTAGAAGGCCGAGGCCGTCAGCGGCCCGGTCGCCGCCAGCTCCGCCGCGAGGGCGGCTTCCGGCACGCGGGAGATGCGGGCGACGTTGAACCCAAACTTCTTGGCGCCGGCGATGTCGAACCCGTTGGACGAAACGAACATCACCTCGCCGGGCTTCACACCAAGGCGCTCCTCCACCAGCTCATAGGCACGAGGGTCCGGCTTGAAGCTGCGCTTCGCATCGACGCTGATGGTGTCCTCGATGAAGGGCGCCAGCGGCGAGTTGCCCACCAGCGCCTGCAACATGCCGGGGCTTCCGTTGGAGAGGATCGCCCGTCGCACGCCGGTGAGGGCGGCCAGCGCCTCGGCGGCGTCCGGATACGGCGTCAGGCGGTTGTAGGCCTCGGCAAGGGCATCGAACAGCGCTTCGGTCGGCTGGAGCCCGAGGATGCCGAGCGTGTAGGTGAGGGCGCGGCGGGTGACGGACCAGAAGTCCTGATAATCCCCCATGAGCGAGCAGAGCCAGCTGTATTCCAGCTGTTTCATCCGCCACACCTGCGTGATGATCTCGCCATGGCCGGGGAAGGCTGCATCGGTAACGGCACTCACCGACTGCACATCGAACAGCGTGCCATAGGCATCGAACACATAGGCCCGGATCATGGGAGGCGTCCTGCTGCGGGGGAGGGATCGCCTGCCGGATCAGCCCGGCGGGCGCGGATCGAGGGCGGCGAGGGCGGGCTTCACCACCCCCTCCAGCAGTTCACGGCCGGGGCGCAGGCGTGCCAGCACGCGCAGGCCGAGGTGGACGCCGAGGAGCATGCGCGCCAACTCCTGCGCGGTCTCCCGCTTCTGGATCGTCCCATCCTTGCGGCCGGCCTCGACGCGGCGGGTGAGGAAGGCTTCCACCTCACCGAGGGAGGCGAGGGCGGCGGCACGCAGTTCGGGATCATGCGGCCCCATCTCCACCGCCGCATTCACGACGAAGCAGCCCTTCATGTCCGGATCGTCCAGCGCGCGCTCCAGCGTCTCCCGGAAGAAGCCGGTTATGGCGTCGCGCGGGGCCATGCCGGGGGCCTCCAGCCGGCGGATGCGTTCCGCCATGCTGTGGCTGGCATAGCGCTCCAGCGCCTTCTCATAGAGCGTGCGCTTGTCGCCGAAGGCGTTGTAGAGGCTGGCGCCGGTGAGGCCCATGGAGGCGGCAAGGTCACGCACCGAGGTCGCTTCGTAGCCGCGGGTCCAGAAGCAGCGCAACGCCGCGTCCAGTACCTCGCCCTCGTCGAATGCCCTCGGCCGCGCCATCGTAACCCGTCTTTCCCGCGTCTTTCCGCCTGACACCCGGTGCAGCGTAACCCGCGCCGGGTGCGGCGTCATCCGGCCTGCCGCGCGGTCTGGCCGAACAGGATCTTCTTGCCTTCCTCGGTCACCGTTGGCCGCTTGGTGAAGGGCTCGCCCTTGGCGTAGGCGGCGATGGTCGCCGGGCGCGCCGCCACCGCATCGAACCAGCGCTTGAGGTGCGGGAAGGTGTCGAGGTCCTGCTGCTGGCGCAGGTAGGGCACGATCCAGGGATAGATGGCCATGTCGGCGATGGAATAGTCCTCCCCCGCCACGTTCGCGCTCTTGCCGAGGCGGGTGTTGAGCACGCCGTAGAGACGGTTGGTCTCCTTCACGTAGCGCTCCATGGCATAGGGGATCCGCTCCGGCGCGTACTGGACGAAATGGTGGTTCTGCCCCGCCATGGGGCCGAGCCCGCCGACCTGCCAGAACAGCCATTCCAGCACGCTTTTCCGTCCGCGCACGTCGGCGGGAATGAAGCGGCCGGTCTTCTCCGCGAGATAGAGGAGGATGGCGCCGGACTCGAAGATCGAGATGGGCGCGCCGCCGTCCGCAGGCGCATGATCGACGATGGCCGGCATGCGGTTGTTGGGGGCGATGGCAAGAAAATCCGGCTTGAATTGATCGCCCGCGCTGATGTCGACGGGGATGACGTTGTAGTCGATGCCCGTTTCTTCCAGGAACATCGTGATCTTGTGACCGTTCGGGGTCGGCCAATAATGCAAGTCGATCATTCTGGATCATCCATGGCGTGTCATGTCGCCGCCGGGATCTGGCACGCGACAGAAATTTGCGAGGCGGACAGCTTGCGCGGACGTCCGATGCGTGCATTCTATATCAGTCGTTCTAAAACGCAAACGCGCCCGCTTCGGCGGCTGCCAGCGAAGGGTGATCCCGTTGATCCGCTTCTATTTCCATCCCACGCCCAACCCGGCCAAGGTCGCGCTCTTCCTGGAGGAGACGGGCCTTCCCTACGAGGTGATCCCCGTGGACACCGCCAAGGGCGAGCAGCACCTGCCGGCGTTCCGCGCCATCAATCCCAACGGCAAGGTGCCGGCCATCGTGGATACGGACGGGCCGGGGGGCGTCGAGGCGCGGGTGTTCGATTCCACCGCCATCCTCCTCTATCTCGCCGAGAAGACTGGCAGCTTCGGCGGCGACCCCAAGGACCGTCCGGAACTGCTGTCCTGGCTCCTCTTCATCGCCAGCGGGCTCGGGCCGTTCTCCGGTCAGGCGGTGCATTTCCAGCACGCTGCGCCCGATGGGCTCGGCTATGCCGTGAACCGCTACAGGCGCGAGGCGGAGCGGCACTATCAGGTGCTCGACGACCTCCTCGCCACCCGCCCCTACATCACGGGCAAGGACTACACCATCGCCGACATGTCGGCCTGGGGCTGGGTCCTCCGGGCATCGCGGGTGCTGAAGGGCGAGGACGATCCCCTCGCGCGCTTCCCGCACATCAAGCGCTGGTTCGCCGATGTCGATGCCCGTCCCGCCGCCGTCCGCGCCCGTGAGGTGGGCAAGGATCACACGTTCAAGGCCTCGGGCGACGAAGCCTCCCGGCGCGCGCTCTTCCCCTCCAACTATCCGCCCGCGGCGGAGTGAGGGACGAAGAGAGCGGCCATGAACATTCAGGGAAAGCGGATCCTCCTCACCGGAGGATCAAGCGGCATCGGCCGTGCCATCGCTACCGCGCTGGCGACGGAGGGGGCGCGCCTCGTGCTCACCGGCCGCCGGCCGGACGTGTTGGCGGAGGCGGTGGGCGCGCTCAAGGCTACCGGTGCCGAGGTCTACGGGATCGCCGGCGATGTGACTGACCCAACCGCCCGGGCGGCCATGCTGGACGGCGCGGTGGCGGCGCTCGGAGGGCTCGACATCCTCATCAACAACGCGGGTGGCGTGCGCGCCGGCCGGCTGGAGGAGACGAGCGAAGCCGACATCCGCGCCATGATCGAAGTGGACCTGATCGCGCCCATCCTCCTCACCCGCGCGGCGCTGCCGGCGCTGCGCGCGAGCAGGGAGGGGCTGATCGTGGACATCACCTCCGCCATCGCGCTCATCGGCATGCCGTTCTACGCCACCTACGCGGCGGCGAAGGCGGGGCTCGCGCGCTTCGACGAGGCGCTGCGGCGGGAACTGGCGGGGGAAGGCGTGCGGGTGCTCACCGTCTATCCCGGTGCGACTGACACGCCCATGATGCGCAGCAGCCGCGCCGGACCGGAGGTCGGCTTCAGCCGCGAGCCGGCCGAGGCGGTGGCCGAGGCGGTCGTGGCCGGCATCGCGTCCGACGCCTTCGAGGTGGTGCGGGGCGGCGAGGCGCGGGCGCAGATGATCGCCCTCAACCGCAGTGACCCGCTCGCGCTCGACGCCCGCTTCGCGACGCTCAAGGATGCGCTCGGGGAGGCGGTGCGCGACCACGCCGCCCTTTAGCGCTCACGCCTCCACCCGGATGCCCACGTTGCCCTGGCGGTCGATGACCGACAGGGCGGCGGTGGTGCCCACCCGCTCCACCTTCACGTCGATCTTCCCATCCGCGACGGCGAGGCCTGTGAGAGTGAGCGTATCGAGGAATTCCGGCAGCATGGGCCTCTCGAACACCGCCCGCCGTTCCGCCACGTCGAAGCCGAGGCCCAGGGACGCCTGCAGAAGCGCCAGCGGCGCCGCTGCTGCCCAGGCCTGCGGCGCGCAGGCGACCGGATAGCCCACCGGCCCCCTGTTGCGTTGGCGCGCGAAGCCGCAGAACAGCTCGGGGATGCGTCGCAGGTCGAAATAGACCGAGGCGCGGAACAGCCCCTCGAAGATGCGCGCCGCCTCGGCCCGAAAGCCGTAGCGGGCAAGCCCCAGCGCGACCACCGCATTGTCGTGCGGCCACACCGAGCCATTGTGATAGCTCATGGGATTGAACCGCGCCTCGCCCGCCGCGAGCGTCCGCACGCCCCAGCCGGAGAAGGAACTGCTGGTCATCAAGGTCGCCGCCACCGCTTCCGCCCGCTCCGGCAAGGCGATGCCCGCGAACAGGGCGTGCCCGGCATTGGAGGTGCGCACCCGGCAGGGCGCCTTGTCGCCGTCCAGCGCCAGCACATAGGTGCCCAGGGCCGGATCGAAGAAGGCGGCATCGAAGGCCGTTCGCATGTCCCGTGCCCGCGCCGCGTAGGTCTCCGCCGCAGCCGGCGCGCCGAGCGCGTGGGCGATGGCCGCCGCCGCATTCCACGCGGCATAGGCATAGCCCTGCACCTCGACCAGTGCGATGGGGCCTTTCGCGAGCCGTCCATCCGCGTGGAAGATGCTGTCGTGGCTGTCCTTCCAGCCTTGATTGACCAGACCGTCGCCGCGCCGGCGGCCGTATTCGATAAAGCCGTCCCCGTCGCGGTCGCCGTGCTCGCGCATCCAGCCCAACGCCGCCTCGACGGCTGGCCACAGCATGCGAACCGTCTCCAGATCGCCGGTGCGCTCCAGATAGGCGCCGGCCAGCATCACGAACAGCGGGGTGGAATCGATGCTGCCGTAATAGCGGCGGAATGGCACCTCCCCCAGCTCCGCCATTTCGCCGAACCGCACCTCGTGCAGGATCTTGCCGGGCTCGGCATCGGCTTCAGGATCGAAGGTCGTGGCCTGGTTGGCAGCGAGGTGCAGCAGCACGCCGCGCGCAAGGGAGGGCGTGAGCCACAGGGTCTCGAAGGCGGTGATGAGCGCGTCCCGCCCGAACACGGTCGAGAACCACGGCACGCCCGCATAGGGGTAGGGTCCCTCCGGCAGGTCGGTGATGAGCACGTTCAGATCGCTGACCGCCCGCCGCAGTCCCTCATTGAAGTGATCGTTCGAGGAGGAAACGCCGGCCGAGCGCGCGGTCCGCGCTCGCATGTCGGCGCGGATATCTTTCAGTCCCAGCCGGAAGGCCTGCCGGGCATCGCGCTCCGGCTCGGCCCCGTCGCAGCGGATTTCGGCGAAGATCACGAACCCCTCGCCGGGCTTGAGGGTGAGTTGGTAAAGCGCCCGGTCGGCTGCGAGCACGCTGGGCCGCGGCGCGAATGCGAGGCGGGTTGTGCGAGTGCGGGCGTCGAGGCCGCGATAGGCGAGGCCCACATGACTTTCCCCGACCACCGGCACCGCGACGCGCCCGCGCTTCGCCCTATGGGAACCGCGCACCTCGAACAGGTCCACGAAGTCCGCATCGAAGAACAGGCCGATCTCGAACGTGCGGGTCTCGCCATCGAAATTTCGGATGGAGAGGCATTCGTGGCACGCGCCCCGGAACAGGAAGCGCGAGCGGCGCAGATGGATGAGATCGTGCGCCAGCTCGTCCCGCCCGCTGCGGGCCGGCAGGTCCGGATTGGTGAGGTCGCAGCTTAGCGTGGCATTGTCGTCCCGCACGGTGGAACCGAGCAGCAGGGGCCGCACGCCATCGATGGTGAGGAAGAATTGCGAGAGATGGCGCGTGTCGCGATGGAACAGGCCGTGGTTGCTGGCCAGACCGGGGACGGCATCACCATGGGCATCGAACACGGCGAACGTGTCGTCGTGCTTGAGCGTGCGCGGCACCGCCTCGATCTGTGAGGCGCTGGCCGCGATCGCATAGCCCGGTTCCTGCGGGTCTGCACCGGCGACCCGGGCCGCCGCGTCAGACGGAGACATTCAGACTTCCTGCGCCCAGCTCGCGCTTCTTGCGCGGGCTCGCGGGGGTGGCGAGGCGCTCGTAAAGGGCCGCATAGTCCCGCGCCATCCGCCCGGCGGAAAAACGCTTCTCGAAGGTCCGCCGGATCGCGGCGCGATCAAGCCGATCGAGGTCGGCAACACGGGCGACCGCCTCATCCTGACCGGAGACGATGTAACCGGTGAGGCCGTCCTCCAGCACTTCGGGCACGGAGCCGCAGCCATAGGCAATGGTGGGCGTGCCACAGGACATGGCCTCGATCATCACCAGCCCGAAGGGTTCCGGCCAGTCGATGGGGAAGAGCAGGGCCTTGGCATTGCCCAGGAAGTGCGCCTTCTGCCGCTCGTCGATCTCGCCGATGAATTCGATGCCGGGCGTGGCCTCCACCATGGGGCGGATCTTCTGCTCCCAATAGTCCTCGTCCACCCGGTCCACCTTGGCTGCGATCTTCAGCGGCAGGCCGGCGCGGGCGGCGATCTCGATGGCCCGGTCGGGCCGCTTTTCCGGCGAGATGCGGCCGAGGAAGGCGAGGTAGTCGCCGCCTTGGGGATTGAACGGCAGCAGGGTCTCCGGCAGGCCGTGATAGATGGTCGAGGCCCAGTTCACCGGCGGCATGGGCTTGCGCTGGTGGTTCGAGATCGAGACCAGCGGGAACTCGTCATAGAGCGCATAGAGCCGGTGGGCGGCCACGCTATCGAGCCGGCCGTGCAGGGTGGTGAGCGTGCGCGGAGCATGCTCCTTCAGCACCGCATAGTGCAGCACGTCCACATGGACGTGGAGGATGTCGAATTCGTCCGCGCGCCGCCGCACCTGCTCCAGCATGAGCATGTGGAAGACGATGGGATCGACCGGCCCCGGCGACAGTCGCAGGCCCATCTCGCACATGGGTTCGAGCTGCGCCGAAGTCAGGGAGTCCCCGCTGGCGAACAGCGTCACGTCGTGGCCCTGCGCCACCAGCGCTTCGCACAGATAGGAGACGATGCGTTCGGTTCCGCCGTAGCGACGCGGGGGCACGCTCTCGATGAGCGGCGCGATCTGGGCGATGCGCATATGTGTCTCCTCCGGCGTCGCCGGCGCGATGTGAACCGAGGATGCGGGCGCTTGTCCCGTGCTCTTCGGCCTGAACGCGGCAGGCCGGCTCAGGGTTTCACCGCACCTGCGAAAGAAGGCCGCGCCGAAGCGGCAGCTCGGCGTTAGGGCAGGTGTGCGGGACGCGCCGCGTTACGAAATGTTATCCACATGCTGTGGACGAAAGAGAACATATTGCGAACTTAGAACAAAACAGGTACAACTGCCACGTTCTTAATTCCCCTTGCACCCGCACCGGAGCGCGGCGATGACTCAGGCGACACTCCGACTCGTCGAAGGTTCTTCCATGGACAAGACCAAGGCGCTGGATGCCGCGCTCTCGCAGATCGAGCGGCATTTCGGCAAGGGCTCCATCATGCGGCTCGGTAAGGGGGGGAAAGCCCTTGAGATCGAGAGCATTCCCACCGGTTCGCTGGGGCTCGACATCGCGCTGGGCATCGGCGGGCTGCCCAAGGGGCGCGTCGTTGAGATCTACGGCCCGGAATCCTCGGGCAAGACCACGCTTGCGCTGCACACCATCGCCGAATCGCAGAAGCGCGGCGGTACCTGTGCCTTCATCGATGCCGAACATGCGCTCGATCCGGTCTATGCCCGTAAGCTCGGCGTGAATTTGGACGACCTGCTCATCTCCCAGCCGGACGCTGGGGAGCAGGCGCTGGAGATCGCGGACACGCTGGTGCGCTCCGGCGCCATCGACGTGCTGGTGGTCGATTCGGTGGCCGCCCTCACTCCGCGCGCCGAGCTCGACGGCGAGATGGGCGACAACCAGCCCGGCCTGCAGGCTCGCCTCATGAGCCAGGCGCTGCGCAAGCTCACCGCCTCCATCTCCAAGTCCAACACCATGGTCATCTTCATCAACCAGATCCGGATGAAGATCGGCGTGATGTACGGCTCGCCCGAGACCACCACGGGTGGCAACGCGCTGAAGTTCTATGCCTCCGTGCGCCTCGACATCCGCCGCATCGGCGCCATCAAGGAGCGCGACGAGGTCGTGGGCAACCAGACCCGCGTGAAGGTGGTGAAGAACAAGCTGGCGCCGCCCTTCAAGCAGGTCGAGTTCGACATCATGTATGGCGAGGGCGTCTCCAAGACCGGCGAGCTTCTTGACCTCGGCGTGCGCGCCGGCGTGGTGGAGAAGTCCGGCGCCTGGTTCTCCCACGACAGCCAGCGCCTCGGCCAGGGCCGCGAGAACGCCAAGACCTTCCTGAAGCAGAACCAGGAGATCGCCGGGCGCATCGAGGCGGCCATCCGCCAGAACGCCGGCCTCATCGCCGAAAAGATCCTCGCCGGCGATCCCGAAGAAGATGCCGAGGGCTCCGCTGCCGACGCCTGAGGGGCGGATGCGGAGTGCGTCGTGACGGTTACAGGGCGGGCGGGGACCTAACGGTGCCCGCCCGTTTTTATCGAGGAGCGTGATGTGTCCGGGGCCCAGCTTCGTGTTGCGCCCTCGCGTTTCTGGACAAGCGGCGGGCCCATCGTTAAACGAACCCGGTTCCGCCGGCCGCCACGGTCGAGGGGACCGCGCGACGCCCGAGGGGTGGCCGGAGGTTGGCCCGAGGCGCTGGCGCGCGCAGCGATCACCAGAGCCGGCGGCCGCAAGGCCCGGCCTCCGAGGGACAGTGCCGGCACATGAGCGGCGTCAACGAGATCCGGTCGAGCTTCATCGACTACTTCGTCAAGGAGGGCCACGAGGCCGTCGCCTCGTCGCCCCTCGTGCCGCATAACGACCCCACGCTCATGTTCGCCAACGCGGGCATGGTGCAGTTCAAGA
Organism: Xanthobacter sp. DMC12; assembly: GCF_056314105.1. NCBI lineage: Bacteria > Pseudomonadati > Pseudomonadota > Alphaproteobacteria > Hyphomicrobiales > Xanthobacteraceae > Xanthobacter > Xanthobacter sp. DMC12. Next base: position 927,528 of record NZ_JBQUYZ010000001.1, on the reverse strand, counting down.
ACGTCTTCACCGGCGTCGAGAAGCGGCCCTATTCGCGGGCGGTGACGTCGCAGAAGTGCGTCAGGGCCGGCGGCAAGCACAACGACCTCGACAATGTGGGCTACACCGCGCGGCACCACACCTTCTTCGAAATGCTCGGCAATTTCTCGTTCGGCGATTATTTCAAGGATCGCGCGATCGAGCTCGCCTGGAACCTCGTCACCCGTACCTTCGAATTGCCGAAGGACCGCCTGCTCGTCACGGTCTACAGCGAGGACGAGGAAGCCCACGGCCTGTGGAAGAAGATCGCCGGCCTCTCCGACGACCGCATCATCCGCATCGCGTCGTCGGACAATTTCTGGTCCATGGGCGACACCGGCCCGTGCGGCCCCTGCTCGGAAATCTTCTTCGACCACGGCCCGCACATCTTCGGCGGCCCGCCCGGCTCGGCGGACCAGGACGGCGACCGCTTCATCGAGATCTGGAATCTCGTGTTCATGCAGTATGAACAGCTGCCGGGCGGCGAGCGCGTCGGCCTGCCGCGGCCGTCCATCGACACCGGCATGGGCCTCGAGCGCATCTCGGCGGTGCTGCAGGGCACCCACGACAATTACGAAACCGACCTCATGCGCGCCCTCATCGCCGAGGTCGCCGAATTCACCGGCGTGGATCCCGAGGGCCCGCAGAAGGCGAGCCACCGGGTGATCGCCGACCACCTGCGGGCGTCGGTCTTCCTCACCGCCGATGGCGTGCTGCCCTCGAACGAGGGGCGCGGCTACGTCCTGCGCCGCATCATGCGCCGGGCCATGCGCCACGCGCAGCTGCTCGGCGCCAAGGACCCGCTGATGCACCGCCTCGTGCCTATCCTGGTGCGCGAGATGGGCCGGGCCTATCCCGAGATCGTGCGCGCCGAGCCGCTGGCGGAAGAGACGCTGCTGCTGGAGGAGACGCGCTTCCGTCGCACGCTCGAGCGCGGCCTCTCGATCCTCGAGGAGGAGAGCCAGGGCCTCGTTTCCGGCGCCAGCTTCCCCGGCGAGGTCGCGTTCAAGCTCTACGACACCTACGGCTTCCCGCTTGACCTGACCCAGGATGCCCTGCGCGCCCGCGGTATCGGCGTCGACACGGCGGCGTTCGATGCGGCCATGGCGCGCCAGAAGGCCGAGGCCCGCGCCAACTGGGCCGGCTCCGGCGAGGCGGCCACCGACACGCTGTGGTTCGGCCTTCGCGACAAGGTGGGCGCCACCGACTTCCTCGGCTACGATACCGAGAAGGCGGAAGGCGTGGTCACCGCGCTGGTGCGCGACGGTGCCGAGGTGGCGGCTCTCAATGCTGGCGAGACCGGCCTCGTGGTGCTCAACCAGACCCCGTTCTACGCCGAATCCGGCGGCCAGGTCGGCGATACCGGCCGCATGACGGGAGAGGGCGGCCTCGTTGCCGAGGTGCGCATCACCCAGAAGAAGCTGGGCGACCTGTTCCTGCACGATGTGAAGGTGGAGAGCGGCACGCTCAAGCCCGGCACCGCTTTGGTGCTGGAGGTCGACCACGATCGCCGCGCCGCCGTGCGCGCCAACCATTCCGCCACCCATCTGCTGCACGAGGCGCTGCGCCGTGTTCTCGGCGAGCATGTGGCGCAGAAGGGCTCGCTGGTCGCGCCCGACCGCCTGCGCTTCGACTTCTCGCACCCCAAGCCCCTCAGCGAGGCCGAGGTGGCGGAGGTGGAGGAGATCGCCAACCGCTTCGTGCTGCGCAACGAGCCGGTGGAAACCCGCGTCCTTGCCGTGGACGATGCCATCAAGTCCGGCGCCCGCGCTCTGTTCGGCGAGAAGTACGGCGAGGAGGTGCGCGTCGTCTCCATGGGTACCGACGACGGCAACGGCGCGCCCTATTCGGTGGAGCTGTGCGGCGGCACCCATGTGAAGCGCACCGGCGACATCGGCCTCATCTCCGTGGTCTCCGAAGGCGCGGTGGCCTCCGGCGTCCGCCGCATCGAGGCACTTACCGCCCGCGCGGCGCGCAAGCACCTGAACGGCGCGAATGCCGCCCTCATCGCCACGGCCTCCGCGCTCAAGGCGCCGGTTGGCGAGGTGGAGGCGCGCGTCGCCGCCCTCGTCGAGGAACGGCGCAAGCTGGAGCGTGAGCTGGCCGAGACCCGCAAGAAGCTGGCCATGGGCGGCAGCCAGGGCGCGGGAGACGCCGTGCGCACGGTCGGCGACATCAAGCTGCTCGCGCGCCAGGTGGAAGGCATCGAGATCAAGGATCTCAAGGGCCTGGTGGACGAGGGCAAGAAGCAGATCGGCTCGGGCGTCGTCGCCATCGTCGGCGTCACGTCCGATGGCAAGGCCGGCATCGTGGTGGGCGTTACCGCCGACCTCACCGCCCGCGTCGATGCCGTTTCTCTGGTGCGGCTGGGCGCCGAGGCCCTGGGCGGCAAGGGCGGCGGCGGCCGCCCCGACATGGCCCAGGCCGGCGGCCCCGACGGCGACAAGGCCGACGCGGCACTCTCCGCCATCGAGGCGGCCCTCGCGGGCTGAACGGCCGGGCGGCTTCGCCCTCGCCGCGCACGCGACAGGCCGGACCCGGTCCGGCCTGGTGGGTAGCGTTCGTGCGACCGGTCCACGACGCGCGCGACGTGGATTTGACGCAAGCCCCTTGCGCAGCGCCATCGCTTCTTGCCACACAGGGGTCGGGGCGCCGGCAGCAGGCAGCGGAGTGGCGGTGCGTTGAACGACAGCTTCCTGAAGGATGCGTTCGTCTATCTCCTCGCCGCCGGGGTGCTGGTGCCGCTGTTTCACCGCGCCCGCATCGGTGCCGTGGTGGGCTTCATCGCGGTGGGCGCGCTCGTGGGCCCGCACGGGCTGGGACGTCTCGCCGATACGCTGCCCCTGGTGCGCTTCGTCACCATTTCCAGTCCCGCGCGGGCGGCGCCCTTTGGCGAGCTGGGCATCGTCTTCCTCCTGTTTTTGCTCGGCCTCGAATTCTCCACCGCGCGGCTGTGGGCACTCCGGCGCGAGGTGTTCGGCGTCGGCTGCCTGCAGGTTGTCCTGTGCGGTGCGCCGCTGGCGCTGGGGGCCGCGCTCGCCGGCTATCCGCCGGGGGTGGCGCTGGTGCTGGGCTTGGCGCTGGCGCTGTCGTCGACGGCGGTCGTGAGCCAGTTGCTGATCGATCAGCACCGGGCGCTTGCGCCGCTCGGCCAGCTCGTCATCGCCGTCCTGCTGTTCCAGGACCTGATGGTAGTGCCCATCCTCCTGGCGGCCGAGCTTCTCACCGGCAATGCGCCGGATGTCCTCACCCTGGCCGCCCTCGCGCTCGTCAAGGCGGTGAGCGCGGTGGCGCTGATCTTGGTCGCGGGGCGCTTCGTGCTGGCACCGCTGGTCGCCGCCGCGGCGTCCACGCGCTCGCGTGACCTCATCATGGCCATCACGCTGGTCGTGGTGGTGGGCTCCGCAGCGATCACCCACCGGGCGGGCCTGTCCAGCGCCCTCGGCGCCTTTCTGGCGGGGATGCTGCTGTCGGAGACGGCCTACCGCCACCAGATCGAGGTGGACCTTGAACCCTTCAAGGGCCTGCTCATCGGCGTGTTCTTCGTGACCGTCGGCATGAGCGTCGATTTTGCCGTCGTGCTGCCGCGCCTCGGCTGGGTTGTGGCGGGCGTCGCCGGCATTCTCGCCGTGAAGATCGTCGGCACCTATGCCGCTGGCCGCCTCATGAAGGTTGCGCCGCCGGCTGCGGCGGAGGCGGCGGTTCTGCTGGCCCAGACCGGGGAGTTCGCCCTCGTGGTGCTGGCGCTTCTGGCGGCCAGCGGTGCGCTGTCCCGGGCGGATGCCGGCGTCCTCATCGCCATGGTGGGCTTCAGCCTCGCGGCAACGCCCCTGCTGGCGCGGCTGGGCCGCCGGCTGGGACGGACCCTCGACGCGCGGCTCAACGACAACCTTGCCGCGCCGCCACACAGCAGCGTCGCTGGGCACGTGGTGATCGGCGGTTTCGGGCGGGTGGGCCGCATGGTGGCCGAGGCCCTGGAGGAGGAAGGGGTCGCCTATGTGGCGCTCGACAACGACCCCCGCCGCGTGGCCGAGGCTCGGGGCGTCAACCTTCCTGTCTATTTCGGCGATGCCGGGCGGGCGGAGATGCTGGCGCGGCTCGGGGCCGAGCGGGCGAGCGTTTTCGTCGTGACCCTCGATGCCCCCAATGCGGCCGAGCGCATGGCGGCCGCGGTGCGGCAACACTGGCCGGCGGCGGCGATCCTCGCGCGCGCCAAGGATACGGAGCACGCCCACCGTCTCTCCGCGCTCGGGGTGTCCGGCGTGATCCCCGAGGCGCAGGAGGCAAGCCTCCAGCTCGCCGCCCGCCTCTTGACGCAGCTCGGCCTGCCGGACGAGGTGGTGACGGCGCGCACCGAGCGCGCCCGCGCCCGCATCGAGACGGCGCTCGGCAATGCGCGAAGCCAGGGCGGGCAGGGAAATTGAGGACGAGATGAAGGTGCAATCGGCCCGCCGGCGGGTATTCGACATTCTGGAGCGCGACCTGCCCGGCGACCGCACGGCGGATTTCGTCCATTACTTCCTCATCGCCATGGTCCTGCTGTCGGTGGCCGGCGCGGTGCTGGCGACGGTGCGCTCGCTGGAAATCCACGACGCGTGGTGGTTCAAGCTCGGCGAGTTCTGCGCGCTGCTGATCTTCACGGTGGAGTACGGCCTGCGCCTGTGGGTGGCGCCCGAGCACCCGCTGCGGCGCGGCATGTCCAACGCCCGCGCCCGCCTCAGCTACGCGATGACCGTACCGGCACTCATCGACCTGATCGCGATCCTGCCGTGGTTCGTGGCCCTTGCCACCGATTTCGACCCGCACGCCTTGCTGGTGCTGCGCCTCGTGCGCTTCCTCAAGCTCGCGCGGTATTCGTCCGGCTTCAACGCGCTCTACCTCGCGATCAAGCGCGAGCGCTATGCGCTGCTCTCCTGCCTCATCATCCTGTGCTCGGGCGTGCTCATGTCGGCCACCGCCATGTACCTGACGGAGCGAAATGTGCAGCCGGACAAGTTCGGCTCCATCCCGCTGGCCATGTGGTGGTCCATCACCACCCTCACCACGGTGGGCTATGGCGACGTGGTGCCTGTGACCAATCTCGGGCGGTTCATCGGCGGCATCACCATGATTTCCGGCCTGATGATGCTGGCGCTGCCCATTGCCATCATCGCCGGCTCCTTCTCGGAGGTGATCTCGAAGCACAACTTCGTCGTCACTTTCTCCATGATCTCACGCCTGCCGCCCTTCTCGGATCTGGATGCGCCGGTGCTCGGCGACATCCTGCCCATCCTGCATTCGCGCAGCTTCGACCGCGGCCACCACGTCATGCGGCGAGGCGAGGAGGCGGCGCACCTGTTCGTGGTGCTGGAGGGCAAGGTGGAGATGGAGGGCGCGGAGGGCGTGCGCACGCTGGGGCCGGGCGAGGTGTTCGGCCTGCTGCCGGGACATACGAAGCCAGATCCCGTCACGGTCCGCGCAATGGCCAAGACCAAGATCCTCTCCATAGAGGAAAACGAGCTCTATATGCTCGCCTTGCGACACCCCGACGTGATCGGCCGCCTCTCGGAACTGCATTCAGACGCGAAGCCGGAGGGCGGAGCGCCAAAACTATAGAGACTTACAATCTATCCGATGACTCGGCAGGAAACATTCCAGTATGTGCTCTGTGGCGGGCGACCGCCAGAGCTACCACTCGTCAATCCGTAATAATGCTCAATTACCATCCGGACGCCCTGAACAGAAAACTCACTGCCTTCGTCGAAGGGGGCGTCAATAAAGAGCTTCTGAAAAACCACCCCGCGAGCGACTGTTTCGGGTGCTGAACCGATCAAGCCAACAACGCGGCCATTTTGCCAAATTGAGTTTGGATTGGGCGGTGGCTCGTGGAAAACAATCTTATGCCCGATATGACCTATCGTGTTTCCATTTCCGATCTTAGCGTTGATGTCACCGAATTTCTTTTCCTCGGTCATAGATGTTTCCTATTTGGCCTATCGAGTTTCCGTTTTTCATTGTAACGGAGATGCTGTTCTGACTTTCAGGTTTTGTCCGACCGAGAAATATACCTAGTCCTATTAGGAGAATTCCAAGAGCCAAAAGCCCATATTGAATCCACGCCGCCAGCTCATGCACGATAAGCGGGACGACCCACCCGGCGAGGAAGAAGCCAATACCAACGATAGCTGAAGCGATAGCTCCCATGTGGTCGTCGATCTGCCAATTTGAAGTTGTGCACTGACCGAAGGCTAACAAAAAAGGGGTCGCAATGCGACCCCTTCTTCGTTCGTGCATCTGCAATCTAGTTGCTGCCTCAGGCCGCCATGGCCTTGGTGAGGTTCTCGGACACCTTGTCGAGGAAGCCGGTCGTGGAGAGCCACTTCTGGTCGGCACCGACGAGGAGCGCGAGGTCCTTGGTCATGTCGCCGGCCTCGACCGTGTCCACGCACACCTTCTCGAGCGTCGCGGCGAACTTGGCGAGTTCCTCGTTGCCGTCGAGCTTGGCGCGATGGGCAAGGCCCCGGGTCCAGGCGAAGATGGAGGCGATGGAGTTGGTGGAGGTCTCCTTGCCCTTCTGGTGCTCGCGATAGTGGCGGGTGACGGTGCCGTGGGCGGCTTCCGCCTCCACCGTCTTGCCATCGGGCGTCATCAGCACGGAGGTCATCAGGCCGAGCGAGCCGAAGCCCTGGGCCACGATGTCCGACTGCACGTCGCCGTCATAGTTCTTGCAGGCCCACACATAGCCGCCGGACCACTTGAGGGCCGAGGCCACCATGTCGTCGATGAGGCGGTGCTCGTAGGTGAGGCCGCGCTTGTCGAACTCGGCCTTGAACTCGGCCTCGTAGACTTCCTGGAAGATATCCTTGAAGCGGCCGTCGTAGGCCTTGAGGATCGTGTTCTTGGTGGAGAGGTAGACGGGATAATTGCGCAGCAGGCCGTAGTTGAGCGAGGCGCGGGCGAACTCGCGGATCGACTCGTCGAGGTTGTACATGGCCATGGCCACGCCGGCACCGGGGAAGCTGTAGACTTCCTTCTCGATCTTGGTGCCGTCCTCGCCCACGAAGGAGATGGTCAGCTTGCCCTTGCCGGGCACCTTGAAGTCGGTGGCGCGATACTGGTCACCGAAGGCATGGCGGCCGACGACGATGGGCTGGGTCCAGCCCGGCACCAGGCGCGGCACGTTCTTGCAGATGATGGGCTCGCGGAAGATCACGCCGCCGAGGATGTTGCGGATGGTGCCGTTGGGCGACTTCCACATTTCCTTGAGCTTGAATTCCTCGACGCGGGCCTCGTCCGGCGTGATGGTGGCGCACTTCACGCCCACGCCGTGCTTCTTGATGGCCTCGGCGGCGGCGATCGTGACCTGATCGTTGGTGGCGTCGCGGTTCTCGACGGAGAGGTCGTAATACTCGAGGTCGAGGTCGAGATAGGGGTGGATCAGCTTGTCCTTGATGTACTGCCAGATGATCCGGGTCATCTCGTCGCCGTCGAGTTCGACGACCGGATTTGCCACCTTGATCTTCGCCATGGGACGGCCTTTCGCGACTGCTCAATGAGCCTTGGTAGAGCGGGGGAGGGCGCAACGACGCGGTGAGCGCCAGCCGGCCTCCGGCAAGGGCCGCTATAGCACCGGTGCAGTGCGGCGCAAGACGGAAACCCGGCTAATGCCGTGAGATCGTTTCCCACGCCGGCGCGCCCCCGGAGGCCAGCCCTCGACACGTCTGGCCGCCTTATGCGACCAAGGCGGCCACAAGGAGATCACATGCCGGGTTCGGGTACCGACAGCACCAAGCCGTGGACGGCCGGAGGGCCGCTCGTCATCCTGGTGGAGCCGCAGCTCGGGGACAATATCGGCTCGGCGGCACGCGCCATGGGCAATTTCGGCCTGTCGCGCCTGCGCATCGTCAATCCCCGCCAGGGCTGGCCGAACGACCGCGCACGCACCTTCGCTGCCGGCGCCGACCGCATCCTCGACGAGGCGCAACTCTTCCCGGACCTGCGCGCGGCGCTGCATGACGTGAAGTTCGCCTTCGCCACCACCGCCCGCGAGCGCGGCATGGCCAAGACCGTGGTGGGCGCGGACGCCGCGGCTAAGGAGGCCCGCAGCCGCATGGCGGCCGGCGAGGAGGTGGCGCTGGTGTTCGGCCGCGAGCGCACGGGGCTCTATACGGAGGAGGTATCGCTTTGCGATGCCATCCTCACCCTTCCCGTGAACCCGGCCTTCGCCTCGCTGAACCTTGCCACTTGCGTGGCGGTCGCGGCCTATGAATGGTCGAAGGCGGAAAACGGCGGCGCGCTGCCCTTCGCTCCGCCGGATCGCTCGCCGCTCGCCGACAAGGGCGATCTGTTCGCCTTCTTCGACCACCTGGAGACGGCGCTGCAGACCTCCGGCTTCTTCCGCTCGCCGGAGAAGGCGCCGTCCACCATCCGCAACCTGCGCAATATCTTCCACCGCCTGGGTCTCACCCGGCAGGATCTTGCCACCCTGCATGGCGCGGTGACGGCGCTGGAGGAGGGGCGGGAAGGGCGCGAGGCGCGCAAGGCCGAGAACAACGCCCGCGCCGCCGCCCGCAAGGCGGGCTCCGGCGAGGCGAGCTGAGCCGGGCCTTCACAGAGACCGTATCAAACGAAAACGGGCGCCCGAAGGGGCGCCCGCTCTCTTTCGGATGAAGGTCGATCAGACCGAGTAGTACATCTCGAACTCGACCGGGTGCGGCGTCATCTCGAAGCGCATCACCTCGGTCATCTTCAGGTCGATGTAGGACTCGATGAAGTCCTTCTGGAACACGTCGCCCTTCAGCAGGTATTCGTGATCCGCCTCGAGGGAGGCGAGGGCCTCGCGGAGCGAGCCGCAGACGGTGGGGATCTGCTTCAGCTCGGCCGGGGGCAGGTCGTAGAGATCCTTGTCCATGGCCTGGCCGGGGTCGATCCGGTTCAGGATGCCGTCCATGCCCGCCATGAACAGGGCCGCGAAGGCGAGGTAGGGGTTCGCGCCGGGATCGGGGAAGCGAACCTCGACGCGCTTGGCCTTCGGGTTGTTGGTGTAGGGGATGCGGCAGGAGGCCGAGCGGTTGCGCGCCGAATAGGCGAGCAGCACGGGAGCCTCATAGCCCGGGACCAGACGCTTGTAGGAGTTGGTCAGCGGGTTGGTGAAGGCGTTCAGCGACTTGGCGTGCTTGATGATGCCGCCGATGTACCACAGGCAGTACTCGGAGAGATCGGCATACTTGTCGCCGGCGAAGAGGGGCTTGCCCTCCTTCCAGATCGACTGGTGCACGTGCATGCCCGAGCCATTGTCGCCGAACACCGGCTTCGGCATGAAGGTCGCCGTCTTGCCGTAGATGTTGGCCACCTGGTGGATGCAGTACTTGTAGACCTGCAGGTGGTCGGCCATGGTCACGAGCGAGCCGAACTTGAGGCCGAGCTCGTGCTGGGCGGAGGCCACCTCGTGGTGGTGCTTCTCCACCTTGGCGCCCATCTTGGCCATGGCGGCCAGCATCTCGGAGCGCATGTCCTGCGCCGAGTCGATGGGGGGCACGGGGAAGTAGCCGCCCTTGGTCTTCACCCGGTGACCGAGGTTGCCGCCTTCATATTCGGTGTCGCCGTTGGTCGGCAGCTCGATGGAGTCGAGCTTGAAGCCGGTGTTGTACGGGTCCGCCTTGAAGCGCACGTCGTCGAAGATGAAGAACTCGGCCTCGGGGCCGAAATACACCGCGTCGCCGACGCCGGTGGACTTGGCATAGGCCTCGGCCTTCCGGGCGATGGAGCGCGGGTCGCGACCGTAGGGCTGGCCGGTGGTCGGCTCCAGCACGTCGCAGACGATGGAGAGCGTGGTCTCCGAGAAGAAGGGATCGACGCAGGTGGTCGTCGGATCCGGCATGAGCAGCATGTCGGACTCGTTGATGGCCTTCCAGCCGGCGATGGACGAACCGTCGAAGGCGGTGCCTTCGGTCAGGAATTCCTCGTCGACCATGCTGATGTCGAACGTGACATGCTGCCACTTGCCGCGCGGATCGGTGAAGCGCAGGTCGACATATTTCACGTCCTCGCTCTTGATGAGGTCGAGGACGTCCTTGGCCGTCTTGGTCGTCATGGGGTTAGCTACCTTTCTGCTGGCCTGCAGTTCGTTTCTTGGACGATTTGTTTTCGGACGCGTCAGATCGCGTCGAGGCCGGATTCGCCGGTCCGGATACGGATCGCCTCTTCGATGGACGACACGAAGATCTTCCCGTCTCCGATCCGCCCGGTCTGGGCCGCGCGGCGAATGGCATCGACGGCCCGGTCTACCATATCGTCGGAGAGGACAACCTCGATTTTCACCTTCGGCAGGAAATCGACCACATATTCGGCACCGCGGTACAGCTCGGTATGGCCCTTCTGGCGGCCGAATCCCTTGGCTTCCGTAACCGTAATGCCTTGCAGGCCGACGTCCTGAAGGGCTTCCTTCACCTCATCGAGCTTGAAGGGCTTGATGATTGCCTCGATCTTCTTCATCCGCTCCGTCTCCCTGACCCGATCCGCCGCCGCACGGTCGAGACGCCTTTTGTAAGCATGATATGTGCCATGCCTTGCGTCATTTGCCCATGCAGAAGACAGGCAACGGGGATGGGTCACAATGCCTAGTTCTTGATCTTAGTGATGAAATATTGGGCTTACACCTGGGTTTTCAGCCTGCAGACATGAGCATGATCTGAGCATCTGAGGACGGGGGCATCGGTGGACGCACTGCTTGATCCAAACGAAATGGCGCACGCGGATAAATTAGCCGTCGAATTGGGCACCCCGTCCATGACGCTGATGGACCGCGCCGGCACGGCGGTTGCCGATGCCGTCGCACGCTATCCCTATCCCACGCGTATCCTGGTGCTCTGCGGGCCGGGCAACAACGGGGGCGACGGATTCGTTGCGGCGCGGGTGCTGGCGCAACGCGGGTTCAAGGTGCGCCTCGCCCTTCTCGGCGACCGGGACAGGCTCACCGGCGACGCCCGCCGGGCCGCCGAGCGCTGGCGCGGCGCGGTGGAGGAGCCGGCGGCCGTGGATCTCGGCGAGGCGGGGGTGATCGTCGATGCCCTTTTCGGTGCCGGACTCGCCCGCGACCTCGACGGCGCGGCGCGGGCGCTGGTGGAGCGCATGGCGCAATCCGGCAGGCCGATCATCGCCGTGGATCTGCCGTCCGGCCTCGATGGCGCCACCGGCAAGGTGCGGGGCGCGGCGGCGCAGGCGGTGGAGACCGTCACCTTTTTCCGCCGCAAGCCGGGCCACCTGCTGGAGCCCGGGCGCAGCCTGTGCGGCCGGGTGCGGGTGGCCGACATCGGCATTCCCGACGAAGTGCTGGAGACGATTCGCCCGCAGGCCTTTGTGGATACGCCGGACCTCTGGCGTGACACCTTCCCCATGCCCGCATCGAGCGGCCACAAATATTCCCGGGGCCACGCGGTGGTGGTGAGCGGGCCGGCCTGGACCTCAGGCGCGGCGCGGCTGTCGGCGCGAGGGGCGCTCAGGGCCGGCGCCGGGCTCGTCACCATTGCACTGCCGCGGGAGGCTTTGCCGCTGCAGGCGGCGTCCTACGCGGCCATCATGCCGCGCCCGGTGGACGGGGCAGGGGAGTTGGCCGACCTGCTGTCCGACCGGCGCCTGAACGCGGTGGTGATTGGGCCGGGCCTCGGCAGCGGTGCGGAAACCCGCCGCAAGATCGACGTTGCCGCTCCCGGCCGCCGTCTGGTGCTCGATGCCGATGCACTGACCAGCTACGAAGGCGTGCCATGGGCGCTGGCCGATGTGGCCGGGCGCAGTGCGGGACTCATCGTGACCCCCCACGAGGGTGAGTTCGCCCGCATGTTCCGCAGCGATCCCGAGGTTCTGGACGCGCCGTCCAAGCTCGCCCGCACCCGCGCCGCCGCGCGGCGGCTCGGGGCGGTGGTGGTGCTGAAAGGGCCCGACACGGTGATTGCCCATCCCGACGGCCGCGCCGCCATTGCCGAGAATGCACCGCCATATCTGGCGACGGCGGGGGCGGGGGATGTGCTGGCTGGAATCGCGGGCGGCCTGCTCGCGCAGGGTATGCCCCCGTTCGAGGCCGCCTGCGCGGCGGTGTGGCTGCATGGCGAGGCAGCGCGGGAGGCCGGACCCGGATTGATCGCCGACGACCTGCCCGATGCACTGCGAGGGGTCTATAGCCGGCTATATTCTATGATCGAAAGGGCTTGACCGAATCGCACGAATCGGAACGCCACTTGGGGTGGTCGGAATGGCGCTTGTTCATCGGTGATTTCAGGGGATGGCCGCAAGCCACTTGCAGCCGCCGGATGGGTCCGGCGACGAAACCCCTGATTCTGCGACCAAAACGGCTCAGGCAGTGACCTGGTAGGTGGCTGAGGCGACAACTTCGCCATCACCCCCGCGCTGCGCGGTCACGTTCCAGGTGCCCGCCGCCTGGGCGAGAAGGGCAACCCTTACTGTCGTTTTAGCCGGCACAGGAACTGTGTCGTGCCACCAGGGCTTCCAGCCGTCGTCAAGCCCATCGAGAAGCCGCACGGCGTGGCCGGCCACATGCACCGAGACGGGTGCATCGAGGCTGTTCGCGAGGGTCAAAACCATTGCCTTGCCGGACTTCACGGTGCCGAGCGAAGCGGGCGCGCCGCTCTTCCCGCCGATGGCGAGTTCGACACGAACGGCATCCTTCAGCGGAATATCAGCCGGCAAATCGTTCGGCGGGAGCGGCGCGGGCGGGCCGGAGGGCATCGGCCCGGCCGGACCGACGGGCGTAACCACCGCGAGCCGGATCGGCTCCTGCGAGGTTTCGATCTCGATGATGGTCGCGTCCGCATCGTCGATGGTCGCGGCCACGTCCACCCGGCCGCCCGGCGGGATCTGCAGGCGGCCTTCCTTCAGCTCGAAGGGTTGGGCAACCGGCTGCCCGTCGATGGCAATGGCGTAGACTGCCGGCCCCTTGAGCCGCAGACGCAGGAACAGGGGCGTGGCGTTCACCAGCCGCAACCGGCTGCGTCCGCTGGCCGGGCCCTGGAAAGTCGGCGAGAACTCGCCGTTCACGGGGAAGATCGGGACCCCGCTCTCAGGCGGAAACGACTGGATGAACAGGAGGTTGTCCGAGGCGTAGGCCGGCGTGCCGGGCTCATCCACGATCAGGGCGCCGCAGAGCGCGCGGCGGGCGAGGGTCGGGGAGCTCGCGTGGTACCAAAAGGTGCCGGCGTCCTTCGGCGAGAACTGGAGCAGCTTGCTCTGCCCGCCGGCGACAGAGGCAGAGGCGGCGGTGGCCGCGTCGGCCGGCAGGCGCACGCCTTGCCATGTCAGAGCCACGCTCTCCTTGAGCGAATTGGCGAACTGCACCGCGAGCTGGCTGCCCTTCTTCACCCGCAGGAGCGGGCCGGGGAGTGAGTCGTTGAACAGCGCGAGGTTGCCCTGGCCGGCAATGGCCGGCCGGCTACCCTCTGCGGCCGTAAGCGCAACCGGTCCGTTGGCCGGCCCCTGCGCAAGCGCCCAATCCGGGATCAAGGCGCCGGCGGCCCCGGCAAAAGACAGGGCCGCAGCCCCCTTGAGAACGTTGCGACGAGAGGGAATCGGCGTGCTCACGCTGCATCTCCTGGCAGGGTGGGTGGACCATGTTACGCGGCCGGAAAAAGGGCAAGCGGCTTTGCTCATGCGCTTCGCATCGCCGTGGATGGTGGCGCGCGCCGCGCGGGCGGGGGCTGCGCATGTCACCGAGGAGCGGGAGCTTGGCAGCACTCGCTTTCGGCCTGCGGACCGGCGCGTTTCGGCCGGGGCTTCGCCGGCGCGGGATGCGGCGTCCTGCCGTTGCGCCAGCGGGATGGGAGCCTCCGCCCGTGCGCGCCATTTTCTTGCTGCGCGCCCGCGCGGGCATGATATAAGCCGCGACCCGAACGGCGCGTGCGGCCTCGTGCGCGAGCGGTGGAGCCGTGCCCGGAGGCGTCTTGCGCTCAAGCGCGTTGACGTTTTCCCGTGCCCGGCCTCCCTTCGCGGGCATGACGGGCCTTTGGGCGCGACGGGCCTTTGGCGAGACGGGGCCGCGGGCGTGGCGGAACTGGTAGACGCGCGGGATTTAGGTTCCCGTGACGCAAGTCGTGGGGGTTCGAAACCCTCCGCCCGCACCAATGCCGCCGCATGCCCGCGCGTCGGCCGCCGCAAGGCGGTCCGGTCGGGGGCAGGTCCACCGTGCCGCGCGGCCTCCGGCGATTGCCGCGGGATGCCGGTGACAGCGCTGAATTCAAGTTAACGCGCCTGGCGCGATGAGGATGTGAAGGCAAGACGATGCAGGTGACCGAGACCGGGGCCGAGGGCCTCAAGCGCGCTTTCCGTGTGGTGGTGTCCGCCGCCGACCTCGACGCCCGGGCCGACGCCCGGCTCAACGAGCTGAAGGGCCAGGTGAAGCTGAACGGCTTCCGCCCCGGCAAGGTGCCCGTGGCCCATCTCAAGCGCGTCTACGGCAAGTCCGTGATGTCCGAGATCATCGAGCAGACCGTCAACGAGACCAACGGCAAGATCGTCGAGGAGCACGGCTTCAAGCTCGCGCTCCAGCCCCGGATCAAGGGGCCCGAGGAAGATCCGCAGTTCCAGACCCTGCTCGATGGCGGCAAGGACCTCGCCTACGACGTGGAGCTGGAGATTCTGCCGAAGATCGAGCTCGGCAACTTCAAGGACATCTCCGTCGAGAAGCCGGTGGTCGAGGTGACCCAGGCCGAGGTCGACGAGGCGGTGCAGCGCATCGCCGACGCCAACCGCCCCTTCGCCACCAAGGAAGGTGCGGCCGCCGAGGGTGATCGCGTCACCATCGATTTCACCGGCTATGTGGACGGCGAGAAGTTCCAGGGCGGCGAAGGCCAGGACATCGACGTCCTCATCGGCTCCAAGGGCTTCATCCCCGGCTTCGAGGAGCAGCTCGTCGGCGCCACCGCCGGTGAGAACCGCACCCTGAGCGTCACCTTCCCCGAGGCCTATGCGGCCAAGGAACTGGCAGGCAAGGCCGCGACCTTCGAAGTGACCGTGAAGTCCGTCGACGCGCCCGGCGCGGTTGCGATCGACGACGCGTTCGCCGCGACCCTCGGCCAGGAGAGCCTCGAGAAGCTCAAGGAGACCGTGAAGGAGCGGATCTCCCAGGAATACGCCGGCGCCGCCCGCCAGAAGGTGAAGCGCGCCCTCCTGGACGGCCTTGATGCGACCCACAAGTTCGACGTGCCGGAAGGCCTCGTGGAGCAGGAATTCTACGGCGTGTGGAGCCGGGTGAACGAAGATCTCGCCGCCCAGGGCCGCACCTTCGCGGATGAAGGCACGACCGAGGAAGAGGCCCGCCAGGATTACCGCCGCATCGCCGAGCGCCGTGTGCGTCTCGGCCTGGTGCTTGCGGAAATCGGGGAGCGCAACAATATCCAGGTTTCCGACGACGAGGTGACGCGCGCGGTGGTCGAACGGGCCCGCCAGTTCCCCGGCCAGGAGCAGCAGGTGTGGGACTATTACCGCCGCACCCCTGAGGCTCTGGCGTCCGTGCGCGCCCCCCTGTTCGAGGAGAAGGTTGTCGACTTCCTCCTGGAGCTCGCCAACGTGACCGAGAAGACGGTCACCAAGGAAGAGCTCTTCAAGGATGACGAGGACGAGAAGGCGGCCTGAGGCTCGGGTCGCGATCCGTCCTGCGACGAAATCGCGCGGCACGCCGGTGGCGGCGTGCCCTTACCCGCGCCCTCCCATGCGCCCCCCGGGGGATTTAAGATGCGTGATCCTGTCGATACTTACATGAATTACCTGATCCCCATGGTGGTCGAGCAGACCAACCGTGGCGAGCGGTCCTACGACATCTTTTCCCGCCTCCTGAAGGAGCGCATCCTTTTCCTGACCGGCCCCGTTGAGGACGGCATGTCCACCCTCGCGGTGGCGCAGCTCCTGTTCCTTGAGGCGGACAATCCGAAGAAGGAAATCTCGATGTACATCAACTCCCCCGGGGGAGTGGTGACGTCGGGCCTCGCCATCTACGACACCATGCAGTTCATCAAGCCGGCGGTGTCGACGCTCTGCATCGGCCAGGCGGCCTCCATGGGCTCGCTGCTGCTGACCGCGGGCGAGAAGGGGATGCGATTCGCGCTGCCGAACGCCCGAATCATGGTCCATCAGCCGTCCGGCGGCTTCCAGGGCCAGGTGACGGACATCATGCTCCACGCCCAGGAAATCCTCAGCCTCAAGAAGCGGCTGAATGAAATCTACGTGAAGCATACCGGCCAGCCCTTCGAGGCCATCGAGAATGCGCTCGAGCGCGACAACTTCATGACCTCCGAAGCCGCCAAGGAGTTCGGGCTCATCGATTCCGTGATCGACAAGCGCCCGACTGACGAGGCCGCCAAGGCCGCCTGAGGTCGAGCACGAGCTTGGCCGCAGGGCGGGGTCGGGCAATTGCGATAGTTGGGCAACAGGCCCGGCGTTCTCGCATTGCCCCACTTGCGTGCGGTGCAAGATCGCGCTTGCATGTCGTTAAGCCGGCATCGGATGCCGCGTTGTCGGCCCCCGCCTGATGGTGGGGGCCTTCGCGTTTCAGGGCCATGAACCGTCGGGGGCCGGACTTCGTAGAGAGTTCCGGGTTCAGACTTGCGAAAGGTCGTGGGCAGACGATCGGCGGACGGCGCGACCCCAGGGTCGGCGGCGGTGCATCCCTTGGTCTGGGGAATGTCGCCCGCCTGCCTTGATCGCGTCGCCTCAAGGTGGTTGGCTTGTGAAAAGTCGATCACCACATTCGGGCTTGGCGAGGTTTTTGCTTCGTACAAACCCCATATGAGGCCCTGACGAAATGGCCGGTCATATGTCCGGTTCGTGAGGGCGTTAGGAGACGTAAGATGAGCAAGACCGGCGGCAGCGACAGCAAGAACACGCTTTACTGCTCGTTCTGCGGCAAGAGCCAGCATGAGGTCAGGAAGCTCATCGCCGGACCCACCGTGTTCATCTGCGACGAGTGCGTCGAGTTGTGCATGGACATCATCCGGGAAGAGTCGAAGTCCTCTCTGGTGAAGTCGCGGGATGGCATCCCGACCCCGAAGGAGATCCGCAAGGTCCTCGATGACTATGTCATCGGCCAGGACCACGCGAAGAAGGTCCTCTCCGTGGCGGTGCACAACCACTACAAGCGTCTCAACCACGCCACCAAGCATGGCGACGTGGAGCTAGCGAAGTCCAACATCCTGCTGATCGGGCCCACTGGCTCCGGTAAGACGCTGCTCGCGCAGACGCTGGCGCGCATTCTCGACGTGCCCTTCACCATGGCCGACGCCACCACGCTGACCGAAGCCGGTTACGTGGGCGAGGACGTGGAGAACATCATCCTCAAGCTGCTCCAGGCGGCCGACTACAATGTCGAGCGGGCGCAGCGCGGCATCGTCTACATCGACGAGATCGACAAGATCAGTCGCAAATCCGACAATCCGTCCATCACCCGTGACGTCTCGGGCGAGGGCGTGCAGCAGGCCCTGCTGAAGATCATGGAAGGCACGGTGGCGTCCGTTCCTCCCCAGGGCGGCCGCAAGCATCCCCAGCAGGAATTCCTGCAGGTGGACACCACCAACATCCTCTTCATCTGCGGCGGCGCCTTCGCCGGCCTCGACAAGATCATCTCGTCCCGCTCCAAGGGCTCCACCTCCATCGGCTTTCAGGCCAAGGTGGCACCGCCCGAGGATCGCCGGCCCGGCGAGGTGTTCCGCGAGGTCGAGCCCGAGGATCTGCTGAAGTACGGCCTCATCCCCGAGTTCATCGGCCGCCTGCCCGTGCTGGCGACGCTGGGTGATCTCGACGAGGAGGCGCTGAAGAAGATCCTCTCCGAGCCGAAGAACGCGCTGGTCAAGCAGTACCAGCGGCTGTTCGAGATGGAGAGCGTGGACCTCACCATCCACGAGGAGGCCCTCGGCGCCATCGCCCGCAAGGCGATCGAGCGCAAGACCGGCGCCCGTGGCCTTAGGTCCATCATGGAAGGCATCCTGCTGGACACCATGTTCGACCTCCCCGGTCTGGAAGGGGTCGAAGAGGTCGTCATCAGCCGGGAAGTCGTCGAGCAGAATGCGCGCCCGCTTTACATCTACGCCGATCGCGTCGGCGACGCGGGCGCCAGTGCGTGACGTGTCGGGCCCCGCGCCTCTCCCCAGACCTCGCGGTTTCGGGAGAGGGCGGGACACGACCGGAGTTCAGCCGGCACGGATCCGTTCCGGCCGGCGGATGGTCCCGGTTCGGGTCAGGGCCCGGGGCATGAGGCGGGAGATGACGACCGGGGCCGATGCGCCGGTTCGCCCTCTTCTCGGGGGGCTCGCCCGCAAGGGACGATCCTCCAAAGAGGTCAATGGTGTGCCCTTGAAACGGGCAGGTTGCGTGTCCATCTACTTTTCGAAAGTTCCGGTCTCGGGGGTCGGACCTCGTGCCTCCTGCGGCGCAAGCCGCTTCAGCATTGAAAATCCACGCCCGTCTCCGGCCGCGTGCACGCGCGGCAACGCAGTTCTGCGCCCAAATCCAGCGCGTGCACTTCTTGAAAGGATTGCGTCATGACGAGCCAGAAGCCGCGCCCGCCGCTCGTTGCCGGAGTGTCCCAGACCTTCCCGGTCCTCCCGCTTCGCGACATCGTGGTGTTTCCGCACATGATCGTCCCCCTGTTCGTGGGGCGCGAAAAGTCCATTCGCGCCCTCGAAGAGGTCATGCGC
The DNA here is from genome assembly GCF_056314105.1 of Xanthobacter sp. DMC12. Taxonomy (NCBI): domain Bacteria; kingdom Pseudomonadati; phylum Pseudomonadota; class Alphaproteobacteria; order Hyphomicrobiales; family Xanthobacteraceae; genus Xanthobacter; species Xanthobacter sp. DMC12. Next base: position 908,839 of record NZ_JBQUYZ010000001.1, on the reverse strand, counting down.
GGCGATACCTATATCCTGCTCGCCACCCAGGAAAATGCGTCGGATGACGATCCCGCCCCCGAGGCCATTTTCCCGGTGGGCACGCTCGCGACCGTGCTGCAGCTGCTGAAGCTGCCCGACGGCACCGTGAAGGTGCTGGTCGAAGGCGTCAGCCGCGCCCAGGTCACCCGCTACACCGACCGGACCGACCTCTACGAGGCCGAGGCCATCACGCTCGACGACGAGGTCGGTGACCGCGTCGAGGGCGAGGCCCTCGCGCGCTCGGTGGTCACCGAGTTCGAGAATTATGTGAAGCTCAACAAGAAGGTGTCGCCCGAGGTGGTCGGCGTCGTCAGCCAGATCGACGACCACTCCAAGCTCGCCGACACCGTCGCCTCGCATCTCGCGGTGAAGATTCCCGAGAAGCAGGGCGTGCTGGAGACCCTGAAGGTGTCCGACCGCCTGGAGAAGGTGCTCGGCCTGATGGAGAGCGAGATCTCCGTGCTCCAGGTGGAAAAGCGCATCCGGACCCGCGTGAAGCGGCAGATGGAGAAGACCCAGCGCGAGTACTACCTGAACGAGCAGATGAAGGCGATCCAGAAGGAGCTGGGCGACGAGGACGGCAAGGACGACCTGCAGGAGCTGGAGGACCGCATCAAGCGGACCAAGCTGACCAAGGAAGCCCGCGAAAAGGCGACGCACGAGCTGAAGAAGCTCCGCCAGATGTCGCCCATGTCGGCCGAAGCCACCGTGGTGCGCAACTATCTGGACTGGCTGCTCTCCATCCCGTGGGGCGTGAAGAGCAAGGTCAAGAAGGACCTGAACTACGCGCAGGAGATTCTCGACAGCGATCACTACGGCCTCGACAAGGTCAAGGAGCGCATCGTCGAGTACCTGGCCGTGCAGAGCCGCGCCAACAAGCTCACCGGGCCCATCCTGTGCCTCGTCGGTCCTCCCGGCGTCGGCAAGACCTCGCTCGGCAAGTCCATCGCCAAGGCGACGGGCCGTGAGTTCGTGCGCGTAGCGCTCGGCGGCGTGCGTGACGAGGCGGAGATCCGTGGCCACCGGCGGACCTACATCGGCTCCATGCCGGGCAAGGTCATCCAGTCCATGCGCAAGGCGAAGAAGTCGAACCCGCTCTTCCTGCTGGACGAGATCGACAAGATGGGCGCCGATTTCCGCGGCGATCCGTCCTCGGCCCTGCTCGAGGTGCTGGACCCCGAGCAGAACCACACCTTCAACGACCACTATCTGGAGGTGGACTACGACCTCTCGAACGTCATGTTCGTGACCACGGCGAACACGCTGAACATCCCGCCGGCCCTTCTGGACCGCATGGAGGTGATCCGCATCGCCGGCTACACGGAAGACGAGAAGGTGGAGATCGCGCGCAAGCACCTGATCCCCAACTCGCTCCAGAAGCACGGCATGACCGAGAAGGAGTGGACCATCGACAACGAGGCCCTGCTCACCCTCATTCGCCGCTACACGCGGGAAGCGGGCGTGCGCAACCTCGAGCGTGAGATCTCCACCCTCGCCCGCAAGGCGGTGAAGGAGCTCATGCTCTCCAAGAAGAAGTCGGTGAAGGTCACGGGCAAGAATCTCGAGGACTTCCTCGGCGCCCCGCGCTTCCGCTACGGCGAGGTGGAGACCGAGGACCAGGTGGGTGTCGTCACCGGCCTTGCCTGGACCGAGGTTGGCGGCGAGCTGCTGACCATCGAAGGCCTCATGATGCCCGGCAAGGGCAAGATGACGGTCACGGGCAACCTGCGTGACGTGATGAAGGAGAGCATCTCCGCGGCGGCGTCCTACGTCCGCTCGCGGGCGGTGGACTTCGGCATCGAGCCGCCCCTGTTCGAGCGGCGCGACATCCACGTCCACGTTCCCGAGGGGGCGACCCCGAAGGACGGCCCCTCCGCCGGCGTCGCCATGGCCACCGCCATCGTGTCGGTCATCACCGGCATCCCCGTCCGTCGCGACGTGGCGATGACCGGTGAGATCACCCTGCGCGGTCGGGTGCTGCCCATCGGCGGCCTCAAGGAAAAGCTCCTTGCGGCGCTCCGCGGCGGCATCAAGAAGGTGCTGATCCCCGAGGAGAACGCCAAGGATCTGGCGGACATCCCGGCCAACGTGAAGAACGCGCTGGAGATCGTCCCGGTGTCGCGCATGGACGAGGTGCTGGCCAACGCGCTGGTTCGCCCGCCCGAGCCCATCACCTGGGAAGAGCGCCCGGTGAACAACCCGCCGGTCGCCGACGAGGACAACGCGGGCGTGGTCGCCCACTGACGCGAAAAACAGGCCGGATTGTCCGCAACCCGGCCTGTATCAACAGTTTCTGAAACTTTTTCAGAGGGCGTGTCGCCGCCATCTCCGGGCTACCGGGGTGTGCGGGGCGCGCCCTCAGTCTTTTCAAGCACTTAACGCCCCATATGCCGCTGCGCTGCGCATCCTCCGCGCCGCTCCCCTTCGCAGGCGCAAGGCGCAAAATCGTGCATTGGTGCGGGTTTGGCGCCAATCGCGCTTGCAAAAGCCTTATTTTCCGTGATGCTCGCGCCGTTCGTCAGGGCACGCCCTGCACGATTCGCGTTCTGACAACGGAAGGAAAGGTCAGATGACCACCAAGAACGAACTGATCGCCGCCGTGGCCGAAGAGGCGAAGCTGACGAAGACCGCTGCGGCTGCGGCTGTGGACGCGACCTTCGACATCATCGCCAAGGCGCTCAAGGATGGCGAGGAAGTCAAGCTGATCGGTTTCGGCAGCTTCTCCGTGGTGACGCGCGCTGCCCGTGAAGGCCGCAACCCGCGCACCGGCAAGCCGGTGAAGATCAAGGCTTCCAAGGCGCCGAAGTTCACCCCCGGCAAGGGCCTCAAGGAAGCCGTCAACGACTGATCCGGCCCTGCGGCCCGGGCGCACGCTGCGCCGGCCGCCGTTGCCGTGTCATGTGCCTCTCCGGAATGCTTTCCGGGGGGCTATCCGGACGCTCCCGGCCCGGCCGTACCGGGCGGAGCGTCCCCGATCCGACCAAGCCCCCAGCGCCGCGTCGCACGACGCCTCAAGCGCGATGCCCGGAGCACAATGCCCGGGGCGATGACGTTTCCGCGCGAACGCCAGCCGATGGTCCCGGCGCCCACCACAATTTCCTGATATTTTTCGATCCGGCGGGATGGACCAGCACGGAGTGCGCCTGTGTGCGCTCGCCGTTCTATCGGCGTTGACGCGCGCTCGCTCTTGCCGCTGCGGCCCGGGCGGACTATAGCGCCGAAAGGTCCTGCGACGACCGGGCGGTTAGCTCAGTTGGTAGAGCATCTCGTTTACACCGAGAGGGTCGGCGGTTCGAGCCCGTCACCGCCCACCATGTCCGGTTCCTGAGCTCCCTGCTTCGGCATCCGCGATTCCGCCCATAGCCCTCTTGCATCGCTGGGGTCGCGCCGCCCGGCAAAACCTCCCATTTTACGCCAAGGGCGCGACACGCGAGCTGTGGCACAAGGCTCTGAAATCATTTGATTTTGTCTGGGCTGTGGACAACTTCCTGGCAAAAAATGCGCGGCTTGCTTGACTTGGGCGGAGGGGTGCCGTACCACGCCGCTCTCCTCGGCGGTCGGCAAGACCTTCCGCCGGTCAGGGGGTGTAGCTCAGTTGGTTAGAGCGCCGGCCTGTCACGCCGGAGGTCGCGGGTTCGAGCCCCGTCACTCCCGCCATTTCAATATCCTCCCCGATATCCCTGAAGGACGTCACGCGACTTGATCGTCGGGTTTCCCGCGCGTTGCGATGACAGGGGGGCGCAACCGCCCTATGGTCCGCCGTGTACTCATGTGGAGCGGCGATGTCGGACGTCAGGGTTCTGCTTCTTTATCCGCGGTTCGCGCAGGAGAGCTTCTGGCGCAATCTGGACCTCGCGCGGCTCAAGGGTGCCCGCTGCATGGCGCCGCCGCTCGGCCTCATCACCGTCGCCGCGCTGTTGCCGGCCCGGTGGGAGGCGCGGCTATGCGATCTGAACGCCCGCGCGCTGGACCCCGCCGATCTGGAATGGGCGGATGTGGTATTCGTCAGCGGAATGCTGCCCCAGCGCCAGGAGGCGCTTGCCGCCGTCGCTGCCGTGCAGGCCGCCGGCAAGGTGGTGGTGGTCGGCGGGCCGGATGTGTCCTCCAGCCCCGAGGCCTATGCGGCGGCTGATTTCCGTGTTCTCGGCGAGGCCGAAGCGACCCTCGACGCGTTCGTCGCAGCCTGGGAGGGCGGTGCCCGGTCCGGCCTCATCACGGCACCCGAGGAGCGGCCGGACGTGACCCGAACGCCTGTGCCGCGCTTCGATTTGCTCAACCTGCCGGATTATCTGTTCGTGGGCGTGCAGTTTTCCCGGGGCTGCCCCTTCACCTGCGAATTCTGCGACATCATCGAGCTTTACGGGCGGGTGCCACGCACCAAGACGACGGCGCAGATGCTGGCCGAACTGGAGGCCCTGTATGCGCTCGGCTACCGTGGCCATGTGGATTTCGTCGACGACAACCTCATCGGCAACAAGAAGGCGGTCAAAGCCTTCCTGCCGCACCTGATCGAATGGCAGCGGGCGCGCGGTCACCCCTTCCATTTCTCCACCGAGGCGTCGCTCAACCTCGCCGATGATTCCGCGTTGCTCGATCTGATGGCGCAGGCCGGGTTCTATCTGGTGTTCGTGGGCATCGAGAGCCCCGATCCCGAGGTGCTGCGCTCGACCCAGAAGAAGCAGAACACGCGGCGGGACATCGCCGCCAGCGTGCATCGGATCTATGCGGCCGGAATCGTGGTGATCGCCGGCTTCATCGTCGGCTTCGACAATGAGTCGCCCGACGCGGCGGACGCCATGGCGGAGCTGATCGAGGAGGCGGCCATCCCGGTGGTCTCGCTGGGCCTACTCTATGCGCTCCCCGACACCCAGCTCTCCCGTAGGCTGGAGCGGGAAGGGCGCATGTTCCCGCTCAAGGAAGAGGACTTCCGCCACGGGGACCAGACCGGCGCGGGCCTGAATTTCGCGACCCTGGAGCCGCGCATCGATGTGCTGCGGCGCTACCGCGAGGTCTATGCCCGGGTGTATGCGCCGGGCGCCTTCTTCGGCCGCATCCGCCGGCTCTCGGAGCTGGTCGGGCGGCAGGAGGGGGAGGCCGCCTCGAGCGAGCCGCCGGCCCCGCCAGCGCCCGTCGATGTCCGGCAGCTGGTCGCAGATCTCGCGCGGCTGTTCGGCGTGCTCGCCACCGTCACGTGGCGCCATCCGCGCGTGGCGGTCCACATCTGGCTGGTGGCGCTGCGCGGGCTGAAGCGGCTGGACAGGCTGGAGCAGCTGCTTTCGCTGGCGCTGTTCTACATGCACCTCGGCCCCTTTTCCCGAAAGGTGGTGCGCGATGTCTCGCGGCAGATCGCCGAGATCGAGGCGGGCCGGTGGATCGATCCCCGCCGTGAGGTCGCCGGGCCGGCGCAAGGCGGGGCATCGCCGTTGCGCGCGGCGGAGTGAGGCGCGGTCGCGTAGGGTGCCCAGCAGAGCTTTGCAGTTGACGCCGCGGACACCTTGGGTTCAATCCGGCCCGGCGCCCGCCGGCGGGCGCCGTGTCATCCGGATCGGTCCTTCCCCATGCGCTGCCTTCCCTTCCTTGCCCTCCCGCTGCTCGCCGTTCTGGGCTGCGCCCTTGTCGCCGGCACGCCGAGCGCCGTCCTTGCCGCAGGCTGCACGGCGCGGCCCTCGCCGGCGTTGGCGATGCCTGCGGGGGCGGGGGCGCTCAGGGAGGGCCAGCCTCTGCGCATCCTCGCCATCGGCTCGTCCACCACGGCCGGCGTGGGCGCATCGAGCAGCGACACCAACTATCCGAGCCAGCTCGCCCGCCGCCTGACGGCCGCTCTGGGCGAGGGCAGGGTGGTCATGGTGAATGCCGGCGTCTCGGGTGAGACCGGGCCGTCCACGCTGGCGCGCCTGCAGTCGCTCGTGCAGACCCAGCCGGCGCCGCATCTGGTGCTGTGGCAGGTGGGGACGAACGATGTGATCTTCGGCGGCGATCCGGCCCGGCTGCGCGCCACGGTCGCCGATGGCCTTGCCGCCATCGCGGCGTCCGGTGCGGCGGTGGTGGTCATCGACCAGCAGTATTTCCCCGGCATCAACGATCTCGGCCGCTACGAGGCGTTCGTCGCGGCGGTGAATGCGGCGGCCTCGGCGCGCGGCGTGCCGCTGCTGCGCCGCTACGCGATGATGAAGCAGTGGGCCGCGGAAGACCCCAAGGGGTTCCGCGGCACCCTGTCGTGGGACAGCTTCCACATGAACGACGCCGGCTACACCTGCCTGGCCGATGCCCTGGCGCCGGCCATCATCGCGGCCGCGAAGCAGGGCGGTGGCGGCACGGCCTCGGCCAAGCCGCCGCGCTGAGCCTCAGGCTGCAGTGGCGCCCGTGCGCGTGAGAAAGTCGCGCATGGCCGTCATGTCGGTGGGCGTGAGGCCGTGGCCACCCGGCAGCACGCGGTGCTCCACGCGGGCGCCCCGCTCATTGAGCTGGGCGGCGAGGCGGGCCGCATTGGCGGCGGGCACGATGGGATCGGCGGCTCCCGAGAGCATCAGCACCGGCGTTCCCGGAAGCGTGCCTGCCGGCGGGTTCGCCAGCGGCACCATGGCCCGCAGCAAGGCCGCGCCGGAGAGTACGTCCGGACGCAGCATCAGCATGGCCGCGGCGATGTTCGCGCCGTTGGAGAATCCCACCGCCACCGGGGCGGCAAGGCCATAGGCGGTGCGCGCCTCGCCGATGAAATCGGCCAGCTCGTGGGCGCGCCGCACCACATCCTCTTCATCGAAGATGCCTTCCGCCAGCCGGCGGAAGAAGCGCGGCATGCCGCCTTCGCTGATCTTGCCACGCGGCGACAGCAGCGCCGCGCCGGGCGAGAGCATCCGGCCGAGGGGGATGAGGTCGTTCTCGTCACCACCGGTGCCGTGGAGCAGCAGCAGCGGCGCGGCGGCCGGATCGGTCGCCGGCACGAAGCGATGGGTGAAGGAGAGGGCGCCCCGCGCGGGGGCGGCAAGCGTGTTCATTGGGGCAGTTCCTTTCCAGCCCGGCCGCTGGCGCGGCCGGGCGATGATGGGTATCGAGCCTGTCCGATCAGGCGACCTGCGGCAGGATCCGCTCGATCTCGGCGCGGTGCGCCTCGTACTGGACCGGCAGCTTCAGCGCCTCGCCGAGATGCTCGGGCGCCTCATCCACGGCGAAGCCGGGATCGTCGGTGGCGATCTCGAACAGGACGCCGCCGGGCTCGCGGAAGTAAACGGAGCGGAAGTAGTTCCGGTCCCGCTGCTCGGTGACGTGGCGGCCGTGGCGGGCCGTCAGCTTCTCCACCATCTCGGCCTGAGCCGCGTCGTCGGCGGCGCGGAAGGCGATATGGTGGACGCTGCCGCGGCCCTGACGGCCGGAGAGGAAGCCGCCGGCCTCGCGGATGTCTACGATGCCGCCGACCGCGACACCCGGCGCCCGGTAGCGGATGCGGGTGCCCTCGCGACCGGCCTCCTCGAAGCCGAACACATCGGTGAGAATGTCCGCGGTGGCGCCGGCTTCCTTCAGAAGGAGGGTCACCGAGTGCATGCCGCGGATGGCGTGCGCCTCGGGCACCTCGCCGCCGCCCCAGGCGGGCTCGGCCTCGATGCCGGGGACGCCGACGAGGGCGATGCGCATTCCGTCCGGGTCCTTGAAGGCGAGGACGGTCTCACCGAAGCGCTTCTCCGGCAGGTCCGGGGACAGGCCGGCGGTGACGAGGCGTTCGGTCCAGTAGCTCACCGCTGCCTCCGGGATGCGGAACGCGGTCTCCTGCGTCTCGCCCACGCCTGCCCGCCCGGTGCCGGCGGCTTCCCAGGGGAAGAAGGTGAGGATGGAGCCGGGCGAACCGGCGGCGTCGCCGAAATAGAAGTGATAGGTGCCGGGATCGTCGAAATTGACCGTCTTCTTCACCAGCCGCAGCCCGAGGGTGCGGGTGTAGAAGTCGAGATTGCGACGGGCCGGGCCGGCGATGGCGGTCACGTGGTGAAGTCCGATGCTGCGCATGGTCTGCTCCTTGATCCTCTGGGCGGCACCGCGGCCGCCGTTGGACATCAATCTATGCAAGCAATTTCGGATTGAAAGCTGGATTGAATTGCATGCGTGCAATCCGAGAATGCGCCGGCGTCCGTCGCTTCCATCGCATCTTCCGCAAATCGCGAGAGCAGCGATTGGTGGCGGTATGATCGTGGCGCGTGTCCTATGCGCCTGTGGCAAAAATGCTTTTGCCCTCCGGAAATGCGCATGAATCCTTAGCTTGGTGGGTGACGTGGAATCCCCTTCCGTCACACGCAATGGTAAGGATCGCTTTACGGGCAAGGGGCGGGGCCTTGCCAGCAAGAGCCGGATGGTCAGGCATGCTGGTAAAGCGGTACAATACTCGGGGTGCGGACCCGAGCCGGGGTGGCTTGGGCGCGCGGGCGGCCGTGCGTGGCGCGGTGCTGGCTGCAGCTCTGTGCGCGATGATGGGGCCGGCGCTGGCGGCGCAACAGACCGCACTGGCGGACGCGGACCCGGAATTCAACGCCCTGTTCGATCAGTCGCTAAAGCGTCCGGCGGACGTGGATCTCGCTTTCCGCCTCGCCCGGCGCGCGGTGGAGGTCGGCGACTACGAAGCGGCCATCGGCGTCTACGAACGCATCCTTTTCTACAATCCCAAGCTGGTGCGCGTGCGCCTCGAACTGGCGCGGCTCTATTACCGGCTGGGCGCCTACGAATCCGCGCGGGCCTATTTCGAGCCCATCGCCCAGTCGCCGGAACTGACCGGCCAGGAGCGGGACAACATCGCCGCCTATCTGGTGGAGATCGACCGCCGTCTTTCCACCAATCAGTGGAGCGTCTACGGGCAGGTGGGCGTGCGCTACCAGTCCAACGCCAATTATGGCCCCTCCAGCCGCCTCGTGATCGGCCAGGACGTGGGCGCGCTGCTGCCGCCGAGCGCGGCCGCGCAGGCGGACGGCAACGCCTTCGCCCTCGCCTCCATCCGCCACGTCTACGACTTCGGCAACCAGCGCGGCGATGTCTGGGAAACCAACCTCAATCTCTATTATTCGCAGCAGTTCCAGCTGCAGCAGCTGAACCTCGGCTTCGCCGAGTTCAACACCGGCCCGCGCTTCGCGCTGGCTCCGGATGCGCTGCCGGGCTCATCCATCCGCGCCTATGTGCTCGCCGGCGGCGTGGCGCTGGGCGGCTCGGGCTATCTCGGCACCTACGGCGCGGGCGTCTCGCTCTATCTGCCCTTCAGCGCCTGGTTCGGGCTGGAGCCCTTCGCAGAGATCCGCCAGCGCGACTACCAGTCGTCCCAGGATTATCCCACCGCCTCCTTCCAAAGCGGCGAGATGTGGACGGTGGGCGGCAACGCCTTCGGCCGCATCACCGACGACTGGCGCTGGCGCGCGCGGCTGTCCTACAACGACGCCTCGGGCGACCTGCCCTGGTATTCCTACAACACCTTCGCGGTGGACCTCGCGCTGCCCTACGAGTTCCAGGGGCCGTGGGGCGTGAAGCGCTGGATCGTCATCCCGAGCGTTGGCTACACGCGCTACAATTACGACGCGCCCAACCCGTTCATCACCAAATTCATCACCGAGCAGGACAACCAGTACCGGGTGGGCCTTGCGCTCGACATGCCGGTCTACGAGCAGTGGGGACTGCTGACGCAGGTCCAGTACAGCTGGTCCACCTCGACCTTGCCGAACTATGCGTTCGACAATTTCAGCGTTTCCATCGGCCCGAACGTGCGGTTCTGAGGAGCAACGCATCATGCCCATCAGCACCCCCGCCCGTCTCCTGGCCCGTCTCCTGGCGTCCGTCGCCTCCCTTGCCATCGTGGCCGCCACCGGACCGGCCCTCGCGCAGAACAGCGTCGGCACGGCCGCCGCGGTCAATCCCCGCTCCACGGGCAATGCCGGCTCGGGCGTGCGGACGCTGGAACTCGGCTCCAGCATCATCCACCGCGAGCGCATCGAGACCAGTTCCGCCGGCAGCGTGCAGGTCCTGTTCGTGGATAAGACCACGCTGAACATCGGCCCCAACTCGAACCTCGTCATCGACGAGTTCGTCTACGATCCCAACGCCAAGGCCGGATCCATGGCGCTCACTCTCACCAAGGGCGCGGCACGGTTCGTGGGCGGCAATGCCAGCCACACCGGCGGGGCCGAGGTGAAGACGCCGGTGGCGACCATCGGCATCCGCGGCGGCGTCGCGGCCATCATCCATCGCGATGGCGAGACCCAGGCCATCCTGCAGTTCGGCACGCTCACAGTGGTGGGGCCGGGCGGGGAGACGATCATCATCCGCCGGCCCGGCTTCATGGTCACGGTGGGCCGCGGCGGCATGACGGGGCCGGTGCGGGTGTCGCAGGCGCAGATCGACGCGGTCATCGCGCAGACCCGCAGCCAGACCGGCCAGAATGGTGGGCGCCGTGGTCCCATCGCGGACATTACCGGCCTCGACCGGGGTTCCAGCCATCCGTGCGGCGTGCCGGTGCAGGGCCAGACCACCATGGATCTCGCGGCGGCCACCTGCCGGTCGGTGAACACCCAGCTCCAGGGTGAGGCGGACACCATCGCCCAGCAGGCCTCCCAGCAGAACCAGGGCAACCTCGTCATCCCCGTCACCCCGCCACCCTATGGCTATGGTGGCGGCGGCGGCTTCCCCGGCGGCTATGGCGGTGGTGGCGGCTTCCCCAGCTTCCCCAACCTGCCGACTTTCCCGAACATCCCCGGTTTCCCGGGCGGCGGGCCCATCGGCGGCGGTGGCGGCGGCGGGCCGATCGGCTACTGAGCGATCCTAGAGGAGCGCGCGGCAGCGTTCCGTCAGCACGTCCAGCGGATCGCGGGCGGCGAGTTCCGCCCGGTGCATCCGGCCGGCCGCCGCGGCGATCATGGCCATGTCCCTGTCTTCCAGCGCGGCCAGAACCGGCTCAGGCGCCACCCGCGCATCGGGATGGAACAGGGGGAAGTTGCGGCTGATCCCTGCGGCGGCGAGCGCTTCGCCGTTCAGCCAATGCTCCACATGCACCGAGAAGGTGACCTGCGGCACGCCCGCCGCCAGCGCATCCGCCGCCACGCCGGCGCTGCCCTGATGGATCAGCAGGCGGCTGCGGGCCATGGCCTCGGCCATGGACACCGGCCGTCCATGGACGGTGGCCCCGGCGGCCGAGAGCGGCGCGAGCCATGCGGGATCGACGCCGGGCACGAAGATCTCCAGCCGTGGCGCCAGCGCCATCAGCACGGCGGCCACGTCCGGGCGCGAGGCCACGTCGGTGTGGATATAGGCAAAGACGGTGCGGGCGCCGGGCGAGGCCTCGCGCATCGCCTCGGCCATCACCGGCCCTTCCGCCTGCCGGCTGCGCAGGTCGGCGTAAGGGTCGAGCAACTGGAAGCTGCGCACGAAGGCGTCGTCACCGGTGAAGAGGGCGCCGATGCGGTCGATGGGGGCAAGGCTGTTGTCCGCCAGTGCGGCATTCACCGCCGCCACCACCTCCGCATCGGTGTGCAGCGGCGGCACGAAATCATGGAACACCGGCATGGTCTCTAGCTCGGCCGGTGGAAGGCAATAGGCCGTGCTCACCTGCATCACCGGGCAGCGTCCGCGCGCCACAAGGCCAGCGAGGGGGGCATAGTCACAGACCATCAGGTCCGGCCGCTCGGCATCGAGCACATCCAGCCAGGCGCGCAGCACGGGGCGCACGCTGTCGGGGTCGCGCAGGCCGACGCGGGCGAGGCTGTCGGTCAGTGTCGCGGACGCCGGGATGTGGTCGTTGGCACGGGGGGCAGGGGCGGGCCATGGCGGCGCCTGGAGGAGGCGGATTCCCGCTTCGGCCAGCGGCCCGGCATTCTGAAGGTGGCGCACCGCGGCCACCACCTCAACGCCGGCATCAGCGAGCCGCCGGCCGAGGCGCGCCAGCTGAATGGTATGGCCGAAGCCCGCCCCCTGCTCCCAGGCGAGCAGCACCCGCCGCGTCATCGCCGCTCCTTCTGAAGGTCACCGATGGATGGCCCAAGCCGCCACGCCTGTCCAGCCGCGGGCGATGCTCACTGTCTAAGCAATCTGCCGATCTTGAGGGCAGGCGCTGTCTGCCTCATCGTGCGGCAGTCGCCGATCCCCGCTGCTGCCGGCGCGCCCCGCCTGCCGCTACGGCGTGATGGGCCGCTGGCATGGCGGTTGCAGTCGTCGCAGCGAAACCGAGGAGCCTTTTCATGAGCCTGATGCGTTCCGTTTTCGCCGCGGTCCTCGCCACCCTGGCGGCGGCGCCGGCCTTGGCCGAGACCGACGTGAAATTCGCGCTCGACTGGAAGTTCGAGGGGCCGTCCGCGCCTTATTTCGTGGCGTTGGACAAGGGCTACTACAAGGCCGAGGGCCTCAACGTCACCATCGACAGCGGGCCCGGCTCGGTGGCCGGCATCGCGCGGGTGGCGGCGGGCACCTATCCCATCGGCTTCTTCGACATCAATTCGCTCATGAAGTTCCGCGACCAGAACCCGGACAAGGCGGTGAAGGGCGTGCTCATGGTCTATGACGAGCCGCCCTTCGCCATCGTCAGCCTGAAGAAGACCGGCATCACAAAGCCGAAGGACCTCGAAGGCAAGATCCTCGGCGCCCCCGCGCCGGACGGGGCCTTCGCCCAGTGGAAGGCCTTCGTGAAGGAGAATGGCATCGACGCCGAGAAGGTGAAGATCGAGAACATCGGCTTCCCGGTGCGCGAGCCCATGCTGGCCGACGGCAAGGTGGACGCCATCACCGGCTTCTCCTTCTCCTCCTTCTTCAACCTGCGCCAGAAGGGCGTGCCGGCGGACGACATCGTGGTGATGCTGATGTCCAAGTACGGCCTCGTGCTCTACGGCAACGCCATCATGGTCAATCCCGACTTCGCTAAAGCCCACCCCGAGGTGGTGAAGGGCTTCGTGAAGGCCACCATCAAGGGCATCATCGACACGGCCAAGGATCCCAAGGGCGCCATCAAGTCCGTCATGAAGCGCAATGAGACGGCCGACGAGGCCATCGAGCTGGCCCGCCTCGAAATGGCGCTGAAGGACAACATCGTCACCGACTGGGTGAAGGCCAACGGCATCGGGGACGTGGACCCGGCCCGGCTGGCGAAGTCCATCGACCAGGTGGGCATCACCTACGACTTCAAAGCCAAGCCCACCGCCGCGGACATCTTCACCAGCGAATATCTGCCGCCGGCGAGCGAGCGGAAGATGTGAGGTCATCTCGTACCCCGGACGCATGCAGCGCGAGCGGAATGCGAGCCGGGGTCCAGCGCAAGGGTGCGCCGGAGGCGACCTGACCTGAGGCTGCCGGGGCGATCGCCGGCTTCGCCGACCTTTCTCCTGGACCCCGGATCAGCGCTCCACCTGCGGTGTCGCTTGTCCGGGGAACGGCCGACGCCGAACCGAAAGGCTTCCCGTGATCGTCCTCGACAACGTGACCCTCACCTATCCCGGCCGCACCGGGCCCGTGACGGCGCTCGCCGGCACCACGCTCACCGTGCGCAAGGGCGAGTTCGCGGCGGTGGTGGGGCCTTCGGGCTGCGGCAAGTCCACTCTGATGAAGCTCGTCACCGGCCTCATCCGCCCCACCGCCGGCACCGTCTCCATCGATGGCAAGGAGGTGAAGGGGCCGGTGAAGGTGGCGGGCATGGCCTTCCAGCACGCCAACCTGCTGCCATGGCGCACCGTGCTGCAGAACGTGATGCTGCCGCTGGAGATCGTCGAGCCCTACCGCCGCCGCTTCTCTCGCGACAAGGCCGAGTTCCAGGACAAGGCCATGGCGCTCCTCAACGTGGTGGGCCTCGGCGCCTTCGCCGATCGCTTCCCGTGGGAGATGTCCGGCGGCATGCAGCAGCGCGCCTCGCTCTGCCGCTCGCTCATCCATCGGCCGGCGCTGCTGATGCTGGACGAGCCCTTTGCCGCGCTCGACGCCTTCACCCGCGAGGAATTGTGGTGCGTGCTGCGCGACCTCTGGCAGGAGTTCGGTTTCACGGTCATCCTCGTCACCCACGATCTGCGGGAGGCGGCCTTCCTTGCAGACACGATCCACGTCATGAGCGCGCGCCCCGGTCGCATCGTGGAGACGCGGCAGGTGCCCTTCCCGCGCCCGCGCGATCTCGATGTCTGCTACCGGCCCCAGTTCACCGAACTGGTCCACGAGTTGCGCAACAAGATCGCCGAAGTGCGGCAGGCGGCGTGACATGATGAAGAAGCTCTCTGTCGAGAACCTCGCCCCCGTCTACTTCACCGTCGCCTTGTTCGTGATCTGGGAGGCGGCGTGCCGCCTGTTCAGGATCGATACCTTCATCCTGCCGGCCCCCACCGAGATCTTCGCCGCCATGGTGAAATACTGGTGGCCGCTTTTGAAGAATTCCTTCGTCACGCTCTGGACCACCATGGCAGGCTTCGCCATTGCCGTGGTCTTCGGCATCGCGCTGGGGGTGGTGGTGGGCTGGTCGCGCACCATCTATCGCGGGCTTTATCCGGTGATGATCGGCTTCAATTCGGTGCCGAAGGTGGCCGTGGTGCCGATCCTCATCATGTGGTTCGGCATCGGCGAGGTGCCGGCCATCCTCACCGCCTTCCTCATCTCCTTCTTCCCCATCGTGGTGAACGTGGCCACCGGCCTTGCCACCACCGAGCCGGAGCTGGAGGACGTGCTGCGCGCGCTCGGCGCCTCCAAGCTCGACATCATGCGCAAGGTTGGCATTCCCCGCACCGGACCCTATCTCTTCGGGGCGCTCAAAGTGGGCATCACGCTCGCCTTCGTGGGCGCGGTGGTGTCCGAGACCATCGGCGCCAATGCGGGGGTGGGCCATCTCATGGTGCAGGCGGGCTCCAACTTCCAGATGCCGCTGGTGTTCGCCGGCCTGATCTCCCTCGCCATCCAGGGCATCCTCATGTACGCGGTCTTTGCGGTGTTCGAGCGCCGCATGGTGGCCTGGGCCTTCCGCTCGTCCCAGAGCGCGGGAGGCTGAGGGCGTGGCCATCGCCTTCCTCCTGAACGGCGAGCGGATCGAGGTGGCGGACGCCGCCCCCTCCATGACGGTGCTGGACTTCCTGCGCACCCGCGAGCGCCTAACCGGCACCAAGGAAGGCTGCGCGGAAGGCGATTGCGGCGCCTGCACCATCGCCATCGGCCGTCAGGAAAGCGGGGCGGCGCGCTGGCAGGTCGCCAATTCCTGCATCCTGCTTCTGTCCCAAATCGACGGCACTGAGGTGAAGACGGTGGAGGGGCTCGCCGGCGCGTCCGGCCTCCATCCCGTTCAGACCGTGCTGGCCGAGAGCGACGGCACCCAGTGCGGCTTCTGCACGCCTGGCATCGTCATGTCGCTGTATGCGTTCACGCAGGGGCGCGCGGACGGTCGGCCGGTGAGCGATGCCGACATCCACGAGGCGCTGGCCGGCAACCTCTGCCGCTGCACCGGCTATCGCCCCATCGTGGATGCCGCCCGCGCGCTCTGCGCCGCGCCGCCGGTGACAGAGCCCGAGTGCATCCCCCCGATTGCCGGCACCCGTATCGCGGGGCAAGGGGAGCTGCATCTGGTGCCGCAGACGCTCTCGGAACTCGTGGCGCTGCGCACCGCCTATCCCACCGCGACGCTGATCGCCGGTGCCACCGACCTTGGCCTCATCCCCGCCAAGAAGCGGCGCGGCTTCCCCCTCGCTATCTCCACCCGCCGCGTCGCTGAATTGAAGCAGATCGGATGGGAGGGCGGCCACCTCGTCCTCGGCGCCGCCGTCACCTATGCGGACGGGCTGGAGACGGTGGAGGCGGCCTTCCCGGCCTTCGGCGCCCTCATCCGCCGCATCGGCTCGCGGCAGATCCGCACCATGGGCACCTTCGGCGGCAATCTTGGCACCGCCTCTCCGGTCGGCGACACGCTGCCGGTGCTGCTGGCGCTCGATGCGGAGGTGGAGCTTGCCGGGCCGTCCGGGATGCGGCGCAAGAGGATCGCGGATTTCCTCACCGGTTATCGCCAGACGGCGCTGGCGCCGGACGAGGTGATCGCCGCGATCCGACTGCCCCGCCTCGCGGAGGGCGAAGCGCTCTGCGCCTGGAAGCTCTCGCGCCGGTTCGATCAGGACATCTCCACCTTGCTCGGCGCCTTTCGCGTGCGAGTGGAGGGCGGACGTCTTGCTGATCTGGCCGCAGCCTTCGGCGGCATGGCGGAGCGGGCGAAGCGCGCGCCGGCGCTGGAAGCTCTTCTTACGGGCGCGCCATGGACCGACGTTCCGCCCGTTGGCATCGAAGCGGCCCTGGCCGCAGACTTCGCGCCCCTGTCCGACCACCGCGCCAGCGCCACCTACCGCCGTGCCGCCGCCGCCAACCTCGTGCGTCGCCTGCATCTGGCAACCACGCGCCCCGGCGTGCCGCTGGAGCTGGAAGCGCTATGACCCGCGCCGTCCATGTCCCCGCCCGGCACGAAAGCGCCAACGCCCATGTGAGCGGCCGCGCCATCTATCTCGACGATATGCCGGAGCCGCCCGGCCTGCTCCACGCCGCTTTGGTGCTCAGTCCGCATGCCCGTGCCCGCATCGTCTCCATCGACCTCTCCGCAGCCCGTGCTCTGCCGGGCGTGGTGGCGGTGGCGGCGGGCGACATTCCCGGCGTCAACGACATCGCCCCGATCCGCACCAACGAGCCTCTGCTGGCGGCGGGCGAGGTGGACTACGTGGGCCACCCCGTCGCCGCCGTGGCCGCGCCGACCCTCGATGCCGCCCGCGCCGCCGCCGCTCTAGTGCGGGTTGAGTATGAGGCGCTGCCGGCGTTGCTCGATCTGGATTCCGCCTATGAGGCCGGCGCCCGCGTCGGGCCGGACCAGCAGGTGGGGCGGGGCGATGTGGCGTCCGCGCTGGCCGGCGCGCCCTTGCGCCTTTCCGGCGAGGTCCGCTGCGGCGGCCAGGACCATTTCTATCTGGAAGGGCAGATCGCCATCGCCGTCCCCGGCGAGGACCGGGACATGCAGGTTTATTCCTCCACCCAGCATCCCACCGAGGCCCAGCACGGCGTCGCGCATGTGCTCGGCCTGCCGTTCGCGGCGGTGACGGTGGAGGTGCGTCGCATGGGTGGGGCGTTCGGGGGCAAGGAGAGCCAGGCCACCATCATCGCCGCCATCGCAGCGCTGCTCGCCCACCACGCCGGAAAGCCGGTGAAGCTGCGCCTGCCCCGCGAGGTGGACATGGAAGCCACCGGCAAGCGCCATCCCTTCCGCGTGCGCTGGGAAGCCGGCTTCGATGCGGACGGCCACATCGCCGGGCTCGACATGGAATTCGCCGCCGATTGCGGCAACGTGGCGGACCTCTCGCCCGCCGTTGTCTCCCGCGCCCTGTGCCACGCGGACAATTGCTATTTCATTCCGGCCACGCGCTTCCGCGGCGTGCTGGTGAAGACCAACACCGTCTCCAACACCGCCTTTCGCGGCTTCGGCGCGCCGCAGGGCATGCTCGCCATCGAGGCGGTGATGGACGAGATCGCTCGTCACCTCGGTAAGCCGATCGAGGTCGTGCGCGCCGCCAATCATTATGGCGACGCCCCGCGCAACATCACGCCTTACGGGCAGGAGGTGGAGGACAGCCTCATCGCCGAGGCCATGGCCCTCCTCGACGCCAAGGCGAACCTCGCCGCATGGCGCGCAGAGATCGACGCCTTCAATGCGCAGAGCCCGGTGATCCGCAAGGGCCTCGCCACCATGCCCATCAAGTTCGGCGTCTCCTTCAACCTGACGACGCTGAATCAGGCCGGGGCGCTGGTGCATGTCTATATGGACGGCTCCGTCCACCTGAACCACGGCGGCACGGAGATGGGGCAGGGGCTGTTCGTGAAGGTGGCGCAGGTCGTCGCGGACGCCTTCGGCATTCCGCTCGACCATGTGCGCGTCTCCGCAACCAGCACCGCGAAGGTGCCCAACACCTCCCCCACTGCGGCCTCCTCGGGCTCCGACCTCAACGGCATGGCGGCGCTGATCGCGGCGAAGGAGATCCGAGGCCGCATGGCGGGCGTGGTGGCGGCGCATTTCGATGCGGCGGTGGAGGACGTGGTGTTCGCCGAGGGACGCGTGAGCGTGGGCAACCGCAGCCTCTCCTTCGGCGAAGCGGCGCACATGGCGTGGCAGCAGCGCGTGCCGCTCTCCGCCACCGGCTTCTACAAGACGCCGAAGATTCATTTCGACATGGCGAAGTCGGAAGGGCGACCTTTCTACTATTACACCTATGGCGCGGCTGCGGCCGAGGTGGCGGTGGATTCGCTCTCCGGCGCGGTACGGGTGCTTCGGGCCGAGATCGTGGGGGATTGCGGGCGCTCGCTGAACCCGGCCATCGACATCGGCCAGATCGAGGGCGCCTTCGTGCAGGGCATGGGCTGGCTCACCTGCGAGGAGCTGAAGTGGGACGCCGCCGGTCGCCTCGCCACGCGCGGCCCCTCAACCTACAAGATCCCCGGCTCGCGCGACGTGCCGCCGGTGCTCAACGTCCATCTCCTCGACAAGCCCAATGCGGAGGAAACGGTGCTACGCTCCAAGGCGGTGGGCGAGCCCCCGCTGATGCTCGCCATTTCCGTATGGCTCGCCATCCGTGACGCCATCGCCGGCCTGCCGGGGGAGGGGCCGGTGCATCTGGATGCCCCAGCGACACCGGAGCGGGTGCTGGCCTCCGTCGCGGCGCGGCGAGAGGGCACCGCATGCGCGTGAACGCGGGGCCGGAAAATGGCATCTGGACACCGTGATCGCCCGCCTGTCCCGTTGCGAAGGGAGCCGCGCGCGCCGTCTTCCCCAGTGTCAGCGTCGGCGGCCACCGCAATTTGCGTTGCCTGACGGGCCCGCTGTCGGATATGTCCCGCCAATGGCACCGCTGCGGGGCGCGGGTGCGATTGAGAGGACGTAAATGATGGCGCTTATCGGTCTCATCCCTTCCTTCCGTCTCTCGCTCCTGTCCGCTGTCTTTGCCGCTTCGGCCTTCGCCCTTCCCGCCGTCGCCCAGACGGCTGCCGCGCCGGCTCCGGCCGCTGCGCCTGCTGCTGCTCCTGCCGACCCCACCGAGACCCACTCGGTGCACGACGACTGGACCGTCCGCTGCAAGGGCAAGGACGACAAGCGCGGCTGCGAGGCGGTGCAGACGCTGCAGACGCCCGATCTCGCGCACATCCTCGCCCATGTGGCGGTGCGGGCCGAGAAGAGCGGCCCGGTGCGCCTCATCGTCCTCACCCCGCCCGGCGTGTGGCTGCCGTCCAACGTATCTCTCAAGGTGCCCGGCGTCGCCGATGTGGTGTTGACCTTCAAGCGCTGCGGCCAGCATTGCGTCGCCTCGACCGAGCTGACGCAGGATCAGCTCGCGGCGCTCAAGGCCAGCTCCGGCAAGGGCGATATCGTGTTCGAGAACGGTTCGCGCCAGCCGGTCATCCTGCCGCTCTCGTTCAAGGGCCTCGGCGCCGCCATGCAGGCCAGCCTCAAGGGCTGATCCGTCCGGGGACGTCACAGACATCAAAAGGCCGGCGCCAATGCGCCGGCCTTTTTCATGTCTGCTGCTTGTCTCGGCTTCCTGCGAGGCGCTCAGTTCGCCGGAGGCTGCTGGGGGTCGGCCGCCGACGCGCCGCCATCCATCGCCCGCTCGGCTGCGGGCGCGGTGAGGCGGCCCTTCACTGCCTCCAGCAGCGGCAGGGCTGCGCCCGAGCGTTCGATGAGGCTGAGCGGATCGGCCATGATGCTTGGCTCGTCCCATGGCCCGCGGACGCTGAACGGCAGGTCGATCGCGCCCGTCTTCGCGCCCTTGGTCGCCGGCAGCGCGGCGTGGCCGGCGAGATCCAGCGCGCGCTGGGCGATGGAGAGCGAGCCGGTCATCTCGATCTGCGCGCGCGGCCCGCGCATGGCCAGTTCCTCGATGGTGCCAACGCCGTCGTTGATGGCGATGCGGCCGTTGAGATCGGCGAAGGCGGTGCGGCCACCGCGCCAGTCGCTGGCGGCGGAGAGCGGGCGGCGCTCGATCCGCTGCAGCAACTGCGCCACGTCGAAGCCGTTGAGATAGCCGTTGGACGCCGTAAGAGCGGCGCTGCCCTGAAGGTTCGCGGCGATGTCCTGGATGCTGCGTCCCGCCCCCGTCACGTCGAGCTGGAGGGTGCCGGTGCCGTCGATACGGCGAAAGCCGCCGATGTCATCGAGGGCGCGGGCGAGTTCCACGTCGGTCGCTTCCGCCTCGAGCCGCAGTTCCGCGCCCGGCCGTCGCGTGTGGGTGCCGGAAGCGTCTGCAGCCGCGGGTGCCAGCGTCAGGGAGGCGCGCAGCAGTCCGCCCCAGCCATGGGCCTCGCCGATGGCGAGCACGAGCCGGCCGGCCGAAAGGACGGCGCTGGCGGCGACGGTGGACAGCGCGGTGTCGCCTACATCCACCCGCGCCGCGGAGAGTCTGAGGTCGAGGTCGCAGGCGCCGAGGGCGGAGAGATCGACCGGTCCCCGGTCCCAGCCCTGCCGCTCGCCGCCGGTCAGGCGCATGGCGCCGTATGGAGCAAACGTGATGTGATCGGCGGCAAACGTGCCCTGGATGAGCGGGCGCGCGCCGGAGACCTTCACCAGAAGGCCGCCATCGCCGCGGTTGCCGTCGAGATCGACGCTTGCCTCGGTCAGGGCCACCTCGCCCTTCTCCAGCTTCAGGCGGGAGGAGAGGGAGAACGGCCCGAAGCCGCTGCGGGTCGGCGCTTCCATGCCGGCCCAGTCGAACAGGTCGCGCAGTGAATCGGCATCCGCCGTCACCGCGCCGTCCATGGTGGGCGCCTTGCCGAGCGCGGCGCGGCCGTGGAAGCGGGCCTTGGCGCCGTCCGTCGCAACGGAGACGCGCATGGGCGCCGGCGTGCCGGCCATGAAGGCGGTGATGTCGTCGATGAACAGCGTCGCGTTCACCGGCTGCTCGCGCCAGTCGAACTGGATGGCGACGGCGATGCCCGCGCGGTCGAGCACCCGGTCGAGGCTGGCGGTGATGCCGCTCACCAGCTCGCGGGTCAGGCCGCTGCCGCTGCGCCACGCGATGGTGCCGTCGATAATACGCAGCTCTGGCCGGTCGGTGGCAGCAAGCACCGGCGCGATGCCGAGCGCGGGCGCCATGCCTTCGCCGGTGAGCACGAGGGTGGGGTGCTCGACGATCACGTCGTTCACCGCCACCCGCCCGGCTGCGAGTTCGAGCAGATCGAGCCGGGTCACCACGTTCTCGGCGTCGAGCGACTGGCCGGCGGGGAGCGGGAAGCTGACCTTTCCGAGCACGACGCGGGGGGAGGGGAAGAGGCGGATCGACGGCTCGCCGAGGATCTCCACCTTCTGGCCGGTCGAGCCGGCGAGCGCCTGCGCCGCAACCCGGCGGAGCTCGGCGGCCGGCACCAGGAAAGGCAGCACCGCCATGGCAACGAGCAGCAGCGCAGCGCCCGCGCCCAGCGCGGATGCAGCGATGAGCCCGGCCCGGCGGGTGTTCTGGCCGACACGCAGCATGAAGATACAGAGGTCTCCGAGGGAGCAGGCGGGGCGATGCGCGCGACGCCTGAGGCCACGTTGGATCGTGGCCGCACCTTTAGCGGGCTCTGTGTCGCTTTGATGGCTGGGGGGCGGACGGGGCGGCCGGCTAGTCGCGGGCCGAGGCGCCGCCGCGTGCGCCGTCGGAAGAGGCCGCGAGGGCGGACGAGGTCATGCGGGCGAGGAGCATCACCGGCCCGAGCCCGATGAGCAGAATCACCAGCGCGGCCAGCGCACCGTCCTCATAGGTGCCGCGCGCCGCCTCGCCATAGACGTGGGTCGCCAGCGTCTCAAGGCCGAGGGGGCGCAGCAGGAGGGTGGCCGGCAACTCCTTCATGGCATCGACGAAGACCAGCAGGGCGGCAGTGGCGAGGGCCGGCCGCAGCAGCGGCAGCAGCACCCGCCGCACTGTGCGCGGCTGCGACGAGCCGAGGCTGCGGGCCGCCATGTCGAGGTGCGGGGAGAGCTTGGCGAATCCCGCTTCGATGCCGCCGACGGGAATGGCGAGGAAGCGGATGGCGAGGGCCATCACGAGCGCCGCCCCCGAGCCCGACAGCAGGAGGCCGGTGGAGATGCCGAACGCCTGCCTCATCGCCCCATCCACCACGTTGTCGAAGCCGGCGAGGGGGCTGAGCAGGCCCACGGCGAGCACCGTGCCCGGCACCGCATAGCCGAGGCTCGCCACCCGGGCGAAGCCGGAGGCAAGCGGCACGCGCGTCAGCCGCTGTCCCAGCGCCACCACGAGGCCGAGGCCGAGGGCGAGGGTCACGGTGCCGGCGGCGAGGGCGGCGGTGGTCGCGGCTTCGCCGACGATTCGGGTGGGAAAGCCGGTCTCCGCCATCCGCCGCGCGGCCGAGATGGAGAGGTGCAGCAACGGCACGAGAAAGCCGAGCATCACGGGCAGGGCGCAGAAGGCGGCGGCGGCGAGGCCCTGGAGCCCGGTCAGCCGCAGCGGCGCCTGCGGCCGGGCCGAACCGGTGGCGACGAAGCGCCGGGCCCGCCGCGCCCATCGCTCCAGAAGAATCAGGCCCAGCACGAGGGCCAGCATGACGAGTGCAATCTGAGCCGCGCCGGGCAGGTTCGAGCGGTTCACCCAGGTGGAATAGATGGAGACGGTGAGGGTGCGCACACCGAGGAATTCCGAGGCGCCGATATCGCCCAGCACCTCCAGCAGCACCAGCGTCAACCCTGCGACGATGGCCGGGCGGGCCAGCGGCAGGCCGATGCGCAGGAAGGCGCGCCAGCGGCTGGCGCCCAGTGTGCGCGCCACTTCAAGCGCGGCCGCCGACTGCAGCACGAAGCTCGCTCGCGCGGAGAGGTAGACATAAGGGTAGAGCACGGCCGAGAGCACGAGGATGCAGCCGCCGGTGGAGCGCACATCCGGCAGGCGCAGGCCGCGCGGGCTGGAGATGCCGAGCATGGCGCGCAGCGCCTCCTGCACCGGCCCGAGGGGGTGCAACACATCGAGATAGGAGAAGGCGACGATGTAGCCCGGCACTGCCAGCGGCAGCAGCAGCGCCCATTCCAGCACCGAGCGGCCGGGAAAGGTGCAGGTGGCCACCAGCCACGCGCACGGCACGGCCACCACCAGCGTCATCACACCCACGCCGAGTACCAGCAGCCCGGTCTCGGCCAGCGCATCGGGCAGCACGGTGGCGATGAGGTGGGGCCACATGTCGCCGGACCCGCGCGCGGCGATGCCGGCGAGGGCAAGAAGCGGCAGCATAACGAAAAGAGCCACCACTCCCGACGCCAGAAGGAGCGGGGAGAGGTGGCGGGGGAGGCGGAGCCGCGTCGTGCGCGGCTCGCCGGTCAGTGTGGTCTCAGCCATCGGCCGTCAGTTGTCGAAGCCGACCTTGTCGATGAGCTCGCTCGCGCGCTTGCGGTTCTTGGCGATGTCCACCAGCGGGATGGGATCGACCTTGAGCGGGCCCAGAGCCCCGATGATGGGATCGACCTCGGCGGAGGTGATGACGGGATATTCCATGTTCTGCTTGGCGTAGACCGCCTGCATCTCGGGCGAGATGGCGAATTCCAGCAGCTTCACGGCCGCGTCCTTGTGGGGCGCGTTCTTGGCCACGGCGGCGCCGGAGACGTTCACATGGGTGCCGCCGCCCTGGAAGGTGGGGAGCAGAACGTTGATGCCATCGCCCCACTTCTTCTGATCCGCACCGCCCTTGCCCGAGCGCATCAGGCCCACATAGTAGGAATTGCCCACGGCCAGATCGCAGATGCCGCCGAGGATGTCGCGGGCGCCCTCGCGGTCGCCTCCGGCGGGCTTGCGGGCGAGGTTCGCCTTGAGGCCGCGCAGCCACGCCTCGGCCTTCTCCTCACCGTGATGGACGATGTAGGCCGCCACCAGCCCCACGTTGTAGGGGTGCTGGCCGGAGCGGATGCAGACCTTGCCCTTCCATTTGGGGTCGGCCAGATCCTCGTAGGTGATGGCCGAGAGTTTCACCTCATCCTTCGCCGTGTAGACGAGGCGGGCGCGCAGGGAGAGGGCGTACCAGTTGCCCGCCGGATCGCGCAGGTTGGCGGGAATGGCGGAGAGGGCAGGCGACGTCACCGGCTGGGTGACGCCGGCATCCACCACGTCGAGCAGGTTGCCCACGTCCACGGTCATCAGCACGTCCGCGGGGGAGGCGGCGCCCTCGGCCTTCACGCGCTCGGCGAGGCCATCCTTGATGAAGACGCTCTTCACCTCGATGCCCGTCGCCTTGGTGAAGGCCTCGAACAGGGGGGCGGCAAGGCCGGGCTCGCGGGTGGTGTAGACGTTGACGACCTGCTGGGCGCTGGCGGTCTGCGCCGCGACAAGCAGTGCGCCACCGGCGAGAAGGCTGCGCAAGAGATGAAGGCGACCCATTGAAATCCCCACACGCGGGCTCGGAACGAGCACGACAAGACTGCGGAGAATTGGCTAGCCCGGGGCGTTACGAAGGGTCAATGAAGAAGGGTGTGAGGCCGGAAACATTGGAAATTATCTAATTCCGAAATGCTTTGGGGCTTGATCGTCCAGTTTATACTTTCTCCAATCTAGTTGGAGGTCCAAACAAAAAGCCCGGCGCAAGGGCCGGGCTTTGTGTCGGTATCGGGCAGAGGGAGGAGGGATCAATCCTCGTCCAGCTCGCCGATGTGATGCTGGGCGTAGAGCTGCAGGCCGAGCTTGGACACGAGGTCCAGCTGGGTCTCGAGGAAGTCGATGTGGCCTTCCTCGTCCGCCATCAGCTCCTCGAAGAGGTCGCGGCTCGGATAGTCCTTCACCGAGTGGCAGTAGGTGGCCGCTTCCTGGTAGAGGGCGCGGGCGTCCAGCTCGGCGGCGAGATCGCAGTCGAGGATTTCCTTCACGTCCTGGCCGATTCGCAGGGGGTCGAGCACCTGCATGTTCGGGAAGCCGTCGAGGAACAGGATGCGGTCGGTGAACTTATCGGCGTGCACCATCTCCTCGATGGACTCGGCGCGCCACTTCTTGGCCAGCGCCTTGTAGCCCCAATTGTCGAGCATTCGGTAATGCAGCCAATACTGATTGATGGCGGTCAGCTCAGAGCGCAGGCCCCGATTGAGGTATTCAATAACCTTCGGATCGCCCTTCATTATCAGCTCCTGGTGCCGTAAGGACAGTTAGTTTGGATTAAGCGTTAGACTAATTCTAATGTGGTGGCAAGGTACCCAGCGGTAACGCCCGGCGGGTCACCGGGCGATTGGCCGTGCTTTTAGGAAGCTTATTCGGCCGCGACCATTCCGGTAAGTCCCGCGACGGGACATTCGTCGGCGCAGGCGCCGCAGTCGTGAGCCTGAACCTGATCCATCAGCGTGCGGATGGTCCGGGCGCAGCGTCCGCACTGGGGCGAACAGCCGAGGCAGCGATAAACTTCGCTGGGGGAGCGCAAAGGGGTGCCGGCAAGCGCATCAAGCACCTGGCGGTCTGAAAAGACGTTGCATGAACAAACGATCATGGCGCGGCTCGAAGCTAACTTGGAAGGCTTCTAAAAACTTGTTTCTATTACGTTTTTCGCAGAAGCTCGCCGGTTTCGTCAACTACGTAGATATGCGACATGGTGCGTCGCACGCCGCCTGGACAGGCTTTCGCCTGCACAATGGAGTTGTTCCATTGTACGGATCCCACCCAATTGGTGGCCCGGCACCTTCAATGGGGTGGGTTCAGGCAGGCAATGTGAGCCGGGCGATCATTCCCCGGCGCCGGCCAAGGTCTTCGCCGGCCTGATTCATACCGACCGGGTCGATCTCCAGCGCGCCACCGAGGCTGCGCGCGGCCTCCGCCATGCGGGCAAGACGCAGGGGACGTCCCTCGGCGGCGAAACGGTCGTCCGCCGAAAGCCCCGATAGCGGATCGAGCGCCGCCGCCGCTGCCGTAGCGTCGAGCCCTGCGCCGGCGTCGCTCAACTGCACCATGGCCCGCGGTCCCATGTCCCCGTCGTCCACGGCGTAGACCGAGACCGCCACCGCCCCGCCCGCCGGCGTGGCCGCGACGGCCTCTTCCACCAGCATCGCCACGAGCTCGTTGAGAGACTCTTCGGCGGCTTTGGCCGTGACGCCTCCGGCATCGTCGAGGCGCAGCGCCAGCCGACGCCGCCGCGCAGTGGGAACGAGCGTGGCCACCGCGGCGCGCACCGCCGCCGACACGTCGCAGGTAACCGCTTCCGCCGTCGATGGCTCGGACAGCGCGGTGAGGTCGTCGAGGGTGTCGCTCAGGGATTTGAGGGCCTGCCGGAGGGGATCGCTCAGGCCCTCGGCGGGCGCCTCCCGCAGGATCGCAATGGGGCCTTCGATGCCCGCGCGCAGGCGGCCGGCGAGCCGCGGCAGGAGGTTCGCCGCGGGAGCGGCTTCGGGCGGCGGCTCGGAGCGGGACGGCTCCGGGACCGGACCGATGACGACGCACAGAAGCTGGTCCTCGGCGCCGGCGCGGGTCACGGCCGCGAGCCCCGGCAGCACCTCGCCCTCGCGGTTGCGCAGCGCCAGCACCACCTGCGCGGAGGCGCCCTCGTCCCGCACGCGGTCGAGGGTTGCGACGGCCTCCGCACGATCGGTCGGGGCGATGGCGGTGGTGAAGGGCTCGCCGGCGAGGTCATTGGCCGGGAAGCCCAGCCGCTGCGCCGCCGCCAGGTTGGCGAGGCGGATGGTGCCGTCCATCTCCAGAAGGAAGACGGGCCAGGGTACCATGTCCAGCGCTGCACGACGGGCACTCGCCCGGGCCTCGCGGTCGTCGCCGGCCTTGTCGAGCGGGCGGATAACATGGATCAGCGCCGGCCGGCCGATGAACGGTGCGGCGACGAGGCGAACCTCGATCGGCAGGCGGGTGCCTTCGGGCGTCAGCACATGAAGGGCACCGGATTCCCGGGTGAGGATCCCCTCCAGTCCGCCGGCCTCCGTGAGCGCGTCGAGCCCGGTCCAGCCGGTCAGCGCGAGAAAGGCGCGGTTGGCATGGACCAGCGCGCCCTCCTGCTGCACCAGAAGGCTCACCGGAAGCTTGTCCAGCAACTCCGCCTCGTCGCCGGAGGCAGACTGCGGCTGCGGCTCGGCCTGCGCCGCATCGAGATCGGCGGATGGTTCGGTGTCCGGCGGAATCCTCGGCCAGTCTTCGATGGCGGCGGCAAGGGTGCGGGCGATCTCGCGGAAGGCGGAGCTTTCCTGCGGCGACAGGCTGCCCTGTCTGAGCGGGACCACATTCCGGCCGAAGGAGACCGCGGGTTCAGGCGCGCGGGGGGCAGGATGGGGTGCGTGCGCGGACAGCGGAAGCGGCGCCTCGGCAGCCGTGACGATGCCGAAGCCGCGCACGCCCTTGAACCGACGCTCCGCATCGAACAGCGGGGCACCGCCGAGGCTGAGGTCGAGCGGGGATTCGACGCCCATCGCCGGGACCGTCGCCGTTCGCTCGGTGAAGCTTTCGCCGGAGGCCATGGCTTCCACCAGGGCATCGGCGTCGACGAGGTCGCCGGCGCGCTCCAGCTCCGCGAAGCTGGCGCCGAGGAAGGTGGCGGCGCGGCCGCCGAGTGCCGCCGCGAACAGGGGAGAGAGGGCGCGCAGCCTGCCGTCGGCATCGCTTTCCCACGTCACCCGCAGGGGCTGGGCGAGCAGGGGGCGCAGCGCCGCCGGCACGGCCGGCGCCGTGTCTGGGCGGACGACGGGAGGCGCGGCACGGGAAGGGGCGAATGCGGCCGGGTCCGCGAACAGGAGCGCCGGACCCGAGGGCAGGGCGAGCGCCGCAAATCGCACGGTGCGGGGCGAAAGATCGCCGGGCAGGCGCAGGCGCGCGACGCCGAAACCGGCGGCGGTGCGTCGCGCCAGGCGAGGGGCCGCCGCCAGCACGGGCTCTGGTGCGGGTTTGCCCGGCTCGATGGCGATCCGCGCGGCGGCGGACGTTGCGGCCAGGACGCGGCCCGAGCCGGCGTCGAGGAGGAAGGAGACGAAGTCCTGCCGCGCCAGGGGCGCCAGCACCGCGTCGGCGCCGGGCAGCGTGGACGTGATGGCGTCCCCGCCTTTCTCCGAGGCGGGAGGCGGGTCGTCCGGGCTGCCGTTGTGCTGCGTCATATTCTGCAGGATCGCACCTTGCGGTGGAGGAGTGAACGGAGGCGGGCCCAATCCCGCCGGCTCATATTCTCGCCCCTATTGATTAACGTCAGTGCAACTTCGCAGCGTTGGCCGCCATTCATATTGGCGAAGCGGCAGTACCGTAGACTAAGATCGGTCGCTTCGCGGTGGCTTGCGCCGCCCGACACCGGAGGAGAGACGTCATGACGACAAAGTTCGGTCCGGAGCTGGAACTGCCCCCCGAAATGCGGGCCATTGCCGAGAAGAACGTGGCGCAGGCCCGGCAGGCGTTCGAGACCCTGTTTCAGAACGCGCGGGAAACGGTCGGCGAGAGCGAAGGTCATATCGAGGAGGTCCGCTCCAATATCAAGGACTTCCGCCAGAAGGCCATCGGCCTGATGGAAGCCAATGTCGAGGCAAGCTTTGATTTCCTGCACAAGCTGGTCGCGGCCAAGAGCCCGCAGGAAATGATGGGCCTGCAGGCCGAGTTCCTCACCAACCAGCTCAAGAACGTCTCCGAACAGGCGAAGGCCTTCGGCGACGACGCCAAGGCGCTCGGCGAGAACGCCGTGCGCACCATGGATGAGCACGCCCGCACCCTTGCCGAGCGGCTCAAGACCCTCGCCGCCTCCGCCGCCCAGAGCGCGCAGGCAGTGGCTCAGGATCTCAAGACGGTGGGCGAGACCGCGGTGCGCGAGGCCCAGGCCGCCGCGGCCAAGGCCACGGATCCCAACCAGCAGGGCTGACGGGATTACTCTACCAGTCCGGGCCGTACCGCTGTACGCACGGAAGCTTGACTTGTGCAGCGCAGAATTTCATTTTGCGCTGCACGTTTACTGCTGTATAACCCTAGCGTCGGGGTTAACACAGCTCACCTTTGAACGTCCAACACGCAAGTCGTTGCACGGCGCTGCGCCTTGCGTCTCGTCAAAGTTGGCACTGCAGCAATGCACCTCGGCACGGATCGCCATGCCCCGTTTCCGAGGATGACATGAACGACACCTTCATCAAGGCTTATCAGGATCAGATCGAGGCGGCGAAAAAGGCGTTCTCGACCCATTCCGTGCCCGGCGTCGAAGTGCCGCCGGCGGTGCGTGAGATCGCCGAAAAGGGCCTCGCCGCCTACCGCGAGAACTACGGCAAGCTCAAGGCCGCGGCCGAGCAGGTGAATGCCGCCCTCGAAGACAGCGCCACCACCGCCTCCAAGGGCGTGGCCCAGTACAATGCGAAGGTGCTCGAGGCGGTTCAATCGAACGTGAACTCGGCGTTCGACTATTTCAATTCGCTGCTGACCGCCAAGACCGTCGCCGAAGCCGTGGAGCTTTCCACCGGCCACGCCCGCAAGCAGTTCGAGGCGCTGACCGGCCAGGCCAAGGATCTCTCCGCGCTCGCGCAGAAGGTCGCCGCCGACTCGTCCGAGCCGATCAAGTCGTCGGTCGAGAAGACGATCCGTCCGGCCGCCTGAGCTTCCGCTCCTCAACGGCCGCCGCGTCCGGGCCAGCGTGCTTGACGCGGCGGGTCCGCCTTGTCATGACGCGGGGCGTTCCACCCCGCGAGTTTTCGCATGCGTGCCCTCGGTTCCGTTTCGCCGCTTCTGCTCGTCGGCCCGTCCTGGGTCGGCGACATGGTCATGGCGGCGAGCCTTGTGGACGTGCTGCGGCTGCGTGAGCCGGGCCGCCCCATCGATGTGCTGGCGCCGCCCGCCGCCCTTCCCGTCGCCCGCATGATCCCCGGCGTCCGCCGCACCATCCCGCTGGGGCTGGGCCATGGCGAACTCGGCCTCCTCGCCCGCTGGAAGGCGGGTCGTGCCCTGCGCAACGAGGGCTATGG
Organism: Xanthobacter sp. DMC12; assembly: GCF_056314105.1. NCBI lineage: Bacteria > Pseudomonadati > Pseudomonadota > Alphaproteobacteria > Hyphomicrobiales > Xanthobacteraceae > Xanthobacter > Xanthobacter sp. DMC12. Next base: position 878,973 of record NZ_JBQUYZ010000001.1, on the reverse strand, counting down.
CAAGGCCATCATCCTGCCGCGGGCATTCAAGGCCGCCATCGTTCCGCTCGCCGCAGAAATTCCCGAGCGTGTCGGCTACCGCGCCGAGCTGCGCAGCGCGCTCCTCACCGATGCCCGCCCCGATCCCGACCGCAAGACCGCCCGCACGCTGGACCGCTTCGTCGCCCTTGGCCTGCCGCCCGGCTCCATCGCCCGCGCGCCGCGCCCGCGCCTGATGCTGCCGGACGGCGCCGTGGACATTGCTGCCGCCAAATACCCCCTCGCTGGCGAAGGGCCGGTGATGGTGCTGTGCCCCGGTGCCGAATACGGTCCTGCCAAGCGCTGGCCGGCCGCCAAATTCGCCGCCCTTGCCGCGCTGGCGGTGAAGGACGGCTACCGCATCCGCATCCTCGGCTCGCCCAAGGATGCGGAGGCGGCGAGCGCCATCGAGGCCTCGGCGGGCGTTCCGGTGGACAATCTGGTCGGCCGCACGACGCTCATCGAGGCTGCGGCCATCCTCGCCGGCGCGGACGTGGTGATCTCCAACGATTCCGGCCTCATGCACATCGCCGGCGCCTTCGACCGCCGACTGGTGGTGATCTACGGCGCGTCGTCCGAGAAGATGACGCCTCCTGCCTCGCCCTTCGCCCGCGTGGTCTCGCGCGACCTGCCGTGCCGGCCCTGCCACAAGCGGGAATGCCCTCTCAAGACGCTGGCGTGCCTCGAAGGCATCGCCGCTGAGGAAGTCCTCGCCGCGGCCGAGCAAATGCGCCGATGAAGCTGCTGCTGGTGAAGCTGTCGTCGCTGGGGGATGTGGTTCACACCTTCCCCGCGCTGACGGATGCCGCCGCCCGCGTGCCCGGCCTCACGGTGGACTGGGCGGTGGAGGAGGCCTTCGCGCCGGTGGCCCGGCTCCATCCCGCCGTCCGCCGCACCATCACCGTTCCGCTCCGCCGCATGCTGCGCCGGCCGATGGCCGCGCTTTCCAATGGGGAGGCCGGACGGGTGAGGGCGGCGCTGGCGGCCGAGCCCTATGATCTGGTCATCGACGGGCAGGGTCTGATGAAGAGCGCGGCGGTGGCCGCCCTCGCCCGTGGCCCCCGACACGGATTCGACCGGCAGAGCGCGCGGGAGGGGCTGGCCAGCCTGCTCTACGGCGCGCGTCACCATGTGCCCGAGGTGGAGCACATGGCCGTGCGCATCCGCAAGCTGTTCGCGGCATCGCTCGGCTACGGGCTCGAGGGCCTGTCCGCTGATACGGGGCTGCGTCCGGCGCCCGCCGGCGCGCCCTATCTCGTCTTCCTGCATGGCACGACTTGGCCGACGAAGACCTGGACCCTCGACGGCTGGCGCGCCCTGTCCGCGCTGGCGGGGGAGGCGGGCATGGAGGTGCGCCTGTTCGCCCACGGCGCCGAAGAGCGCGCCCGTGCCGAGGCCATCGCCGCAGGGCGTGACAATGTCCGCCTGCTGCCGCCGCAGGGGCTGGAGGGACTTGCCCCGCAGATCGCCGGCGCCGCAGGCGTGGTGACGGTGGACACCGGCCTCGGCCATCTGGCTGCGGCCTGTGGCGTGCCGACTGTCGGTCTTTACGGGCCGACCAATCCGGTCCTCACCGGCCTGTTCGGAGCCCGCGTCCGCGAACTGAAGGCGCGGCGGGAGTGCGCCCCCTGCGAGAAGGCCAGCTGCCGCATCGCCCCGGAGGTGCGGGAAGGGCCGCCCTGCCTCGCCGACATCTCCGCTGCCGACGTGTGGCAGGCCCTACAGAGGCTGAGCGCGGCGGCCTGAGCCGCCTGTTGCGGGTGGGGGCAAGTCTTACCCTGCGTCAGGCCAACAATTGCGCCGGCTGATCCACGCCGCGGGTTTAATGCCTAGGCGAGCAAGCAGGTTGCGCGGCTTATGCGGCCAATGAACCTTTTCCCCTACGTGAGACCCTGCTCCGGGGCGACTCATGAGCGGGGAGAGGCGGCGCGTATTTTGGACCGGGGTAGGGGGGCAGATTGTCCGAAGCCGAAAAGCCATAAGCCCACCCAGGATCTAAGACTTTAATCCTATCAAGAAATTATCTATTTAAATCAGTCCATTATCATAAAAACATAAAGTCTTAATGCAGCACTTTAAGTGCATCTTTTCCCCTAATCTGTAGCGGGATATCGCGGTAAGATTCTGAAAAATATAGCATTTCTTCTTTGAGAAATGGCATTATCTAAATTGCGAGTGCCTCTTAAAGTTAAATATTAACCATAAACCATTGAGAAATATACATAATAATTCGTTTGTTAAAGCATTTTGCCGCTCGTCGTCTCTGCCCCGAGGGCGGTCGCAGGTCCCCGGCGGCAGCTGGACGAAACACCGAGTCGGCCAGAGGAAAGAGGTATCCTGCTCTCCTCGCTATCGTCGGCCTGCCTTGCGGGCATGGGGGTGGCCCCTATAGTCGCGCCTGGTCCGCCAAGCTGGGGTTGAGGGGAAACGGGATGAGGATGTGCCGGATCGGCCCTGCAGGCCGCCCCAATTCCAGGGCGACACGTACGCCACCTGGTCCCCGCTCAGGAGTGTGCGTTTGATGGCGCTGGCGCCCCGCAACGGTCCTGCCGAGGCAAATTTCGTCCTGGTCCTCGGCGGTGCGCGCTCGGGGAAAAGCCGGTTCGCGGAAGGCGAAACCGTGCGGCACCCGGGTCCATGGACCTATGTCGCCACCGCCCAACTCGGCTATGGCGGCCAGCCGGACCCGGAGATGGAGGCGCGCGTCGCCCTTCATCGCGCCCGTCGCGGTGCGGGGTGGGAGACAGTGGAGGCGCCCTTCGATCTCGCCGCCGCCCTCGGCGCGCTCCCTCCGGATCGGCCGGTGCTGGTGGATTGCCTCACCCTCTGGCTCACCAACCACCTCCTCGCCGAGCACGACCTCGACGCCGAGGCGGCGGCGCTGGAGGCTGCCCTCGCCGCCCGGCCGGGGCCGACCCTCTGCGTCGCCAACGAGGTCGGCTTCGGCATCGTGCCCGACAATGCGCTGGCCCGCCGCTTCCGTGACGCCGCCGGCCTCCTCAACCAGCGCCTCGCCGCCCGCGCCCGCAAGGTGGTGCTGGTGGTGGCCGGGCTGCCCCTGACCGTGAAGGACGTAACCCCGTGAGCGATCCCGTCGCCCCGCCCCCCCTCGATGACGAGGCCGCCGCCCGCCATCGCGCCAAGATGGAGAAGCGCAAGGCGGTGCAGGACAAGGAGGTGGCCGAGAAGACCATCGAGAAGGGCCTGCTGGTGGTCCACACCGGCCCCGGGAAGGGCAAGAGCACGGCGGCGTTCGGCCTCGCTTTGCGGATGCTGGGGCGTGGCGGGCGGGTCGGCGTGGTGCAGTTCATCAAAGGTGCCTGGCAGACCGGCGAGCAGGAGGCCTTCCAGGCCTTCGGCGATCGCGTGAGCTGGCACACCATGGGCGAGGGCTTCACCTGGGAGACGCAGGACCTCGCCCGTGACAAGGCCGCTGCCGCCCGTGCCTTCGGCAAGGCGTGCGAGCTGATGGCGGACGAGACCATCGCCCTCCTCATCCTCGACGAACTGAACATCGCCCTGCGCTACGACTATCTCGACCTCGCCGACGTGGTGGCCACCCTCAAGGCGCGGCGCCCCGGCCTGCATGTTGTCGTCACTGGGCGCAATGCGAAGCCGGAGCTTCTCGCCGCCGCCGATCTGGTGACGGAGATGGGGCTGGTGAAGCACCATTTCGCCGCCGGGGTGAAGGCGCAGCCGGGCATCGAGTTCTGATGGCGCGCACGCTCATGTTCCAGGGCACGGGGTCGGATGTGGGGAAGTCCCTCATCGTCGCCGGCCTCGCCCGTGCCTTCACCCTGCGCGGCCTCGCGGTGCGGCCATTCAAGCCGCAGAACATGTCCAACAATGCCGCCGTGACGGCGGACGGCGGGGAGATCGGCCGCGCCCAGGCGCTTCAGGCGCGGGCCGCGCGGGTGCGCCCGAGCGTTCACATGAATCCCGTGCTGCTGAAGCCGCAGGGCGAGAGCGGCGCGCAGGTGGTGGTGAAGGGACAGGTCCACGGCAAGGCCAAGGCCGCCGCCTACCAGTCCCTCAAGCCGACCCTCATGCCCGCCGTGCTGGACAGCTTCGCGCGCCTGAAGGCGGAGGCCGACCTCGTGCTGGTGGAAGGGGCGGGCAGCGCCTCCGAGGTCAATCTCCGCGCCGCCGACATCGCGAACATGGGCTTCGCGCGGGCGGCGGACGTGCCCGTGGTGCTCATCGGCGACATCGATCGGGGCGGGGTCATCGCCAGCCTCGCCGGGACGAAGGCGGTGATCGATCCGGCCGACGCGGCCATGATCCGGGGCTTCATCGTCAACCGCTTCCGCGGTGACCCGGCGCTGTTCACCTCCGGGATGGACCTGATCGCGCGCCTGACCGGCTGGGATGCCCTCGGCCTCGTGCCGCACTTTCCCGATGCCGCCCGCCTGCCGGCGGAGGATGCCCTTGCCCTGTCTGCACCGCCGCCGCCCAAGGCCGGGGCGCGGCTCCGCATCGCCGTGCCGATCCTGCCCCACGTCTCCAATTTCGACGATCTCGATCCACTCGACGCCGAGCCGGCCGTCGAGGTGCGCCGCATCCGCCCCCATGAGACCTTGCCACTCGACACCGATCTCGTGCTGCTGATCGGCTCCAAGGCGACCATCGCCGATCTCACGGCGCTGAAAGCCGGAGGCCTCCATCACGACATCCTCGCGTTCGCCCGGCGCGGCGGCGCGGTCCTTGGCCTGTGCGGCGGCTACCAGATGCTGGGCCAGACCATCGCCGATCCCGAGGGCGTGGAGGGCGAGACGACAATCGCCCGCGGCCTCGGCCTGCTCGATGTCCATACGGTGCTGACCGGCGAAAAGCGGCTGGAGGAGGTGAGCGGGACCGCCGAGGGGGCACAATTCCACGGCTACGAGATGCACATGGGCGCAACCCATGGCGTCGATTGCGCCCGGCCCTACGGGCATCTCTCCGATGGGCGGCCGGAAGGCGCGCGCTCGGCTTCGGGCCGTGTCGCTGGCACCTATGTGCATGGCCTGTTCGCCTCCGATGCCTTCCGCGCGGCCGTGCTCCGCCGGCTGGGCGGGGAGGGCGGCGGCATCGCTTATGAGGATGGCGTGGAGGCGACGCTGGACGCTCTGGCGGCGCATCTCGCCGCGCACCTCGATCTCGACCGTCTGCTGGCTCTTGCGCGCTGAGCCATCAGACCAGCAGCGTCAAGCCCGCGCCGGCCAGCACCAGCAGGATCATCAGGGCATCCGCGCGGCGGTAGACCTTGAGTGCCATGCGCACGTCCTGCGCCGTGGCCTCGCGCCGGCCGTCGCCCATGTAGGCGTCCTGCGTGAGCACGCCCGCATAGACCTTCGGCCCGTTGAGCTGCAGTCCGAGCGCCCCCGCCATGGCCGCCTCCGGCCAGCCCGCGTTGGGCGAGCGGTGGCGCGGCGCATCGCGCAGCATGGCCCGGTGGGCATGGCGCGGACGGGCGCCGGGCGTCAGCGCCGCTCCGGCAATGATGAGCATGCCCGCAAGGCGCGAGGCGGGCAGGTTCACGTAATCGTCCGCCCGCGCTGCCGCCCAGCCGAAGGCGGCGTGACGCTCGGTGAGATGTCCGATCATGCTGTCGGCGGTGTTGAGCGCCTTGTAGGCCGCGCCCCCCGCAAGACCGGCCACGCTGAGCCAGAGGGTCGGCGCGACGACGCCATCGGAAAAATTCTCCGCAAGGCTCTCGATGGCGGCGCGGGCGACGCCCGAGGCGTCCAGCGTCTCAGGGTCGCGGCCCACGATATGGCCGACGGCTTCGCGCGCCGCAGCGAGGCTGCCGCCTTCCAGCGCCTCGGCCACCCGCGCCACGTGCCAGTGCAGCGAGCGCTGGGCGATGAGGCTCGACCCCGCGAGACCGAGAATGATGATGCCGAAGGGGAGGGGGCGCAGAAGGACTTCCAGCGCGAGAGCCGGCAGGGCGGCCGCCGCGAGCACGAGCGCAACGGTCACGACACCCATCAGGCGCCGCCGGCCGGGGGCAAATCCCGGCCTGTTGAGCCGGTGGTCCAGCACAAGGATGAGTCGGCCAATCCAGATCACGGGATGACCGATCCGCCGCACGAGGCCGGCCGGATAGCCAAGCAGGGCCTCAAAAAGGACCGACAGGGCCGCGACATCAAACGCCATTCTCTCCCCCGCTACCGCATTGCGGTAGAATGCTGCACCACTCACGCTTGTGTGTGTTGTTATTGTTGCGCTGCAACTAAATGATCGCCAGAATCGAACTCGTGCGTTATATTAGGGACTTGCCAGTGGTTCGTGCGGGGGCATTGACACCAGCAGGGATGTTGCGGACATGACGATGCTGAAGATCCGCCCGAACAGCACCGTGACAGAACACTTCCACGATCCGGCCATCCCGCTCGTCCCGGACCACATGCGCATCTATGCCGTTGGGGACGTCCACGGCCGTCTCGACCTGCTCACGTCCCTCCAGGCCGCCATCGACGAGGACATGGCCGCTCATCCCGGTCCCGACTGCGTCGAGGTTTACCTCGGCGATTATGTGGACCGCGGCGCGCAATCGTCCGGCGTGCTGGATGCCCTGCTGCAGCGGAAGAGCGACCACAAGGCGATCTGCATCTCCGGCAATCATGAAGCGGTGATGCTCGAGTCCCTGTTGTCGCAGGACTCCTTCTCGCGCTGGCTGCGCATGGGCGGGCTCGAGACCGTCTATTCCTATATCCGTCCGGCGCCGGGCGCCGACGAGGCGCGGCTGTGGAACGAATGGCGCGCCGCCGTTCCTGCTGAGCACATCTCGTTCCTGCGCCAGCTCTCCAGCTACTTCGTCTGTGGCGACTACGCTTTCGTCCACGCCGGCCTGCGCCCGGGCATCCCCCTGGAAGAGCAGAGCCGAGAAGACATGATGTGGATCCGGCGGGAGTTCCTCGACCATCCGGACTGGTTTGGTCACTGCGTCGTTCATGGCCATACGCCGATGAAGGACCCGGAGGTTCTCAGCAACCGCATCAACATCGATACCGGCGCCTATGCCACGGGCCACCTGACCTGCCTCGTGCTCGAGGGCGCGGACCGGTTCCTCATCGCAACCTGAATCCATGCCGTTGCGGCATGTGGCTGTGGACGCTGAGTCGCGGCCTCGGCAAAGCTCGCAAAAAGCGAGACTATCGCTCCTCCGGCACCATTAACCTTTACACCCGATCACGGCGTTACCGAGGTACGGTTTTTCCTGTTGCCATTGAGCCACATGGGGTGTGAAACGGCGTCGTTGAGCCATTTCTGTGCTGCTCTGCAATATGCCCTCCCTGCCCGTCGTGTTAGGTAGAAGCACGTATCCCACGGGGGTTCTGGCAGTGCTTTTTGCCACCGAAAATTGGCTTGGACGGTTCCGTCGCGCGACGGGGATGGCCGTATCGGTCGCCGTATCCGTCGCATTGGCCGGCTGCAATCTCCTTCCCGCATCCGGTCCGTATTCGGTCGAGGTGACCAATCCCGCGACGCAGGACACGGACGGCCTGAGCTACAAGCTCGTGCCGCTGAGTGCCCAAGTGGTCAGCGTGCTCGCCACCATGGACTCTCAGGGCCTGATCGGCACCTTCCGCAACGATCGCCGTCCGGTTCCGGACATCAAGATCGGTGTCGGCGACGTCGTCGGCGTGTCGATCTTCGAAGCCTCCTCGGGCGGCCTGTTCATCCCGGCCGAGGCGGCGTCCCGCGCCGGCAACTTTGTCGACATCCCCCTCCAGACCGTGGATCCGAACGGCAATATCTCCGTGCCCTACGCTGGACAGGTGAGGGCCGCCGGTCTCCAGCCCTCTCAGGTGGAGAAGGAAATCGTCGAGCGGCTCCGCAACCGAGCCATCGAGCCACAGGCGGTGGTGGCGGTGAAGGAGCAGCGGGCCAATTCGGTGACGGTCATCGGTGAGGTGAGCGCCCCGGTCCGCTTCCCGCTCACCTCGACCGGCGTGAGGGTTCTGGATGCCCTCGGCAGGGCTGGCGCCACGTCCAGCAAGGGCTACGACCTGTTCGTGACCCTGCAGCGCGGTGGCCGCGAGGCGACCATCAGCTTCAACCGGCTGGTGCGCGAGCCCGCGAACAACGTCTATCTGCAGCCGGAAGACACCATCTACATCTTCAGCCGCCCGCGGACCTTCCTGGCCTTTGGCGCCACCGGCAAGCAGGGCCAGATCAACTTCGACAACGACTCCATCAGCCTCAGCGAGGCAGTGGCCAAGGCGTCGGGCCTCGTGGACACGCAGGCGGACCCGCAGTCGGCCTTCCTGTTCCGGATCGAGAACCGCACCACGCTGGAGCGGATGGGCGTCGACGTCTCCAACCTCCCGGAGAAGCGGATCGCCACCATCTATCAGGTGAACTTCCGCGAGCCGACGGGCTACCTGCTCTCGACGAAAGTGCCCATGCGAGACAAGGACATCCTCTACATCGGCAACGCCGGTTCGGTGGAACTCACCAAGTTCCTGAACCTCGTGCTCCTCGGCGCCTTGACCGTGGAAAGCATGACGAGCAGCAACAACAACCTCTTCGGCTACAACTGAGCAATTCCGCCGCCATCAGGGCGGCGGACCTCACCCGATCAGAAATGCCCCGGCCGGTGCCGGGGCATTTTCTTTTGGGCAGGCCGCCGTGGCGGAAGCTCGTTTTGCGTCGCAGTGGCCGGGCGCGCTATGCTTGCGATCCGGTCCCGGTTCGCCGGAGACACATGGCGTTGGAAGGACGAGGGCGGGATGTTCATTGCCTTCTTCGAGGCGCTCAAGGCTGCGGGCGTGCCGGTCTCGGTGCGGGAATATCTCACCCTCATGGAGGCCATGGACCGCGACGTGGCGGGCCGGCAGGTGGACGCCTTCTATTATCTCGCGCGCGCGAGCCTCGTGAAGGACGAGCGCCACCTCGACCGCTTCGACCAGGTGTTCGGCCGCTGCTTCAAGGGGCTGGAGCAGGCGCTGGGGGAGGACGGCCATTCCATCCCCGAGGAGTGGCTGCGCAAGCTGGCCGAGAAGCACCTCACCGACGAGGAGAAGGCCCAGATCGAGGCCATGGGCGGCCTCGACAAGCTCATGGAGACGCTCAAGAAGCGGCTCGAGGAGCAGAAAGGGCGGCACCAGGGCGGCTCGAAATGGATCGGCACCGCCGGTACATCGCCCTTCGGCGCCTATGGCTACAATCCCGAAGGCGTGCGCATCGGCCAGGACGGCAACCGCAACTTCCGCGCGGTGAAGGTCTGGGACAAACGCGAGTTCAAGGACCTGGACGACGGGGTGGAACTCGGCACCCGCAACATCAAGGTGGCGCTGCGTCGCCTGCGCAAGTTCGCCCGCGTCGGCGCTCCGGACGAACTGGACCTCGACGGCACCATCCGGGAGACCGCCCGCCAGGGCTATCTCGACGTGAAGCTGCGGCCGGAGCGGCGCAATGCGGTGAAGGTGCTGCTGTTCCTCGACGTGGGCGGCTCCATGGATTGGCATGTGGAGCAGGTGGAGGAGCTGTTCTCCGCCGCGCGCATGGAGTTCAAGCACCTCGAGCACTTCTATTTCCACAACTGCGTCTATGAGAGCGTGTGGAAATCCAATGCCCGCCGGGCGTCCGAGCGCATTCCGCTGTTCGATGTGCTGCACACCTATGGCCACGACTACAAGCTGATCTTCGTGGGCGACGCGTCCATGAGCCCCTACGAGATCACCTTCGCCAACGGCTCCGTTGAGCACAACAATGCAGAGCCGGGGAAGCTTTGGCTTGAACGCCTGCTGACCACTTACCCGAAGGCGGTCTGGCTGAACCCGGTGCCGGAGCCCCACTGGGGCTATACGGAATCCATCCGCCTCATGCGCCACATTCTGGAAGGGCGCATGTTCCCCCTCACCGTGCAGGGCATCGACGCCGCCATGCGGGAGCTGACGTGACGGCCGCCTATCCTCCGGGAACGATCGCCTATTCCCATCTTCCCCGCCTCGGCGGTGCGGGCGTGCGGCTGGAGCTGGTGCCGGAGGCGCTGCTCTGGAGCATCGGCCCGCGCGAGGGGCGGCTGGCGCTGGCGGACATCACAGCTGTGCAATTGCGTTTCCAGCCGGCGAAGTTCGCCGCGCCGAGCTTCGAGATGGAGATTGCCGGGCGCGACGGCACGCGGCTCAAGGCGGGGTCCGCCTCGCGCATCTCCCTGACCGGCGTGCGCGACCAAAGGGAGGATTACGCAGCCTTCGTGCGGGCGCTGCACCGGGCGCTCGCCGCTTCGGCCGTGGCACCCCGCTGCCGGGGCGGCTATGCCCCGCTGCGCTTCTGGATGATGGTCGCGGCCGGCCTCGCTGCGCTGGCGGGGCTGCTAGCGGTCTTCGGCTTCGCCATGCTTCAGCGGGAATGGGCGTTCGCCCTGTTCCTGGGCGCGCTGGGCGCGTTCGTGGTGTGGCCCACGGCCGAGATGATCTGGCGCAACCGTCCCGTCGGCTACACGCCCGACGCGCTGCCGCGGCACCTCTTACCGGCGTGAGGCGGCGGCTTCCTCTTCCTCCACCTTGCGCATCAGGCCGGTGGCCACGTCGGCGAGGCGCGGGGCGGGGAGGGCGGTGAAGGGCAGGGGCCGTGTCACCGCGATGGCGGCAAGGCCGAGCCGGGCCGTGAGCAGGCCGTTCACGACGCCCTCCCCCAGCCGGGCGGAGAGCCGCGCGGCAAGGCCCTGGCCGACGAGCTGCTGCACCAGCGTATCCCCCGCCGCCATGCCGCCGGTGACGGCGAGATGCCCGAGCACATGGCGCACCAGTCGGAAGGTGCCGAGCGCGCCCGGACGTCCGCCATAGAGATAGGCGAGGCGGCGCATCAGCGTCACGGCGCTGTAGAGCACGAAGGCGAGGTCCACCACCGCGCGCGGCGACACGGCGGTGACCACGGAAACGTTGCGGGCGGTATCCGACACCATCTGCCGGGCCTGCGCATCGAGAGACGGCAACAGCGTGCGTTCGGCGAGGCGCACAAGGTCGGCGCCGTCGATGATGCCGGAGAGATGGCCTTCCAGATCCATGCGCGCGCGGGCGAGGGTCGGTGCGTGGGAAGACAGCTTCAGCACATCCTTGACCACGCCTTCGGCAAGCGGCCGGTCGTCCTCGGCCAGGGCGCGCTCGGCGCGGTCGCGGATGTCGTCGAGGCGCGCCAACCGCGACAGGCCGGCCACCTCGCGTGCCACGATCAGCACGGCGGCGATGACAAGCAGGGCGGTGACGCCGATGCCGACCCAGCCGAGCCACGGCGCGCGGGCATAGAGGTCTTCGATCAGCTTGCTCAGTCCCACATAGGCGGCAAGGCTCAGGACGCCGCCGAGGGCAGACCAGAACAGGCCCGCGAGCGACATGCCCCAGCCGCGCTTCGGCTTTGCCGGTACAGGGACGGGCAAGGCGGCTTCCACCTCCGCCATCTCGGGCGGAGCCAAAGTGATGTTCGCCTCGTCGAGGCGGAACACCTGCGGCCGCCGGGGGGAAGTGCGCTCGTCGCTCATGGTGCTGAAATGTCCTTCAATTGCGGCGTCCGCAAGGGCCGGCGTTGCGCGCCATCGGCGCAGGGCGCCGCTCACAAGCCGGCGAGCGCGGCGATGTGTGGCTTGCTCCGGCAGGCTGGGGGCGCCAATAGGAGCGCAAAGAGGGGCGTTCCCGTCCACCAGAAGAGAGCCGCGACCCAAGAATGGCCGACGTGACCCTGCCTGCCGCCTTCCTCGCCGGCCTTGCGAGCTTCGTCTCCCCCTGCGTCCTGCCCCTGGTGCCGCCCTATCTGTGCTTTCTCGGCGGCAGCACGCTGGAAGACCTCGCCGGCGCCGAGCCGGTGAAGGAGGTGGAGCGGCGCGCGCTGGTCGGGGCGGGGCTCTTCGTCTCGGGCTTCACCGTGGTGTTCGTGGCACTGGGGGCGGGGGCCTCGGCCATCGGCGACCTTCTGCGCGCCCATCTCGACGTGCTGTCCATCATCGCCGGGCTCGCCATCATCGTCATGGGGCTGAACTTCCTTGGCGTATTCCGTATCCATCTTCTGCATCGCACCGCGCGGGCGCATGTGCATGAGCCGACGGGGCTGTGGGGCGCGTTCGTGATGGGCCTCGCCTTCGCCTTCGGCTGGACGCCGTGCCTCGGCCCGGTTCTCGGTGCCATCCTCGCGGTGGCGGGCTCGGAAGCGACGGTCTCGAAGGGGGCGGGGCTGCTGGCCATCTATTCGCTGGGGCTCGGCGTGCCCTTCCTCGCGGCGGCGTTTGCCGTGCGGCCGTTCCTGCGCAGCCTCGTCCACATGCGCAAGATGCTGCCGATGGTGGAGAAAGCCATGGGCGCTTTGCTGGTGCTCACCGGCATCGCCTTCATGTCCGGCTGGATCGCCCATGTGAGCTACTGGCTGATCGAGACGTTCCCCTCGCTGTCCACCATCGGCTGAGGAGATTGCGCGTTCGCGGGGCTTCCGGGATACTCCGCGCCCCGAACACGTCCTTGCGCGCCGGCCCACCGCCGGACCTTCCCGCGCACGCCCAGCCACCAGAGGCAATCCCATGAAGATCACCTGGTACGGCCACGCCGCCTTCCGGCTCGATTTCGCCGACAAGGCCGTCCTCATCGATCCCTTCTTCACCGGCAACCCCAGCTTCCGCTCCACCGTGGAGGAAGCCGCGCGCGGGGTGACGCACATCCTGCTCACCCACGGCCACGGTGACCATATCGGCGACACGCTCTCCCTGGTGGAAGACGCCGCCGACGCCAGCCGGACCCTGCCGGTGGTCGCCAATCCCGAGTTGTGCGCCTACCTCTCGGCCAAGGGCGCCGGCAATGCGCCGCAGATGATGAACACCGGCGGCAAGCTCGACCTTGGCGGCTTCTCGGTGACCATGGTGCGCGCGGACCATTCCTCGGGCGGCCCGGCGGCGCCATCCGAATATCTCGGCAACCCCACCGGCCTCATCGTGAAGGCGCCGGGCGAGCCGACCGTGTGGCATATGGCGGACACGGACATTTTCTCCGACATGGCGCTGCTGTGCGAGATCCACACGCCGAAGGTGGTGTTCATCCCCATCGGCGACCGCTTCACCATGGGGCCGGAAGTGGCCGCGCTGGCAGTGAAGCGCTTCCTCCCGGGCGTGGAGATCGTGGTGCCCATCCACTACGGCACCTTCCCCATTCTGGTGCAGGACGCCTCCGCCTTCGTCGAGGCGCTGAAGGGCCACCCCGTGAAGGTGGTGGTGCCGGAGAGCGGCGGCTCGTTCGAGGTCTGAGCGGGGAGGGGCCTCGCAGCCCCGCCCATTGCGTCCCGGCGCCCGCGAGGCTAGGCCTTGCGGGACGAGAACAGGCTGAAGACAGGCCGCATGAGCGAACATACCCTGCGCACCGCCATCTATGGCGGCTCCTTCGATCCGCTCACCAACGGCCATCTGGACGTGGTGCGCTCCGCCTGCCGCCTCGCCGACCGGCTGGTGCTGGCGGTGGGCATCCATCCCGGCAAGGCGCCGCTGTTCACCGCCGAGGAGCGGCTCGCCATGCTGCGCGAGGTGTGCGGGCCGGTGGCGGCGGAGGAGCATGCGACGCTCGAGGCCGTCACGTTCGACAACCTCATCATCACCACCGCCCAGCAGCTCGGTGCCACACTGCTCATCCGCGGCCTGCGCGACGGCACGGACCTCGATTACGAGATGCAGATGGCCGGCATGAACGGCACGCTGGCGCCCGGCATCCAGACGGTGTTCCTGCCCGCCTCGCCTCGCGTGCGCCCCATCACCGCCACTCTCGTGCGCCAGATCGCGTCCATGGGCGGGGACGTCTCCGCCTTCGTGCCGCCCGAAGTGCTGGCGCGGCTCAATGCCAAGTTCAAGCGATAGCGCCCTCGTTCGCCGCCGCGCCCATGCGGCCAAACCGCCCCGAGGCCGGGGCTTTCCGGGAGAGACCCATATGACGCGCCTTCTCGGCCGTTTCCTCGCCGCAGCGTTCGTCGTGCTCGCCTTCGCGCTGCCGGCGGCGGCCCAGACCAAGCCCGACCCGCAGAACACGCTCTATCTCGACACGCCCTATGGCCGCGTCGTCATCGCGCTGCGCCCCGACCTCGCCCCGCAGCACGTGGAGCGGCTCAAGCTCCTGACCCGCGAGGGTTATTACAACAACGTGCCCTTCCACCGCGTCATCGACGGCTTCATGGCCCAGACCGGCGACGGCCAGTATGGCAACGGCACCGGCGGCTCCAAGTATCCCAACCTGCCGGCGGAATTCTCCAACGTGCCGTTCAAGCGCGGCATCGTCGGCATGGCCCGCGCCTCCTCGCCCAACAGCGCCAATTCCCAGTTCTTCATCATGTTCGACGAGACCCCGAGCCTGAACGGCCAGTACACGGTCGTCGGCCAGGTGGTGTCGGGCATGGAGTTCGTGGACAAGATCAAGAAGGGCTCCGGTGCCGGCGGCACGGTGTCCAATCCCGACAAGATCGTGAAGATGCAGGTCGCCGCCGACGCCAAGTGAGGGCCGACGCGACTGCCAGCAAGAAGATGCCCCGCTGCCGCTGGCTCAGCCGCCGCAGCAAATTCCCCGACCGGCGCCCGGTGCGCTGCAAGTGAAGGAAGAGATTGATGAGCGATGAAGTCCTGATCCTCGAAACCACCAAGGGCCCGGTGACCATTGCGTTCCGCCCGGACCTCGCCCCCGGCCATGTCGCCCGCATCAAGGAGCTGGTCTCCCAGGGCTTCTACAACGGCGTTCCGTTCCACCGCGTGATCGAGGGCTTCATGGCCCAGACCGGCGATCCGACCGGCACCGGCATGGGCGGCTCGGGCAAGAAGCTAAAGGCGGAGTTCAACGCGCAGCCCCACGTCCGCGGCACCGTTTCCATGGCGCGCGCGCAGAACCCGGACTCGGGCGACAGCCAGTTCTTCATCTGCTTCACCGACGCCCGCTTCCTCGACCGCCAGTACACGGTGTGGGGCGAGGTGATCGACGGCATGGACAACATCGATCAGATCAAGCGCGGCGAGCCCGTGAAGGATCCGGACAAGATCGTCACCGCCAAGCTCGCCCCCAAGGCGGCCTGATCTACGGCCTTTGGGTCCGTTGAAAACGAGAAGGGCGCCCGCTGGGGCGCCCTTTTTCGTTGCGCCGGGAAAGGCTTGAGCCTCAGACCTCGTTGACGACCCGCGGGCGACCGTTCTTGAGGTAGGGCGGCTTGGGGATAGACGCATGGGCGGAGCGCAGTGCGGCCGACCAGCGCTCGCGCAGATCGTGGAAATAGGGCTCGCCCGGCTCGATGCGGTAGATCAGCTCGGACCGGAGCGCATCGGGCGTGACCACCATCACGTCGATGGGCAGGCCGACGCCGAGATTGGAGCGCATGGTCGAATCCATGGAGATGAGGCTGGATTTCAGCGCCTCGGAAATCTCCATGTCGTAGTTCACCGCGCGGTCCAGCACCGGCTTGCCGTACTTGTGCTCGCCGATCTGCAGGAAGGGCGTATCCTGCGTGCATTCGATGAAATTGCCGGCGGAATACACCATGTAGAGCCGCAGGCTGTCGCCCGCGATCTGGCCGCCGAGCAGGAACGACACGTCGAAGCTGACGTTCGACTGCTCCATGAACGCGCCGTTGACCTTGTGGACCTGGCGGATGGCGGTGCCCACGAGCTGGGCGGCCTGGAACATGGTCCGGCAGTCGCGCAACTGCCTGCGCTCCCCGATCTCGTGGTCCTCGACGCCCTCGTGCAGCATGCTGACGACAGATTGGGAGACGGAGAGATTGCCCGCGGTCGCAAGGCCGAGCACATGGTGGCCCGGCTCCTCAAAGATGTGGAGCTTGCGGAAGGTGGAAATGTTGTCGAGGCCCGCATTGGTCCGGGTGTCGGCGATCAGCACCAGACCATCCCGAACCAGAACCCCACAGCAATACGTCATCGCCTGTCCCCAGATTGGCGGGGGGACTATAGCGACCCGCCCGTGAGCCGGGCAACCGGCGGATGATGTCGCATTGGCAACCGAGTGGACGAAAGCGGGATGCTGTCTGGGAGGCGCTTCAGTCCTGTTCGTCCTCGACGCAGCGCCGGAACGGGCCAAGTTCGGTCAGCACCGCCGAATCCTCTTCCACATGGGTGCGCTCGCGCTCCAGATATTGCGCGACGGCACCGGCAAGGCCCTGGTGCACGATGTAGTGAGCGGAATAGGTGGCCTTGGGCAGATAGCCGCGCGCCAGCTTGTGCTCGCCCTGCGCTCCGGCCTCCACCACCTTGAGCCCGGTGGCGATCGCGTAGTCGATGGCCTGATGGTAGCAGACCTCGAAATGCAGGAAGGGGTGGTGCTCCACCGCGCCCCAGTAGCGGCCATAGAGCGTCTCGGCGCCGATGAAATTCAAGGCGCCGGCGATGTAGCGGCCGTCCCGGCGGGCCATCACCAGCAGGATCTGGTCGGCCATGCGCTCGGCGGCGTGCTGGAAGAACTGGCGGTTGAGATAGGGCGTGCCCCATTTGCGGCCGCCGGTGTCGAGATAGAACATGAAGAAGGCGTCGAAGGCTTCTTCCGTCAGGCTCTTGCCGGTGAGCCATTCGATGGAGATGCTCTCCGAAATGGCTTCCCGCCGCTCTTTCTTGAGCGCCTTGCGCTTGCGGGAGGCGAGTTCGGCGAGGAAATCGTCGTAGGTGGCGTAGCCCGCGTTGGTCCAGTGGAACTGCCGGTCGGTGCGCTTGAGGAAGCCGAGGGACGCCAGTTCCTCCCATTCCTCCTCGGTGGAAAAGGTCACATGGGCCGAGGAGGCGCCGCGCAGCCGCACCAGCTGCTTGATGCCCGCGCCCAGCGCCAGCCGGCCCACCGGATCGGCCGGGTCCTTCAGAAGCAGGCGCCGGCCGGTGACGGGGGTGAAGGGCACCGCCACCTGCACCTTGGGGTAATATTCGCCGCCGGCCCGCATATAGGCGTCGGCCCAGCCCTGGTCGAAGACATATTCCCCGCGCGAATGGGACTTCAGATAGGCCGGGCAGACCGCGGCGGCCTTGCCGTCCGGCCCGTCGAGCACGAGGTGCTGCGGCAGCCAGCCGGTGCGCGCGGCGGCGCAGCCGGATTCCTCCAGGGCGGAGAGGAAAGCGTGGCTCACAAACGGTTCGGGGCGGGCCGCCCCGCCTGCCGCACAGGCGTCCCAGTCGGCCGCCTTGATCTCGGACAGGTTGGGCAGGATGCGGATGTGGGCGTCGGGCATCGAGCTTAAGTGTGCATTGCGGCAGAGACTGACCACCGCGACAGGACGCCGCAGATTTACGCCCCTATCCCTGCGGCGTGAACCCCTCGAACACGATCTGGTCCGCCCCCGCCAGCGCGCGAGCGGCATCATTCGGACTGCGGACCGTCCAGGCGGTCACGGGTACGCCGCGCCCGCGGGCCGCGATCAGCGCAGGATGGTCCAGATCGGTGAAGTGATAGGTGATGAAATCGTAGCCGCTGGCGGCGTGGTGATCCATGTCCGCCAGCATCCGCGCGCGCTCGGGCGTCATGCCCGGCCAGTGGGCACCGTCATAGCGAGCCTGAGCGATGATGCCGCGCGGGATCTGCGGCGCCCTGGCCCTGGCCTCGGCCAGCATGGCCGGATCGAAGGAGATCAGCGCGACCTTGCCGCCGTAGCCTGCGAGCGCGTCCACCGCCCGCGCCGCGAGCCGCGTATCGCCGGGAAACGCGCTCTTGATCTCGATGAAGAGCGGCACCCGGCCGCCGACGCGGGCGAGGAAGTCGGCGAGGGTGGGGATCGTGTCCGGCGTGCCCGCCAGCCTCGTGCGCTCCAGCTCCGCCGCGCTCAGCGCCGAGACCGCGCCCTTGGCCGCCGTGAGGCGATCGAGGGTGAAATCGTGGAACACCATGGCCTCGCCATCGGCGCTGATCTGGATGTCCAACTCGATGGGATAGCCCGCGATGGCCGCTGCCTCGGCGGCCGACAGGGAGTTCTCGATGAGGCCGCGCGCCTTGTCGTGCAGGCCGCGATGGGCGACCGGGCGGGCGGTGATCCAGCTCAGGTCGCCCATGGTCCTATCCGCTCAGGCGATCTCGACGATGGCTTCCACCTCAACCGAGGCATCGAAGGGCAGGCCGGAAACGCCCACAGCAGAGCGGGCATGGCGGCCCTTGTCGCCCAGGGCCTCGACGAAGAAGTCCGAGCAGCCGTTGACGACCTTGGGGTGGTCGGTGAAGTCGCCGGTGGCATTGACGAAGCCCACGAGCTTCACGATCCGCACCACCTTGTCGAGATCGCCGATGGCCGCCTTTACCTGGGCGAGGATGTTGATGGCGCAGAGCTTCGCGGCAGCCTGGCCGGCCTCGATGCTGACCCCGGCGCCGAGCTTGCCGGTGGCGATCTTGCCTTCACCGTCGATGGAAACCTGGCCGGAAATAAACAGCAGGTTGCCGGTCCGCACCGCCGGCACATAATTGGCGATGGGCGGCTTGGGGCTCGGCAGGGTGATTCCGAGTTCGGCGAGCTTCTTTTCGACGGATGAAGTCATGATGGCCTCCTGCCATATGCAGCGCGCAATTAGGCCATCCTCTTCGCCGAAGAGCCGCGCCGGCGCAAGCACGGCTCCAGGCGGGCGGCACGTGTGGTTCGCTGGCGCCGGATGGCCGGAAGGAGTTGAGACATGACCAAGCATTTGCGCCTCGCCGCGGCGACGGTGGCCGGCCTGTGGTGCTTCTCCGCGCTGCCGGCCGGCGCGGTGACCCTGCTGCCGCACAAGGCGACCTATCGCCTTTCCCTCGACGGGTCCAAGCCCTCGGGCCAACTCGAGGAAATGAACGGCGAAATTCGCTACGAGATCACCGGCGACGTCTGCGCCGGATACACCACCGTCACCAGCCAGCAGAGCGCGGCGTCCACGGGAGGCGAACCGCTACGCCAGACCATCACCTCCAAGGCGTGGGAAGACGGCACAGGCAAGTCCTACCGCTTCCTCTCCACCACCACGGGCGGCGACGACGACGGCCTGGAGCTTGAGGCCAATGTCGAGCGGCAGGACCCGCCGGCATTGAGGGTGATCGTCACCAAGCCCGAGTCGGCCACCTTCACGCTCAAGGGCGATATCCTGATGCCCACCGAGCATGTGAAGAAGGTGCTGGCCGCGGCCGCCGCCGGGGAAAGCGTCTATCAGGCCAAGGTGTACGACGGCGCGAGCGACCCCCAGAAGGTGTTTGACACGCTGGCCGTGATCGGCCGCCCGAGCACCGATGACAGCCGCATCGCTGCCCCGGCCAAGGCCGCGCTGGCCGGCCGCACCTTCTATCCCGTGACGATCAGCTATTTCGACGAGGGCGGGGTGGACCGCACGCCCGCCTATGTCATGAGCTTCGCGCTCTATGACAATGGCGTCGTCAACAGCCTCAAGATCGACTATGGCCGCTTCGCCCTGGTCGGCGCCATGGCGTCGTTCGAGGCGCTGACGCCCCCCGGCGCCTGCACGGAATAGGTGCCCATGCGCTATGTCCACGTGATGCTGCGCGGCCGGGTGCAGGGCGTCGGCTATCGCGCCTGGTGCGCGCGGGAGGCGGAGGGGCGCGGTCTCCTCGGCTTCGCGCGCAACCGCCGTTCCGGCGCCGTGGAAGCGGCTTTCGCCGGCCCGGCGGAGGTGGTGGAAGCCATGCTCACGGCCTGCCGCGCGGGCCCTCCCGGGAGCCGCGTCGACGAGATGCTGGTGCATGAAGTCTCCGACGCGGCGCTGGCTGCCGGCGGGGGCGACCGCTTCACCGTGCTCGAAACCCTCTAGTTTCGCTGGCTGTTTTCCGGCCGTTCCGGCATCGCTCGGCGCCGGAGCCCCGCGCTCCGCGCGGTGGCGCCGCGCCGTCGGCGCCGGTATAGAGGCGCGGATGAGGAGTGCCCCGTGACCGACACTTATCTCGACAGGGATGCGCCCGCGCCCGCCGCGACAGGCGCGCAGGGGGCAGTCCCCTTCTGGGCCCGGCCGGAAGGCGTCGCCTTCATCGTCGGCCTCTGGATGGTTCTGCATGCGGTGATCGCGGTGGTGTTCGAGATCGCGGTGAACGCGGACGACGCCATCGAAAGCTACATGGTCCAGTCGCTGGAGCTGTCCTACGTTCCGCGAAATCCGCCGCTGTTCGACTGGCTGCTCTGGGGCCTGCAGCGGGTGTTCGGTGTCGGCACTCTGTCCTTCGCGGTGCTGCGCTACACGCTGCTGTTCGCCTGCGCCATGCTGGTCTACCGGGTGGCCCGTCGGGTGATCGCCGATCCCCGGCTGCAGGCGCTGGCCACGTTCTCGCTCTCGTTCATCTGGGTGATCGGCTATCACAGCCACCGCATCCTCACCCATTCAAACGTGATGATCGTCGCGATCGCCGGCGCCTTCCTCACTGTGATGGCGCTGAGCCGCCAGCGCAGCCTTGGCCTCTATGCCGGACTCGGCCTGTGGATCGCTGCCGGCGTGCTGGGCAAGTTCGGCTTTGTCGCCTTCCTCGGCGTGCTGGTGGTGGCCTGCCTGCTGGAGCCGTCCTACCGGAAGGTGATCCTCGACCCGCGCCTTCTCGTCACGTTCGCGGTGGCGGGGCTGCCGCTCGGCATCTACGGCTTCGCGCTCTGGCGCTACGGCCAGAACGTGGCCGAGGCCACGGCCCAGACCATCGGCGCCACCGGCGCGGGATGGGACGCGGTGGTTTCCACCATGGTCGGCGCCCTGTTCGGCTACGTGCTGCCGCTGGTGCTGGTCGTTGCGCTGGTGTTCCTCCCCTACAACCGGGGTGAGGGAGCCATTCCCGACGACGCCGAGCGCGGGGCGCCGCGGCGCGTGCTCAGGTCCATCATCCTCATCGGCATCCTCGCGACCCTGGCGGCGACGCTGGCCATGGGCACGTCCAGCCTGCGGGATCGCTATTTCCACGTCTTCCTGCTGCTGCTGCCGGTCTATCTGTTCGCGGAGCTGGAACGGCTCGGGGGCTGGCGCCAGAGGGTTTGGATCTATCTCACCCTGCTGGCGGTGGTCAGCGGCGGCATCATGCTCTCGCGCATGGTGGTGCCACTGTGGCCCGATCCGCGGCTGTGCGGGCGCTGCATCGCCGCCGAGCCGCTCTACAAGCTTCAGGTCGCCATCGCGAACAAGCTCGGCGACGCACCGACCCTGGTCGCGGACGACCGCACGTCCGCCGGCCGGCTCAGGGCCGCCATTCCCGGCGCCCGGGTCGTGATCGTGCGCGAGAACCAGTATCGTCCGCCGTCGCGCCCCGCCACCGGCTGCGCCCGCGTCACCGGCATCTTCAACGGTCTGCCCAAGCTGCTGTTGCCGCCGGCCGATCAGAGCACCATCGAAGTCTCGGTGAAATGGTGGTCTCCCTGGATGAATCCCCATCGCTGGAGCGACTGGCAGATGACCATCCTCCCGCCCGACGATCCGCTGTGCCGGTGACGGCTGAGCCCGCGGCGCCCGCTGGTCTCCTGATCCGCGAGGCCTGCCCCGGCGACCTTCCCGCACTGGTCGCGCTGTTTGCCGCCGACGCGCTCGGCGGTCATGGCGACACCACGGCGCCGGAGGCGGCCGACTGCTATCGCGCCGCCTTCGCAGCAATCGCCGCTGATCCGCGGGCGCAGCTCTACGTCGCCGAGAAGGACGGGCGGGTGGTGGGCACGTTCCAGCTGGTATTCGTGACCAGCCTGCCGGGCCGCGGGGCAAAGCGGGCGCTCATCGAGGCGGTGCAGGTGGATGAAAGCCTGCGCGGACAGCGCATCGGCGAGGCGATGGTGCGCTTCGCCATGGAGAGGGCCGCTGCCGAAGGCGCGGCCACGCTCGCGCTCACCTCCAGCAAGCTGCGCGGTGATGCCCATCGATTCTATCGCCGGCTCGGGTTCTCGAACTCCCATGAGGGCTTCAAGATCGCCTTGGCCTAAAGGGGCCGGCGCCTTCGGCGCCTCCCCCCTTGCCGCGGCACCGAGCGGTGTCTACGTCTTACCGAAGCGGCGGCACAGGCCGCAGGGAGGGCATGATGGCCGCAGTCGAGACTTCGCCGATCGAGCTTTATTATTGGCCCACGCCAAACGGCTACAAGATCAGCATCATGCTCGAGGAGTGCGGGCTTCCCTACACGGTGAAGCTCGTGAATATCGGCAAGGGCGACCAGTTCCAGCCCGACTTCCTCGCCATCTCCCCCAACAACAAGATGCCCGCCATCGTCGATCCCGACGGTCCCGGCGGAGCGCCGATCTCGGTGTTCGAGTCGGGCGCCATTCTCCAGTATCTCGGCCGCAAGACCGGGCAGTTCTATCCCGCCGACGAGCGCAAGCGGGTGGAGGTGGAGCAGTGGCTGTTCTGGCAGATGGGCGGCCTCGGCCCCATGGCTGGGCAGGCGCACCATTTCCGCATCTATGCGCCGGAAAAAATCCCCTACGCGGTCGAGCGCTACACCAATGAGGTGCATCGCCTTTACGGCGTCATGAACACGCGCCTGAAGGATCGCGAGTACCTGGCCGGCGACTATTCCATCGCCGACATCGCCTGCATCGGGTGGGCAAAGCTGTGGGAGCGGCAGGGCCAGCACATCGAGGAATTCCCGCACTTCAAGGCCTGGCTGGAGCGGGTGCTCGCCCGACCGGCGGTGCAGCGGGGCCTTGCTGTGAACCAGGAGGAGCGCGCCAAGCACGATCTCTCCAAGGACAAGGAAGCCCAGAGCATCCTGTTCGGCCAGCGCGCCCGCACCTGACGGCAGTCCGGATTCCGCGACCTCGCAGACTGACCACGCACGCCATTTGGGGGGCGCGATGCAGAAGGATTTTCGGGCCGATCTTGCCCGCGCCGGTGCACTACATCGGGAGGGGCGCCTCGATCAGGCGATCCCTATCTATAGGGCAATCTTGCGCGAGGCCCCGAATTCCTTCGAGGTCGCCCGGCTGCTGACGCTGGCGCTGCTCCAGTCCGGCCGTGCGAAGGAAGCCCACGCCGTCGCGCGCAAGGCGCGGGACGGCCACAAGACCAACCCACACGCCCAGCTCATCATGGGCGCGGTCTATCAGGCCGAGGAGAAGTGGGACCGCGCCCTTGCCGCCTTCGAGAAATCGGCGGAGCTCGACCCGGGTCTCGCCGAGGCCCAATACCTCGCCGCCAACACACTAGCGCGGCTGAACCGGCTGGAAGAGGCCGTGGCGCGCTATGACCGCGTGCTTGAAATCGATGGCAAGTCTGTCGAGGCGCGCGCGAACCGCTCGACGGCCTCGCTCCAGCTCGGCCGTCTGCAGGCTGCGCTCAGCGATATCGAATTGCTCATCGCCCAGCGGCCGGGTGAAACGCGATTCTGGGCGGCCAAGGCGACCACGCTTTACGAGCTCAATCGTCCGGGTGAAGCCGTGAATGCGGCAACTCAGGCGATCCGCCTCGCACCGCGATCAGCGGAGGGGTACATCATCAAGGGCCGAAGCCTCATGGCGAGCGGTCAACTCAAGGAGGCCCGGGACTGCTTCTTGGCCGGCCTTGAGCGCGACCCTGCGGACCTGAAGGCGCGGGAGGTGCTCATCATCGTGTTGCGGCATCTGGAGGAGTTCCCAGCCGCGCTTGCACAGTGCAACCTTGCTCTGGCCCAAGCCCCTGGTGCGGCCCTCTTCCTGCAGCATCGCGCCGAAGTCCGCCGGGCGGAGGGGGATTTCTCCGGGGCGCTGGCCGATGTGGAAGCCTGCCTCGCCGCCGATCCGGGGCTTGCCTCTGGCCATGTCACCCGTGCCCGCCTTCTCGGCGACCTCGGCCGCCCAGATGAGATGCGCGCGGCCCTGGATACGGCTCTTCGGTTTGACCCCCAAGAGCCTAACGGCCGTTTCATGGCTGCCGCCGACGATCTGGCGCGGGCGCGCTGGGAGGTGGGATGGGCGGCCTACGAATCGCGCGATGGCCTTCTTCCGCCGCCCTTTCGACCGCTGGATTTCATCCGGTGGGATGGGCGCGAAAGGCCGGAACTGCTCGTGGTGGTTGGCGAGCAGGGAATTGGCGACGAGCTGTTGTTCTTCCGTCTGGCCCGGTCGCTCGCCGACGACGGCATCCGCACGGTGCTTCTGACGCGGCCTGGGCTCGTGCCGCTGCTGAAGAACCTCGATGCGCGCGTTGCTGTCACCGGGGACCTGTCCACAATCGACACCACACAGCCGGGTCTGCGCTGGGTTCCCGCTGGCAGCCTGCCGCTCCTGCTGCAGCCTGATCCGGCGAAATGGCCCGCCGCACCCTATCTCACAGCCCCGCCGGAGCGCATCGCGAAGTGGCGCTGGGTGCGTGACGAGGGGAGCTTCAACGTCGGCATCAACTGGCAGGGTAACCCGTCCCGGAACGTGGATGTCGGCCGCTCCATTCCGCTGGATGCATTCGCGCCGCTCGCGAACCTTCCCGGCGTTCGTCTCGTCAGCCTTCAGCACGGGCCGGGGACGGAGCAGCTCCGCGAGGTGGCATTCGCCAATTCCATCATCGAGCTTGGGGATGATTTCAACGCGGACGGCATCTTCATCGATACCGTCGGCATTCTCCATCACCTGGATCTCGTCGTATCGAGTGACACGGCACTGACCCACCTGTGCGGTGCACGGGCGCACCCGACGTTTGCGGCTCTGCGAGCGGTGCCGGACTGGCGATGGGGATACTCCGGCGACCGAAGCATATTCTTTCCCAGCGTGCGTCTCTTCCGTCAGTCCGAAGCGGGAGACTGGGGCGGCGTTTTCAACGAAATCGCCGCGGAAATCCGTGCCATGTCGGCAGCGCGCTGAGCTGGCCCGCGGCTGATTGGCAGTGTGAATTTCGATGCCGCAGAGCCGTTTGGCGGGGAGAAGCCGTCCACAGTACGGCTATCGCGCCTTGCAAAGGGCGCAGCGGTCCGGCATAGGAGGGAGCGTTGGAGACGTGGCCGAGAGGCTGAAGGCACTCGTTTGCTAAATGAGCAGACCCCCAAAAGGGTCTCGAGGGTTCGAATCCCTCCGTCTCCGCCACTCTTGTTGATCCGCATAGCAATTATCTTCGGCGCGGTTGCTACCGCAGCGCCGCCTTCAGGGCAGTGAGAACGCGCGGATCGCTCATTTGCGCCACGTTGAAGCGCAGGAAGGCCCCGGCGGTCTGGGCCACGCTGAACACATTGCCGGGGGCGAGGATCACCCCTTCTTCCCTGCAGCGCCCCGCGATCATTGCGGAATCCAGCCCCTCCGGCAGGCGGCACCACAGATAGAAGCCGCCCCGCGGCATCAGCCAAGGGACGATGCCGAGCCGGCCGAGCTGTTCGGCGGCCGCCAGCCGGGCGCGGGTCAGGCGATGACGCACCTCCTCCATGTGCTTGCGATAGCCGCCACCGGTGAGGATGCCTGCCACCAGTTCGCCCGCCACGGGACTGACGGCGCCGAAGCTGGTGGCGATCTGCAGGTCGCTCAACGCCTCGATCCACTCCGGCCGTGCCGCGATGTAGCCGCAGCGGATGGCCGAGGAGAGGGTCTTGGAGAAGCTGCCGATGCGGATCACCCGGCTCAGGCCATCGAGGATGGCGAGGCGGGGGGAGGGGGCCGGTTCGAAGTCGGCGAAGATGTCGTCCTCGACGATGGTGAGCCCATGCGCGTGTGCGAGCATGAGGACACGATGGGCCACCTGGGGAGAAATCGTCGCTCCGGTCGGATTCTGGAGCGCGGAATTGGTGATGTAGAGGCGCGGCGATTCCTTCGCGAGCACCTCCTCGAAGATGGCCGGATCCGGCCCTGACGGCGTCATCGGCACGCCGACGATGCGGACGGGATGGGCGCGCAACAGCGCCTGGAAATTGAAGTAGCAGGGGTCGTCGACCAGCACCGCATAGCCCGGACGCAGCAGCAGCCGGCAGATGAGATCGATGGCCTGGGTGCCCGAGCCGGTGAGCATCACCTGGTCGATTGTTGCGCCGATGCCCTCTTCGGCGAACCGCCCCAGCAGCAGCCGGCGCAGCGCCACCGGGCCGCGTGTGCCGCCGTATTCCGTGAGCAGCGCGCCGTCTGCGCGGGCGAGCGTCCGCAGGCCCTTGCGCAGGGCTGCGACGGGCATCCAGTCGTCCGGGAGCCAGCCGCACCCGGGCTTGGGGACGGATGGCTCGGCATCGAGCGACTGCTTCGACACCCAGAAGGGGTCAATGTCCGGCGTGCGCGCCGCGCCTGCCTCGGCAAGCGCCATCCGCGGTGGATCGTGGGGCGAGAGGCCGGCGTTCGTCACGTAGAAGCCGGAGCCCCGCCGCCCCCGGATAACCCCTTCCGCCTCCAGCCGGTCATAGGCCTCCACCACCGTGGAAGGCGAGACGCCCATTGCCGCGGCGAAGCGGCGGACCGAGGGCAGCCGATCACCGGGAGGCAGCGCTTCGCCTGCGATACGGCTCCGGATCTCCGCCATCAGGGCCTCGGTGCGTGTGGTGCCGGGCTTTGGCAATGCCACTGTGTGGCTCCGTAATCTAATACAGTTTGGCAGAATTGTATGTGAGTGTGGCTGTTTCCGCCACCAGCGCAGGCGTATCGCGGGCCGCGAAAGCGAGGAACCATGGAACGCAGTGCAGCCGGCTGGGGCAGCGGATTTCTGGGCGTGGTCATCTTCAGCGGGTCGTTGCCGGCGACGCGGCTTGCCGTCGTCGATTTCTCTCCGCTGTTTCTCACCTCGGCACGGGCGGTGATTGCCGCGCTCATCGCCGGGCTGTTCCTGGCGGCGCATCGGCAGGTGCGGCCGGCCGCGGGTGATCTCTTCTCGCTGGTGATCGTCGCCGTCGGCGTGGTGGTCGGGTTTCCCTTGCTCACCGGACTTGCGCTCCAACACATCACGGCGGCGCATTCCATCGTCTTCATAGGCCTGCTGCCCCTTTCGACCGCCATCTTCGGCGTGGCGCGCGGCGGCGAACGGCCGAAGCCGGCGTTCTGGCTGTTCTCCTGTCTCGGGGCGGCGACGGTGGCCGGGTTCGCGCTCGCGCGAAGTGGAGAGGGCGCGATCTCGGGAGATCTCCTGATGATCGGGGCGGTCGTGCTGTGCGGGCTCGGCTATGCGGAAGGGGCGACGCTCTCACGGCGCCTCGGCGGCTGGCAGGTCATCTCCTGGGCGCTGCTGCTGGCGCTGCCGTTCATGGCGGCCATCGCCCTGGCCGTTCGCCCCGACCACTGGACGGGCATCGGCCTGCCGGCCTGGGTGAGCCTTGGCTACGTCTCGGTGTTCAGCATGCTTGTGGGGTTCGTCTTCTGGTATCGCGGCCTTGCGTTGGGAGGAATCGCGGGCGTCGGCCAGTTGCAACTGCTCCAGCCATTCCTTGGGCTGATGCTCGCGGCCGTCGTGCTCGGCGAGACCATCGCCTGGCCGATGATCGCCGCCACCGGGGTGGTGGTGCTCTGCGTGGCCGGCGCACGGCATTTCGCCCGTCGCTGAGCCGCGCTGTCTCCGATTCGACGCGGCCCAGATGGGGAAACCCTTATGCCGTATGGCTGCGCGCGGAAAAATTGCCGTATTCGCGTTTGGCGCCGACGTCGCGGCCCTCACGGGCAGGGCCGGGACGTAGGGGAAGGAAACCCCTCAGCCGCGCCATCGGCGGTATCCCGATCGAGCCCGCATTTGCAGGGGATGGGCGCCCCCGAAAGCTTCCCTCAAGTGGGGAGGAAACGCCGTGTGTTGCAGAAATACACTATTTTTATCAATCGCTTAACCATGATCGGCCCGAAAACGGCTGAAAGCTGCTCATGGTACCGAGGTAGGCGATGACCTGGCGTGCCATTCCTGCAACACCTACTGGAAAAGCAGCCTCTCGGGGCCGTGAACGGCGTGGTTTGGATTGAACACAGGTTGGCCTTTTGTATGTTGGCTTTGCGACGAAGGGGGGCAGTCCCCGGTCGACCGGTCCGCGCTCGGGGGGTCTGAGAGCGGAATGGGAATCGGGGCAAGAACCCTCTCGGGGTGCAGCCGCACCGGCGAAGCGGAACTCGCTCCCTCGGAACCAACTTGGAGGTCACGATGAAGATGGTGAAGAGCCTTCTCCTCGGCAGCGCGGCGGGTCTCGTCGCGGTCGCTGGAGCCCAGGCCGCCGACCTGCCTGTCAAGGCAAAGCCGGTTGAATACGTGAAGGTCTGCTCTGCCTACGGCGCGGGCTACTTCTACATCCCCGGCACCGACACCTGCATCAAGATCGGCGGCTATGCCCGTTTCGATACTTATGTGAACGCGGTCGGCACCTTTAACCCGGCAATCTCTTCCGCGACCGGCACCTACTTCAACGGTCCCGGCGTCGGCGTGTTCGCCTATCCCTTCCGCGACGGCGACGATCCGGATTACCTGACCCGCGTCCGCGGCGTGTTCGACATGGACGCCCGCACCCAGACCGATTACGGCACCCTCCGCTCCTACGTCCGCTTCGGCATCGAGTGGAACTCGTCTTCGGGCGCTGGCGTCGGTCCTGCGAACAACCCGTACTTCGAGCGCGCGTTCATCCAGTTCTCGGGCTTCACCTTCGGTTACACCCAGTCGTTCTTCGACCCGGGCGTCGGCTACATGCTGACCACCCCGTATGCGGGTTCCAACCAGTGGAACACCGTGCTGGCCTATACGGCGCAGTTCGGCAACGGCTTCTCGGCGACGATCTCGCTTGAAGACGCGGCCAACCGCACCACCGGCACCCAGATGACCGGCTCCACCGCGACGCCCGTCTTCAACGTGTCCACGGCTGCCACCGGCCTCAGCTACACCAACTACCAGGGTGGTCAGCAGGCTCCCGATATCGTCGCCAACCTGCGTTATGAAGGCGCTTGGGGCGCGGTGCAGCTGTCTGGTGCCCTGCATCAGGTCGTGACCACCCTCGCTCTGTACAACGGCTTCTACCCGGGCATGGGCACCACGAGCCAGTGGGGCTGGGCCATCGGCGGCAGCGCCGAGATCAAGCTCCCGGTGCTTGCAGCTGGCGACAGCCTGTTCGTCCAGGCTAACTACGAGCAGGGCGCTGCGTCCTATATCGGCCTGTCCGGTACCTCGCAGGGCCGCGCGAACTCTGTGGGCTCCATCGACCTGAAGCAGGTCGGCGGCGCGCTCACCGCTTCGGGCGCCTTCTACACCGTGGCTGACGCCGTGGCCGACCTCTTCGGTCAGCCTTCGCTCACCACTGGCTGGGCCATCCAGGGTCAGTTCCGTCACTACTGGACCCCGGGCCTGCGCTCGGCGCTCTACGCCGGCTACCTGTCCTACTCGGTGCCGACCAACATCGTCGCCGCCCAGGACTTCAACATGTGGCAGCTCGGTGTGAACACCATCTGGTCGCCGGTTAAGAACCTCGATATCGGCGCCGAAGTTCTGTACACCAAGGTTGACGGCTCTGTGCCGCTCGGCCAGTACGCTGCGACCAACGCTACCGGCGGCACGATTGGCTCGCTCGTGGGCGGCTCCACCGACATCTGGTCGGGCGGCATCCGCGTGCAGCGCAACTTCTGATCTTCGTGATCTGACGAGAAACCCCGGTGGGCGACCACCGGGGTTTTTCTTTGTCTGTAACCCAGGAAGGGGTCAGGCTGCGGGCTCTGGTCCGTATGCGGACACGCCTAACCTCGGCGCCCGGCGGATCTTGGCATCTGGCCTTTCGACGTCTTGCGCGCCGGTAGAACCGGCGGATATTGGCGCTGCGCAGCGGTGCGGAGCGCGCCTCGGAAAGGTCGGCGATCGAGGGGCCAATGCTGGTTTCGTCGGCAATCGGGATGTTTCGCCGGCGCTGTCTCGTTCTGGCGCGGACAGCGGCATGTTTCGCGCCTTTTCTGGCTTCGGCTGCTATCGCCGCAGACCTTCCTTCGGCGGCGCCCGGCGATGGCCGCTTGCGGGCCTGCACCGCCCAAGGCCCCGGATTCATCTTTATCCCGGGAACGGATACCTGCCTGCGCATCGGCGGATATCTTTGGGTCGAGGGCTATTACAATAGCTATACTGCTTACCCGCCGCAGAACGACAAGACCTATTCCATCGCCACTGGTGCGCTGATCGTCGACGCGCGCACGCAGACGGACTACGGCACCGTTCGCAGCTATTTCGAAACCCGCTATCAGTGGCGCACGTCCGACCCGTGGTCGGACGGCCCGAACACACCGACAGGCTCGAAGCCGGCCCAGCTTGATTTGCGCGACATCTATATGCAGTTCGCCGGCTTCACCGTCGGCCACACCCAGTCCTTCTTCGATTTCTATGGCAACGCGAACGTGCTCGGCACCGATGCGACCACCATCGGGGACGATACGCGGCTGAATCTCTTCGCCTACACCTACGAATTCTCCAAAAATCTCAGCACCACGCTTGCCCTTGAGGACGCTGCAGATCGTCAGAGCGGGATCCTCGCGCGCGATCCCGGCCTGCTCGGCGCGGCTGACTTCCAATCCGGAGTGAGGGCTCCGGACATTGTGGCGAACCTGAAGTATCAGGCCGCCTGGGCCACGCTCCAGTTGTCCGGCGCGCTGCATCAGGTCAGCGCCACGGTGCTGGAGACGCCGCTCGCCACGGTCGGCGGAGGCTGGGGCTATGCGCTTCAGGCGGGCGTGATGTTCAATCTTCCGGCGGTTGGCGAGGGGGATACGCTTTATCTCCAGTCGGCCTGGACGAACGGAGCCACGTCTTATCTCGGCCTGCAGGACCCCTCCGGAGCCTATGATCCGCCGGATGCTTTCGTCAGTGGCGCCGGCGGGATCCGCAAGGTATCGGGCTGGAACGTCACCGCCTCGCTGCTCCACAATTGGAACGAGCGATGGAGCTCTGCCCTGTTCGGCGGTTATGCAGCGTATGACTTCAACAATACCGGTGTTCAGGCGGCCTACGGCGCGTCCGGTGGCACGAACGTCAACGTCGGCGGCTATCTGGCCTTTGCGCCGGTGAAACAATTCACCATCGCCCTGCAATATGACTACAACAGCAATGCCGCGACGAACTACCGGTCTACGGCCTTCTCGCCGGGGCTGGCTTCGGTCGCAGCGCAGCAGGTTCTGCTGTTCATTTCCCGCGATTTCTGACCGTCCGGGGACGGGCCGCCGCGCCCCTCTGCCGCCGTCTTCTCCCGCGAGGCTTCCGGAGCGGCGGCGAATTATGCTCAAGTCCCTTTCGGCTGCCTGGGAGCGGGGCGGACAGCGGGGTGTGCGTGGTGAGGCGAGTCGAGGCAAATCGGGCGAGCGAGGGTGGCCTGAAGGCGGCCGGCCCACGCCGGGGCAAGGGCTGGCGGCGCCTGTGGCCGCTGCTCCTCGGCCTTGCAGCCCTCGGCGTGCTCACGGTCTTCGCCGTCCTTGCCGGTCGCGGCCCGATTGAGGCCGATCTCGATTCGGCCGCACGGGACGTTCTCGCCCGCACTGGCGAATCCTGGGCTTCCGCGCATTTCAAGGGTCGCGATGCTACCATGGAGGGCGAGGCCCTGGCCGAGGAGGCCCGCGCCAAGGTGCGGGCCTCGCTGGAAGGCCTGTTTGGGGTTCGTGCGGTTCATGACGCCACCACCCTGCTGCCGGAGCGGCATCCGTTCACCTTCAGCGCGGTCAAGGACGGCCGCACCATCGCCCTCGACGGATATGTACCCTCAGCCGACGCGCTCACGCGGATTGTGGCTGCGGCCCGCAGCGGCGGCGACCAGGTGACAGGCCAGAACCGGCTGGTCCGGGCGCGCGGCGCGCCACCCGGGGATTTCGCATCGCTGGTCATTTTCGGGCTCGGGCAGCTGAAGCGCCTGCCCTCCGGCCGTCTCACGCTGTCCGACGGTGCGATCGCGCTGGAAGGGCGGGCCCGGGACCTCGCGAGCTATGACGAACTGGCCCAGATCCTGCACGGCCCGCTGCCCGGTGGCATGGTGCTGGCACGGTTCGAGGTGCGCCCGCCGGTCGCCGCGCCGTTCCTGTGGTCGGCCGTACGTGATGGCACGGTGCTGCGGCTCAGCGGCTACGTTCCCTCCGCCGACGCGCGGTCCGAGGTGGCAAAGGCCCTCTCCTCGACCGTGCCGGGCATCGGCATCAAGGATGACACGCTCCTTGCCGAGGGCGCGCCCAGCACCGAACTCTGGATGCGGGCGGTGCGCTTCGCCGGCGCGGCGCTGGCCCAGCTTCCGGAGGGGCGGGTGACTCTCTCCGATGCGACTATCTCGGTCGAGGGGGTGGCGCCGAGTTTCACCGCCTTCGATATCCTCCTCACGCTGCGGCGGCAGCCGCCAGAGGGCTTCCAGATCGTTCGCTTCGCGGTCGAGCCACCTCGCGCGTCGCCGTTTACGTGGCAGATCGAGCGCAGCCCGGACCAGGTCCGCCTGTCCGGCTTCGCGCCGTCCGAGGATGCCCGCCGGCTGCTTCTGGATGCGGCACGATCGGGCTTCCAGGGGATGCAGGTGGCGGACGACCTGCAACTCGCCTCCGGCGGCCCGGCGCCCGAGGTGTGGGCAAGCGCCGCCAGCTTCGCGGTGGTCCAGCTTGCCCGCATGCACGCCGGTTCGGCCGAGGTAACGGGCACGCAGATGGTGCTGTCCGGGGAGGCGGCGGATTCCGCCGGCTTTCTCGCCGTGATGCAGGCGGTGCGCGCGCCCCCGGCCGGCGTTAGGGTCGATGCCACGGGCGTGCGGCCGCCGTCCATCTCGCCCTATGTCTTCTCGGTGCGGCGGGAGGCGGGGGAACTCACGGTCTCCGGCTTCTACCCGGACGAGGCCGCGCATGGCGCGATCAAGGCGGCTCTGGAGCGTGACTTCCTGCGCGAAAAGGTCAACGACGTGTCGGCGGTCGGCGGCGGTGCGCCGTCCGGCTTCCGCGACGCGGTGCTTGCCGGGCTCGCGCAGCTGTCCCGGCTGTCGTCGGGCGAACTCAGCATCGCGGATGCGCAGATGCGCCTGTCCGGAACCGTGCTGGACGCGAGCGTGGCAGGGGAGGTGGAGGCGGCACTTAAGCGTGCGGTCCGCGCGCCATTCTCGGTCGAGGCCGCGCTCCAGATCGCCCCGCCCGCGCCGCCGGTCAACGTGGCTGAATGCGGCCGGCAGATCGGCGACCTGCTCTCCCGCGGCACCGTCCGCTTCGTGGGAGCGACGGCCGAAATCGATCCCCTGAGCCGCGGGCTAGTAGACCGGATCGCCGCGGTGCTGAAGCAGTGCCCGGGCGGGCTTGTCCGGGTGTCCGGCCATACGGACGGTGTCGGCGACCCGGCGGCCAATCTGCGCCTTTCCGAGGCGCGGGCGAAGGCGGTGGCGGCGGCCCTGGTCGCGGAGGGCATCGCCGCGGACCGACTCGCTGCGGCCGGGCTCGGCTCCGGCCAGCCGGTTGCCCCGAACGACACCGAGGCGGGCAGGGCGCTCAACCGGCGCATCGAGATCGAGGTGAAGGAGCGCGCGCCATGATCTATCTCGCCATCGCTCTTTGGCCTTACGTCATCGGCGCGGCGGTGATCGGCCTTGCCACCGGTTATGCGCTCGGCCGGAACGGAGGGAGCCGGCCATGACTGCCTTTGCCGTCGAGGTTTCGCTGCTCCTGGCGATCGTCTTCGCGCTGGCGCTTGCGGTCGGCTATCGCATCGGACGCAATCGCCGTCCACCGGAGCCAGTCCAGGCCGAGGCTCTGCCGCCTCCGGCCGCGTTGGAACGGCAACCGGTCCCCGCGACCCCGGCGCCGGAGCCGGAACCACCAATTCTGGTGGAGCCCGCACCGACACCCCAGCAGGATCTGTTCGCGCGGCTCGGCATAACCGACATGAATGCGGTCCCCCCCCTCGATGAGGAGGAGGAAGACGAGCCACCTCCGCGGGCGGCGCCGGCATCGACGCGCCCCGCCCCACGCGCCCGGCGTCGTCCGCCGGAGAGCCTGCCCGGCATACGTCCGCCCGCCCTCGACGCGCCGGAGGGGGAAGGGGCGGACGATCTGAAGCAATTGAAGGGCATCGGGCCGCAGAATGAGCAGCGGCTCAACGAGATCGGCATCTTCCATCTTCGACAGATCGCCGCATGGACGCCGGAAGAAGCCGCCTGGGTCGGCAGCTATCTCGCCTTCCCCGGCCGCATCGAGCGCGAGGACTGGATGGGACAGGCGAAGGCTATCATCGAGGGCGGAGCACCGCCGCCGCGCCGGCGGCGGTGAGGCGGGTCAGCGTCCGCCGCGCAGGTCGGCTTCCATCTGCAGCTTGCTCGGGATGTTGAAGCGCACCTTGTAGACTTGGTAATTCTCCATCACCCGCTGCACGTAGTTGCGGGTCTCGGAGAAGGGGATGCACTCCACCCAGTCCACCACATCCACGTCCGGGTCGCGCGGGTCGCCATAGCGGGCGATCCACTTGGCGACGCTGCCGCGGCCGGCATTGTAGGCGGCGAAGGCCAGCACGTAGTTGCCGCCATATTGCGCCACCAGCTCGCCCAGCTCGGCGGCGCCGAACTGCACGTTATAGGACTGGTCGCTCATCAGCCGGCGCTCGTCATAGGCGACGCCGGTGATCTTGGCGACCTGCCGTCCGGCCTCGGGCGTCACCTGCATCAGGCCCATGGCCTTGGCGCTGGAGACGATGGCGGGGTTGAACTGGCTTTCCTGACGGGCGATCGCATAGACCGCCGCCTTGTCCACGGGATCGCCGATGGGGCTGTAATTGGGCAGGCCGAAGGTCGGGAAGGCCTCGGCCTCCAGCGGGTGGCCCTCAGCAAGTCCCTCTTTGCCCACCACCAGCGCGCCGCGCGGATCGTTGTTGGACTCCGCGAGGGTCGCGAGCATGGCGAGCTGGCTCGAGTCCTCCATCCGCCAGGCGAGGTCGTAATAGATGGTCAGCGGGATGTCGCGCGCGCCTACGGCATAAAGCAACCGGATCGCCTTCACCGGCTCCAGGCGGGCGAATGTGTCGCGCGCGCCGAAGGACGGGGAGGGCGTGCCGCGCAGGACGACGGGCGCCATGCCCAGCTTGGTGCGCGAGAGCTGGCCGTAATAGGTCGCCGGGAATTTCGCCGCCGCCTGATAGGCGGCATTCGCCCGACCGCGGTCGCCCATGGCCTCGGCCGCGCGCGCCTGCCAATAGTAGGCGCGCGAGAGCGTGATGGGGTGCTTCTGGTCGTCATCGACCTTGGCGAAATGCTGGGCAGCGCGGCTCGGATCCTTCAGGAAGCGAAGGGCGATCCAGCCGGAGGTCCATTGCTGCTCCGCCCGGTAATTATCGGCCTGCGGCGGCACGCCAGTGGCGGCGACCTTGTAGGCGGTCTGGAAATCGCCGGCATCGAGCAACTCGCGCGCGACGAGGCGACGCTCGATCCACCATTCGTCGGGGTCCGCCAGCACCTGATCGGAACTGGAGCCGGCGAGCAGGGCGCGCGCCGCCTCCTGCGGCTTGTCGGCCCGGCGCAACAGTTGCGACTTTGCGAAGAGATAGGCGGGATCGCTGGACAGGGTGAAGGGCACGAGGCCGAGCAGCTTCTCGCCGTTCGCCTCCTTGCGCGCGATGGCCATGCGGGCCTTGGTGAGCGCGACGATGTCGCTGCCGGCGCGCGCGGCGGCGCGCAGGGCGCGGTCGGTGTCCGGCTTGTAGCTGAAGTGGTCGGCGCGCAGCTTGTGATCGGCCCGGGTGAGGAAGCCCGAGAATTCGTCGATGATCTTGCTTTCGAAGAGCTCGTTCAGCTCGTCATTGCGCCAGGCGTCGCGCACCCATTCGGCCGCGTCCTGCCGCTTGCCGATGGAGACGAGATAGCGGGCGAGCGCCACCTTGCCCTCGCCGGAGAGCGGCGGCTGCTCGGCGAAGAAGGCCTGCGCCTTGGCTGGGTCCTTGTTCTCCTGGAACAGCACACGCTCGGCGCGGCGGCGCAGGGTGGACTGCGTGGGCCAGCCGGGCTTTTCCTGGATGAATTCGTTGATGGCGTTGAAGCCCAGATCGTTCGGCGCATGGCGGATGACGAGCCACGTCACCAGCGTGCGCGCCACCGGATCGTCAAGCTGCTGGGCCGCCCCCATGGCCTCGGCGGCGCGTCCGTTGCGGGCGGCATTCACCGCCACCTTCAGCGCGGCGAGATCCCCGCCGGCGATGTTGGACGAGGTACCGACTGTCGGCGCTGCCTGGTGGACGGTGGGGGCGACTCGTGCCGCAGCGGGCTTGCCGGCTGCCGGCTTGGTGGTCGCGCTCTTGCTCGCCGCGGGCTTTGCGGCCGCGGCGGGCTTCGCCGGCGTGGACGCCTTCGCATCCTTGGACTTGGTGTCCTTGGCCTTCGTGTCCTTGGCCTTGGCGTCCTTCGACTTGGAATCGGCCGTCTTGCTGTCCTTGGATTTCGCATCCTTCGACTTGGCGTCGGTCGACTTCGAATCCTTGGAGGCGGACGCGGACGGCTTGGCCGGGGGTGTCGGCGCGGATTCCGCGACCGCCGGCATCGCCCCGCTCCAGGCGAGGGCGAGCGCAAGCGCGCTCACGGACATCAGGCTCGATACAGACGACATGAAGCTTCCTCGCGGGCGCGGACAATTGCGGCGTGTTCCCCCACCCGCATGTTCGGCCACCGGCGTTGACGAAACCCTAACCTCAATGAAGTCCAAAAACCGGGCGAAACCGCGG
Organism: Xanthobacter sp. DMC12; assembly: GCF_056314105.1. Taxonomy (NCBI): domain Bacteria; kingdom Pseudomonadati; phylum Pseudomonadota; class Alphaproteobacteria; order Hyphomicrobiales; family Xanthobacteraceae; genus Xanthobacter; species Xanthobacter sp. DMC12. The sequence goes on along the minus strand of NZ_JBQUYZ010000001.1, from coordinate 842,552 downwards.
CTTTCGGGATCGCGGCGGTTGTGCCGGAGCAAATCTGCCGCAGGCTACCCCCGTGCGGCAGTTCGCTACCATTCCCGAAGGGCATTTTGCCAAGACGGAAAGGGTCGTGCGGCGCATCCCCCTTTCCGGCCGGGCGGCAAAAGGATAAGGGTCAAGGTCCGCACCCGCCGCTCTCCCGAGCCGGCGCGGCGCCGGGCCGGCCGTTCGCGACCGGTCCCGGCCAACCACAAGCTCCCAGGAACCCAAGGCGTTCGCCATGTCGCCCATCCCGTCTGCGTCCCGTTTCCGCGGCTCGTTCACCGCCCTCGTCACCCCGTTCCGCGACGGCGCGCTGGACGAGAAGGCGTTCCGTGCCTTCGTGGATTGGCAGATATCCGAGGGCACGCACGGCCTCGTCCCGGTCGGCACCACCGGCGAGAGCCCCACCGTCTCCCATGACGAGCACAACCGCGTGGTGGAATGGACCGTGGAGCAGGCTGCCGGCCGCGTTCCGGTCATGGCCGGCGCCGGCTCCAACAACACGGCGGAGGCAGTCGCGCTGGCCGAGCACGCCCAGAAGGTCGGCGCCGACGCGCTCCTCGTGGTGACGCCCTATTACAACAAGCCCACGCAGGAAGGCCTCTATCGCCACTTCAAGGCGATCGCGGACGCCGTGGATCTGCCGATCTTCATTTACAACATCCCGAGCCGCTCGGTGATCGACATGTCGGTCGAGACCATGGCCCGGCTGTTCGAGATCAAGAACATCGCCGGCGTGAAGGATGCCACCGCGTCCATGACCCGCGTGTCGCTGCAGCGGCAGGTGCTGGGGACGGACTTCATCCAGCTCTCGGGCGAGGATGCGACCGCCCTCGGCTTCATGGCCCATGGCGGCCATGGCTGCATCTCGGTTGCGTCCAACGTCGCGCCGCGCCTCTGCTCGGAGTTCCAGACCGCCTGCCTCGCCGGCGACTTCAAGGCGGCACTGGCGATCCAGGACAAGCTGATGCCTCTGCATACAGCGCTGTTCGTGGAGACCAACCCCGCGCCCACCAAGTATGCCCTCTCGCTCCTCGGCAAGATGAGCGAAGAGGCGCGCCTGCCCATGGTGCCGGTCTCCGAGACCACCCGCGCCGTGGTGCGCAGCGCCATGGTGCATGCCGGCCTCATCAACTGAGGCCGACGGATCGTGGGATCAGGCGACCCGCCGTCGCCTGGTGGTCCCTTCTCCTGCGCGCAGCCGACCGACCTGACCCCTGGCGGCTTGCTTCGGCGGTGCGCTGCGACCACATTCCCCCATCATGACATCCAAGAAGACCGAAGCCCCCCGCAAGATCGCCGCCGACAACCGGCGCGCCCGCTTCGATTTCGAGCTGGGCGAGACGTTCGAGGCGGGCATCTCCCTCACCGGCACCGAGGTGAAGAGCCTGCGCAACGGCAAGGCGACCATCGGCGAGAGCTACGCTGCCCAGAAGGAGGGCGAGATGTGGCTCTACAACGCCTATATCCCGGAATATCTGGAAGCCAACCGCTTCAACCACGAGACTCGCCGGCCGCGGAAGCTGCTGCTGCACAAGCGGCAGATCGCCAAGCTCGGGCAGGCCGTGGAGCGCGAGGGCATGACGGTTGTGGCGACCAAGATCTATTTCAACGATCGCGGTCGCGCCAAGGTGGAGCTGGCGCTGGCCAAGGGCCGCAAGGCGCACGACAAGCGCGAGGCCTCCAAGGAGCGCGACTGGGCGCGCGACAAGGCGCGCCTGATGCGTGAGCGCGGGTGAGGGAAGGGCTCTATGCCGGGCAAGATCGCTTTCGACCATTGCGTGGTGCATGTGAGCGATTTCGCCCGCTCCAACGCCTTTTATGCGTCGGTGCTCGGCGCCGAGGTGGTGGCGGCGGGCACTGGCTTCGCCTACCGCTTCGGTGACCGCCAGCTGAACCTGCACGGGCCGGGCGTGGACCCGGTGCCGGTGGCGCACCTGCCGGTGCAGCCGGGCAATTCCGATCTGTGCTTCCGCTGGGACGGGCCTATTTCCGAGGCGGTCGCTCACCTCGCCGCCCACGGAATCACGCCCGAACTCGGCCCGGTGCGGCGGTTCGGCGCCTGTGGCCACGGGACCAGCGTCTATTTCCGCGATCCGGATGGATCGCTGCTCGAATTCATCTCGTACGACACCTCTCAGGGGGACGCGTCATGAGCACTTCCGGCTACACCAGCCTGCCTGATGACCTCCCGTCGCCGGAAGATGACGGCCTCGCCGCGCACCTGCCGGGGCTGGAACTGCCCATCATCCGCCTTCCCGCCACCGACGGCCGGCACATCGATCTCTCGGGCCTGGCGGGCCTGACGGTTGTCTATGCCTATCCGCGCACGGGCGTGCCCGGCCAGCCGCTGCCGGACGGCTGGAACGACATTCCAGGCGCGCGGGGCTGCACGCCCCAGTCCTGTGCCTTCCGCGACCATTTCGCCGACCTGCGGGCCGCTGGCGTGGAGCATGTGTTCGGCCTGTCGCTGCAGGACAGCGAGTATCAGCGGGAGGCGGCAGAACGTCTGCACCTGCCGTTTCCGCTCCTGTCCGATCACCAGCACGAGCTGACCCACGCCATCCGGCTGCCCACCTTCGAGGTGGAGGGCACGAAGCTGCTGAAGCGCATCACGCTCATCATCGAGGGCGGTGCCATCAGCCATGTGTTCTATCCGGTGTTCCCGCCGGACCGGAACGCGGCGGACGTGCTGGCGCATGTGCGCCGCAGGCAGGAGGGGTGATGCTTCGGCGGCAGGAAGACTGACCTCAACCGAGGTTGGCGCGGACGGCCGAGAAAACCGAGCGGAACATCTCGGGCGTCAGCACGCCCGTGTTCGTGTTGTAACGCGAGCAGTGGTAGCTCGCGAACAGCCGCACGCGTCCCACTTCGTCCGAAACGCCGTGGCCAAACTTGAGCCGCGAGGCCTTCTGGCCCAGCGCGGCAAGGGTCGAATCATGGGCGATCTTGCCCAGCGTGACGATGGCCTTCAGCGCCGGCATCTCGGCGATGGCGGCGGAAAGGAAGCGCCGGCAGGTGCGGATTTCCTCGGGTGTCGGCTTGTTCTGGGGCGGCACGCAGCGCACCGCATTGACGATGCGCGCGCCGGTGAGGGTCAGACCGTCTTCCGGGTGCGCCGCATAGGGACCGCGGGCGAAGCCGTACTCGATCAGCGTCGCGTAGAGCAGGTCGCCGGCATAGTCGCCGGTGAAGGGGCGGCCGGTGCGATTGGCGCCGCGCAGCCCCGGTGCGAGGCCGACGATGAGCAGTGGCGCATTGAGCGGCCCGAATGCGGGCACGGGGGCGTTATGCCACGCGGGTTCATTCGCGCGCCATTCCTCGCGAAAGTCCACGAGGCGCGGGCACAGGGGGCAGTCGCGCCCCGGCTCGGATGCGGCGGTTGATGAAGCTTCAGGCCGGGCGGAAGCCGCCCCGGCAACGGTCCTTGGAGGCACGGGCGGCGGTCAGTCGTTGCCGTCGCCGGCCGCGGTCGTGGCGCCGCGGCGCTCCAGGAAGCGCGGCGTCTCCTGCATCCGCCCCTGCCGCTCGGACGGGTCGCGGCCGATCTTGGGCTGGAGGTCCACCAGGTCGATGAAGACGTCCGCCTGACGGCGCAGGTCGTCTGCGATCAGCGGCGGCTGGGTGGAAATGGTGGACACCACCGAAACCCGCACGCCCTTGCGCTGCAACGCTTCCACCAGCGAGCGGAAGTCGCCGTCGCCCGAGAACAGGACGATGTGATCCACGTGCTCGGCCAGCTCCATGGCGTCCACGGCGATCTCGATGTCCATGTTGCCGCGCACACGACGCCGGCCCTGCGCGTCCGTGAACTCGCGGGCGAGCTTGGTGACGACCGAGTAGCCGTTGTAGTCCAGCCAGTCGAGCAGGGGCCGGATGGAGGAATATTCCTGGTCCTCGATCAGCGTCGTGTAATAGAACGCGCGAAGGAGGTATCCACGGCTCTGGAACTCCTTGAGGAGCCGCTTGTAGTCGATGTCGAAACCCAACGCCTTGGTCGCGGAATAAAGGTTGGCGCCATCAATCAGAAGAGCGATCTTTTCCTGGCCCTGCATACAAAGGTCCGCCGGTGGAATGGGAAGGGCAGAACGGGGAACGGCTGCAAACCACGTCGTCCTGTCGCCTTTCTCCGACGAAGAACCGTTCAAGGCAAGCGAAAAAGGCGCGACGCTTGGTCGGCGGGGTTGCCCCTTTGGCCGAATTGCTGTATCGACGCCCTCTTCTCAAGGCCTGTATTCTGTGCGCATCGCGCATAAGGGAGTGACGAGCCCATGGCCCGTGTCACCGTAGAAGACTGCATCGACAAGGTGGACAACCGGTTCGAGCTGGTTCTGCTCGCCGCCCACCGCGCGCGCATGATCTCGTCCGGCCAGCAGATCACCATCGACCGGGACAACGACAAGAACCCCGTCGTCGCCCTGCGCGAGATCGCCGACGAGACCGTGAGCCCCGAGGATCTCAAGGAAGACCTCATCCACTCGCTGCAGAAGTACACCGAGGTGGACGAGCCCGAACCCGAGGCCGTGCCGCTCATCGCGTCCAGCGACAGCTCGGGCGGCGAGGACAGCGACGTCATGCTCGATCGCATGACCGAGGAAGAGCTGCTTGCCGGCCTCCAGGGCCTCGTGCCCCCCGAGCACAACGACGACGACGAGGGCTGATCGCCGCTTCGGCTTCGCCTCTGCGTTCTCGGCCGGGCTCTGCCCGGCCGTTTGCGTTCAGGCGTGGGGCGTCGGCTTATCGCGGCTAAAACGATTTGTCCCTCAGTTGACGCCTCCGTCCACGGAGCCTAACGTCGATCCTATGCTTCGTTCCGGATGCCATATGCCGGTCCTTCTTCCGGCCCTGCGGCGAATTCCTCGCCCGGTCGACCTTGTCGGCCGGGTAGAACTGCGCGCCTGAGGCCGGGAGGGCCGCGGCGCGACCCCTCGCCGGGGCAGGCCCTCGTCGTCCTTGCCCAGAGAATTGCGCGGCAGAGCCCGCATCAGTCCGGATCATCCCCCATGTCCAGCCGTGAAGCCGCCGTCCATTGCGACGGCTCGTCCCGCGTTAAGCCGCACCACCCTCTCCACCACCTCGCCGTTGTGGCTGGGCCGGACACCAACCTTCTCCTGCGCCTGCTGGAGCCGTTCGTGATCCACGACGTTCTGCCCGGCCGGGTCGATTGCCGGACGGACGATGAAGCGCTCACCGTCACGATCGAGTTCGCCGCGGAGGATGCTGTCGCCGTGCGCCTGGCGCAGCGGCTCGGTGTCATGGTCGGCGTCCGCAGGGCAGACCTGACGACCGCCGCCGCACAAATGCGGGCGGCGTGACGGAAACGACCATGCTGAACACGCTCGCCGACATCTCCGTCATCGTCCTGCCGGTGTTCGGCATGGTGCTGGTGGGCTACATCTCGGCCCGGATCGGCCTCGTCAGCGAACGGGCGACGGATGGGCTCGCGGAGTTCGTGTTCAGCTTGTCGGTGCCCGTCCTCATCTTCAAGACGCTCAGCGAATCGAAGCTGCCGGAGGCGCAGCCCTGGGGCTACTGGATCGCCTATTTCGCCGGAGCCTTCTTCGTGTTCGCCATCGCCATGGTGGCGGCCGAGCGCCTGTTTGGCCGGGGGCGGCAGGAGGCGGTCATCCACGGCTTCGCCGCCGGTCAGGCCAACACCGTGTTCGTCGGCGTGCCATTGATCCTGAAGGCCTATGGCGAAGCGGGCGCGGTGCCTCTGTTTCTGCTCATCGCCATCCACCTCCCGGTGATGCTGGTGGCGGCCACCGTTCTGCTGGAGGGCAGCAACGGCTTCTCCCGCGCGACCATGATGCGGCTTGGCAAGGCGCTGGCCTTCAATCCCATCCTGCTCGGCATCTATGCCGGGGCGCTGGCCAAGGTGGTGGGTATCCAGGCCGTGGGCGTGCCGAAGCAGATGATCGACCTTCTCTCGGCCGCAGCGACGCCCTGCGCGCTCATCTCCCTCGGCCTGTCGCTGAAGCGCTACGGCATGGCAGGGGGCGATCTCCTGCCCTCGACACTCATCAGTGTGCTGAAGCTCATCGTCCATCCGGCGGCGGTGTTCGCGCTCACCATGGTCTTCAGCATGCCGCCGGTGTGGGCCGGCGTGGCGGTGCTGTTCGCGGCGATGCCGAGCGGCGTCAACGGCTATCTGCTGGCGCAGCGCTATGGCGTAGGGGTGGCGACCTCGACCAGCGCGGTGTCGCTCTCCACTGGGCTGGCGGTCGTCACCGTGGCGTTCTGGCTCTACATCCTCGGTGTCGGCTGAGGCGAAGCGAGCCCCAGCCGCGCGCGGATGTCCGCCTGCGTCGCGCCGCACGTCCTGAGCGCGAGAAGGCTGGTGGCCGAATTGCTCTTCGAGAGCTTGTGGCCGCTGGTGTCCAGGATCAGCCGGTGGTGGTGATAGACGGGTGTCGGCAGGCCCAGAAGCCGTTGCAGCAGCACATGGACCGAAGTGGCGTGGAACAGGTCCATGCCACGAATGACGCGGGTGATGCCCTGCAATGCGTCATCCACCACCACCGAGAGGTGATAGGACGTCGGCACGTCCCGCCGCGCCAGCACCACATCGCCCCATCGTGCCGGATCGGCCGTAACGGGCACCGCTGGCCCTTCCGGCAAGCCCTCGGCCTCCGGCCAGAAGAGCGGTCCGCTGCCGACGGCCTCCTGCGCCGCTGCCATGTCCAGCCGCAGCACATAAGGCTCGCCCGCCACTCGCCGTTGCGCCCGTTCCGCGTCTGACAATGCCGAGCGCTGGAAGGGATAGAGCGGCGCGCCATCCGGATCGCGCGGGGCCGCGCGTCCGAGCTTCGCTTCGTTTTCGATCACTGCGCGCGCGATGTCTGAGCGACTCTCGAAGGCGGGATAGACGAGGCCCATGCCCTCCAGCTGCGCCAGCGCTTGCGCATAATCCGCGAAATGCTCGGACTGGCGCCGCGGCGGCGCGGCGGGCACGATGCCGAGCCAGGCGAGGTCGTCGAGGATGCCCTGTTCGAATTCGGGTCGACAGCGGGTGGTGTCGATGTCCTCCATGCGCAGCAGGAAGGTGCCGCCCGTGCGCGCCGCCGCCTCGGCATTCACCAGCGCCGAGAAGGCGTGCCCGAGATGCAGCCGGCCGTTGGGGCTCGGCGCGAAGCGACAGACGAAGGGAAGGGGAGGCTCAGGCATGGCGTCGGCTATTAGAGCGATATCCCGTTGCGACAGACAAGCCTTCGGATTGGCTCCATGAAGGAGCCGCTGCTGACCGACCAGGGCGTGTTCGACCGCGCCTTTGCGCAATTGCTGGAGCTTGATGATCGCCTCGTGCCGGTGGCGGACGTGGCCGGGCGCCCGGCCCTGCGTCGTCGCGCGCCGGGGTTCGCCGGCCTGTGCGCGGTGGTGATCGCCCAGCAACTGTCGGTCGCCTCGGCGCGGGCCATCTCCGCCCGGTTCGAGGCCGCGCTGGGCGGGACGCCGACGGTGGAGGCCATGTTGGCGGCGCCGGTGGAGACTTTGCGCGGGGCCGGCCTGTCCGCGCCCAAGATTCGCACCCTTACCGGCATTGCCCGCGCGCTCGCGGAAGGAGAGGTGGACCTCGAGGCCGTAGCGCGCATGGAGGCGGATGCGGCGGCCGAGGTGATGACGCGGCTGCCCGGCATCGGCCTGTGGACCGCCGACATCTATCTGCTGTTCTGTCTCGGCCGTGCCGACGCCTTCCCCCACGGCGATCTCGCGCTTCAGGTGGCCATGGGCGATGCCTTCGAGCTGGGCGGACGCTGCACGCCCCTCGGCCTGCGCGCCATCGCCGAGGACTGGCGGCCGCTGCGCGGCGTGGCGGCGCATCTGCTGTGGGCGTATTATGCTGCGCGGCGCGCCCGTCTCGGCGCCCCGGCCTGACACGAGCCTGCCCATGTCCTTTCCCCTCGACGGCGTTTCCCTCGACGAGCCCATCCTCGATGGCCCACGCCTGCGCCCGCGCCATGGCGGCGATCCCGACAGCCTCGTCGTGCTGCTGCACGGCTATGGGGCGGATGGGCGCGACCTCATCGACCTCGGCAATGCCTGGGCGGACCTTTTGCCCGGCACGGCCTTCATTTCTCCCCATGCCCCCGACCCCTGTGGGGAGGCGCCCGTGGGCCGGCAGTGGTTTCCGCTCAGCTTCCGTGATCCCCACGAACTGGCCCGCGGCGCCGAGGCTGCGGCGCCCGTGCTGGCGGAATTTCTGGAGGTGGAACTGGCGAAATACGACCTGCCGCCGTCGCGGCTGGCGCTGGTCGGCTTCAGCCAGGGCGCGATGATGGCGTTGAAGATCGCCACCACCGCCGCCGTCGCACCGGCAGCCGTCGTCGCCTATTCAGGGCTGTGGGTGGAGGCGGCGGGAGGGGTGCCGCGCGACCTGCAATTGCGCACCCGTCCTCCCATTCTGCTGGTTCATGGGACCGAGGACGAAGTGATTCCCGCCCAGGCCCTGTTCGCCTCCGCGCGTGGCCTCGCCGACGCCGGGGTTCCTGTGGAATGGCACCTGAGCCAGGGCCTCGGGCACGGCATCGACGACGGTGGCCTCGCCCATGGCGGGGCCTTCCTCGCCGAATTCCTCGCGCCGCAGAGACGGTGAAGGCGGTATTATAAGGCGGCGTCTCCATTCCGGTCAGTAAAGGACGGAGCCACGCCGTAGTTTGGCCTCGGCTTCACAACAGTGACACGGAGCATATAGAGTATCCGCCGCGAACCGGGATCGCTACGCGCGATTCGGGTGCGCAGACGAGGAGGTCGGTCCTTGACCACTGCTTTGTCACCAGGTGCCTGGCCAGCGCTCGTGCTCAACGCGGACTACCGCCCGTTGAGTTATTACCCGCTGTCGGTCTGGAGCTGGCAGGATGCCATCAAGGCAGTCTTTCTCGACCGGGTAAATATCGTCGAATATTACGACAAGGCTGTGCGAAGTCCGGGCTTTGAAATCCGGTTGCCGAGCGTCGTTTCACTCCGCACCTTCGTGAAGCCCACCCGGCAGCCTGCCTTCACCCGCTTCAACGTCTTCCTGCGGGACCGCTTCTCCTGCCAGTATTGTGGCTCGCGCGAGGATCTCACCTTCGACCATGTGATTCCGCGCTCCAAGGGCGGCCAGACGACCTGGGAAAATGTGGTCGCGGCCTGCTCTCCCTGCAATCTGCGCAAGGGCGGCCATATGCCGGTGGATGCCGGAATGTGGCCCGCCCAGACGCCCTTCCAGCCCTCCGTCCACGACCTGCACCAGAACGGCAGGCATTTCCCGCCGAACTATCTGCACCAGAGCTGGATGGACTATCTCTACTGGGATACCGAACTCGATCCCTGAGCCCTATTAGGCCTTGCGACCGGTAGTCGCGCCGGCGAACCCGACCGCCGCAAGCCCCAGCGCGATCAGCGCATTCCACCCCGCCATCGACAGTCCGAACATGCGCCACGCCGCCTCGTCACAGCGCGGCACCCGCGCGCCCTTGAGGGCGGAGAGCACGTTGCTGGTCGCCACCGGCGCGCCGGTGCAGGCGGTCGGTCCGGTCCAGAACTGCCACTCGATCCCGGCGTGGTAGATGGCGAGGCCGGCATTCGCCAGCATGGCCACGCCCAGCACGGCCAGCAGCACCCGCGCCGGGCCGGACCGGTCGTTCCGCGCGAGGAAGAAGGCGATCAGCCCCAGCGGGATTGCGGCGTAATAGGCGATGCGCTGTTCGAGGCACAGGGGGCAGGGCGCGAGGCCCACCACGAGCTGGAAATACCAGGCTGCCGAGAGAGCCAACAGGGAGCCTGCCACCAGCAGCAGGGACGCGGTTTCCTTCGTGCTCGGATACAAGGCAGGCTCCGTTTGCGATTGGCGGCGCAGCCCCGGCGATAGCTTGGCCAGGCCGTCATTGTCCATGCTCGGAGCGTTGATTGACGTGCATGTGACTTGAGATGCCGTAGGGTTCGATGGTGCGACCCTACCTTGGAAGTGTTCTTACTCAGGCCCTGCCGTATGGCGCTGCTGTGCAGCATGGGGTATAAATTTGCTAGTCGTCTTCGGAGGCATTCGCATTGCGTTTCCCTCGGCGGCGCATATTTTGGTTTTAGCTACGAAGATTGCAGCCGAAATGACCGAGATGCCCCGCGCCCGAACCACCTTCAGCACCTCCTTCTCCCAGGGCGGTGAGATGCAGGTTGAACCGGTTCTCCCCGTTGCCCAGCTTCGGGATGTGAATACGACGCGCCGCACCGGCTGCCCCTTCCATGACGTTCGCGAGATGCTGAAAGAGGTTGGCCTGCGGCCCACGCGCCAGCGCCTCGCCCTCGGCTGGCTGCTGTTCGCCAAGGGCGACCGGCATGTGACGGCCGAGATCCTGCACGAGGAAGCCATCAAGGCGCGCTTCCCGGTTTCGCTGGCCACCGTCTACAACACGCTGCACCAGTTCACGGAAGTGAGCCTTCTGCGCGAGGTGGCGGTGGACGGGTCGAAGACCTATTTCGATACCAACGCCTCCGACCATCACCACTTCTTCGTCGAGGGCCAGAACGATTTGGTGGACATTCCGGCTGCCGATGTGGCCGTCAATCTCCTGCCCGAGCCGCCGGAAGGCTACGAGGTGGCCCGCGTGGACGTGGTTGTCCGCCTGCGTCGGAAGGGCTCGAATCGCAGCTGATTCGCCTTACACCTCAAGCTGATAGGCCGGGCATGTCCCGGCCTTTTTTGCGTCCGGAGGCCGCCTCAGATGGTGCGCAGGGGCTTCTCCAGAACCGCCAGCACGCGGGGCAGCTCATGGCCGCGCTTCAGGATGAGGCCGGTCTGGGAGACGACGCTGTAGATGCCCTGCTTCCGGGCGAGGCGCGGGTCCTTCTCGATGCGGTAGAGAGGGACGTCCATGGCCCGGCGAAAGATGCTGAACACGGCCTTTTCGCGTTGAAAGTCAATGGCGTAGTCGCGCCATTCCCCTTGGGCGACCATGCGGCCGTAGAGGTCGAGGATGCGGTCCAGCTCGCGGCGGTCGAAGGTGACGCGAAGGGGGGCGGGGGACGGCGTGGAAGGCTGGACCGGGGCGGCACCGCGCCGGGGCAGGACTATGGGTTCGATGTCTCCCATCGGGCCTCCTTGTCCTTTGCTGGCGTCGTTTTCCGGCGGGTCTGCCGAAGGTCGGACGCGGGTGGCGAACCATGATCCCTCCACCGGCCAACCCTTTCAAGGGCAATCCGTAGCCGGCTGCTACTCACGGCGGACTGGCATCCCAATACCCATCACGCCAACGTCAATGGAATCACAGTGTCGCCGGAATTCGGCCAATCGCGTGCCGCGGCGGGGCGCGATCTTTCTTCGCGTAGCAGGGCCGGTTCGTGAGGCGCTCCGGTCTATCCCAGCCCCCCAGCCCCCCGGGGTGCATCCGAACCGGCCACTGCTGCGCACCGACTTCAGACCCCCGATGTTGGCCATCCCCTGCGGATGGCCTTTTTTTTGGGCGGCGCGCGGCTGGCGCCCCCGAGCTGAATCGGCACGCGAGTCGGTGGCGATTCGGTGGGGTCAGACGGGCGGTTCAGGCGGGTTCTGCGGCCGTTCGGTCGAATGCCGGTTCAGTCGAGCGGGAAGAGGGTCGCGCCGACGATCTGCCCGGGGGCGGCCGGAGTGCCGGTCTGCACCATCACCGCGACCGCATCCATGCCGTCCCGGTGGATATCCTTCAGAGGCACCCGGAAGGTGCGTGTGTCCCCCTGCCAGCGGGCGACGCGGGTCCAGCCGCGGACCACATTGGCGTAGGTGACGTTGCGTCCACCATTCTCGCCACGGCCGATGGAGACGGTCTGGGCGCGGGCGACGGGGCAGGCCCAAAGCTCTGCGCCGTCCTCGACGGCGAGGGGCTGGGGCAGGGTGATCTCAAGGGCATCGCCGTCCCGCTTCACCTCGACCGGGAGGGAGAGGCCGCCGGAGGCGCGGGCGGTCATGACGGCGCGCTGCACCGCGGCACGGTCGCTGCCCTTGGCGACGATCTGGCCGTCGATGACCATCTGGGGGGTGTAGATCTTCTTGTCCGCGCGCTGCTCGGCATAGGCCTTCTGGCGCAGGGAATGGCCGTGGAGGGCGAGGGTGTCCTTCCAGCCCACATAGTCCCAGTAGTCCACCGAGAGGGTGAGCGCGAGCACCTGCGGATCCTTGGCGAGATCGTTCAGCAGCGCGTCGGCGGGCGGACAGGAGGCGCAGCCCTGGCTCGTGAACAGCTCCACCACCACCTTCGGCTGGGTCTGCGCCAGTGCCGGCGAGGCGGCGAGGGCGAGGACGAGCGCGAGGGCGGAGCGGTTCAACATCATGGAGCGCAATGGGGTTGTTGGAATGTGTCCCCGAGATAGCGGACTGCCGCAGCGCACTCCAGTCACAAAGGGGTGTCGCGGCGGTATCTTTTACCCGCTCCGCACATGAAAACGCCGGCCCGACAGGCGTCGGGCCGGCGTTCATCACGGTTCCGTCAGCGCCCCGTGGGGCGCCAAAGATCAGGCTGCCAGCGAGCGCAGCACGTAGGGCAGGATGCCGCCGTTGCGGAAGTAGTCGAGCTCGTCCAGCGTATCGATACGGCAGATCAGCTCCACGTTCTTCACGGTGCCGTCGGCGAACTTGATTTCGGCGGTCAGCGTCTGGCGGGGCTTGAGGTCGCCCTCGATGCCCTTGAGGGTGACGATCTCGTCGCCCTTGATGCCGAGGCTCTGCCAGCTCTCGCCGTCCTTGAACACCAGCGGCACGATGCCCATGCCGACCAGGTTCGAGCGGTGGATGCGCTCGAAGGACTGGGCCACCACGGCGCGCACGCCGAGCAGCTTGGTGCCCTTCGCCGCCCAGTCGCGGGAGGAGCCGGTGCCGTATTCCTTGCCGGCGAACACCACCAGCGGCACGCCCTCGGCGCGGTACTGCATGGCCGCGTCGTAGATGGGCAGCTGGGCGCCGTCCGGATAGTGGATGGTCACGCCGCCTTCCACGCCCGGCACCATCTGGTTCTTGATGCGGATGTTGGCGAAGGTGCCGCGCATCATCACTTCATGGTTGCCGCGGCGGGTGCCGTACTGGTTGAAGTCCACCGGGCGCACCTGATGCTCGATCAGGTACTGGCCCGCCGGGGACGCCTGCTTGATGGAGCCGGCCGGTGAGATGTGGTCGGTGGTGATGCTGTCCAGGAACAGGCCCATGATCCGGGCATCGATGATGTCCTTGACCGGCTCCGGCTCCTTCTGCATCCCGACGAAATAGGGCGGGTTCTGCACATAGGTGGAGGTGTCCTGCCACGCGTAGGTCTGGCCGGTGGGCACGGCGATCTTCTGCCAGTGCTCGTCGCCCTTGAAGACGTCGGAATACTTTTCCTTGAACATCTTCTTGGTGACGTTCTCGCGGATGTACTGGGCCACTTCCTTGTTGGAGGGCCAGATGTCCTTGAGATAAACGGGGTTGCCGTCCTTGTCCGTGCCGAGGGGCTCGGTGGTCAGGTCCACCTGCAGCGAGCCGGCCAGCGCGTAGGCGACCACGAGGGGCGGGGAGGCGAGGTAGTTCGCCTTCACGTCCGGGTTCACGCGGCCTTCGAAGTTGCGGTTGCCGGAGATCACGGCGCCAGCCACGAGGTCGTTGGTGTTGATGGCCTCGGAGATGGCTTCCGGCAGCGGGCCGGAGTTGCCGATGCAGGTGGTGCAGCCGAAGCCGACCAGGTTGAAGCCGAGCGCGTCGAGGTCGTCCTGCAGGTCGGCGGCCTTGAGATAGCCTTCCACCACCTGCGAGCCGGGCGCCAGCGAGGTCTTCACCCACGGCTTGGACTTGAGGCCCTTCTTCACGGCCGCCTTGGCGAGGAGGCCGGCGGCGATGAGCACCGAGGGGTTGGAGGTGTTGGTGCAGGAGGTGATGGCGGCAATCACCACGTCGCCGTGGCCCACCGTGTAGTCGGTGCCGGAGACGGGGACGCGCTTGGCGGCCTCACCGGGCTTCTTGAACTCGCCTTCCAGCGCGGCCAGGAAGCCGGCCTTGGACTCGGAGAGCAGCACGCGGTCCTGCGGGCGCTTGGGGCCGGCCATGGAGGGCAGAACGGTGTCGAGGTCGAGGTCCAGCGTGTCGGTGAACACCGGGTCCGGCGTTTCCTTCTTGCGCCACATGCCCTGGGCCTTGGAGTACTTCTCCACCAGCTCCACGCGGCTGTCCTTGCGGCCGGTCTCTTCCAGATAGTCGATGGTCTCGCGGTCCACCGGGAAGAAGCCGCAGGTGGCGCCGTATTCCGGGGCCATGTTGGCGATGGTGGCGCGGTCGGCGAGGGAGAGGTGCTCGAGGCCGGGGCCGTAGAACTCCACGAACTTGCCCACCACGCCCTTCTTGCGGAGCATCTGGGTGACGGTGAGCACGAGGTCGGTGGCGGTGATGCCCTCGCGCAGCTTGCCGGAGAGCTTGAAGCCGATCACCTCGGGGATGAGCATGGAGATGGGCTGGCCGAGCATGGCCGCCTCCGCCTCGATGCCGCCCACGCCCCAGCCGAGCACGCCGAGGCCGTTGACCATGGTGGTGTGCGAGTCGGTGCCCACCAGCGTGTCGGGATAGGCCACCTCGACCTTCTTGCCGTCGATCTCTTCCTTGCGGGTCCAGACGGTCTGGGCGAGGTATTCGAGGTTCACCTGATGGCAGATGCCGGTGCCGGGCGGGACGACGCGGAAGTTGTCGAACGCGTTCTGGCCCCACTTCAGGAAGCGATAGCGCTCCTGGTTCTGCTTGTATTCTTCCTCGACGTTCTTGCCGAACGCCTTGTTGTCACCGAAGAAGTTCACGATCACTGAGTGATCGATGACGAGATCCACCGGGACCAGCGGGTTGATGCGCTCGGGATCGCCGCCGAGGGCCACCATGGCGTCACGCATGGCCGCGAGGTCCACCACCGCGGGAACGCCGGTGAAGTCCTGCATCAGCACGCGCGCGGGGCGGTAGGCGATTTCCTTCTCGGCCTTGCCGCGGTTGTTCAGCCAGTCGGCCACCGAGATGACGTCTTCCTTGGTGACGGAGCGGCCATCCTCGAAGCGCAGCAGGTTCTCAAGCAGCACCTTCATGGAGAAGGGGAGCGCGGAAATGCCCGGAAGGCCATTCTTCTCCGCCAGCTCAAGATCGTAATAGACGTACTCTTTGTCGTCTACCGTCAGGGTTGTGCGGCACTTGAAGCTGTCGAGGGAGGTCACGGCTGGAAAACTCCGGTTCGATGATCGACCGAAACAGCACCTCCTTTGACGGTGGAGGTCTTTTCTCCACCACCTTGGACGGCGCGGCTGCGGGCTTTATAGAGCCATTTCAAAGCGCGGTCATGCGATAACAGCGTTGAATGTGCAATGCACCAAAAGGCAGGGGTCGGCAACGCATGACTGTCAAGGCGCTGGTAGGGGATAACCTTTCCTGCCGCAGAGGATTCAGGCTCCTGTTCGAGGGGCTGGCCGTGTCGGCGCAGGCCGGCCGTGCGCTGGTGGTAGTCGGGCCGAACGGCGCCGGCAAATCCTCGCTGCTGCGCATCCTCGCCGGCCTGCTGGCGCCCACCGCCGGCACCGTGCGGCTGGATGACGGTTCCCCGGGAGGCGGCGAGAGCGTGGGCGAGCATCTGCATTATCTCGGGCATGAGGATGCGGTGAAGGGCGCGCTCACCGTCGCCGCCAATCTCGCCTTCTGGCGCACCGTGCTCGGTGGCGGCGGCCTCGCCGTGGAGGAGGCGCTGGAGGAGGTGGGCCTCGGCGGTCTCGGCCAGTTGCGCGCGCAGGTGCTCTCCGCCGGACAGAAGCGCCGCCTCGCCATCGCCCGCCTTCTCGTCGCGAAGCGCCCGGTCTGGGTGCTGGACGAGCCGACCACCGCGCTGGACGTGAAGGCGCAGGCCCGCTTCGCCGCCTTCGGCCGCGCGCACCTCGCCGCCGGCGGCCTCCTCATCGCCGCCACCCACGCGCCCCTCGACCTCGGCGAGACGGACGAACTGCGGCTGGGAGGGGTGGGGGCATGATGTCGGCCTTCCTTGCCATCGTGCGCCGGGATCTGGCGCTGTCGCTGGGCTCCGGCGGGGGTGCCGGGCTCGGCGTGGTGTTCTTCCTCTCCGTGGTGACGGTGGTGCCGTTCGCGGTGGGGCCGGACCTCGTGCTCCTGGCGCGCATCGGCCCGGCCATCCTGTGGATTGGCGCGCTGCTCGCGAGCCTCATCGGGCTGGAGCGCCTGTTCGCCGCCGATGCGGAGGATGGCTCCCTCGATGCCCTCACCCTCTCCGCTCTGCCGCTGGAACTGACGGCTGCCGCCAAGGGCCTCGCTCACTGGCTCGCCACCGGCCTGCCGCTCGTGCTCGCCGCGCCGGTGCTGGCGCTGATGCTAAATCTAGAGCCGGCCGCCATCGGCGCGGTGGTGCTCACCCTGCTGGTGGGCACGCCGGCCGTGACCTTCCTCGGCCTCATCGGCGCGGCCTTCGCCGGGGCGTTCCGGCGGGGCGGGCTTTTGATCGCGGTTCTGGTGATTCCGCTCACCATCCCCGTGTTGATCTTCGCCGTGTCGGCGACTCAGGCGGCGGTGGTGGGGCCGGTGCCGTTCGGCACGCCGTTTCGTGTGCTGGCGGGGCTCGCTCTGTTCGCGCTGGTGCTGGGGCCGGTGGCTGCGGCCGCGGCGCTGCGCGCTGCGCGGAGCTAGCGCGGGCTTGAGAGGCCCTATTCCGCGGCGGTGGTGAGCGGGGCCAGCTCCGCCTCCAGCTCCGCGACGGCCGCGCGGGTGGCGGCATCAGCCGCCGTCTGGATGGCGCGATAATGCGCGACGACCGACTGGCCCAGCGCGGTCAGCGCCGTGCCACCGCCGTGCTTGCCGCCGGAGCGGGCCGAGACGAGCGGGGAGGGGAACAACGCGTTCAGCTCCTCCACCAGCTCCCACGCCCGCCGATAGGACATGTCCATCTCCCGCCCCGCCGCGGAGATGGAGCCGAGCGCGTCGATCTTCTCCAGCAACTCGATCTTGCCGGGGCCGATGCGATGCGGTCCGAGGTCGATGCGTATGCTGAGCGAAGCCATGCGGGAACCCGTGTCCGGCGGCCCGCCCTGTCGGGGGGCCGATGGCGGCACTCTATCCCACCCGCGCAGCCTTCATCGCGACCTCACGAAAAAATTGGCACCGGGGGCCTTTCGGCTCCCGGTGCCTCCGTTGCGAGATGCCACACGAGAGATCAGGGCGCGTTCCGGGGAAATGGCGACCGGTCGGCGTGAAATCGCGTTGTTTCGAGGAAAATCGAACGGATGAGTTGGGTCGTCGCTCGGGAAAAACAGGGGACATTCAGTTGAAGACGGGCGCGGCCTCGCTCGGCCGGCCGATGCTGGCGTGGGCGGCGGCCAGGGTCTGGAGCTGGCGGCCACCGAGGGCGAAGGAGACCTCGAAGCCGTCGGGCGTCGCGAGGGTGAGGATCAGTGTGGAGGGCTCGGACGCCTGCTCCACCCGCACCATGTGCGCGGGATAGACGAGGCGCAGGCTCTCGTCCTTGTACTGGGCGCGCAGCACCTCGGCCATCATCTTGGGCAGCGTCATCACCAGCGCGCGCAGGCAGTCGGACGGCAGGTTCAGCGAGGCGCTGGAGCCGTCCGGCTGGCTGAAGCTCATGCGGAAGCGGCTGCCGTCCACCGCGACGTCGAACGACAAGAGATCCTGCCCGATGATGTCGTCCCGCTGGAGGCTCTCGTCCGTCATGGCCATGATCCAAACCCGCTTCGGCAATGAAGCTATATTCATTCAGATATAGCGTGTGTCAAGGGACAATGGCGCTGACGTTTTTGGTGCGTGGCGCGGGGCGGCTTGGCGCCCGAACCGGAGGACTCCTCTCCCCTTGCGGGAGAGGGCTGGGGTGAGGGGTGTGGTGCCGAAGGAAGCAGGGGTGGGCATGGGCGGAAAGGCCCCCTCACCCCCGACCCCTCTCCCGCGAGGGGAGAGGGGAGTCTGGGAGCCGTCACTCCCCGGACAGGCCAGGGGATGACGGACGGCTGAGGCCAGGTTCGCGGGAGACAAAGACCTGCGGCCCCCGCGCTCACCCTTCCTTTACGATGCGCCGGTCACAATCTCGCCCGCGCCATTGAGGATAAGCCATGGCACACGCTGCCATCGAGAGTTCCGCCGTGACCTCCCTCGCCGCCCCGCTGCCCGCGCCCCTCGTCCATGCCGGCGACGCGCCGACCATTCTCGTGTTCGATTCGGGGGTGGGGGGCCTGTCCGTCTTCCGCGAGGTGGCGAAGGCCCGGCCGGATGCGCGGCTGGTCTATGCTGCGGATGATGCGGCCTTCCCCTATGGCGCGCTGACCGATGACGTGATGCTGGAGCGGGTCGGCCATGTGGTGGACCGGCTGATCGCGGACGTTTCGCCCGATCTGGTGGTCATCGCCTGCAACACCATTTCCACGCTGGCGCTGCCGAGCCTGCGCGCGCGCCATCAGCTGCCCTTCATCGGCACCGTGCCGGCCATCAAGCCAGCCTGCATCGCCTCCCGCACGAAGCGCGTCAGCGTGCTCGCCACCCCCGGCACCGTGCGGCGGGACTATACGGCCGGCCTCGTGCGCGAGTTCGCGCAGGGCTGCGATGTCGCCCTCGTGCCGAGCGACCGGCTCGCCGGCCTCGCCGAGGCGGCCATATCGGGCGATCCGGTGGACGACGCCGACATCGCCGCCGAGATCGCGCCCTGCTTCGTCTCCGCCGATGGCCGGCGGACCGACACGGTGGTGCTCGCCTGCACCCATTATCCGCTGCTGGTGGATCGCTTCGAGCGCCTCGCGCCGTGGCCCGTCACCTGGATCGATCCCGCGCCCGCCATCGCCCGGCGGGTGACGCAGCTCATCGGCCCGGCCGTGGCGCCGCCCGATACGGCGCCGGTGCGCCTCATCTCCACGCTGCGGCCGTTCGAGCCGGAGCGTGTCACCGCCATCGTCGGCCGCACCGTGGCCGATCCCGAGGTGCTGGCCTCCGCCCGTCCCTTCACCTCCTCTAGCTGACCTGACCGGAGAGACATGACCGACGACCGATCACGCCTCCTCATCGGCCGCCGCGCCTTCACCCTCTCTCTCGCGGGGAGCGCCTTTCTCGCCGGCTCGGGCCTCCTCGCTCCGCCCGTCTTCGCCCAGCAGGCGGCGCAGCCCTTTCCGAAATGGGTCGAGACCTTCCGCGCCCGGGCCCGCGCCCGCGGCGTCTCGGATGCCACCTACAACAAGGTGTTCAGCGGCCTGAAGCCGGATACCTCGGTCTATGCGCAGGACCGCAACCAGGAAGAGTTCACCGAGCAGTCCTGGCAGTATCTCAACCGTCGCGTCTCCGACTGGCGCATCGCCACCGGCAAGCAGAAGGCGAAGCAGTATTCCGGCCTGTTCGATCGCATCGAGCAGGCGTTCGGCGTCGATCGCCGGGTGATGCTCGGCTACTGGGGCATGGAAAGCGCCTATGGCGAGGTGCTCTCCAACCCCGCCCACATGAAGCCCATCTTCAATTCGCTGGCGGCGCTGGCGTGGGGCGATGCGCGGCGGCGGAAATACTGGGAGGCGGAGCTTCTCAACGCCCTCGTCATCGTCGAGCGGGGCTGGGGCACGCCGCAGGAGATGACCGGCTCGTGGGCCGGTGCCATGGGCCACACCCAGTGGATGCCCGAGGTGTGGCTCAACATGGGCGTGGACTTCGACGGTGACGGCCGCATTTCGCCCTTTGGGAAGCCGGACGATGCGCTGGCGGGCACCGCCAACTATCTGGTGAAGCGCGGCAAGTACCGGCGCGGCGAGCCGTGGGGCTTCGAGGCGAAGCTGCCGGGCACTTTCAACACCGACCTCGCCGACAACAAGACGCGCCGGCCGCTCTCCCAGTGGGGCGAGCTCGGCCTCACCACCATCGAGGGGCAGTCACTCTCCGCCTATGACGAGCCGGCGCGGCTGTGGCTGCCGGGCGGTCCCGGCGGGCCGGCGCTGCTGCTGCTCCACAATTTCTATGCGGTGCGCTCCTACAACCCCTCGTCCAACTACGCGCTGGCGGTGGTGCACCTCGGCGACCGGGTGATGGGGGAGGGACCGTTCGTCGCCTCCTGGCCCGGGGGCGAGCGGGCGCTGACGCTGGCGGAGATCCAGGAGGTGCAGCAGCGCCTCACCGCGGCGGGCTTCAGCACCGGCGGCACGGACGGGCGCGTGGGCGCCGACACCATGCGGGCGGTGCGCGCCTTCCAGCAGAAGGCGGGAATCACCCCGGCGGACGGCTATGCCTCCATCGCCGTGCTCAACGCGCTGCGGCAGGGGCGGTAGGGGGAATCACCCGTCCCCCGACCGGCCAAAAGAAAAGGGCACCCGGAGGGTGCCCTGTCCAGTCACGATGAACCTGAGATTGTAGGCCGCGCGGCGCCGTTGTCCAGCGCCGCAGCGGAATCACTTGATCTTGGTTTCGCGGAACTCGACGTGCTTGCGCACCACCGGGTCGTACTTCTTGAGCACGATCTTGTCGGTCTTGGTGCGGGAATTCTTCTTGGTGACGTAGAACACGCCCGTGTCCGCCGAGGACAGGAGCTTGATCTTGATGGTAGCAGCCTTGGCCATGTCTTGATCCCTGGGTGCCGCGTGCGGCGTGCGACCGTCTGGTTTTTGCAAACCGTGAGGTGGCGAAAAGAAGAACGGACGCGCTGCCGGTCTCCGGCGGCTCGTGGGCGCGGAACCTCTCTCAATGCGCCCGCAATGTCAAGCGCGAGCGCATTGAGACGGCCTCACGCCTCCCGCCGGCCCCGTGTCATCAGCCGCCCGGCGACGATGGCCGCATAGACGGCCAGCATGGTGGAGATGACGAAGGCGAAGCCGTAGGGGTTGTAGAGGTCCATGCCGGCGCCTGCGAGGGGCGGGCCGGCGATCAGGCCCACGGAATAGAGCATCACGAACGCCGCATTGGCCGCCGCGAGGTCCGCGCCATGGAATCGCTCGCCCAGATGAGCGAGGCCGACCGTGTAGAGCGAGCCCACCACGCCCGTGGCGAGGAAGATCATGGCGAGGAACCACGGGCTCGACACCGGCACGAAGGGCAGGGTGAAGGCCCCCGCCGCGCCCGCCAGCGAGCAGCAGAACAGCAGCACCCGCCGGTCCACCTTGTCGCTGATGAGACCGATGGGGATCTGGAAGGCGACGTTTCCCAATACCGCCGCCGTCAGCAGCAGGGCCGCGCTGGTCTCGGAGAGGCCGAGCCGCAGGCCGTAGAGCGGCAGGAAGGTCATCACCGCCGTCTCGATGGCACCGAACACCAGCGCCGCCAGCACCGCCGAGGGCGAGCGGCGCACGAAGGTGAGCACCCCGTGGTGGCTGTCGTCATGGATGCGGGGGGTGATTCCCCGCGCCAGCAGGATCGGGATGGCGCCCAGCAGCAGCACCGCCGCGCCGGCGAGGTAGGGCTCCCAGCCGGAGGCGCCGAGCACGCTGAGGATGGTCGGCCCCAGCGCCGCGCCCAGCGAGAGCGCGGTGGCGTAGATGCCCATGATGAGCCCGCGCCGGTTGGGCGGGGCGAGAGCGTTGATCCAGAATTCGGAGACCGCGAACAGGATGCACAGCGCCGCCCCGAAGGCGAAGCGCAGCGGGAACCACATGAGGAAGGACGGCGCCGCCTTGAAGCCCACTAGGCTCGCGGCGGCGAGCACGATGGCCGCCACCAGCAGCGCCCGCAGCCCCATCTTGCGCACCAGCAGCGGCACGAAGGGCGCGGTGAAGATGGTGGCGATGCCGGCCACCGCCGTATTGATGCCGATCCACTTGCTGGTGATGCCGCGCGATTCCAGCTCCAGCGCCAGCAGGGGAATGGACAGGCTGATGCCGACGCCCACCACCGTGATGGCGGAGATGGCGGCCGCGATGGAGGCCGTCCGGCTCATGTGGCCGAGGGACCCGTGGGGAGCATGCATCGCGTTCGGCTTCAATCCAGAAGGGTGCGGACGAAGCGTCCGCGGACCATGGCGTAGGAGGGCACCGGCAGGCGCGGGCCGAAGCCGGCGTCGATGCGGGCGGCCAGTTCCTCGAGCACCACGCGGGTGATGGTGGGAAGCTCCTGCTTCTCCGTCTCCGCGAAAGTAAGCCATGCGAGGTCGATGAGTTCCGACTCCTCGCCCACGAGGCCCTTCACCTCGTCGCACACCGCCGCCGCGTCGGCGACGAAGAAGCGGGTGTCGAAGCGGCGGGGGCGGCGGGGCGGGGTGATGGCGCGCGCCACGAAGGTGAGGGCGCTCAGATCGGGGAACACCCCGCGCTCCTCGAAGGCGCGCCAGTCGTCGCCGGGGGATTCGGGCGCGCCGCAGTCCTTGGTGCCCACGAGGAGGCCGGTCTCCTCATACATCTCGCGGATGGCGGCTGCGGCGAGGCCCCGGGCGCGGCCGAGGCTCGGGCGCTGCACATGGGACATCAGGCGGCGCTCGCTGTCCGGATCGAGGCAGCCGTAGACCGGCATGGCCTTGTCGGCCTTCTCCAGCCGGCCGCCGGGAAACACGAAGACGCCCGGCAGGAACTTGAGCTTGGGGTGCCGCCGGCCCATGAGCACGCGGGGCTTCTTGCCCTTGCGGTCGATGAGGATGAGGGTCGCGGCGTCGCTCGGGCGCACGTTGGGAGAAGCCTGAAGACGCTCGGCTTCGGTCAGGCGGGTGGCGAAATCGTTCATGGGTCTCAACGGGTCGGGCGGACGGCACGAATGACGGGGCGGACGGCGCCCTCGGGCGGCGCCTCCCGTTCGTCGCTACCGGAATCGAAGCCGTGCATGCGCAGGGCCCATTGCAGGTTCACCAGCATGCCCTTCAGCGGCGGCAGCAGCACGAGGCACAGCACCAGCGTCAGCGGCAGCCAGAGGGAGAGGTGGACCCACACCTCCGGCCGGTACAATTCCTCCACCAGCACCATGAGCGGGACCACGATGTGGCCCACCACGAAGATCACCGCATAGGGCGGCGCGTCGTCGGCGCGGTGGTGGTACAGCTCCTCGCCGCAGGTGGCGCAGAAGGGCGACACCTTGAGATATTTGGTGAACATGCTTCCCGCGCCGCAGGCGGGGCAGAGGCCACGGGCGCCGCGCATCAGCGCGCCGGGCACCTCGCGGCGGGGCGGGGGAAGCTCGAAGGCGCCGCCGGCAGGAGGCGCGCCCGCAGCGTTGCCGGTCGCCTCTTCGGGGGCCGCCAGCTTCTGGGTCACGGTCATGCCGGTCGGCGTGGTCACGGTCCTGAACCTCTCGGTCGCTCCTGAGGAGCGCGCTTCTCCAATGTCTTGCCGCCGGACGCCTCAGCGCCTGCCGCGTCCGGGCTTGGCCTTGCCGGGGCTTGACCCGGAACCCGCCTTACCCGTTTTCGCCCGTCCCGGCATTGATTTGCCCGGCCGGCCAGCGAAACCGGACGGCGCGCCGCGGCGCTGCGGGCCGCCGCGCGGACCCTTTACATAGGAGCCTTCGCTCAGAAGCTCAAACCGGAGCGCGCCCGCCACCGGCGCCGCCTCCACCAGCTTGACCTCCACCCGGTCGCCGATGCGGTGCATTTCGCCGGTGCGGTCTCCCACCAGCGCCTGCCGCACTTCGTCGTAACGGTAATAGTCCTGGCCCAGGGTTGAGGCGGGAATGAAGCCGTCCGCCCCGGTGATGTCGAGCGCGACGAAGAGTCCCGCCTTGGTCGCCCCGGTGATGCGGGCGTTGAAGGTCGCGCCGATCTGATCCGCCAGATGATGGGCGATGAGCCGGTCCACCGTCTCCCGCTCCGCCGCCATGGCGCGGCGTTCGGTAACGGAAATCGCCGCCGCCACCTCGCCGAGGCTTTCGACGGTGGCATCGTCCGGCAGGCCGTCCTTGCCCACGCCCAGCGCCCGCACGAGGCCGCGATGGACGATGAGGTCCGCATAGCGCCGGATGGGCGAGGTGAAATGCGCGTAGCGCCGCAGGTTCAGGCCGAAATGGCCGTAATTCTCGGAGGCGTACTCCGCCTGGCTCTGGCTGCGCAGGATGACCTGGTTGACCAGCGGGGCGGCGTCCGTGTCCTTCACCTCGTCCAGGATGCGGTTGAAGTGGGAAGGGCGCACCTGGTCGGTCTTCGGCAGGCCGATGTCCAGCGTCTTCAGAAAGTCGCGCAGGGCCGAGAGCTTGGCCAGCGTCGGGCCGTCATGGACGCGGTAGATGAGGGGGGTCTTCTTCTCCTCCAGCGTCTCGGCGGCGGCGACGTTGGCGAGGATCATGAACTCCTCGATCAGCCGGTGGGCGTCGAGCCGCTCGGGCACGATCACCCGGTCCACCGTGCCGTCCGGCTTCAGGATGATCTTGCGCTCGGGCAGGTCGAGATCGAGGGGCTGGCGGGCGTCGCGCGCCTTCTTCACGCAGGCGTAGGCGGCATAGAGCGGCTTGAGCACGCCCTCCACCAGCGGATCGGTGGTGTCGTCGGTGCGGCCCTCGATGGCGTTCTGCGCCTGCGCATAGGCAAGCTTGCCGGCCGAGCGCATGAGGATGCGGTGGAAGCTGTGGCTGCGCTTCCTGCCATCCGGGCCGATGACGAGACGCACCGCCAGCGCCGGCCGGTCCTCGTCCGGGCGCAGGGAGCACAAATCGTTGGAGATGCGCTCCGGCAGCATGGGCACGACGCGATCGGGGAAATAGACCGAATTGCCGCGTATCAGCGCCTCGCGATCCAGCGCCGTGCCGGGCCGCACATAGGCCGAGACGTCGGCGATGGCGACGGTGACGATATAGCCGCCATCCTCATCGGCCATGGCATGCACGGCGTCGTCATGGTCCTTGGCGTCGGGCGGGTCGATGGTGACGAGGGGCAGGTCGCGCCAGTCCTCGCGGCCGCGCACGGTGATTTTCTTGGCGGCCTCGGCCTCCTTCAGCACCACGTCCGGGAAGGCGTTGGGGATGCCGTGGGCGTGGATGGCGATGAGGCTCACCGCCTTTTCGGACTTGAGCGAGCCCAGCCGCTCCTTCACCCGCGCGGTGGGCAGCCCGAACACGCGCTGGCGCATCAATTCGACGGTGACGAGGTCGCCGTCTTCCGCCTCATGCTCGGCGCCGGGCGGCACCTGCAATTCACGCCCGAGCTGCTTCTTGTCGATGGGGATGATGCGTCCGCCGCCACCCTGCGGGGCGGCGCGGAAGATGCCCATGGTCTGCTTGCGGGCCTTCTCCAGCACCTTGATGACGCGGCCCACGTGCGGAATGGCGTGCTCGATGGAGCCTTCCACGATGCGCAGCAGCACCCGGTCCGACAGTCCCGGCGCCGGGCCGGACGCGCGGCGCGGCACCTGAACGAGGATATGCGGCGCCTCGCCCTGGGCTTCCGAGTCCCACTCCACGGGGATGGCGACCAGTTCGCCGTCCCCGTCGCGGGACACGATGTCGGCCAGCACCACCGCCGGCAGGGCGCCCGGCACATGCAGCCGCCGCCGCTCGCGGCTCACGGTGCCTTCCTCGGAGAGATCGCGCAGGAGCTGCTTCAGCTCCACCTTCTGCGCCGCCGACAGCCCGAAGGCGCGGGCGATCTCGCGCTTGCCCACTTCGCCGTTCTGGGAGGCGATGAAGGCCAGCACCTGCGCCTTGGTGGGCATCTCCCCCGTCGCCAGCGGAGCAACGGCGAGCGCCGCCGCCTCATGGGCGGCCGCCGCCTGCTTGCGCGCGGCGCGGGATTTGGTCGCGCGCAACGGTTTGGCGGCGTGGCCGTCCTTGCTGGAATGGCGGGTGGGCGGCTTGGTGGGACGCTTGGTGGGTGGCTTGGGCAATGGGTGTTTCCGGTTTCCTCCGGACGCTACCCGGAAGAAGCGCCTGCCGCCAGTGGCGTTCCCCGGACAAGCGACACCGAAGGTGGAGCGCTGATCCGAGGTCCAGCACAAGAGTTCCCGCGCAGCGGGGCAAAGCCCGAGAGTGCTGGGGGTAGGAAGCGCCTTCGGCGGTCTGCTGCGCTGGGCCCCGGCTCGCATTCCGCTGCGCTGCATGCGTCCGGGGCGCGAGGGCGGCTCGCAGGCGCCCGACGAGGGTTCCCTTGGATACCGGCAGAGGCTAGAAAGCCTTGTGTCCCGCGCGATGCCTCTTTTCCCCGCAAGATCCCGCCCATGAGCCCCGGCTTCCTTCTCGCGTGGCTCGGCCGGCGGAGCGCGCCGGCGGTGGCGGTGAGCGTGTTCATCGGGCTGGCGCTGCCGCCCTTCGCGGCGCTGGCGAAGCCGCTGGTGGTGCCGACCATCCTCGCGCTGCTGGTGCTGGCCTTCGTGCGCACCTCCATGGCCGGCGCCTTCACCGCGCGCCGCGCGGGCATCGCAATGCTGGCCTGCGGCTGGGTCATGCTGGTGCTGCCGCTCGTCATGGGGTTGGCGACGCGGCTTCTGGGCGAGCCCAACGCCATCGTCCTTGCCCTCATCATGCAGGCGTCCGCGCCGCCCATCATGTCCGCGCCGGCCTTCGCGGCGCTGCTGGGGCTCGATGCACGGCTCGTGCTGGTGACCATGCTGGGCGGCATGGCGCTGACGCCGCTCACCGCGCCGGGCCTGGTGTTCCATTTCTCCGGCGGGGCGCTGGCGCTCGATCCGCTCGCGCTGGCGCTGCGGCTCGCGGCGGTGGTGGGCGGGACCATGGGCGCCGGCCTTCTCATCCGCCGGCTCATGGGCCTCAAGCGCGTGGAGGCCATCTCCGCCCATCTCGACGGGCTCAACGTGGTGCTGCTCGGCCTCCTCGCGGTGGGGCTGATGGACGGGGTGACATACGCCTTCCTCGACCAGCCCGGCTTCATGGCGGGGCTGGTGGCGCTGGCCTTCCTCGTCTCCCTGCTGGGCTTCGGGGCGACCGCGCTCGTCTTCCGCGCCGTCGATCCCGGCGATGCGATGATGCTCGGCTTCTGCGGCGGCCACCGCAACATGGCGGTGGTGATTGCCGCCACGGGTGCAGTGCTGCCGCACGAGACCTGGCTTTACGTGGCGGCGGCGCAGTTCCCGATTTACCTCCTGCCGGTGGTGATGCTGCCGCTGGCTCGGCGGGTCAGATCGGGGTGACTGGAGCAGCCGCGTTAGCAGGCGCGACAGGCTGAGCCGGAATGGGCTCCGAAGGGGGCGCCGGAGGTGGCGGCGGGGCGGGGGGAAGCGAAGCCGGAGCCGTTGCCCCTCCAGCGTTCCGGCCAACGGGGGTCAGCAGTCCCGCCAGCGCTCCGACCGCCGCCGAGGCAAGCGCGACCAGCCCATCCGGAATATTGATCGTGACGGAATTGGGATCGGCCACCCGCGACACCGTGATGATCGCTATGATGAGAATAGAGAAAACGGTGCCCACGACGCAGGCCCCGAGCGAGATCACCACAATGCGGTAGACACTGGTATCCAGCGCCAACGTGGATTCACCAACGATCTTCTCCTTGTTGGTGTCCGACGTGGCGACGGCCGACGACGCAAACTTCAGGATCTGGGCAGGATCGGCCTTCAGGGCCTCGGCGGCACCCGGATCGGAGTGAATCCGTTCAATGAGCGTGTTGGCAAGGATGTTCGCCGAACGCAGGGGCTCCTCAGCCATGGCGCTGCTCCAAATAGTTGTATTTTTGAACTTATACATCCTGCGATGTCTGCTGCAAGGCTCCTGCTTTCCCCGCGCCGCTACCCCCCGCCGCCGTCATCTGCTAGACGAGCCGCCTGCCTGACATTTTGACGAGCATCGACCCATGATCCCGCGTTACAGCCGGCCGGAAATGGCCTCCATCTGGTCCCCCGAGGCCCGCTTCCGCATCTGGTTCGAGATCGAGGCCCATGCCGCCGACGCCATGGCCGAGCTTGGCATCGTGCCGAAGGAGGCTGCGGCCAAGATCTGGGAGCTGGGCGGCAAGGCCGAGTTCGACGTGGAGCGCATCGACGCCATCGAGCGCGAGGTGAAGCACGACGTCATCGCCTTCCTCACCCACCTCGCCGAGTTCGTGGGGCCGGAGGCGCGCTTCGTCCACCAGGGCATGACCTCGTCGGACGTGCTGGACACCTGCCTCGCCGTGCAGCTCGCGCGCGCCGCGGACCTGCTCATCGCCGACGTGGACAAGCTGCTCGCGGTGCTGGAGCGCCGGGCGTTCGAGTTCAAGCTCACCCCCACCGTGGGCCGCTCCCACGGCATCCATGCCGAGCCCACCACCTTCGGCGTGAAGCTCGCCATCGCCGCCGCCGAGTTCCAGCGCTCGCGCGCCCGCCTCGTGGCGGCGCGGGAGGAGATCGCCACCTGCGCCATCTCCGGCGCCGTGGGCACCTTCGCCCATATCGATCCGGCGGTTGAGGCCCATGTGGCGGAGAAGATGGGGCTGAAGGTGGAGACCGTCTCCACCCAGGTCATCCCGCGCGACCGGCACGCCATGTTCTTCGCCGTGCTCGGCGTGGTGGCCTCGTCGGTGGAGCGGCTCGCCACCGAGGTGCGGCATCTCCAGCGCACCGAGGTGCTGGAGGCGGAGGAGTATTTCTCCCCCGAGCAGAAGGGCTCCTCGGCCATGCCCCACAAGCGCAACCCGGTTCTCACCGAGAACCTCACCGGCCTCGCCCGCATGGTGCGCGCCTATGTGACCCCGGCGCTGGAGAACGTCGCCCTGTGGCACGAGCGGGACATCTCCCACTCCTCCGTCGAGCGCATGATCGGCCCCGATTCCACGGTGACGCTGGACTTCGCTTTGTCGCGCCTCACCGGCGTGATGGACAAGCTGGTCGTCCATACCGACAACATGCAGAAGAACATGGACAAGCTGGGTGGCCTCATCCACTCCCAGCGCGTCCTCCTCGCCCTCACCCAGAAGGGCGCCAGCCGCGAGGACAGCTACCGCCTCGTGCAGCGCAACGCCATGCGCGTCTGGCGCGGCGAGGGCGACTTCCGCACCTTCCTTCTGGAAGACGCCGACGTGCGCAAGTACCTGTCCGAGGAGGACATCAACGAGAAGTTCGACCTCGGCTACCACTTCAAGAACGTGGACAACATCTTCAAGCGGGTGTTCGGCCGGGCTTGAGGGAGTGCGCAAAGAGGGCGTGCAGGACACGCCCCGGTGCCCCGGACAAGCGACGGCAAAGCCGGAGCGCTGATCCGGGGCCCAGCGCAAAGGACCGCCGAAGGCGCTTCCTAACTCCAGCGCTCTCGGGCATTGCCCCGCTGCGCAGGAGTCTTTGCGCTGGATCCCGGCTCTCCTTCCGCTGCCGCTCCAGTCGGCCGGGATGCGAGATGGGTTCCCGACGAACGACAATGCGTCCAACGGCGGGACTAAGAGCCAGCGTCATGGCCGGGCTTGTCCCGGCCATCCACGTGGTGTGGCTGGGAATGCCTTCCGACGCCTTGTTCTATCGGCCCGACGTGGATACCCGGGACAAGCCCGGGCATGACGGTGAATAGCCTACGGAACGCGCCTTCGCCCGACAGGGCGGCGGAAGAACCTCGCCCTACCAGTCCGCTCCGCCCGCCCCCAGCCGCTGCACCGGCAGCCCTTCGCCTTCCAGCGCCTTCTGGATCAGCTCCGCGTGGGCCTGGTCGCGCGTCTCCACCGTGAGGTCGAGGCGGGTGCCCTTGGCGGGGACGTCGAGGAAGGTGCGGCGGTGGTGGACTTCGAGGATGTTGGCGCCGAGCTTGCCGAGCAGGGTGGCGATGCGGCCCAGCATGCCCGGCCGGTCGAGGATGGTCAGGCGGAAGGAGACGATGCGCTCTTCCCGCTCCAGTTCGCGCAGCAGGATGCCGGCGATCATGCGCGGGTCGATGTTGCCGCCTGAGACGAGGAGGCCCACCGTCTTGCCCCGGAAGCGCTCCGGCTCGGCGATGAGGGCGGCAAGGCCCGCGGCGCCGGCGCCTTCGGCCAAAGTCTTCTGATGCATGAGGAAGGCGTTCACCGCCCGCTCCAGCGCCGTCTCGTCCACCAGCACCACATGGGGCACGAGGCGCCGCACGATGCGCGAAGTGATCTCGCCCACGTTGCGCACGGCGATGCCTTCCGCCAGCGTCGGCCCCCCGCAGGGGCGGGCCTCGCCGGTCATTGCGGTCCACATGGCGGGGTAGAGCTGGGTCTCGACGCCCACCACCTGCGTGGCGGGGGAGCGGCCGGCGAAGGCCACCGCCATGCCGGCGATGAGCCCGCCGCCGCCGATGGGCACCAGCACGGCGTCGAAGGCCGGCCCGTCCTCGATCATCTCCAGCGCCACCGAGCCCTGGCCGGCGATCACATCCACATCATCATAGGGATGGACGAAGACGCGGCCCTGCGCCCTGGAGATGCGCTCGGCCTCCTCATAGGCGTCGGCCACCGTCTCGCCGAACAGCACCACCTCGGCGCCGAAGGCCTCGGTGGCGGCCACCTTCACCTGCGGCGTCGTCTCCGGCATCACGATGAGGGTGGAGATGCCGAGCCGCGTGCCGTGATAGGCCACCGCCTGCGCATGGTTGCCGGCCGACATGGCGACGGCCCCGCGCCGGGCTTCGTCCGGCGTGAGGCGCGAGAGCTTCACCAGCGCGCCGCGCTCCTTGAAGGAGGCGGTGGCCTGAAGGTTCTCGTACTTCACATAGACATCGGCGCCGGTGAAGGCGGAGAGGCGCGGCGCGCGGAGGGTCGGTGTGCGCAGCACGGAGGCGCGCACGAGCGGCCACGCCGCTTCCACGTCGGGCAGGGTGACGGGCAGGTCTCTCTCGGTGTCGTGGTCCAGCGCCGTCGCGGGCACGGTCATCAGTCTTCTCCCGCGAGGGGCCTCAGCCCCGTTCGGCCAGGGCCTGCGCCACGCGCGGCGCGAAATAGGTGAGGATGCCGTCGGCGCCGGCACGCTTGAAGGCGAGCAGGCTCTCCGGGACGATGCGGTCGCCGTCCACCCAGCCGTTGCGGATGGCGCCCTCGATCATCGCGTACTCGCCGGACACCTGATAGGCGAAGGTCGGCAGGCCGAACGCCTCCTTCAACCGCCATACGATGTCGAGATAGGGCAGGCCGGGCTTCACCATCAGCATGTCCGCGCCTTCCTCAACATCAAGGGCGGCCTCGCGGATGGCTTCCAGCCCGTTGCCGGGGTCCATCTGGTAGGTGCGCTTGTCGCCCGAGAGGGTCTTGGCGGTGCCGATGGCGTCGCGGAACGGGCCGTAGAAGGCGGAGGCGTATTTCGCGGCATAGGACATGATCTGCACGTCCTCGAAGCCGTGGGCGTCGAGCCCGGCACGGATGGCGCCGACGCGGCCGTCCATCATGTCCGAGGGGGCGATGACATCGGCGCCGGCCTCGGCCTGCACCAGCGCCTGACGCACGAGCAGTTCCACCGTCTCGTCATTGAGAATGCGGCCGTCCTCCAGCAGGCCGTCATGGCCGTGGCTGGTGAAGGGGTCGAGCGCCACGTCGGTGATGAGGCCAAGGTTGGGAATCTCGGCCTTGATGGCGCGGAGCGTCTGGCAGACGAGGTTGTTGTCGTTCAGCGCCTCGCTGCCGGTGGGGTCGCGGCGGGAGGGGTCGATGTAGGGGAAGATGGCGAGGGCCGGAATCTTCAGCTCCGCCGCGCTCTCGGCGGCGCGCACCGCCTCGTCCACCGTCAGGCGCTCGACGCCGGGCATGGAGGGGATGGGGGTGCGGGTGGCGGTGCCGTTCATGACGAAGATCGGCCAGATCAGGTCGTCCACCGTCAGCGTCGCCTCGCGCACCAGCCGGCGCGCCCAGTCCGTCTTCCGGTTCCGCCGGGGGCGGTGGACGAGGCCGAGCCTGCTGGCGGTGGCCTCGGCTTCGGAAATGGCATGCAGGCGGGGCTTGGAGAGGGGCATGATGCGCTCGTTCTTGATCCGCCCGCGGACGGGCGCCAAGCGGTCCTTATAGACCCCCGGTCCGCCGCCCGCGAGGGGACGCGGCGGAGCGTCACGGCAAGTTCACCCGCGCGAACACGTTCTGCGTGTGCGCAGACGCACGGCCAAGGTGCGCCGGCCCGCGTTGACGCTCCTTCCGGCCGCGTCTAACCCTGCCGGCAACGACCGTCGCTCAGCGGCGGGGGCGGCAAGGGGAGGGGTGAATGACCACGGAGCCTGAAGTCCTGCTGGAGGTGAAGGGCGAAGCTGGTGTCATCACCCTCAACCGGCCGAAGGCACTCAACGCGCTCAACCTCTCCATGGTGCGCGAGATCCTGCCGCGCCTGCGGCAATGGGCGCAGGACCCGGCCGTCACCCGCGTGGTCATCAAGGCGGCCGGGGAAAAGGCCTTCTGCGCCGGCGGCGACGTGCGCAGCCTCTACGACCTCGGCCGCGCCGGCAACACCGCCGAATCGCTCGCCTTCTGGCGTGAGGAATATGTCCTCAACGACTATATCGGCAGCTTCCCCAAGCCTTATGTGGCGCTGATCGACGGCATCTGCATGGGCGGCGGCTTCGGCCTCTCGGCCCATGGCGCGCATCGTGTGGCGGGCGACAAATATCTGTTCGCCATGCCGGAAGTGAACATCGGCCTGTTCCCGGACGTGGGCGGTACGCATGTGCTGCCGCGCCTGCCCGGTGCGTTCGGCGTGTTCCTGGCGCTCACCGGCACGCGCATCCGCGCCGCGGAGGCCTTCGCCTGCGGCCTCGCCACTGACGTGGTGCCGAGCGCCGCCTTCCCGGCGCTGGAAGAGGCGCTGTGTGCCGGCGGCGACGTGGAGCGCACCATTTCCGACCACCGCATCGAGCCCGGCCCCGGCGCCTTCGCTGACCGTGCGGACTTCATCGCCGACGCTTTCGGGCGGGGGCATCTTGCCGGCATCCTCGGCGCGCTGCAGGCGGCGGCGGAGGGTGAGGGGACCCATGCGGAATTCGCCAGCGCGCTCCTGAAAGACATCGCGGGCAAGTCACCCACCAGCCTCGCGCTCACCATGGAGCAGATGCGGCGCGGGCCGGCTCTCGACCTCGGCGAATGCCTCAAGCTGGAATTCCGGGTGGTGAACCGCGTCGCGGCGGGGCATGATTTCTACGAAGGCGTGCGCGCGGTCCTCGTCGATCGCGACAACGCGCCCCAATGGCAGCCGGCGACCCTGGCGGAGGTGGACCCGGCCGTTATCGCGGCGCATTTCGATCCCATACCCGACGAACTGGAACTTCTGGCCCCCGGCACATGAGTCATTACGATCCCATCGACGCCAGCGCCCGCGCCCAATGGGAGAATCTCTCGCCCTGGCGGCGGCGGCTGTTCCTGTTCCTGCGCGGTGTCGCCGCCTTCCTGCTGCTGGAAGGCATCATCCACTGGGCGGTCATCCTCGGCATCGGCGACGGGGCGGCGAGCCGCTTCGAGGCCATGCCCATGGCGGCGCAGGCGGCGGTCATCTGGGCGGCGATCATCGATCCCATCGCCGGAGTCGGCCTGTGGCTCCGCGCCGGCTGGGCCGTGGTGCTGTGGCTGCTGGCGACGCTGACGCAGGTGATTCTCGCCGTCTGGGCGCCGGCCGGAATGACGCGGCTGATGCTGTTCACGCTGGTGGAGCTGGCGCTGGTGGTGGCCTATGCCGTGCTCTCCATCCGCGCGGCGCGGGAGAGCGACCAGGGTTGAGCGGGCGGCATGAGCGCCGCCTGACGTAAAACCTTCACGCGGCCGGTATTCCTTGCGCGCGACTGCAGCGACGGAGGCGGGAATGGACGCGACGCTCTGGACCGAGATGGACGACTTCATCGGCGAGAAGCTGGTGCCGGCGGACCCGGTGCTCGACGATGTGCAGGCGGCGTGCGAGAAGGCCGGCCTTCCGGCCATCAGCGTCTCCCTGCCGCAGGGCCAGATGCTGCACATCTTCGCCCGCATGATGGGCGCCAGGCGCATCCTCGAGATCGGCACGCTGGGCGGCTACAGCACCATTTTCCTCGCCCGCGCCCTGCCCGACGGCGGCAAAGTCGTGACTCTGGAGGCGGTCGCCCTCCACGCCGAGGTCGCGCGCGCCAACTTTGCCCGCGCGGGCCTCGCCGATCGCATCGACCTGCGCCTCGCCCCGGCCATCGAGACGCTGCCGCTGCTGGAGAAGGAAGGCGCGGGGCCGTTCGACCTGATCTTCATCGACGCCGACAAGCCCAGCAATCCCGCCTATCTCGACTGGGCGCTGCGCCTGTCGCGGCCGGGCACGCTGATCGTCTGCGACAACGTGGTGCGCGGTGGGCAGGTGCTGGACGCGCAGAGCGCGGACGCCTCCGTCATCGGCATCCGCCGCACCTACGACATGGCCGGCGCCGACCCGCGCCTCACCGCCACGGCGGTGCAGACGGTGGGCGCGAAGGGCTACGACGGCTTTGCGCTGCTGCTGGTGGGGTGAGGGGAGGGGGACTTAGCCGCCATCTTTGCTGTCGCCCTCCGGCTTGACCGGAGGGCCCATCCCTCCGCGGGGCTCAGCCTGCCGCGGCCAGTGCAAACGGCGCCATGGGTGGTCCGGTCAAGCCGGACCACGACGTCGGCGTCACGACCAGCTGCCGAGATACGCCAGCGTTGCGATGACGAGGATGATGGCCACGATGATCCAGTGGCGGGCGGCGAAATTGTGCAGGATCATGGGTCTCGTCAGTCGTCGTTGGAGGCGTTGAGGTCTTCGGCGCGGATGCCCTCGTCGCGGGGGACGATCTCCACGCCCATGCCGCCGCCGTTGAGGAAGTTGACGCCTTCCCCCGACAGCGTGGCGCACAGGCGCGCGCGTGTGGAGGCGAGGGCGTCCAGCGTGACGTCATCCTGCTCGACCACCTTCACGGTGTCGGCGGTCACGCCCGCGCGCTCGGCCAGATCTTTGCGCGACCAGCCGAGCAGGGCGCGGCCGGCCTTGATCTGGCGGCCGTTGACCATGGAATGCGGCACGAAATCCTCCCGTCGTTGGGACCGGAAGATGGCACGCCGCCCCGCCCGCCACAATGCACGGGCGGCGGCAGGCTTAACGCCGACCCGTCGCGACAACGCGCCTCAGAACTTCTCCACCCACGGCCGAAGCTCCAGCTCCGATGTCCAGGCCGAGCGGTGCTGGCGGTGGATGGACAGATAGGTCTCGGCGATGGCGTCGGGGTCGAGCCACTTGTCCGCCGGCCCCGGCTCGCCCGCCGTCGCCCAGGACGAGGCGATGCCGCCGTCGAGGATGAAGTGCGCCACATGGATGCCGCGCGGGCCCAGCTCCCGCGCGAGGCCTTGCGCCAGCGCGCGCAAAGCGAACTTGGCCATGGCGAACGGCACCGAATGGGGCATGGCCTTCACGCTGGCGGTGGCGCCGGTGAAGAAGAGCGAGCCCTTGCCCCGCGCCAGCATGCGCCGCGCCGCCGCCTGGGCGGTGAGGAAGCCGGCGAAGGCACCGACGGCATAGGCATCCATCACGTCGGCCGGATCGAGCACTTCCACCGGCCCGCGATAGCGCATGGCGGCGTTGAACACCACGAGGTCGGGCGGGCCGAACGCCTTGTCCACCTCGGCGAACACGCCCTCGATGGCGACCGGGTTCTGGGCGTCGGCGGCGTAGGCGCGGGCGCCGGTCTCGGCGACGAGCGGGGCGAGCTTGTCCACGTCGCGCGCCACCAGAGCGATGCGGAACCCCTCGCGGGCGAGCCGGCGGGCGAGGGCGGCGGACAGCCCCTTGCCGGCGCCGACGATGATGGCGGTCTGGGCTTCGGTCTCATCTGTCACGGGTCGAACTCCGGCTGTGGCCGCGCGCCGGCTTCAACCGCGCACAGCGCCTCGACTCATCATGCGGATCGGCTGCGGCGCTCTCAGGGCGCGGCGAACAGGGGCTCTATGCCTTCCGTGTCGATATAGACGACGCCATCCTCCACCTTCACCGGATATTCCGCGAGCGCGCTTTCCTGCGGTTCGACGGGGGCGCCGGAATTCAGGTCCCAGGTCCAGTGGTGGAGCGGGCAGGTGAGGACGGTCCCGTCGAACTCCGCCTCGTTGAGCGGCGTGTTGGAATGGGGACAGACGCCCTGGAAGGCGCGGATCTCCCCATTGTCGGGCCAGGCGAGGACGATGAGGTGGCTGTCGGCGATCACCAGCCGCATGCCGCCTTCGGCAACGGTTTCCGCTTTGCAGACGCGCGTGAACATCTTCAAAAACTCGATCGGCTAAGAATGGGCGGATCATCGCGCGTTGCGGCGCAATAGGGAAGCGCCAAAGCCACGCTCCCCAATGCCGCGGCGCGAAAGCGGCATGGCCAAACGGCGCGAAATCTGTGAAGCTGGAGGTGCTTATTCATCGGGAGCGTTTGGCTCCGTTCGCTTGCGCGCCTCCTTTGCCTTTGGACGTTCTTTCATGATCCTGCCCGAAAACAGCCGGCTGAAGCCCTTCCTCCTCCAGCGCCGCGACCAGCTCGGCAAGGCCAAGGCCCGCCGCTCGCTGGGCCAGATCCAGGGCAAGGTGGGCGAGATGCCCATGACGCGCGGCTTCCACGGCGCGCTCGCCGCCGCCTTCCGCGCCACCGGCACGCCCGGCATCGTCTGCGAACTCAAGGGCGGTTCGCCGTTCGAGCCGGCGTTGAAGACCATGGTGCCCTACAAGGCGCTGGCCGAGGATTTCGAGGCGGTGGGCGCGGCGGCGCTCTCGGTGGCGGTGGAGCGGCAGGCCTTCCGCGGCTCCTATTCCGACCTTGCCACCGTGCGCGGGGCGGTGGACCTCACCATCCTCGCCCAGGACATCATCTACGACGTCTACCAGATCCTTGAGGCGCGCCTCGCCGGGGCGGATGCGGTGATGCTCTCGGCGGCCCTGCTGGGGCCGGATCTGGCCGCCTATCGCGAGCGCGCATCCTCCATCGCCCTCGACGTGCTGGTGCAGGTCCATACCCCGCAGGACGTGGAAACGGCGCTGGCGGCGGGGGCGGATTTCATCTGTGTCACCAACCGCAACATCCACACCTTCGAACTGGTGCCGGGCACCTGCGAAGCGCTGATCCCGCTCATCCCGCCGGAGAAGGCGTTCGTGGTGGCGGAAGGCGGCCTGGGCACCGCCGAGGATCGCGCGCGGCTCGGCGCGGCGGGCGCCAAGGCGCTCCTCATGGGCACGGCCCTGATGCGGGATGAAGACCCCGCCGGGGTGCTGGAGAAGGTGCTCGGCATCGAGACGGTGGGCTGAGCGCCTCACCGCCGTCTGGCCCACTTCCTGCTTGGGGGAAGGTGGCGCACGCTCCGGGCGACGGCGGCAGCGCGGCGCCGCAGCACGTCGGCAGCGGCTTGCGCGTGTCCCTTCAAGGGCTTGCGCCGGAAGCGCGGACGTGCCCCCGGAACAGGACAGGAGGCTCGTCGTGCCGCTCTACAATTTCCATTGTCCCGATTGCGACAAGGAGTTCGAACTCCTCATCTCGGCGTCCGACACGCCCGTCTGCCCCGCGTGCGGCAGCACCCGGCCGGAGCAGATGGTGTCGCGCATCGCGCCCGACCAGAAGCTGAAGGCCGTGGCCAAGGCCTGGCGCGCCCAGGCGACGAAGGAAGGCCACACCAGCAATTTCAGCGCCGGCGAACGCAAGGGCTGAGGCGAAGGCGGGCAGGCAAGCGGCAGGGCGGCCCCGGCGATGCGGCCGGGGCACGTTAAATGCTTGGGGTCTGCCTGTCTGGATTGTTGGCCGAAATCCGCCGGGACCGAGAGCGGCCGGAAGGCGATCCATGCTCTCGCCCCGGAGCCTCCCCATGACCGCCAAGCCGTCTGCACAGCCGTTCGCGCTCTCCCTTGATGCCGATGCGGACTACGTCTCCCCCGCCTATCTGCGGACCCCGTTCCGCTCCTTCCTCGTCAGCAACGACCGCGGGGCCTACTGGCTCCGCATGCCGGCCGGCGCCGGCAAGACCCAGTTCGTGCGCGGCATCGTCGCCCGGCGCACGGGCAAAGACGGCAGCCCCGAAGGGATCGACAGCGCCATTTCCAGCGGCGCCCGGGCCATCGCCGTGGCCCTCGCGGGGCCAGCTGGTCCCGAGGCGCTGGTCGGGGCGCTGAAGGCGGCGTTCGAGGCGGAATTCGCCATTGCCGCGCCGGACCCCGCGGGCGCATCCGGCAGCGCGGACGCCTTCGCCGGCTGGCTCGCGGCCCTCGCGGGAGCCGCGGCGGGGCAGGGGGCGAAGCGCCTCCTCGTCTGCATCGACGGGCTGGAAGCCGCCGACGCGGCGGCCCTCGCCCTGCTCCCCGGCCCTGCCGCCATCCCGCCCGGCGTTATCCTGCTTTTCACCTCCCGGCCGGCCGCGGATTGGGTGGCCGAGGGCTATGACGCGGCAACGGCCAAATTCGCCCCCGGCCCCGGCGTGGCCGGACACGAGGTCGGCCTCGCCGATCCCGAACATGTGGACGCGCTGCGCAAGCTGTTCGTGGAGCGCCTGCGGCCCCTCCTGCGCAGCCGGGCCAACGCGCTGCTGCTCTCCCTCATGGAAACCCGTGCCACCTACGAGCGCGGCGGGCGCGATGCGCGCCTCACCGCCGACCCGGTTCTGCGCGATGCGCTCAAGGACGACTGGAAGAAATTGACCAACAAGTTCCCGCGCTATTCCGGCCAGCAACTGCCCGTTGAGCCGCTCGGTCCCGTGCTGGACACCTTCGACCGGCTGTGGACCGACACGCTGGCGAAGAGCGAGGGGCGCGCCGGCTGCTTCTTCCTCATGGTGCGCCATCTCGCGGCGGGCGTCCTCGCGGTGGAGGAGGTGGCGGGCCTGCCGGAAGGAGAGGGGCTGGACACCCGCCTCGCCGCCCTCGGCTGACCGTTCCGCCCATCGGCGCCGGGGCAGGCGGGCCGGCCGGCCGCGCTGTCACAAAACTGTAAAGGCCGGGTGGGAAGAGGAGCCAGATAGCCCGGAACCACACCGGTTCCGGGCGCACGCCTCAGCGAACCACGGCGGACCGCCATGAAGCTCGACTCCACTCCGCTCGAACCCGGGCAGATCGTCATTTCCCTCGCCGGCCGCATGGATATCGCCGGCGCGGCGGAAATCGAGACCGTTTTCAGCGCCCTGGTGAGCCACGCCCATGTGGCCCTGGTGGACATGGCGGGCGTGACCTTCCTCGCCTCCATCGGCATCCGCCTCATCCTCGCCAATGCCAAGTCCCTGCATAAGCGCGGCGGCACGCTGGTGCTGTTCAACTGCGATCCGCAGGTGGAGCGCGTGCTGCTCACCACCGGCGTCGGCGAACTGACCGAGATCGTCGCCACCCGCGCCGAAGCCGACCGCTTCCTGGTGCCCGCCGCCGGCTGACTGTCGCCGGGGCCACTGCTTAACCTTGGGTAATACTTCGCCGCCCGGCTG
Organism: Xanthobacter sp. DMC12; assembly: GCF_056314105.1. Taxonomy (NCBI): domain Bacteria; kingdom Pseudomonadati; phylum Pseudomonadota; class Alphaproteobacteria; order Hyphomicrobiales; family Xanthobacteraceae; genus Xanthobacter; species Xanthobacter sp. DMC12. Next base: position 803,437 of record NZ_JBQUYZ010000001.1, on the reverse strand, counting down.
AGATATCATCAGCCGGGCGGCCTTGCTTTGGGCGGGCGTTGTTCGACGCGGACGCTCCAAGGTGCTGCATCGCAAGGTGAATGCTGGCGCGTTTCATGGCGCCGCAGGGGAATGGCGTCCCCCTGGTTGAGCGCAGATCGCTGCTCGCTCGCCGGTCGGCTGCGCAGATTGGAGAAGGTCGAAACGACCTTGCGCAAGGTGCAAATCTATCGGACATAGAGATTAAATCCGGCTGTCACGGCCGGATTTTCTGCCAAACAGTGCCGGGCGCGGCTCTGGGGCGGAGCAACGATCTGGACCGGGTTCCAGGGAGGCATCGCCATTTCTCGCCAGTCCGGCCGTCACGTCCACCGTTCGCTCCTGGCCGGGCTCGCCGCGCTCGCGCTCCTGGTGGTGGGGCTCGTGGGGGTCTTCGTCTATGCCGGCATGAAGCAGGACGAGAAGGCCGGGATGCGGGAGCGCCTGGCCCTCTTGGCCGCGCTGCAGGCCCACGAAACGCTCATCCAGCAGGCCATGGCCAGCTCGGAGGACGAGCGGCAGGTGCTCAGCCAGCTCGCCAGTGGAGACTTCGCCCGGCTGCACGAGCGCTTCGGCAAACGGCTGAACGACAGGTTCGGGCTCGAGTTCGTCTACATCATCGATGCCAACGGCGACGTGCTCTATTCGTCCGAGAACGGAAAGACCGACGAGCGCAAGGCCTACGACTGGATCCGCCCTGCGGTCGCGCGGGCGCTGGCGGAAGGCCGCGCCGGCCATGCCGGCCTCGTCGCCAGCAAGGACGGCTCCGGCATCATGGTGGCCCGCCCCTTCTCCGAGCGGTCGGACGACATCAAGGCCCCGCAGCCGCTGGTGGCGGTGACGGTGGACCTGCTGGACCAGCCGCTGCTGCAATCCCTCGCCGCGCCGGCCCATCTGAAAGACGTGCAATTGCGCACCGGCCGGGGCGCCGCAAACCATCCCGACCGGGTGGGCGCCTCGGTTCCCAATCTCTATGACGGCACCGAGGCGGAGCTGGCCTGGCACGGCTCCCAGCCCGGCCGAAACCTGCTGCGCAACGCGCTGCCGGCCCTCGCCGTGCTCACCACGCTGCTCTCCATCACCTTCCTCGTCATGATGTTCCGCGCGCTGCGGGTCGCCGCCGCCCTGGCCGAAAGCGAGGCCGAGGCCCGCCAGGCGGCCTCTCGCGACTACATGACGGGCCTGTTCAATCGCGGCTATTTCATCGAGGCGCTGGAATCGGCCTTCGCGGGGCTCGATCCGGACGGGCGGCTGGTGTTGCTGTTCATCGACCTCGACGACTTCAAGACGATCAACGACACGGCCGGCCATGGCGCCGGCGACCAGGTGCTGAAGGCAGTGGCGAGCCGCATCGCCGCGGCCATCGGCGACCGCGGCGTGGCGGGCCGGTTTGGCGGGGACGAGTTCGTCGCCTTCTTCCCGGCCGCTACCGCGGCCGAGATCGACGAACTGCTCCATCGCGTCCAGGCGGAGCTGAAGCCACCGATCCAGGACGGGCCCGGCGAACTGCGCGTCACCGTCTCCATCGGCGTCGCCGAGGCGCCTCAGGATGCGGTCTCCGCCAGCGACCTCATGCGCCGCGCCGACATCGCCCTCTACCGCGCCAAGGACACGGGGGGCGACACCCTCTGCCGGTTCGAGACCCAGCTCGAGAGCGAGCGCAACGCCCGTCGCGAGATCAAGGGCGCCCTGGGCGGCGCGCTGGAGCGGGGCGAGCTGGTCATCACCTACCAGCCGCAGGTGGACGTGGCGAGCGGCCGGGTCGTCGGCTTCGAGACGCTGCTGCGCTGGGATCATCCCCGGCTCGGCCGCCTGCTGCCGGCGCAGTTCATCGCCATGGCCGAGGAGATGCACATCATCTCCGCCCTCGACCTGTACGGGCTGCGCCGCGCTTGCATCGAGGCGGCCGCGCTGCCGGGCATGTCCATCTCCGTCAACATCGCTTCCGCCACCATGAAGACGACGGACTTCGCCGATCAGGTCGCCGGCATCCTTCAGGATACGGGCTTCGATCCTGCGAAGCTGGAGATCGAAGTGCCGGAGACGATCGTGCTCAACACCTCGGCGGAGCTTGCCCGCACGTTCGAGGCCCTGCGTGGGCTGGGGATCGGCGTCGCCCTCGACGATTACGGCACCGGATATGCCTCGCTGCACCATGTCAGCCGGTTTCCCATCAGCCGCATCAAGATCGACCGCTCCTTCATGCTGAAGGCCTGCACCGATCCGGACGTGGCGGCGGTGATCGAGCACAAGCTCAAGCTCGCCCAGTCGCTGCGCATCAACGTGACGGCGGAGGGGGTGGAAACGCGGGAGCAGCTGCGCTTCCTGCGCGAGATCGGCATGCCCACGGCGCAGGGCTACCTGTTCGCCCCGCCGCTGCCCATCGCCGCGGCCATCGACATGCTGCACCGGCAGGACGAGGCGCAGCAAGCCAGCGCGGGCGGCACCGCGCGGGCCTGACCTTTCCGTCAGATAAGACAATTTTCTTTACAAGAAACATTCGCGCGCGGTAAGCACCACAGCTGCGGCGTTCCGGCATGCTTTTGGCCTTGCCTCTGCCGCCCCGCCTGCCGACAAGGACGGGGAATTGCGCACAGCGAGCGGAGCCGGTGCGGCCCAGCGCCGGGCTCCCGATGATTTCTGGGGGTGCTTCGTGATCGAGACCAAACCCATCGACGGAAAGGCCTTCGCCGCCGGCCTGCGGGCCCGCATCGCCGAGGAGGTTTCCGCCCTCAAGGCCAGCGCCGGCCTCACCCCCGGCCTCGCCGTGGTGCTGGTGGGCGAGGATCCCGCCAGCCAGGTCTATGTGCGCAACAAGGCGGCCCAGACGGCCGAGGCCGGCATGGCCTCCTTCGAGTACAAGCTGGCGGCCGACACGGCCGAGTCCGATGTGCTGGCCCTGGTGGCGAAGCTGAATGCGGACCCTGCCGTGAACGGCATTCTGGTTCAGCTTCCGCTGCCGGCGCAGATCGATGCCACCAAGGTGATCGCCGCCATCGACCCGGCGAAGGACGTGGACGGCTTCCACGTGGTGAATGCCGGCCGCCTCGCGGTGGGCCTCGATGCGCTGGTGCCCTGCACGCCGCTCGGCTGCATCATGCTGCTCAAGCACCACCTCGGCAGCCTCGCCGGCCTCAAGGCGGTGGTGGTGGGCCGCTCCAACATCGTCGGCAAGCCGGCCGCGCAGCTTCTGCTCAAGGAGGACTGCACCGTCACCATCGCCCATTCGCGCACCCGCGACCTGCCGGGCGAATGCCGGACGGCGGACATTCTGGTGGCGGCCGTGGGCCGGCCGGAAATGGTGCGGGGGGACTGGATCAAGCCCGGCGCCACGGTGATCGACGTGGGCATCAACCGGGTGCCCAAGGACGACGGCAAGACGCGTCTCGTGGGCGATGTGGCCTATGCGGAAGCGCAGGGCATCGCCGGCCTCATCACGCCGGTTCCAGGCGGCGTCGGTCCCATGACCATTGCCTGCCTGTTGCAGAACACGCTGACGGCCGCCAAGCGGCAAAAGGGCCTTGCCTGAGGAGTCGGAAAAGCGCCGGCGGCGTCAGGCCGCCGGCCTTTGAGCCGGGCAGGGGGATCTAGAACAGCCCGAAGGCCGAGGCGGCCAGCGCCGCAAGAGGTGGCAGCCAGGCGAGGGCGAGGCCCACATCCGGCCGGCCGCGCCGCCAGAACCACAGACCGAGCGCAGGCGGAATGACGAAGGCGGCCACCGCGCCGGCCCATTCCATCACGGCGTGAATCTCGCCGCGCGCACCTTCCGGGCCGCCGAAGACGAATCCCGAGATGGCGATGAGCAGGATGACGACGCCGGCATCCGCCAGCAAGGCGAACGCCATCGCCACCTTGAGCCCCCACCCCGCGGCTTGCGGCGGAGGTGGGACCGGCGGCGAGGCCGCCTCAGGTGCCGATGGCGGTGCGCTCACGTGATGGGAATCAGCCGACCGCGCGATCCCGCACGGCGACGCCCTTCTCTTCCAGCAGCGGGACCAACTCGCCCGACTGGAACATCTCGCGGACGATGTCGCAGCCGCCCACGAACTCGCCCTTGATGTAGAGCTGGGGAATGGTCGGCCAGTTGGCGTAGTCCTTGATGCCCTGGCGGATCATGTCGTTCTCGAGCACGTTCACGCCCTTGAAGGGAACGCCCACGTGGTCGAGAATCTGCACCACCTGGCCGGAGAAGCCGCACTGCGGGAACTGCGGCGTGCCCTTCATGAACAGCACCACATCGCCGGACTTCACGATGGCGTCGATATCGTCACGAATGCCCATGGTCTCAAATCCAATGTCTGCGGCCGGAAAGAAGGCCTTCCACGGATAAAGATCGGCCCATGTGGCCCAAAGCGCAAGGGTTGAGGGCGCGACACGGCGGCGACACGCTTGCACAGGCGCGTGTAGCAGGCGCCGCGATGGTGCGGCGCACGCGGGGCGGAGCGTGCCTACTCGGCCGGGGCAGAGGTCTGCAGGGCGAGGGCGTGCAGCACGCCACCCATGTTCCCCTTGAGCGCGGCATAGACCATCTGGTGCTGCTGCACCCGGCTCTTGCCGCGGAACGAGGCCGAGACGATGCGGGCGGCGTAGTGGTCGCCGTCCCCGGCCAGATCCTCGATCACCACGGTCGCGTCGGGCAGCGCATCCTTGATGAGCTGCTCGATGTCGCGGGCATTCATGGGCATGGTCGAAACGTCCTTGCTGTGCGCGAAAGCGTCAGGACGAGGCACCCATGTAGATGGGCAGCCACGTCTCGTGCCGATCCTTCAGCGATTCGACGACTATCGAGCGGTCGTCCGGCACGATCAAGCGGTCACCGCCGGTCTTGCCGATCTTCATGATCGGAACGCCGGCCATCTCCGCCTTGTGGATCACCTCGGCGCCCTGGCCGGACGCGACCGTGACCACGTAGCGGGCCTGATCCTCGCCGAACCACCACGCATAGGGGTCCATGCCGTCCGGCGCGTCTTCCAGCGAGACGCCGATGCCGCTCGCCATGGCCATCTCGGCGAGCGCCACCAGCAGGCCGCCGTCCGAGACGTCATGCACGGCGGTGGCGACACCGTCGCGGATGAGGTTGCGCACGAAGTCGCCGTTGCGCTTCTCGGCGATGAGGTCGACGGGGGGCGGGGCCCCTTCCTCGCGCTCGCACACGGTGGCGAGGAAGGCCGAGGCGCCGAGCCAGCCCTTGGTCTTGCCAATGAGCAGCACCGGCTCGCCCGCCGCCTTGAAGTCCAGCGTCATGGTCTGGTCAAGATCCTCGATCAGGCCGACGCCGCCGATGGTCGGGGTGGGCAGGATCGCCTTGCCGTTGGTCTCGTTGTAGAGGCTCACGTTGCCGGAGACGACCGGGAAGTCCAGCGCCTCGCAGGCCGCGCCGATGCCTTTCACGCAGGCCACGAACTGGCCCATGATCTCCGGCTTTTCGGGATTGCCGAAGTTCAGATTGTCGGTGACGGCGATGGGGGTGGCGCCCACGGCGGTGAGGTTGCGCCATGCCTCGGCCACCGCCTGCTTGCCGCCCTCGAAGGGGCCGGCCTCGCAATAGCGCGGCGTCACGTCCGTGGTCATGGCGAGGGCCTTGGGCCCGTCATTCACGCGCACCACGGCGGCATCACCACCCGGGCGCTGCACGGTGTTGCCGAGGATGAGGTGATCGTACTGCTCCCACACCCAGCGCTTGGAGCACAGGTCCGGCGAGGCGATGAGCCGCTCCAGCGCGTCCGCCACCGAGGCGGTGGTGCGCACGTCCGAAGGCAGGATTTCGGGGCGGGGGGCCGGCTCCTCATAGGGACGACGGTATTCCGGTGCCTCGTCCCCCAGCTCCTTGATGGGCAGGTCCGCTTCCACGAGGCCCTTATGCTTCACCACGAAGCGCAGGGTATCGGTGGTGTGGCCGACGATGGCGAAGTCGAGGCCCCACTTCTTGAAGATGGCCTCGGCTTCCGCCTCTTTGCCGTCGGCGATCACCATGAGCATGCGCTCCTGGCTCTCCGACAGCATCATCTCATAGGCCGTCATGCCGGTTTCGCGGCAGGGCACGGCGTCGAGGTTCAGCTCCACGCCGAGGTCGCCCTTGGCGCCCATCTCGACGGCGGAGCAGGTGAGGCCGGCGGCGCCCATGTCCTGGATCGCCACCACGCAGCCCGCCTGCATGATCTCGAGGCAGGCTTCCAGCAGCAGCTTCTCGGCGAAGGGGTCGCCCACCTGCACGGTCGGGCGCTTCTCCTCGGCGTCAGCGCCGAACTCGGCCGAGGCCATGGTGGCGCCGTGGATGCCGTCGCGGCCGGTCTTGGAGCCGAGATAGACGATGGCCCGGCCGACGCCGGTGGCCGCCGCGTAGAAGATCTCGTCCGTCTTCGCGAGGCCGACGGCCATGGCGTTGACGAGGATGTTGCCGTTGTAGCGCTTGTGGAAGCCCACCGAGCCGCCCACCGTGGGCACGCCGAAGGAGTTGCCATAGCCGCCGATGCCGGCCACCACGCCGGCCAGCAGGCGGCGGGTCTTCAGGTTGTGGCAGTCGCCGAAGCGCAAGGCGTTGAGCGCAGCGATGGGCCGCGCACCCATGGTGAACACGTCGCGCAGAATGCCGCCCACGCCCGTCCCCGCGCCCTGATAGGGCTCGATGAAGGAGGGGTGGTTGTGGCTCTCCATCTTGAACACGACGGCGAGGCCGTCGCCGATGTCCACCACGCCGGCATTCTCGCCCGGCCCCTGAATCACGCGCTTGCCGGTGGTGGGCAACGTGCGCAGCCAGACCTTGGAGGACTTGTACGAGCAGTGCTCGTTCCACATGGCGGAGACGATGCCCAGCTCCGTGATGGACGGCTCGCGGCCGATCAGCTTCACGAAGTGATCGTACTCCTCCGGCTTCAGCCCATGCTCGGCCACGAGTTCCGGCGTGATGCGGGGGGTATTGGGAATGAGGTTCACGGGCGTCGATCCGAATTGGGGCCGCGGCTCACGCCGCCTTGAGGGCGCCGGCGAGGCTCTCGAAGAGGCCGCGTCCGTCGGTGGGGCCGATCTCCGGCTCGATGTAGTTTTCCGGGTGGGGCATCATGCCGAGCACGTTGAACTTCTCGGAATAGATGCCGGCGATCCCGTTGATGGCGCCGTTGGGGCCGTCCGTCTCGTCGATCCGGCTGTCCGGGCGGGCGTAGCGGAAGGCGACGCGGCCTTCACCCTCGATGCGGGCGATGGTGGCCTCGTCGGCGGTATAATTGCCTTCGCCATGGGCGACCGGGATGCGGATCAGCTCGCCCTTGCGATAGGCCTTGGTGAAGGGCGTGTCGGCCCGCTCCACCCGCAGCAGCACCTCGCGGCAGACGAAGCGCAGGCGCGCGTTGCGCACCAGCACGCCGGGCAGCAGCCCGGCCTCGCACAGGATCTGGAAGCCGTTGCAGATGCCGAGCACCAGGCCGCCGCGGGCGGCATGGGCGCGCACCGCATCCATGATGTTCGCCCGCGCGGCAATGGCGCCGCAGCGCAGATAGTCGCCATAGGAGAAGCCGCCGGGCAGGACCACGAGGTCGGTGCCCTTGGGCAGCTCGTGCTCGGCGTGCCACACCACCTGGGGCTTGGCGCCGGCGACGAGCCGCAGCGCGCGCACGGCGTCCTGCTCACGATTGGAGCCAGGGAAGAGGATGACGGCTGGTTTCATGATCTCTCAGTGGGTGCCGACGCGGCCGGGCCTGCGTGCGATGCGATCGAGCCGCGCGTCACGGCCCGCGTGCATGCCGTATATGGTGTTCATGTCCTGCCTGACGGCCTGTCGGGGACCGCGCCGGGCGATCATCTCTTCGCGAGCTTCCGGCGCCACTGCGCCGGGGCTCGCGTCCCGCGGGATCGACTTCGGAACCTCTCGCTGAAGCTCGTTGGTGATCTCGGCCATCATGCCCTCTCGGCGGCCTTGCTCCCTGAAGCGGCCGCCAGACTATAACATCACTCGGCGAACTCGACCTTGTAGGTCTCGATCACGGTATTGGCGAGGAGCTTGTCGCAGGCTTCCTTGAGGGCGCCCTCGGCGGCGGCGCGGTCGTTGCCGGCCAGCTCCACGTCGAACACCTTCCCCTGACGCACGCTCTGCACGCCGGCCACACCCAGCGACCGCAGCGCGCCTTCGATGGCCTTGCCCTGCGGGTCGAGCACCGCCGACTTGAGGGTGACGATCACTCGGGCCTTCATGGAAACCTCGCCTTCATGGCACGGGCCTGCGCCCGCCTTGTTGCTTGCCCGCCGCCAGGCGCCGCCGGGGGCCTGACAGGCCCGGCAACGCAAAACGGGGGCCGATCCGGCCCCCGCCTAGCACTTTTCGGGGTGGGGAAACAACGCCCCCGCCCGAATTGACGGATCACTTCACCAGCACGGGGCCCTTGCCCTGCGTCGGATCGTTCTCCATCAGGATTCCGAGCCGGCGCGCGACCTCGGTGTAGGCCTCCACGAGGCCGCCCATGTCGCGGCGGAAGCGGTCCTTGTCCATCTTGTCGTTCGACTTGATGTCCCAGAGCCGGCACGAATCGGGGCTGATCTCGTCAGCGACCACGATCCGCATCATGTCGTTCTCCCACAGGCGGCCGCATTCCATCTTGAAGTCGATCAGACGGATGCCGGCGCCGAGGAAGAGGCCGGACAGGAAGTCGTTGACGCGGATCGCAAGCGCGATGATGTCGTCGATTTCCTGGGTGGTGGCCCAGCCGAAGGCGGTGATGTGCTCTTCCGACACCATCGGGTCGTTGAGCGCGTCGTTCTTGTAATAGAACTCGATGATCGAGCGCGGCAGCTGGGTGCCTTCCTCGATCCCGAGACGGGTCGAGATGGAGCCCGCGGCGACGTTGCGCACGACGATCTCGAGGGGGATGATCTCCACTTCCCGGATGAGCTGCTCGCGCATGTTCAGCCGGCGGATGAAGTGGGTCGGCACCCCGATGTCGTTCAACCGGGAGAAGATGTACTCCGAAATCCGGTTGTTCAGCACACCCTTGCCGTCGATGACATCGTGCTTCTTCGCATTGAAGGCCGTGGCATCGTCCTTGAAGTGCTGAATGAGTGTGCCGGGCTCGGGTCCTTCATAGAGGACTTTCGCCTTGCCTTCGTAGATTCGGCGGCGGCGGCTCATGGGGGTATACCGTCGATTGAGGAAATCCATGGGTTTGCCAAGGCTCCGTTCGTGTGACGCTCCTCGGCGGGGCCGGGATGGCTGTTTGACGGTCACCCCAAACCCGTTCGGACACTAGCCGATCAGGCCGCGCGATACAACGCGCGTCCATTTCGCCCGGTGTCCGCTTGTTCGGCATCCGCCCCCCGGGCGGGCGGCCATCTGGTCGCACGGTCGTGGCGGGGCGCGGAGCTTTACTGACGTTGATCTAATATGAGGCGGGGGATATTCAAGGCGCGCGTGCGGAACGACGGCTGCCCTTGCGTGAGCGCAGCGGCAACCCAAATCAGCTGAGTCCGCGCAAACCGATCAGGCCGGCCGCCGGCCGCCCATTCGCAGGAAGAGGGGTGCCATGACCACGTTCGACAAGCGCGAGGAAGGTTTTGAAAAGGCTTTCGCGCTCGACGAGGAGACGCGGTTCCGGGCGCTCGCCCGCCGCAACAAGAAGCTCGGCCTGTGGGCCGCCGAGAAGCTCGGCCTCGCTGGCGAGGAGGCTCTTGCCTACGCCAAGGCCGTCGTCGAGGCCGACCTGCAGGAAGCCGGTGACGACGACGTGTTCCGCAAGCTGCGCGCCGACTTCGACGCCAAGCAGGTGGATGTCTCCGACCACCAGATTCGCCGCAACATGGACGAGTTCCTCGCCGCCGCCGCGGCCGAGGTGAAGTCCGGCGCCTGAGCCCGGTGCGCGCATCCCGCCGCGTCATCCGGCGCGGCGGCCCAAACAAAAAGGCCGCCCACCGGGCGGCCTTTTCTTTTCTCGGTTCCGCGCCGGATCAGCGCGAGTAGAACTCGACCACGAGGTTCGGTTCCATCTGGACCGGGTAGGGCACCTCGTTCAGCTCGGGGATGCGGGCGAAGCGCGCGGCGAGCTTGTGGGTGTCGAGCTCGATGTAGTCCGGCACGTCGCGCTCGGCGAGCTGCTGGGCCTCGAGCACGATGGCGAGCTGGCGGGAAGCTTCCTTCACCTCGATCACGTCGCCGACCTTCACGAGGTAGGACGGGATGTTCACGCGCTGGCCGTTCACCTTCACGTGGCCGTGCGAGACGAACTGGCGGGCGGCGAAGATGGTGGGCACGAACTTGGCGCGATAGACCACCGCGTCGAGGCGACGCTCGAGCAGGCCGATCAGGTTGGCGCCGGTGTCGCCCTTGAGGCGGGAGGCTTCCACATAGACCTTGTGGAACTGCTTCTCGCCGATGGAGCCGTAATAGCCCTTCAGCTTCTGCTTGGCGCGCAGCTGCACGCCGAAGTCGGACAGCTTGCCCTTGCGGCGCTGGCCGTGCTGGCCGGGACCGTACTCACGACGGTTGACCGGGCTCTTGGGGCGGCCCCAGATGTTCTCGCCCATACGGCGATCGATCTTGTGCTTGGCCGCAATGCGCTTGCTCATGTAACGCGGATCCCTGTTGGTTCGTTCGGGTTTGGATCGCGCCCCTCCTCTGCGAAATGGCTTGGGAACCAAGCGGTTCCGGACCGTTCCGCCGACAGGCTCGCCCGGCGCGCTGCCTTGCGAAGCCACGGGTGCGTGAAACGCCAAGCGGGCCACTTCGGGCCCGCAAGGTGGCGGGTTCTTAGTCGCGAAAGCGTGGGGAGTCAACGCCGGAGCCGCTTCGGCCTCGATCCGCGCGCCGGCGGGCGGGCGAATCATCAGCCTTTGCGCACCTGACATGAAAGATATTTAACTGGGAGGAATAGCTGTTGCTCCGCTCTCGTCCGGCGGCACAGTATCAGGCAACCGGCCCCAAGGGCCAGCATGGAGGCCTACCTTGAAAGTCCTCGTCTTCCAGCACGTCGCCTGCGAGCACCCTGGTCGCTTCCGCGACTTCATGCAGGCCGACGGCGTGGCGTGGCACCCCGTGGAGCTGGACGAGGGCGAGGCCATCCCGCCGTTCGACGATTATGCCGCCCTCATGGTGTTCGGCGGGCCGATGGACGTGTGGCAGGAGGAGGAGCTGCCCTGGCTGGTGGCCGAGAAGGCCGCCATCCGGGACTGGGTGGCCACCGGCAAGCCCTATCTCGGCGTCTGCCTGGGGCACCAGCTCCTCGCCGATGCGCTGGGCGGCAAGGTGGGCCTCATGCCGCGGCCGGAGGTGGGGGTCTCCGAGGTCTCGCTGACGGCGGCCGGGCGCGAATCCCCCCTTTTCAAGGGACTGGACCCCACCTTCCCGACGCTCCAGTGGCACGGCGCCGCTGTGCTGGCCCTCCCGCCGGGCGGGGTGGCGCTGGCCGAGAACGCGCATTGCGCCATTCAGGCGCTGCAGGTGGGGGAGAAGGCGTTCGGCATCCAGTATCACGTGGAGCTGACCGACGAGACTGTCGGCGAATGGGGCGTGATTCCCGAATACCGCTGCGCGCTGGAGGCCATCACCGGCGAGGGCGGGCAGGCCCTCATCGAGGCGGCCACGCAGGAGCGGATGCCGGTGTTCGCGGCGGCAGCGGAGCGGCTCTACCGGAATTTCAAGGCGACCTGGTGAGGGGGAGAGGGAGCTTGGCGGGCTCCCGATTCAGTCCTGCTCAGAACCCCACGGCCGTGCCGGTGAGGTCATAAGGCCCCGCGGTCTCGATCTTCACCGTGGCGATCTCACCGACCCGCAGCGGGCGGCGGGAGAAGACCTTCACCGTGCCGTCGATCTCCGGCGCATCGCCCTTGGTGCGGCCGATGGCGCCTTCGGGCGACACGGAGTCGATGATGACCTGCTGGCGGGTGCCCACCTTCTTCTTCAGGCGGCGGGCCGAGACCTTCTGCTGGGTGCGCATGAAGCGGTCGTAGCGGTCCTGCTTCACCTCGTCGGGCACCGGATCGGCCAGAGCATTGGCATCCGCCCCGCGCACCGGCTCGAACTTGAAGGCGCCGGCGCGGTCGATCTCGGCTTCCTCCATGAAGGCCAGAAGCTCCTCGAACTCCGCCTCGGTCTCGCCGGGGAAGCCGACGATGAAGGTGGAGCGGAGTGTGAGGTCCGGCACCGCCTGCCGCCACGCCTGGATGCGGGCAAGGGTCTTTTCCTGCGAGGCCGGACGCTTCATGCGCCGCAGCACCGTGGGGCTCGCGTGCTGGAAGGGAATGTCGAGATAGGGCAGCACCTTGCCGGCGGCCATCAGCTCCATCACCGCATCCACGTGCGGGTAGGGATAGACATAGTGCAGGCGTACCCAGGCGCCGAGATCGCCCAGCGCGGCGGCGAGGTCGAGGAAGCGGGTCGCCACCTCCTTGTCGCCCCACTGGCTCGGCGCATAGCGCAGGTCCACGCCATAGGCGGAGGTATCCTGCGAGATGACGAGCAGTTCCTTCACCCCCGCCTTCACCAGCTTCTCGGCCTCGCGCAGCACGTCGGCGGCCGGGCGGGAGACGAGGTCGCCGCGCAGCTTCGGGATGATGCAGAAGGTGCAGCGATTGGAGCAGCCTTCGGAGATCTTGAGATAGGCGTAGTGGCGCGGCGTGAGCTTCACGCCCTGCTCGGGCACGAGATCGAGGAACGGATCATGCTGCGGCGGCACCGCCTCGTGGACGGCGGCGAGCACGCTCTCGTACTGCTGCGGGCCGGTGATGGCGAGGACGCTGGGATGCACCTCGCGGATCTGCTCCGGCTCGGCGCCCATGCAGCCGGTGACCACCACCTTGCCGTTTTCCGCCAGCGCCTCGCCGATGGCGGACAGGCTCTCGGCCTTGGCGCTGTCGAGGAAGCCGCAGGTGTTGACGATAACAAGGTCCGCGCCCTGATGGGTCTTCGTCAGCTCGTAGCCCTCGGCGCGCAGGCGCGTGACGATGCGTTCGCTATCCACCAGCGCCTTCGGGCAACCGAGGGAGACGAAGGAGATGCGCGGCGCGGGCTCGGCCATGGGGAGGCGGGTTCTTTCTGGGCTTTGAGAAGGCCGTGCGCTTACGTCAGCGCGACGGGGCCGTCAACGCCGGGTCTTTGGCGGGGCTTTGTGGCCGAAGGAGGGAAGCCCCGCTCCCCGGACCAGCGACGGCGCAGCCGGAGCGCCGAGCCGGGGTCCAGGGGAGACGTCGGCGAAGCCGGCAATGCTCTGGAAGACCCCCGGGATCAGGCCGCCTTCGGCGAACTGTTGCGCTGGGCCACGGCTCTCCTTCCGCTCCGCTCCAGTCGGCCGAGGCGCAAGAGCGGCCCGCCCCTCACACCGGCTTCAGCAGCACGTGCTTCTTCTTGCCCATGGAGAGCTTCACCACCCCCTCGGGCGTGAGCGCGGCAAGGTCGATCGTCGCCTTCTCGTCCGTCACAACGGCATCGTTCACGCGAAGTCCGCCGCCCTTGATCTGGCGGCGCGCCTCGCTGGTGGAGGCGACGAGGCCGGCCTCCACGAAGGCGTTGGCGACGGGCAGACCCGCCTCCAGCTTCGCCCGCGGCAGCTCCACCGTGGGCAGGTCCACGGCCAGGGCGCCCTGCTCGAAGGTGGTGCGGGCGGTCTCCTTCGCCTTCTCGGCGGCCTCGCGGCCGTGCAGGAGGGCGGTCGCCTCGGTGGCGAGCACCTCCTTGGCGATGTTGATCTCCTGCCCCTGAAGGGCAGCGAGGCGGGCGATCTCGTCCAGCGGCAGCTCGGTGAAGAGCTTCAGGAAGCGCTCCACGTCCGCATCGCCCGCGTTCCGCCAGTACTGCCAGTACTCGTAAGGCGAGAGCAGGTCGGCATCGAGCCACACGGCGCCGCCGGCGGTCTTGCCCATCTTGGCGCCCGACGAGGTGGTAAGCAGCGGCGTCGTGAGCGCGAAGAGGTCGGCACCGTGCATGCGGCGGCCCAGCTCCATGCCGTTGACGATGTTGCCCCACTGGTCGGAGCCGCCCATCTGCAGGATGCAGCCGTGACGCTTCGACAGCTCCACGAAGTCATAGGCCTGCAAAATCATGTAGTTGAATTCGAGGAAGGTGAGCGGCTGCTCGCGCTCCAGCCGCAGCTTCACAGAATCGAACGTCAGCATGCGGTTGATGGTGAAATGCGGCCCCACCTCGCGCAGGAGGGGGATGTATTTCAGCTCGTCGAGCCAGCCCGCATTGTTCTCCATGATGGCGCCGCCGTCGAAATCGAGGAAGCGCGCGAACACCTTGCGGATGGAGGCGATGTTGGCGTTGATCTGCTCATCGGTGAGCATCTGGCGCTGTGTGTCCTTGCCGGACGGGTCGCCGATCTTGGTGGTGCCGCCGCCCATGAGCGCGATCGGCCGGTGGCCGGTGCGCTGGAGGGTGCGCAGCATCATGATGGAGAGCAGGTGCCCCGCATGCAGGCTCGATGCGGTGGCGTCGAAGCCGATATAGGCGGTGATGGGCCCTTCCGCGGCCTTGGCATCGAGGCGCTCGAGGTCCGAGCACTGGTGGATGTAGCCGCGCTCGTGAAGCGTGCGCAGGAAGTCGGAGCGGAAGGAGGGAGAAGTCATCACACAGATCGAGGCTTGAGGCTGGCGCTCACGCGCCGGAAAGGAGCGGTGGTGTATCAGGTCCGGCGCAAGAATGCATGTGCGTGAGGCAAGGGGGCGGATATGCGTGTCGTCGGGCTGATGAGCGGCACCTCCATGGATGGCATCGACGCCGCCCTGATCGAGACCGATGGCGAGAGTGTCGCCTGGCTTGGCCCCGCGCTTACCCGCCCCATCGACGCCAAAACCCGCGCGCTGCTCGTGACCGCCATGGAGGATGCCCGCGGCGTCAACCATCGCGACGACCGGCCGGGCGCGCTGGCGGAAGCCGAGCGGCGCATCACCGATCTCCACGCCGAGGCGGTGCGCGCCCTGCTGGAGCCCTTGCGGTTGACGCCCGGCGACATCGACCTCGTTGGCTTCCACGGCCAGACGGTGATCCACCGGCCCGACGCGCGCCTCACCGTGCAGATCGGGGAAGGGCAGCGGCTGGCGACGGCGCTGGGCATTCCGGTGGTGGCGGATTTCCGCGCGGCGGATGTGGCGGCGGGCGGGCAGGGGGCGCCGCTGGTGCCGGTGTTCCATCAGGCGCTGGTGCGCCGCCTCACCCTGCCGCAGCCGGTGGCGGTGCTGAATGTGGGCGGGGTCGCCAACGTCACGGTGATCGACGGCGACGCGCCGCCCATCGCCTGCGACACCGGGCCGGGCAATGCGCTGCTCGACGATTTCATGAAGGCCCGCACCGGCGTGCCCTTCGACGGGGACGGCCGCGCGGCGGCTGCCGGCGAGGTGGACGAGGCGCGCGTCGCGGCGGTGCTGACCGACCCCTTCTTTCGCCTGCCGCCGCCCAAGTCGCTGGACCGCAACGCCTTCCGTCGAGCCGTGGGCGAGCGGATGGGATTGGCCGGGCTATCCATTGAGGACGGAGCGGCGACGCTGACGGCTCTGACTGCGGCGACCGTCGCAGCCATCGTGCCATTCCTGCCCCGCCCGCCCGCCGTCTGGATCGTCGCGGGCGGCGGCGCGCGCAACCCGACACTGCTTGGGATGCTGGCCGAGCGCGTCGGGGCCGAGGTGCGGACGGCGGACAGGATGGGGTGGTCCGGCGATGCGCTGGAAGCCCACGCGTTCGGCTATCTCGCCGCACGTTCGGTGCGCGGGCTGCCGCTTACGTTTCCCACCACCACAGGGGTGGGGGAGCCTATGACGGGCGGGGTGTTGTTTCGGCCGTGAGGGCCCCAAACGAAAACGGCGCGCCGAAGCGCGCCGTTGAAGCGGGGATGGCTGCCCTCAGGCGGCGCTGTCCTTGCGGGTGCCGGGAAGGCGCTTGTCGAGATAGGTGCCGACCACGCCCATCAGTTCCTCGGTCTTGCCGTCGAAGAAGTGGTTGGCGCCGGGCACCACCTGCTGCTCGATGACGATGCCCTTCTGGGTCTTCAGCTTTTCCACCAGCGTCTGCACCGCCGAGGTGGGCACGACCGCGTCCTTGTCGCCATGGACGAACAGGCCGGAGGAGGGGCAGGGCGCGAGGAAGGAGAAGTCGTAGAGGTTCGCGGGCGCGGCGATGGAGATGAAGCCCTCCACCTCGGGACGGCGCATCAGAAGCTGCATGCCGATCCAGGCGCCGAAGGAGAAGCCGGCGATCCAGCAGGCGCGGGCGTCCGGGTTCACCGACTGCGCCCAGTCGAGCGCGGCGGCGGCATCCGAAAGCTCGCCCTGTCCGTGGTCGAACGAGCCCTGCGAGCGGCCGACGCCCCGGAAGTTGAAGCGCAGCACGGAGAAGCCGCGGTTCACGAACTGGTAGTACAGATTGTACACGACCGGATTGTTCATCGTCCCGCCGAACTGCGGGTGGGGATGAAGGATAATGGCGATGGGCGCGTTGCGGGTCTTGGCGGGCTGGTAGCGGCCTTCGAGGCGCCCCTTTTCGCCGGGGAAGATCACTTCTGGCATGGAAGTCTGCAACCTCTGGGTAGCAATGACGCGCGGCGCTCTTTCGTCCTGATGGACGACGGGTCCGGCGCGGGAACCCGTCAGCACGATCCCTCTCGACTTGACGCCGGAACGGTAATGCTTGACTAACGGACGCGCGAGACCTATCTATTTAGAATAATTCTAATTTGTTCCCGGCGGCTGCGCGAACCGATGGGCGCTGCGTAGTGAGAACGGGTGAAGTTTGACCTATGACGGAGATCGCCGGCAATTGCAAGCCTGGCACGGGTCGCGGGTGCGTTTGGCACGCGGGACCGGGAGGCGGTGATGAGCGCGGGCGACAGGTCGCGGCAGTTCGGTACCAGCGCGGGCATGGGTGAGGCGAACGCCTCCCGCCCGTCCGTGCCGCGCCGCGCCTATCTCGATCACAACGCCACGAGCCCCCTTCGGCCTGAGGCCCGCGCTGCGCTGGTTGCGGCGCTGGATGCCGGTGGCAATGCCTCTTCCGTCCATGCCGAGGGCCGCGCCGCGCGCGCCCGCATCGAGGCCGCCCGCGCGGCTGTCGCGGCGCTGGCGAGTGCCCCTGTCCGGGGCGTGGTCTTCACCTCCGGCGCCACCGAGGCGGCGGCGCTGGCGCTCCATCCCGCCGTCGAGATCACCGGCCGGGCCAAGCCTTGCGACGTGCTGTTGGCGAGCGCCGTGGAACACCCGGCCGTGCTCAAGGGCCATCGCTTTCCGTCCGGTGCCGTCGAAATCCTGCCGGTGGATGGCGAGGGGCGGCTCGATCTCGACGCGTTGGCCGAGGCCCTCGCCCGCCATCGCGCCGTTGGGCGCCGTGCCCTGCTGGCAGTGATGGCGGCGAACAACGAGACCGGCGTGATCCAACCTGTCGCTGAAGCGGCCCGGCTGGTGCACGAGGCCGATGGCATCGTCTTCTGCGACGCGGTGCAGGCGGCCGGCCGCATCCCGCTCGACATGGCGGCGCTGGGCGCCGATTTTCTCGCCGTCTCCGCGCACAAGATCGGCGGTCCGCCTGGTGTCGGCGCGCTGATTGCGGCGGGGCCGGACCATCGCACCGCCCCGCTTCTGTCCGGCGGCGGGCAGGAGCGCAACCGGCGCGCGGGAACGGAGAACGGGCCGGCCATGGTCGGCTTCGGCGCGGCCGCAACCGCCGTGAAGGCGGTGCTTCCCGCCGAGGCGGCGCGGCTCGCCGGCCTGCGTGACCGGCTGGAACGGGCGGTGCTGGAAGGCGTTCCCGGTACAAGCGTGGTGGGCGCGGGCGCTGATCGCCTGCCAAACACTCTTATGGTCACTTTTGCCGGACTTCGCGCCGAGACGCTGGTGATCGCGCTGGACCTTGCCCACGTAAGCATCAGCGCCGGCTCGGCGTGTTCGTCCGGCAAGGTCGGCGCCTCGCAGGTGCTGCTCGCCATGGGATTGCCCGAGGACGAAGCGGCGGGCGCCATTCGCCTGTCGCTCGGCTGGTCGAGCACCATCGAGGATGTGGATGCCGCGGTCGAAGCCTTGAAAAAGGCCGTGCCGCAGCTGAGAAGCCGCGCTTCGCGCGCGGCGTAGCGGATGTAGCGGATTAAGCCGCGCTTTGCGCGGTTTGGGGAATTACGCCGCGCATCATGCGCGGCACACGGACTTGACCCGCGGGCCTTGACCCCGCGTGGGAGAGGAGAAGAGAGATGCCTGCGGTTCAGGAAACCGTCGAACGCGTCCGCGCGATCGACGTGGATCAGTACAAGTACGGTTTCGTCACGGACATCGAGAGCGAGAAGGCCCCGAAGGGCCTGTCCGAGGACACGATCCGTTATATTTCTGCCCGGAAGAACGAGCCCGAGTGGATGCTGGAATGGCGGCTCGACGCCTACCGGCGCTGGCTCACCATGGAAGAGCCCTCCTGGGCGCGGGTGAGCTACCCGAAGATCGATTTCCAGGACTATTATTATTACTCGGCCCCCAAGGCGGCGCCGAAGTCCATCGACGAGATCGACCCCGAAATCCTCAAGACCTACGAGAAGCTCGGCATCCCGCTGCGCGAGCGCGATGCGCTGCTCGGCATCCAGCGCGAGGGCGGCTCGAAGGTGGCGGTCGACGCGGTTTTCGACAGCGTGTCGGTCGCCACCACCTTCAAGGAGGAGCTGGCCAAGGCGGGCGTCATCTTCATGCCCATCTCGGAAGCCATCCGCGAGCATCCCGAGCTGGTGAAGAAGTATCTCGGCTCGGTCGTGCCGGTGTCGGACAATTTCTACGCCACGCTGAATTCGGCGGTCTTCTCGGACGGCTCGTTCGTCTATGTGCCGAACGGGGTGCGCTGCCCCATGGAGCTTTCCACCTATTTCCGCATCAACGAGCGCAACACCGGCCAGTTCGAGCGCACCCTCATCATCGCCGATGAAGGCGCCTATGTGAGCTACCTCGAAGGCTGCACTGCGCCCCAGCGCGACGAGAACCAGCTGCATGCGGCGGTCGTCGAACTGGTGGCGATGAAGGATGCGGAGATCAAGTATTCGACCGTCCAGAACTGGTATCCCGGCGACAAGGACGGCAAGGGCGGCATCTACAATTTCGTCACCAAGCGCGGCGACTGCCGGGGCGATAATTCCAAGATCTCCTGGACGCAGGTGGAGACCGGCTCGGCCATCACCTGGAAGTACCCGAGCTGCATCCTGCGTGGCGACAACTCGCAGGGCGAGTTCTATTCCATCGCCATCTCCAACGGCCACCAGCAGGTGGATTCGGGGACGAAGATGATCCACCTCGGCAAGAACACGTCGAGCCGGATCATCTCGAAGGGCATCGCCGCCGGGCACTCTGACAACACCTACCGGGGGCTCGTGTCCGCCCACCGCAAGGCCACCGGCGCGCGAAACTTCACCAACTGCGACTCGCTCCTCATCGGCGATCTCTGCGGGGCGCATACCGTGCCCTACATGGAGGCCAAGAACGCCTCGGCCCAGTTCGAGCACGAGGCGACCACCTCCAAGATCTCCGAGGACCAGCTCTTCTACTGCCTCCAGCGCGGCCTTTCGCAGGAGGAGGCGGTGGCGCTCATCGTCAACGGCTTCGTCCGCGATGTGCTCCAGCAACTGCCCATGGAGTTCGCCGTGGAGGCGCAGAAGCTGATCGCCGTGAGCCTCGAGGGGAGCGTGGGGTAAGGCGCCCCTGAACTGCGCGTCATGGCCGGGCTTGTCCCGGCCATCCACGTCGGCGGACCGCACCAAGGTTGCCCAGTTGGGCGCCAGCGGCGCGACGTGGATGCCCGGGACAAGCCCGGGCATGACGAGGTCCCGGAACCGCGCGCCACTTCGCGCAACGCACTTTTCGCCCGGCCCGGCCGCGGCGCATGAACGGACAGAAACATGCTCGAAATCCGCAATCTCCACGCCCGCATCGGCGAGAACGAGATTCTCAAGGGCCTCGACCTCACCATCCCGGATGGCGAGGTGCATGCCATCATGGGGCCGAACGGCTCCGGCAAGTCCACGCTCTCCTATGTCCTCTCCGGCAAGCCGGATTATGAGGTGACGGACGGCGCGGTGAGCTTCGACGGCGCGGACCTGCTCGCCCTCGACGCCAGCGAGCGCGCGGCGGCGGGTGTCTTCCTCGCCTTCCAGTATCCCATCGAGATCCCCGGCGTCGCCAACATGACCTTCCTGCGGGCGGCCATGAACGCCCAGCGCAAGGCGCGCGGCGAGGAGGAAATCTCCACCCCCGACTTCCTGAAGCTGGTGCGCGCCAAGGCGCCGGACCTCGGCATCTCGCAGGACATGCTCCGGCGCGGCGTCAACGTGGGCTTCTCGGGTGGCGAGAAGAAGCGCAACGAAATCCTGCAGATGGCCCTGCTGGAGCCGAAGCTCTGCATCCTCGACGAGACCGATTCCGGCCTCGATATCGATGCGCTCAAGGTGGTGGCTCAGGGCGTCAACGCGCTGCGCAGCCCCAAGCGCTCCATGCTGGTCATCACCCACTATCAGCGCCTGCTCGACCACATCGTGCCGGACGTGGTGCATGTGATGCACAAGGGCCGCATCGTCCGCTCCGGCGGGCCGGAGCTGGCGCTGGAGCTGGAAGAGTCGGGCTACGCGGCCTACGCGCAGGACGCGGCGTGAGGGACGGCACCATGACCATCAACGTCCGTCCCGCCCGAACGGCGGCGGAAGAAGCGATCGCCGCCGCGCTTGAGGCGTCGATCACCGCCGAGGCGGGGCAGGGGCGCATCCCCGAGATCCGCCGCGCCGCCCGCGACGCCTTCCTCACCCACGGCCTGCCCAGCCGCCGCGTGGAAGAGTGGAAGTACACCGACCTGCGCGCCGCCATCCGCGACGTCCCGAACCGCGCCCCTGCGTCGGGTGCGGTGGAGGAGGCCGAGGCCGCCGCGCTGGTGCCGGCGGTGCCGAATGCCGCCCGCATCCTGTTCGTGAACGGCGTGCTCTCCCGCGCCGGCTCGGACTTCTCGGCGCTGTCCGAGGGCGTCACCGCGCTGCCGCTGGAGAGCGCCATCGCCGCCGGCGACCCGCTCGCTGACCGCATCAATGCCCTCTCGCCGAGCCGCTATGACGGGCCGCTGGCCCTCAACACGGGCTTCCTCGGCGAGGGCGTCGCGCTCCGCGTCGATGCCGGGGTAAAGGCCGCGCGGCCGGTGCACATCGCCCACGCCTTCCCGGGCGCCGAGGCCGTCGCCGGCTTCACCCGCACCGTCGTGGTGGTGGGTGCGGGCGCCGAGGTGACACTGGTGGAGAGCTTTGCCGGGCGTGATGGCGTCGCCTACCAGTCCAACCATGCGGTGGAGCTGGTGGTGGGCGACGGCGCAATCGTGAACCTCGTGCGGCTCCAGGAGGAGGGCGACGCGGCCTTCCACTTCGGCACCCTCATGCTGGAGTTGGGCCGCGAGGCGCAGCTGAACCTCTTCACCCTCGCCCAGGGCGCGGCTCTGGCGCGCTACAATGTCTATGGCCGCTTCGAGGGCACAGGCGCCCATGCCGGCATCCGTGGGGCGACCCTCGCCCGTGGCCGCCAGCATTCGGACACGACCCTGGTCATCGACCATGCCGTGGCGCAGGGCGAAAGCCGTGAGCTGTTCAAGACCGTGCTCGCGGACGACGCCCACGGGGTTTTCCAGGGCAAGATCGTGGTGCGCCGCGCCGCCCAGAAGACCGACGGGCGGATGATGAGCCAGGCGCTCCTCCTCTCCGACCGCGCCGAGATGGACAACAAGCCGGAGCTGGAAATCTTCGCCGACGATGTCCAGTGCGGCCACGGCGCCACCGCCGGCGCGCTCGACCGCTCAATGCTCTTCTATCTGCGCTCGCGCGGACTGCCGGAAAAGGAAGCCGAGATGCTCCTTATCCAGGCCTTCCTCGGCGAGGCGGTGGAATATGTGGAGGACGCGGACATGCGCGACCTGCTGATCGAGCGGATCGGCGGGTGGCTGGAGAAGGGGCTGGGGTAGGGCGCACCCGTCATCCTCCGGCTTGACCGGAGGATCCATGTCGCCACCAGGGCCAGCGGAGGGATGGGCCCTCCGGTCGAGCCGGAGGGCGACGGCAACAATGCGTTGAAGCGTTCCTTGAGGACATTGCCATGACCAAGCCCCACCCCGCCGTCGCCAATGGCTCCTTTGACGTGGAGCGTGTGCGCGCGGACTTTCCGGCCCTGTCTCTGGAGGTGAACGGCCATCCGCTCACCTATCTCGACAATGCCGCCTCCGCCCAGAAGCCGCGGCAGGTGATCGACCGCATGGTGACCGCCTATGAGCGGGAATATTCCAACGTCCATCGCGGGCTGCACTATCTCGCCAACGCTGCCACCGAGGCGTTCGAGCACGCCCGCGAGACGGCGCGCGCCTTCCTGAATGCCGAGAGCATCGACGAGATCATCTTCACCCGCTCGGGCACCGGCGCCATCAACACGGTGGCCTCTTCCCTCGGCCAGTCCATCGAGGCGGGCGACGAGATCGTGCTCTCCATCATGGAGCATCATTCCAACATCGTGCCGTGGCACTTCCTGCGCGAGCGCAAGGGCGCCGTCATCAAGTGGGCGCCTGTGCGGGAGGACGGCTCCTTCGACCTCAACGCCTTCAAGGCGCTGCTCGGCCCGCGTACCAAGATCGTCGCCATCACGCACATGTCCAACGTGCTGGGCACGGTGACCCCGATCAAGGAGATCGCGGCGGCGGCCCATGCGGTGGGCGCCAAGGTGGTGGTGGATGGCTGCCAGGCCATCGTCCACATGCCGGTGGACGTGCGCGACCTCGATGTCGATTTCTACGCCGTCACCGGCCACAAGCTCTATGCCCCCACCGGCATCGGTTTGCTCTACGGCAAGAAGGAACTGCTGGAGGCCATGCCGCCCTACGAGGGCGGCGGCGAGATGATCCGCGAGGTGACGGAAGAGACCGTCACTTATGGCGTACCCCCGCACCGTTTTGAGGCTGGAACACCTCCAATCGTGCAGGCCATCGGCCTTGGCGCTGCAATGGAATATGTCCAATCCATCGGCCGCGAGCGGATTGCCGCGCACGAGCACGACCTCTCGGCCTATGCCCACGAACGCCTGCGGGCGTTGAATTCCCTGCGGATCATCGGCACCGCGGCGGACAAGGGCGCGATCATTTCGTTCGAGATGAAGGGCGCCCATCCACACGACGTGGCCACCATCATCGACCGCTACGGTGTCGCGGTACGGGCCGGCACCCATTGCGCACAGCCGCTTTTGGCACGATATGGTGCCACAGCAACGTGCCGCGCATCGTTTGCCCTTTACAACACGCGCGCCGACGTGGACCGTCTCTTCGACGCCCTCGTCAAGGCGCAGGATTTGTTCGCATGACCGATACCAAGTCGATCGAGGCGCCGAACCAGCCGCAGATCCAGTCTCCGATCCCGGAGGCGGAGCTTGCGCGGCTCACCGACGACATCGTGGTCGCCCTCAAGACGGTCTACGATCCCGAAATCCCCGTGGACATCTACGAGCTTGGCCTGATCTACAAGGTCGATATCTCGGATGCCCGCACCGTTGCTGTCGAGATGACGCTCACCACGCCCAACTGCCCGGCCGCGGCCGAGCTGCCTGGCATGGTGGAGAGCGCGGTTGCGGCCGTGCCCGGCATCTCGGACGTGAAGGTGGACATCACCTTCGATCCGCCCTGGGATCAGGGCCGCATGTCCGAGGAAGCCCGCGCCACCCTCAACCTCTGGTGAGGGGGGAGCGTGGCTGACGGGGAGGGGACAGCGCCCACTGCGCCGCCCCTCGGCCGGGTGCTGGAAACCGGCCTTTATGTGGACGACCTCGACCGGGCGCGCGCCTTCTACGAAGGCGTGCTGGGGCTTGTCCCCATGCTCTCGGATGCCCGCTTCGCGGCCTATCCGGTGGGCGGCACCGTGCTGCTGCTGTTCGTGCGCGGCTCTGCCGATCAAGCCATCGAACTGCCCTTCGGCGGCGCAATCCCGCCCCACGACGGTGCCGGCCGGCTCCACTTCGCCTTTTCCGCCGAAGCCGCCGACATGGAACGCTGGCGCGCCCACCTCACGGCCCATGGCGTCGCCATCGAGGGCGAGGTGAACTGGCCGAAGGGTTCGACGAGCCTTTATTTCCGCGATCCCGATGGGAATCTCGCCGAGATCGCGAGCCCTGGGCTCTGGGCGAATTATTAGGGGGCGGATTCGCTGTCATCGCCGAGCACCGGCGGGGTAGGACCCAAAGAAAAAGGCGAGGCCCCGAGCGGGCCTCGCCTTTTTTAATCCACGGGTCCAGCGCTGCCTGCAGATCTAAGTCCGCTTTTTGAGGGCCGCGCGGCCAATCCGTGATGCCGATTCCGTATGCGCCATTAAAGGCGGCCGTCGGTCGGCTTTTTCTTACCTCTCCTCCCGAGACCTGGACCGCATTCACCGCCGTCTGGCCGGCTGGTGACGGTCCCCTTTCTTGTGCGAGGGGAAAATAGAACAAGAATCTGTCGTTTGTCATCCTTGCGCCGCAATAAGTCGTTCGCTGCGCCGCAATATGGTTGCATGGCACCGCATTCGCGCCGCCGCCCTTGTGTTTTGGCCGCCCTTCCGCTTTCACTCCCGCCAGCCTGATTTCCCTCCGCACGAGAGTCCGAGCCACCCGATGCGACTGTCCCGCTATTTCCTTCCCATTCTGCGCGAGGTGCCCAAGGAGGCGGAGATCGTCTCGCACCGGCTGATGCTCCGCGCCGGCATGATCCGGCAGGAATCGGCCGGCATCTACGCCTGGCTGCCGTTCGGCCACCGCGTGCTGAACAAGGTCTGCAACATCATCCGCGAGGAGCAGAATCGCGCCGGCGCCATCGAGATGCTCATGCCGACCATCCAGTCGGCGGACCTCTGGCGCGAGAGCGGCCGATATGACGACTACGGCAAGGAAATGCTGCGCATCCGGGACCGGCACGACCGCGAGATGCTGTTCGGCCCGACCAACGAGGAGATGATCACAGAGATCGTCCGCGCCTATGTGAAGTCGTACAAGGCGCTGCCCCTCAACCTCTACCATATCCAGTGGAAGTTCCGGGACGAGGTGCGCCCGCGCTTCGGCGTCTACCGCTCGCGCGAGTTCCTGATGAAGGATGCCTATTCCTTCGATCTCGACGCGGCCGGCGCCCGCCATTCCTACAACAAGATGTTCGTCGCTTATCTGCGCACCTTCGCCCGCATGGGCCTGAAAGCGATTCCGATGGTGGCGGACACGGGACCGATCGGCGGCAACCTCTCCCACGAGTTCATCATCCTCGCCTCCACCGGCGAGAGCGAGGTGTTCTGCCATGGCGATTATCTCGACATGGCGCCGCCCCCCGCCGATGTGAACTTCGACGACCCCGCCGGCCTGCAGGGCTTGTTCGACCGCTGGACACAGCTTTATGCCGCGACCTCTGAGAAGCACGACACCGCCGCCTTCGAGGCCATCCCCGAGGCGCGGCGCCTCGCCGCGCGCGGCATCGAGGTGGGCCACATCTTCTATTTCGGCACGAAATATTCCGAACCCTTCGGCGCCAAGGTGCTCGGCCCGGATGGCAAGGAGCACACCATCCACATGGGCTCCTACGGCATCGGCCCCTCGCGCCTCGTGGCGGCCATGATCGAGGCGTCTCACGATGACAACGGCATCATCTGGCCGGACGCCGTGGCGCCCTTCCAGGTGGGCATCCTGAACCTCAAGGTCGGGGACAGTGCGACGGATGCCGCCTGCGGCGCCCTTTACGCGGAATTGACCGCTGCCGGTTACGACGTGCTGTACGACGACACCGAGGAGCGCGCCGGCGCCAAGTTCGCCACCGCCGATCTCATCGGCCTGCCGTGGCAGATTCTGGTGGGGCCGAAGAGCCTCGCCGAGGGCAAGGTGGAACTGAAGCGCCGGGTGGACGGCTCCCGCGAGCTGATCGCCGCGAGCGACATTGTGGAGAGGCTGAAGGCATGACGGCAACCCATGCGGCGGCGAGGGCAGGCGGGGACACCACCGGTACGCGCCCCTTCGCGCCGTTCGAGTGGATGCTGTCGTTGCGTTACCTCAGGGCCCGCCGCAAGGAGGGCTTCATCTCGGTCATCGCCGGCTTCTCCTTCCTCGGCATCATGCTGGGGGTGGCGACGCTCATCATCGTCATGGCGGTGATGAACGGCTTCCGGCAGGAACTGCTGGGCAAGATCCTCGGCCTCAACGGCCATGTGCTGGTGCAGCCGCTGGAAAGCCCGCTCACCGACTACAAGTCGGTAGCGGCGCGCATCGCCGCGCTCAACGGCATCCGCCTCGCGGTGCCGCTGGTGGAGGGGCAGGCGCTCGCCTCCTCGCCCTTCGGCGCCTCGGGCGTGCTGGTGCGCGGCATGGCGGAGAAGGACCTGCGCGGCCTGCCGTCCGTCGCCCACAACATCCGCCAGGGCACGCTGGAGAATTTCGACCAGGGGCAGGGCATCGCCATCGGCAAGCGCCTCGCCGACCAGCTGTCGCTGCGCGCCGGCGACAACATCACCCTCGTCGCCCCGCGCGGCGCGGTGACGCCCATGGGCACCTCGCCGCGCATCAAGGTCTACAAGATCGCCGCGGTGTTCGAGGTGGGCATGTCGGAATATGACAGCGCCTTCGTCTTCATGCCGCTGCCGGAGGCGCAGGCCTATTTCAACCGCAATGGCGACGTGAACGCCATCGAGGTCTATCTCGACAATCCGGACGACGTGGGCGAACTGCGCGCCGCGATCCAGAGCGCGGCGGAGCGGCCGGTTTATCTGGTGGACTGGCGGGTGCGGAACGCCACCTTCTTCGGCGCGCTGCAGGTGGAGCGGAACGTGATGTTCCTCATCCTCACGCTGATCGTGCTGGTGGCGGCGCTCAACATCGTGTCCGGCCTCATCATGCTGGTGAAGGACAAGGGGCACGACATCGCCATTCTGCGCACAATGGGTGCCACGCAGGGCTCCATCATGCGCATCTTCTTCATCACCGGCGCCTCCATCGGCGTGGTGGGCACCCTGTCCGGGCTGCTGCTGGGCGTGGTCGTGTGCATCAACATCGAGAGCATCCGCCAGTTCATCTCCTGGCTGACCTCCACCGAGCTGTTCTCGCCGGAGCTTTACTACCTCTCCCGCCTGCCGGCGCAGATGAACTTCGGCGAAACCTCGTCCGTGGTGCTGATGGCCATGGCGCTCTCGTTCCTGGCCACGCTCTATCCGTCCTGGCGGGCCGCCCGGCTCGATCCGGTGGAAGCCCTGAGGTACGAGTGATGGATATGCCCACCCCGCCCGAAGGCCGCTCCCCGGGCCGCGCCTCCGGCTCCGGCGCCCGTCCCCAGTTCGCGCTCGCCCTGTCCGGCGTGGTGCGGCGCTATGCGCAGGGGCAGGGGGCGCTGGAGATCCTGCGCGGCGCCGACCTCGGCATCACCCACGGCCAGTCGGTGGCGCTCGTCGCGCCGTCCGGCTCCGGCAAGTCCACGCTGCTGCATATCGCTGGGCTGCTGGAGCATTCGGACGCCGGCGAGGTGTTCATCGACGGTGCGCCAACCGCCCGCCTGCCGGATGCCGAGCGCACCCGCATCCGCCGCCTCTCCATCGGCTTCGTCTACCAGTTCCATCATCTCCTGCCCGAGTTCACGGCGCTGGAGAACGTGGCCATGCCGCAGATGATCCGCGGCCTCGGCAAGAAGGAAGCGGAAGCGCGGGCCAAGGAGCTTTTGTCCTATCTGGGCCTCGGCGCGCGCCTTACTCATCGCCCTTCGGAGCTGTCGGGCGGCGAGCAGCAGCGTGTGGCCATAGCCCGCGCCCTCGCCAATGCACCCCGCCTCCTGCTGGCCGACGAGCCCACCGGCAATCTCGACCCCAAGACCTCGGACCACGTGTTCGGTGCCATGTCGGAGCTGGTGCGGGCGACCGGCGTCGCGGCGCTGATCGCCACCCACAACCTCGACCTCGCCGCCCGCATGGACCGGCGCGTCACCCTGCGCGAAGGCAAGGTGGTCGAACTGGCCTGACCGGCGCCGCCGGCACCCCGAAAGCGTGGCATGGATTCCTTCTTCGCCGCCTCCAAGATGTTCTGGTTCCTCGTCGCGCCGTCCAACCTGCTGATGCTGCTGGGGGGGCTCGGCCTGCTGCTGGCGCTGGCCGGCGTGCGGCGATGGGGGATGGGACTCCTGGCCGTCTCCATCGTCGGCTGGGGGGTGATCGGCTTCTCGCCGCTGTCCAATTATCTCCTGAGCCCGCTGGAAGAGCGCTTTCCCATCTACCGGGGCGATGCGCCGATCACGGGCGTCATCATCCTCGGCGGGGCTGAGGTGGCCGACGTGGGCATTGCGCGGGGCGTGCCGGCTTATGCCAATGCCGGCGAGCGGGCCATCGCCTTCGGGGCGCTGGCGCGGAAATACCCCGATGCCCGGCTCGTCTTCTCCGGCGGCAACGGCAAGGGCAACTCGGAAACCCTCACCGAAGCCCGCATGACGATGATCGCCTTGCCGGAACTCGGAATTGCCCCAGAGCGGGTGGAGTTTGAAAGCCGTTCCCGCAACACCGCCGAGAATGCGCTTTTCTCGAAGGAACTGCTGAAGCCCAGGCCGGGCGAGCGCTGGCTGCTGGTGACGAGCGCGTTCCACATGCCGCGCGCGGTCGGCTGCTTCCGCAAGGTGGGATTCGACGTGATCCCCTATC
The DNA here is from genome assembly GCF_056314105.1 of Xanthobacter sp. DMC12. Lineage (NCBI taxonomy): Bacteria > Pseudomonadati > Pseudomonadota > Alphaproteobacteria > Hyphomicrobiales > Xanthobacteraceae > Xanthobacter > Xanthobacter sp. DMC12. The sequence continues at coordinate 774,824 of NZ_JBQUYZ010000001.1, read as the reverse complement.
CGGTCGATTTCCGCACCATCGGTCCGGACCAGCTGAACGAGACCTTCTCGCGCACCGCTTCCGGGCTCGACGTGGCGGATGTGTCCCTCAAGGAATGGGTCGGCCTCGTCGCCTATTATCTGTCGGGCAAGACCAGCGCGCTGTTTCCGGCGCCCTGAGCGTTCATTGCCTGCCCTAGTCGTTCCTCGGCAGACCGATGCGGTAGACGCCCCGGAAATCGGACGGGTCCACCGGCTTGCCCTTGCGATAGATCATCAGCCGGCCTTCCAGCGCCAGGCGAACGGCCACGCGCCGCACCACCGGCAGCGCCCGCTGCCATTCGTCCTTCGGCATGAGCGCCACCGCCGCATCCATGGGACCGATGCTCTTGCCCGGCCCGGCTTCCCCCGCGAGGCGCAGGAGCAGCGCCGCCGCGGCCTCCTCGTCGGGCAGAGGGGAGGAGCCGGCGGACGAATCGGAGGTGGGGGCGGCGTTCATGTGTAAAGTCCTATCCCATCCTCGCGGATTTTCGCATGCGCAAAGGACGGGCTCCTCCGCGAGTCCGCCTGTGGATAGCGGCAGTCTCCGGTTCTGCATGCGAGCCGTTCGCAGAAGGCATGGCGCGGGCCTTGCCGAAGCGTTCATAAATTCTTAATCAATGTTGCGATGCGGGACGTTCTTCGTGCCGCGGGGGATTCGTCGAAAGAGCCGCTATCCATCATGGATCTCAGCCAAGGTTATGCCCATCGCCGCTCCTGCTGGGGCGTCGCGCGCACCGCGCTTGCCGTCTTTCTGGTCGCCGTCGCGGTGATCTACCTCTATGGAGGCTTCGACGCCTCCGTGCTGCGGCCGCACTGAACGCAGCGGCCGGCTGCGGGTTTTCTTTTACCATGAGGGTCGCGCGCCGGTCCGCCGCGTTGCCTTGCGCTGCGGACCGGACAATTATCCGCGCCCCGACCGGCGGCCGTAAAGGCATGTCCGGAGCGGGAACCGGAATCAGGCCAATGGCGTTCGCCCCGGCCTGCGGGCAGCGTCGCGGAGGGCGCCATGGCAGAATGGATTGACCGAACCCTCAGCATTCTGAACAGCAATTTCGATGTTCCCGGCTGGGTCGTGCTGGCCGCCATGGTCATCGGCGCCGTGTTCGTCTTCGTGCTGTTCGTACGCTCGGAGCCCAATGAGAATCCGCTGACCCTGCTCGTGCTCATCGGCATCCTGCTCGGGGGCCTGTCGGTGGGCAGCGCCATGCTCAAGCAGATCATCCAGGCCGCCGCCATTTCGGAGGCGCGGGCGCTGGAAGCCCGGGCCTCGGCCCTCGATTCCGCCGCCGCCCAGTCGGCGCTGGGCTGCCTCGGCGCTGATCCCTCCCTCATCCAGGTGTGCGAGGCGGTGCTGTTCGAGCGGCCTGACACGGTGGCGTCCGCCCGCTCGATGGTGCGCGCGCGCATGGCTCTCGTTGAAGATGCGTTCGAGTTCGTGCGTCGGCGCAAGGCCGACTACCTGACCGAGCGGATCATCGCCTGGCGCCGCCCGCTGGAGCAGGATCCCTACGGCCTCGTCGCCTCCGCGCTGGTGGACTTCACCGGCTGCACGGCAAGCTATTGCCCGCAGGCGGCGATCTTCGGCGATCCGACCCGCATCATCGCCAACATGAACGAGGGGCGGTACGCCAGCCTCATCACCAAATATTCGCCGGTGTGGGAGCGCAACGCGCGCAACCGGGGCATGACCGGCGGTCCGCCGCCGCGCACGGGCCCGTTCGGCATGCTGCTGCAGTCTGATCCGAACCACGCGGCCCAGCCCGGCGCGCCTGCGGCGACCGGACCTTCCGCTGGTGCGCCGTCCGCCGTGCCCTCGGCCGAGGAACCTGAGGTCATCGCTCCGCCGCCTTCCGCGCCGCTGCCGCCCGCCCGTCCCCCGGTGCGAACCCCGGCCGCGCAAGCGACGCCCCCGGCGAATCCCGCGCCCCGCCCCGCGGCGCCGCGTCCCCGTCCCCAGCCTGCTGCGCCGGCCGAGGCGGAACCCGCGGCCGAGGGCGCGCCCGCCGCCCCCAACGGCCAATAGCGCGGGCGCGATGGCGCTTCATCTCATCAAGCTGTGCGTCGGCGCCACGTCCATCGCCGATCTCGAAGCCTGGATCGCCGACCGCGCCGACACCGCGCGGCGGGCCGGCGTTCCGTTCGAGCAGATCCACGTCACGCGCATGGTGCCGAGCCGCAAGGACGAGCTGATCGACGGCGGTTCGCTCTATTGGGTCATCAAGGGCGAGGTGGCGGCGCGCCAGCGCCTCATCGATCTGCGCACGGTCGTCGATCCGGACGGCGTGCGCCGCTGCGGCCTCGTGCTCGATCCCGCCGTCGTCCGCGTGGAACCGCGCCCCTCGCGCCCGTTTCAGGGCTGGCGCTACCTCGCCGACCGGGAGGCGCCCCGCGATCTCGGGACCAGCGCCGGCGCCGCCGACCTTCCCGAAGCCCTCAGCCGCGAACTGCGCGACCTCGGCCTTCTCTGAACGGCGCGGGTGACCTTTGGTCATCTTCCGTTCAGGAAGCCTTCGCCATGGTCCGCGCCGAAGCTCCCGGTGCCCCCGCGCCGGGCGCCATCGAGGGAGATCGTCATGACCATTCGCTTCGCGCCGGCCCTATCTGCCTGTGCTGCCGGCCTGTGCGCCGCGAGCCTGTTGGCATCCGGCGGCGCGCTGGCGCAGCAGAGCCAGGCGCTCAAGGAGATCCCCGCCGACAAGGCCAAGCTCACCGGCGCCATGACGGTGGACTACAATTCCCGCTCCCTGCGCTCCTCCAGCGGGACCGATCTTTATGAGATCACCGACCTGTCGGTGGCGGACATCATGATCCTGAAGGGCTCCGTGCAGCGCACGCCGGGCAAGAGCCTCGTCTATTCGGTGAAGTTCGACGTCATCAACCCGGCCAACCCCTCCCAGGTGGCGCGGGAGGTGGCGATCCTGCGCGGTGACCTGCAGATCGACGCCAACGGCCGCTACATTCCGGATGCCGGCCGCCTGCGCATCGATGTCGTGAAGGGCAACCAGACCTCATCGCCCTTCGGCGGCTCCATCCAGGGCCGCAACGTGACGCGCTGGTGGGAGGTGGCCGAGCAGTTCCGCCGGGCGCAGAAGGAGGCGGACAAGATCTATTCCCGCATGGTCGACGGCAAGGTGGTGTCGATCCAGGTGAAGAACCCCGATCCGCTACGCTTCGAGCGCACCCAGCTCGCAGCCGGTCCCTTCTCCTTCCTCCCCGAGGCGCGGGTCTCCGGCAACCTCGACTACGACTACGAACTCGGCAACTGGCTGACCGACGCCAACGGCGTGACCTTCGCCTACACGGTCGCCGATCGTTCCATCAGCGATCGCGTGTCCGGCTCGATCCGCTTCGTGGAGGAGAACGGCAACTTCACCGACAAGGCCGGCAAGAAGAAGCCCTATACCGGCTATTACGAATACAACCTGCGCTGGAACGAGCAGGCGGTGAACACCGACCAATCCTTCTTCGACGCCAGCGCGGCGCAGGCGCAGTCCGACGCCTTCTTCTCGGCCGCCGACCAGTCGAAGCCCGGCCTCTACGGCCGCGTCTATTACAACGACAGCGAGGACGCCTGCAAAAGGGTGAAGGGCGACAACGGCCGCGACAAGTGCGTCGGCCCCACCCGCTCGGAAGTCACCTGGGACCTGAAGGCGGAGAAGCTGACCTACGCGCAGCTCGCCAACTGGGTGAAGCTGGAGATGCTGATCCTCGGGCCGCTCACCGACGAGTGAGCTTGCGAGAGAGGGGGAGGGCCTGCCCTCCCATTCACTCCAGCACGGCGGCCTTGAGCAGGCACACCATGAAGGCGCGGGCGGGCGCGCCGGAGCGGTTGCGGATGACATGGCGGCGATCGCAGCGATAACGCACGGTCTCGCCTTCCTTCACTGTCTCCACCTGGCCGGCCACGTCCACCTCCAGCGTGCCGGCGGTGACGGTGAGGCATTCCACCGACCCGCGCTGGTGCCCGTCCGAATCGAGTTCGCCGCCGGGCGCGGCCTCGAGGTCGTAATACTGGAGCCACTCCACCGTCTTGATCCAGCCAATGATGGACAGGCGCACCAGCCCGTCCTCGGAGAGCAGAATCGGCGTGTCGGCGCGGGAGAGCTTCTCCACGAAGGGCGCATCGTCAGAGGAGGCGAGCACCCGCTCCACCGACATGTCCAGCGCCTGCGACAGGCGCCACACGGTCGCGAGTGTCGGATTGGTCTCGTTGCGCTCGATCTGGCTGATGATGGACTTCGCCACGCCGGATTGTTCGGCGAGGTCCGACAGGGACAGGTTGTAAGCCTTGCGCAGGCGCTGGATGGTCTTGCCCAGCTGCCCGGTAATCACCTGGGCGCCGGTTTCAAGAGAACTGCCCCCGCGGTCCCTGACGGCCATGCCCCAATATCCTTTCAACCGAACGAGCGTTCGCTTCGGCGGACGTTATCGTCCGGACGCGCGGGATGGAAGGTGGAGGGGACGGCGAAGGGGCGATTTTCCGTCGCCTAGTCACGCCAGAGCTTGAAAAAGTGGTGCACCGGGCCATGGCCGGCGCCCACGTCCAGGCGGTCGGCGGCCGCAATGGCGCCGGTGATGTAGGCCTTGGCGTTCTCCACCGCATCCGAAAGGCCGAGCCCGGACGCGAGCCCGGCGGCGATGGCGGATGACAGCGTGCAGCCGGTGCCGTGGGTGTTGCGCGTGGCGTGGCGCGGGGCGGTGAAGCGCTGCGTTCCGTCCGGCGTGACGAGGAGGTCGATGCTCTCCGGTCCCTCGCCGTGCCCGCCCTTCATGAGCACGGCCCGCGCGCCCAGCGCCAGCAGCGCCGCGCCCTGGCGCTGCATCTCCTCTTCCGTCTTCGCCGCCTCGGTGCCGAGCAGCGCGCCGGCTTCCGGCAGGTTGGGGGTGATGAGGTCGGCGGCGGGAATGAGGATGGCGCGCAGGTCATTGAGCGAATCGTCGCTCAGGAGCCGCGCCCCGGATGCCGCCACCATGACCGGATCAAGCACCACCGGCCGCGCCTTGTGGCGCTTGAGCCCCTCCGCCACGGTGCGGATGGCGCCCGGGCGCGACAGCATGCCGATCTTCACCGCCTTCACCGCGAGGTCCGAAAACACCGCATCCATCTGCGCGGCGATGAAATCGTCCGGCACGTCGTGGATGGCGCTGACGCCCGTCGTGTTCTGTGCCGTGAGCGCGGTGATGACGCTGGCGCCGTAAACCCCCAGCGCGGAAAAGGCTTTCAGGTCCGCCTGGATGCCGGCGCCGCCGCTGGAATCCGAGCCGGCAATGGTGAGGGCGATGGGAATGGGCCGGCTCATGGACGACGTGAGGCTCCGGTAGGGCAGGGACGATCGTGCCGCCACCCTTGCGAGTCCCGGCGGATTTGTCCACCTTGGCGCGGCCCGTGAGGGCCTTCCGATCCCGCCGCCAGCGGAGCACGCCGTGGTTCCCTTCTTCGTCCAGATCAAGTGCCAGCTCGGGAAGTCCTACGAGGTGGCCGATGCCCTCGCCAATGCGGAGATTGCCTCCGAGATCTACTCCACGGCCGGCGAGTTCGACCTTCTGGTGAAGTTCTATGTGGAGCCCGGCACCGACATCGGCCATTTCGTGAACCAGAAGGTGCAGACCATTCCGGGTATCCAGGACACCCGCACCCTCATCACGTTCAAGGCGTTCTGACGCCCCTCCCGCGGGCCTGCCACCCATTATCGATCCAGCTGGAGCGAACGCACAGGAAGGTGCGGGCGCCCGTGCGCGCGCAAAGTTGCCGGGATAGCCGGCGGGGGATTGATCGCGCGGGCCGCATGTATTACTCAAGGACAAGGCGATGGTATTCTAGTATTGAATGCTTCTAAAGTGAGCCTCGACCCGCAGCATCGGTCGCGGCCCGCGCCCTGATCTGGAGCGATTCAAAATGAACAGGTACGAACACGGGGGCTCTCATCTGAATGACACCGAGCGGGAGGGGGAATGGACCTTCCGGGCGGCGCAGGAGACCTGCCGGGCCATCCCGATGGTGGACGCGCAGCTCGACAGCCGCGACCTGTTCGCGGCCGGCCGGCTCGTCACGATTGCCCATGGCGAGTACACGTATCAGTTGCGCCTCACCGCTCAGAACAAGCTGATCCTGACCAAATAGTCCGCAGCGGTCTTCGCGTACCTGCCGCCGCCGCGGCGGCCCCCCGCGCAGCCACTGCCTTTCCTTCGCCGCCTTTCGTCTGCATCACCGTCCGCCCCGGCGGAAGGTCGTCTCTGCGCGCTCCCGTCCGGCCCTTTTCGGCACGGGCGGTTCTGCTATTGTCCGCGCCCAATTCGAGCGGATCCTGACCGAAGCATGGCCATCTCAGAGCCCGCGACCCACAAGGGGCGGGCGTTCGACCTTGACCTGCCGCAGCGCCTCGCGAGCATGCTCGACGCAGCGTCAGTGCGTCATGGCCGTGCCGTGTTGGCACTGGTTGCCGTCGCCCTCATCGCCTTCCTGCCGGGCTTCTTCAGCCTCTCGCCCATCGACCGCGACGAGGCCCGCTTCGCCCAGGCGACGAAGCAGATGCTGGAGAGCGGGAATTACGTCGATATCCGCTTCCACACCCAGGCGCGGCACAAGAAGCCGATCGGCATCTACTGGTTGCAGGCCGCCTCGGTGAAAGCCGGCGAGGCGGTGATCGGGCCGTCCGCCCACTCTTCCATCTGGCTCTATCGGCTGCCGTCGCTGTTGGCGGCCATCGGTGCGGTGCTGCTCACCTATTGGACGGCGCTCGTCTTCCTTTCCCGCCGCGGCGCGCTGTTTGCCGGGCTGATGATGGCGGGATGCGTCCTTCTGGGGGTGGAGGCGCGCCTCGCCAAGACCGATGCGGTTCTGCTCTTCACCATCCTCGCCTGCTTCGGGGCGCTGGCGCGCGCCTATGTCCGCCCGCCCGAGGCGCGACAGGGCGACTGGACCCTCGCCTTCATCTTCTGGACCGGCCTTGCGGCCGGCGTCCTCGTGAAGGGGCCGGTGGCGCCCCTTTTCGTCGGCCCCGCGATTGCCGCACTCGCCGTCGCCGACCGCTCCGGCGCCTTCCTGCGGCCGCTGAAGCCCCTCATGGGGCTGGCGTGGTGCCTGCTGCTGGTGCTGCCGTGGTTCGTCGCGATCTACATCGTCACCAACGGCGCCTTCTACCAGCACGCCGTCGGCGTCGACATGATGGGCAAGGTGGCCGAAGGCGCGGAGGGCCACTGGGGTCCGCCCGGCGCCTATTTCCTGGCCGCATGGGGCACCTTCTGGCCCTCCATCGTCGTCGCGGCGATGGCCGCGCCCTACGTCTGGCGCAACCGCCGCGAGCAGGCGGTGCGCTTCCTCCTGTGCTGGCTGGTTCCGAGCTGGGTGCTGTTTGAACTGGCCGTCACCAAGCTGCCGCACTATGTGCTGCCGGTCTATCCGGCGCTGGCGATCCTTTCGGCCCTCGCCATCGAGCGCGGGGGGCTGGCCCGGGCCGGATCGCGGCTCGCCGGCCTCGTGTGGTTCTGGCCGGGCTTCGGCATCGTGGTCTCGCTGGCTCTGGGCGCGGCCTATCTCTATTTCGGCAGCGGCTTCGGCCTCGCCGCGTGGCCGCTGCTGCTGCTGGGCTCCATGCTTCTGTGGTGGGCGGCGCGGTCCTTCCCCCGGGCGGGCATCGAGGGGGCATTCCTCACCGCCCTGGCCGGTGCGCTCGTGCTCTATTTCGCCGTTTGGCAGGTGATGCTGCCGCAGATGCGGGCGCTTTGGATTTCCGAGCGGCTCGCCGCCGTGGTGAAGCAGCAGGGCTGCCCGGCCTCGCAGGTCGCCTCCTTCCCCTATCAGGAGCCGAGCCTGGTCTTCCTGGTGGGGACGCAGATCAACTACGTCCTGCCCAATGAGGCGGCGGCACTGCTGAAGAAGGGCGGCTGCGCCCTCGCCTTCATCGACGCGCGCTTTTCCCCCGCCTTCGAGCGGCACGCCGGCCTGCTCGCGCTGAAATACCACGCGGTCGCGACTATCTCCGGCTTTACCTACAACGGCGGACGCCCCACTGCGATCACTGTGTTCCGCTCCGACGAGGCCGCGCCGTGAGCGGGCAGGACCGCGCCGGCGCGGCCCCTTCCGCTTCCCTCGTTGCGGCCTTGCGGCTGGCGGGGGACCGCGTGCGGCTCCTCCTCGTCTCCATCTGGCGGGGCCTCGCCTACCTGCGCGACCGCCGCATCGGCGTGCCGCGCCCGCGCATCGGCTTCCTCGGGCGGTGGGAGGCGCTGGCGCTTCTCGTGCTGACGGCCGGCGTGGTGGCAGCGCTGATGCTGCTGGTCGATCCGCTCACCATCGGCCTCCGGCTCCGGCTGCCGTCCTGGCTGGTCGTCTTCTGTGATCGCCTCACCGACCTCGGGTTCAGCGGCGTGGTGCTGTGGCCGCTCGGCATCGGCCTCGCCTACGCCCTGATGCTGACCCACGCGGGCGACGACATGACCCGGCGTATCGCCGCCAGCGTCGCGGCCCGCCTCGGCTTCCTCTTCCTCGCCATCGCGCCGGTCGGGCTGCTGGTGGCGATCGTCAAGCACACCCTCGGCCGGGCGCGACCGCACGCCGCCATGCACCTCAAGGGGCCGAACCCCGAGATGACATTCGATTTCCTGATCTGGAAATCGAGCTTCGCGTCGTTCCCCTCGGGCCATTCCACCACCACCTTCGCGGCCGCCGTAGCGTTCGCCGCCCTGTTTCCGCGGGCGCGGACGATCCTCCTCGTGGCGGCGTTCCCCATCGCCGCCACCCGCATCGCCCTCAGCTCCCACTATCCGAGCGACGTCGTGGCCGGGGCGGTGCTGGGGACGGCCGCTGCCTTGTGGACGGTGAAGCTGTTCGCCGCGCGCCGCGTCGTCTTCGCGGTTGACGCGGCGGGGACGATCGTGCCCATGGCGGGGCCGTCCGCGCGACGGCTCGCCCGTCTCCTTGCTCCCGTCAATCCCGCGCGGGCCGGCTCGTCCCTGCCTGCGCCGCACGACGTGAGCACCGCCGTTCCAGCCGAAGAGGCGAGACCGTGACTTCCCTTTCTTCCGAAACCACCGCCGTGCCCCGGCTGTCGGTGGTGATCGCCGTCAAGGACGAGGCGGACAACGTGCTGCCGCTCATCGAGGAGATCGATGCGGCGCTGTCGTTCGAGCCGTTCGAGCTGATTTTCGTCGACGATGGCTCCACCGACGCCACCCTCGCCAACCTGCGGCTGGCCCAGGAGACCCGTCCCTATCTGCGGATCGTCGTGCATGCCAAGGCCTGCGGGAAGTCCGCGGGCGTAGATACCGGCGCCTGGGCCGCGCGGGGCGACCTGCTCCTGCTCCTCGACGGGGATGGGCAGAACAACCCCGCCTATCTGCCCGAGATGGTCCGCGTCATGGACGCGGGCGGTCCCACCGTGGGCATGGTGCAGGGCGAGCGGCAGGGGCGCAAGGACACGGGATTCAAGCGCTTCCAGTCGCGCCTTGCCAACGGCGTGCGCAGCGCCCTGCTCAACGACGGCTCGCGCGACACCGGGTGCGGGCTCAAGGTCGTGCGCCGGGAGGTGCATCTACGCCTGCCCATGTTCGATGGCCAGCACCGCTTCATGGCCGCCTTGATCCGGCGCGAGGGCTATGAAACCCGCACCGTCAAGGTGGTGGACCGGGACCGCTGGCACGGTGTGTCCAAGTACGGCTTCTGGAACCGCCTGTGGGTGGGCATTGCCGACATGTTCGGGGTGTTCTGGCTGGTCCACCGGCGGCGCATGCCGCGGGTGGTGGAGCGCGGCTGATGGTCTATTACCTGTCGCAGATCGGCACCTACCTGCACGAGGTGTTCATCGACCAGTTCGACTGGTGGGTGGCGCTCGGCCTCGTGGCGCAGTTCATGTTCACCATGCGCTTCGTGGTGCAGTGGATCGCCAGCGAGCGCGCGCAGCGCTCGGTGATCCCCTTCGCCTTCTGGACCTTTTCCCTCGGCGGCGGCTCGCTGCTGCTGATCTATGCCATCTACCGCAAGGACCCGGTGTTCATCGCCGGGCAGGCGCTTTCCACCTTCATCTACATCCGCAACCTCCAGTTCGCCCTGCGCGAGCGGCGGGCGAACCGGGCCGTCACTTGAGCTGGGCCCGGTGGTGGAACCGGGCGCGCCCTCGTTTCAGTGCAGGATCTGGCTGAGGAACAGCTTGGTCCGCTCGTGCTGCGGGTTGGAGAAGAAGGCGTTGGGCTCGTTCATCTCCACGATCTGCCCGGCATCCATGAAGATCACCCGGTTCGCTACCTGACGGGCAAAGCCCATCTCGTGGGTCACGCACAGCATGGTCATGCCGTCCTGGGCGAGGGAGACCATGGTGTCGAGCACCTCCTTCACCATTTCCGGGTCGAGGGCGGAGGTCGGCTCGTCGAACAGCATGATGCGCGGGCGCATGCAGAGCGCGCGGGCGATGGCCACACGCTGCTGCTGGCCGCCGGAGAGCTGGCCAGGATATTTGTGCGCCTGGTGGGGGATCTTCACCTTCTCGAGGAAGTGCATCGCCAGATCCTCGGCATCCTTCTTCGGCATCTTGCGCACCCACATGGGCGCGAGCGTGCAGTTCTCGAGGATGGTGAGGTGCGGGAACAGGTTGAAGTGCTGGAAGCACATGCCCACCTCGCGGCGCACCTCGTCGATGCGCTTGAGGTCGTCGGTCAATTCGATGCCGTCCACCACGATGCGACCCTTCTGGTGCTCTTCCAGGCGGTTGATGCAGCGGATGAGGGTGGATTTGCCCGAGCCGGACGGGCCGCAGATGACGAGGCGTTCGCCGCGTTCCACGGTCAGGTTCACGTCCCGGAGGACGTGGAAGTCGCCGTACCACTTGTTCACGCCGGTCATTTCGACGGCGATCTTGGGGGCGGTGGCCTCGTCGGCGGCGATGATGGGATCTGCGCTCACGTGTGTTGCCCCTCTCAGTGCCGGTGGGCCCGGTCGAGGCGCTTTTCCAGCGCCATCGAATACCGGGACATGCCGAAGCAGAAGACGAAATAGATGATGCCGGCGAAGCCGAAGCCGGTGAACAAAGTGGTGGGCGAGGCCCAGTTGGGGTCGGTGAAGGCCGCGCGCATGGAGCCGAGCAGGTCGAAGATCGAGACGATCAGCACCAGCGTCGTGTCCTTGAACAGGCCGATGAAGTTGTTGACGATGCCGGGGATCACCAGCTTCAGCGCCTGCGGCAGGACCACGAGGCGCATCATCAGCCCCGAGCGCAGGCCCATCGCCATGGCGCCCTCATACTGGCCCTTGGGGATCGCCTGCAGGCCGCCGCGCACCACCTCCGCCATATAGGCCGAGGCGAACAAGGCGACGCCCACCAGCGCCCGGAGCAGCCCGTCGATGGTGAAGCGGCCGGGCAGGAACAGGGGCAGCATGTAGGTGGCGAAGAACAGCACCGTGATGAGTGGCACGCCGCGCCAGAACTCGATGAAGATGATGCACAGCCACTTCACCAGCGGCAGCTTGGAGCGCCGGCCGAGGGCGAGGAGGATGCCGAAGGGCAGGGAGACCGTGATGCCGGTGACCGCGATCACCAGCGTCACGAGGAGGCCGCCCCACAGGCGGGTTTCCACCTGGGGCAGGCCGGTGTCGATGTCCACGGCCAGCAGAACCACCGCCAGCACGCCGAGAATGCTGAGCGTGGTCTGCGCCGCCGAGCGTCCGCCCTCGGGACCCGCGAGGAAGCGGGAGATGCCGTAGGCGATGGCCGTCAGCAGGACGGTGGAGAGGACGTAATCCACCCAGAAGCCGATCCTGAGGCCCTGCGCGCCGCCGATGGTGGAGAAATCCACGCCGAGCCAGCCGAGGACGAAGCGCTGGAGATCGAGGTTGCCGCCGGTGAGCAGCACGAAGGCCACCACCGGATAGACGCCGAAGAAGGCGATGGCATTGAGCCGCTTCAGGGGCAGGCTCTGGATGAGCAGCGGCAGCAGCAGCAGGGCGCCGAGCCAGTACACCACGTTCACCCGCCAGCGCTCGCTGGCCGGGTAGAAGCCATAGATGAGCTGGTCGAGCTTGGCCCAGATGAAGGGCCAGCAGGCGCCCACCGGCCGGCCGATCTTCTCGGCGAGGCAAGCGTCGCGGTTGGTGCCGGTCCATACCGCGTCGATCAGGAAGAATTTGATGAGCGGCGGCACGGTGACATAGAGCAGCCAGACGCCGAACAGCGTCAGCAGCACCTGCGGCACCGAGCCGAACAGGTGCTGGCGCGCCCACAGGATGGGGCCGCGGGTCGCGACCGGGGCCGGCTGCGGCTCGTGGAACGCCGTCGAGACGAAGGGCGTCGCGGGGGTGATGGAGGCGCGGGGGGCGGAGATGTCCGTCATGTCACCGCTCCACCAGCGCGACGCGCTTGTTGTACCAGCCCATGATCGTCGAGGTGACGATGGAGATGGTGAGATAGACCGCCATGATGATGGCGATGATCTCGATAGCCTGGCCGGTCTGGTTCAGCGTGGTGCCCGCGAACACCGCGAACAGGTCCGGATAGCCCACCGCCACGCCGAGCGACGAGTTCTTGGTGAGGTTGAGATACTGGCTGGTCAAAGGTGGCACGATCACCCGCATGGCCTGCGGGATGATGACGAGGCGCAGCGTCGGCCCGTTGCGCAGGCCGAGCGAATGGGCCGCCTCGGTCTGGCCCTTGGACACGGCGAGGATGCCCGAGCGCACGATCTCGGCGATGAAGCCGCCGGTGTAGATGGACAGCGCCAGCAGCAGCGACACGAATTCGGGGATGACGCGCAGTCCTCCGACGAAGTTGAAGCCGCGCAGTTCAGGCTTCTCAACGCCGACCGGGAAGCCCATCGCCGCGGAGGCGAGAAGCGGCAGCACGATGATGAGGCCGAGGGAGGTCCAGAAGACGGGGAAGAAATGTCCCGTCGCCTCCCGCCGCTTCTTTGCCCAGCGTCCGAGCAGGAAGCTCAAGATGAAGGCGGCGATGAGGGCATAGAGGATGGCCATGGAGCCGTCCTCGAAGATGGGGCGCGGCACCACGAGGCCGCGGTTGTTCACGAACACGCCGGGGGCGGCGAGGGTGGCCGCATAGGTGGAGAGGGGGCCGCCGAGAAAGCCGAGGCCGATGGAGGAGAGGCCCGAGCCGATGGCCCCGAGCAGCGGCTGCAGGCCGAAGCCCCAGCTCTGGCGCGGGCCGGGCAGGGCGGCCAGCACGGCGAGGTACCAGAACATGATCTGGAACAGCGGCGGCAGGTTGCGGGTGATCTCCACATAAGCGGAGGCCAGCGCCTTGATGACCACGTTCTTCGACAGCCGCGCCACACCCATCAGGAAGCCGATGAGGGTCGCGAGGATGATGCCGAGGAAGGCCACCAGCAGCGTGTTGAACAGGCCCACCAGGAAGGCGCGGCCATAGGACATGGATTCGTTGTAGGGGATCAGCGTCTGGCTGATGGCGAAGCCGGCGCGATTGTCGAGGAAGCCGAAGCCTGAGGCGATGCCGAGCCGGGACAGGTTGGACTGGGCGTTGGAATAGAACGACCACAGCAGCCAGACGAGAATGACCGCGACGGTGATCTGGATCACCTGGGACCGCAGCTTGGGATCCGTCCAGGACCAGCGACGGCCCTGTGGCCGCGGCGGCGCGGCAGGGCTGACTTCAGACATGAAACCCCCGAAAGCTCAGGCCTTTGGCCTGTGTTCTTGGTGGCGGAGGGCGCGATGCCCGCGTCCTCCGTCCCGTCTTTGAGCCCTGCTCTCAAGCAAGGCGCGGGCCATGCGGCCCGGATGCGCTCAGCGCACCGGCGGGCCGTACTGGATGCCGCCCTTGGTCCAGAGGTTGTTGAGCCCGCGCTCAATGCCGAGCGGCGTGGCGGGACCGACGTTGCGGTCGTAGATCTCGCCGTAATTGCCGGTGGCCTTGATGATGCGCACCACCCAGTCGGGGGTGAGGCCGATGCCCTCGCCATACTTGCCGTCGGTGCCGAGCAGGCGCTTCACGTCCGGGTTCTCGGACTTCACCATCTCGTCCACGTTCTTCTGGGTGATGCCCAGTTCTTCCGAGTTCAAGAGCGCGAAGTAGGTCCACTTCACGAGGTCGAACCACTGGTCATCACCGTGGCGCACCAGCGGGCCGAGGGGCTCCTTGGAGATGGTCTCGGGCAGGAGCACGTGGTCGGCGGGGTTGGTCAGCTTGAGGCGCACCGCGGCGAGCTGGGACTTGTCCGAGGTGAATACGTCGCAGCGGCCGGATTCATAGGCCTTCACGGTCTCGTCGAGGGTCGCGAAGGCGATGACCTCACGATACTTCATGTTGTTGGCGCGGAAGTAGTCGCCCACATTCAGCTCGTTCGACGTGCCGGTCTGCACGCAGATGGAGGCTTCCTGCAGCTCCTTGGCGGACTTCAGGCCCACCGACTTGCGGATGAGGAAGCCCTGGCCGTCATAATACATCACGCCGGCGAAGTTGAAGCCGAGGGTGGTATCGCGCGACATGGTCCAGGTGGTGTTGCGCGACAGCACGTCGATGGCGCCGGAGGTCAGCGCGGTGAAGCGGTCCTTGGCGGAGAGGGGGGTGAACTTCACCTTCGTGGGATCGTTGAAGATGCCGGCGGCGATGGCGCGGCAGAAATCGACGTCGAGCCCGCTCCACTCATTCTTGTCGTTGGGGCTGGAGAAGCCGGGCAGGCCCTGCGTCACGCCGCAGTTGAGGGCGCCTCTCGCCTTCACGTCGTCGAGGGTCGCTGCTTGCACGGCGCCGGCCAGCGACAGAAGTCCTGCTGCTGCGAGGAGGATGCGTTTCACGGAAGGTTCCTTTTTTCGCGACGACGACCCCCTGCCGCCACCGTCTTTCGCCGTGATCCGGCACGAGACGGCTCGACGGACGGATCAAGGCCGTCTATCCCGCCCATCACAACCCCTCACAGCGGAGCGGTCAATAGCGGCCGGTCGGTCGCAAGCTGCCGTGACCACAGGAGATGTGCATGTCGGACGGAAGCAGGGATGACCACGGGTCAGACGGAGCGTCAGGCGAGGCCCGTGGCACGGCCACGAAGATCGTCCACGCCGGCCGCGATCCCCGCCGTTTCGACGGGTTCGTGAATACGCCGGTGGTGCGCGGCTCCACGGTGCTCTACCCGAATTATGACGATCTGATCCACCACCGCGCCCGCTACACCTACGGCCGCCACGGCAACCCCACGAGCGAGAGCCTGCAGGTGGCGCTCACCGCGCTGGAAGGCGGCGACTGCGTGGTGCTGACCCCGTCCGGCCTTTCGGCGGTGACGACCGCGCTGCTGGCGGTGGCCGGCAGCGGCGATCACGTGCTCGTGGTGGACAGCGTGTACCGGCCGACCCGCAATTTCTGCGATGGGCTATTCGCCCGCCTCGGTGTCGAGACCACCTATTACGATCCTTTGATCGGCGCCGGCATCGAGGCGCTGATCCGGCCGAACACCAAGGCCATCTTCCTGGAGGCGCCCGGCTCCCAGAGCTTCGAGATGCAGGACGTGCCGGCCATCGTCGCGGTGGCGAAGGCGCGCGGCATCACCACGCTCATCGACAACACCTGGGCGACCCCGGTCTTCTTCAAGCCCCATGCGTTCGGCGTGGATATCTCGATCCAGTCTGGCACCAAATACATCTGCGGCCATGCGGACGTGAGCATCGGCACCATCTCGGCGGTCGGCGACGCCCTCCGAAAGGTGCGCGCCACCTACAGCGCGCTGGGCATGACGGTCGGCCCGGACGACATCGCGCTTGCCGCCCGCGGCCTGCGCACGCTTGCCGTGCGGCTCGCCCATCACCAGAAGGCGGGTCTGGAAATGGCCGAGTGGCTGGCCGCGCGGCCGGAAGTCTCGCGCGTGCTGCATCCTGCGCTGCCGTCCGATCCCGGCCACGCCATCTGGAAGCGCGACTTCTGCGGCGCCAGCGGCCTGTTCAGTTTCATCCTGAAGCCGGTGCCCGAGGCTGCGGTGGCGGCCTTCTTCGATGCGCTGACGCTGTTCGGGATGGGCTATTCCTGGGGCGGCTACGAGAGCCTCGCCATCCCCTTCGACTGCCGGGACTACCGCACGGCGACGACGTGGAAGGTGGAAGGCCCGGCGGTGCGTATCCACATCGGGCTCGAGGACACCGCCGATCTCAAGGCGGACCTCGATCAGGCCTTCGCCCGCATGCTTGAGGTGGCAGCCGGCTAGAACGCACCCGCGCCACGGGGAAACCTGCGGCGCGGGCCGGCGTTGTCCTGACGAGACACAAGCGTCAGGAGGCCAGAATGCAGGACCCGAACGAAGTCCGCGAGGACGTGGAATTCCACCGCACCGATGGTCGCACGGTCGATGGCGCCCCGGTGAAGCCGGCGGTTCAGGCGCGGCAGGGGGTGACCTCCGGCCGCGTCCTGATGATCCTGTCCGTCGGCATCGCGCTCGTCGTGATCGGCTTTGCCGCGAGCTACATGGGCGCGGTGTAGTTTCTAAACCGGGATGTTGTCGATCAGCCGGGTCTGGCCAAGCCAGGCTGCGGCCAGCAGCCGGATGGGCTCCTTGGCGTCCTTGAGCGGCGCCAGGGTTTCTGCGTGGCGGGCGGCCACATAGTCCACCTTGAGGCCAAGGGCAGAGATCATCCCCGCCGCCGTATCCACCGCCACCTGCGGCGCGGTTCCGGCCCGGATGGCTTCCGCAGCGCGGGTGAGGGCGGCGTAGATCACCGGGGCGATCTTGCGCTGCTCCTCGTCCAGATAGGCATTGCGGGAGGAGAGGGCGAGGCCATCCGCCTCGCGGGTGGTCGGCACCGGCACGACCTCGACGCCGAGATCGAGATCCTTCGACAGCCGCGTCACCACCTTGAGCTGCTGGTAGTCCTTCTCGCCGAATATGGCGTAGTCCGGTGCGCACTGGATGAAGAGCTTGCCCACCACCGTCGCCACGCCGCCGAAGAAATGCGGACGGAAATCCGTCTCCAGCCCCTCGGAGGGGCCGCCCACGTTGATGCGAGTGGCAAAGCCAGCCGGATACATCTCGGTCGCGGTCGGGGCATAGACGAGATCGACGCCCACTTCGGCGAGCTTGTAGAGGTCCGCCTCCAACGCGCGGGGATAGGTGTCGAAATCCTCGTGCGGGGCGAACTGGGCAGGATTCACGAAGATCGACACCACGGTGCGCCCGGCGAGTTCGCGCGCCTTCTGCGCCAGCGCCATGTGGCCCACATGCAGGGCGCCCATGGTGGGAACCAGCGCCACCTTGGAGCCTTCGGCCCGGAAGCCCGCCACCGCCGCCCTCAGTTCGCGCACGCGGCCCACAACCTTCGGCAAAGTCGCCATCGTCCCATCCCCTCGATGCGGCTCCGGACCGCTGGGGGGTGCAGATAGGCCGTGTGCCGGCTGGCATCAAGCCATTGCCCACCTTCGGTAGCACCGGAAGGGGGGCCTTGGTGGTCCGTTCGATGCAGCTTATGTGTGGGACAGAGAGGACCGGATGGCCACGCGCGACGACAGCAAGGGGAAACTGGCGGAAACCAAAGCCGGGCAATCGGTTCCGGTTTCCGCTCCAGGAGAGGTTGCGGCCTTCCTCGCCGCGGCGCGCAGCATGCCCCCCGCCCGCCCGGCGGATGGCCGGGGTCGACTGTCCTTCGCGCTTGATGCGACCGGCTCACGCCAGCCCACCTGGTCGCTGGCGTGCGACATCCAGGCCGACATGTTCGCCGCTGCCGCCAGCCATGGCGGCCTCGACATGCAGATCGTCTATTACCGCGGGCAGGACGAATGCCGCGCCTCGCCCTTCGTGCATGATGCGGCGACGCTGGGCGGGCTGATGCGGCGCATCTCCTGCAGCGGCGGGCTCACCCAGATCAACCGCATCCTCGGCCATCTTGCGAAGGAGGCCGAGCGCTCGGGCCTGCGTGCCGCAGTCTTCGTGGGCGACGCGGTGGAGGAAGACCCGGCGGTGCTGAGGGAGGCGGCGGGGCAGCTCGCCCTGCGCGGGGTGAAGCTGTTCATGTTCCAGGAGGGGCACGACGCCCGCGTGGAAGACGTCTTCCGCGGCCTCGCCCAGGTCACCGGCGGCGCGTGGTGCCGGTTCGATCCCACCGCTCCGGGCGAACTCCGGCAGTTGCTCGCGGCGGTCGCCGCCTATGCAGCCGGCGGCCAACTGGCCCTGACATCCCGCCGCGACGCCGGCGCCCGGCGCCTCATCGCCGCCATGGGCCGCTGACCTGTGGCGCTTCGTCTGTCTTGCTCAATCATTCCGCTGGCGCAGGGGCGCCGCGACCCGATCCGGAGTTCCGCGTGATTAGCCTTGTCGCCGGTGCGTTGCTGCTGTTGATCGGCCTCTATGGCCTCTCGGTCTGGACCAAGGCCGATCCGAAGGCCCTCATCGCTGCCATGATGCG
The DNA here is from genome assembly GCF_056314105.1 of Xanthobacter sp. DMC12. Lineage (NCBI taxonomy): Bacteria > Pseudomonadati > Pseudomonadota > Alphaproteobacteria > Hyphomicrobiales > Xanthobacteraceae > Xanthobacter > Xanthobacter sp. DMC12. Next base: position 756,470 of record NZ_JBQUYZ010000001.1, on the reverse strand, counting down.
GACGCTGGCCTATGCGGCGCTTCTGGGGGCCGCGGGAGCATTGGTCACCGGGCGCATCGGCATCGCGTTGCCGCTGGGCGCCGCGGGCATCGCCCTGCTTGGGCGGCTCGATCCGCAGGGGATCGGCGGCTATCTCGGCGGGCTGTTCAAGCGGCGGAGCGCGCCGAAGACCTCAGGTGTGCGCACGGCGCTGTTCGAGATGGAACTGGATCACTCTACCGGGGACATGCGGGGAACAGTGCTGGCCGGGCCCTGTGCCGGGCAACGGCTGGAGGAGATCGACGTCCCCTCCTTGCTGGCGCTGCGCCCGCAGTGCGATGCGCAGTCGCTGGCTCTACTCGAAGCTTATCTCGACCGCCGGGCGCCCGCCTGGCGTGAGGACGCACAAGGAAACGCGGGTGCGGGGAATATGGGCGGAGGCGGTGGCCTGGACGCTGCGATGCCCGAGGAGGAGGCCTATCAGATCCTTGGCCTTCAGCCGGGCGCGAGCGCGGAAGCTGTCCGCGCGGCGCACCGATCCCTCATGAAGAAGCTCCACCCCGATCATGGCGGATCCGACTATCTCGCGGCGAGGATCAACCGAGCGAAGGACGTGATCTTGCGCAAGCATCGCTGATTCTCTGTCAGGACTTCAATTCCTGATAGGCATGCAGTCGAAATCGTTACGCTTGAGTAAACGACAGGCTTCCTTCGCCGACTTCTCATTAAAACCGGCGAAGCGGGCGCGGTAGAGGTCGGTCGAACCCTTGGAAACCTTCTCGGTATAGGGATCGGCGCCGGCCAGAGCCGATTTCGCACGGGCACGGGCGGCATCAAGCTTGTTGCGGGCCGCGCGCTCGGCATCGAACGCGCCGATCTGGATGCTCCAGCCGGTCTTGGCCGAAGCCGGCACATTGCTGCGCGCGGGGGGGGCAGCCGCCGGCTGCGGAGGCGCCACCGGAGCGAGGGAGGCCGTGCGCACCGGCTTGGCCGGCGGCTGGGTCGCCTGCGCACGGGGCTGGGCGTCTACCACGCCGTCGCGGGCGGAGCGCAGGGCGCGGGCATAGGGGTCGTCGGGCTCCATGGCGGCGATGCGGGCCGCGCGCATGGCCTGCTCGGCGGCGGCATCGTGGGCGCCAAGGCGCGAATTGTCCTTGCCCGAAGGTGTTGCAGCGGGGGCGGGCGCCACGTCGGCCCGCGCGGCGACCTGCTGCGGCTTGGCGTGTGCCCGGCCTTCGGCCGCGGCGGTCGCGGCGGCTGCGGCCGGCGACTGGGCAAGGCCGGAGGGGCCGAGATAGCCGAGCACGCCGGCGGGCGCCGAGGTGAACTGGGTGGTCGACGCCACTTGCACCGGCGCAGCCGGGGCGGCCGCGGGCGCCGCCGCCACGTTGGCGGCGGTGGGCTTCTGGATGGAAACGGTCTTCACGGCGACCGGCTTGATCGGCTCGGCCGAGCCGGGCTTCACCTGAGGTAGCGGCGCCGAAGGCGCGGCGGCGGCAACCACCTGATTGGCCGTGCGTGCGGTCGGCTTTGTGGGGATGGACGCGGTGCTCGCTGGCTCGGCCGCTTCGGCCACCGCCGGCTTCGGCAGCGGCGCCACGGCATGGGGCTGCACATCGTCACGGGCGGCGACGATGGGCATGGGCGCATTGAAGCTGCCCGGCTTGCCGATGGAAAAGGCGTTGTCGGCCACCTCGGTGATCTTCGGGGCCACGCGACCGCCGGCATAGGCCGTGGGCAGGTTCTGGCTGATGAGGCTGGTCATCCGCGCATCGCGGGAGCCGCCGCTGGAACCGCCGAGCACCACGCCGACCAGATAGCGGCCATCCCGCTTCACCGAGGTGACGAGATTATAGCCCGAGGCATTGGTGTAGCCGGTCTTGATGCCGTCGACGCCTTCCACCCGGCCGAGCAGGCGGTTGTGATTCCCGATGGCCTGGCCGCGGTAATAGAAGGTCCGGGTGGCGAAATACTTGTATTGCTTGGGGAAGCGGTCCTGGATGGCGCGGCCGAGGATGGACAGGTCGCGGGCCGTCGTGACCTGGTTCACATTCGGCAGGCCGGAGGCGTTGCGGTAGACCGTGCGGCTCATGCCGAGGGCGCGGGCCTTCTCGGTCATCGCCTCGGCGAATGCGGATTCAGACCCGGCGAGATTTTCAGCGATCACCACCGCCACGTCGTTGGCCGAGCGGGTGACGATCGCCTTGATGGCATCCTCCACCTCGATGGTCTGGCCGGGCTTCATGCCGAGCTTGGAGGGCTGCTGCGACGCTGCCTTGGCGGATACCTCCAACTTGCTGTCGAGGCGCAGGTTTCCCGCCTCCAGCTGCTCGAACAGGAGGTAAAGCGTCATGATCTTGGTGACTGAGGCAGGATGTCGCAGGGCGTCCGAATTTTCTTCGTAGAGCACCTTGCCGGTATTGCCGTCCACGATGATGGCGGCGGAGCCGTAGCGCCAGCGACCGCCGTCGGGGTCCACAGCGGCAACCGTCTTGGTATTGGAGGACGGCTTCGTCTTTGACGCGGACTTGGACGAAGACTTGGCGCTGCGCTCCACCTGCGTCTTCTTGCGCGGCTTCGCGTCGGCCACCGTGGCGGTCAGGGAGAAGGCCGCAAGCACCGCAAGGGCAAGGGCTTTCGAGGAATGTGGCAGACCGCCCCGAGCGTAACGCATGTACTTGTGTCCCGTGTCGCTGGTCGCAGACGCCGCCCCTTTTCCGGAACACCGATGTGACAGGGAAGCCTTGTGAGAGGCTTGTGCGTCGCACCGGAGGTCCAGGGAAGCGACCAGTGCCTGACCCTAAAAACGCGGAGTTACCAAGGCGTAAACCGGGCGCCCTCGCCATATTGTGCAGCGCACAATTGAGCTTGACTTTCATTGTGCAGTGCATAATATCCACAACTGAGCGGAGGCATAATCCACTCGACGCAATGCCAGCGCGTTTGCTGGCGCGAAAGGGGACACCCAATGGTTCAGAGCGCTGAAGAGCTCCAGAAGCTCAGCAAGGACAACATCGAAGCCGCCGTGAAGAGCTTCGGTACGCTCTCCAAGAGCGCCCAGGCGATCGCGGTGGAAATCGCCGATTACACCAAGTCTTCCTTCGAGCAGGGCACCGCTGCCCTCGAGAAGCTGCTCGGTGCCAAGACCCTCGAGCAGGCCATCGAGATCCAGCAGTCCTACCTCAAGACCGCCTACGAGGGCGCCGTCGCCCAGGCGACCAAGCTCGGCGAGCTCTACACGGAGCTGGCGAAGGAGAGCTACAAGCCCTTCGAGACCTCCTTCGGCAAGTTCGGCCGCTGAGGTTCGATGCCTGAGGCCATCGGCCTGAGGTTTGCCCCGTCCGGCGCGCAGGACTGCGTGCCGGGGGCTTGATGATCCCGCGAGGCCTCCCGTCAGGGCTGGCCTCCCGGTGCCGCGCCGGGGGCTCGTATCGCGTCGCGCCCCGGCGCTCCCGCCCCATCGATGGTTCCCGTTCGGCCCGGTCCACGCCGGGCCTTCGGCTTTTCGGCGCCAGCGCGTTTCGCCCCCGGCGACGCATCCTGCCAAAGCGCCGCACGCCGGATTTGCGCTGCTGACCTTGCGCCTGCCGGCATTCCTCCCGACATAGAAGCGGCTTGGACGTCTGTGCGGCGAGTGGCGCAACTTGCGTGACGCACCGCGGTACTGGCGCCGAGGCACCGATTTTTCTATGATCGCCAGCCGCCAGGGGCTGCGCCGAGGCTCCGAGTCGCCGGAGATCGCGACAGGGCGCGAGGATTATGAAGCACGTTTTCCATCCGTCTCAGCCGGCTCGCTCGATTTCCGCGCCCATGCTCCCGCGCGCCATGGCGGCGGAGCCGCCGCGCAAGGGCGACGGGCCGGGCACGGCCGTCATCACCCGCACCAAGCCCCAGACCAAGCGGCCGAGCCTCTATCGCGTTCTGCTGCTGAATGACGACTACACGCCCATGGAGTTCGTGGTCCATGTGCTCGAGCGGTTCTTCAGCAAGAACCGGGACGAGGCGAACCGCATCATGCTCCATGTCCATCACCACGGCGTGGGCGAATGCGGCGTTTTCACCTATGAGGTCGCCGAGACCAAGGTGACTCAGGTGATGGATTTCGCCCGCAAGCATCAGCATCCGCTTCAGTGCGTGATGGAAAAGAAGTGAGCCGCGACAGGCGGCCTTCAGACTTCCCGCAGAAAAAGTGATCGTCACCCGACCCGGGCGGAAGCTCGGGCGGGCGGGGCGTTGTGCCGTCGTCAAGAGCAATTCGGCGACAGGCCCGCGCGCTTTCCTTTCGCCGAGGGACTTGCGCACTGCGGCATCCAGTACGAAGTTTGTGTGAATGGTGCACGTGCTCCGGATCTGGGGGAAGATTCCGATAGTCCGGAGCGACGCGCGAAAGAGGTGTCGATGCCTACATTCTCACGCAGCCTCGAACAGTCGCTCCATCGCGCTCTGGCCCTCGCGAACGAACGCCACCACGAATACGCGACTCTCGAGCATCTGCTTCTCTCGCTCGTCGACGATCAGGATGCGGCCGCCGTCATGCGCGCCTGCAACGTCGACATGGAGAAGCTTCGTCGCAATCTCATCGAATATGTCGACACCGAGCTGGAAAATCTGGTCCAGTCCGGCTCCGACGATTCCAAGCCCACGGCCGGTTTCCAGCGCGTCATCCAGCGTGCCGTCATCCATGTCCAGTCCTCGGGCCGCGAGGAGGTGACGGGGGCCAACGTGCTCGTCGCCATCTTCGCCGAGCGCGAGAGCCACGCCGCCTATTTCCTGCAGGAGCAGGACATGACGCGGTACGATGCGGTCAATTACATCTCCCACGGCATCGCCAAGCGCTCCGGCATGTCCGAGAGCCGCCCCGTGCGCGGCGCCGAGGAGGAGACCGAGACCAAGTCCGGTGATGACAAGCAGAAGAAGGCCGACGCGCTCGACGCCTACTGCATCAATCTCAACAAGAAGGCGCATGAGGGCAAGATCGATCCCCTCATCGGCCGCGACAGCGAGATCACCCGCACCATCCAGGTGCTCTGCCGCCGGCAGAAGAACAACCCTCTGTTCGTGGGCGACCCGGGCGTCGGCAAGACCGCCATCGCCGAGGGCCTCGCCAAGCGCATCAATGACGGCGACGTGCCGGACGTGCTCGCCACCGCCACCGTCTTCGCGCTCGACATGGGCGCGCTGCTCGCCGGAACCCGCTATCGCGGCGACTTCGAGGAGCGCCTCAAGCAGGTGGTCAAGGAGATCGAGGCCTATCCCAACGCGATCATGTTCATCGACGAGATCCACACCGTCATCGGTGCCGGTGCGACCTCGGGCGGGGCCATGGATGCGTCCAACCTGTTGAAGCCGGCGCTGGCCTCTGGCTCGCTCCGCTGCATGGGCTCGACCACCTACAAGGAATACCGCCAGTATTTCGAGAAGGATCGCGCCCTCGTCCGCCGCTTCCAGAAGATCGACGTGGCCGAGCCGTCCGTGCCGGACGCCATCGAGATCCTCAAGGGGCTGAAGCCCTATTTCGAGGATTACCACAAGCTGCGCTACACCAACGACGCCATCAAGGCGGCGGTGGAGCTGTCGGCCCGCTACATCCATGACCGCAAGCTGCCGGACAAGGCGATCGACGTGATCGACGAGTCGGGTGCGGCCCAGATGCTGCTGCCTGAGGCCAAGCGCAAGAAGACCATCGGCCTCAAGGAGATCGAGGCGACCATCGCCACCATGGCGCGGATTCCGCCCAAGACCGTCTCCAAGGACGATGCCGAGGTGCTGGCCAACCTGCAGACGACCCTGAAGCGGGTGGTCTACGGGCAGAACAAGGCCATCGAGGCGCTCTCCGCCTCCATCAAGCTGGCCCGTGCCGGCCTGCGCGAGCCCGAGAAGCCCATCGGCTGCTACCTGTTCTCCGGCCCCACCGGCGTCGGTAAGACCGAGGTGGCCAAGCAGCTTGCCTCCATCCTGGGCGTGCAGCTCCTGCGCTTCGACATGTCGGAGTACATGGAGCGCCACACCGTGAGCCGCCTCATCGGCGCCCCTCCCGGCTATGTGGGCTTCGACCAGGGCGGCCTGCTGACCGACGGCGTGGACCAGAACCCGCACTGCGTGCTGCTGCTGGACGAGATCGAGAAGGCCCATCCGGACCTCTTCAACATCCTCCTGCAGGTGATGGACCACGGGAAGCTGACCGACCACAACGGCAAGCAGATCGACTTCCGCAACGTGATCCTCATCATGACCACGAATGCGGGCGCCGCCGACCTTGCCAAGCCGGCCTACGGCTTCACCCGCCAGAAGCGCGAGGGCGACGATTCGGAGGCCATCAGCCGGACCTTCGCGCCCGAGTTCCGTAACCGCCTCGACGCGGTGATCCCGTTCGGCCACCTGCCGACCGAGGTCATCACCCAGGTGGTCGAGAAGTTCGTGCTCCAGCTGGAGGCCCAGCTCGCCGACCGCAACGTCACCATCGAGCTCTCCGACGAGGCGGGTGCGTGGCTGGTGGATCGCGGCTACGACGAGCAGATGGGGGCGCGGCCCATGGCCCGCGTCATCCAGGAGTTCATCAAGACGCCGCTGGCGGATCTGGTGCTGTTCGGCGCTCTCAAGAACGGCGGCCATGTGCGTGTGGTGGTGGAGGGCGAGGGCAAGGAATCGAAGCTCGGCTTCGAATTCCCCGAAGGCCCCGTCACCCCCAAGCCGGAGAAGATCGTTCCGGCCCCGGCCAAGCGCCGCAAGCCGGCGGCCAAGTCGAAGGCCAAGCCCACCCCAAAGGGCAAGGGCCCGAAGGGTGGGCCGGCCGGTGGCTCGGGCCGATCCGGCAGCCCGGTGCCCAAGCTGCCGCTGGTCAAGGCCTGACGGCTTCCATCAAAAAGAAAGAGGCGGCCCGAGGGCCGCCTCTTTTCGTTTCAGGATCAGGAATTTCGCGGCTACTCCGCCGCCTCGCCGCCTTTCAGGCTCCCACCGTGCAGCTTCTTCAGCTTGGCCTTCAGCGCGGCCGGCGGCGGCGCGTAGATGAAGCCGAAGGAGACGCAGCCCTCCTTGCCCTCCACCGCGTGATGCAGCCGGTGCGCCTGCACGAGGCGCTTGAGGTAGCCGTTGCGCGGCACGTAGCGGAACGGCCAGCGCTGGTGCGTGATGCCGTCGTGGACGAAGAAATAGAGGAAGCCATAGACGGTCATCCCCACGCCAACCCACAGCAGCGGCCCGCCGTTGCGATAGAAATAGATGAGCAGGATGGCGATGCCGGCGAACACGACGGCGTAGAGGTCGTTGCGCTCGAACACGCCTTCACGCGGCTCGTGGTGGGATTTGTGCCAGCCCCAGCCCCAGCCGTGCATCACATATTTATGCGCTGCCCACGCCACGCCTTCCATGGCGGCGACGGTGAGGAGCACGATCGACGTGTTGACGAGGAAGGCGAGCGCGTTCGACATGGTTCTCCATCCGCTGCGGCAGAACGGGATATGCCCGGGGCTGCCGCGGGCCTCGTCCTTATACAGCATCACCCGCCGCGTGGCGCACTGTGCAAGATCAACTCGTTGCCCTGCGCCCGCCCGGGTCCCCGCCCCGGAGCCGACCATGACCATCGATCGCAAGAAGACCTTCTCGCCGGAAGAGGTCACTGCCCACCTCGCCGCCGAGCTGCCCCACTGGCGCTACGAGGACGGCTGGATCAAGCGCACCTACAAGACCAACAGCTGGAAGGGCACGCTGATGGTCATCAACACGGTGGGCCATCTGGCCGAGGCGGCGTGGCACCACCCCGATCTCACCGCCTCCTATGCCTGGGTGGAGGTGCGGCTCCAGTCCCACGACGCCAAGGGCATCACCGTGCGCGATCTGGCGCTGGCGAAGAAGATCGAGGAGGTCGTGCAGTGGCAGCCCGGCGCGGCAGAAGATACGCCGCTGGAAGGCACGCCGCAGCACGATCTGCGCTTTTCCTACATCAAGTACGATTGATCGCGGCGCGCTCCTTGCTTCGTCGAGGGGATGGAGGAGCGCGTGTCCGCAATCGCCCCAGACGCTGACGGCATCGAAGCGCCGCCCGACGACGCAGCCGCCGTCGCGGCGCCGGCGCTCGACTTTTCGGGTGCCGTCCGCTTCGATCCCGCGCGGATCATCGACGGAGAGATGGGCGAAGGGGAGAGCGCTCCGGCCTCCGCCAGATGTGCCGCGCTCCTGACGGACCATTCCTTCGGCGATGTGGCCCGCTTCTTTGCCGATCGCGCGACGGCATGGCGCGCGGCGGTCGAGACGATCCGCGCCCACCATCGCACGGCGGGACGACCCAAGCGGCGGGAGATCATCGTCGTCTCCGACGATCCGCGTCTTCCCCCCGCGCTCGCGCAGGATGCGGGCGTGCGGCGCATCCCCGAGGACGAAGCGGCCATCGATGCCGCCATGGGGCCGAATGTGGCGGCGCTGCTGCTCGCGCCCGCCTCCATCGATGCCGGACTGCGCTTTCTGCCGGGGTCGGTTCTCGCGACAGCGCGTCAGATGGCGGATGAGTATGGCGTGGTGCTCTTGTTCGACGAGACAGATTCGGGCCTCGGGCGCACGGGCATGGCTTTCGCCCACGAGTGGCGCGGCGTGGCGCCGGACCTGATGGTGATCGACGATCTGCCGGGTGGGGCCGAAGGTGGGCAGCGGGCGTCGGCATTGGTGCTCGGCACGCGTCTCGCCCGCAGCCTGCCTTCCGGCCTGCCGCTGCTGGACGAGGAAGCAGCCGCCGGCCTGCTCTCTGTGCTCTCGGCCGCCTTCGCTCCGGGCTTCGAGACGCGCGTGCAGGAACTGGGTTGGAAACTGGAGGACCGGCTCGCCACCCTGCGCTGGCGCCGGCCGGACCTGTTCACGGATACAGCGGGCAACGGCCTCGTTCAGGGGCTGGTGTGCGCCGGGCCTGCCGCACCTCTGGCGGAGGCATTGGCCGGGCAGGGGCTTCTCGCCCGGCCGCTCGGCAACGTGCTCGCGATGCTGCCGCCGCTCACCGTCACCGAGGCGGAGATCGCAGCGGCGGGCGATATCCTCGACGCGGCGGTGGCGGCCATCCCGCCCGCCTGAACCGCCTCAGGCGAGGATGCGCCCCGCCAGCGTTTCGCGCACGGCGGACAGACGCGCGGGATCGAGCGCACTGGTCCGCCCTTCGGCGCAGAGCGCGCCGCGGAAGCCGAGATAATGCGGCCGCAGGGCCGCGAGCGTGCCGATATCGCTGATCTTCAGCGAGCCGGCGAGGCCGGTCAGTAGCCCTTCGGCCCGCGCGGCCGAGACAAAGCGGGTGAGGGTTTCCGGCGGCAGGTGTGCGAGCAGACCGCCCGCCGCCTTGTCCGCCGTGTCCAGCATCACCCCGTGGAAGCCGGCGGCGGCGAACAGCGGCACGGCGGCTAGGTCCGGCGCTTGATCGGCGAAGAGCACCGCGATCAGCCGCGTCTCGCGAGCGAGGGGCTGGAGCGTTTCGAGCACCGGCGGAAGGGCCGAGCCATCGCCGAGGACAAAGCCGATCTTCACCAGCGGCACGCCGGCGGCGGCGGTGCGCTCGGCGGCGGCGCGCAGCACGTCCGGCTCCAGCGGGTGGTCGCCGACCGTGGCGCTGAGGCTGCCGGGCGCGCCTGCCGCGCGCCACAGGGCCACCGCCTCGCTCAGAAGCCCGGGCGCCCACGCGCCCAGCGCGCCCTCGGCGGGGTTCTTGAGATCGAGAATGTCGACGCCGGCGGCCAGCGCCATGCGCATCTCGTCGAGGGTCGCCACGGATGCGAGGAGGCCCGGCCGGGTTGGAACGTGCGCCGTCATGAGGCGGCCCGCGCCCGGTGGTCGGCGATGGTCTCGCACAGCCAGTCCCACGCCTCGCGCTCGGCGGGGCCTGCGGTCTTGTCGATGGCGATGGAGAGATAGTTCATCTCTCGGTCCACCCGGTCCGGGTCCATCATGTGCAGGCGCGAGACGAGGATGGCGCCTTCCAGCACCGCCGCCACCGCCCGGTTCAGGCCGAGGAAGGGGGCGTGCGTTTCGCGGTGGACGGTGCGGCAGAAGAAGCGGGGTCGGGTCGGGTCGTCCTCCATGCGCACCACCTCCACCTCGTCATGGGCGAGGCAGTCGGCGAGGCGCGCGGCACCCTTGAGAAGGGTGGCGGGCACGGTGGGCCAGGAGCGGTGCCGTCCGGTGATGCAGCCGGCGAAGATGCGGGCATCGTCCGAGAAGTTCACCACGCAGCTCTTCGCCGCCGCCAGATTGTCCAGCGTGCGGGAGGGGCGGAAGGGCTGGAGCAGATAGCCGCCTTCCACCACGCTCGCGCCCATGGGAGCGATGTGCGCCTCCCCGGCGGACGAGACGGTGGTGACGATGGTCTCCCGGATCACGCGCTGTCGCCTTTCTTCTTCGATGAAAGCGTCGAGCCCGCTTCCTTGAATGTCAACCGATGGGCCTCCTCGGCGCTCCCGCCGGTCTCGCCCGCGACGCCCCACTTCAGTGGCTCGTCCTGCGCATAGCGCTTGCCGAGATGGTGGGCGATCTCCGCCCGCGCCGTTTCCACGCCGAGATAGAAGGCGTGGGCGCCATCGTCCTCCACCTTGAGATGGGGGAAGAGGGCGAAGGGGTCGGAGGCCACATGGTGACCGTCGCGGTTGTAGACGTGGATGCCCTGTTCCGTCACGTCGATGCGGAAATTGCGGTCGGCCACCGTCGAGGCGAGCCGCGCCACCTCCTCGGGGGTGGTGGAAAAGGGCCGCCGGTCGCGCAGCGCCATCAGCCCGCCGCCGAAGCCCTGCGGCAGGGCGCCCGCCTCCCGCGCGGCGTAATATTCCCGCCGCGCCCGGTCGAACTCGCGTACCGCCGTGCGGCAATGGGGGCTCACCTGTACCGCGAGCACGGCATTGAGCCGCAGCTCTGAGATGATGCCCATCAGCAGCGCGTTCATGCCGGTGGTGTCGGCATCCGTCAGCTCGGTGACATTGCCGATGCCCATCAGAATGGGAATGTCCGGCTTCAGCCGCCGCAGTTCCGCGTAGCGCACGAGCGAGGCCGTGAAGCCGAGATGGATGGGATCGAGAATGGGATCGGCGAGGAAGGGCCGCCCCGCTGCCTCGCAGGCCTCGATGGCGCGGAGGAGGGAGGCGAGGTCGCCGGCCTGCGCCGGCACCAGCACCGGCACGGCCGGGCCTTCGTCGGCGATGGCGAGGTTGGTCTCGTTGAGGCTGAGCAGATAGTCCGCCCCGGCGCGGGTGCCACGGCGCAGCTCTTCCGGATCGAAGCTGTCCACGCTCACCTTGATGCCCTCTGCCTTGAGGGCGGCGATGGCCTCTTCCAGATGCGGGAAAGGCTGGTCGGGCAGTGCGCCGAGGTCGATCACGTCTGCGCCCTCGCCCCTGAGGAAGCGGGCGCGCTCCAGAAGCTGGGGGATGGTGAGGCGGGTCGCGTCCACGATCTCGGCGAAGAGCGTTACGTCGTGGCGGTCGAGGGGCACGTTGCGGCCCTTGCCGCGGCCGAAATAGGCGGGCAGGTCCGCCGCCTCGTCCGGCCCGCGTTCGAACGGCAGGCCGAAGCGGGCGGCGAGGCGTTCGAGGTCGCCCCGGAACCGGCCGGGCATCAGCACCTTGTCCGTGCCCTCGGGCAGCTTGAGGCGGCGCTCGACGATCTCTGCCGTCATCAGAGCCGCAACCTTCACCCCGATGTTCACCACCACCGGATCGAGCGTGCCGTCCGCCAGTTCCTCCGCGATGCGGCGGATGCGCGGCTCGGCCAGCGAGCCGGTGACGAGGGCGACGCGCTCGGCCATGGCTCAGGCCGGGACGGGATAGAGGGTGGCAAGCTCGGCCCGGCGGCGGGCGACGGCGAGGCGCAGCTCCTCGAGCGTCTCGGCTACCACGGTCGCCTCGAAGGTCTTGAGCTTCGCGGTGTTCTCGAGATCGATCCGGCGCGGATAGACCGGAACCGGGCCTTCCGGCGCCATGGTGATCATCTCCGGCTGGCTGTCGCAGGCGAAGACGATGCAGGCAACGCGGCACTTGCCGGCCTGGGCGAAGCAATTGGTGACGAGCGTATCGGAAATGCCGTGCACCGCCTTCGCGACCGTGTTGGACGAGGCGGGCGAGACGACGAGGGTGTGATACTCGCCGTGATAGAAGCGGCCGATGGAGGCGGACGACGCCGAATTGTCGCGAAACACCTGTGTCTGCGCCGGCAGGGGTTCCTTGTCCTGCTTGTACATGCGCAGCACTTCGTCCGCGGCGTCCGAGATGAACAGGTCCACGTCCTGAAGCTCGCGGATGATCTCGATGCTCTCGGTGAAATAGTGCCCCGAGCCGGTGAGGGCCCAGGCCCAGCGGGGCGGCTTCTTGCTGGAACGGGTCTCGCTCATGATCGGCGCGGGCCTTTTCTTGTTTCCTCGATGCTCTGCGGCGCGGGCGGTTCGAGCGCCCGGTCCAGCAGCGCCCCGTCGTCGGCGGGGACGAGGACAATATCGCCAGAATAGCCCCGTGCCATGGTCGCAAAAGCCGCATCCACCAGCCCGGCCGCACTGCAGGCCGCTAGGTCCGCTGCGCCATCGCCGCCGCGCGGCACTGCGACGCCCGGCGCCTTCACGAGGACCAGACGCCGCGCTGCCAGCCGGCCGGCCAGCCACAGCGCCAGGCTGTCGGAGGTCACGTCCCAGCTCTGGGGAATATCTGGTGCGTCGAGCGTCATGGCGGCGGGAAGCCACAAAGCGGTGCCGGTCGTGGCGGCTGACACAAGATCGGCCGGCGTGCGGGCGGGGAGAAGGCCGGGGGCCATGTCCAGGAAGGCGTGGGCCATCTGCTCCATGGCGAGGATGGCCATCCGGTGGGCTGCCCCATCGGAAAGTCCCATCTGCGGCTGCATCACGCGAACCTGATCGGCCAGCGTCCCGCCGCCGGGCACCAGCACCAGCCCCTTCCGACCCGAGAGGCGGTCAAGCAGGAGCCGCGGCGGCGCGCCGCGCGTCAGGCTTCCGCCAATCTTCACAATAATGGTCACGCTGAAGCCGTCATTCCGGGAGGTCTCAAGGTCGCATCGAAGGCCGGGTTGGAAACATGCTAAGGAACCCGACCCCTCTGCCACGGATATATGTGGTGTCCTAGGTGGAGGTGTCTGCCCGGTAAAGCATCACAAGCTGGCTTCCGCGAATTTGCAGGTGCGAACACAGCGCCCTGCACAGCCGGGGCCCGGCCGACAGAGAGGATATAGCTCAATGCGTCTTGTTCTGGCTTCTGCCCTTGTCCTCGCCGCCGCGACCGGCTCGGCCTATGCCGATCCCGACGTCGCCAAGGGCGAGACCGTTTTCAAGAAGTGCATGGCCTGCCATGCCATCGGCCCCGACGCCAAGGTGAAGGTCGGCCCGCCGTTGAACGGCATCGTCGGTGCCAAGTGGGCGCACTTCGAGGGCTATGCGTATTCCCAGGACATCAAGGACGGCGCCGCCGCCGGCAAGGTGTGGGACGACGCCACCCTCAACGATTACATCGAGAATCCCAAGCACCTCGCCCCCAAGGGCAAGATGGCGTTCGCCGGCGTGAAGAACGAGGATGAGCGCAAGGACCTCATCGCGTTCCTCGCCCAGTTCAAGCCGGACGGCTCCAAGTAAGCGCTGAACGTAGGCGCCGAACGTAGGCGCCGAGCACCCGGGTGCTGCGAGGGATTCAGGGCTGGAGCAGGCGCGCGGGTGATCGCTCCGCGTCTGGCACGGTATCAGCTTCCCTTGCATCCTCCATTCGGGGGATGCAACCGCAGGCTACTTTTGTGGATTATGCAATAGCGCCGGTCAGGGCGTCATCTCCCGAGGGGCGTTCGGGGGTCGGGCAGGCGGAGGTCCTTCGGGTCTCCGCCTGTTTTCGTTTCCGGGGTTCGAAACCGCACCCTTGCAACGCGAGCCGATGCGTGGTGTCCCTCCGGCGAGAGGAGCCGCCATGCCTGAGCACGATTTTCACGCCCAACGCCTGCACGTCGCCGCCGATCTGGCAGAGGGCGCCGAGATCGTGCTGGAGCGCGAAGCGGCGCATTACGTTGCGAACGTGATCCGGTTGGGTGTGGGCGAGGACATCCTCCTGTTCAACGGTCGTGACGGGGAATGGCGGGCGACGCGCATCGCCGGCGGCAAGCGCGAGGTGCGCCTCGAAGTTCTGCGCGAGACCCGGCCCCAGCCGCCCGCGCCGACGCTGGAATATGCGTTTGCGCCGCTGAAGCATGCGCGCCTCGACTACATGGTCCAGAAGGCGGTGGAGATGGGCGCGGGCATCCTGAGCCCCGTCCTCACCCGCTACACGCAGGTCTCCCGCGTCAATGTCGAGCGCATGACGGCCAACGCCATCGAGGCCGCCGAACAGTGCGGCATCCTGAGCCTACCCCATGTGGAGGAGCCCCGCTCGCTCGACGCGTGGCTGTCGTCCCTCGCCGAGGACCGCCTTCTCGTGTTCTGCGACGAAGCCTCCGACGACGAAGACCCCATCGCCGCGCTCAAGCAGGCGCGGCCGGGGCCGGTAAGCGTGCTGATTGGCCCGGAAGGCGGGTTCAGCCCGGAAGAGCGCACCCGCATCGCCCCCCGAGGCCTCACCCTCAGCCTCGGCCCACGCATCCTGCGGGCCGACACCGCCGCCGTAGCCGCCCTCGCGCTGGTGAATGCGGCGCGTCGATGAGGGGGTATCAACGCGCTGGGCGCGCTTTTGTTCCGGCGCACTGGATAAAATAGTTCTTGCGATTCGTTCGTAAACTACTTTCGACTTTGTCCATATCGCGTGCACTGCGGCAAGGTATTGAACCTTAACGTGCAATCCGGCGCGCGATTCACTGCCAAAATTTGGACTGATTTGGCGTCAGTCTCCCCGGAACTTCGCAATGGGACGGGCGTTACTGGCTCGCCTCAAGGTCAGGTTTTGTGGAGGGCTCCGTGTCGAACGATTACAGCTTTGGAATCGAAGAGGAGTTCTTCGTCGTCGACGCCCACACCAAGGCCGTGCAACGGCGCATGCCCGCAGGCTTTTTCGACGAGTTGAAGGAGCGGCTGGGGGATTCCGTTTCGGTGGAGATGCTCCAGTCGCAGCTCGAGATCGCCACGCGGCCGACCACCGGCATCGGCAGCGCGCTGGACGAAATCCGCGGCCTGCGCCACGCCGTGTCGGATGTCGCGAGCGAGCACGGGCTCGCGGTCATCGCCTCCGGCACCCACCCCACCGCCACCTGGGACGGCGTGCGCGCCACGCGCGCCAATCGCTATGACGGGGTGATGAACGACCTCAAGATGCTCGGCGAGCGGAACATGGTGTGCGGCCTGCACGTGCATGTGGAGCTGCCCGATCCGGACGAGCGGGTCGACGTGATGCGCCGCATCGTGCCCTATATCCCGCACTTCATCGCGCTCTCCACCTCCTCCCCCTTCTGGGGCGCCAAGCAGACCGGGCTGATGGGCTATCGGCTCGCCGCCTATGACGAGCTGCCGCGCACCGGCCTGCCGGAGATGTTCGAGAACAGCGGCGATTACGAACGTTATGTGGAGGCCATGGTGGCGGCCCGGGCCATCACCGATTCGAGCTATGTGTGGTGGGCCATCCGCCCCTCGCGCCAGCTGCCGACACTGGAGCTGCGCGCGCCGGACAGTTGCACCCGCTCGACCGACACGGTGGCCATCGCCGCGCTCTACCGCTCGCTGGTGCGTTTCCTGGTGCGCAATCCCCATCACAATCGCGACGTGGGGCCGGTGGACCGGGCCATCGCCGACGAGAACAAGTGGCGCGCCCAGCGCTACGGCGTGCACGGCTCGTTCGTGGACCTCGCTCAGCGCCGCGCCGTCGCGGTGCGGGATGCGGTGGATGGCCTGGTCAACCTCGTCGCCTCGGATGCGGAGGCGCTGGGCTGCCTCGATGCGCTGATGCGCGTGCGCACCATTGCCGAGGAGGGCACCAGCGCCGACGTGCAACTCGCGGTCTTCCAGGAAGCCCAGCACCGCACCGGCAACCGCACCGAGGCCCTGGGCGCGGTGAAGAGCTGGCTCGCCACGACGACCATGCAGTGAGGTCGCAGCGGAAGGTCGGTTTCGCAGCCGTTTCTTGATTGAGGCCGGTATCTGCCGGCCGATAATCTGCTCTAGGCTCCCGCTGGCTCGATTAGCGCCCGGAGGCCGCCCGTGGAGATCGCCGCACAAGGTTCGCAGCGCAACGGCCCCGGCTCGGCCTCATCGCCGGCGGCGGGAGATGTGGGGGCGGCAGCCTTCTGGACGGAGGCGCCGGATGCCCTCTGCAGTCGCCTCGGCTGCGGGACCGCCGGGCTGTCCCAAGGGGAGGCGGCCGAGCGGCTCGAGCGTTTCGGCCCCAACCTCGACAAGCCTCCGCGCCGCTCCGGTCCCATTCGTGCGCTGTTGCGCCGCCTACTGGAACCGCTGGTGCTGATGCTGCTCGTTGCCGCCGTGGTCTCGGCCGCGACCGGAGATGCGGCGAGCGCGGCCATCATCATCCTCGTCATCGTCGCGTCCATCGGGCTCGACACGGTCCAGGAGGCGCGGGCCTCCCGGGCGGCGGCGGCCTTGCGCGAGCAGGTCGCGCTCACCGCCGAAGTGTGCCGCGACGGCGTGTTCTCAACGCTCCCCACCGACAGGATCGTGCCCGGCGACGTGTTCCGCGTGCGCACCGGTGACATCATTCCAGCAGACGCGGTGATTCTTTCCGCAGACGGCTTCGCCGCCAACGAGGCCGCGCTCACGGGTGAACCCTATGCGGTGGAGAAGCGGCCGGGCGCCGTCTCGTCCACCGTCGCGGCGGAGGCGACGAACGCCCTGTTCCGGGGTGCGGTGGCGCAGAGCGGCGAGGCGGTGGCGCTCGCGGTCGCCACCGGCCAGGCGACCCTGTTCGGCTCTGCTGCCGCCCTTCTGGCAGAGGACGCCGGCCTCTCGCCTTTCCAGCGCGACCTGCGCGCATTGGGCTTCGTCATCGCCCGCGCCGCGGGCGTGCTGTCCGTGGCTGTCCTGGCCGTGAACCTCGTGCTGGGGCGGCCGCTTCTGGAATCGCTGATGTTCGCGGTGGCGCTGGCGGTGGGGCTCACCCCCGAGCTTCTGCCCATGATCACCACCGTGACCCTTTCGCGCGGGGCGGTGCGCATGGCCCAGCGCAAGGTGATCGTGAAGCGCCTCACCGCCATCCACGACCTCGGCGCCATGACGGTGCTCTGCACGGACAAGACCGGCACGCTCACCTCCGCCGAGATCGTGCTCGCCGGCAGCGAGGATGCGGGCGGACAGGCGTCGCGCCGTCCCGCGGAGCTTGCGGCCTTGTGCGCGGAGCTGGCCGGCGACCGCAGCTGGATGGACACCGCCCTCGCCGCGGCCGCGCCCGACGCCGCGGATGGCTGGACGGCCCCCTCGCGCCTCGGCTTCGGCTATGAGCGCCGCCGCGGTTCGGTGCTGGCGGAGCGGGCAGGGCAGGGGGCAGGCGAACGCCTGCTCGTCTGCAAGGGTGCGCCGGAAGCGGTGATGGACGTCTGCACCGGCCGCCGGCTGGGTGATGACCTTGCCAGTCTCGACGCAGAAGCCCGTGCCGCCATCGCCGCTCAGCTCAAGCGTCACGCGGAGCAGGGCCTGCGCGCCATTGCCATCGCGACGCGGGCCGGCACGCCGGATGGCATGGCGCGCACGGGCGGCCTGGAGCCGGAGGATGAATCGGGCCTCGTGCTGGAAGGCTTCTGCCTGTTCGAGGACCCGCCCAAGCCCAGCGCAGCCCATGCCCTCGCGCGGCTCGCGGCGGCGGGGGTGAGGGTCAAGGTGCTGTCGGGGGACGATCCCACGGTGGTCGCCCGCGTCGCAGGGGAACTCGGCCTCGATGCCGCGGACATCCTCTCGGGGGCCGAGGTGGCTCACCTCAGCGACGATGCCCTGCGCGTCCGGGTGCGCAGCGTGAACGTCTACGGCCGGATGACGCCCAACCAGAAGGTGCGGGTGGTGCGGGCGCTGATGGCGGATGGCGAGACCGTCGGCTTCCTGGGCGACGGGGTGAACGACGCTCCGGGCCTGAAGCTCGCCGACGTCGGCCTCTCGGTGGACGGCGCGACCGGCGTCGCCCGCGCCGCCGCCGACATGATCCTCCTCGCGCCCGACCTCGACGTGGTGGCGGACGGGGTGGAGGAAGGGCGGCGGACCTTCGCCAACATCCTGAAATATGTACGGATGGGCGCCAGCTCCAATTTCGGCAACATGCTCTCCATGGCAGCGGCCAGCCTCTTCCTGCCCTTCCTGCCGCTGCTCGCCACCCAGATCCTGCTCAACAACCTGCTCTACGACCTCTCAGAGGTCGGCATTCCTTTCGACGCCGTGGACGAAGCGGACCTCGCCACGCCCCAGCAGTGGGACATGAAGGGGCTGGTGCGGTTCGCGGCGGTGATGGGGCCGCTCTCCTCGCTGTTCGACATCCTCACCTTCGGCGTGCTGCTGGTGGTGCTCGGCGCCGGGGTGGAGGCTTTCCGCACGGCGTGGTTCCTGGAATCCATCGCTACGCAGGTGCTGGTGGTGTTCCTCATCCGCACCCGCCTGCCACTGGGAGAAGCGCCGCCGGACCGGGCCCTGGTCATCTCGGCCCTTGGAGCGCTGGCCGTCGCCTTCGTGGTGCCCTTGAGCGGTCTCGGCGGCTGGTTCGGCTTCGTGCCGCTCCCGGCAACCACGCTCATTGCCGTCGCCGCCATCACCCTGGTCTACCTCGCGTGTGCGCAATGGCTGAAGCGCTACGCCATGGGCGTGATACCGACGGGCGTGGCGTCGGCCCATGGACGCGCCGGCGGCATCGGCTAGGATGACTGACCTTCCGGCAGGCGGCGTTCATGGAATCCCTTCCCCCGACCCAGGATCTCATCGTCTTCGACGGCACCTGCGTCTTCTGCTCAGGCTTTGCGCGCTTCATCGCTGACCATGATCCCAAGCGCCGCTTCCTGTTCGTGACGGCGCAGTCTGCGCCCGGGCGGGCGCTCTATGCGCGGCATGGTCTCGACGCGGACCTCATGGAAACCAACATCGTCATCATCGCCGGTCGTTCCTACGTCCGTCTGCAGGCGTTCGCGGCGGCCATGGGGGCGCTCGGGGGGCCATTGGCCGCCTTAGGCGTGCTCGGATGGATTCCCAAGGCGATCGCCGACCCCCTGTATGATTTCGTTGCCCGCAACCGCTACCGTTTCGGCCGGCAAGTCTGCCCGGCCCCTTCGGCGGAGCTGAAGGCGCGGCTCATTGCGTGAGGTCGTCCTCGTCCTCGGCGGCTACGGGGTCTTCGGCTCGCGCATCAGCATGGCCCTTGCGCGGGACGCGCGGGTGGACCTCATCGTCGCCGGACGTGACCTGCACGCCGCCTCCACCTTCTGCAGCGTCCACGGCGGGCGGCCGGAAGTGATCGATCGCGAGGATCCGGCGCTGGCGGAGCGCGTTGCCCGCCTCTCGCCCTTTCTTGTCATCGATGCTGCCGGTCCGTTCCAGTCCTATGGCGCGCGGCCCTACGGGGTCGCCGAGGCGGCGCTCGCGGCCGGGGCGCACTATCTCGACCTGTCGGACGATCCGGCATTCACCCTCGGTATCGAAGTTCTGGATGCCGCCGCCCGGCAGGCCCGTGTCGCGATCCTTTCCGGCGTGTCGAGCGTTCCGGCGCTGTCCTCCGCCGCCGTGGCGGAGTTCGCCTCGGACATGGCCGATATTCATCTCATCGATACCGTCATCGTGCCGGGCAACCGCGCCCCGCGCGGTCTCTCCGTGGTGCGCGCCATCGTCGGGCAGGCTGGCCGGCCGACACCCATGTGGCGGGGCGGGCGGGCCGAGCAAGTGCCCGGATGGAATGGCCTCTCCCGTATCGCGTTACGCGTTCCGGGCAGTTCACCCGTGGCCGGACGCTGGGCGAGCTTCAATGCTGCGCCCGACCCCGCGCTTCTGCCCCGGCACTTCAAGGCCCGATCTGTGCTGTTCCGCGCGGGCCTCGAGCTTAAGATCATGCACGGGGGCCTGCTGCTGCTGTCTCTGCCCGTGCGCTGGGGATGGGTTCGGACCCTCGCGCCCCTCGCGCCCGTGCTGAAATGGGTGGCGGAGCGGCTGGAGCCGTTCGGCTCGGACACGGGCGGCATGCGTGTGCGCGTGGCCGGCCTCACGGGCGGGGGCGTGCCGCAGGTGCGTGAGTGGGTTCTGGTTGCCGGGGCGGGCGACGGTCCCCATGTGCCCGCGATCCCTGCCCGGGTCATGCTCGACAGACTCCGGGCCGGCTCGGTTTCCCCCGGTGCGCGGCCGTGCGTGGCGGCCTTCGCGCTCACCGAGGCGGAGCAGGCCATGGCGGATTTCAATATCGGCACGAGCCGCATGGTCACGGCCTTTCCACTCGTATTCGCCGAAGTGCTGGGCGCGGCCTTCGGACGCCTTCCGCCCGCCGTGCGCGATCTTCACACGGTCGTGGATGTGCGGCGCTGGCGGGGAGAGGCTGAGATCGAGACCGGCCAAGGCCCCATCGCGCGGCTGGTCCGGGTGCTGATGGGATTTCCGGCAGGAGGAAAGCGCGTCGCCGTCACGGTCCGGATGGAACGCCTGCAGGGAAGCGAGGTTTGGGAGCGCCGCTTCGCCGGTCGTCCGCTTCGCTCACGGCTTTCGCCCGGCGGTGGCGGGGTGATGCGCGAAAGGTTCGGGCCGCTCAGCTTCGACATCGCCCTTACGGTCGAGAGTGGCAGGCTCACGTATCCCGTTGTCGGAGGCCGCTGCCTGGGGATTCCGTTGCCCCATATGCTGCTGCCGATCAGCCGCACTGCCGAGACCGAGGACGCGGAGGGACGCGCGGTGTTCGATGTCGAGGTGTCCCTGCCGTGGTTCGGCCGGGTGGTCCGCTATCGCGGCTGGCTCGTGCCGGACGACGCCATGGCGTGAAGCGGCGGGACCAATGCCCCGCCGCCATCTGCGCTCAGAGCTTGAACGGAACCACCGTCTGCTGCTGTTCGCCGAGGCCCTCGATGCCGACGCGCATCACGTCGCCGGCCTTCAGGAAGCGCGGCGGCTTGAAGCCGAGGCCGACGCCGGGAGGGGTGCCGGTGGTGATGACGTCGCCGGGATCGAGCACCATGAACTGGCTGATGTAGTGCACCAGGAACGGGATGCGGAAGATCATGGTCTTCATGGAGCCGTTCTGCACGCGCTCCCCGTTCACTTCGAGCCACATGGCGAGGGTGGAGGTGTCGGCGATCTCGTCGGTGGTGACGAGCCAGGGGCCGAGCGGGCCGAAGGTCTCGCAGCCCTTGCCCTTCATCCACTGGCCGGAGCGCTCGATCTGGAAATGGCGCTCGGACACATCGTTGCAGATGCAGTAGCCGGCCACGTGATCGAGGGCGTCCTTCTCCTCGACATAGCGGGCGCGCTTGCCGATGACGAAGGCGAACTCCACCTCCCAATCGAGCTTCAGCGAGCCCTTCGGGATCATCACGTCGTCATTCGGGCCGACGATGCAGTTCGGCGCCTTGTTGAAGAGCACCGGCTCCTCGGGGATGGGATTGTTGGTCTCGGCGGCGTGGTCCGCGAAATTGAGGCCGACCGCGACGAAATTGCCGGGACGGGCGACGCAGGCGCCGAGACGCGCGCCCTCGGGCGCGAGGGGCAGGGACGCGGGATCGAGGGCGGCGATCTTCTTCAGGCTCTCGGGGGCGAGCGTCTCGCCGTTGAGGTCCGCGATGACGCCGGAAAGGTCGCGGACCTTGCCGTTTGAATCGATTAGACCCGGCTTCTCTCGTCCAAAGTCGCCGAAGCGGACCAGCTTCATCGGGGGGACTCCTGATGGAATTGTATGGCGTCGTTCTTGTTCGGGCGGGCGGCGCAGGTCGGCAGCTCCGTCCAAGGCGGCGCACGCTGGCGCGGTCTTGGGCTTAGGTCAATGGCGGGCCGGATAATTTTCGCGGCCGCGAGGCCTGGTGCTCGGGTGGCAGGAGGTGACGCAGGGGCGCCTCTCGCGGCGGGCCGAGGCCAATATGCCGCGGGCCTGCGCGCCCCGAAGCGCGGTGACGTGCGGACCCTGAGCAGCTGCCGGCAGAGATGAAACGGTGCGATTCGACAGGTCGCGCCGCCAGATACGGGGCGGAACGACTTGACGGCTCTGGCCTTCGACTATTAGCCGTCTTTCCAATGCAGAACTGGCGTGCGTCTATTCTGTGCACGGCGCAGGATTGGGCAGGCGGCCTTCCTTTTCGAGGGCCGACGTCATAAAAGGGATACACGACTCCGGCTAAGTCCGAAGCGTTGACGGCAAGCGTGCAGGCCCTTCGGTAAGGTCCATCGGTGGGTTCGCCGGCGAACTGGAACGGGGCGCCTTACGGGCGCCAAGATGCCGCCTTAGCCGGGTTCAGCCGTTACGGCCGCACCGGCGGGCCGCGGGAAGGTGGAGGTATCGGGCGTGAGCGACAGTCCTGAAGCGCGCCGCTATCGCGCCCTCTTCATCTCCGACGTGCATCTCGGTACGAAGGGCTGCCAGGCCGAACTTCTCCTCGATTTCCTCAAGTACAACGAAGCCGACACCGTCTATCTCGTCGGCGACATCGTCGACGGCTGGCGGCTGAAGGCCAACTGGTACTGGCCGCAGAAGCACAACGACGTGGTGCAGAAGCTGCTGCGCAAGGGCCGCAAGGGCGCGCGCATGGTCTATCTGCCGGGCAATCACGACGAATTCCTGCGCGACTATTACGGCACCCATTTCGGCGGTATCGAAGTGGTGGAGCGGGCGATTCACGAGGCCGCGGACGGCAAGCGCTATCTCGTCATACACGGCGACATCTTCGACGTGGTGGTGCGTCATGCCCGCTGGCTCGCCTTCCTTGGCGACTGGGCCTATTCCGCTGCACTCACGATCAACACCTACGTCAACAAAATCCGCCGCCGCCTTGGTCTCACCTATTGGTCGCTCAGCCAGTGGGCGAAGCTGAAGGTGAAGAACGCGGTCAACTATATCGGCAAGTTCGAGGAGGCGGTGGCCGACGAGGCCAAGCGCTCGGAGGTGGATGGGGTCATCTGCGGCCACATCCATCACGCGGTCATCCATGAGCAGTTCGGCGTCCGCTACGTGAATTGCGGCGACTGGGTGGAAAGCTGCACCGCCATCGCCGAGCATGAGGATGGTCGCCTGGAAATCATCTCCTGGACGCGCAAGCTGGAGAAGAAGGCCCCGGCCGAGGAGGGCGAGGTCGTCGAGGGGGCGCGCGCGGCGGCCTGATGCGGGTTCTTGTGGCCACCGATGCGTGGCATCCCCAGATCAACGGCGTGGTGCGTTCCCTGGAGCATACCGCCCGAGAGGCCGAGAACCTCGGGGCGGACATGCAGTTCCTCACCCCGCAGGGCTTCCGCACTGTCCCGCTGCCCACCTACAACGAGATCAGGCTCGCCCTTGCCACGCCGCGCATGATCATGCGGCGCATTGAGGCGCTGCAGCCGGACTTCGTGCACATTGCCACCGAAGGGCCCATCGGCATTCTGGTGCGCCGGGCCTGCATTGCCTCGCGCCGCACTTTCACCACTTCGTACCACACGAAATTCCCGGAATATCTCGCCGCCCGTGCCCCAGTGCCGGAGCGGCTGACCTATGCGTGGCTGCGCTCGTTCCACAATGCGGGCGGCGGCGTCATGGTCTCCACCGCCACGCTGGAGCGGGATCTGGAAGCCCGCGGCTTCAAGCGGCTGATGCGCTGGTCGCGCGGGGTGGATGCGGACCTGTTCCGCCCGCGTCCCGAAGCGACGCTGAACCTGCCGCGGCCGGTCTATCTCTTCGTCGGCCGGGTCGCCGTGGAGAAGAACATCGAGGCGTTCCTCAATCTCGATCTTCCCGGCTCCAAGGTGGTGGTGGGCAACGGTCCCGCCCTCGCCAGCCTGAAGGAGCGCTTCCCGGCGGTGCATTTCCTTGGCTCGAAGGAAGGAGAGGATCTGGCGCAGGTCTATTCCGCCTGCGACGTCTTCTGTTTCCCGAGCCGCACCGACACCTTCGGCATCGTGCTGCTGGAGGCGCTGGCCAGCGGCCTGCCGGTTGCCGCCTATCCGGTGACGGGCCCGACCGACGTACTGGCGGACGCCACCGAAACCGTGGGCATTCTCGACGAGGATCTGCGCACCGCCTGCCTCAAGGCGCTGGAACTGTCGCCCGCCGCCGCCCGCCGCTTCGCGCTGCGCTATACGTGGCGGGAGAGCGCGCGCCAGTTTCTGGACAATGTGCTGATCGCCCACGACATTGGACCCATCGCGCGGCGCTATCGCCTTCGGCGGCGGCGTCGGGTAGCTTCCGGCGCATGAGCGCCTTAGAGATTCAGCCCGCCCCGCTTCCCACCGCCGAAGATGTCGATGCTGCCGCCGCGCGGCTGCTCGGCTTCGCCGTGCGCACGCCGCTGGTGTTCTCGCCGGTGCTGAGTGAGCGCATTGGCGCCGACGTCTTCCTGAAGCCGGAGACGCTTCAGCGCACGGGCTCCTTCAAGTTCCGCGGCGCCTTCAACCGCATGGTGCAGATTCCCGAAAAGGCGCGCGCCGCCGGCGTCGTCGCCTGCTCGTCGGGCAATCATGCACAGGGTGTCGCCGCTGCGGCGAAGATCCTCGGCATGCCGGCGGTCATCGTCATGCCCCATGACGCACCGGCCCTGAAGCGCGACCGCACCCGCGCACTCGGCGCCGAGGTCGTGGGCTACGACCGCCGCACCGAGGACCGCGACGCCATCGCCCGCGCCATTGCCGCAGAGCGCGGTGCCATCATGGTGCCGCCCTACGACGATCCCCACATCATCGCCGGGCAGGGTACGGTGGGGCTGGAGATCGTGCAGGACCTCGCCGCCCTCGGCCGGGTGCCGGACCTCGTGGCGGCCAACGCCTCCGGCGGCGGCTTGGTGGCCGGCATCGCGCTCGCCGTGAAGCGGGTTGCGCCGCAGGCGCGGGTGGTGGTTTGCGAGCCGGCGGGCTTCGACGACCACGCCCGCTCCTTCCGCTCCGGCGTTCGCGAGCGCAATGCCCAGCCGGATGGCTCCTTCTGCGACGCGCTGCTGGCGCCCACCCCCGGCGCGATCACCTTCGAGATCACCCGCCGCATCGTCGGCGAGGCGGCCTCCGTGACCGACGCCGAGGTGGCACGGGCGGTGGAATACGCCTTCCGCGAACTCAAGCTCGTGGTGGAACCGGGCGGCGCCGTGGCGCTGGCCAGCCTGCTGGAAGGACGGCTCAACGTCTCCGGCGGCACAGCGGTGATCGTCCTCTCGGGCGGCAATGTGGACGCGGAAACCTTCGCCCGCTGCCTTGCTTCCGCCTGACGCATCGTGGACGGCGCGGGGGAGACAGGGCAGGGCCACCTGCCGCCGCGCGCGCTCGCACTGAGGCTCGGGGCGGCCTACGGCACCTTCTTCATCGCCCTCGGCATTTTCCAGCCCTATCTGCCGCTCTGGCTGCAGGCGCGCGGGCTGGGGCCTGAGGCCATCGGCCTCGTGCTGGCCGTGCCCATGCTCAGCCGGCTCGCCGCGACACCCCTGCTCGGTCTACTTTCGGACCGGCTGGGGCGGCCGAGGGCGCTGCTGACGCTGCTGGGCATGGCCACGGTCGCGGCCATGGTGCTGCTGGCCCTCACCTCCAGCCTCCCGGCGATCCTGCTCATCCTCGGCGCCATGTCTGCGGCATGGTTCCCCGGCTTCTCGCTGCTGGATTCCTATACCTCGCGCCTCGCCCGGGCGGGACGCGCGGAATATGGCCGCGCGCGGCAATGGGGGTCGGCGAGCTTCCTCACGGCCAACCTCGCCGGTGGGGTGATCGTCGGTGCGCTGGGCGCGGATTCGGTCGTCCTGCTGATGATCGGCGGCCACATGGCCTATGTGCTCGCGACCTTCGGCCTGCCTGAACTGCCGCGGGCCGAGCCCATGCCCTCGCCTCTCACGGGCCGGCGCGCGCGGCTCGGTTTTCTCGCCGGCATCGTCGCTGCTGGGCTGGTGCAGGCGAGCCACGCGGTGCTTTACCTCTTCGCGACGGTCCACTGGCGGTCGGAGGGTATCTCGCTGTCGGTCATCGGCATCCTGTGGGCGGTGGGCGTCGCTGCCGAGATGCTGCTGTTCCGCTTCGGCCGGCCGCTGCTGTTCCGCTTTGGTGCCTATGGAATGATCGCCATCGGCGGCGCGGCGGCCGTATTGCGCTTTGCGATGATGGCGAGCGATCCGCCGCTCGCCGTCCTGCTGCCGCTGCAGGTGCTGCACGCCCTGACCTTCGCGGCCACCTATCTTGCCATGGTCGATCTCGTGGCCCGCGGCGTGAGCGAGCATCGATCCGGGACGGGCCAGACCACCGCGGCTTGGACCTCGAGCCTGATGTCGTCGGCAGCGAACGTGGCGGCGGGGCCGCTCTGGGCGGCGTTCGGTCCGCTGGCTTTCCTGGCGGGCTGCGCGCTGGGACTGGCGGGGGCGGGCGTGGCCCTCCTCGCCGCGCGGATTCAGCCCCAGAGCAGGGGCTCGGGCGGGGAAACGACAGCGCCCTCGTAATTAAGGCCGGGGAGGCGGTCGCGGGCGAGCAGCAGCGGCCCGTCGAGATCGACCCACCTCGCGCGTTGGGCGACCAGCAGGGCAGGGGCCATGGCCAGCGACGACGCCAGCATGCAGCCCACCATGACGCCGAATCCGAGGCCATGCGCCGCCTCTGCCAATGCCAGCGCCTCGGTGAGGCCGCCCGCCTTGTCGAGCTTCACGTTGATGGCGTCGTAGCGCGTGCGCAGATCCGCGAGCCCGGCCCGGTCGTGGACGCTCTCGTCGGCGCACACCGGCACCGGCCGGTCGATGCGGGCGAGGCGACGGTCGTCGTCGGCCGGCAGCGGCTGCTCGATGAGTTCGACGCCAGCAGCGGCGCAGGCCTCGAACAATGCGGGCAGGTCGGCCGCCTTCCAACCCTCGTTGGCATCCACGATCAGCCTCTTGTCCGGCGCGGCCTCGCGCACGGCCGCGAGGCGTTCCCGATCACCCGGCGCTCCGAGCTTCAGCTTGAGCAGTGGGCGGTCCGTGGCTGCGGCCGCGGCGCTGGCCATGGCCTCGGCCGTGCCGAGGCTCAGGGTATAGGCCGTGACCACAGGCCGCAGGGGCGGCAGGCCGGCAAGCTCGGCGCAGCCCATGCCGGAGGATTTCGCATCGAGGTCCCACAGGGCGCAGTCGATGGCATTGCGGGCGGCGCCGGCGGGCAGGCGGTGCTGCAGCGCTTCCCGGCTCAGGCCGGCTGCAATTTCGGGCGCGAGCTGCCCGATGGCTGCGACCACCCCCTCCACGCTTTCGCCGTAGCGGGCATAGGGCACGCATTCGCCACGGCCGGTGATGCCGCCCGAGGTTATGCGCACCTCCACCACCACCGCCTCGGTCTTCGAGCCGCGGGCAATGGTGAAGGTACCGGCGATGGGAAAGCGCTCGACGCTCAGGGACAGTTCGGCCATGGGTTAAGCTTAATAGCCGATTCCGCGCCGCCCATCGCCGGGCAGGTGACGATGGTGGCGCAGTGTGTCCTGGCTGATCTCGACGCCGCTGCCGCATCTCTGTATGGCTAGATTGCGTCGGGGCCTCAGGGGCTTTGACGCAGCTGGCGAGTCCTTGCGAACCCGCCGGAGCAAGCGGGGCGTCGGTTCGGGCCGCGGCGGTGTCGCGGCAGGGAATCGGGTCGGTCAGGCCCGAAGCCCGTTTGAAGTTGAGACCAGCCGGCGCGACGCGCCGGTCGCCGTTGGAGACGCCGCGTTGCCGCACGCCTCGTTGATTTCCGTGCACAGCCAGGACGACCGCCTGACCGTGGCCGGTCGCGGTGCGTGGACGTCGGAATATGCCGACGAACTGGAAGCGGCGGTCAACGACACCGCCCATACCTATGCCAAGCCCAAGGATGTCGAGATCGACCTCGCCTCCGTGGAACGCATGGACACCTTCGGCGCCCTGCTGCTGGAGCGGCTGCGCCGCGCCTGGGCCGGCGCAGGCATCGAGCCGAAGGTCGTCGGGCTGGCGCCGCGCTACAAGGTGCTGCTGGAAGAACTCGCCCGCATGGGCCACGAGCCGGTGCCGCCCAAGCGCCGGCACGAAGGCATTCTTGAGCGCTTCGGCCACGAGGTCGTCAATGCCGCGAAGGATGCGCTGTCGCTGCTGAACTTCATCGGCGCCACCGTGGCTGCCATGCTGCGGGTGGTGGCGCGTCCGCGCAGCTTCCGCTTCACCTCCATGGTGAACCAGATCGACCGTGTGGGCTTCCGCGCCGTGCCGATCATCCTGCTCATCACCTTCCTGATCGGCTGCATCCTGGCCCAGCAAGGCATCTTCAATTTCCGCCGCTTCGGCGCCGACATCTATGTCGTGGACATGGTGGGCGTGCTGGTGCTCCGCGAGCTCGGCGTGCTCATCGTCTCCATCATGATCGCCGGCCGGTCGGGCAGCGCCTATACGGCCGAGCTCGGCTCCATGCGCATGCGCGAGGAGATCGATGCCCTCCGTGTCATGGGCTTCGATCCCATCGAGGTGCTGGTGGTGCCGCGCATCCTGGCGCTCATCATCGCCCTGCCGCTGCTCACCTTCATCGGCTCCATGTCGGCCATTTTCGGTGCCGGGCTGGTGTCCTGGGGCTATGGCGGCATCACGCCCGACGTGTTCCTCGACCGGCTGAAGCTCGCCATCGACCTCGATCAGTTCAAGGTCGGCATGTACAAGGCGCCCTTCATGGCCGCGACCATCGGCCTCGTCGCCTGCATGGAAGGTCTGAGGGTGGGCGGCAGCGCCGAATCCCTCGGTGAGCACACCACCGCCTCGGTGGTGAAGGCCATCTTCCTCGTGATCGTCATGGACGGTGTGTTCGCCATGTTTTTCGCCGCGATCGACATGTGAGCGGCCATGGACGCGCAGACCTCCCCCTCCACACTCCAGACCAGCGGCCGGGAAGCCATCATCCGGGTGCGCGACATCGTCGTCGGTTTCGGCGACAGGGTGGTGCTCAACCACCTCAATCTCGATGTCTATCGCGGCGAGATCCTGGGCTTCGTCGGCACGTCGGGCGGCGGCAAATCGGTGCTGACGCGCACCATCCTCGGCCTCGTGCCGAAGACCTCCGGCACCGTCGAGGTGTTCGGGCAGAACCTGGACGACCTCTCCGAGCGCGAGCGTTCCGCGCTGGAGCGGCGGTGGGGCGTGCTGTTCCAGCAGGGCGCGCTGTTCTCCTCGCTCACGGTGAAGCAGAACATCCAGTTCCCGCTCCGGGAAAATCTCAAGCTCTCCCAACGGCTTCTGGATGAGATCGCCTTCACCAAGATCGAGATGGTCGGCCTGAAATGCGATGTGGCCGAAAAGTTACCCTCCGAGCTTTCCGGCGGCATGATAAAACGCGCCGCGCTGGCCCGTTCGCTGGCGCTCGATCCTGAAATCCTCTTTCTCGACGAGCCGACATCGGGGCTCGATCCCATCGGTGCGGGCGACTTCGACGAACTGATCCGCACGCTGCAACAGACTTTGGGGCTTACGGTTTTCATGGTAACCCACGATCTCGACAGCCTTCACACGGTGTGCGACCGGATCGCGGCACTGGCCGACGGCAAGGTGATCGCGGCGGGAACGATCGAGGACATGATGGCGGAACAGCACCCCTGGCTGCGGGCCTATTTCCACGGCACGCGGGCACGGGCGGTTCAGAGCGTGCGCCGGTAGGCGCGGGATGAGACATGCGCGCCGCATTTGGCGGCGCGCCAGGACAAGGAGCAGGCCGGTAAAGCGGGGCAGGCTGCAACGGAACCGGGATGAGGCATGGAAACACGGGCCAACTACACCATCATCGGAGCCTTCACGCTCGCCGTCATCGCGGCCGCGTTCGGCTTCGTGTACTGGTTCGCCGGGCCGCACGATTCCACGGCCCGCAAGGTCTATGAGATCGTCTTCGACGGCTCGGTGGCCGGCCTGCGCCAGGGCAACTCGGTGCTGTTCAACGGTATTCCCGTGGGCCAGGTGACGAGCCTCGGCCTCGTGCCGGGCCAGCCCGGCCAGGTGCTCGTCCACATCGGCATCGACAACAAGGTGCCGGTGCTCTCCGACGCCCGCGCAGGTCTGGAGTCGCAGGGCCTCACCGGCATCATCGCCGTGTCCATCCGCGGCGGAAAGCCGGACGCGCCGCCTCTTCCGCCTGGCCCCAATGGCATTCCCCGCATCTCCGCGGACGGTGGCGCAGGCATGTCCGGCCTCATCAACACGGCGCAGGGCGTCGCCAAGAAGATCGAGATGGTGCTCGACTCGATCAACCCGGATGAGATCAAGAACATCATCCACAACATCGACACCTTCTCGCAGGCTGTCGCCTCCAAGTCCGACGACGTGGCGAGCGTGATCGAGCAGGCGAATGTGCTCGTGAAGCAGCTCAACGGCGTGGCGCAGCGGGTCGACGAGGTGGTTGCGAACCTCAAGACCGCGACCGAGGACAAGAACGGCCTGCTCAACCAGGCCACCGAGGCCGCCACCTCCGTGCGGAAGCTGGCCGACAATCTCGACCAGCGGACGGCGCTCCTCACCAACGAGATCAGCCGCTTCACCGGTCCCGGCCTCAAGCAGTTCGAGGCGCTGGCGACCGACGGCCGCCGCACCCTGGGCGAGATCGACCGCGTCCTCAGGGGCATCGAGCGCAACCCCCAGCAATTCATCCTGGGCGGCGGCACCTCCATTCCGAAATACGGGCGATGAGCCGATCATGAGCGACGTTCCCGCCCCCCGTACCCGTATGCCGACCCGTGCCGCTTCCCTGACGCGCCGCCTGCTCGGCGCGTTCCTGTTCGTTGGCGCCGCCCTCTCCCTCGCCGCCTGCGGCTCGACCCCGACGCCGACCTACAATCTCTCCGCACCCGGCGGCTTCACGGCCGGAGGCGCCGGCAACGGACAGCTCGTGGTGGTGGCGCCGACGGCGCTCGCCGTGCTCAACACCGACAAGATCATGGTGGAGCCCGGCGCGGGGCAGGTGGCCTATCTGGCTGATGCGCAGTGGAGCGACAATCTTCCGGCGCTGCTGCACGCCCGCACGATCCAGGCGTTCGAGAATGCCAGCAAGCTGCGCCGCGTCGCCCGTCCCGGCGACGGCGTGAACGCTGACTACACGCTGGTGACGGACATCCGCACCTTCGCGCTGCGCATCACCGATCAGGGACCCGTGGCGGTGGTGGAGATCTCCGCCAAGCTCATCGGCACCCAGAGCGGTCGCATCCTGGCGGCGCAGGTGTTCCGCGCCGCCGTGCCGGCTGCCTCCTCCGCTGGTCCCGCCGCAACCGCAGCGCTCGATCAGGCGCAGGAGCAGGTGCTGGTTCAGATGGTGCGTTGGGCGTCCGCTAAGTTCTGACCGGCGGCCTGAACCGCTCGCTGGTTCACACGAGCCGGTCGGCC
This sequence comes from Xanthobacter sp. DMC12, assembly GCF_056314105.1. Classification (NCBI taxonomy): domain Bacteria; kingdom Pseudomonadati; phylum Pseudomonadota; class Alphaproteobacteria; order Hyphomicrobiales; family Xanthobacteraceae; genus Xanthobacter; species Xanthobacter sp. DMC12. The sequence continues at coordinate 725,162 of NZ_JBQUYZ010000001.1, read as the reverse complement.
AGCAGGAACTGAAGCGCCCGGTCCAGCCGGATGTGCGGGATGGGGCCCTCGCCGATGCCTGCGGGCGGCCGGAAGCGCAGAAAGCGGAAATCCACGTCGCCCTGCCCATCGCCCGCCCCGGACGAGGCGAGGCCCCGGAATCCCGCGCCGGACGGATCGAACAGCGCATCGGGGTCGGCGGGCAGTTCGCCCGGAAACACCGCCACCTCCTCCTCGCCGTCGAACACGTGGCCGCCGGCCTCCTGCCCCGCCTCTGGTGTGCCGACGATGGCGTCCAGCTCATGCCCGCCCCGCCGCACGCGCGCCTCGCGGGTGGCGCGGATGGCGGCGAGGGCGACCACGTCGAGGGTCGCGCCACGGTCCTGCGCCCGCTCGCGCGCCCGCTCCACCAGGCGGCCGAGCACAGCCTCCAGCCGGTCATGGCTTGCGCGATGCAGGTGGTCCGCCTTGGTCGCGGCAAACAACACCTTCTCGATGCGCGGCCGGAAAAGGGTGCTCACCAGACTGTTCCGCCCGGTGCGGAAGGCGGCGAGGATGCCATCCAGCGCCCGCTCGAGATCGGCGAGCGCGGCGGGCCCGGCATTCAAGGCCGACAGCGTGTCCACCAGCACGATCTGCCGATCAAGCCGGGCGAAGTGGTTGCGGAAGAAGGGCCGAACCACGGCGTGCTTGTAGGCCTCGAAACGCCGCTCCATCATGCCGCCCAGCGTATCGGCGCGGGGAGGCGCGTCCTCCACGTCCAGCGGGGCGAAGGTGAGAGCAGGGGAGCCTTCGAGGTCGCCGGGCATGAGGAAGCGGCCGGGGGGCAGCAGGCTCATGGCCAGTCGCTCGCTGCGACAGGCGGCGAGATAGGCGGTGAAGCGCGCCGCCACCTCCCGCGCCCTGGCCTCTTCGGCCGGGCCGTTTGCAGGGGCATCGGCCACCGCAGCGAGGAACGGCGCCGCCACCTCGGCCCTCGCCTGCGCCCGCGCAAGGGCAAGGCTCTGGCGGGCGAAGTCGGCGTAAGACATGTTCAGAAGCGGCAGGTCGAGCAGCCACTCGCCGGGATAATCCACGATGTCCAGCGTGAGGGTCTTCAGGCTGCCGCGTCGCGTGGCGTAGCGGATGGCAAGACGCAGCTCGCTGACGCGGGTGGTGGAGGACGGCCAGCGTCGCTCCGCACCCAGCATCTCCAGATGGGCCTCATAGGCGAACCGCGGCACCGCGTCGTCCGGCTGGGGCTGCAGCTCGGCGCGGGCGATGCGGCCGGACTGGTAGGGCTCGAACACCGGCATCCGGGCGCCCTTGGTGAGGGCGTGGATGAGGGCCGTGGTGAAGATGGTCTTCCCCGCTCGCGACAGACCTGTCACGCCGAGGCGCAGGGTGGGATGGGCGATGCCCTCTACCCGATCCGCCAGGGCCTGAAGCGCGATGCGCGCATCGTCCATGGCGTCCGTGAAGAACGCCATTGTCAGTCGTTTCCGCCGAGGTCGCGCGGGGTGACGAAGCGGTCGAGGCGGCCGATGCCGGGCGCGGTTGCGCTCCACTCGTCCACGGGAAGGTCGATGACGGCGAGGCCGCCGGTGGGGAATTTCTCTGCCATGCTGGCAAGATGGGGCGCCGGACCCGAAGCCACAAGCAGCTCGGCGAGGTCTTCCAGGCCGGGATTGTGGCCCACCAGCATCACGCTGTGGGCGTCCTTAGGCTGCTCGCGCAGCACGGTCATGAGGCGGGCGGCGGAGGCGTCGTAGACGCGGGGCTCGCTCGCCACCACCTTCGGCGGGGGCAGGCGGGCGGCCACGAGGTCCCATGTCTCGCGTGTACGGCGTGCGGGAGAAACCAGGATGCGATCGGCCAGCAGGTGTTCCTGCGCGATATAGGCGCCAATGCGGGGCGCCGCATTTCGGCCCCGGGCGGCAAGCGGCCGCTCCGGGTCGGCGATGCCGTCCGGCCAATCCGACTTCGCATGACGCAGCAATATGAGTCGGCGCATGGTTACTAACCGATCAACGAAATGCGGCTCCTTATGACGCACGCGACCTGTGCAGCGCAACGTCTGCTGCCGCGCCGCAGCGTCACGCCCCCCGGCGCAATAGCCGGCCAAACGCCATTAGAGCGCCGCAAATAAACGCTTTCTCAAGCTGGCGGCGTCAGCATTCCCCATCTCTTATTGGACCAATTCATGAGCCAGACGTCTGCGCACCGGCCCCCCGCGCACGATGCGATGGTGCCCGAGCGCTCCGCCGCCGGTCCCAAGCGGATCATCGACTGCGACGTCTGCGTGGTCGGCGGAGATGTCGCTGGCCTCGTGCTGGCGGCGGATCTCGCCCGGCGCGGACGCGACGTGGTGCTGCTGGCCATGGCCGGTCCGTCGGCGGCGGTCCCCTCGTGGCCGCTCGACAGCGTCATCGCTCCCGGCTTTCCGCTTCCAACCCTCGAGCTTTCCAGCCGGGTCGGCCGCGACGACGCGCAGGAGCTGCTCATCCTCTCCGCGCAGGCGGCGGAGGCGGGGCTTGCGCTTGCCGAGCGTCTCGGCGTCGAGATCGGTCCGCGGGGCCGCCTCACAGTGGCCCGGGCCCACGCGGCCGACGCGCTTTATCGCGAGCATGAGCTGCGTCAGGAATTGGCGCCCGATACCACCGTCTTCGTCGGCGCGGAGGACCTGGCCGCATTGCTGGGTACGGAGACATTTGCCGCCGGCCTTGGCGTCGTGCCGGCCGAACGGGTGCGCACCGCCTCCCTCTCCGCGGCCCTCGACGAGGCCGCGCGGACGTCCGGCGTCCGCATCGTGAACGTCGAGGGATCCCTTTCGGTCGATCTGAAGGGCGTTCGCAAGTATCTCGATATGGCAGGTCAGCGGGTGCGCGCCTTTCAGGTCGCTGTATGCGGACCGGCGGCCTTTGCCAGGCTCGGCTCGGGCGTGGCGCGGCTGCCGCGGGCGCCGTGGGTTTCTGGGGGCTTCCGGCTGCCGGGCAGCACCGTGCCTTATGCCGGCCTCGTCGAAGAGTTCGGCCTCACCGGCCTCGCCTACCATTTCGACGGTGACCGGCTGGCGCTCGCCGCGCAGTCCGCTTTGCCGGCGTTGACCCGAGTCGGCGCCGCGCGCGTGCTGCGGCGTCACGCGGCCGAGGTTTATCCGGTCGGTTCCGGGCTGGTCGAGGGCGCACGGCGCTGTGCCCTGCCGGAGCCCGGCGGCATGCCGTTGCTGCACGAGGGGGACCGCGGTGTCTGGTATGCCCTTTCGCCCGGGGCCGGATCGCTGGGGGTCGATTTCCTGGCCGCTCGGTTGATCTCCGGCGCCATCGCCGACCGGGACGATCGGATTTCGCTGCTGCAGCCCTTCGCGTCGGGCGGCCTTTCGGGATGGGCGGGGCGTGCTGCGCGCTTCGCGGCCTTCTGGCATGTGCGGCTCGCGGCACGCCTCCACATGGAGAAGAGCCTGCCCGCCCAGGTGCCGCCGGAGGAGCCGATCCTTCCCGCCCCGCTTCCAGCACCGGCAACGGCCGGCGCTCTGGCGCGGCGAAGCGTTGCGTCGGCAGCCTCGGCCTCCCGCCACGCGGCACGGGCCGCGCTTCATGCCGCCTCCGGCTGGGCGTCCGGCGTCGCCGAGCGGGCGGCGTCCGAAGGTGTGCGCCGCCGCCGGCGCCCGCAGCCGGAGCCGCACGCCGATCTGGAGGAGGAGGCGCCGCCTCAGCGGCGGTAGAAGCTCTTGGGGCGGACGCCTTCCCGGAAATAGCCGAAGAAGGCGGCGACGCCCGCCGCCTGCGCCAGAAGCCCGGGCATGAGCGCCGCGAACGCGCCGAGGTCAGCCCCGTCGGGCGCAATGGCGTCGCGGATGGCGAACTGGCTGTAGCCAGTCGTCGCCAGCCAGAGCACCAGCAGCCAGGGCAGCACCAGCAATGCGATGCGCGCCCGGGCCACCGTCAGCACGACCATGGACACCGCCCAGACGAACAGCACGATCTGCGGCATCAGGCCTAGCCGCAGCACCTGCTGCGCCACGCCCGCACCTGCAAAGGAATCGAACAGGGCAGAGCGCGCGCCGGTGACGCCCAGCGCCGAAATCAGCGTGAACAGCCCCGCCAGAGGCAAGGCGGCGATGCCGCACGCGCACCAGAACAGGAAGGCCAGCGCTCCGCCGAGGCGCGTGGGGCCTTCGGGCTGGCCGGGCGCGTGGGCGGGGGTGCGGAGCGGGGCTTTGTGCGGCGGGACTTGGGGCAGCGGGACTTGGGGCGTGGACGGAGCGGTCATGGGGATCCTCGGATCACCCGGCTTATAACCGATCCTGCGCGCCGTGCATCCGGCAACGCCAGCCTGACGCAGGGTGAATTCCGTCAGCTGCCGAAATGGTCGTGCCAGCTCTTCTGGCAGTCCGGAAAGGGCAGGCGTCGCGCCTCATGCACCGCCCGTGCAACCGCCCGCGCCAGCACGATGGAAGCCAGGGCGCCGAGCCGCGCGAGGTCGGGAAGCGGGGCGTCCAGCACCTTGCGTCCGGTGGCCATGGCAAACACCACGTCGCCATCGAGCGGCGTGTGGACGGGAAACAGCGAGAGCGCGAGACCGTTCTGCGCCATGATGGCGAGCCGTCGCGCCTGCACCGTGGTCAGCACCGCATCCGTCGCGACGACGGCGATGGTCGTGGCGAAGCGCGAGATGCCGCCCTTGAGCCGGGGATCGCTGGCCTCATCCGGAACATGCATCGGCGCACCGAGCCCGCCGAATTCTCCATCCCGTTCATAATGGCCGGCACGGAAATGCGGGCCGTCGCCGAACAGGGGGCTTCCGGCAGCGTTGACCGCGACAATGGCGCCGACCACATGGCCGGTGGCGCTCACGGCCGAGGCCGAGCCGAGCCCGCCCTTGACGGTGGCCGTGGTGCAGCCGGTGCCGGCCCCCACCGAGCCGAGGTGAAAGTCCACGTCGGCGGCGTCGAGGGCATCACGGCCGAGCTGGAGGTAGGGAGGATGGCCCTCCCAGCCCTTGTCGCCGCCGTTGAGCAGGTCGAACAGGATGGCGCCGGGCACGATGGGCACCCGCGCGGTGCCGACCGGAAAGCCTCGTCCGCGCGCCGCCAGCCCCGCCATGACGCCGGATGCCGCATCGAGGCCGAAGGCCGAGCCGCCCGAGAGGGTGATGGCGTCCACGCGCTCTACCGTCGCCGCCGGGTCCAGAAGATCGGTTTCCCGCGTGCCCGGTCCCCCGCCGCGCACATCCACGGCCGCCACTGCCGGCTCCTCGGCGAGGATCACGGTGACGCCGGTGCCGATGTGAGGCTCGGTGGCGTTGCCGACCAGCAGGCCGGGGACATCGGTGATGAGATTGCGCAGCGCCCTCTCCTCAAGCTGGCCGAAGCTGGGCGGAAGATACGACAGGCGGCGGGATAAAAAAGACCGCGCCGGGCGTTTCGGGCCCGGCGCGGCTCTTATGGTGGTCCAGCCTGCGGCGGCCGGGTCGGTCAGCTCCGCCTCAGTCGAGGCGCCCGGAGGCGTGGGCGAGCATGGTGTAGACCTTGCCCGTGTCGGAGGTGAGGTAGGTGCGCGCCAGCGTGCTGCCGCGGTCGTCGCCGGACACCTGATCGATGAGCCGCTCGAACTCGGCGACGTAGCGATCCACGGTCTCGCGGAAGCCCGCATCGGCGCGGTAGCGGCGCTTCAGAGCATCGAAGGTCTGCTGCCCCTGCAGGGTGTAGAGGCGGCGGGAGAAGACGTGGCTTTCGCCGTTGTTGTGGCGATCCCACATCTCCACGGCCGCCTGATGGTCGACCATGCGGGCGATGTCGGCGGAGAGGTCGTCGAGGCTCTCCGGCGCCGTAACCGGGGCCGGGGTCGCGGCACGGGGAGCGCGGGGAGTGTCCTCGTTGAGCTCGCCGGAGGCGCGGGCCAGAAGCTCGGTCAGCCAGCTGTCGCGCTCTTCGCCGTTGGCCTCGGTGCGTCCGGCAGGCCGCGGCGCAGGCCGCTCCGCAGGCTCGGCGCGGCGGCTCGTCGGCGTGCTCGGGGCGCGCCGCAGTTCCGACTGCAGAAGGCTCGCGCCTTCGGAACGGGTCGGCTCGGAGCGGCTGGTCTCACTGCGGGCGATGTCGGCGCGGGCCGGCTCGGGACGCTGGAGTTCCGAACGCGGGCTCTCGGCGCGGGGTTCGCGCTCCGGGCGGCTGCGCAGGGCGGAGGCCGTCTCGCGCGGCGCTTCGCGGGAGGCGCGGGTGGTCTCCTGGTGGGCGGCGCGGGCGGAGGCCTCCACCACGTCGAGGGCCTGACCCTGCCGGGCGACGATCTCGTTGAGTTCGGCCAGGGCCTTGATCTGCTCGGCCACCGCGCGGCGCATGGTAGCTGCGCTGGCCTCGGTCTCGGCGGGCAGTTCGAGGATGCCGCGCTTCATCTCCTCGCGGGCGAGGGTGATGGCCTGCTGCACGTCCTCGGCCACCCGCTTGAGGTCGGTGGCCACGGCGGTGAAGCGGTTGCCGGTCTCGCCAAAAAGGCTTTGCACGTCGTTCAGCGCGGCCTCGTAGGTCTCGCGCAGGGCGGCGGTGGAACGCTCGCGCTCGGCGTCGGCAGCCGTGCGGACCAGAGCGAGCTGCTGTGCCACCGCATCAGTCGAGCCGGACGTGGCCGCCGCAATGACGTTGGCGATCTCGCCGGCCCGCTGCTGCGAAGCCGCGTAGGTCTGGTCGAGCATGGTGTGGAAGGCGGCGAGGCGGCTCTCCACGTCTCCGACACGCTGGGCGAGGGAGCGGGTAAGCTGCTCCATGGCTTCGCGGCGCGCGGCGAGGGTGCTGTCCACCTGATCGTGGGTGGAGGCGAGCGTCTGGGCGGCCTCGTCCATGAGACGGCGGTTCTGGTCGAGCCGCTCGGAGAGGGACGACATCTGCGCCAGCGCGCTGGCCGACACTTCCTTGAGAGAGCCGATCTGAGACTGGAAGCGCTCGGCGGTGGCATCGGCGCTGAGGGTGATGCCGGAGACCGCGCCACCGAAGCTCTCCACCTGGCGGGCGAAGGTGCCCGCGAAGGCGTCGAGGTTGGACACCGCCTGCGTCAGCGCGCCCTGGAAGGTGGCGTTTGCGTCGTCAAGGCGCTCGATGATGACGCCCACGTCGGTGCGCAGGGCGGTGTTGGTGGCGGTGATCTCCGACACGGCGCGCTGGCTGGTGCGCTCCAGCGCAGAGAGGAAGGTGCCGTTCTTGTCGTCGATGAGATGGGCGATCTCGGTCAGGCGGGTGCCGAGGTTGTCCGCCACCTTGTCCGAATGCTCGGACAGGGTGCGGCTGACGTTGGCCGACAGGGTGGTGAGCGAGCGCTCCACCTCGTTCGCCTCGGCGCGCAGGGCACCGGAGACGTTCTCGATGCGGCCGACAAGGGCATCCGCGATCGCCGTGCCGCGCACTTCCAGCGACGTGGCGACGCCATCGAGGCGGCCGAGCACCAGCTCCTCGATGCGGTGGACACGGCCGTCGAGCACAGAGGCGATCTCCTGCGCCCGCACGCCGATATTGCGGTTCACCGCATCGGCCCGGTCGGTCAGCACCTCGCCCAGCGCCTTGGAGCGCGTGGCGAAGAAGGTCTCCAGCGTCTCCACCGACTTGTCGAGGGATTCGGTTGCGTTCTTCGTGCCCTCGGCGATGGTGCGCGCGAAGTTGACGGTGCGCGTGGCCAGCGTCTCGGTGAGGCTCTGGGCGCGCTGGTCAAGCGTCTGCTCGATGCGCGAGAAGCGCTGGTCCATGATGGTCGCCACCGTGTCGGTGGTTGCGGAGAGGCGCTCGTCCAACGTGGACGTGGCGAGGCGCAGGTTCTCGTTCACCAGCGCCACCCGGTGGGTGATCTGATCCACCAGCTCGGGCGCATGCACCTTCACCGTGGTGTCGAAATTCTTCACGCCGTCCTGCATGACGCGGGCAAGGTGTGCGGAGTCATGCTGCATGCGGTCGGCGAGCTCGGCGCCGCGCACGGTGATGGTCTCCTCCATGGCCTTGAGGCGTGCGGTGAGCATCTCCTTGATGGCGTCGCTCTTGGTGCCGATGGTGGCCACCAGGATGTCGGCGGTCTCGCGGAAGGCTTCCGTGACCTTGGAGCCGCGGGCACCGATGGCCTGGGTGACCTCGGTGGCGACGCGCGACAGGCGCTCGGTCATGTCCTCGCCGGCACCGTTGAGGGACCCGGCGATCTCATGGCCCTTGTCCACCAGCGCCGTGACCACCTGGTTGCTGGAGCGGTCGAGCGAAGAGGTGATGCGCTCGCCGGTCTCGGACAGGCGCTGCTGCAGGTCCTCGCCGCGCACGGCGACGGCTTCGTAGATGCGGTTGCCGGTGGCCTCGATGCGGTCGGCGAGGTCGGTGCCGCGCACGGCCAGCGTCTCGGCGACACGCTCGCCGGTCTCCTCCAGCTTGCGGACGAGTTCGCCGCCGCGGGTGGAGAACTCGACCACCGCGCTCTCGCTGGTGGCGCGGAAAGCGGAGTTCACCTCGGCCACGCGCACGTCGATGTCGTCTGCGAAGCGGCCGGCATTGTCGGCCAGGGTGTCGGCGATGCCCTGCTTGAGGCGGTCGATGTTGCTGCTCACCTCGTCGCCCCAGCGCTCCACGAGCTGCGACACGTCGGTGGTGGTGGCGAGCAGATTGGAGGCGAGGTCGTCCGTACGCGAGCGCAGGGTCTCCACCAGCAGGTCGCCGGATTCGGAGAGGTCCTGACGGATGTCGGAGCCGGTGAGCTGGAGGCGGTCGATCAGCTCGCCGCCCTTGGCGGTCAGGCTGTCGATCATGCTGTCGCCCACGCGGGCGAGGGCGGCGGTGATGTGCTCGCCCTTCTGGCCGAGGATCTCGGTTACCTGCTCGCTCGCTTCCATCATGGTGGTGTGGATGCGGGAGGCGACGTCCTTCACCTCGCTGGAGAGCACCGTCTCGGCGGCGATGATGCCTTCGCGCAGGCGCTCGGTCTCGATCTGGATGTTGTGGCGCTCGGCCTGCAGATCGTCGATGAGGGTGCGGATGCGGGTCTCGTTCTCCTCATAGGCGCGCTCCAGGGTCGCGACCTCGGCGCGGACCATGGCCTCCAGCTCGCCGGCGCGGGCGACCGCGCGGTCCATGCCGTCACCCATGGCGGCCACCTCGCGGCGCACGGCCTGGCCGACCGTGACCACGCTTTCGGTGGCGATGGATTCCGGCTGGGCGAGGCGCAGGGCGACCTCGGTCATGGAGCGGGCGATGCCCTGCAGCTCCAGCGACCGGCGCACGATGCTGGCCATGCCGAAGAAGGCGAGCGGCGGAATGAGGATGCCGGCGAAAATGCCGAGCAGCGCCGGGGAGTCGCCCAGCGACTGGAGCCCGTTGGAGCTTGCCATCAGGCCGTGGTGGACGGTGTAGGCGAAGATGATGCCGACGATGATCCACACCAGTGAGGCGCCCGTCGCCCAGTAGAAGGGCGTGGCGGAGGGCTTCTTCTGCAACTGGCCGAGGAGCTGGCCGATGGGCTGGCGGTCATCGTTGGCGGCGCGGCGCTCGGCCTCACTGCGGGGGCGGGGCGCGCCTTCGCGGCGGCCGCCTTCGACACGAACCTCACCGCCCTCGGGAGGCCGCGGGCGGCGGTTGATGGGCCGGCCTTCACGCTGCGGTCCGGGACCGGCGAGGACACGTTCCGGGGCGGGCGGTCGATCGAGCGGGGTTCCACGGTCCGGCGGCAGGGGCGCATCGCCTCCCTTGGCCGCGGCCGCATTGGCCTCGGCATTGTCGAGCTCGAGCGTCAGAGCCTCCTGGATGGCCGACAGAGCCGCCTCGGTCGGATCCTGGATCTTCTTCGGGTTCTTCATCTCGCTGTCGCCTCTGCCCGCTTTCGGTGCCGGGGCATGATGCCGCCCGTAGCTCCGATACCCGTACACGCCCCCGTCATCCGGCGAGGCCGGACGAAGATGGTTTATCGTTTCTTATCCTAGACAGGGCGCGGCTCCGTTTGAACCGCCCCTGCCGCATTAATGAAGATATCGTTAATATCGAGCCACTTGGCTTGAGCTTGGCCGTTGGACCGCTGCGCGCGCAGCTCGCGACAATCGGCTCGCGCGCTGGTGCGGCGCGAGGCAAGCCGCTATAGCCAGTGTCCGGAAAGCGGCCCCGCCGCGGTCATCAGGCCGAGGCGCGCGAGCCGTCCGATGAAGCCACCGCCGCGCCTGCGGCGGAAGCCGGGAAGCGACACTCTATGGTTGCCATTACCTTTATCGAACACACAGGCGCCGTCCACAAGGTCGATGGGCCGGAAGGTGCTACCGCCATGGAGACCGCGGTGCGCAACGGCGTTCCGGGCATCGTCGCGGAATGCGGTGGCGCCTGCGCCTGCGCGACCTGCCACGTCTATGTGGACGAAGCCTGGATGGAAAAGGTCGGCCAGCCCTCCGAGATGGAGGAAGGGATGCTCGATTTCGCGACCGACCTTCGCCCCACCTCCCGCCTGTCCTGCCAGATCAAGCTGACGGCGGCGCTGGACGGGCTGGTGCTGCACACGCCCGAGACGCAGGGCTGATACCGGCAGGCGAGGGGGGCGGGCCTCCCCTCAGTCCACCTTCTCGCCGGGATAGACGCCGAACAGCTGGTTCTGCTGCACATAGCCGTCGAAGCCGTCGCCGGTAATGCGGCAGAACTTGCCGTCGCAGGTCTTCACCACGCCGAGCACGCTCGGCTCCAGCTTCGCCACCACCTTGGCGTCGGCGTCGGCGGAGCCGCGCAGGGGCACGGTCTCGCCCTTCAGCCACGGCGCGACGAGGGCGGTCCGCCGCAGCGATAGCATGGAGTGGTACACCCATCCCTCCGCGCCGTCGGCATCGCGGATGCGGCGCCACGTCTCGTATTCAGCCGTCACCTCCACCGGCAGGCCAGCGCGGTTGAACACCCAGGCCACGTCCTGGTCCCGGTTCGGCCCGTTGCGGACGTTCACCTTGTCGGCCTTGAGCGAGACAAAGCGCGGGACCGGGAGGCCGGAGGTGCCGGGCTCGGCGGCGACTGCCCCCGCAGCCGTTCCCACCATCATCGCCGCCGCAAGGGCCAGGGCTTTCACCGACCGGCTGTCGAGGCTTCGCTTCAGATGAGTTCGCTTTGCGGGCATGATGGGATCGTCCTTTCGCATCGCACCTAACAGACCGGAGGGGTGCGCCGACGCGGCGGGCACGTCAAGGCCCTGCGTCCCGGCGCGCCTTGTGTTTCCCCGGCTGTCTGATAGACGGGACCAGAACCGTTAAGAAATGGGGAATGGGGAGTAACGATGGTGCGTCGCAAGCCCCTCGTCGTTGTCACGCGCAAGCTGCCCGACTCGGTCGAGACGCGGATGCGTGAGCTGTTCGATGCGAAACTCAACATCGACGACGTGCCCATGGATCAGGCCGCGCTGGTGGAGGCGGTGAAGACGGCGGACGTTCTCGTGCCGACCGTCACCGACCGTATAGATACGGCGGTGCTCTCGCAGGCTGGGGAAAACCTGCGACTGATCGCCTCCTTCTCCAATGGCGTCGACCATATCGACGTTGCCAGTGCGCTGAACCGGGGCATCACGGTCACCAACACCCCCGGCGTCCTCACCGAGGACACCGCGGACATGACCATGGCGCTGATCCTCTCCGTGCCCCGGCGTCTCGCCGAAGGCGCACAGGTGATGATCGCCGACAAGGAAGAATGGGCCGGCTGGTCGCCCACCTGGATGCTTGGCCGGCGGATCTGGGGCAAGCGCCTCGGCATCATCGGCATGGGCCGCATCGGCCAGGCGGTGGCGCGGCGCGCCAAGGCATTTGGCCTGCAGATTCATTACCATAACCGCCGCCGCCTCAATTCCGGCATCGAGGAAATGCTCGACGCCACCTATTGGGACAGCCTGGACCAGATGCTGGCGCGCATGGACATCGTGTCCGTGAACTGCCCGCACACCCCCGCGACCTACCACCTGCTCTCCGCCCGCCGTCTTAAGCTGTTGAAGCCAGACGCTTATGTGGTGAACACGGCGCGCGGCGAGGTGATCGACGAGAACGCCTTGACCCGCCTGCTGGAAGCCGGCGAGATCGCCGGTGCCGGTCTTGACGTGTTCGAGCACGAGCCGGCGGTGAACCCGAAGCTGGTGCGCCTCGCCAAGCAGGGAAAAGTCGTTCTGCTGCCGCACCTTGGCTCCGCGACGCTGGAAGGCCGCGTGGACATGGGCGAGAAGGTCATCGTCAACATCAAGACCTTCATGGACGGCCACCGTCCGCCGGATCGCGTGCTGCCAGCGATGCTCTGAGGCGGAAACGCCTCAGCTCCGGCTGCGGCCGGCAAGGCGGCTCGCAAAACGTGCGAGCCGGCTGACAGGCCCGGATTCCGGTGCCGTTCGGGGGCTGTTCGGCACCGGTTCAGGCGCGTTCGGCGCGGATTCAGTCTCGAATACAGTCGTCGCCTCGGACTGCGCCTGCTCCAGCGCCGCGATCCGCGCTTCCAGCGCCGCGCGCTCCCGCCGCCAGTCGTCCGCCAGCAGGCTGGCTGGTAACTGGCTATGGGTGGGCGAGAAGGGGAAGGCATCCCGGTTGCGCGCAGGGGTGACCGGCCAGCGGTGGAACCACGACCCGAGATTGTCCACCTCGAATCGCGCCACCTCCAGCCCGGATCGGGCCAGCGCATGGGTGCCCGAGAGCTGGTCGCGGCGGGAGTAGCGCAGCACCTGCGCCAGCCAGAGGCGCATGGCGGTGATGACCGCAGGGTCGTGGTGGCGGCGCAGGATGATGGCGGACCAGAAGGGGACCGCCTCCAGCGCAGCTGGGTCGCTCAGCATGTAATGGTTGAGCTGTTCCAGCACCCGGCCGCCATCGTCGAGGCCCATGCGCAGCACTTCCATGAATTCGTCGCGCACGCTGGCCCGGAAGCTGTGCCCCGGCATGGCCGCCACTTGGCTCTTGGGCAGATAGCGCGCGATCACCTCTTCCGGCGGCACCGTCAGGATGACGCTGTTGTCGATGTAGAGCGAGACATCGTAGCCCGGCAACACATCGTGCGGCGAAAGCTTGACGATACGCTGGCTGCGCACCGGGTCGAGGGGGAAGGCCGGCGCATAGGGCACCAGCTTCCACGAGGCGCTGGTGAGCGTCGGATCATCGGTGAAGCAGAGGAAGTCGAGGCCGGAGGCGGCGGCCATGGGCTGCTCGTTCAGCGCCTCGTAGCCGCCGATGAGGCATGTATAGACGCACGCACGCGGTCCCGTCATGCCTCAGGCCGCCGCGCTGCGCTTGTGCCCCGACAGGTCGGTGATGCGCGGGCCTTCGCCGGTCAAAGGGTTCTCCGGGTCCCAGCCATAGCTCAGAGTCTCGAAGCGCATGGAGCGGGCGTCGATCATCAAGAGGCGCCCCACCAGCGGATCGCCGAAGCCGACGATGGCGCGGATGGCCTCCAGCGCCGCGAGCGAACCAGCGACCCCGGCCAGCGCGCCGAGCACCCCGGCCTCGGCGCAGGCGGGCACGGTGCCGGCCGGCGGCGGCTCGGGGAAGAGGCAGCGATAGGTGGGATTGGGCGTGCCGTCCGGAGCACGCTCGTGGGCGCGGATGGTGGTGATGGTGGCATCAAACGCCCCCAGCGCCGCCGTCACCAGCGGCTTCTTCGCCAGCACGCAGGCATCCGAGACGAGGTAGCGGGTGGAGAAATTGTCCGACCCGTCCACCACCAGATCGGCCTCAGCGATCAGCTCCAGCGCGTTGCCGGCATCGATCCGCACCGGATGCGTCACCAGCTCCACATGGGGGTTGAGGGCGGCCACGGCGTCGCGGGCGCTGTCGGTCTTCAGCCGGTCGATGTCCTGGGTGCGGTGAATCACCTGCCGCTGGAGATTGGAGAGGGAGACGACATCGTCCTCCACCAGGATCAGCCGTCCCACCCCGGCCGCCGCAAGATAGAGCAGCACCGGCGCGCCGAGGCCGCCCGCGCCGATCACCAGCACGGTCGCCGCCTTGAGCTTCTGCTGGCCCGGCCCGCCCACGTCATGCAGCACAATGTGGCGGGCGTAGCGCTCGATCTCTTCGGGGGAGAAGGCCATCGGGATTTCCTCGGGCGACGGCTCGGGGGGCTGGGCCTCAGCCGCCGGAGAGACGTGCCATCATCGGCAGGAGCGTGCCCGTCACCACCTCGGGTGTCAGGGGCCCCACGAACTTGTGGACGATGGTGCCATCCTTCGAGACCACGAAGGTTTCGGGCACACCGTATACGCCCCATTCTATGGCTGCGCGCCCGTTGGGGTCGACCCCCACCGCCTGATAGGGCAGGCCGAACTGGCCGAGGAAGCGGCGGGCGTTGTCCGGCGCGTCCTTGTAGTTGATGCCCACGAGGCTGAAGCGCGGATCCTTGCCGAGCTGCATCAGGATGGGATGCTCGTCGCGGCACGGGCCACACCAGGAAGCCCATACATTTACAAGGGCCGGCTTGCCGCCCAGCGCTGCGAGGTCGATGCCCGGGAGCGGCTGGCCGTCCGGCCCCTTCAGCCCGGCGAGCGGGGGCAGGGTGACGACCGGCGCCTTCTTGCCCACCAGCGCAGAGGGAATGCGCGAGGGATCGCCCCCGGTCTCCAGCCGCGAGAAGAACAAGGCGGCCAGAGCGAGGAACACCACCAGCGGCAGCGCGACCAGCCAGAGACGGCGACGCGGACGGGCGGGGGTAACGACGGGATCGCTCATTCCGCTTCTCCCGTGCGATTGGTCCTGCGGCGGCCGACGCCCCGCGCCTCCAGCTCCGAAAGGGTGCGGCGCTGGTTGCGATAATCAAGCATCAGCCAGAGGGCCAGAAGCCCGAGGGCGAGGAGCGAGACGCCGTAGGACGCGGCGATGAAGACGAAATGGGTCATGCGCGCGGGCTCAGGCTAAAGCTTCCGCGGCGGCGCGGGCTTCCAGCGCCTGCACCCGGCGGCGGAGGATTTCCGTGCGCATGCCGAGCATGTGCAGAGCGATGAACACCAGCGTGAAGCCGACGGCGCAGATGAGCAGCGGCCACAGCAGGCTGGAATCGATGGTGGAGCCGCCCATGCGGAAGACGGAAGCGGGCTGGTGGAGGGTATTCCACCAGTCCACGGAGAACTTCACGATGGGCACGTTGATGAAGCCCACCAGCGTGAGCACGGCGGCGGCGCGGCCGGCGCGGTTGGGATCGTCGATGGCCGCACGCAGGGCCATCAGGCCGAGATAGAGCAGCAGCAGCACCAGCATGGAGGTGAGCCGCGCATCCCATACCCAGTAGGTGCCCCACATGGGCCGGCCCCAGAGCGCGCCGGTGATGAGGCACAGAGCGGTGAAGGTCGCGCCCACCGGCGCGGCGGCCTTGTGCGCCACGTCGGCCAGAGGATGCCGCCACACGAGGATGCCGATGGAGGAGGCCGCCATCATCGAGTAGCCGAACAGGCCCAGCCACGCGAACGGCACGTGGATGTACATGATGCGGACCGTCTCGCCCTGCTGGTAATCGGGCGGCGCCTGGAAGGCGAGATAAAAGCCGATTGCGAGCGTCACCACCGCCGCGGCGGCGATCCAGGGCAGGATGCGCGCGGACAGGCTGAGGAAGCGGACCGGATTGGCAAGGTCGAGGATCGCCATGACCGCGTTCTAGTGTGCGCGCGCGCCGGATGGAAGCGCAGAGGGCGTTCAGGATTTCGTGTCGCAGGGGGCCGCCGGGGCCGGACGGTCAGGCCAGCCGGACCTGACGGCGGATGAACCAGAGCGTCACGGCGGCACCGGCGGCGGCCCAGCCGAGCAGGATCAGGAGCGACGGCGCGAGCGTCGCCATGCCCTCGCCGCGCCAGAGCGCGCCCTGAAAGGCCTCGATGCCCCAGGCCGTGGGGGTCAGCACGCCGGCCTGCTGGAGCCATTCCGGCATGAGGAAGCGCGGCACCATACTGCCGCCCACGGCGGAGAGGAGCAGGACCGCGAAGGTGGAGAGCGTCTGCGCCTGCTGGCGGGTGCGCGACACCGCCGCCAGCGGCAGGGCGATGCCGGCGGCGGCGGCCGAGGCGGCGATCGCGACGGCGGCGAAGGTCCAGAAATTCGGCAGCACGTTCACGCCATAGACGACCTGTGCCACGGCAAACAGCACCGCCGAGAGCGCGAGGCCCTGCAAAATCAGGAAGGCGAGCTTGCCGCCCACCAGCGCCAGCACGCCGCCGCGGCTCATGACGATACGGTCGAACACGCCGGATCGCCGCTCCTCCACGAGGCTCCCGGCGCCCTGCACGGCCGAGAACAGCAGGAACAGCATGGCGATGGCACCGGCATAATAGCTCACCCCCGGCTCGGAGCGGCGGCGGGTGAGCGGCTGGCGCTCCATCAGCTCGGCGCCACCCCCTGCCACCAGTTCCGGTGCGCGGGCGATGGACTGCTCCAGCCGCGATGTCTGCTCCGGCGAGAAGGCGCCCACCAGCACCTGGATCTGCGCCGCCACGCGGCGGATGGCGAGGCCCGGGAGGTCGTCGGTGAACACGCGTTGGATGCGCGCCGAGAGCAGGGCGGCGGCAACATTGCGGGCGGGGTCCGTGATGACCAGCAGCGGCGGCTTGTCGGTGGCGGCAGCCACATCGCCCCGCACCACCAGGCCCACATCGGCGCGGCCGTCTGCCACCCGGGCGCGGACCTCCTCGGGCGTGACGAGGACGAGATCGTTGTCGCTGGCGCGGCCGAGCGCCGTGAGGAAGGCCGTGGCCGACGGCGCATCGGTGGTCCGCGCCGCGGCCACCTTGATGACCGAGGTTTCGCCTCCCGTGCCGGCGAACACCGCGGCGAACAGGATGAACAGCACCGGCGGCAGCACGAACGTCATCATCAGCGCGCCGCGGTCGCGCATCAGGGTGAGCGCCATGGCCCGAACGATGGCGCCCATCATGGCGGCGGGCTCCCGGTCACGTCGGCATAGAGCGCATCAAGGCCCGCGGCCTCGAAGGCGATGGTACGCGGCACGAGGCCGGCCACCTTGAGCGCGGCAATGAGCCCGCCCGCGCCCTCCGGCGTATCGGAGACGACGCCGCTGAAGGAAGTGCCGCCTTCATCGCCGCTCAGCCCACGCAGGGCGAGCACCTGTCGCCCGTTCGGCGAGGGGGGCGTGGCGAAGGTCACGGCGGCGCGCCGCTGGTTGGGAAAGCGCGCGGCAATCAGGGCGGCGAGCCGCCCCTCCAGCGCGATGCGTCCCTCGGAGAGGATGGCGACACGCTCGGCCACCTCTTCGGCGAAGGCGAAATCGTGGGTGATGACGAGAACGCCGAGCCCGTCCGCCGCCAGCCGCTGCACCAGCGCGGCAAGGTCGGCGCGGGCGGGCGCGTCGACACCCACCGTGGGCTCGTCCAGCACCAGCAGGCGCGGATTGCCGACGAGGGCGGCCGCCACGTTGGCGCGGCGCTGCCAGCCGCCGGAAAGCCGGTCGATGCGCTCGTGGGCGCGCTCCTCGATGCCGGTGCGCGCCATCACGCCAGCGACGCAGGCGGCAACGTCCCCACGGCGCACACCGGCGAGGCGGGCGAAGACGGCCAGGTTCTCGGCGATGGTCAGGGCGCGATAGAGGGCGATGTCCTGCGGCGCGAGGCCGATGCGGGCCCGCGCCTCGCTCTCGGCGGCGGGGATGCCGCAGATGCGGACGATTCCGGTGCGCGGCGGGATGCGACCGCAGATGGCCCGCACCAAGGTACTCTTGCCCGCCCCGTTGGGGCCGACGAGCGCGGTGACCGTTCCTGCGCGCAGCACGAGATCGACGCCAGCCAGCACGTTGCGCGCGCCATAGCCTGCGGTGAGGCCGAGAATGGCGAGGGGCGGGGCCGGGCTTTCGTCTTTCGGGTCGTCGTAATGGTGGGCGGCGGCGCTCACGGCGCCAGCGGCCCCATCAGTTCTCCGAAGGCAGCGGTCATGAAATCTCGCAGGGGCTGCTGGCCCTCCTTGTTGGGCCCCAGTTCTTTAGAGGCTGCGAGCGCCCCCGCCAAGTGCTCCGACAACAGCTTGCGCGCGCGCGGCGCGCCGAGGGAGGCGATGACCGTCGCCTTGTTCGAGTCCTTGCCCACATCCTTGCCCAGCGCCGCGGCCGAGCCCGAGGTGTCGAGAATATCGTCGAGAATCTGGTAGGCGCTGCCCACGTGGCCAGCGAGCGCCCTGAGGTGGCCGGTCTGCGCATCGTCAGCAGCGGCGGCGCGGCCGGCGATCTCCACGGCGGCGGAGAACAGCACGCCGGTCTTGCGGCGATTCACGTCCTCGGTGGCCGCGACGGAGCGGCCGGGGCTCGGGCGCAGGTCGTCATACTGGCCGCCACACAGGCCGAGGGAGCCAACCGCCTTGGAGAGGATGCACACCGCGTCGAGCCGCACAGGATCGCTCGTGCCCGGCGCGGCACCGGCGACGCCGAGGGCCCGTGACAGCAGCGCCACCGCCGCGAGCACGGCGACGTCCTCGCCATACTTCACATGGGTGGTCGGCTGGGCCCGGCGCACCATGGCGTCGTCCATGCACGGCAGATCGTCGATGATGAGGGACGATGCGTGGATCATCTCCAGCGCGCAGCCGAAATCGAGCACCGCATGTTCGGAGGCGTCGAGCTGCATGGCGGCTGCCATCACGAGCAGCGGCCGCAGCCGCTTGCCGGGGGCGAGCAGGATGTGCCGCATGGCGGCGTGCAGCACGGCAGGATGCGACGCCGCCGGCGGCACCAGCAGGCCGAGCCTGCGGTCCACGACGGCACGAAGATAGGAGAGGTCCCGGGAGCGCGGCGGGAATTCCGGCAGGGCGGTATCCGGGGCGTGCGCGGGCTCGGGATCCGGCGCCGCCACGGCGAGCACGACACCGCCAGCCGCCGCCGACAGCGCTTCCCGGGAGGCCATCGCCGAAGCTTCGGTCCGCCGGTCCCGTCCGCCCTTCTGCCCCATACGCCCCCTCACTCTGTTCTTGGCCGCCCGGAGCGACGATCCCCCTGCATGAGGCACATACGTTGCCTTGAATGACTTTAGATCACCGCTTACACAATGATGCCAGTGCGGGACCTGTGCCGCGCCGCACATTTTGCCGGCCTGTGGCACCTGCGCCGCGGCGCAAATCGCGCGTGGCAATCGACGGGACGAAGGAGTGCCGGGAGGGGCATGGACGAGAACGCAGCCGGTCGGCGCAAGGAAGATCATATCGACATCGTGCTATCCGGTGATCGCGTCGCCTCTCGCGTGGATGCGGGCTTCGACCGCTGGCGCTTCGTCCATTGCGCGCTGCCGGAGCTGAGCCTCGATGCGGTGGACCTCTCCACCAGCGTGCTCGGCCGCCGGCTGAAGGCGCCACTCCTCATCTCCGCCATGACCGGGGGGCCGGCACGCTCCGAGGCCATCAACGCGCACCTCGCCGAGGCTGCGCAGGCGCTGGGCATCGCCCTCGGCGTGGGTTCGCAGCGCATCGCGGTGGAGACCGGCGCGGCCGGGGGGCTCGGTGGCGAGCTGCGCAAGCGCGCGCCGGATGTCCTCCTCTTCGCCAATCTCGGTGCCGCCCAGCTGCTCGCCCCCAACGGCCGCGACCACGCGCGCCGGGCGGTGGAGATGATCGGAGCGGATGCGCTCGTCATTCACCTCAATCCGCTGCAGGAGGCGATTCAGGAGGGCGGCGACCGCG
The DNA here is from genome assembly GCF_056314105.1 of Xanthobacter sp. DMC12. Taxonomy (NCBI): domain Bacteria; kingdom Pseudomonadati; phylum Pseudomonadota; class Alphaproteobacteria; order Hyphomicrobiales; family Xanthobacteraceae; genus Xanthobacter; species Xanthobacter sp. DMC12. The sequence continues at coordinate 705,614 of NZ_JBQUYZ010000001.1, read as the reverse complement.
ACTGGCGCGGCGTGCTTCACGCCATCGCCAGCCTGTGCGTCTATCTCCATGTGCCGGTGGTGGTGAAGGAAGTGGGCTTCGGCCTGTCCGCCGCCGTCGCCCGCCGGCTGGTGAAGTGCGGCGTGGCCGCGCTCGACGTGGCGGGGGCGGGTGGCACCAATTGGGCGCTGGTGGAAGGGGCCCGGGGCACCGGCCGCACCCGGGCGCTGGCCGACGCCTTCGCCGGCTGGGGCATTCCCACCGCCGATGCGGTGGTGGAGGTGCGCGCGGCGCTCCCGGACGTTCCCATCATCGCGTCCGGCGGCATCCGCGACGGCGTGGACGCGGCGAAGGCCATCCGTCTCGGTGCCGATCTCGTGGGGCAGGCGGCGGCGACGCTGAAGGCGGCCGTGACCTCGACCGAAGCCGTCATTGCCCATTTCGAGCTGTTGGCCGAGCAGTTGCGCATCGCCGCCTTCGTGGCGGGGGCTGGCAGCCTTGAGGACCTGCGCGGGGTGCCGCTGGTGGACGCGCGCTGATGCGACCGTTTTGTGTCGTCCTCCGGTCGAGCCGGAGCGCGACGGCTGTGCCGAGACGGGCGCCCACCCCGCCGCGGCCTCAATTCGCCCAATGATCCATCCAGATCTTCTCGCCGATGGTGCAAGAGATCCGCGGCTGCTCGGCGGAGGCATGCTGGATGAGGCCCGGACCGGGCTTCGGCACCACGCCGGCCACCTCCAGCACCAGCTTGGTGCGGATGGCGCGGGAGAATTCCGCCATGGTCTCGACCGGAATGACGAAGGCGCCGGGGCCGCCGGTCACGCAGTCCTCGTAATAGATATCCAGCTCCGGGATATCGAGCGCGGACGAGGCGGAGCGCTTCATCAGCAGGGGCAGCCCGTTCACGGTGATGCCGCGCCTGACCACCGAATCGCGCGCCAGCGCCACGGGGGGCCCCTGGTTGTTCACGCCGTCGCCCGACACGTCGATGACCTTGCGCAGGCCGCGGAAGCCGTTGAGGTCGAACTGGTCGGCGGCGAACAAGAGGGCGCCGGAGATGGAGGTGCGGTAGATGCGCCGGATGGGCGCGGCCCGCACCGCCTCGGAGAACGCCTTCGCGCTCTCGGGGCCATCGATGATGCGCCAGTCCACCACGATCTTCTGCTCATTCTCGCCGGCCCACTCCACATATTCGACCGCGATCCGCCCATTGGGGCCGAGACGCAGCGCATCGAGGAACTCGCGGGAGGTGATGGCGGAGGCATAGCCCTCGCGCTGCAGGGCAAGCTCGTCGGCGTCCATGGAATAGGAGACATCGACCGCGAGGACCAATTCCACATCCACGGCGACCTTGCCGGATCCGCCGGCAACGGCCGGCGCCGTGTGGAGAAGGCCGAAGACGAGAAGGCCCGACGTCAGCAGGCGGGCGGGATCGACAGCACAGAGCCGGCGCGAGGACGTCGAGCGCGAAGATATTGGGCGCGAAGACATTTGGCGCGAGGACATGGACAGCTTCCTCCCGTGGAAGGAACGGTGCGGCATCACGTCCGTGAAATGCTGACACCGATCCCGTCCCGGGAGAAGAGCTTTGCCGCCTCAAGGCGTGTCACGTTTTGCGGCGGAACCGTTGCAATGGCGTGCGCCGCGGGCGTCACGCAAGTGTCTTTGAACCTTCACAACGGGTTAGGGGCCGGCGCCTGCCCGGCCCCTTAATGGCTCAATCGAGCGTGTCGGTGCCGACGATCTCGATGCCGAAGCCGGCGAGGCCCACATAGGTGCGCGTCTTGGATGCCAGAAGGCGGATCGACTGGATGCCGAGGTCGCGCAGGATCTGCGCCCCCAGGCCCACCTCGCGCCAGTGCCGATCGCGCTCCAGCTCGCTGGTGCTCTTCTCGGAATTCTGGCCCATGGCCACGGCCGGCACGCCGCTGGTGCCGTCACGCAGATAGACCAGCACGCCGCGCCCCTCGGCGTCGATCCGCTCCAGGCTCTTCTGCAGGATCTTGCCGCCGCTGAAGGCGTCGGCGATGGCATCGGCCCGGTGCAGGCGCACCAGCACCTTCTCGCCGTCGCCGATGCGACCCTTGACGAGGGCGAGGTGGTTCACCGGGTCGAAGGGCGTCACATAGGAATAGCCCTGCAGCTCTCCGACGATGGTCGGCACCGGGAATTCCGCGGCGCGCGTCACCAGCTTCTCGCGCGCCTGGCGATAGGCGATGAGATCCGCCACCGAGATGCGGGTGAGATTGTGCTTCTCGGAGAAGGCGGTCACCTGCGGCCCGCGCTGCACCGTGCCGTCGTCATTCACCAGCTCGGCGATGACGCCGATGGGCGGCAGGCCGGCGAGGCGGCACAGATCCACCGCCGCTTCCGTGTGGCCGGAGCGGATGAGCACACCACCCTCGCGGGCGATCAGCGGGAAGACATGGCCCGGCCGCACGAAATCGCCGGCGCCCATGTTGGGATTGGCCAGCGCCCGCACGGTGTTGGTGCGCTCTTCCGCCGAGATGCCGGTGGTGGTGCCGTGGCGCACGTCGATGGAGACGGTGAAGGCCGTGCCCATGGGCGCGTCGTTGTTCGACACCATGGGATCGAGCCGCAGCCGCTTCGCCTCGGACGGGGGCAAAGGCGTGCAGACGATGCCGGAGGTGTTGCGGATGACGAAGGCCATCTTCTCCGGCGTCGCCAGCGAGGCGGCGAGGATGAGGTCGCCTTCGTTCTCGCGGTCGTCGTCGTCGGTGACGACGATGATCTCCCCGCGCGCGATGGCTTCGATGGCGGACTGGACGCGGGCCTGGGTAGTATCGGTCACGGGCAAACCTCGGATGGGCGTGGAAAGGCCGAGGAAATCGTTGGGCGTCACCTGCTGCCCGGTCGCCTCGGCGATCTTTTCGGCCGTCTCGCGGGAGATCCAGGCGCGCTCGTCATTGCACAGGGCCGTCACGCTGGCCGGGGACATGCCCACCTGCCGCGCGAACGCGCTGCGCTTCGTACCGGTTGCCGAGAGCCATTCCGCGAGCTTCATGGGGCAAGCATAGCAGGGACAATTTCAGTGACAATGAAATTGTTTGGTGCGACGTTCGGCTGACGTATTCGCTTCAACTGAATTTGTGGAGTCCGGCCTGCGGCGCGCTTGGCGCAGGCCGGCTTCCGCACGATGATCCCGTCTGGGGCATGCGGAGATCGAATTCAATGGAGGCCTGGCTCTGGCGCAACTGGGTGGCCGGGGCGGGCTTCATGGCCATTGCCCTCCTGCTCACCGCACCGCTTGTCTCCGGCGCGGGGCGCGGCGTGCTGCTGATCTTCCTCGCCTCGCCCCTCTACATGCTGCATCAGGTCGAGGAGCATGCGGGCGACCGCTTCCGCACCTATGTGAACAAGGTGGTCTTCGGCGGCGTTGAGGCGCTGACCGTCACGGACGTGCTCTGGATCAATCTCCCGGGCGTGTGGGGCATCAATCTCGCCGCGGTTTATCTGGCCTGGCTCGCCGGCGCCGGATGGGGATTGGCGGCGGCCTATCTCATCCTCGTCAACGGCGTCGCCCATCTGGGCATGGCCCTGCGCTTCCGCAGCTACAATCCGGGACTTGCGACCGGCGCGCTGGTGTTCGTCCCCTTCGGCGTCACGGTCGCCATGCTGGTGCCTGCAACCCCCGCGCAGCACGCTTTGGCGCTCGCCATCGCAGTTGGCATCCACGCCGCCATCATCGTGCGCGTGAGGTTCAACATCGCCCACGCGGCAGCGCGCGGTCGTTGATGGGCGGGTGTGGAGCGAAGGAGGCGAGGTTGGTGAGCCCGTCGGGATTCGAACCCGAGACCCCATGATTAAAAGTTCGCCGCGACCCCTTATACATCAATGGCTTGCAAGAAGCCTTCGTGCGACAGGCCCTCGATATCATCGGGTTGTCGCACGATTGGGTCCGCCCATTGGTCGCACTGGGCGGCCGCCAGTTCAAGGGCGATGCGGGCGCCGGCGCGGCGGCTGAGCGGGACCTGCAGGCAGGTGATGCCCTCGGCGCCGAGCACCGGCACCACCAACTGCACCGCTTCGCCCTCGCGTGTGATATACGGGGATATCTGCGGGTGCGGCCGCATGTCTCACTTCATCACGAACCAGTGGACGATCTTGCCGATGGCGTCGCCGAGAGCGGAGAGCCCGACGATCAGGCCCACCACCAGGATGACGCACCACTTCGCCACCTTGCCGGCGCTGGCGACATGCCGCGTCAGCTCGATCCCCTTCTCGAGGAGCTGCACGTCCGCCTTGTCCAGGCGGCCGAGGAACTCCTGCACCTCCGGGTCCAGCTCGTCATAGGTGGTGGCTCCGCTCTTCTCGTTCATCACTTCCACCCGCAGAGCTTGCGGCCAACGGCATTGTGCGCCTTGGCCTGCCGGATCGTTTCGTCTGTGTCCTGGACGGACCAGCGGATGGGCGCAGCGGCGCCGCAATAGACCTTAGTCGCGCCGGTACCCGTCGTCGTCGCGCAGCCGGCCAGCGTCAGCGTTGCGGCGATCAGCGTCGTAGCGCGCAGCGCGTGCCCTCTCCACAGCTTCGTCCGCATCGCGATCTCCCTTGGCGTGCGCGTCGTTCCAACCGGCTTGCCGCTCGCGGCGGCCATACACGAGAGCGGCAAACACGGCCGCCGCGGGCACGCCCACCTGGAGCGCGGTCTTGAGGCCGAAGATCCGCAACAGCAGTACGAAGGCGCCGATGAGGAGGCCGGCGCCGCCGGCGGCCTGGAACCACCAGGGCGCGCCGTAGATGAGCCATTCCCACCAGTTCATGAGAACCACCATTGGGCGAGAGCGACGGGGAACAGGACGATCACGGCCACCGCTAGGGCCTTGAGGGCATTGTCCATCTGCACCGGCAATATGCCGGTGAAGCCGCGAACCAGGATCGCCGCTACGAGTGTGAGGCCCCAAAGGAGGACCAGACAGGCATAGGCGGTCACGTCGGCCGCCCGGGATCGATGGGCGCCGCCGGCATCAGGTCGAGCGCGTCGGCGCGCTTGCGGCCGGCGCGGGCGCTCCACCACACGTAGAGGAGGCCGCCTACGGTGCAGAGCAGGCCGAGGACGGTGAGAAGGGCGAAGATCTTGCCGAGGGCGGGCGAGCTATCGGCGTAGGGCTGCAGCTGCCGCGCGGCCTCGGAGACGCTCGAGGTGACGATGCCGCCGGCGATCGCGCCGGCGCCCTTGTCCGGCGACGGCGCCGGCGCCGCGCTCGAGGGCGGCGCCTTGGCGCTTTCATCCAGGTTGTTGGCAGGAGTGCTCACCGGGACGGGGCTCGGCGGCGGGGCGGCGTCGCGCACCCATGCCTTGCCATCGCGGCGCACATCCAACACGCGGCGGCCCCAGCCTTTGCCGAACACCGGCCAGGTGCGCAGGGCCTGCAGCATGGTGAGGCGGCGATCGCAGATCTCGTCCACCAGCTTCACGCGATCGGGGAACTTCCACGCCGCGGTGATCGTCACCTCGCCGATAGCGCCATCCGCAGACAGGCCGAGGGCGCGCTGAAGCCACTTGGCGGACTGGACCGGCCCGGAGTTCACGGCGCCGTCGAACACCACATAGTCGATGCCGGCGGGCAGCTCGTCGCAGCGCGCGGCATCCCAGTAGTTCTTGCGGTAGATCTCCTCCAGCTCGCCGCGCTCCAGCTCGCGCACGCTGCGGGTGGGCAGGCCCTTGCCACGGCGATAGCCGTCATAGACGCGCTGGATGATGCCCTGCATGGTCGGGCCGCCGGGGTCGTCCGGGTGGTTCGAGTAGCCGCCCTCGTGGACGAGGACGCGGGCCAGCGCACGCTTGAAGCTTTCGGCCGCCATGGGGCACCTCCTGGATGCCGCCAGAATGCGGCCGCCGGGAGGGGGTCAACCGAGTTGCGGGCCGCTCAGTCTACATCGATCTGCGCCTGTTCAAGGCGAATGGCGGTGATCAGTGCGCCGCGACGCCTCGCGTTGTCGAACATGCTTCGTGGCAAGCCGACGCGACCAAGGACCGCCGCTACCTTGTGCCCATGGGCCTTGCCGTACGCCCATGCAAAGAGACAGAGGCGGGCCTGCTCGTCGTCGGGGAGATAGCGGCCGCCCCATTCCAGGGCGCGCTCCATTCTCCCGATTTGATCCGCCGAGGGTGGTGGACGTGTCCATCTGAAGTCGCCCGCAGTGCGCCCGATATCGACGCTCCCCGCGGTGGTGGACGCAAGCGCACCAAGTACAGAACGGACTTTTGCGGGGCCGACGGGACCAGGAAGACGAGCAAGAACCAAGAACGCTTCAATCAGGCGCTCTTGAACGTAGGCTCCAGTCCAACGCGGTGGCACTGTCTCGATCCGCAACTCGCGGACCACCCTCCGCCGCTCTGCGATCGAGACGTGTTTCATCTCGTCCAGCTTTGGGCAAGTCGCTTTGGGCATCGCCGAGGCAGAGCTACACCGCGACGGCGCCAGACGAAGATCAACTGCCAGACTGCCTTGGGGCTTTTCCCGGTTTCCAGCGCGATTTCATCTGCAGAAAGACCGGCTCGCCATAGACTGAATACAAACTCTCGACGACTTTGCACTCCGGTTTGAGCCAAGCGCACCTTGCTCCGGTCGCGGGACGGCAGTCCCAGCCGGCACGCAGCCCCATAGATGGCCTTCCGGCCTACGCCGAGATGCAAAGCCATATCGAAGATCGTCGCGTGGGTGCACCAGTGCTCCCTCAACCACACGGCTTGCGCTGGCGACGGGTGCCAACAAAGAGACTGAATTCTTGCCGCGCGAAAGCCATTGGGGCGAAGCCAGCCGCCTCGGCGCGCCAATCGATCAATGCTGGAATAGCGTGCGAAGCCGTACTGTTCAGCTATGGCTCGCGAGGGGATACCTCGCTCGAATAGCGCCCGGATCTCCGCGGTTTCAAGAGGCGTCACTGGACGCTTGCAGTGGCGGCGAGGACCGAGCCTACCCTCAGATCCGCTCAATAAGATAGGCGCCATCTGCGTCCCTCAAGCGCGCGCCGTCGGCGTCGGTCAGGAAGACGTAGCCAGCCGGCGGGCGCGGCTGGCCCAGCGCCTGGGCGAGCCGGGCGGCAAGGGGGAGGGCGAGGCCGAGGCCGATCATTTCTGGCTCAAGGCATAGAGGGTGATGCCGGCGCTCGTGCCGGTGGCCCACACGCGCCGCACCTGCAGGGGCGGCAGGGGGACGAGCCCGGGCGGCATGGAGAAGGTGATGGTGTTGGCGTCGTCGGTGGCGTCCACCGGCGTCACCTTCACCGTGCCGACGCCGCCGGCCACCGTGTCGGGCACATAGGCCCACAGGCTCACCGCATAGACGGCGAGGTCCGCCCCGTCGTTCGGCACCACCACCCGGCACATGCGCGCCGGCGCGATGATGGACGGGGCGAGGCCCGCATAGGGATCCTTGGTGGCGTCGTAGGAGAAGGCCATGGGTGATGCTCCGCAGCGCTAGAGGGTGACGCCGCGGCCCGACATGCGGGTTGCCGCAGCGGAGATCAGCTCCGAGAGGCCCGTCTGGTCGAAGGCGGCGGAGTACAAGGCGAAGAGGCCGATATCGCCGGCGACCGAGAGGCCGTTGATGCGGGTCAAGCCCAGCCGCCAGAACTCAGAGGAGCGCGCCGCATATTCGGCGACGCGGGCGCCCTCCACGGCGGTGACTTCCTGGTCCTTGTTCGTCCGCATCCGCACCGTGCCGGTGGCGGGATCGATGCTCCAGGCGACGGCGAACCAATCGTTGAGGGCGCCGGGATTGGTGAGCACCTTCGCGGCGCCGGCCGGCGAGGTCCAATCGGGATTGGCGAACAATGCGGGGCGTGGCGAGATGCTGGCGAGGTCGCGGAAGAACGAGATCGCCAGCGTGTTGGCATACGAGGGATCGCCGGAGAGGTTGGGGACCGCCCCGCTCCGGTTGGCAATCGCCGGGTAGAAGCCATTGGCAGCAGCAGAGGTGCAACGCATCACCGCGACACCCGACATGGCGCCGCCATAGGCGATGGGCGGCGCCCACATGATGCCGGCGCCGCTGGTGAAGGACGCACCCGCCGCCGTGCGGGTCGGCGTGACGGATCCGCCGAGCAACGGCGCGTTGGCGGCCGAGCCCGAATAGTCCAGCGCGACCGCAATCGGGTTGCCGATGGTCACATTCTCGAAGAGGTAAAGGCCGGCGAGCGCATCGGCCGGGAAGCCGTAGGCACGACGAATGAACTTCGGCAGGCCAAGGCCAGAGAAGTCGGCCCCCGGGATCGTGATCTTGAGGGGCATGGATCAGAACTCCGAATAGCCGATCGGCCAGCAACCCGCGACCGCATAGTTGTTGGGGGGATAGCGCTTGCCCACGATGCCGGCGATGTTCTCGGCGGCATACTGGCCGCTGCCGCCCGTGTACGAGTAGAGGTCGTAGGACGGCATGTTTTCGCTGTCGGCGATGTTCGATGCGCCACTGAAGACGGCGGACGGCGCGATCCAGAATAGCCCATCGGACGGAATGTCGGCCGAGGTGTGCAGGTCGATGATGGTGTCCGCCACGATCTCGACGGACGCGATGGAGATGTTGCCGTTCGCGGCCGTCGAAACGCGCATGCCCTTGGCGGCCCAGCTGGTGGGGGTGTTCTGCACATAGGCGTCCAGCCACCTCAGCGGCGGCACGGGGACATGGAAATGCACCCGCAGGTGCCGCGCTGCGAGCTGCTCGACCGCGATCGGCGAGAGCGGCCGCCACGCGGTGCCGGTGACGATCGCCCGGGCGGCGGCGCGGCCGAGGCACTGGCCGAACCAGCGCGAGCCGTTGCTGTTGAGGTGGCCGCTCTTGTCCGGCACCGGATAGACCGGGCCGGCGAGCACCACCGTGGACGGGTTCGCGAGGGCGTAATCGAGCTGCGCCATGCCCACATGCAGGCCGGGCGCGCCGGCGCTGTCCGCATCCTGGGTGAAGGTGGCGCCGGTCTGGTAAAGGAGGAGCAGAGGCGCCTCGGTCTGGCCGGTGATGGCCTTGATATCGGCCACCATGTCCGCATGAAGCTGAGCAAGCGCGGCCTTGTATGCGGCCCGGGTGGCCTTGGTGGAGCCCCACGTGGTCGCATAGTCGTATTCGCCCTGCATCCACATGACGGCGGTGACGACGTGTGTCTGCGAGGCTGCCGTCGCGGCGGCGTGCGCCTGGGTGACGGCGGAGATCAGGCGATTGTAGCGGTTCGTTCCGTCCTGCCCGTTGACCTTGCTCAGCTGCTCGATGGTCTTTCCGCTCACAGCAGGACAGACGACATTGAAGGACGGCGGCGGGAACAGGCGCCGGCGGCCCAGCAGCCAGGCGAGCACATGGACGGCGCCGATGGCCGGGCTTTCCCCGCGGGCGGCATCGCCGGGCGGGAGGGCCGCAACCTCCGCATCGGTGTAGACGGTCGATGCCGTGCCAGCGCGGCATTTCGCAACCAGCGGCTGGAAGCCGGTGGGCGCAAGCTGGGTGTAGGCGGTGCCGTCGTCTTCTTGCGGGCGCACATCACCGCCGAGCATGGTGGCGCCGTAGAGCGCCGTTTTGCTCAGGGCCGGCCACGTCTCCTGTCCGGCCGCCAGCGACTGGCCGTAGAGCACGATGGTGTTGTGATCCGCTACCGGCAACTGAATGTCGGTCATCGGGATGCTGGTCCAGGCGGCGGCCTTGACCTTGTTGCGCAAATCCTTGGCGGCGATGTCCTGCCCGGCAATGGTGGCGGGCAGGTACAGGAGGTTGTCATCCGCACCGAGGCCGATGGCGACATTGTCGTCTTCGTCGGTGATCGCCCACAGGTAGTTGGCGTCGGCGTGGTACTCTTGGACAACCCCATCGGCTCCCGCCGGCGGGCCGAGCCGCAGCGTCCGCATGGCGGCCGTGACCGCGCGGAAGAGCGCGGCGGCAAAGGTGCCGTCTTCCAGCACGGCCGCGGCGGCGTTGCCCAGTTCGTCGGCGATGCGGGCGAGGGCAGTTTCGTCGGGGCCGATCAGCTCATGGGGCGAGGCGAGGCTGAAATTGCCGGTGGACGCGATCGTGGCGCTGATGTCCGCATCCAGCTCGTCCAGCGCCTGGGTGACGGCGGCGGGGGAGGCGGCCTTGTCGGCGCTGGTGCGGTCATCGATGGGCGCGATTTCCACCGCGACCACATCCTCGAGCAGGTGCGCGACTTCATCGATGTCGCGGCGCGCCTCCTGGTTCCAGATGGTGACGCGATCCATGACACGGTTGAAGGTGTCGCTGCTGAAGCCGCCGGCGGGAACCGCATTCACCGGGGCCGCGATGACGGCACGGCCGACAGTGCGGACCTGCGTTCCCGCCGCGCGCCCGACGCCAAAGGTGACGGTGCCGCCCGCCGGCGCGCCAGCGCCGGAGACGCTGTAATCGACGCCCAGGACCGCGGCGGACCAATCGTCATCAGCCGAGGCGCGGATCTCGACGCGCAGGTCCTCGGCGGCCTGGAAGGGAAAGGTGACGGAGAATGCCGTCTGCCCCGCGCTCGCGACGTAGGGGCCGGACACGCGCGTGGAAGGGGAGATCGGGAAGTCCAGCGACATGGGAGCCATGATCGCTGGAGGCGGGGTGCGTCAACCGAGCTTGGCGGCTCGCGCTGCGGTTGTTATGTTCCCTTAGGTTGCGCGCTCTTGGGGGAGCATCATGGCGCCAAGTCCGGGCATCATCGCCGTTCACGTCATCCCGGCGATCCTGTCACTGATCGCCTTGGCCCGCCTTCCCTATGCCTACTACATGAGCCTGCGCGTGGTGGTGTTCATCTGCGGCCTGGCCATCGCGCTGCTGCTGTGGACCGAGGCGAAGCGCTGGACGCCGTGGTTGATCGCCTTTGTGGCGGCGGCCGTGATCTTCAATCCCGTCATTCCCGTGCGTCTCAGCCGAGAGGTGTGGATGGTGCTGAACATCGCTACGGCAGGAGTGTTTTTGGCTCACCTAACAATCGGAATGACCCGGGGGGAATGAATGATGGCCATCTTAGGCGTTATAATTTGGCTGTTCATGATGTTGGTAGGATTGGTTTACATCGTCGTTCAAGCTGCCGCTGTATTAATTGGTACTGAAATATGGTTTGGTTGGCCGTCATGGGCTGCGATAATCGCGTTCATAATAGCGAATATGATTCGGCCATTCGGTTTGTTATTTTTAATCCCAGTTACTTATTACGGAGCAAGGTACGGCTGGCATCTAGAGTGGTGGGCAGCTGCGTTGGTCGCAGCGCCTGGGCTGGTATTCACCGTTCTTGTTACGGCTCTGGGTGGGTTCGCGGAGGTAGTTGACCGCCTTCGCTGGCGGCACTAGCGCCCTCCCAACTGCGGCGCCCGTCCCGGCGCCACCTCTCCCGGCGCCCACCAGAAGCCCTGATCGCGCTCCCGCATCAGGCTCTGCGCCTGACGCTTGAACTTCTGGTTGGCTTTGGGGTCGGTCCAGTGCTGCAGAGTGTCGAGGAGCACGCGGTTATAGGCCGCGCGCAGGTACCAGAGCGATCCGCCGGGCGTGTAGCGGCGGAGCATCTTGATGCTCTCTTCCGACAGATTGGTTTCCTCGCCGCGTGCCATCTTCAGCAGCTGGCCGCCGCTGGCCTTCCACACATCTTCGCCCAGTGAAACCAAAGGGCCCGCGAGGGTGGCCGCGAAGGAGTTCCCATACCGGCTGTAATCGGCGAACAGGAAGTCGCCGAAGATGCCGAGGCCGCCGCCCTGCAGCATGGCCGCGATCCAGAACTTGCCGTCCTGCGGCTTCTGGGGATCGCGGCCGGCGGCGATGTCCCGGAGCCAGAGGCCGAGCGCGCCGGACAATGTAAGGGTGCCCACGGTGGCGGCCGCGAAGGCTGCGCCCCGGGCACCACGGCCGGCGCCGGCCTCGGCCGCGAGGCGCGCGCCCTGCAGCATGGTGACGGAGACGCCGAAGCTCTTGAACATGGCGGCGGAGCGCCAGAACTCGCCACGCAGGCTGCCGGCCTTGGTTCCCCCCAGCACCGCGGCGCGGCCGCGGGCGGTGCCGGAGGGCACGGCATATTCCGTCTCCTGCAGCACCATCTCGCTCCAGCGCAAGGCCAGCTCGCTGGCGCGCGGATCCTCCAGCGCGGCGATGTCCTGCGGCCGCAGAAAGCGGGCCCCCTCCATATCCTGCGGCTGGGCGCGGCGGATGATTGCCCATTCGGTCGCACCCATGCCGTAGCCCTCGGAGGCGCGGCGCCATTCGGCGGGAAGATCCTCCCACGCCGTGTCCAGGCGCTGGCCGGCGAAGGCCTGCATCTCGCGGCCAAAGGCATGCTTGGCGGCCCGGGTCCAGGCTTTCAGCCCCTGCCAGGTGATGACGCGATCGGGAAGCCATTTGGTCCATTCGGGCCCGGAGAGGCTGCCGGCATAGCGGGCCTGCTCGCGCAGGACATGCATGGCCTCCTCGTTGATGAGGCCGGCGGCGACGGCCTCATGCTTCGCCGAGGGGTGAAACTGCTTGGCGAGGCTCCAATAGGTGTTGGCGGCGGGCAGGCCGAGAAACTTCTTGGCGGACGCCAGCATGACCGGATCCGAAGCCATGGACGGCAGGACGGCGCCGCCGAGCAAGGCGGAGGTGAGGAAGTTGCGCGCGCCGGAAAAGATCGCGGAGAGCTTCTGATCCTGATCGCCGATGCCGCCGCGAAGCTGCTCCCATATGCCGTCGATCTCGGCGAGGGTGGTGTTGGTGGTGCCGCGGATATCCTTGCCGGGATACCGGCCGGCCTTCATCAGCGACCGCTTGCCGTTCTCGGCGAGGGCGGCCTCCTTCTGCACCATCTGCTTCATCCAGCCGATGGTGGCGTTGGGGTTGGGGCCGAGCACCTCCATGGCGGCGATGTCCCGGGACATGCCGTTCACATGGTTCATGACGGTGGCGAACACGTCGGCGTTGCCGTATTCGCGCTGATAGGCGAGCCAGTCGTCGGCGGTCCTGAACACCAGGAAGCGGGCGTCGGCGCGCTGGTTGTAGAGCGCACCGCGGCCCATGGGCACGGCGGACGGCGTGCGTTCGTTCCAGCCTTCCTACACAACGCTGTCATAGACGTGGTTGAGCATGCCGCGCAGCTCGGCTGCCGGCACCGGATCGCCGGTGAGGGGATGGACCATGCGTTCGGGATCGAGGCGCGGCAGGATGTCCGTGATCCACTGCTCACGGCCACGTTTCAGCAACGCGAGGCGATTGTGCGCCTGCGGCAGGATGTAGCGGTCCAGCTTGCGGATGGCGCCGCCGGCGGCGTTGAAGCGCTGGCGGAGATCCTCGAACACGTTCTCGATGGCGTCGGAAAAGGCCTTGGCCTGGGCGTCGCCCGTGGCCTCGCCGGCCCGCTCGCGCACGACGTTATCGAGGCTCAGGCGGTTCATGCGCCGGCCCGACAGGAACGTGGTGCGGTAGTGGTGCATGAAGCCCTCGAGCTGGGCGTGGGCGTCGGCTAGGATGGCCTTGCGCCGGCCTTCCACCGAGGAGAAGCCGGCACGGCCGTAATGCTCGAGGTGGTCGATGGCGGCGAGGCCGATATCCGCTTCGCCCCGGGCGTCGCGGAACTCGGTCAGGTCCTTCGTGATCCGGCGCTGGGCGGCGATGGTGAGCAAAGCGACGCGCTTCTTGTGGCTCGCCTCGGCGGTGAGGCGCTTCACCATGTCCTCGCGCGCTGCGGCCTCGGCTGCCTCCGGGCTCATGCCGGCGGCATGGCGGGTGCGCAGGCGCTCGAAGGTGGCGCCCAGCTCACGGGCCTCATCGCGGCTGATCACATCCGCGTCGATCATGTTCTTGAGGCAGTCCGCGAAGCTAGCCATTGCCGCCCCCCAGCGCGCAGTTGCGAGCGCCCAGCATCACATCCTCCGAATGCGTCACGTCATCCAGGAGGCGGCGCTCCTCGAGCTGCTGGCGCGCCTCGGCAAGCTGGCGGCTGATCCCCATGCGCTTCGCTTCGGCCGCGGTGAAGGCTTCCTGCGGCCGCACCTCAAGGTCCTGATCCGGCTTGAAGTAGATCACCACCTTGTGGGCCTTGGCTCCGGTGCGCAGCCCGCCGGCATGGCTGAACCCGTCATATCCCGCCTGTTCGATGGCGTATCGCATGCTGTCGAAGACATCCTGGATCTCGCCGGCGGACAGGCCTTCGCCGGTCCCGTTCTCGCGCACCAGGTCGTACAGCTCGCGCAGGTTGGCCGGCTTCTCGTCAAGCGACAACTGCACGGCGTCGTCGCTGATCTCGCGAAACCGGTCCAGCAGATCGGGCGCGAGTTTCGCCTCGCCATCCAGGATCTTCAGGGGGCGCTTCTCGGCGATGGTGTAGATGGCGCCCGCTTCGCCCCGACGCGCGCCCTTGCGGGAATAGCCGATGGCGACATCCACGGCGTCCGTGGTGTAGAGGCCGGCCCCGTAATAGTTCAGCGACGAGGAATGCCAGTCGTCCGGCGTGAAATTGTGGTCGGCGGTGCCGTGAAACTGGGTGCCGCCGCCGCGCGTCTCGGGGGTCGTGCGCTGGGCGGCCTGCTGCTCGAGGTCCTTGATGCGGGCTTCGAGCGTGGCAATGTCGGTGCGGCCGGTGTCGGCCCGGGGAGCATCGGCGGCCGCCGGCTGGTCGAACAGGCCCGCCTGCAGCGTGTCGGCCTGTCGGGTCGCTTCCGGCCCGGTGGGCAGGTCGAAGGCAGGCCGCGATCGCGTGTCCTCGGTTGCGAGGCCGAGGATGCCGCGCTGCTCCACCAGCGCCGTAACCTCGCGCACGAAGGCATCGGTCGCTTCGGAGATCCGCGTGCCGCCGGCGAGCGCGGTGGCGGCACGATCCAGCGCTTCCGACACCGCCCCGGCGCGCAGCGCGAGCCGCTCGATGGCATCGATGGCCTCGGCCGCCGCGTCGGCTGCAGCGCGGCTGCCGCCTTCCGTGATGACGTTGCCGGCATTCTCCAGCCGATCCGCATTGGCCACGACGGTGCGGAAGGCGCTGCGCTCCTTGCGCAGGGCGCCCACGGCCTTGTCGAGCACGCGCGCCCGTTCCACCACCAGCGGCACGGTGCGCTCCAGGGCGCCGAGCAAGGTCTCCTGCACCTCGTGCCGCGTGGGCGCGCGGGCCATGTCGGCGATCATGTAGCGGGCCCGGGCGGCGGTGAGATCCTCGGCCTGGGCCAGCGCCGACACGGCGAAGGCGTGCGACAGGCGATCGGGCATCAGCTCGCCCACCAGCGCCGCGTGCCCGGGTGCTACCTGCCCATTCAGCACCATGCCGAAGGCGTCGTCGGACAGGCGGGCGAGGCCGCGCGCCTGCCGCATGTGCTCGGAGCCCACCGGCACGCTGCCGTCCAGGATGGTGGGGCGTTCGCGCAGCACGCGGGCGGTGTCGATCACGTCGCCGGAGCCTTCCTGAAGGTTCTTCTTGGCCGCGATCGCCCGCACGTCCGCCGGCGTCCAGCCGTCCCAGGCGCGGAAGACGAAGCCGTTGAGATCGATCTTGTCGGCCCTGCCTTCCAGCAGAAGGCGATGGGCGAGGCCAAGGCGCTGGTGGCCATCTGCAATGAAGCGCTGGCCGGCCTCGTCCTCGAACACCACAACCTTGCCGGACGCGAGGTCATCCCACCGTTCGACCGAGCGCAGCCGATCGGTGACGCCGGAAGCGTCGCCGCCCCCCTTGTACTGGAAGGTTCTGGCGTCGGTGCGCAGGGTGGCCGCGTCCACAGGCTCGAAGGTGACGGGCTTCTTCAGATACTCGAAGCGCTGGCCGGCCGATGCATCGGGCAGGGGCGGGGTGTCGGCGCTGCGGGCGGGGAGGGGATCGAACGGAAGCGGCGGCATCTCCGCGTCCGGATCCTCGGCGAAGCGGACCGCCTGCGACAGGTTCAGCTCGTGATCGCGGGGCGCGACGCCTTCGGGCGCGAGGCCGCGCAACAGCCGGTCCGCCTCGAGGGCGGCGGCAGCGGCTGAAGCGGCCGGATCGAGACCGTCGCCAGCCTCGCGGGCGGAGGCGATCATCGCCTCTTCATCACCGTCGAGCGCCCGGGCGATGAGCGGCACGTCCTTGGGCGGCCGGGCCGGGACACCATCGGGCACCGCCGGCTCGCGAATGTCGGGCGCGGAGTGATCAAAGCGCGGGAAGTCCTCGGCGGGGGCCCGCGCCTTGACCGCGCGGCCAATGCCTTCGGCCGACCCTCCAATGGCGGCGCCGAACCCGAACGCCATGGCGACGTTCTCGGCAGCCGGCCCAAGGCCGCTCTCGAGGCCCATCTCGCCGCGCCATTTCTGGATCACAGGCTGGGTCAGCGCCTCGCCACCGGCATTGATCACGCCTTCGCGCAATGCCGTTTTCAGGACCGCACCGGCGGCCGTGCGGGCGGTGGAGGGCCCGCCGCCGGCGAACAGCAGCGCGAGGTTCACGGGATCGCGAAAGCCGCCGGCCATGGCGCCGGCGAAATAACCGCCCCACTTCAGCCAGGGTCGGGAGGAGGGGGCGGCGAGCGCTTCGGAGGAGCGGCGCTCCACGCCGGCAACAAGCCCGCGCACGTCTTCCTCGATGGACCGTCCGGCGGCGATGGCCGCCAGTGCGTCGGGATTGTCGGCGTGGCTTTCGGCGAGCTGGCGCAGGCGATCCTCATAGCCCCGAACGTTGTCGTCATAGGCCGCCCGGGCCATGTCGTTGGGATCGCTGAAGCCGGGGACCCCGCTCGCCTTCATGCGCTGCCAGGCGGCCTCGCGGTCGATGGGCGCGCGGAAGGGATTGTCCAGCGCGACGCCGGTCGCGGCCTTGATGGCGGCGTTGCGCCGGTCGATGGCTTCTTCCCGCGCGTAGAGGCCCGCGATCGTGTTGTCGATGTAGGTCATGGCATCGCGGCCGGCGTCGAACGCCTCGGCCGTGACCTTCACGTCGCGGATGAAATCGTCCGCCACCGGCTCGGGTGGGCGCTGGTAGGAGGACCCGGCAAGGGCCTCGCTCTCCGGACCGAAGAAGATCATCGGTTGCCGCCCACATAAGCCGAGGGAACGCGGCCACGCAGCGGGCCCTCGAGGGTGGAGAGATCGAGCACCCACGGCTTTCCGTCCGCCCGCACCATCCATTGGGGATCCGGGCCGTCGGGATCGCCCGCAGCAACGCGGTATTGGCCGTTGCCAACGGCAACGAGGTGGCCGGACTGGATCGCGGCGGCGGACGGTGGCCGGCCATCCGCAAGCGGGCCCATGCGCGCGACGTCGGCGTCTGTGAGCGCGTTCAACACCCGATCGAAGCGATCGGTGCGGATGTTCGGCGGCACCACCACCTTGTCGTAACCACCCGGGAGCCAGCCGTTGCGGTCGCGGTATCCGATGCCGCCGTACTGGGTTCCGCTGGTGTCGAAGGTGGCGCCGGCCGCTTCCTGCAGGGTTCGTTCATAGGCGGCCATGGTGTCCCTGTCGGTCACGTCCGGGACGAGGCCACGACGATAAATGCGGGTCTCGAAGGCGGTTCGGGCCGTAGCAGCCGCGGCGTGCTGCTCGCCGGGCGCGGCGCGGAAAGCGGCACCGTAGACTTCCGCCTCCTTGGCATTCAGCAGTTGGCCCGCCTTGGCGTCGTCCCACTTCGGCGGCTTGTAGCCGGGCTGGGAGCGCGCGCCGATGGTGGTGGCAACATCCTCCATGAGGGTGGTGGTGGCGCCGGTGGCGGCAAGGGCCCCCACGCGCGCCAGCAGGGGTGCTTCCTTGGAGACTTCGGCGAACACGCGGGGCGCCTGGTCGCCGAAGCCGGCGACGATGGCGCGCGCGGTCGCCACCATGCCTTGTCCTCCGGCGGCCTGGGCGGCCGAGATTGCGGCGCGGTCCTCGGGGCGCAGGTAGACCGGCGCGACGCCGTAATGGCGGGCCACCTCCTGCGCCTGGGCGATGCGCACCTGCGCCGTGCCGGGGTCGTTGAGATCCAGCGCCACCGGCTGGGCGGTTCCCGTGCGCTCGGCCCAGCCCAGCGGATCGGCGGCGAGCTGGGTGCGCATCTCCTTCAGCAGGGTTTCACCCGCGGCGAGGCGGGAGGCCGCCAGTTCGTCGGCGCCGTTCTTCGCCAGTTTCGCCCGCTCCTGGTCAAGGGCGCGGTCCAGGGCATCCGGCCCCATGTTGCGCCACGCGCGGAAGGTGGCGGCCTCCTGCCGCAGGCGGTCCACGGTCTGCGGCCCGCCGTCAACGCGGCCGGCGGCGCTTTCCAGCTCCTTCCACTCGGTGTCGGCGATGTCATAGCCCTGGGCGGAGAGCTTCTGGATCTTCTGCGCCTGGTGCTCGAGGACATTCGAGGCCGTCGCCTTGCGCACGCGATCGGCATTGAGATCGCGCTCGAGGTCGGCCGACAGGCGGGACGCATCCTCGAAATCTAGGTCCTTCAGCGGCCCCTTGCCGTTCTGCCATTGATCCATGACGGCGCTGGCGAATGCCGGGCGGTCTGCCTCGGGCATCTTGGCGAACTGGCCTTTAACCCGGGCTTCGGCCAGATCCTTGCGCGCGCGAAGCTTGAGGGCCGCGGCGGACTGGGGCGTCACGGCGCCGCTGGCGACGGCCCGGTCCAGAATGTTGTCGTTGCGCTTCAGCTCCTCTTCCACGTCCGCGTCTGTGGCGGGATCGAGGCCCGCGGCGTGGCCGAGGCGCTGCAGGTTCATGCCGCCGGTGGTGTAGGCGGTGGTGGCGTCGGCTGCGACCTGCTGGCGGGCGCGGGTGTCGGCCCGCTCCAGGGCCTCGCGCTGGTAGACCGTGGCGGAGCGGGCGTACTGGCGCTCGAAGATGGCGCGGGCGCGCGGATCGTCAAGCACGTCCTCGGACAGCATCTTGTCCTTGAGGTCGGCGAGGCCCTTCGCCAGCGCCGCAGGGTCATCACGGTGCTGCTGGTAGACGGCGAAGGTGCCTTCCATCTGCTTGGTATCGAGACGGTCGGCATAGGTGCGCAGCGCCGCCATTTCATAGGCGGCGCCATAGGTGGAGCTGCGGCCGGTCAGCTCCGGCTTGCCCTCGAGGCCGGCCTTGGCGCCAGCCATCTCGCCTTCGGTGGCGGCCTGCCGCTCTGCAAGGCGCCCGAAGGAATTGGCGAGCTGGTCGAGGCCGGCGGCATCGCTGGCGTAGACACCCGCAAGGGAGCCCTCCGGGCCGCGACCAGCGGCGCCGATCGCGCCTTGCCCGTTGAACTCCGCCTGGTTCTGGACGACGCGGGGCATCAGCCGTACCTCCCGGCGAGCTTGGTTGCACCTTCGCCCACGGCGAGGGCCGCTGAGAGCGTGCCGCTGTCACGGGCGCCGCGGGCGATCCGCTTGTAATTTTCCTCGCGCATCTTCAGCTCGCGCACCCGGCGGGCTTCGGTGGCGCTGTCGATGGAGACTTCCTGGGCGCCCTTGGAGAGGACGTTCTCGCGCTGCTGCTGGCCGAAGCCATAGGACAGGTCGATGCCGGCGGCGGCGGTCGCCACGTCGTTCTTGCCGAGGACCGAGTACATCTCATCCTTGAGAGTGATGCGCCGGCGCGCGGCGGCCTCCCGTTCGTCGGTGATCTGCTGGCGCGTCTCGGCCGCCTTCATGTCGGCCTCAAAGCCCTTTTCATTCGCGGCGCCGATGCCGCGCAGCGCCGACAGGACGGTGACGCCGCCGGAGAGCACGGAAGAGAGGGCGCTCCCGCCGCCGAGGGCACCGAGGAGGCCGCCGCCGGCGGTGGCCGCGGCGCCCGCCGTGCCCATGAAGGTGGGCACCGCCAGCGGGCCGGCGGCACCGAGCATCGCGACCGGCGCGGCAGCCGCTGCCGTTCCGGCCGCGCCGGCGGCGGCGGTGCCGAGCGTGGAAACGGCGGTGAGGAGCAGCTCCATCAGAAATCCCCCTCGCCAGTTATCGACAGGAGCGTGATGTGGCCGGGCCGCTTTTGGGTGACGACGATGGTCGGATCGTCCATGGCGCCTTCGAGGCCATCGACGACACGCCGGCCAGTGAAAAGGTTGCGGGTGGAGGGCACGTCCGGCGTGCCGCCGAAGTCCAGGAGCGGCACATGAACCGGCTGGCCGTCATTTGCGCCGACCGCGATCGAGGTGGTTTCCTTGAGCAGCAGGCGCACCGTGTGATAGCCGACGGCGCTTTCGGTGACGATCTGCGGGCCAACCTCGCGCGAGGGCGGCAGGGTTTCCAGCAGGAACGGGCGCCAGCGGCCAACCGTCACCTGCGACACGGCCACGGGCAGGGTCACGGTGCCGTCTTCGACCGTGTAGGGGCCGAACACCTCATCGTCGCCGATGACCCAGACTTCGACGCCCTCGTGGTCCGTCAGGCCGGACAGGGCGTCGCTGGGCTCTTCCAGCGAGACGGAGACGGCCTGATCCAGCAGCAAGCCGTTCTCGGCCCGCTCCACGAAGCGCACCGGCGCGCCGGCGACTTCGCGCTCGAACAGCGCCGTCACCTCATTGGCCGCGTTGCAGCAGACGGCGAGCGCCTTGCCGTCCGTGTCCACCCGGGCGAAGCCGGTCACATCCTGTTCGCGCAGCAGGGTGACGATGCGCATGGCGCCATCCGACTGCAGGTACCAGAGCAGATTGGCGTCGGTGTCGGCGGTGGCGCGCTTGCGGGCGATGTCGCGCACATCCTTGACCAGGTGGGTGGCGAGCACCGAAAGCCGTTCGGTGGAATAGGTCTGGTCCACCTCATTCCAGCGGAATTGCAGCAGGGTGGCGCCGGTGGAGGAGACGAACACCGCGCCGCCCTCGTTCTCCACCACGGGCACGCCGGTCGCGATGCCGTGGCTCGAGGCCTTCACCAGGTTCGGCGCCTGTTCCTTGGTGAGGGTCGGGTTGGTGAGCCAGTATTCGCCCTCCGACGTGAACACCAGGAGCGTGCGCGCGGAGAGCATCTCCTCGATGACCTCTGCGCCTTCGGTGTCCATGGGCGCCACGAAGGCGCCGTTGGCGCGGGTGATTTCCGTCTGGAAGCTATAGTATTCGCCGGTGACGGACACGGTGAGGGCATTGGGCAGGCCCGGGGAGCCGCCCACCAGCAGGCGCTGCTGGTAGAAGCAGCCGCAACGGGGCCAGCCGCGCAGGTCCGAGAACTGCACCTCGCCACCCTTCTTGCCCTTCTGGATGCGTTGCCAGGAGATGGCGGCGTCCGCGGCGTTGAGCACCTTGGTGGCGTTGACGATGACCTGCCCTTCATTGCCGGCGCCGGTGAAGGTCACGCGGTAGCGGATGGGCGTATCGAGTTTCTCCACCGTGATGCCGGGATCGATGGTCGGCAGGCCCTCGATGGCATCCTGCATGAGCGGGATGACCTGGGTGGGGTTGAGGTTCGGCTGGGTGACGGGGCCGATGCCCACCGTTTCCTCGCCGTCGATGGTGATCGTGAACACCTGGTTGGTGCCCACGTTCACGAACTGGAAATCCCAGATCGCCGGCACGCCGTTGGTATAGTCCAAGTCGCCGAAATCGTTCTCTGGCAGATCCTTGAAGGGAACGGGGCCGACTTCCCATTCCAGATCCGAGCCCTCGCGGAAGATCCGCACCGTCTTGCGGGTGGCGCAGAAGACGAGCGCGGTGTTGAGCTGCTGGCGCCAGCGCGCGACGGCCAGCTCGTCACCGGTGTGGGGCAGGGTAAAGCCGGTGATCCAGCCGGCGCCGGCCTTGTACACGTCCGCATGGCCAGCGGAGAGGAGCACGTCATAGGCCTCCTCGCGGCTGTAGCCGAAGGAGCGCAGGCGCGAAGGGCCGTAATCGATGCCCTCCGCATGGAAGGCAATGCCGCCGATTTCCACCGTCCCGGCGGTGGCGAGGTCGCGGGCGACGACGCGCCAGAGATCCGCCGTCACCGGCGCCGCCGGCGGCGCGCAGAAGCGACGGGAACGGTCCACGCTGCGCAGGGCGCGATCGCCGTTCAACACCTGCCACGCCGCGCCGTCCCAATATTCCACGCTGATGCGGCCGCCGGTGGCGGCCTTGAAGGGCGCCACGTCCACGGCCGAGACGGCGGTCGCGGTGGCGAAGCTCACCTGCAGGAGCACATGCGGGCCGGCGCCGGAGAGGCTGCCCGACACCACGCGGGTGGTGGCGTCGCCATCGGTAGCGTTGGCGACGGTGCCGCCGGCAGGCGCGGTGAGGGTGGCGCCGGCGGTGGAAATGGCCTCGAGGAGCCGGCGCGCCCGGCTGATCTGACGGAAATAGGGCCGCAGCGTCGCCGGGCCCTGGGGCAGGGTTATGAGGTTCACGCCCTGCCGCACGCCCGATCGGTAGTATTTGAGATCCTTGCGGGCCTCGAGCGTGTCCGCCAGCTCGCCGGAGACGAAAGAGGCCTGCAGCTTTCCGGGCTGGCCGGGCATCAGCTCCTCCAGGCGCCAGTAAGCGGATCGTTGGACACCGCCGGGTTTTCCAGCGAGGCGGTGGACTGGCTGTCGTCGGTGATGGCCGCGAGGATCAGGCCGCCGCGGCCGTTGAGCTGGGGCGTGCCGAAGGCCTTCTGGTCCAGGATCTGGTTGAGCGACTTGTCGCGCTTGATGGTCAAGGCGAGGTCGGCGCCGAGCGCGGTGGTGAAGGCGTTCCGGAAGGGCGGCGACCACAGGGTGGGCGGCGGGACAATGCGGATCCGCGCCCACAGGTCCGGCGCGTCGGAATGCACCTGGGCGCCCTCGAGGAGCCAATCGGTGAAGTGGCGGCCCGGGCGCTTCACATCGTCCAGCACCGCGATGGGCGCGCCGACGCGATCGGCCGGAAGGTCGAAGGCGTAGAGCCAGCCGGTTTCCGGCGGAGCAACCAGCCGCGACAGGCGGCGAGTGGAAAGCGAGAAGGAAAAGCGGTGGATGCCGAGGCAGTGGCCGAGCACGCGCTCATAGGCGAGGCGCACCTGGGCGGCCGCCGGCGTCTGCGCCTCGAGCGACTGGATGGGCGCGGCTCCGGCGAGGGCGCAGGCCTCGTTGGCGACGGTGAGGTGATCGAGCACGGCAGAACCCCGTCAGAGATGAAGCCGCACCGGCCGGAGGGAAGGTCCGGCCGGTGCGGCGTTCGGCGCCGGAGCACCCGCAATGCCCCGCCAAGGGCCCCGGCGCCGAAGCTCGGTCAGCTGTTGTTCACCTGCACGACGGTGACGTTCCCGGAGGCCGGGACGGCGTTGAACATGTAGAGCCGCAGCTGCGGGGTGCCGCCGATGCCCACCGACGCGACGATGGTGTCGCCGACGCCGATGTTGGCGCGGGCGTTGTTGAAGTAGCCGGCGGTCGCGACGGTCGCGTGGTCGTCGGCGGTGATGTAGCGCCACTCCCGCAGGGAGCGCGCACCGGCCGTCGCGAGGGCGACGCCGGTGGAAGTCGAGCGGAAGCACTTGCTGTCGAAAGCCATGGATCGGTCCTCTGCGAGGGAAGGGGACGCCGCGCGTGGACGCGCGGCGCCGGATCACGCCACGGTCTGCGTGCGCTCCACCGGGCGCTGCAGGGTGGTGTTGTTCTTGAAGTAGAGCCGGCGGACGCCGCGGGCGGTGGGGTCGAGCGCCATGGCGCACGCCTGCAGGTCCGAGCGCGTGGTCCAGCACTTCTTGCGGTTGTCCCAGTCGGTGGTGCTTTCACCCTCGTAGTTCGAGGCGTAGCCGACCGCGCCGCGATCCCAGATGAAGCCGTAGCTGGTATTGGCCGCCGCGCCGGCGATGAGTTCCTTCTTCTGGAAGGGCACCCACACCACGCCGTTCCAGCGCTTGGCGCGCACGCCGGTCGGGAAGGCCACGTCGTTCACCCAGTCGGAGTTCGTGAACTCCTTCCAGAGCATCATGATGTTGAACCAGCGATACGGGATGGCGGCATAGAGATTGTCGCCGTCCACCTGGTCGTCGTCCTGGATCGCCTCGGTCACGGTCATGGCCTGGATGAGGTCCCAGTCGCCAGTGCCGTCGCCCACGGTGGTGAGGCCGGACGCGGAATTCATGGCGTTGAAGATGATCGCATCGGACTTGCGGCCGACCGCCTTCGCCGCGGCCTCCCAGGACGCCTGCTTTTCGTTGGCGCTCATCTTGTTGAGATCGGCCTGATAGATCTCGTACAGGAGGTCGTAGTCCTTCAGCGTCGCCGAGAGGAGGTTCTGCTCGGGGTTCGCCGGCGGCGTCTCGGATCCACGGACGTAATCCTGCATGTCCATGGTGCCGAAGTACGGCCACTTGACCGTCAGCCCCTCGATGCGGCCCTCAGGCATGACCATGGACTTCATCTTGAAGCCCTTGGACTGGTAAAGATGCCGGACGTTGGAGCGGTATTCTTCCTTGTACCAGTTGGGTGCGAACAGCGACATCGCGTTCCCCTCGGGAGAAGATTGAGGATCTTCCCGGGAGGAGAGCCGCGGCCGCCCCCGGCGTTGCCGAGCGGGGGCGGAGAGCGGGCTTTCCCGTGAATTGCGACCGAGGCTAAGGCGCCGCCGGCGCCGTCAACCGAGCGCGCTATTTAATTGCTTGCCTGCCAAGTTTGACTTAAAGTTGCAAGAAACAGCATCTTGATGTGTGAACTCAATGGCTGAAAAGATAACCGCTTCATCGCCTGAAAAGGGGTCGGTGCAGTTTGCGAACCTGATCGATCGCGTCAAAGCAAGCATGGAGCATATTCTCCATGGCGTGAAAGGCCCGATATGGTTTGTGACGTTGATCACGTCTGAAGGCAAAGTATTTGTCGAGGAAGGCGAAAAAGGGTTTTCTTCACAAGAAGATGAAACTAATTTTTTAGTTGAAGGAATTGAAGATTTCGATCAGAGGCCGTCTGACCGTATTACTGCAATCAGGCGTCTCGTGGACCGTTATAAAATAGATAGCGAATGGAGTTTCGAACTGCTGCGACATGGTGCTCGTCTCAAGCCCATTCCAGAATATACCTCTTCGTTATTGCGCCCCATGAGACTAAGAATTTCAAAGGGTGATGTAAGTCGAGTACTCGATGAGGCTCTTAAGGCACAATTATCGTCACCAGTTGCTAGACGCGTATCTCCTCAGCTAGATTCGATTTCGTCAGAGGCGGAATTTGAAACTGATCTAGATAATTTCACGATAATGAATCTTTTAGATTTGCAGCGTCAGGCAATTGAAATTTCTAATTCTGTAGATGATACCGTCCAGTATGTTGACGAGGTGTGCGCAAGAATAAGGGGGGCAATCCGTGAATCTTGATATGATCTTCAAGGGTACAGATTTTATCACAGATCTGCGGCGGGCGCTTGATAGGGTATCTGCCCTCGAAAAGTCTATTAAAGAGCTTGCCTCCACAATTGACGAAATGGCTGACAAAATAAAAGAAATCGAGTTCAGTCAAAGGCAATTGGCTTCTGATCTTAAATTTGAAACGATTCGCGAGGTACAGAAGGCAGCGTCCGACTTTAATGGTCATGCATCCAAAAGTCTGACGGAGTTGGCGATAAAGGTCGATAGACTTGAGCAAGATGCGTTGCGGAGGACTGGGATTATCGCTTCTAACCCGCAAGCGTTGGTGCCACCTGAGGGGCTCGCACGGCGGGACGATGGTCGCGCCGCGCCCGAAGTCTCGTGATTTTAGTCACTCGCCGTGGAGCTGGCGGAAACCGGCATCGACCTGCGCGCGCCACGCCTTGTCGAACTTCGGGCTGTGGGGGTTGTAGCGCTCTTCCCTCACCGCAGCGTCGAGGCTCTCCCTGGTCCACTGTCCCGAGGCCGCAGCGTTGCCGCTGACCTTGAAAGCAGGATCCTTGCCCATGGCGCCGGACAGAGCCTGCAGCAGCTCCACGCCGGAGGCCTCGTCTGTGAGACTGAGGAGGAGGCCCTTGGCGCCTTCGCCCAGCTTGAGCTGATCAGCCACCACGCCGGCGAAGCTTTCCATTTCCTTCACGACGCCGGCGACGATGGGCTTCGCCTCCTCCCAGCTCTTGCCGGGCGCGATGCGCTCCGCGATCTTCCGGCCCTCGGCCTCGGGATTGTAGGGCGTGGCGAGGAGGCCCTTCTCCTTGGCTGTTTCGAAGATCTTGCCCACGAACTGGCCGAAGGCATCCTTGGGCAGGCCGATTTCCAGCGCAGCGTCGCGGGCGATGGCCAGCACCGGATCATCCGGCTTGATGTGGCCCTTGATTTTCTCGGACGGCTCGAAGGCGTATTCCGCTGCGGTCTTGGGCGGCTGGGGGCGGGCGGCGATCTGGTCGCGCAGGCCCTTGTAGCCGTTGGCAAGACGCTCGAAACGCTCTTCCGGCTTGTCCGCCTTCATGTCGTTCGGCAGGAAGTCGCGCCAATAGGGGTCCTTTGCCCCTGCGCCGCCGGCGGGATCGCCACCCGCAGGCGCCCCACCGGTCGGAGCACCACCACCCGCACCAGCGGGCGCACCGCCGCCGGGGGCGCCGCCAACGGCTGGGCTACCCCCTCCGGCGCCGGCGTCCGGCTGGTTTCGCAGCACCATCGCCCACAGGCTGAACTTCGGATGCATCGGTCTTCTCCTCTTGTGCGCGCGCCAGCGGAATGGCGCGGCCTTCCCTCACGAGCTTGAGCAGGCGCCAGACGAGGGCGCATTCCGCATCGTGCGCGGCCTTGAGCAGCGCCGTCTCGTCAATGGTCAGGCTGGGCGCCTGGAACTGGGGCGGCTGCAGGATGGTGAAGGCCACCAGGTGCTCCAGCAGCAGCACGAAATCCGGATTGTCGGCGAGCCGCGCGCAGGCCTGGGCAAGGCGCTGCGAGGCGGCGATCTCCATGCCGGCTTCCGCGGCGGACTTGGCCTTGCCGCCGGGCAGTTGATCGAACCAGTCCCATCCCATCTCGCCGGCCTGGGCGATGAGGCGGGCAAGGGAGAGCATGCCGCCGGGCTCGGTTTCGGGGAGGAGCATGCTCATGCCGTGGCTCCCTGCGCGGGCGGGGCGCCGGCGCCTTGTTGCTGCTGCTGGGCGGCGAGCTGGGCCTGCGCCATGGCATTGGCCACCAGGGCATGCACCTGCTCCTGCAGGGCCTGCCGCCGCTTCTCGTCCATGAGGTGCCGTTCCGGCACGCCGAGGCCGCGGCCGATGTCCATCAGCAGCGGCACCTTGTCGAGCACCAGGTCCTCGAGGGAGCCGGGCGGCGTCGCCATGAGGGAGCGGACGATGCCGGCGAACTCCACCGACTTCTGCGCCTGGGCGGCGTAGCGGGCCACGGCGATGGGGGAGGTGACGCGCGTTTTCACCAGCAGCTGGTCGATGGACACATCCACGGTGATGATTTTGGCGTCATAGGCGATTTCGAGGGCGCGCTCGCCGGCGGGCAGCACGATCTCGTGGACGAGCCGGCCGAAGGCGCCCACATGGTCGGAGGCCAGGCGCTTCACGCGCTCGAGGATCTCGGTGGCGGACCGCACCGCCGCGCCGTCCGGCGGCAGGGACTGGTCCATCATGGCGCTCTGCACCGACATGCGCAGCTCGTTGAGCACGATCTGCGACAGGTCGATGCGCGGTTCGGGCAGCTTGGCGATGGTCGGCCCCAGCGCGCCGCCGTTGGACAGCACCTTCCAGAAGGCACCCGGGCTCACCGAGGCCGTGGCGGGGTTGAACACGCCGTCGTCGCGGGCGGTGTAGATGCCCAGCATGGTGATGGCGGCCGCCTTGAGGGTCAGCTCCTGCGCCTTGTTCAGCGTCTTGATGGCCGGCATGGCCAAAAGAATGGGTCCGCGGCCCCACGTCTCGCCCGGCACGCGGAAATAGCGCGGCGTGAGCCATGGCGAGGCCCGATAATCGCGGGTGAAGATCGGCGGCTCGCCCTCCTGGGCGCCGGCGTCGTAGACGTGGAAGTGGCGGACGCCCGTCTCATAGTCGAGCGTGAGATCCTGACACACCTCGATATCGTCGTTGGGCTTCTGCTCGATCTGGCGGTTGAGCCGGTCGGAGAATTGGCCCTTGGGCCACTGGGCTTTCAGCAGGCGCCCGGGAAACTTCCGCTTCCAGAACACCCCGCCGATATCGCCGAAAAGCCCGGGCTCGAGGAGCACCTCCTCGGACGGGACGGCGGCGAAGGAGGCGAGCTTGCCCCGGTTTTGCCAGAGGCGCGGCGCGTCATCGATGATCATGGCGCCGGTGCCGGCGCCGAGGTCGATCGCCATCTCATGGAAGGCGAGATCCCAGTCGCCCGTCATGAACATGGCCGTCGCCTGCTCGGACACGATGGCCAGTTCCTTGGCGAGCTGGTCGCGCTCCTTGCCCTGGACGAGGGGCCCGGGCTCCAGTTTCAGCCATTGCTCGCCGGGCGGGCAGAGATCCTGCTGCAGCTTTCCGGCGAAGCGGAAGGCCGACATGATCGCGGTCATGTCGAAGGTGCGATCGACCCGCTTCTCGCCCTTCGGGCCATGGGTGAGGCCGCGTCGGTAGGGGATGGCGAAGTCATAGGCTTCGTCATAGAGGGGCTTGAACAGCGCCCATTCGCGCTCGGCCTGGGCGCGGCGGCCCTTGAGATCCTTGACGGTGGGGGGTGCCATCCTCAGCCCAGCGTCGCGTTGCCGTCTTCGTCGGTCAGCGAGCGCAGCAGGCGCTTGCCACGGGCGCGGCGGGAGGAGCCGGCGGCGCCTTCCGTGTCGAGTTCCGCCTCGCGGGCGAGGAGCGCCGCCAGGGCGGAGCCGCGCGAGCTGGCGGCATCCCTCTGCTGCTGCTTCTTCTGTTCGTCACTCGGTCCGAGCAGGCCGCTCATGGTGCGCTCTCCAGACTTCCACGGCGCCCACCGAGCCGACGCGGCGAAAGCCGACGGCGGCCACGAGGCGCGCGCCGGCCGGCGACACGATCGCGGCCTCGATGGGGCGAGGGTCATCCTGAGGCAGGCAGGAGAGGGTCAACCGAGCGAGGCGGACGAACGAAAGCATGTGCGGCGCGGCCTGCGGACCCGCATGAAACCAGCATTCCCACACGCCGAAGGTGGGCCAAGGCACATAGCCGCCCACGCACTGGGCGCGGCCGGTGGCATCCCGGAAGGCGAAGGTCATGCCCTTTTCCGCCTGCCAGAGGATCGCCGCCCACTCCGCCGGCGGCCGCGGCCCGTACACCTCGGCGAGGTCGAAGCGATTGGCGGCGTGCAGGGTGAGGCTCATGTGTTCCACACGTTGAAGTCGCCCGGCCGCTGCATCGGCGCCGCCGGCGTCTCCGGCCGCCCGGGCCGCCCCGCCTTGGCTGCTTCGTTGATGACGCCATAGCGGCCGACAACCTGCAGCACGCCGTACTGCAAGGCGTCGTGGACGTGCGAGAAGTCGTTCTTCTCCGGCTTTTCCTTGAAGGGCGCCGTGCTGTCCTTCCGCGTGTTCTCGAAGCGGTAGCCGTAGGCGAAGCCCTGGATGAGCTTGCGGCAGGAGGCGGACACCAGCAGGCCCGGCCGCCGCCCGTCGATCATGTGCATGAGCCGCAGGCGCACCGCTTCGGTGCGCAGCGCCGGCTCATTGGTGAAGCAGGGCACCACGGCCTGCCCCAGCGCCTTCGCCACCGTTTCGATCCAGGACAGTTCGCCGGCCTCAGTGTCGGCGCCGTGCTCGGCTGCCGGATCGGCGACGACCACGCGGATGTCGAAGGCGGCGTAGCGCTCCAGGAGCAGGCGCACCAGCTCGCCGGCGAAGCGCGTGGGGCCGACGCCGTGGCCCGGCACCAATTCGTCCAGCACCAGGATCTGCCCATCGGGCAGCTGCTGCAGGATCACGGCGGCGGGGGAGAGGCCGGCGTCCATACCGATGGCGATGGGCACGCCCGGACGAGGCGTGAGCACACCGCCGGCGACGTGCAACACCTCGTTGAACTCGCCATAGACCGGCTGGCCGAAGCGAGAATAGCCGAAGCGGTTGTGAATGAAGCGGCGTTTCCACCAGTCTTCCTTGCCCGCCATCATGCGCTGGTAGTAGTCACGCGGCAAGTTCGCGAGATTTTCGGCGCCGGGATCGATGCCACCGGCCTGAGTGTAGAAGCGCCAGCCGTCCGGTAGGTTCTCTACGAACTTCTTGTAAACATAATTGTCCACGACCGGGGCGTTGAGGTCGCCCATGACCATGCCGGGCGCGTCAACGTCTTTCGGCAGCATCCGCTTTGAAGGATAGCGCCGGATGCGCTGCGTCAGGTAGTCGAGCACGTCCTCGCTCATGAGGTCCGCCTCGTTCATCCAGGCCCAGCTGCCCTCCCACCCGCGCAGGATGTCTTCCACCCGCTTGTCGCCGATGCCGACGAACTCCACGATGCTTTCCACCATGCGGCCGTCCGGCCGAAGGAAGCGCAGGGTGTGGATCGCGGGCCGATCGTTGCCGCCGGTGAAGCTCCAACCAGGATGATCCTTCGGGAACCATTGGAACCACGACGCCATGGTGGTCTTTTCGAGCGTCCGGTAGCTGTCGCGCACCACCACGCCCTTGGAGCGGATGATGCCGTCCGTGCAGACGGGCATGGTGGCGCTGAACGCCTGGGACGCGAAGATGCAGGTGGTGGTCTTGCCGCCGCCCACCGGACCCATGATGAACTTCACCAGCGAAGCGAGATCCAGGGCGAACGCCTGGGACACCGGGCCCGGCGGGCTCCAGCCCTTGAGCATCTCGGGCGTGGCGGATGCTGCCTGCTGCGCGCTCATCCGCGCCCCCCGAACCCGGCCGATCCCGCACCCGCAGCCCCCGCGCCCTCGGTTTCGCGGCTGGATTGGTTCCGCGACCCCCCAATTCCCGATCGGTGTGAGCGCGACCTCCCCGGCGGGGAGGGGAGGGGGGGCTTCGGGGGAAGGCCGCGCCCGCCCGCCCGCCCGGATCGAGGGGGGGAGGGGGATGCCGCCGGCCCGCCGGCCGCGCGGGGGCCGCCCGGGACAGACCGGGACGGGCACCAGGCGCGGCCCTCGCGCGCGGGCGAGGGCGGGGCACGGTGATTTTTCATCATGGGGTCAATCATCGCTTTCCCCTTCCGCATCAAGGCCTTGCGCATCATCGTGCGACCCGTCGCCGTGCGACGTGTCCGGATCGCTCGCGCTAAACCGTTGATCTTCCACGATCTTCGCCACGTCGAGGATGGAGATGGCGCCGCGGCCATCCGAGGCCGCCAGCGCGGCCGGCGCCGGCCCGCCGAAGTTCAGCTGCAGCACCGGCAACGCCACGTTGCCGCTGTCATCCACGGCCGCCTGCTTCGCGGCGAGGTAGGGCGCCAGCTCGGCCGCCGCACGGATCTGGGTGTTGAGCGCGTCCAGCGGCTTGCAGTCCAGGTGGGAGGCCAGCTCCTTCACGTCCATGGAGTAGATCTCCGCCAGCGCCAGCAGCGGATGGCGGTGCTGCGACAGGATCAGCTTGCGAATGTCCTTGGTCATCCGGTTCTGGGCACCGGCCGGACGGCCCGGCCCCCGCCGCACCTTCCGGCCCAACGGGGTCGCGGCCTCCGCATCGCCGCCGGCCTCCGGCTCATCGAGCAGCGGCAGGCCGGCCTGGGCGCCGGCGCCGGGAATTTCCCGCGCCGGCGTGCCCACCACCTCGCCTTTGAGGCGGTCGGCAACCTCGGCTCCGACGCCATGCTTCGGATCACTCATATCCGACCCCTTTTTTATCCTGAGACACCAGCGAGACACCTCCGGAGGCCCGGTGTCTCAGGCTCAACCCATTCATATGCTTGATGTTTTCAACTCTTGAGACACCTAAGACACTTGAGACACCACCACCCCCTGACGCGCACGCGCGCGCGTGTGTTACGAGGGCTTGAGGGTGTCTCAGGTGTCTCAGTGTCTTTTCCTCATGATTTCAGCGGCTTAGGCCTGAGACACCGTGTCTTGAGGGGTGTCTCGCCTGCCGAGGAGCCTCCACCCGGCCCCGACCGTTCAGGCGTAGCACCGCCCCGCCCGCGTCAACTGTCTGCCTTGCGCCGGTACTCGCGGGCGAAGGTAGAGTTGTTGGAGGCGGCTCGACCGCTGCGAGCCGGATCACTCAAGAAACACGGTACGGGCGTGCGGCGAGGATTGGACACGACCCTCGATTGTAAGAATCTGTGGATTTCTCTGAATGCCGGTGCTACGTTTTTCGATTATAAAACGAGGGGGGGTGGGATGCGCCTAATACTCACATTTCTCGTCGGCTTTCTAATTATTTGTCCGGCCTCTGGATTTGCTGCGAGCTGCTCAGCCCACAATGATGAGGGTGATACATGCTCGATCGATTGTTCATCTGGACAAGCTGCCCAGTGTTCGAATTCCACTGGAGCGGGAGCGCCAACTTGCCAGTGCAGCGGTACGCCGGATTTTTCTCTCGGTATTATGAAGTCGATTGGCGCGACAGTTCGGCCCAAGTTATTGGGAGCACTTGCTGAAACCGATTTGATATCGGTGGTAAATGGGAGATTGGCAAACTTAGGGCCTGTTCACATTAGCGATAGTTGTGGCGACGAGCCAGACGGAGGTCACCGCTGCAGGCGGGTAAAGATGGAATGCTTAGTATCTCCGAATGCAACGCCTTCCATTAAGCCTCTGTGGTGTTATTCAGAGGAGTGTGAGCCGACCTACCACAGGGTATGCCATCCGGTGATGGGAAATCTAAGTTCTTCTGGATATTTTGTTAAAGAAACGAATGCAGACGTCAAGATTGACGAACCTAACTGGAATGATGTTCCGGTGTCATTTTTCGGATTGAAGGCGACATACGTCAACTGCAACCCGAAAGATCAGGAGTTTACATTTTCTCAGAACGTCAAGCTATCTGTTGGAACAAAGCTGACAAAAACGCAAACGATTAAGACATCTCAAGATATAACTGCCAGTATTGGATTTGAGTATGTCGTAAAAGGGAATGTTGCAGCGAAGTTCGGAAAAGAAATTTCGATCGGATCAAACGAAGAAAAGTCTGAACTAAATGATCAGACATTTACATATACAGAGAGAGTTGCTGTTCCTGGAATGTATTCAGTTCAGTATGTTCATGAGTTTGCGCAGAAGACGGTCGATATAAAGTACAATGGAACAGTTCGGGTTGATGGTGGTCTAAATCCAAATGTGGCGGGCATACTCACTTTATCGAAGGCGTTGCCCGATCCAAGAGATAGAACGTTCACATTTTCAGGGTTTGTTACAAGCTCTAACGTTTATGAGGGAATTACAAAAAATGTAGCAACTATTATGACAAAGGAGCAGTGTTCAACTCAGATTGAGCAGACAGTTCTTGAGCCGTATATCAGGGTGGGAAATTAGATATTTCTATCGGCGGAAAAGTCGGCGACATTAATCC
The DNA here is from genome assembly GCF_056314105.1 of Xanthobacter sp. DMC12. Taxonomy (NCBI): domain Bacteria; kingdom Pseudomonadati; phylum Pseudomonadota; class Alphaproteobacteria; order Hyphomicrobiales; family Xanthobacteraceae; genus Xanthobacter; species Xanthobacter sp. DMC12. The sequence goes on along the minus strand of NZ_JBQUYZ010000001.1, from coordinate 672,552 downwards.
AACGCTCCAACCATTAGGATGGAGCAGCGCCGTTGGATGCCGTTGATGCGCTGCTTATTGCGAGCTTTATCGTAGACTACCACATTTGGCGGGCCTTGCCTTATGGCGGCGGACCATACGCCGGCCCCGCCTTCACCTCCCCAGTCGGTACCGCGGAATATCTGTCCGATCATCGGGCCTTGGTTCGGCACGGCTAGGGCGTAGCCCTTGAGCCCGCGCAGGATTTCGTGCGCCGGAATAGCCAATAGATCAGCCTGGGCCAGGTGGTCGTTGGCTAGCGCAAGCGTAATGGTGCCATTGTCGAGATCCTCTAGGAGGCCGCCCACGGTGTGGCGGATGCCGTTGCGCCATGCTTCCACCCGCGAGGTGAGGAGGTGCGTGATGCAGCGCCGCCAGTTCTCGCTGGCGTCCTCCTTCTCGGGCAGATCCGCGGCCGCCAGCAGCTGGGCCCATGGCTCGAGGCCGTCCAGGTCGTTGGGCAGTTCGTACTTGGCCAGAAGCTCGTCACCGACCACCAGGTGCGCGCAAGCCAGCAAGGTGCCGTAGGTGTCCTGCCCGCGGCCGTCATGGCCGCCCATGCCGAGGACCCGGCGATATTCCTGGTAGACCTCGGGGAAGCGCGGCCATTCGTCCACCAGCCGGCGCAGGATCATGCGCCCCACCTGGTCCACGTCGATGGCGGCGGGCTTCTCGGCCGCCCGATCGGCCGCGCGCGGGCGTAGGTTGACCAAGCACATGCGCGACAGATCCTGCGGCGGGATCGGCGGCGGGTTGATGGCGCTCATGAAGAAGCAGTTGCGGGCGGTGAATGTGGTGCCGTTGTGGTTGGAGCCACCGCGATACATAACGCCGCCGGAGGCCGCGAGGCGCGCCAGCTTCACCACCGCCAGCACCCGGGAATTGTCGGCGCCGGCCTCGAGCTCGTCCACGGCCACGGGCAGACTGTCCTGCTTCACCTTCTGGTAGATGCCGGCGGCGGTGGTGTCGGCCGTGTTGTGGAGCGCATCGCCCAGCACGCCCTTGACCAGCGCCTGCAGGGTGGACTTGCCCACGCTCTTATCGCCCACCACGAACAGCATGGGGCGCCAGGGCAGGGCGCCACCGAGATAGGCGGCGGCAAGCCAGCCCAGCACGAGGTAAGGATCAACCTTGGGCCGATCCCATGTGAAGGTGGAGAGCGCGCTCCACAGGCCGGTGTCGTCCATCATTTCGTCGGTAACGGGCTTGGCCCATGGCGGCGGGATGGGCGGGCGCCGAGGGTAGAAATTCCCCTCATAGTCGCCGGTGGCCTGCTCGCGGCCCTTCACATAGAGATCGTCGCCGCAATGGACCACGAGGTTTCCGGCCTTGTCGGTCCAGCCGCCGAGGCCGCGGACCTTGTCGCCGGCGGACCAGAGGCCCTTGAGGCCGGCCGCGCGATAGAAGGCATCGCGCACCGCCACCGTGTCGAAGCCGGTGATTCGGCCGCCTTGCCCGAAGCGGGGCCATGCCCAGTAGAGATAGCCGACGCGGTGCAGGAAGAGGCGCTGCACCTTGTTCTGGCCGAAGGCGTGGTCGGTGATTTCGGCGAGCTGGCCGGCGGCGTCGATCACATAGAGCACGTCGCCGTCCATGCCGAGCACCTGGACCGGGCAGTCCGGCGGCAGCCCCCAAAGGTCGGGGCTCCAGGCGCCGGGTCCGATCTCCTCGCCATTGATGAGGCGCGGCGCGCCCAGCTCGGGATCCTGGACGCGATCCCGCCGCTGGCGCCGCAGCTCGCGCTTGCTGTCCTCGAGCGACGCCGCGACGCCCGCTTTGCCCTTGGCTGCCGACATGGTGCGGCGGTTTCCCCCTGGAAGATGACGGCGGCGCGACGTGCGCCGGCGGATTGGTCAGCGCTCCATCCGGTCGCCGAAGCCGGGCACTCCCTCGAAGATCGTGTCTTCGATCGGCACCGGCACAGCCTCGCCGGGTTCGGGCGGGGGCAGGCGGCGGGAGATCTCCGCGTTGATGGCAGCGATCGCCTCGAGCACCGCCGGCACCAGGCGCACGGCTAACTCATACTGGGCGCGGGCCACCGGCAAGAGCTTGTCGAAATCGTGCGGTCCTTCGCGATAGAGTTCGCTGCCACCCTCACAATCCTTGAGGAACAGCGTCTCGGCTTTGGGCTGCCGGGCCTTGATGTACTGGACCAGCTCGGCGGGGTTGGTCACGGGCAGCGGCGACGACAGAAAGCCGTAGTCGAGCTGGAGATGCTTGAGATCTTGCGCCGGTACGGTTTCCCCGATCGGGTCGCCATCCCCGAGGAACCAGGGCATGAGGACGCGCTCGGCGACGGCCGCGATATCTTCGGCGAGGACGAGCGCCTGCTCGTCATCGAAGACAGTCAGGTCGTTCCAGCCAAGGGGAACCTCAGGCACCGGGGCCGCCGCCGGCGGCGGCGTCTCTGTCTTCTGTTCGTCAGCCATCTTTCCCTCTCAGCGTGTCGTTGAGGTCCTTGCCCGTGGGGGCGGTGAGACGCGCGATCGGCTTGCCGGTGCGCGACAGGGTGTCGATGGCGCGGGCCACCGTGGACTGGGCGGCGGCGTTGCCGTGGTCGTTCTCCGCATGGATCAGCACATCCGACACGCACGGCCGGCCGACCGGCGCATGGGCGAAATTGCTGATCGAGGCGCAGCCCCACACGCGCAGCTCCGGCGCGGCCAGCGCCACCGATAGACCGTCCTCGAGGCCCTCGGTGAGCACCAGCGTGCAGCTCTCGCCGAGGCCGTCCGCCTCCTCGGGCGAATGGTTGCCCTCGCCATTGGCAATGCGCATGACGAGGCCCAGCTGCTCGGGCCAGATCATCTTGGGCTTCTCGACCGGCGCCTTGCCGGAGCCGTCCGGCGCCAGAAAGGTGTAGTGCAGCGCCTTGAGGCCGCCGGCGGCGTCGCGCAGGGGCGTGAAGATGGCGGGGAAGGAGGGGCCGGGGCGCACCTTCACCCGGTGCGGACGCCCGTCGCGGATCTCCTCGCGCCACTGCGCGCCGAGCCACCATTCCACGGCCGAGCCCCAGCGCAGATCCCCGGCGTAGGTTTCGACAAAACGCAGATCCACGCCGCGGTGCATGAGATAGAGCCACGGCACCGAGCCGGGCAGGATCAGGCGGCCGCCGGACCATGTGCGGAACGCCTGCTTTTCCGCCCACACGGCGCGGCTCGCCTTGGCGGCCGCCGCCTCCGCCTTGCGCTTCTCCCGGGCGCGGCGGGCCTCCTCGCGATCGGCGTCGCTCATGGTGGCGAGGCCGAGGAAGTCCTCCAGCCAGGCGCGGGCGAAGTCGAAATCGTCCACGGCCTTGCCGTTGAGATAGGCGACGAGCCCGAACACGTCGCCCTTGGTCACGTCGGGAGCGGTGAAGTCCTTGAAGGCGCCGCAGGCATCGCCCTGCGTCCAGATCGCGAAGGAGGGGTTGCGCTCCTTCCGCATGGGATTGCACACGGTGTAGACCCCGCGCGCGTGCTTCCCGCCCGGGGCGAGGCGATGAATGAGGTCCTCGAGCCGGTCCTGCGCCCGGGCCTTGAGATCGGCAACAGGGGGGCGCATGGTCAGGTACTCACAACCGCAGGGGGGATGCCGCAGTGTGGTACACTCAAGGGCGCAAGCTGGAGATCGCACGGCTGCTGAAAGAATTTCAGAAAGCCATCGAGGATCTCGCGCCCACGCCACCCAACAAGCTGTTTAACGTTGGAGATTACCCAGCCCTGATCGTTCTTCGCGACGATCTTCTGCGGCAAACCGCAACCGGTAGTCCGACTAACGATCATCCCGATTTTCAGTTCGATGCGGCGATTAGGTCCGCCCTGCTTGCGACCTTGCCCGGCGGTCTGACAGAAAGACCGCAGATCGTAACGGCTATTGGGGAAGCCCAAAAAGCGATCCACTTCTAGCGTGCGATAAGTCATCCCATCACTCCGCCGCGTCGCGCCCGGGCACCCCGAGCTTCTTGGTGAGGAAGGAGGTGAGGCGCGCGGAGAGGGTGCCGGCTACGGTCTGCCCCCCCCCACGGGCACAGGCGACACGGGCTTCCGTCAGCTCGTGCTTGAAATCAAAATCGTCCATCGCATCGAGGAGGGCGGTGCCCGTCTCGCGCCATTCGACGGTGGCGCCGAGCACCAGGCATAGCGCCTCGATGACGGGCTTGCAGAGCATGGCGGGGTTGCCGTCGCTGGTCTGCGTCACGCACTGCAGGGCGGTGATGAGGGTGTCGGCGCCGTAGCGCTTGAGCGCCGCCAGCAGGACGTTGGGGGCGATGGTCTGCCCGCGCTCCAGGCGCGTGGCCTGGATGGGATACTTCGTCACCGTAACCTCGGCCGCCGCGCACACGCGCTGCAGATCGAGGGCGTCCGGATCGCCGGCGGCGACGCGGGCATGATAGATCGCCATGGAATGCAGGCGCGTCACCTGCCCGTTGATGGCGGCGAAGGCGTCGGCCTGGGCGGCGCCATCGGCGATCACCACCAGGCACGGCACCTGCTCCACCGCGCGGATGGCGGCGGCCGTGGTGCGGTGCTGGCCGTCGATGATGGCAAAGAACCCGCCTTCGACGGGCGCCACCACCACCGGCGCGAACTTGCGCCAGTCGAACTTGCGGGCGATCGCCAGCACCGTGCGCCGCCCCTCGGCCGAAATTTCCCGCTGGTAGCGGGGATCCACGCGCAGCTGCGCGATGGGCACCCATTGCTGCATGGGCGCCGGCCCGAGGGCGGCCAGCTCGCCGGCGCCCTCCATGGCCTTGAGGTAAGGGGCGGCTTCGATCGGGCGCATGTCAGTAGCGGCGGAAGCCGCGAGACAGGTCGATGCCAACTTCGTTGCTGCCAGCGCCGGCGTAGGTGGCGCCGTAGTCGGGGCCGTGGGAGAGCGGCGGCGGCGGCCGGCGCGGGACGCTGCGAACATCGGCCACGTCTGCGTTTCCCTCGCGGGCGGCATCGTCCTCAGCCACGCGCTGGATGTAGCCGTTGAGGCGGTTGCGCTCCGCCTCGGACGCCCGGAGCTTGGTCACGGCATCCAGCTCAAGGGAGCGGGAGCGCTCGAGCTCTCTTTCGAGCTGGTCGGCGCGCGCCTTGTGGGCCTCGCCCACTTCTTTTGCCTGCTGAACATCGCGCACGAGAAAGCCAATGCGCCGTTCCAAATCTACTTTCGCCTGCTCCGCCTCGGCGTGCGCCTGCTGAAACGCAGTGCGCGAGGCCACCGCGTCGCCGCGCGCAACCTCGAGGCGGGCATTCTCCTCTTTCAGCTTTGTGATGGTGCCCTTGAGGCCCCTCACCTGGTCGGCGGTCGCCATGTCGTCTTCTCCTTGCGGGGGTCAGGAAGAGCGGCCGAACAGCGAAGGCTGCCCGGCCGCCAAGTCTGAGGGAGGAGGGGCCGCGCCATCCGACACGTCACCACCCGCGGCCCCGGGAGTGGTGGCGCCCGCCTGTTCGCGGGTTTGCTTTTCCGCGAACAGGAACTGGGAGCAGGCGAAGAGCGCGAGCATGGGAAGCGTCTTCCCATCGGTCGCCGCCCGGGGATGGCCGGCGAGCACGTTCTCGGCCCGCCGGCGGATCGCATCCATGGTGAAGGGGCCAGCCACCAGCTCGCCGGTGGTGGCGTCGTCGCCGACCCGCACCAGCGAGACGGACGAGGCATCCGGCGCGATGGCGATGCGCAGCGTGCCGGCGGCAACCTTGCCGTATTCCTGGACGCTGCCGATTACCTCGAGGGTTTCGGCCTGGGGCTCGGCGGCGCTCATGAGCGCCTCCGGCGGGACCAGCTCTCGAACTTCGCGAAGAAGGCCGCGGCGAGGATCAGGCACCAGGAGAGCGCGAGGCTCGGCCAGTTGAGGAAGGCGAGCGACACGACGGCGTTGCAGAGGCCGACACCCAGCACCACCAGGGCGACGGCGCCGAGCTTCGTGGTGTTGTAGTGGTGGCTGCAGGGGCTGGATCTGGTGGACAGGGGGTTCATGGCACGATCCCTTTCCCGATGGTGCCGGCGGTGACGGCCGGCGGTCGCCGGCCGGAGAGGAAGGCGGATGCGCGCTCGAGCAGGGCGTCGAGCCCTTTGTCGTCGCGCAGGTCCTCGATGCGATTGACGGCCTTGTGGACGCGCTGCTTCGTGGTGCCGACCGCGGCGGCCAGCGCCGAGTGCGTCACGCCAAGCTCCACATGGGCGAGGTAGAAGGCGGCTTGCCGGGCCCGGCTGGCGCGCAGCCAGGCCGGATCCTGCGGGCAGGACTGGCCTTCATCGGCCAGCACTTGCGCGGGGTCGGCACCCAGCTCGTGGGCGAGAAAGAGGGCGGCCGCCCGATAGAAGGCCGCCACCACCTTGGGCGCCGGCGCCGGGGCAGGGGCCGTGCCGGCGAGTAGATCCAGCGCTCGGGACAGCTTCACCAGCGTGCGGCGCTGGGGGGTGACGTGGCCGGCGCGGAGGCGATACCAGGTTGGCAGCGACACAGCAGCGGCAGCCAGCAGATCTTTGATCGTCAGGCCTAGGGAGCGGCGACGCTGCTCCAGCGCGTCGGTTGACAATGATATTGTCATTTGCGCCGCGCTTACGGTTGACTGTGGAATTCCATTTGATTTGGCGAGGGCGAGCGTCATGACTGCCGCCCCCATCGCGCGCCCGCCAGGATGATCGCGAACTGGCCGGACGAGGCGAGGAGCTGGGCCCGGAATGAGGGTTGCCAGCCGATCAGTCCGGCACGCTGCAGCTCGTAGGTGAGCCGGACCTCGGCGCGCCAGGCGCGGGCGGCGGCATCCTCAGGCAGCGGCGTCATGGTCGGCCTCCGGCGTTCCATGAAGGCCGACGAGATAGTCCCGGAGGCGCAGCTCTTCCTGCACCACCGCCTTCTCCATCCGCTCCAGCGTCTTGTGCAGGGGGTCCGTCTTGCCGTTGAGCGTGCGCTCTACGGTGGACTTGTGGAGCCCCGACAGTTCCGCGATGCGCGACTGACACAGGCGAACTGCGCTCGCCCGTGTCACGATGTCGGTCAGGTTCATTGCCGTGCCGCTCGATATCTGCAAGTATGACGATATCGATCTGATTTGCTGACGGCCGTCAACAGCAATGTTTGGTGTCTCCACCCCCGCCGCACCGCTGCATATTGCGCACCGCATTGTTGCGGCGCGAGGGCGGCTTGGCGTGGAACCGGCGGTGACGTCCGAACTTCGGAGCGAGCTTCAGGAGACCCACAAACGCTGGGTCCTCTGGCTTGAGCAGAAGCTCGGGCTATCGAAGTCGAAGATCTCCACCACCGCCGGCATGTCGGACACCACGCTCTCGCGGATCTTCCACGAGGACTATTACAGCCCCCTCTCGCAGACGAGCATTCTCAAGGTCCGCAAGCGCTTCAATGTGCCGGGCCCGGATGAGTTCGAGGCGGCGGGCTTTGGTGAGGCCGAGCAGCTCCGCTACGACGCCAAGTCCGAGCCCGAGCTGGCGGCAATCGTCAAGGCGATGCAGGCCGGCCGGAACGCGGTGGAGCCGTGGCGGCTGCGGACGCGGGCCCTCGAGCTGATCGGCTGCATGGCCGGCGACATCGTGATGGTGGACCTCAACGGCACGCCGACGACCGGCGATGCAGTCTGCGCCCAGATCTACGACTGGAACGGTGGATCCGCAGAGACGGTGTTCCGCATTTTTGAGGCGCCATTCCTTGTGGCGGCCTCGCTCGAGGCCTCCCTGCGCAAGCCGCTCCTGGTTGATGACACGCGCGTGGTCATCAAGGGCGTGGTGGTGGGCTCCTTCCGTCCCGGAAGATATGGGACGCCGCGCTGATTTCTTGTGACAAGTCGTCTTTCGCTACCGCACAAGCTGCGGATTGCCGACGCATGTCCGGCATGGATCGTCATACGCGTTTCAGGTGATCTTCATTCTTGACGATCTTTGACGGCAAGCTTAGCGTCATCTCGCTCCGGTTGATTTGCGCGGGCTGTACCCGCCGGCCGGGCCGAGGTGAGGAGCGATGGCAAAAGAGGCGCGCAGCGACACCGATCGGCAGATCGGCGCACGGGTGAGGGCGGCGCGGGTCTCGCGCGGCGTGAGCCAGGAAAAGCTGGGCGAGGCGCTCGGCATTACCTTCCAGCAGATCCAGAAGTACGAGAACGGCACCAACCGCGTGTCCGTCTCCGCGCTGCTCAAGATGGCCGAGGCGCTCCAGATCCCCGCGGCCGACCTGGTGCCCGAGCTGAAAGCCGAGAAGGCCGGCGCGCCGGCGCCGGTCATCACCAACATGCAGGCGCTCGAGGTGGCCCGCATGGTGCAGAACCTGCGGGTTCCCCATCACCGTCACACCATCGTGGAGATGGTGCGCACCTTCACCGAACTGCGTTGCGAGCCGGTCAAGGGCGAGGAGGCGCAGGCGGCATGAGCACTACCGCCCCCGAGCTGGCGCTTTCGCTGGACGATCTCGCCGCCCTGTTCCGCCGCTCCCGGGCGGCAGCTTGCAGACACGTCGCGCGCCTCATGTCCGGACACGGCTTCCCCCAGCCGCTGCCCGGGCAGAAGCCGCGACTGTGGAGCCGGCATCAGGTGGAGCTTTGGCTCGCCGGCGCCGGCACCTCGGCCGGCACCAGCACCCCCCAGCGGGTGCCGGCCGAGGATCCGCGTCTCTCGCCGGCGGCCATCGCCGCCGGCCGGGCCCGCCTCGAAACGCGGTATGGAGGCGGGGCATGAATGTGCGCGGCGAGATCTCCGAATGAGGGAGGTCAAGGGCTACAGCCTGTTCGTCCTCGAGCTGATGATCGCCCACGGCCCGCTGGTCCAGCGCGGCGAGCCGTGGTTCCGGGCGGACGGGCAGGGCGGTGCCATCTTTGACAAGGCCGTTGTGGCCCTCGCCACCCGCGGCCTCATCACCATCGGCGTTACCGGCTACGGCCGCACCGCCACCGTCAGTCCGAAGGGGCTGATCTGGCGCTCGCGCAAGCGCGCGCGTCTCTATCGCCAGCGGAAGGGAAGACCATGGCCCGCAGACCTGTCGCCACTCCCCACGTCGCCACAGCCCGTCTAAGCTCCCTGCCGTCACCGGAGGGAAGGCCCGTGGGCATCGTCAAGGTATCCATCCCCAACATCGTCTGGCGCGCCGGGCGGCCCCGGTTCTCGCCGGGGCCGAAGCTGCGCAAGCTGGGCTACAAGGGCGAGGATCTCCGGCATCCGGACGGCCGGTGGTTCTCCCTGGACGAGGCTGGCGCCTGGGCGGCCGCGCGCAATGCGGAGATCCTGCAGCGCCGGAACGACCGGGAAGCCGGCAAGCGCCTCGCGCCGGTGAAGCGGCCGAAGCACCAGACGATCGAGGGGCTGTTTGACGAGTGGTTCGAAAGCCCAAAGTTCAAGGGCGGCGTGCAGTCCGGCAAGCGCCAGCAGGCCGGCGTCACCGAGGCTACGGCCAAGGACTACAAGTACAAGTTCAACGCCCTCAAGGCGTTCGACGCGGAGCTGATGCAGGAGGCGCCCGGCGCCGTCACCGCCGTGGTGGCGCAGGGCATCTTCGACCGACTGTGGGAACAGAAGGGTTTGCACACTGCGCGCGGCGTGGTGGCTATCGCCTCGAGCTGCTGGAAGTGGGCCATCGGGCGCGGCAAGGGCGGCATCACCTTCAATCCGTGGCGAGGCCTGGAGAAGGCCATGCCGGCGCCGCGTCTGGTCACATGGAGGGACGAGGAGATCGTGGCGCTGGCGGCCGCCGCCGATGCCATGGGCCGGCCGGAGATCGGCGATGCCGTCTATCTCGGCCTGTTCACTGGCCAGAGGCAGGGCGACCGGCTCACCCTGGAGCGCGCCGGGCGGGACGACGCCAACCGCCTGCTCATCCGCCAGTCCAAGACGGGCGCCATCGTCGCCGTGCCGGCGGCGCCCCAGCTGGTGGCCCGCCTTGAGGCGGCGGCCGCCCGGCGCAAGGATCGCAAGGTGCAGCACACCCAGCTGGTCATAGACGAGACGGCCAACGCGCCGTTCAAGTCCGACTGGTACCGCCATGTGTTCGCCGAGGTGCGGGCCGAGGCGGCCAAGAAGGTGCCGTCCGTCGCCGGCAAGCGTGACCAGGATCTGCGCGACACCGCCGTCACGTGGCTCGGCCGTGCCGGCGCGACCGTGCCGCAGATCGCCAGCATCACCGGCCACTCCTATGTGAGCATCAACCAGGTGCTGCGGCATTACCTCGCGACGCACCCGGAAATGGCGGACGCCGCCATCGGCAAGCTGCTGCATTGGATGGAAGAGACGGGCGTCGCTGTCTGAAAAATCATGGGCGGATCGCACGCCGATTCATGGGGTTTGAGAACAAAAGTCGCACGTGCGACCCGTGCGACCCTCTAAAAAGGTCGCACGTTCTCCCCATGTTCTTTCCGGAAAATCCGGAAAGTCTTTTATTTTCAATGGGGTGGCGTGGTGAGCCCGTCGGGATTCGAACCCGAGACCCCATGATTAAAAGTCACGTGCTCTACCGGCTGAGCTACGGGCTCACTTGACGCGTTGGTTAGGGTGCGAAGGCGGCGGGGTCAAGGCCGGGCGGGGTGGATGTCCCGGCATTTCGCCGGGGGCAGCGCGGGCGCGGGCATTGACCGGGCAGGATGGCTTCCGCACCATGGTCGCTCAATTGCTTCTGGAATTGCCATGCCGGTCAACAACCACATCGCTGCCCGCGCCGACGAAATCGCGGCCTGGCGGCAGGATTTCCACCGCCATCCCGAACTGATGTACGACCTCGACCGCACTAGCGCTTCGGTGGCGGAGAAGCTGCGCGCCTTCGGCTGCGACGAGGTTATCACCGGCATCGGCCGCACCGGCGTGGTGGGGATCGTTCGCGGCAAGGGGGAGGGCCCGCTCATCGGCCTGCGCGCCGACATGGACGCGCTGCCCATCCTCGAGAAGACCGGCGCCGCCTATGCTTCCGAGACTCCCGGCAAGATGCACGCCTGCGGCCATGACGGGCACACCGCCATGTTGCTCGGCGCCGCGCGCCACCTCGCCGAGACCCGCGCCTTCTCCGGCACGGCGGTGCTCATCTTCCAGCCGGCGGAAGAGGGGGGGGCTGGCGCCAAGGCGATGATCGACGACGGGCTGTTCGCGCGCTTCCCCGTGCGCGAAGTCTACGGCATGCACAATCTGCCGGGGCTGGAGGTGGGCCGCTTCGCTATGCGGCCGGGCGGCATCATGGCCTCGTCCGACCATATCGAGATCGTGGTGGACGGGCGCGGCGCCCATGCCGCGCGGCCCAACCAGGGTGTGGACGTGGTGCTCACCGGCGCCGCCATCGTGATGGCGCTGCAGCAGATCGTCTCGCGCAACGTGGACCCGCTGGAGGCGGCGGTGGTCTCCATCGCCATGTTCCATGCGGGAGAGGCGGACAATGTGCTGCCGCCCTCCGCCACCCTCGTCGGCACCGCCCGCACGCTGGATCAGGGTGTCCGCGCGCAGCTGCGCGAACGCATCCGGCAGGTGGCGGAAGGCGTCGCCGCCGCTTATGGCGCCACTGCCAAGGTAAGCTTCAAGGAAGGCTATCCCGTCACCAGCAACCACGCCGATCAGGTGGCCTTCGCCGCCGAGGTGGCGAGCGAGGTGGCCGGCGCCTCGGAGGTGGACGCCGCCGCGCCGCCGCTGATGGCGGCCGAGGACTTCGCCTACATGCTGGAGGAGAAGCCGGGCGCCTATATCTTCATCGGCAACGGTCCGTCCGCCGGCCTGCACCATCCGCAGTACGACTTCGCCGATGCCGCGATTCCCTATGGGGCGTCCTATTGGGTGCGGCTGGTGGAGCGGGCGCTGCCGCTGACCGCTTGATCCCTACGCCTTCACCAGCACGAACGTCAGCAGGCCGGCCGCGACCTCCTGCGTCTCCAGCACCGCGCCCGTCTCGTGGGCGAGGTGGGGAATGTCGATCACCGCCATGGGGTCCGTGCAGGTGACGACGAGCCGTGTGCCCGCCGCCGCCTGCGCCAGCGCCTTGCGGGTGCGCAAGGCGGGCAGGGGGCATTTCAGCCCCTTCAGATCCAGCGCGACGGTGACAGCGGCCGCCTTCAAGCCGCCTGATCCCGGAGCCGGCCGAGGCTCTCCTCGCGGCCGAGCACGATCAGCACGTCGAACACCGGCGGGGAGGTGGACTTGCCGGTGAGCGCGGCGCGCAGCGGTTGGGCCACGGCACCGAGCTTCACGCCCTGAGCCTCCGCATACCCGCGCACCACGGCCTCGGTGGCGGCGGCGGTCCACTCCACGGCTTCCAGCAGCGGCACGAGCCGGCCGAGGTGGGCGCGGCCCTCGGCCGAGAGCAGGGTCGTCGCCTTCTCGTCCAGCGGGATGGGCCGCTCGACGAAGATGAAGTCGGCATTGTCGAGCAGTTCGACCAGCGTCTTCGCCCGCTCCTTCAGACCCGGCATGGCGGCGGCGAGCTGGGCACGGCGGGTGTCCGTCATGCGCGGCAGGCGGTGCTCCGCGTCCGGCAGGTGGGGCAGCAGCGCGTCGATGGCGGCCAGGAGTTCGGCATCGCTGGAGGCGCGCATGTAGTGGCCGTTGAGGCTTTCGAGCTTGGCGAAGTCGAAGCGCGCAGCGGAGCGGCCGACCTTGTCGAGGTCGAAGAATTCGACCATCTCGTCGGTGGAGAACACCTCCTGGTCGCCATGGCTCCAGCCGAGGCGCACCAGATAGTTGCGCAGCGCCGCCGGCAGATAGCCCATGTCGCGATAGGCATCGACGCCCAGCGCACCGTGGCGCTTGGAGAGCTTGGCGCCGTCCGGCCCGTGGATGAGGGGAATGTGCGCCATGCGCGGCACGTCCCAGCCCAGCGCGCGGTAGATCTGCGTCTGGCGGGCGGCGTTGGTGAGGTGGTCGTCGCCGCGGATGATGTGGGTGACGCCCATGTCGTGGTCGTCCACCACCACGGCCAGCATGTAGGTGGGCGTGCCGTCCGAGCGCAGCAGGACGAGGTCGTCGAGATCCTTGTTGGGGAAGGTCACGGTGCCCTGCACCATGTCCTCGATCACCGTCTCGCCCTCCTGCGGGGCGCGCAGGCGGATGACGGGCGCGCGGTCGGCCGGCGCCTCGGAGGGGTCGCGGTCGCGCCAGCGGCCGTCATAGCGCGGCGGGCGGCCCTCCTTGCGGGCCAGCTCGCGCATCTCGTCCAGCTCCTGGGGGGTGGCATAGCAGCGATAGGCATTGCCCTTCGCCAGCATCTCCGCCACCGCGGCCTGGTGCCGCTCGGCGCGGGCGAACTGGTAGATGGGATCGCCGTCCCAATCGATGCCGAGCCAGGAGAGGCCTTCGAGGATGGCGTCGATGGCCTCCTTGGTGGAGCGCTGGCGGTCCGTATCCTCGATGCGCAGCAGCATCTTGCCGCCCGTGTGGCGGGCATAGAGCCAGTTGAACAGCGCCGTGCGCGCCCCGCCGATATGCAGGAAGCCGGTGGGCGAGGGGGCGAAGCGGGTGACGATCTGCGACATCGGGCGGGGCTCGGCGGGATTGGGTCCGCTTGGACGGAAGACGCGCGTGCGGCAGCCCTGCGGAACGCAAACCGAACCACATGGCGCGCGGGAGGCGCCCGTGTAGCATAGAGGCGGGGCACAAGGAACACGGGGCGGGCGCGGCCCGGACCGGCCCCTCGGCGGGCGGGGATGGACGAGCGGGCCTCAGGCAGGGCGCGGACAGGGGGGCGGGGAGCTGCGGGCGCGCTCCCGGCGCTCTCCACGCGCGGTCTTATCCGCTTCGCCGATGCGCTGAAGGCCCGCATCGCCCATGACGTGGCGGCCGAGGCGGCCTCGGGCCGGCTGATCCTGTGGCTGCCGGCCGCCTTCACCGCCGGTATCCTGCTCTACTTCGGCGCGTCCACCGAGCCGTCGCTCGTCGCCAGCCTCGTCCTGGTGGCGGCATTTGCGGCGGCGGCCTTGGCTGCGCGGGCCCGCCCCGTGACGTTCGGCATCGCCGCGGTGCTGCTTGCAACTGCAGCCGGCTTTGCGGCGGGCGGGGTGCGCACCGCGCTCATCGCCCACGAGATGATCGTGCCGCCCAAGACCCCGGTGCGCCTGTCCGGCTTCATCGAGCGGGTCGAGCGGCGGACCACGGGCGACCGCATCCTGCTGCGGCTTGATGGAGACGCCGTGCGCGGGCTCGCCAACGCCCCGGCGCTGGTGCGGCTCTCGCTCCGCAAGGACTGGGCCCCGCCGGTGGGCAGCCATGTGACGCAGCTGGCGCAATTGCTGCCGCCCTCCGGCCCCGCCATGCCCGGCGCCCACGATTTCGGCCGCGCGCCGTGGTTTCAGGGCATCGGCGCCATCGGCTACGGGCTCGGCCGGCCGAAGGCGGCGGCGCCGCGCGATCCGCCTCTGTCCGTGCGCCTCGCCATGGGGCTGGACGGGGTGAGGCAAAGCCTCTCGAACCGGATCCGCGCCTCGCTCACCGGCGTGCCGGCCGAGGTGGCGGTGGCGCTGGTCGCCGGCGACCGTTCCGGCATTCCGCGGGCGGTGGAGGAGAGCATGCGCGTCTCCGGCCTCTCGCACATCCTCTCCATCTCCGGCCTGCACATGGCGCTGGTGGCCGGTACCCTGTTCGCACTGGCGCGGGGCGTGCTGGCGCTGGTGCCGGGGCTGGCGGTGTCGTTGCCCATCAAGTCCATCGCGGCGCTGATCGCGCTTTCGGGCAGCGCCTTCTATCTCGTGCTGTCGGGCAATGACGTGCCGGCCCAGCGCTCCTTCGTCATGACCGGGCTCGTGCTGGCGGGCGTGATGGTGGGGCGGCCGTCCCTGTCGCTGCGCTCGGTGGGCGTTGCGGCGGTGGTGGTGCTGGCGCTGACGCCGGAGGCGGCGCTGGACCCGGGAACGCAGATGTCGTTTGCCGCCACCCTCGCCCTCGTCGCCGCCTATGAGCGGCTCCAGCCCTTGCGGGCGATCCCCCGGCCGGATGGCATCGCCGGCGCGGTGGTCTCCTGGGTGGCTGTGCTGGTGGCGGGCACGGCGCTGACCTCGCTGGTGGCGGGGCTCGCGACGGCGCCCTACGGCATCTTCCATTTCCAGCGGGTGGCGCCCTATGGCCTGCTCGCCAACCTCGCCGCCATGCCGGCGGTGTCCTTCCTGGTGATGCCGGCGGGACTGGCGGGCGTGCTGCTGATGCCGTTCGGCTGGGATCATCTCGCCTGGCCGGTGATGGGGCGCGGCATCGAGATCATGACGGCGGTGTCCGACTGGGTGGGCACGCTGCCGGGCGCCGACATCCGCGCCGCCTTCATCGGCACCGGGACGCTGCTGTGGTTCTCGCTCGCGCTGCTGGCCCTCTGCCTGCTGCGCGGCGTCCTCACCCTCGCGGCGCTGGTGCCCCTCGGCCTCGCCGCGCTGGTGGCGGGCGCGCCTCTGAAGCCAGACCTCCTCATAGCGCCCGATGCGCAGACGGTGGCGGTGCGGATGCCGGACGGGCGGCTTTCGGTGCTCGGCGCCTCCGGCCAGAAACTGCTGGTGGAGCAGTGGCTGACGCGGGAGGGCGACCGCCGCACGGCCGGAACG
This sequence comes from Xanthobacter sp. DMC12, assembly GCF_056314105.1. Classification (NCBI taxonomy): domain Bacteria; kingdom Pseudomonadati; phylum Pseudomonadota; class Alphaproteobacteria; order Hyphomicrobiales; family Xanthobacteraceae; genus Xanthobacter; species Xanthobacter sp. DMC12. The sequence continues at coordinate 657,079 of NZ_JBQUYZ010000001.1, read as the reverse complement.
AAGGACCTCGCCGCCGGCTTCACCTGCGATCCGCTCGGCTGCACCGCGCCGCTGCCCGGTGGCGGCACCATCGCCATTTCGCGCCGCGCCGAAAGCCTGGAGGCGGACTGCCTGAATGCCCGCATGATCGTTACCCGCGATCCGCCGCCCAAGACCTGCCCGGCAGAGGTGCTGACCCCGGCGAAACTCGCGCGGACAGGGACGCTCGCCTTCACCCTCCGCGACGGCGCGCTCGTCGCCGAATCCAGCCGCAAGGCTGGCGTATCCCGTCCCTGGATGGCGCCGCTGCCGCCGGAACCCATATCCGAACCCGCCACCGCCGATGCCGGCGACCCTCAGGCGGATGCGACCGCGCCCTGATGGGGGGGGGCTTCAAGAGGCGTCGGGGTGAGGAGCAACGCCCTTGAGAAAAAGCGCAGGCGCCCGTTGAGCGTGGACCGCCGCGCCCCTCACCCCGTTCCGGATCTCCCGCAGGAGAAATAAGGATCAGTAGCGGCGCATCAGGCCTATGAGCCGGCCCTGGATGCGCACGCGGTCGGGCCCGAAGATGCGGGTCTCGTAGGCTGGATTGGCGGCCTCGAGCGCGATGGAGGCGCCCTTCTTGCGCAGGCGCTTGAGGGTGGCTTCCTCGTCGTCCACCAGCGCGACGATGATGTCGCCGGTATCGGCGCTGTCGCATTTGCGGATCAGCACCGTGTCGCCGTCGAGGATGCCGGCCTCGATCATGCTGTCACCGCGGACTTCAAGGGCGAAGTGCTCGCCCGAGCCCAGCATCTCGGGCGGGATGTTCAGCGTGTGGCTGCGGCTCTGGATGGCGGAGATGGGCGTGCCGGCCGCGATGCGGCCCATGACCGGCACCGAGACCACCTGGCCCGCCTCGTCGTCCTCCGGCACCGGACGGACCTTGCCGAGGCTGCCCTCGATGACCGAAGGGGAGAAGCCGCGCCCTGCGGACCGGGCGGAGGCAAGGCCCGGCGCCACGCTGTCGGGCAGGCGCACCACTTCCAGCGCACGGGCGCGGTTGGGCAGGCGGCGGATGAAGCCGCGCTCTTCCAGAGCGGTGATGAGGCGGTGGATGCCGGACTTGGAGCGCAGGTCCAGCGCTTCCTTCATCTCGTCGAAGGAGGGTGGGACCCCGGTTTCCTTGAGCCGCTCATGGATGAAGCGCAGAAGGTCATATTGCTTCCGAGTGAGCATTCCCTGGCCCCGTTCCTTGCACGCACCGCCCGGAAGCGGCGCTCTCGGCCGGTCCCGATTCCAAGCGCATCCAGCCCGGTGCGCCGCGAAACAAATCATGAACAGTCTTTATCTGTTCCTTTTGTGTTCCGCAAGTGGTGAAGGCCCCGTTAACGCTCAATCGTCGAAGGGAATAATCTCGCAGGGGTCTCCGACACGCCCCGCAGGCGCGAAGGGCGGGCGCACCAGAAGGCAGTCGGCGGCGGAGAGAATGCTCAGCATGGCGCTGTCCTGCGAGGCGCAGGGAATGGCGTGGATCGAGCCATCCGCCCGGCGGTCGAGAGTCGCGCGCATGAAGTCCCGCCGCACATCATTGGGTGGCAGGTCGGCCGCGAGGCGCGCCGGCACGGTCTCGGGGCCGGGGCGGGAATCACCCTGCAGAGCGCGGATGAGGGGGACGAGGTAGACCATCCCGCAGACGTGGGAGGACACCGGGTTGCCCGGCAGCCCCAGCACCCGCACGGCGCCGCGATGGCCGAACATCAGCGGCTTTCCGGGGCGCAGCGCGATCTTGTGCACCGAGAGGTCCACCCCCTCGGCCTTCAGCGCCGGGGCCATCAGGTCATGATCGCCCACGGAGGCGCCGCCGGAGGAGACCACGAGATCGAATTCGCCGGAGAGCGCCCGCGCCACCACGGCGCGGATGGCCGCGAGGTCGTCCTTGATGAGGCCGAGGTCGGTCACATCGGCACCGGCGCGGCGGGCGAGTTCGGCGAGGCCGAAGGCGTTGGAGACGACGATCTCGCTGTCGTTGCCGGTGCCCTGGCCGGGCAGCACCAGTTCGTCGCCGGTCTGCAGCAAGGCGACGCGCGGGCGGCGCGCGACCGGCACTGTCGCATGGTCCATGGCGGCGGCCAGCATGATGTCGCGGCCTGTCAGGCGCCGGCCGGCGAACAGGCCGGGTGCGCTTTCGGAAAAATCGCAGCCGCGCTTGCGCACGTTGCGGAGCGCGGCGGTCGGGGCGGTGGTGGTTATGGTGTCGCCCTCGCGGGTGACGTTCTCCTGGATCACCACCGTGTCGGCGCCCTCCGGCACCACGGCACCGGTGAAGATGCGTACGGACTGCCCGGCGGCCACAACACCCGCAAAGGGGCGCCCTGCGGCGGACTCGCCGATCACGGTCAGGCGGGCGGGCGTCTCGGCGATGTCGGCGCCGCGCACGGCGTAGCCGTCCATGGCCGACATGTCGGCGGGGGGCTGCGTGCGGCGGGCCGCGAGATCGCGCGCCAGCACCCGCCCGGCCGCCGCCTGCACCGGCACATCCTCGACGCCGAGCGCGACGACGCCCTCAGTGATGAGCGCGGTGGCCTCCTCGACGGTCATGAGCGCCATGGCGCGGCTCCCTCACTCTGCACGTGCTGTCGGGTCATGATGGCGGAAACGGATCAAGCCGCTCCGTCATCTGCGCGGAAATGGCCGCTGCGGCCGCCGGATTTCTCCAGCAGGCGGATACCTTCAATCCGCATGCCACGGTCGGCGGCCTTGGCCATGTCGTAGATGGTGAGGCAGGCGACGGAGACGGCGGTCAGCGCCTCCATCTCCACGCCGGTCTGGCCCGTCACCTTGGCGCGGGCGGTGACATGAAGGCCGGGCAGGGCGGGATCGGGGACAACCTCCACCTCCACCTTGGTCAGCATCAGGGGATGGCAGAGGGGGATCAGCTCATGGGTGCGCTTGGCGGCCATGATGCCGGCGATGCGCGCCACGCCCAGCACGTCGCCCTTCTTGGCGTTGCCGGAGAGGATGAGGTCCAGCGTCTCGCGCGCCATCGCCACGCGGCCCTCGGCCAGCGCCTCGCGGGTGGTCGCATCCTTGTCGGACACGTCCACCATGCGGGCGGCGCCCTGTTCGTCGAGATGGGTCAGGCTGGCCATGGAAGTCGCGGTCTTCCCCGGAATCGATCTGAGGTCGGGGAAGATGGCGTCCGCGGCGGCGCCTGTCCACCGCCGCAAGGGCAGGGCGGCGGAAAGGCTGTGTTGCCGGCGTTGGTTGGATCAGCGCAGGCGGGTCCAAGTCTGCGACTGGCAGAGCACCGACATCACGCACCCGCTCAGCTTCAGGGTATCGTCGCCCGTCAGCGTGATGGAGCCGGAATAGGTTTTGCCGTCTTCGGCATTGTAGATTTTGCCGCCGGTCCACTCCTTCGGTCCGCCGGTGAAGCCGGTCAGAAACACAAGGCCCTTCAGCGGCCGGTCACGCAGTTTCGTATCCTGGTTCTTGATGTCCTTGAGGTTCGGATCGGCCTTGAGGCCGTCCGACGACACGAGGCGTCCGCACAGAGACTTGCCGCATTGGGTGATTTCCACCTGGCCGTTCTTGGTGGCGGTCAGCCACTGGCCGGTGACATCCGCGGCAAGCGTGGGCGATGCCGCAAGGCCGACGAGGCCGGCAACGATGGCGATGAGACCCGTCCTCATTGTTTCCCCTTCCATTTCGGCCTCGTTGGCGGGCCGATGATATAATTAAGTACAAACTTACTAAGTGGGCAAGGCCGCCGGGCACATTCCTTTGCAGGGGGCACGGTCTGGGGCGTCGCGCCAAGCGGGGCCGGTAGGCTGTGGCTTATGGACACTGGTCAGGACGACCCAGCTCGGCGAAAGCCGCCCGCGCGCCCACGCCAAAGACGCGACGCGGGCACCGGCCGACGAACGCGACTTCACGTGTTCCTCCCAAAGTGCGGGCGGTCTCTGCAGACCCTCGCGCATTAAGGCGGAAATTTACGTATACGGCAACACTAACCCGCTATGAGCAGAGAGGTTGCGGATGCGACATCCTCCTGCCGCATCAGGCTCTCGCCCACCAGAATGGTGCCGATGCCCACCTGCGCCAGCCGGGCCACGTCGGCCGGCGTGAAGATGCCGCTCTCGCCGATGACGATGCGGTCCTTCGGCACGCGGGGCGCGAGGCGCTCGGAGGTTGCCAGCGTGGTCTCGAAGGTGCGCAAATTGCGGTTGTTGATGCCGATGAGCCGGCAGGGCAACGCCAGCGCGCGGTCCAGCTCGGCGTCGTCATGCACTTCCACGATGGCGTCCATGCCATAAGCGGCGGCCGCGTCGGCGAGGTCGAGGGCGAGGGCGTCGTCCACCCCGGCCATGATGATGAGGATGCAGTCCGCCCCCCAGGCGCGGGCCTCCGCCACCTGATAGGTGTCGTACATGAAATCCTTGCGCAGCACGGGCAGGCTCACCGCCGTGCGGGCGGCCTTCAGATAGTCCGGCGCACCCTGGAAGGAGGGCGTGTCCGTGAGCACCGACAGGCAGGTGGCACCGCCGCGCTGGTAGGCGCGCGCGAGGGACGGTGGGTCGAAGTCTGCGCGGATCAGGCCCTTGGAGGGGCTCGCCTTCTTGATCTCGGCGATGAGCGCAGTGCGGCCTTCGGACAGGCTCTGCTCGATCGCGCCCGCGAAGGGGCGCACGCGGGGGGCGCAGCGGGCAGCGGCCTCGATCTCGGCGAGAGGCCGGGCCTTCTTCGCGGCGGCGATTTCCTCGCGCTTGTAGGCCTCGATCTTGGTGAGGATGTCGCTCATTGCGCGGCCTCCGGGGCGAGAGAGGCGGAGAGGGTGACGAGCCGTTCCAGCCGGGCGCGGGCGGAGCCGGTGTCTAGGCTTGTCTGCGCCATGCCGACGCCGGCGGTCAAATCCTTGGCGCGACCGGCCACGACGAGGGCGGCGGCGGCGTTCAGCACCGCCACGTCGCGATAGGCGCCGGGGGCGCCGTCCAGCACGGCGCGCAGGGCCTCGGCATTGTGGGCGGCGTCCCCGCCCTTCAGCGCCTCGGCGGGCGCACGGGCGAGGCCCACATCCTCGGGATTGAGGGTGAAGGTGTGGATGCGGCCGTCTTCCAGCACGGCAATGTCGGTGCCGCCGGAGATGGTGATCTCGTCGAGCCCGTCCGAGCCGTGGACCACGAAGGCCTTCTCCGAGCCCAGCGCCTTGAGCACCTCGGCCAGAGGCACGATCCAGGATTTCGCGAACACGCCCACCATCTGCCGCTTCACGCCGGCCGGATTGGAGAGCGGACCGAGCAAATTGAAGATGGTGCGCGTGCCCATCTCCACCCGTGTCGGGCCCACATGCTTCATGGCCGGATGGTGGGAGGGGGCGAACATGAAGCCGATGCCGGCCTCGCCGATGCAGCGGGAGATTCCGGCCGGATCGAGATCGAGCCGCACGCCCAACGCGGAGAGCACATCCGCCGCGCCGGATTTCGAGGAGAGCGCCCGGTTGCCGTGCTTCGCCACCGGCACGCCAGCGCCGGCCACGATGAAGCTCGCGCAGGTGGAGATGTTGTAGGAGCCGGAGGCATCGCCCCCGGTGCCCACCACGTCCACCGCTTCGTCGGGGGCTTCCACGGTGAGCATCTTGGCGCGCATGACGGAGACCGCGCCGGCGATCTCCTCCACCGTCTCGCCGCGCACGCGCAGGCCCATGAGCAGCGCGCCCATCTGGGAGGGGGTCGCCTCGCCGGACATCATGCGATCGAACACGAAGGCGGCCTCGTCGCGGGAAAGGCTCGCGCCCGTGGCCACCTTGCCGAGCAGGGGTTTGAACTGGTCCATGGTGTGTCCTCAGCCCCCGTCTCAGCCCTTGGCCTTCTGCGCGTTGAAGGCGGCGGCGATCTCGAGGAAATTGCGGATCAGCGCGTGGCCGTTCTCCGAGGCGATGCTCTCGGGATGGAACTGCACGCCGTGGATGGGCAGGCTCTTGTGGGCGAGGCCCATGATGAGGCCGTCTTCGGTGTGGGCGGTCACTTCCAGGTCGTCCGGCAGGGTGTCCCGCTCGACGATCAGCGAGTGGTAGCGCGTCGCCTGGAAGGAATGGTTGAGGCCGCGGAAGACGCTTTTGCCCTCGTGCAGGATCTCGCTCATCTTGCCGTGCATGGGGGAGGGCGCGCGCACCACGTCGCCGCCGAACACCTGCCCGATGGACTGGTGGCCGAGGCAGACGCCGAAGATCGGCACCTTGTCTCCCGCCTTGGCGATGAGATCGAGGCAGATGCCCGCCTCGTTGGGGGTGCAGGGGCCGGGAGAGAGCACGATGGCGTCCGGCTTCTCGGCCAGCACGTCCTCCACGCTCACCGTGTCGTTGCGGTGGACGGTGACGGTGGCGCCAAGCTCGCCGAGATAATGGACGAGGTTGTAGGTGAAGCTGTCGTAATTATCGATCAGCGTGACCTTCGGAGACTTCGTGGCGGACATCTGGAACTCCGGCCCCGCGCCGCTTCAGCGGGAATGGCGGGTGTTAAGGCGAGGAATGACGGGCGGTCAATGGTGATGGGCCGCAAGGCGGTTCCCCGGACAAGCTCCAGCGCATCTGAAGCGCCGCTCCGGGGCGCGAGGCTGCTCCCGCTTCACCATCGCTCGCGACGTGTCCTCTCCATCCCCTCACTGACCCTTGCCGGCGCGGGCGGCGAAGCGGACGGCTTCCTCGCCGGCGCGGAACAGGGCCTTGGCCTTGTTTACGCACTCCTGGTGCTCGCTCTCGGGCACCGAGTCGTAGACGATGCCGGCGCCAGCCTGGACGAACATGCGCCCGTCCTTCACCACCGCCGTGCGCAGCACGATGCAGGTGTCCATCTCGCCATTGGCACCGAAGTAGCCGATGGCGCCGGCATAGATGCCGCGCTTGTCCTTCTCCAATTCGTCGATGATCTCCATGGCCCGCACCTTGGGCGCGCCGGAGACCGTGCCGGCCGGAAAGCCCGCCGCGAGCGCGTCCACCGCATCGAAGCGCCGGTCGATGGCGCCTTCCACGTTGGAGACGATGTGCATCACCTGGCTGTAGCGCTCGATGAAGAAACTGTCCGTCACCTTCACCGTGCCGACGCGCGAGACGCGGCCGGCATCGTTGCGGCCGAGGTCGAGCAGCATCAGATGCTCGGCGCGCTCCTTGGGATCGGCGAGCAGTTCGGCCGCAAGCGCCTCGTCCTCGGCATGGGTGGCGCCGCGTTTGCGGGTGCCGGCGATGGGGCGGATGGTGACCTTGCCGTCGCGCACCCGCACCAGAATCTCCGGCGAGGAGCACACCACCGAGAAGCCGTCGAAGTTGAGATAGACGAGGAACGGCGCCGGGTTCACGCGCCGCAATGCCCGGTAGAGGGCGAAGGGCGGCAGGGTGAATGGGCTCTCGAAGCGCTGGGAGAGCACCACCTGGAAGATGTCGCCGGCGCGGATATAGTCCTTCGCCTTGTCCACCATGGCGCAGAACTCGTCCGCGCCGGTGTTGGAGACCTGCGAAACCTCGCCGTGGAACGGCTCCGGCGCGGGGTGGGCGATGGCGCGGTCGAGGTCCGCCACCACTTGGTCAAGCCGGTTGATCGCGGCCTCCCACGCGGCGCGAGGGGAAACTCCCTCCTTCGCGCGGACGGGGGTGACGGCGGTCAGCTCGTCCTTCACCGCGTCGAACACCACCATCACGGTGGGGCGGATGAGCAGCGCCTCGGGCACGCCGATCGGATCTGGCTTGGCCGGGCCAAGCTTCTCCATCTGCCGCACCATGTCATAGCCGAGATAGCCGAACACGCCGGCCGCCATGGGCGGGGCGCCCTCCGGCAGCTCGATGGCGGATTCGGCGAGCAGGGCGCGCAGCGCGGTCAGGGGCGGCTCGGCGCAGGGTACGAAGGCGCCCTTGTCACGGTCCGGCGTGCGGTTGATCTCGGCGAGATCACCCGACGCGCGGAAGATGAGATCGGGCTTCATCCCGATCATGGAATAGCGCCCGCGCGCCTGCCCGCCCTCGACGGATTCGAGCAGGAAGGCGTTGGGCTGGTCGCCGGCGAGCTTGAGAAAGGCCGAAACCGGCGTTTCCAGATCGGCGACCAGGGTGGTGGAAACCACCTGCGCCTCGCCCCTGAGATAGCGCGAGGCGAAGAGGTCGAAGTCGGTGGGAGCGTTCACGGGCGCCGGCCTCAGTTCGCCGGGTTGGTGCCGACCGCCTGGGCGAACAGGCGCTCGTTGATCTTCACGCCCAGCTCCTTCTGGATGGCCGCGAGGTATTGCACCAGCACGTCGTTCTCCAGCTGGCGCGACAGCTCCTGGCTGACGCGGCTGGTGTCCGGCATCTGCTGGGGCACCTCCACCTTCGTCACCTGGAACACGATGCGGTCCGGCTCGGGCGTGGCCAGCGCGATGCCGAAGCTGCCGTCCTTCACGTCGAACACGGAGGTGACGCTTTCGGCGCTGAACGGGCCTTCGGCGCGGCCGCGGTGCAGGCCCTCGGCGATCTGGAGCGGGATGTCGGCCTCGGCCGAGACCTGGGCGAGGGGCGTGCCGGCCTTGGCCCGGTCAAGCAGTTCCTTGGCCTTGGCTTCCACCGCCTTCTCCGTCTCCGCCTCGGTGTAGCGTGCGGTCACGGCGTCCTTCGCTTCCTCGAAGGTGCGGTCGCGGGCGGGGGTGATGGCGGCGGTCTCGTACCACACGAAGCCGCCGCCCTGAGGCAGTTGCACCGTGTCGGTCTCCACGCCCGGCTGGGCGGAGAAGGCGCCGGTGATCACGTCGGCCCCGCCGGGCACGTCCACGGCGGCACCGGCTGCGTCGTGGCCGGAACGGTCCACGTCGAAGCTCAGGACCTTGAGGCCCAGCTTCTGCGCGGTTTCCTGGAGGGTGGCGCCGGAAGCGCGCTCGTCCTCCACCTTGTCGTGCATGTCGAGGATGATGCGCTTGGCCTTGTCGAGCTGCAGCTCGGCGATGATCTGCGGCTTGACCAGATCGAACGGCTGGTACGCGCCGGGCACGATCTTGGTGACATGCACCAGCGCCGTGCCGAAGCGCCCGTCCACGGGGCCGCTCACCGCGCCATCCGCCAGCGAGAAGGCCGCCTCGGCGATCTTGGGATCGAGGATGGCCGACTTGGCGACGAGGCCCAGGTCGGTGTCCTTGGGCGTCAGCCCGCGCGCCGTGGCGATGTCGGCGAAGGTCGCGCCGGCCTTGATCTTCTCCTCCGCGGCCGCGGCATCGGCGGCGCTGGTGAAGACGATCTGCTGCACCTCGCGCGTCTCCGGCTTGCCGAAGCGGGCGATGGTGCGGTCGTACTCGGCCTTGGCGTCCTCGTCGGACACGGTGATACCGGCCGAGAGGGTGGCCGGCGTCAGGGCGAGCACGCTGATCTTGCGGTACTCAGGGGCGCGGAACGCCAGCTTGTGCGCGTCGAAATAGGCGCGCAGCGCGTCCTCGGTCGGCGCGGGCAGGGTGCCGGCGGCGGTGGGCGTCACGCGGACGTAGGAGGCGGTGCGGGTCTCGCCCTCGAAGCGGTTGACCGCCTCCAGCAGCACCTGCGGAACCGAAACGCCGGCGCCGAGCGCCTGCAGGAGCTGGTCACGCACCTGACGCTGCTTCTCGCTCGCGACGAAGCGCTGCTCCGTAAGGCCGTTGGAGCGCAGGATCTGCTGGAAATAGCCGGGGTCGAACGCCTTGGCGCCGGGGGCGCGGAAATTGGGATTGTCCGCGATCTCGCGGGCGATCTGCGCGTCGGACACGGCGAGCGAGAGGCGGGCGGCCTCGGCATCGAGGGTCGCGTCGGCGATCATCTGGTTCAGCACCTGCCGGTCCAGCCCGAAGGCGTGCGCCTGCTCGGGCGTGATGGCGCGGCCGGCCTGCCGGCTGATCCGCTGGAGCTGGTCGAGATACTGCTGGCGGAAGACCTGCGCCGAAATCTCGGTGCCGCCGACGCTCGCGACAGATGACGCGCCCATGCCGCGGAACACGTCGGCGATGCCCCAGACCACGAAGCTGAGGGTGAGCACGACGAGGAAAATCTTGGCGATCCAGCCGGAGGCGCCCTTGCGGAGTGTCTGAAGGACCATCGCTCATTCGTTCAAAGAGCGCCGGAGGCCCCGGCGCGGAAGCGGCGCATCATAGGGAGGGGGAGGGGGCCTCGCAACGGCGCATGGTCGCACCCCTTTCCAGCGGGCGCGCGGCTCTGATAGGTGAGGCCCCTACGTGAGCCTTGCCGCTGCTGCAAAACCCGGAGGAACCGCCATGACGGCCGAACGCCGCCCCCTGATCGCAGGCAACTGGAAGATGAATGGCCTGCGGGCGGCCAAATCCGAGTTGCGGGCCGTGGCGGCGGGCCTTGCCGGCCTTTCGGCGGAAACCATGATCTGCCCGCCCTTTACCCTCATCGGCGCGTTCGCCGCCGACGTCGCGGGCACGCAGCTGATGATCGGCGGTCAGGACTGCCATCCGGCCGAGAGCGGCGCCCACACCGGCGACATCTCCGCCGAGATGCTGCGCGACGCCGGGGCGGTGGCGGTGATTCTCGGCCATTCCGAGCGCCGCATCGACCATCAGGAGGGCGATGCCATCGTCAAGGCCAAGGTGAAGGCGGCGTGGCGCGCGGGTCTGCTGCCCGTCGTCTGCGTGGGCGAGACGCTGGTCGAGCGCGATGCGGGCGAGGCCTCCGCCGTGGTGACCCGGCAGGTGCGCCAGTCGGTACCCGAGGGCGCGACGGCAGCCAACCTCGTCATCGCCTACGAGCCCATCTGGGCCATCGGCACCGGCCGCACCCCCACCACCGACGACGTGGCCGAGGTTCACGGCGCCATCCGTCACATTCTCGGCGAGCGCTTCGGCGCCGAGGCGAACGGCATCCGCATCCTCTACGGCGGCTCCGTGAAGCCGGACAACGCCGCCGCCCTGCTTGCTGTTTCCGACGTGGACGGCGCGCTGGTGGGTGGAGCGAGCCTGAAGGCTGCGGATTTCCTCGCCATCGCGCGGGCGGCGGGCTGAGTTTTTCCCCTCTCCCCTCGCGGGAGAGGGTGGATCGCGGCGCCGGCGCGAGACGGGTGAGGGGGCTGGCGCCATCCCCGCTTTTGGTCAAAGGGAAACAACACCCCTCACCCCAGCCCTCTCCCGCAAGGGGAGAGGGGGTGCACTGCCCAAAACCCACCGCGACCAGCCGCCATCCCCGCCCCCACTGGCCAAAACGGGGGCCAAGCCCCTATATGCGCCGAGCGGACGGGCCTCTGGGACCGGCCGTCGCCCTGCTTTGGAGGTCCCTCATGTCCGGCATCATCAGGTCCAGCGACGGGCTCGACGAGCGGCGCCGCCGCATCCTGTTCCGGGCGCGCCATCGCGGGATGCGGGAGATGGACCTCATCCTCGGCGGTTTCGCCGATGCCGAGATCGCCGCGCTCTCGGACGCGGAACTCGCCGATTTCGAGGAGCTGCTGGAGCCCGAGGACCAGAAGGTCTTCTCCTGGGTCAGCGGCACCGAAGCGATCCCGCCGGAGTTCGATACCGAGCTGTTCCGCAAGATCTGCGCCTTCCATTTCTCGGGCCGCGGCCTGCCGAGCTGATCTTGCCGGGCTGATCTCCCCGCCCGCGTCCTTCCGGAGTTCGTGTCTTGAAGCGTCCCCAGCCCATCGCCGACGTGCTGGCCGAAGGCCGGCCGCTGACCCTCTCGCGCGTCGCCGACGGCATGGAGGGCATGGTGGTCGCGGACCTCGCGCGCTCCCTCGCCGCGCAGAAGAACGCGCCGTGGCCGAGCCTGACGGTGGTTTGCCGCGACGGGCAGCGCATGGCGGCGCTGGAACGGGGGCTCGCCTTCTTCGCCCCCGAGCTGGAGGTGATCTCCTTCCCCTCGTGGGACTGCCTGCCCTACGACCGCGCCTCGCCGAACGCCGCGATCGTGGCGCGGCGCATGGCGGCGCTGGCCAAGCTCGCGCGCATCAAGGGCGGAGCGGCGAGCGTGCTGCTGACCACCGTCAACGCCACGGTGCAGCGCGTGCCGGCCAAGGGACTGGTGGCGGCGCAGTCCCTCGTCGCGGCGCCGGGCAATGCCATCGCCCTCGATGGCGTGACCGAATGGGCCGAGCAGAACGGCTTCCTGCGCACCCCCACCGTGCGCGACACCGGCGAATATGCCGTGCGCGGCGGCCTGATCGACCTGTTCCCGCCCGGCCTCGACGCGCCGATCCGCCTGGATTTCTTCGGCGACACGCTGGAGAGCATCCGCGCCTTCGATCCCGAGACCCAGCGCACCACCTCCCAGCTTCGCGCGTTGGAACTGGTGCCCATGGCCGAGTTCCAGCTCACCACCGACACCATGCGCCGCTTCCGCATGGCCTACATCGCCCAGTTCGGCGCCGCCCAGAAGGGCGATACGCTCTATGAGGCCGTGAGCGAGGGCCGTCGCCACGCCGGCATGGAGCACTGGCTGCCGCTGTTCCATGAGCGCATGGACACGCTGTTCGACTATCTCGAAGGCGGCACCCTGCTGCTCGATCCGCTGGCGGAGGAAGCCGGCGGCGAGCGCATTGCCCAGATCGCCGACTATTACGACGCCCGCCGGCAGGCGCAGGACCTCAGCGGCGGACCCATCTACAATCCGCTGCCGCCGGACCGGCTCTATCTCGAAGGTCCGGAATGGTCCAAGCGCCTCGCCGGCATGCGCCTCGCCCGCCTCTCGCCCTTCGCCATGCCGGACGGCGGGGCAGGGCGGGTGATCGACCTCGGCGGCGTGCAGGGCCGCTCCTTTGCCACCGAGCGGGCGGACCCGGACGCCAACGTCTTCGACGCGGCCATCGCCCATGTGCGGGACCTGCAGAAGTCCAAGAAGGTGATCCTCGCCGGCTGGTCCGAAGGCTCCCGCGAGCGGCTGGGCACCGTGCTGGCCGACCACGGGCTGAAGGGCTGCGCCGCCATCTCCCGCTTCGACAGCCTCGCAGCTCTCCCGAAGAATCAGGCGGCGCTCGCCGTGTTCGGGCTGGAGGCGGGCTTCGAGACGCCGGACTTCGCCGTCATCGGCGAGCAGGACATCCTCGGCGACCGCCTCGTGCGCCCCAAGCGCAAGGCGCGCCGTCCGCAGGACGTGCTCACGGAGCTGACCGCGCTCACCGCCGGTGACCTCGTGGTGCATGTGGACCACGGTATCGGCCGCTTCGTCGGCCTCAAGACCGTCGAAGCCATGGGCGCGCCCCATGACTGCCTGGAGCTGCATTATGCCGGCGGCGACAAGCTGTTCCTGCCGGTGGAGAATCTCGAACTCCTGAGCCGTTACGGCTCGGAGGAGACGGAAGCCCAGCTGGACAAGCTGGGCGGCGGCGCCTGGCAGCAGCGCAAGGCGCGGATGAAGAAGCGCATCCGCGAGATGGCGTCCGAACTCATCAAGATCGCCGCCCAGCGCCAGCTCGGCGAGGCGCCGAAGCTGGTGCCTGCCATGGGCCTCTATGACGAGTTCCGCGCCCGCTTCCCCTATGAGGAGACGGACGACCAGGAAGCCGCCATCGATTCCGTGCTGGACGACCTCGCCTCCGGCCACCCTATGGACCGCCTCGTGTGCGGCGACGTGGGCTTCGGCAAGACGGAAGTCGCCCTGCGCGCGGCCTTCGCGGTGGCGCTCTCCGGCAAGCAGGTGGCGGTGGTGGTGCCCACGACGCTGCTCGCCCGACAGCATTTCAAGACCTTCTCCGAGCGCTTCAAGGGCCTGCCCGTGCAGGTGGGCCAGGCCTCCCGCATGGTGACGGGCAAGGACCTCACGGCGGTGAAGAAGGGCATTTCCGACGGCACTTTGGACATCGTCGTCGGCACCCATGCGCTGCTCGGCAAGGGCATCAATTTCAAGGATCTCGGCCTCGTCATCGTGGACGAGGAGCAGCATTTCGGCGTCGCCCATAAGGAGCGGCTGAAGCAGTTGCGCGCCGAGGTGCATGTGCTGACCCTCACGGCCACCCCCATCCCGCGCACCCTGCAGCTGGCCATGACCGGGGTGCGCGAGCTCTCCATCATCGCGACGCCGCCGGTGGACCGCCTCGCGGTGCGCACCTTCATCACGCCGTTCGATCCGCTGGTGGTGCGTGAGGCGCTGCTGCGCGAGCGCTATCGCGGCGGCCAGAGCTTCTATGTGGTGCCGCGCATCGAGGATCTGGCCGAGGTGCGGGAGTTCTTGGCCGCCTCGGTGCCCGAGGTGAAGGTGGCGGTGGCCCACGGCCAGCTTGCCGCCGGCGCCCTCGAAGACATCATGACCGCTTTCTACGATGGGCAGTACGACGTGCTGCTCTCCACCACCATCGTGGAATCGGGCCTCGACGTGCCCAACGCCAACACCCTCATCGTCCACCGGGCGGATATGTTCGGCCTCGCCCAGCTCTACCAGCTGCGCGGCCGCGTGGGCCGGGCCAAGGCGAGGGCCTATGCCATCTTCACCGTGCCGGCGACCAAGCCCGTGACCGTGCAGGCGGAGCGCCGGCTCAAGGTGCTGCAATCGCTGGAGACGTTGGGCGCCGGCTTCCAGCTGGCGAGCCACGACCTCGACATCCGCGGCGCCGGCAATCTCCTGGGCGACGAGCAGTCCGGCCACATCAAGGAAGTGGGTTACGAGCTGTATCAGGAGATGCTTCAGGAGGCGATCGCCCACATCAAGGCCGGCATCACCGACTATGTGGACGACAAGTGGTCGCCCAACATCACCATCGGCATGCCGGTGCTGATCCCCGAGGACTATGTGGCCGACCTCCACGTCCGCCTAGCCCTCTACCGCCGCCTCGCCGACATCCAGGACGACGCCGAGATCGACGCCTTCGGCGCCGAATTGGTGGATCGCTTTGGCCCGACGCCGGAAGAGGTGGGCCAGCTCCTCAAGCTCACCCAGATCAAGGCGCTCGCGCGCAAGGCCAATGTGGAGAAGGTGGATGCCGGCCCCAAGGGCGTGGTGCTCACCTTCCGCAACAACGAGTTCTCCGACCCCTCGGGCCTCGTGAAGCTGATCGCCAACGAGGGCTCGCAGGCCAAGGTGCGGCCGGACTTCAAGGTCGTCTTCCTGCGCGACTGGCCGAGCGCCGAGCACCGGCTGAAGGGCACGCTGACCGTGCTGAAGAAGCTGGCGGATCTGGCGAAGAAGAAGGGGCTTTAGGGCGGTGACACCCCTCTCCCCTTGCGGGAGAGGGGCTGGGGGTGAGGGGGCTGGTTCCGGAATCCCGACCTGGGGACGAGGAGAGAAATACCCCTCACCCCGGCCCTCTCCCGCAAGGGGAGAGGGAGACCAAGCAGCCCCCCGCTTGGCCGGTTTCCCGCCCCATGCTCTACTCGCCCCATGACCGCAGACGCGACACGGGGCGCCTTGCCCGGCTCCATCGACGACACCGGCCGGCTGCTGGTCGGCCAGGGCTATGTGGCCGACCGGGCGCTCTCCACCGTCGTCTTTCTCGCCCTGCGCATGGGCCGCCCGCTGCTGCTGGAAGGCGAGGCCGGCGTCGGCAAGACCGAGGTGGCGAAGACGCTTGCCGCCGCCCTCGGGCGTCGCCTTATACGCCTGCAATGCTATGAGGGGCTGGACCTCGCTGCCGCCGTGTACGAGTGGAACCACGCTGCCCAGATGATCGCCATCCGGCTCGCGGAAGCGGCCGGCGAGAGCGACAAGGGCGCCATCGCCGCCGACATCTTCTCCGACCGCTATCTGCTGCGCCGCCCCCTTCTCGAGGCGCTGGAGCCACACGCGGAAGGTCCGCCCGTCCTGCTGGTGGACGAGCTGGACCGCACGGATGAAGCCTTCGAGGCCTTCCTGCTGGAAGTGCTCTCCGACCATCAGGTGACCATCCCGGAGCTGGGCACCATCAAGGCCGCCGCCCCGCCCATCGTGCTCCTCACCTCCAACCGCACGCGCGAGATCCACGACGCGCTCAAGCGGCGCTGCCTCTATCACTGGGTGGATTATCCCGACGCCGCCCGCGAGATGGAGATCCTCCGCACCCGCCTGCCGGATGCGCCCGCGCGGCTTTCGGCCGAGGTGGTCGCTTTCGTGCAGGCGCTGCGGAAGGAAGACCTGTTCAAGGTGCCCGGCGTCGCCGAGACGCTGGATTGGGCCTCTGCGCTGGTGGAGCTGAACGCGGTGTCGCTCGATCCGGGCCTCGTGGGTGATACGCTGGGTGTGTTGCTGAAGTATCAGGACGACATCGCCCGCACCGACGCCCCCCGCATCGAGCGCCTCATCGAGGAGGCGCGGCAGGCCTCGCGCGCAGCGGAGTGAACGGCGCGACCGTCGCCACGGACGGGCGGCTCGCCGAGAACATCGCCTGGTTCGGCCGCGCCTTGCGCGCCGCCGGCCTGAAGGTCGGGCCGGGGCGCATCCTCGATGCGGTGGCGGCGGCGGAGATGGCCGGCGTCGGCGCACGCGAGGACTTCTACTGGACCCTCCATGCGCTCTTCGTGTCGCGCCATGAGGACAGCGTGGTGTTCGACCAGGCCTTCCGCCTGTTCTGGCGCCGCCGGGCGCATCAGGAGCGGCTCATTGCCATGCTCTCGCCGGTCGCCGTACCCCAGCGCGAGCAGAAGCGTGAAAGCGTGCTCCGCCGGGTGGAGGAAGCCCTGTTCGCCGGGGTCGGCACCGAGCGGCAGGTGGACAAGCCCCGCGTGGAGGTGGAGGCGCGCCTCTCCGCCTCCGTCGAGGACGTGCTGCGCACCAAGGATTTCGCGCAGATGTCCGCCGCCGAGCTGGCGGAGGCGCGCCGCCGCATCGCGCACCTGCGGATGCCGGACGACCGGGCCCGCACCCGCCGCCTAGTTCCTGATCCGAAGGGCCGTCGGCTCGATCTGCGCGCCTCGCTGCGCGCCGCCGTGGCGACGGGCGGCGACCTCGTGCTGCTGAAGCGGCGCGGCGCCAAGGAGAAGCCGCCGCCGGTGGTGGCGCTGGTGGATATCTCCGGCTCCATGGCGGACTATTCCCGGCCCATCCTCTCCTTCCTGCACGCGCTCGGGGCGCAGCGGAAGGTATCCGTCTTCCTGTTCGGCACGCGGCTCACCAATGTCACGCGGCAGCTCGCAAGGCGCGATCCCGATGCGGCGCTCGCAGCGGTGTCCGCGTCGGCGCGGGACTGGGCGGGGGGAACGCGCATCGCGGCCTCGCTGCGCGCCTTCAACGTGGAATGGTCACGGCGGGTCACGGCGCAGAATCCGGTCGTCCTGCTCTTCACCGACGGGCTGGAGCGGGAGGTGGACGACACGCTGCCCGGCGAGATGGCGCGCCTCAAGCGCTCCTGCCGCCGGCTCGTCTGGCTCAATCCGCTGCTGCGCTACGAGGGGTTCGAGCCCAAGGCGCAGGGCGTCGCCGCCATGCTGCCGGAGGTGGACGAGATGCGCCCCGTGCACGATCTCAAAAGCCTGGAAAGCCTTGTGGCAGCCCTGTCCGGTCCGCTCAGCCGGCGGTCTCTTCCACCGCCAGCTCGAAGGTGATGAGCACGGGATTCTCCCCGCGCACCAGCCGCCCCTCGGCCAGCACGCCGGAGAGGCCGACGAGGGACAGGGAGATGTCGGAGACGAGTGCGCCCGTGGCATCCGGTGCCACCGTGCCGTCAGTCACGAACACCTCCGTCGCATAGTCCTTCACCTCCGGCGCATCATGGAAGCGCGCGCCGATGATGCTGCCCACTCCACCGCGCAGCCGCCCGCCCTTGAAGCCGTGGCGGCGGCAGATGTCTTCCACGGCCCCGAACAGCTCGGTGTTGGGCCGCACCCGTGCGAAGGCGATGCGTGGGCCATCGGCGGGGGCGTTCACCGCATGGGGGGTGAAAAGGGGGAAATTGGTCTCGGGGTCGTAATCGGCTGATGTCTCCACCTCGGCGGCGCCGTAGGCGCGGGCGCGGATGGGCTCGGCCACGACGGCCTCGTGCGGCATCACATGGCCGCCATGGCGGGTGCCGTCCGGCTCGATCCAGAAGGCGTGGCAGTGGATGAAGGGCGCGCCCTCCTTCCGGCCGAAGGTGACGTTGCCGCGCTCCAGCTTTGTGACGCCCTCGGGCGAGAAGGCCCGGCTGTACCAGGCGGCGTGGGTGTCGTCCGGCGAGGCAGCGGGCATCACGTAAGTGAAGGGGCCGAACGCGCCGCCGGAAATCTCCACCTGCGCCGCCCCCATGCCCGCTTCCAGCAGCGGGCCGCAAATGGCGGCGTTGATGGTGAGGCCGGGCTCAAGCGTGAAGTCCAGCACCTTCAGCGCGCCCACCGCGCTCTCGATGCGCTCGGCCGCGACCGGCCCGGGCTGGGTGATGCGGCGCAGCTCAGCCATCTTGTCCCTCATCCGCATAGGCGTGCAGGCCGCCGCAATTGTCACTCACCTGATAGCCGCCCTCGGTTGCGGCCAGATGGCCCGGCGTGAGCGGCACTTTCCCGGCCCCGCCGGGAATATCGAGCACATAGGTGGGCTGTGCGATGCCCGAGAGGCGCCCGCGCAACGTACGCACGATGTCCTGACCCTCGGCGATGGGCAGGCGGAAATGGCCGGTGCCGGGGGCGAGGTCGGGATGGTGAAGGTAATAGGGCTTCACCCGGCATTCCACGAGGGCGCGGAACAGCTCGGCAAGCGTCTCCGCACTGTCGTTCACGCCGCGCAGCAGCACGGTTTGCGACAGCAGCGGGATGCCGGCATCCGCGAGGCGGGCCAGCGCGGCGCGGGCGGCGGGGGTGAGTTCGCGCGCATGGTTCACATGCACCGCCACATAGGGCGTAATCCCCGGCGCCTTGAGCGCGGCGACGAAGGCGGCCGTCACCCGCTCCGGTGCCGCGATGGGCACGCGGGTGTGGTGGCGCACGATCTTCACATGGGAGATGGCGGCGAGCCGCCCCACCACCTCGCCCATGCGCCGGGCGGACAGCATGAAGGGATCGCCGCCGGTGAGGATGACCTCCCAGATTTCCGGGTGATCGGCGAAATAGGTGAACGCCCGCTCCAGCGCATCGTCCGAGAGGAGGGAGGCCGCGCCCGGCCCAACCATCTCCCGCCGGAAGCAGAAGCGGCAGTAGACGGCACAGACGCCGACGATCTTCAGCAGCGCCCGGTCGGGATAGCGGTGCACCACGCCGGGAACGGGGCTGTGAGCGTCATCGCCGATGGGGTCGGCCAGTTCCTGCGGGCGCACCTCCAGCTCGGCGGCATCGGGCACGAACTGGCGGGCGATGGGGTCGGTTTCATCCGCCGTGTCTATGGCGGCGGCCAGCGTGGGCGTCACCGCCACGGCATAGCGGGCAGCCACCTCTTCCAGCGCTTTCCGCTGCTCGGGCGCGGCAAGGCCCGCGCCGATGAGATCACCGGCGGTGCGCAGCGTCCCTTGATCGCGGGCGGCCAAGGACACAAGTTTGGTGAGAGGGTTCGGCATCGGCTCGGCGGACAGCTATATGGGAAGCCTGCCGGGATGCCAAATCGAGACGGGAGCCGCCCATGGACGTGACCGACAGCGATGTCCTCGCCGCCGCCGAGCGCTGGCGCCGCGAGGGCCGGGGCGTGGCCATCGCCACCGTGCTGGAAACCTGGGGCTCTGCGCCCCGCCCGGTGGGCAGCCGCCTCGTCATCGATGCGGAGGGCAATTTCCTCGGCTCGGTCTCCGGCGGCTGCGTGGAGGGGGCGGTGGTGAGCGAGGCGGCTGAAGTGATCGCAGCCGGCACCCCGCGCACGCTGGAATTCGGCGTCGCCGACGAGACCGCCTGGAAGGTGGGCCTCTCCTGCGGCGGCAAGATCGCCGTCTATGTGGAGCCGGTGGACTGAGCGAAGCGTGCCGTGACGCGGGGCGCGCGGCGTTATATTCAGTGGGGAAGATGATCAGGATGCTCCCTGAGGGAGGACCACCATGCGTCTCGACCTGCTCGCCGCCCTGAATGCGGAACGCGCCGCCCGCCGTGCGGCCGTCGTCGTGACCGAGCTGGCCACCGGCGCCCAGCGCCTCGCCACCGCCGCGACGCTGGCCTCCGATCCGCTCGGGCCTGAGATCGCGGCGGCGCTGGCGGCGCGGCGCAGCGGCAAGGCGGGGGAGGGGCGCGTCTTCCTCGCGGTGGATGTGCCCCCGCCGCGCATGCTGGTGATCGGCGCCGTTCATATCTCGCAGGCGCTGGCGCCGATGGCCCGGCTCGCCGGCTTCGACCTCACGATCCTCGATCCGCGCACCGCCTTCGCCACCCCCGAGCGCTTCCCCGACGTGCCGGTGATCGCCGAATGGCCCGACGAGGCGTTGCCCGTCTACGGGCTCGACCCCTTCACTGCGCTGGTGGCCCTCACCCACGATCCCAAGATCGACGAGCCGGCCATCGCTGCCGCGCTCCGGGCCGAGTGCTTCTATGTGGGCGCGCTCGGCTCGCGCCGCACCCATGCCAAAAGGGTGGAGCGGCTGGCGGCGGCGGGACTTTCCCAAGAGGCCATCGCGCGCATCCACGCCCCCATCGGCATGGATATCGGCGCCTCCAGCCCGGCGGAGATCGCGGTGGCCGTGCTGGCCGAGGTGATCCGCGCTTTGCGCACTGGCGAGAGCGCTGCGGCGGGAGCGGCGGCGTGAGATTTGGCCCCCTGCCGCTCGCCGAGGCCGAAGGCGCCATTGCTGCCCATTCCGTGCGGCTGCCGGGCGGGACCATCAAGAAGGGCACGCGCCTGACCGAAGCCGACATCGCCCGCCTCGCCGCCGCTGGCCTGAGCGAGGTGGTGGCCGCGCGCATGGAGCCGGGGGATGTGGCCGAGGATGCTGCCGCGCGTCGGCTCGCCGAGGCGGTCGCAGGCGCCCATGTGACGCCTGACACCGCCTTCACCGGGCGGGCCAATCTTTATGCCGCCGCAGCCGGGGTGCTGCGCATTTCGGAGGACGCGCTCGACGCCTTCAACGCGGTGGACGAAGCCATCACCCTCGCCACCTTGCGCGATTTCAGCGCGGTGGCGGCTGGCGACATGGTGGGGACCGTCAAGATCATCCCTTATGCCGTCCCGGGTGCGCTCGTCGGAGCTGCTGCGTCCGCGGCGCCGCGCGTCCTGTCCATCGCGCCGTTCCGGCTGAAGCGGGTGGCGGTGCTCTCCACCCTGCTGCCGGGCCTCGCCGACAAGGTGGTGGCGAAGACGCTGGCCGTCACCCGGGCGCGCCTCGCGCCGGCCGGAGCCGAGGTCATCGCGCACCAGACCCTGCCGCACGACACGGCGGCCCTCGCCGCCGCGCTCAGGGCGGAGGTAGCGGCCGGGGCGGAAATGGTCATCGTGTTCGGTGCTTCGGCCATTGCCGACCGCAACGACGTCATCCCCGCCGGGCTCGTGGCTGCGGGCGGCGCGGTCGAGCGGCTGGGCATGCCCGTAGACCCGGGCAACCTTCTCATGCTGGGGCGGCTCGGAACCGTGCCGGTGCTTGGCGCGCCGGGGTGCGCGCGCAGCCCGAAGGAAAACGGCTTCGATTTCATCCTGCAGCGCCTCCTCGCCGGGCTGGAGGTGAGCGCCCGGGACATCGCCCGCCTCGGTGCCGGCGGGCTGCTGCAGGACATCGCCGCGCGCCCCCACCCCCGCGCCGAGAGCGACGAGGCCGAGGAGGGCTTTGCCGCCGTCATCCTCGCCGCCGGCCGCTCCTCGCGCATGGGGGAGGGCCTCAACAAGCTGCTCGCCGAGGTGGGCGGCCGGTCGGTGATCCGCCGCGTGGCGGAAGCGGCGCTGGCCTCACGGGCGCGGCCGGTCATCGTGGTCACCGGCCACGAGCGCGGTCGCGTGGAGGCGGCGCTGGCGGGGCTCGACGTGAGCTTCGTCCACAATCCCGATCACGCGACGGGCATGGCCTCGTCGCTGCGCGCCGGCATCTCCGCCGTGCCGGAAACGGTGGCGGGCGCGCTGGTTGTGCTCGGCGACATGCCTCTGCTGGCGCCCGGCCTGCTCGACCGGCTGATGGATGCCCATGCGCCCGCAGCCGGCCGGCTCATCGCGGCGCCCGTGGAGGGCGGGCAGCGCGGCCATCCTGTGCTGTGGTCGCGTCGCTTCTTCGCAGAACTCGCGGCCCTGGAGGGAGACGTGGGCGCCCGCGCCATTCTCGCCGCCAATGCCGAACTGGTGGCGGAAGTGCCTGTCGAGGCGGAGGAGGGCGCTTTCCTCGACGTGGATACGCCCCGCCTTCTCGCCGAGGCGCGCGAGGCCGCTGCCAACGGCGAGCGGCAGCTCAGAACGGTGCCGGCTGAAGGTGCGTGACGCCGATATCGAGGCGCTCGCACAGGAACTCGGCCAGCCGCAGCCTGTGGCACCCCTCCACATGGCGCTCGAAGCACATGAGGCAGATGCGCCGGCCCTGCGCCAGACCGGCCAGTTCCTCCAGCGCGGCCTTGGCGGGATCGGTGGCGAGGTGGGCGTCGTAGATGCGCATCAGGGCGTCATGGTCGCCGCTGCGCGCGGCGAGCCGACCCTCCTTGGGCGTGCCCAGCGCCCTGAGGTGGACATAGGCGACGCCGTGCTCGGCGATGCCCGCCGCCAACGCCGTCTTGGAAAAACCGGGCCGGCGTGAGGCCGCGACGGCGCGCACGTCCACCAGCAGGCCCACCTTCGCCTCGTCCAGCGCCGCCTGGAAGGCCGAGGGCGTCGATTGCTCATAGCCGATGGTGAAGAGGGCGGTGCTGTCTTTCGGGCTGCTCATGGCTCGATCATGCCGCGTGCCGGTCGGCCCGTCATCCCACCCGGCGGCCATCCCGCAGGTGCGAAATGGACTTGCGCCGGAGAAAGGCCCACTTTCCGGTTGGGCAAGCGGAGAATGGGGAACCGCACGGCGCCCGCCGGGTTCAAGAGCCACCCGGACGGCGTCGCAGCATGACGGCCGTTTTGCCTTTGGGGGAGACCCATCATGCGCCTGTTTCGCTGTGCCGCCTGCGATCAGCTCCTGTATTTCGAGAACCGCCGCTGCGAGAAGTGCGGCCACGACCTGGGATATATCCCTGAGGCCAACGCACTGGTACCGCTGGAGCGCGACGGGGAAGCCGAGAGCGGCTTGTGGACCGCCGTCGGCTGCGGCGAGCAGCGCTACCGCTTCTGCGCCAATGCGGCACTCGACGCCTGCAACTGGCTGGTGCCCGCAGACCAGGAGGGCGAATTCTGCCTCGCCTGCCGGCACAATCGCACCGTGCCGGATCTCACCGCGCCCGAGAACCTGCGGAAGTGGCAGAAGGTGGAGATCGCCAAGCACCGGCTCATCTATTCCCTGCTGCGCCTGAACTTGCCGCTGGAAAGCAACAAGGACCGCGAGGGCGGCCTCTGTTTCGATTTCCTCGCCGACGACCCGGATGGCTCGGCGCCGAAGATCATGACCGGCCACGACGAAGGCCTCATCACCATCGCCCTCGCCGAGGCCGACGATGCCGAGCGCGAGCACCGCAAGGGCGAGCTGGGCGAGCTTTACCGCACGCTGCTCGGCCATTTCCGGCACGAGACGGGGCACTATTACTGGAATCGCCTGGTGCGCGACGCCGGTCGCTTGCAGGCCTTCCGCGCCCTGTTCGGCGACGAGACGGCGGACTATGGCGAGGCGCTGAAAGCCTATTACGCCAACGGTCCCAAGCCCGACTGGCAGACGAACTACGTCTCGGCCTACGCCACCGCCCACCCGTGGGAGGACTTCGCCGAGACCTTCAAGCATTACATCCACATCGTGGACACGCTGGAGATGGCAGCCGCCTTCGGCATGCGTGTGCAGCCGCGCCTCGACCGGACGGGCGAGCTCGGGGCGGAGGTCGATTTCAACCCCTACCGTGCCTGCGCCATTCAGCAGATGGTGGATTCGTGGCTGCCCATCTCGTTCGCCCTCAACAACCTCAATCGCTGCCTTGGGATGTCGGACGCCTACCCCTTCATTCTCGGCCCTGGGGTGATCGACAAGATCGGTTTCATCCACGCGCTCGCGCATCGCTTGGTGGAGGCCGACCCGGTGCCGGTGGTCGAGGAGGTTCCGCCGGGGCGCGGGGAGAATGCCGCCGATGCGCCGGAGGGAAGCCCCATCAGCGCGGTCGCTTGAGCCGCGCCAGGAGGCTTTCACGCATTCGTGAAGCTTCGCAGGAGCCGTCGCGGCATCCCTTTCCGTGGCGTCGGCCTTGCAATCCGGAGCCGGGGAGGAGCCCATGGGGCCCTTCCGCCCGACCTCCCGCCGCTTGCCGATTCCCTTGATGCACCGATCCAATCCTTTGCCGAACCCTGTGTCGTCCGCGACGACCGTCCCGCTGGCCCATGCCGAGATTCGCCGCATCATCTTCGGCTT
The DNA here is from genome assembly GCF_056314105.1 of Xanthobacter sp. DMC12. Taxonomy (NCBI): domain Bacteria; kingdom Pseudomonadati; phylum Pseudomonadota; class Alphaproteobacteria; order Hyphomicrobiales; family Xanthobacteraceae; genus Xanthobacter; species Xanthobacter sp. DMC12. The sequence continues at coordinate 632,903 of NZ_JBQUYZ010000001.1, read as the reverse complement.
GATGCTGGCGATGCTGCTGGGTGCGCTGGACCAGACCATCGTGGCCACGGCCCTGCCCACCATCGGCGACGCGTTCGGCGATTTCGCCAACATCTCGTGGGTGGTCACGGCCTATCTGCTCTCCGCGACGGTGGCGACGCCGCTCTACGGCAAGCTGAGCGACATCCATGGACGGCGGGTGATGCTGCTGACCGCCGTTGCCGTGTTCTCGGCCGGCTCGGTGGCCTGCGCGCTGGCGCCGAACCTGCTCGCCCTCATCGTCGCGCGGGCGGTGCAGGGGCTGGGGGGCGGCGGGCTCATCTCCCTGTCCCAGACCATCATCGCCGATCTCGTGTCGCCGCGAGAGCGCGGGCGCTACCAGGCGCAGATCGCGGGTGTGTTTGCCGCGTCCAGCATCGCTGGTCCGGTGCTGGGGGGCCTGTTCGCGCAATATCTCAGCTGGACCCTGATCTTCTGGATCAACTTGCCCATAGGCGTTGCGGCGCTCGTCATCACCGAGCGCCGGTTGCGCCAGTTGCCGCGCCATGAGCGCCGGCACCGGATGGACTATCTCGGAGCGCTGCTCATGGCGGTGGCGAGCCTGGTGCTGCTGCTTGCGCTCGGCTGGGGCGGCGTACGCTTTCCCTGGGGCTCGCCGCTTATCCTCGGCCTGTTCGCCGGCGCGGCGCTGTTCCTGGGCCTGTTCCTCTGGCGGATGCGGCGGGCCGAGGAGCCGTTCCTGCCGCTCGGCCTGCTCGGCGACGGGGTCGTGGGCTGGGGGATGATCGCCTCATTCCTTGCCTTCGGCGGAATGGTCGGCCTGTCCATCTTCGTGCCGCTCTATTTCGAGACCGGCCGGGCACTCTCGGCCACCCAGTCCGGGCTCGGCCTCATCCCGGTCATGGGCGGCGTGGTGGTGGGGGCCGTGCTCTCCGGCCGCGCCATGGCGCGGCTGGCCCACTACAAGCGGCCGGCCATCGCCGGGCTCTCGCTCTCGGTCTGCGGGCTCCTCGCCATCGTCCTGTTCCCCGCGATGCCGATCGCGCTCGTCCTCGTGCTGTTCGCCGTCATCGGGTTGGGAACGGGGACGGCCCTGCCGGTCTGCACGGTGTCGATCCAGAATGCCGTGCAACCGCATCTGATGGGCACCACCACCGGCGTCATGACCTTCTTCCGCCAGCTCGGCGGTGCGCTCGTGGTCGCGGTGCTGGGCGCCGTGCTTCTTGCGACACTGGCCACGGGCGGGGCAGGGGATATCGAGAGCGTGGCACGCAACGCGGATCCCGCGCGGCTCTCGGCTGCGTTCAGCCGGGTGTTCCTCACCGTGGCGGTGCTGGCCGCGCTCGCGGCCATGGCGCTGGCCTTCCTGCCCGAACGGCCGCTGCGCAACTCGGTCCATGCAAGCGAAGGCGAGGGCAGCATCGTCTGACGCTGCCCCGGCCGGGCTTTAAGTAGGACCTATTCGGCGGCGTCGGGCTCGCTCGCAGCGGTCTTCTTGGCGGCAGCTTTCTTGGGAGCCGCAGCCTTCGCGGCGGGCTTCTTCGCAGCAGGCTTCTTTGCGGCCGCAGCCTTCTTCGGCGCGGCCTTCTCGCCATCGGCGGAGGCAGCCTTGCGGGCGCCGCCGCGCGCGGGCTTGGCCGGCGAAGAGGCGGCCTTGGCGTCGATGAGCTGCACCGCCTGTTCCAGCGTCAGCGCCTCGGGATCGGTGGACTTGGGCAGGGTCGCATTGACCTTGCCGTGGTTCACGTAAGGCCCGAAGCGGCCGGGACGCACGGTGATCGGTCCGCCCAGCGTCGGGTGATCGCCGACCACCCGTCCGGCCGGGGTGCCGCCGCGTCCACCACGGCCCTTGGACTGCTTCTCCGCGATCAGCGCCACCGCCCGGTTGAGGCCGATGGCGAGGATGTCGTCGCCGTCCTCGATGTTGGCGTAGGTGCGCCCGTGCTGGACATAGGGTCCATAGCGCCCGATGCCGGCGAGGATGGGTTCGCGATCCTCCGGATGGAGACCGATCTCGCGCGGCAATGCGAGCAGCTTGAGAGCTGTCTCAAGGTCCACATCCGCAGGTGCCAGGCCCTTGGGCAGGGACGAGCGCTTGGGCTTCTCGCCTTCCTTGCCCTCTCCGAGCTGGAGATAGGTGCCGAAGCGGCCCGACCGGATGGTGACTTCCTCGCCCGAATCCGGATCGAGGCCGAGCACGCGGGTGCCGTCGCCTTCCTGCGCATTGTCGCCGGTGAGCGGACGGGTATGGCGGCATTCCGGATAGTTCGAGCAGCCGATGAAGGCGCCGAACTTGCCCATCTTCAGCGAGAGCCGCCCGGTGCCACAGGTGGGGCACAGGCGCGGATCGGTGCCATCTTCCCGCGGCGGGAAGATGTGGGCGGTGAGCATCTCGTCGAGGGCGTCCAGCACCTGCGACACGCGCAGGTCCTTGGTGGCCTCGATGGCGGCGTGGAAATCCTGCCAGAAGGCGCGCAGCACCTCCTTCCAGTCGAGTTCCGCGGCCGAGACCTCGTCGAGCTTTTCCTCGAGGTCGGCGGTGAAGTCGTATTCCACGTAGCGCTTGAAGAAGCTTTCGAGGAAGGCGGTGACGAGCCGGCCCTTGTCCTCCGGCACCAGCTTCTTCTTGTCGAGCTTCACATATTCGCGGTCGCGCAGCACCGCGAGCACGGCGGCGTAGGTGGAGGGGCGGCCGATGCCGAGTTCCTCCATCCGCTTCACCAGCGAGGCTTCCGAGTAGCGCGGCGGCGGCTCGGTGAAATGCTGGGTGGTGGAAATGTCGCGCCGGGCCAGCGCCTCGTTGGCGTTCATGGCGGGGAGGCGGCGGCCTTCCTCGTCGTCGTCCTCGTCGTCCTTGCCCTCGCGGTAGAGGGTGAGGAAACCGTCGAACTTCACCACCGTGCCGGTGGCAGTCAGATCCAGCGTGCGGGCGCCGGCTTTTGCCTCGATATCCGCCGTGGTGCGTTCCAGCTCGGCCGATTCCATCTGGCTCGCCACGGTGCGGATCCAGATCAGCTCATAGAGCTTGGCCTGCTCGCCATCGAGATAGCGGGCGACCTCGCGGGGATGACGCGAGGGGTCGGTCGGGCGGATGGCCTCGTGGGCTTCCTGCGCGTTCTTGGCCTTGGTGGTGTACTTGCGCGGCACGCCGGGCAGGTATTTCGGGCCGAACTGCTTGCCGATGGCGTTGCGGGTGGCGGCCACCGCCTCCGGCGCCATGTCCACGCCGTCGGTTCGCATGTAGGTGATGAGGCCCACCGTCTCGCCGCCCACGTCCACGCCCTCGTACAGGCGCTGGGCGATCTGCATGGTGCGGGCCGGGGCGAGGCCGAGCTTGCGGCTCGCCTCCTGCTGCAGGGTCGAGGTGGTGAAGGGCGGCTGGGGGTGCCGCTTCATGGGCTTGGCTTCGATGGACCGCACCCGGAAGGCCGCGCTCTCCAGCGCCGCGCGGAAGGCCTTTGCCTCCTCCGCCGTGCCCACCGAGAGGCGCGTGATCTTCTTGCCGTCGGCGCCCGAGAGGCGCGCCTCGAACTCCTCGTTTCGAGGCGTCGCGAGGCGGGCGACTATGGACCAGTATTCGCGGGCGACGAAGGTCTCGATCTCCCGCTCGCGGTCGCAGACGAGGCGCAGCGCCACCGACTGCACGCGGCCCGCCGAGCGGGCGCCGGGCAGCTTGCGCCACAGCACGGGGGAGAGGGTGAAGCCGACCAGATAGTCGAGGGCGCGGCGGGCGAGATAGGCGTCCACCAGCGCGCTGTCGATGGCGCGGGGTGCCTTCATGGCCTCCAGCACCGCCTGCTTGGTGATGGCGTTGAAGACGACGCGCTCGACCTTCTGGGCCTTGAGCGCCTTCTTCTGCCGCAGCACCTCCAGCACGTGCCAGGAAATGGCCTCGCCTTCGCGATCCGGGTCGGTGGCGAGGATCAGGCCATCGGCCCCCTTCACGGCGGCGGCGATCTCGTTGAGCCGCTTCTGCGCCTTGGGGTCCACGTCCCACAGCATGCGGAAATCGGCGTCCGGATCCACCGACCCGTCCTTTGACGGCAGGTCGCGCACGTGGCCGTAGGAGGCGTACACCTCGTAGCCGGGACCGAGATATTTGTTGATCGTCTTCGCCTTGGCCGGCGATTCGACGATGACGACCTGCATGACGACCGTGTCTCAATCAAGGGCCGCCGCCCCATTGCGCGGCCTTGGAAAAGGGGAGGGAGCAGCCCGGGTTGCCGTTCGGCCTCCCAGGGGCGAAGCATGAAGCTCCGGCTCCAGTGCCCGGCGTCTGATCGCGATCCGTCATCCCCAGCAAGAGCGGACCGCGACGCCGAGAGCGCCGCAACATGGGGAGCCGAGGGGCGCCTGTCAAATGGGGTGCCCCATCAGGGCGGAGCAGCAGGTTTGATCAAACTACAACCCAGAGTATGTTTTCATATCGAATTCAATCTTTAAGACCGGTATCAGATACCAAACGGGGCTTTGGAACCGACATGACCGAACGGTCTCCCGTCGACATTGCCGGCGACGCGGCTGCGACGGCCGCCTATGTCGCCGCCATTACCGCCGAATTGTCACGCCTCGCCCGCAGCCACGGCTTCAGTACCCTCGCCTACGTGCTCGACATGGCACGGCAGGAGGCCCGGGGGTTGGCTGACAGCGTATCCTCCCAAGGGCCGGGGCGCGCCGACATCGGGCCGCGGTGAGGCTGCGCCGTCTGCCTATCTGAGCGCCACCCGCCCGGTGCCGGGCCGGTCGAGCCGACCGGCAAGCTCGAGTTCAAGCAGCACGATCTGGACTTCCGCAGCCGTGCAGCCGGAAAGCCGCACGAGATCGTCGATCGGCGTGGGAACCGGACCGAGGAGCGAGACGACCCGGGCCCGGGCATCGTCCCCCGGCGTCGCCGGTCCTGCCGGCACGAAGGGCGCCTCCGCCTCCACAACCGGATCGTCGCGTCGCCCGGCGATGGGGGTCAGCACCTCGATGATATCGGCGGCCTCGGTGACAAGGGTTGCGCCGCGCTTCAGGAGGCGATTGGTGCCGCCCGCGCGGGGATCGAGCGGGGAGCCGGGCACCGCGAACACCTCGCGCCCCTGCTCGGCGGCGAGCCGGGCGGTGATGAGCGAGCCCGACCGTTCCGCCGCCTCCACCACCACCACGCCGAGGCTCATGCCGGACACGAGGCGGTTGCGCCGGGGGAAGTCGCGGGCGCGCGGCTCCCAGCCGATGGGCATCTCGGAGACCAGCGCTCCCGTCGCGGCCACCTTTTCCATCAGGCCGAGGTTTTCGGGCGGGTAAGGCTTCGCCAGCCCTCCGGCGAAGACGCCCACCGTGCCGCCGTCGAGGCTCGCTTCGTGGGCGGCCGCATCGATGCCGCGCGCCAGGCCGGACACGACCACCCAGCCACTCGCCGCGAGGTCACGGGCGAGGCGCGCCGCGAAGGTGCGTCCGGCGGCCGAGGCGTTGCGGGCACCGACGATGCCGACCATGGGCCGGCGCAGCACCTCGGCCTCGCCGCGCACGGAGATCAGCGGCGGCGCGTCATCGAGGGCGGCAAGGGCGGCGGGATAGTCGCGCTCGCCGAGCGCGACCAGCCGGGCACCCATGCGTGCGTGCGCCTCCATCTCGGCGTCCGCCTCGGCGATCGTGGGCGTGTGCGGCGGCATCAGCCGTCCGCCGCGCCGGGCCAGGGAGGGCAGGGCCTCCAGCGCCGCGCCCGCGCCGCCGAACTGGTTGATGAGGGCGCGGAACGTGCGCGGGCCGACATTCTCGGTGCGGATCAGGCGCAGCCAGTCGCGGCGCTGCTCGGGCCCGAGCAACTCGCCCTTCGCCGGTCCGCTGGCGGGACCGCTTGCCCTGCCCCGCGCCATGGCCGGTCAGCCCTTCGCGCCGATCTTGCCCTCGGTGCCTTCCAGCAGCCGGCGGATGTTCTCGTGATGCTTCAGCCACAGGAGGATGGCGAGCAGGGCGAGCAGAACGGCGAGATTGTTGTTCCCGAACGCCATGGCCGCAACCACCGTGGCGACAGACGCCATGAGCGCGGAGAGGGAGGAATAGCGCGTGAAATAGGCAGCCCCCAGCCACACCACCGCGAAGGCGATGGCGGCAGGCCAGAACAGGCCGATGGTGACGCCCAGGAAGGTCGCGACACCCTTGCCGCCCTTGAAGCGCAGCCACACCGGCGCGATGTGGCCGAGGAAGGCGCCGACAGCCGCCGCCATGGCGGCCGTCTCGCCGGCGAAATGGCGGGCGACGAGCACCGCGGCCGTGCCCTTCAGCGCGTCCAGCAGCAGGGTGGCGGCCGCGAGATCCTTGCGCCCGGTGCGCAGCACATTGGTGGCGCCGATGTTGCCGGAGCCGATGGAGCGCAGGTCCTTGGTGCCGGCGAAGCGGGTGAGGAGGAGCCCGAACGGGACCGAGCCGAGCAGGTAGCCGAACGCAAGGGCGATCAGCAGGACGAGCGCGGGCGGGGTATCAGGCATGCGCACCTCGAACGGTCTCGCCGCGCCGCCGCGGCGGGACGGCACAGGTCACGGTGGGTCAAACGTATTCGTAGACGGTGCGCCCGGCAACGATAGTACGCAGCACCCGTCCGTCGAGGCGGGCCTCGTCGAACGGCGTGTTCCGGCAGCGCGATTTCAGGGAGCGGGGATCGAGCACGTAGGGCATGCCGGGATCGAACACGATCACGTCCGCCGACGAGCCCGGCCGCAGCGTGCCGGCATCGAGCCCGAGGATTTGCGCCGGCCGGGTGGAGAGGGCGGCGAGCAGGTTCACGAGGTCCACCTGATCGGAATGCACGAGGCGCAGCGCGGCGGAGAGCAGCGTCTCCAGACCGATGGCGCCGGGCTCGGCCTCCGAGAAGGGCAGGCGCTTGCCTTCCACATCCTGCGGCAGATGGTCGGACACCACCACATCCAGCAGGCCGGAGGCGAGCGCCCGGATCAACGCCTGCCGGTCCTCTTCCCCGCGCAAAGGCGGGGCGAGGCGGAAATAGGTGCGGTAGGCGCCGATATCCAGCTCGTTGAACGAGAGGTGGTTGATGCTGACCGAGGCGGTCACCGGCAACCCCGCCGCCTTCGCCCGCTCGAGCACCTCCAGTGATTCGGCGCAGGTGAGCGCCGCCGCGTGGTAGCGCGAGCGCGCCGCGCCCACGAGGCGCACATCGCGCTCCAGAATGATGGTTTCGGCCGCCTTCGGATTGCCAGAGAGGCCGAGGCGGGAGGCGAAGGCCCCTTCGTTCATCGCCCCCTGCGACATGGAGGCGTCCTCCGTGTGGTGCACGAGGAGGGCGTCGAAGTCGCGGGCGTAGGTGAGCGCGCGGCGCAGCACCTGGGCGGTCATGATCGACTTGTGGCCATCGGTGAAGGCGACGGCGCCGGCGGCCTGGAGCAGGCCAATCTCCGTCATCTCGTGGCCTTCGAGGCCCTTGGTGATGGCGGCCATGGGATGCACCCGCACCACCGCCGTGTCCCGCGCCCGCCGCAGGATGAAGTCCACGATGGCCGGATCGTCCACTGCCGGGTCGGTGTCCGGCTGGCAGATGATGGTGGTGACGCCGCCCGCCGCCGCCGCGTGGCTCGCCGAAGCCAGCGTCTCGCGATGCTCGGCCCCGGGCTCGCCCACGAAGGCGCGCATGTCCACGAGGCCCGGGGCGACCACGGCCCCGGCGCACTCCACCACCTCGGCGCCATCAGGAATGCCGGCGGCGGCGATGCCGAAGCCGGCATCCTTCACCACACCATCGGCGAGGAAGACGTCGCCATGGAAGTCCGCGCCGCGCGAGGGGTCTATGACCCGCGCATTGGCGAGCAGGAGCGGCCGGGAATCGTTGGAATGGGAGCGGCCGTTACGCATTGGGAAGCTTCCGCGCGAGGGAATCGAGCACCGCCATGCGCACGGCGACGCCCATCTCCACCTGCTCTCGAATGAGGGACTGCGCCCCGTCGGCGATGGACGAGTCGATCTCCACGCCGCGGTTCATGGGGCCGGGGTGCATCACCAGCGCGTCGGGCGCGGCGTAGCGCAGCTTGGCCTCGTCGAGGCCGAAATAGTGGAAATACTCCTTCACCGAGGGGATGAAGGAGCCGGCCATGCGCTCGCGCTGGAGGCGCAGCATCATCACGATGTCCGCACCCTCGAGTCCGGCCTCCATGGTGCGGAACACCTCGACGCCGAGGCTCTCCACGCCCGAGGGCAGGAGCGTGGAAGGCGCCACCACGCGCACCTTGGCGCCCATGGTGTTGAGCAGCGCGATGTTGGAGCGCGCCACGCGCGAATGCAGCACATCCCCGCAGATGGCGACCGTGAGGCCCTGGATGCGCCCCTTGTTGCGGCGGATGGTGAGGGCGTCGAGCAGCGCCTGGGTTGGGTGCTCGTGGGCACCGTCGCCGGCATTGACGACGCAGCAGTCCACCTTCCGCGCCAAGAGCGCCACCGCGCCGGAGGCGTGATGCCGGACGACGAGGATGTCCGGGTGCATGGCGTTCAGCGTGATGGCGGTGTCGATCAGCGTCTCGCCCTTCTTCACCGAGGACGAAGCGACCGACATGTTCATCACGTCGGCTCCGAGCCGCTTGCCCGCGATCTCGAACGAGGACTGGGTGCGGGTGGAGGCCTCGAAGAACAGGTTGATCTGGGTGCGTCCGCGCAGTGTCGTGCGCTTCTTCTCGATCTGCCGGTTGAGTTCGACGAACTCCTCGGCGAGGTCGAGCAGACCCGTGATCTCGCCGGCGGAAAGCCCTTCGATGCCGATGAGGTCTCGGCCGGAGAGCGTGAAGGCGGAAGCATCTTGCATGGCAGGCGGGAGGCATATCCCCCAAGCGCGGCCCCCGCAAGGGAAGCCTGTGAATGGCGCAAGGCCCGGCACAGCGGGATCGCCGAGATTTATCGCTCGTTCACCATCCGTGAAGGGCGGTCCCGGTGATTCCCCAGGGTCGCCACACTTTGGAACGAAGTCTCACCGAGCCTTTGCGCAGCCGGACCGGACGGGCTGAGGCGAGCCGCCAGACCGTCGCCCCGGAGGTTGGGAGTTACTCGTTATGTCCATTCTGATGCGGACGAACCTCATGGCGCTTGGCGTCGCCGTGGTGCTCACCGGCGGGGCCGGCACGGGCCATGCCGCAGCCATCGGCACCGGCGCGCTGGCCATGGCGCCGGCCAAGGCCGCGAGCGTCACCGATGTCGGCTACTGGTATCGCGGCCGCTATTACGGTGGCTGCTGGAACTGCGGCAACGGTGCCGCGCTGGGTGCCGGCGTCGCCATCGGCGTGCTGGGTGCGGCAGCCATCGCCGGCGCTGCCGCCGCTCCGCCGCCGCCTCCGGTCGTCTATTACGAGCAGCCGCCGGTGGTTTATTACCAGCCCGCGCCGCGGGTCTATCTGGAGCCGGTGCCTCCGCCGCGCCCGCGCAGCTGCTGGGTGCAGACGGGGCCGATGGGGCAGGGCTATTTCTCGCCCTGCTGAGTCGCAGACTGCGGATACGTCAGGGCGGCTTCGGCCGCCCTTTCGTTTGGGTCAGGCCGTCAGGCCAGCATCTTGGCGATGGTCACCACCAACGGCAGCGTGATGGCGGCGCCGATGATCTGGATGGTCAGGATTTCCGCGAGGAGCGGCGCATCCCCGCCCATCTGCCGTGCCAGCACGTAGCCGTTGGGGGCCGAAGGAACCGCAGCGGTGATCGCCACCACCACGAGCTCCGTGCCGCGCAGCCCGAAGGCCAGCGCCAGCGCAAGGGCGATGGCCGGCTTCACCAGCAGCTTCAGGGCGAGGCTGGCGAACACGATGGCGCGGGGCCGCTTCAGGCGGTCGAGGATCAGTCCGCCGCCGACCACCAGCAGTCCCAGCGCCAGCGAGGCCTTGCCGAGGATATCGCCGAACTCCACCAGGACGGTCGGCACCGGGGCGTGCGTGACATTCAGCAGGGCGCCCGCCGAGCACGCCCAGATGTAGGGATTGCGCGCCAACTGCTCGGCCACATAGGCGAACGTCGGCGGGTGGCGGCCGGAGAAGGACGCGAGCACCAGCACGGCGATGACGTTGACCACCGGGATCATCGCCACCAGCGCCAGCGCGGCGATGGTGATGCCCGCCGCGCCGTAGAGGCCGCCCGCCACCGCCAGCACGATATAGGTGTTCCAGCGCACCGCCCCCTGGAACAGGGAGGTGAAGCCGGGCCCGTCCGCCGCAAGCGCCGCGATCAGCGGCCTGTGCATGAGCAGGATGAGCCCCGAGAGAAGGATGACCGTGCCGATGAGCGCGCCCGCAACCGCCACGACATTCACCGTGCTGAGGTCGGCCTTCACCGCGGACACCACCAGCAGGGCCGGGAACAGCACGAAATAGGTGAGCTTCTCCAGCGCCGCCCAATGGGCCGCATCCTTCAGGAGGATGCGCCGCAACACGGCGCCGAGGGCGATGATGAGGAAGACCGGCACGAGGGCCGTGATGATGAGGCTCATGGGGCAGACGCTTACCGTGCCCGTCGTTCGGCGGCAGGCAATTATTCCTCTGCGGCGACGTGAATTTGCCGCGCGCCCGCTTTAGGCCCGGAGCCGGGAGAAGAAAAGCGCCATCGTCCCGAAACGGGATGGGGCGGCGGCCGGGCGAGAACCTGCCGGGAACGGGAGCGGACCGAATCAGTCCTCCCGTTCGGTTTCCTCTTGGTTCTCCACGAGGCGATCGAGGAAGCCGAGGGCGCCTTCGAGGATGAAGGCCGCTGCATGCTGGTCCACCACCTCGGCCCGGCGCGCGCGGCTCATGTCGGCCGAGATCAGCGCCCGCTCCACGGCGGCCGTGGACAGGCGCTCGTCCCACAGGGCGATGGGTCGTCCCGCCAGCCGCGCGAAGTTGCGGGCAAATGCCCGGCTCGCCTGCGCGCGGGGACCTTCCGATCCGTCCATGTTCAGGGGCAGCCCCAGCACGAAGGCCACCGCCCGCCGCTCGTCTGCCAGGGCCACCAGCCGCTGGGCCTCAGCGGTGAATTTGGTGCGTTTAACCGTCTCGATCACGGTCGCGATGCGCCGGTCGGGGTCTGAGCCCGCAACGCCGATGGTTTTCGTACCGAGATCGAGCCCGATGAGCGCGCCGCGCGGCGGCAGGAGGGCGGCGATGTCCGCGAGCGGACCGACGGGGGCGGGGAGGGGCGTGTCTGCCATGCGCGAGGGTTAGAGGAATTGTCGGGCGGGGCAAGGGGGATCACACGCCGAGCGCAATTCCCAGTTCTTTTGCAATGGCTGCCAGTCGCTTGTCGCGCGTCCACAGAACAGCTTCGGGCGTCAAACGAACCGACGCAATCAAGTGGGCGTCCACATAGCCAATCCCTCGACCATGGAGAGCTTCGGCCGTCACGAGACCAAGCACTTCCTCCGGCTCGGCAACGGTCGCCTGGGGCAATGCGGCGAGGGCTTCCAGAATGACGTCTCGCTGGCGCAAGTTTCCAAGCGCCAGTTCGCCGATGACAAAGGGGTGCACCATCGCAGCGCCATCGGCCAGTACCTGCTCGAGCCTTATTTCCCCTTGGCGAAAGTGGTCGATCCAGATGGAGGTATCGACCAGAATCATTCGTCTGGCCGTTGTCTGCGGATCGGCGTCAGCTGGGGTTCGCTCCCTCCGAGGCGCGCGAGGCGCAATGCGCTTTCCCGTGCGATCAGCGCCTTAAGGGCCTCGCGCACGAGCGCTGATTTCTCCGTCATCCCGGTCAAGGCCTGCGCCCTGGAGAGAAGCTCATCGTCTATGGCGAGAGTGGTGCGCATATGGAGATGGCCTTTGATGATATCGCGTTGGCACGAACAATAGCATCATTCGATGCGCAAATCGCGCATGCGCTGCATTCGTACGGATGCCTCTCCCCCACGCCAAACCCTTCCACCGCGGCATACCCCTTGCTATAGCGGCGGGCAGCTTTTGGGAGCGTACTCATGTCCGTCGATCAGGCGACAGTCCGCCGGGTGGCCCATCTCGCACGCATCGCGGTGCGCGAGGAGGAGCTCGGCCATCTTCAGAACGAGCTTAACGCCATCCTCGATTTCGTCGAGCAACTGGCCGATCTCGACGTTTCCGGCGTCGAGCCCCTGACCAGCGTCGTTCCCGTGGAGCTGCCCATGCGGGAGGATGCCGTGACCGACGGAAACTGCCCCGAGAAGGTGCTCGCCAACGCCCCCGATGCCGAGGGCGGCTTCTTTACCGTGCCGAAGGTGGTGGAATGACCAAGCTCACCAAGCTCACCCTCACCCAGGCGCGCGAGGGGCTTGCCCAGGGCGAGTTCACCTCCGTCGAGCTCACCGAGGCCTATCTGAAGGCCATGGAGGAGGCGCGCCCGCTCAACGCCTACGTGCTCGAAACCCCGGACATCGCGCTGGAGATGGCGCGGGAGAGCGACAAGCGCATCGCCTCCGGCGACACCGGGCCGCTGGAGGGCATCCCCCTCGGCATCAAGGACATGTTCGCCACCGAGGGCGTGCGCACCACGGCCTGCTCGAAGATCCTTGAGAATTTCGTGCCGCAGTACGAATCCACCGTCACCTCCCACCTGTGGCGGGACGGCGCGGTGATGCTCGGCAAGCTCAACAATGACGAGTTCGCCATGGGCTCGTCCAACGAGACCTCGGCCTTCGGGCCGGTTGTGTCGCCCTGGCATCGCGACGGCGACGACACCCCCATCGTGCCCGGCGGCTCGTCCGGCGGCTCGGCGGCGGCGGTGGCGGCCTTCCTGTGCGCCGGAGCGACCGGCACCGACACCGGCGGCTCCATCCGCCAACCGGCGGCCTTCACCGGCACGGTCGGCATCAAGCCAACCTATGGCCGCTGCTCGCGCTGGGGCATCGTCGCCTTCGCCTCGTCCCTCGACCAGGCCGGACCGTTTGCCCGCACGGTGAATGATGCGGCCATCCTGCTGCGCTCCATGGCCGGCTACGATCCGAAGGACTCCACCTGCGTCAATCGCCCGGTGCCGGATTATGAGGAGGCGGTGGGCGCCTCCATCAAGGGCAAGAAGATCGGCATTCCGCGCGAATACCGCATGGACGGCATGGCCGACGAGATCGATACGCTGTGGCGCGAGGGCGCCAAGTGGCTGGAAGAGGCGGGCGCCGAGATCGTCGACATCTCGCTGCCCCACACCCGGTACGCTTTGCCGGCCTATTACATCGTCGCCCCGGCGGAAGCCTCGTCCAACCTCGCCCGCTATGACGGCGTGCGCTACGGCGCACGCGTGCCGGGCAAGGACGTGGTGGAGATGTATGAGAACACCCGTGCCGCCGGCTTCGGCCCGGAAGTGCGGCGCCGCATCATGATCGGCACCTACGTGCTGTCCGCTGGCTATTATGATGCCTATTACCTGCGCGCCCAGAAGGTGCGCAGCCTCATCAAGCGCGACTTCGACAGGGCGTTCGCGCAGGGCGTCGATGCCGTGCTCACCCCGGCGACGCCGTCGCCCGCCTTCGGCATCGGCGAGAAGCTGAAGGCCGACCCGGTGGAGATGTATCTCAACGACGTCTTCACCGTGACGGTGAACATGGCCGGCCTGCCGGGCATCTCGGTCCCCGCCGGCCTCTCGGCCGATGGATTGCCGCTCGGGCTCCAGCTCATCGGCCGCCCGTTCGAGGAAGGAACGCTCTTCTCCCTCGCCGAGGTGATCGAGGAGGCGGCCGGCCGCTTCCCGGTCGAGGACCTGTGGTGGAAGTCCTGAAATAGATGGCGCTAGCGGAGCCGGGGCCTTTGCCCGGCTCCGCTATTGCATGCCTCAATAATAGCCAAGCGGTTGTTTGGGCACATCCTGGCCGGCGCGGAGCGCGGTGAGGCGCTTGCGCAGAGATTTCCGCCGCCGGGCGAATATCTGCGACATGCGCGACCAGATGGTGGCATCGCCCTGCCGCAGTTCCTTGTTCTCGTTGAGCGCCACCTTGAAGGCGTGGACGAGATCATCGGTCGCCGACAGCACGCGGCGATAGGGGAAAATGCGGGCAAGCTCGGGATAGAGCACCTCGCCGCGACGCTCGACGAAGGGCTGGAGCCGCGCATGGCGGCCGCCCCGGTCCGGCCCCAGGGCCTCCGCCAGCCGGTCGAGCGCACGCACCCGGATATCCGACTCCTCCTTCAGGATGCCCACTCCTTCCAGGATCCGGTCCGGGGCGCCTTCGGAAAAGTCGGTCCGGGCGGTCCAGCGGAGATAGCCGGCGATCCCCTTGCTCACCAGTTGCGCTTCCGAACGGGCCGGGAAATGCGCAAGCTGGACATTGGGAAGCAGCGTGGTCGGCAGGGTGACGTCCCACTTGGTGGCCCGGTGGTTGCCATCGACGATGGCGAAGCCGCGCTCGCAGGCGAGCTGACCCGGCACGACCACCTTGAAGATGTAGGGCTCATGCACCGCCACGTGCCGCAGCCGGGTCAGCGGGCAGGGCTCTTCGGTGTCGTCCGCGTCGGTCATCAGGTAGTGACGCGGGTTCAGCCCACCGAGCCGGTAGCCGCCGATGGCCGCGAGGTCCGTCTCGAGCGCTGCACGGTCCTCAGCGACAATGAATTCATCGCCATCCAGCGGGAAAACGAAGTCCCAGGATGCAGCTGCCATAGCGTAGGCGATGAGGGCCGTGGTGCGTTCGCCCTGATGATAAGCCGCCAGTGACTTTTCAGAAGTCACCGATATGGGAAGACCTTCCGTAACCAGAATGTCGAGGATGCGAGTTGTCTGGTCGGTACTCCCGTCGTCGACAATGTAAAGGTGGTCTAAGAAAAATAGATTATGACGCACCCAAGCTTCGATTATATCCGCTTCGTCGCGGACGATGGAGACCCCCGCCAGCCTCATCTGCCCTACTCCTACAAAGCCCCGGTGCTCAATCTACGGGCAGGGCGAGCGGAATTTGGGTACGGCGGTAGCGAGGGCGTGGCCGTTTTGCGGGCGAAATAAGGCGCAGATAACTTAGTGTAACAAAGTGTATCCTGACCTTTCGGCACCGCATGGCCGTTGCCTGCAATGTCGCCTAGGGGTACGACACCGACCAGATTGCGGCGCTGCCGCAGGGATCAGGCAGCGCGGACCATCCGCGCACGACGATAGGACGACCATGACCCTTCACACCCGGCCCGCGGAGGCCAAGAAGCTGATTTCCGGCGCCACCGGTGATTGGGAGGTGGTGATCGGCATGGAGGTGCACGCCCAGGTCGCTTCCAATGCCAAGCTGTTCTCTGGCGCCTCCACCGCGTTCGGCGGCGAGCCCAACGATCACGTGTCGCTGGTGGACGCGGCCATGCCCGGCATGCTGCCCGTCATCAACAAGGAGTGCGTCGCGCAGGCCGTGCGCACCGGCCTCGGGCTGAAGGCCGAGATCAACCTGCATTCGGTGTTCGACCGGAAGAACTATTTCTACCCGGACCTGCCGCAGGGCTACCAGATCAGCCAGTACAAGCAGCCCGTGGTGGGCGAGGGCGAGGTGATCGTCGACCTGCCGGACGGCGAGAGCTTCACCGTGGGCATCGAGCGCCTCCATCTGGAGCAGGACGCCGGCAAGTCCATCCACGATCTGTCGCCGACCCTCTCCTTCGTCGACCTGAACCGCTCCGGCGTGGCGCTGATGGAGATCGTGTCGCGCCCCGACCTACGCTCGGCGGACGAGGCGAAGGCCTATGTGACCAAGCTGCGCACCATCCTGCGCTATCTCGGCACGTGCGATGGCGACATGGAGAAGGGCAATCTCCGCGCCGACGTGAACGTGTCCGTGCGCCGGCCCGGCGGGCCGCTGGGCACGCGCTGCGAGATCAAGAACGTCAACTCCATCCGCTTCATCGGCCAGGCGGTTGAGGCGGAAGCCCGCCGGCAGATCGAGATCATCGAGGACGGCGGCACCATCGCCCAGGAGACGCGCCTGTTCGACCCGACCAAGGGCGAGACGCGGTCCATGCGCTCCAAGGAAGAGGCGCATGACTACCGCTACTTCCCCGATCCGGATCTCCTGCCCCTCGACATCAAGTCCGAGTGGGTGGAGGAACTGAAGGCCAACCTGCCCGAGCTGCCGGACGAGAAGAAGGCCCGCTTCATCGCCGAATACGGCCTCTCGCCCTACGACGCCGGCGTTCTGGTGGCCGAGCGCGACACCGCCGACTATTTCGAGCAGGTGGTGGAAGGCGGCGGCGCCAAGCGCGACGGCAAGGCGGCGGCCAATTTCGTCATCAACGAGCTGTTCGGCCGGCTGAACAAGGAGGGCAAGGACATCACCTCCTCGCCCGTCACGCCCCAGCAGATCGGCACCATCCTCGACCTCATCGGCGAGGGCATCATCTCGTCCAAGATCGCCAAGGACCTGTTCGAGATCATCTTCACTGAGGGCGGCGACCCGCGCGTGGTGGTCGAGGCCCGCGGGATGAAGCAGGTGACGGACACCGGTGCCATCGAGAAGGTGGTGGACGAAATCATCGCCGCCAATCCGGATAAGGTGGCCCAGGTGCAGGCCAAGCCCACCATGCTCGGCTGGTTCGTCGGCCAAGCCATGAAGGCCTCCGGCGGCAAGGCGAATCCCCAGGCGCTGAACGACATCCTGAAGGCGAAGCTCGGGATCTGAGGGCGATGACGGTCCGGGGCACGCTCTCGCGCCCCGGACGCATGCAGCGAAAGCGGAATGCGAGCCGGGGCCCAGCGCAGGGGACCGCCGCAGGCGCTCCGATAGCACCACTGCGGCTGGCCTCGCTGCTCGTTCCTTTCGGCCGTCGTGCTCCGGCTTGACCGGAGCACCCATCCCGCCACGTGTCACTCTGCGCCGGGCCGAACGGTAGGCCCTCCGGTCAAGCCGGAGGGCGACGGCGGTGAGGAGGCGACCGCTCCATCAGGCGAGCGCTTCGCCCGCCACCGTCGCCCCGAACACCTCTTCAAACGCCACCCGCATCACCGCATCCACCTCGGGCATGGTCACCGGAAGACCGAGGTCGGCGAGGCTGGTGACGCCGTGCTCGCGCACGCCACAGGGGACGATACCGCCGAAGTGGCTTAGGTCCGGCTCCACGTTCAGCGAGATGCCGTGGAAGGTCACCCAGCGGCGCACGCGGATGCCGATGGCGGCGATCTTGTCCTCCCCGCCGCCCTTCCTGCGTACCCATACCCCCACCCGGTCTTCCCGGCGTTCGCCGGTGACGTTGAAGGCCGAGAGGGTGCCGATGATCCAGGCCTCCAGCGCGCTCACATAGCGCCGCACGTCCGGCGAGCGGCGCCTGAGGTCCAGCATGGCGTAAGCCACCCGCTGGCCGGGGCCGTGATAGGTGAACTGGCCGCCCCGGCCCGTCTCGTAGACGGGGAACCGCGCGTCCACGAGGTCTTCCGGCCGGGCGCTGGTGCCGGCGGTGTAAAGCGGGGGATGCTCCAGCAGCCAGACGCATTCCGCCGCCGTGCCCTCGGCAATGGCGGCGGCGCGCGCCTCCATGGCGGCAAGAGCCTCCGGATAGGGCACGAGAGCATCGCTCACCACCCACTCCACCGGCGGAGCGGAAGAATCGAGCGGACGGAAATCGGTTTCCAGGCTGGCGCGGGGCGTGGCTGCGGTGGGGGCGCTGGCATTCATGCGAACTGCTTTAATCCATCCGCGCGTCCGGTCCAGCCCCGCCGTCACAGGGTTCGCGGAACCGTCATCCACAGGCCGGGCGCTGTGGTGCAGCTTACCTTTGCCGGGCACTTGTGGCGGCACATTCGATCTGTTAGACGATGGCCCCCGGCCGGAAGCGGTCCTCTCCCGAGGAACCTGAGGCCGGTGCCATCCCTGACTGCGGTCGTGGCGGAATTGGTAGACGCGCTAGCTTGAGGTGCTAGTGGGGAGACCCGTGGAGGTTCGAGTCCTCTCGTCCGCACCAGGTTGATCTGGCTTTTGAAAAAGGCCCTCTCCGGCTTCCGGCGAGGGCCTTTTTCGTTTCCGGGCTTGCGTCCGTCAAAGCTGGGAGAACACTCGCAGCAGCACGAGGCCGCCGGCGACGACGAGCAAGCCACCGATGCAGGTATCGGCGGCCAGTCGCATTTTCAGATAAAGGCGGCGGGCAGGCGGAGCCGAAAAGAGCAGGGCGAGGACGCCGAACCACCCGGCGGCCACTGAAAACACCAGAAGGGGGCTGGCGATCATGGCCTCCCGTCCGGCCGCCGCGGCGAGCAGTCCGCCCGAGGCCAGGAAGAACGACAGCGACATGGGGTTGGTTGCTGCCGTGAGGAAGCCGAGCCGAAACGCTTCGCGCCCGGTGCGCTGGACGACGGCCTGGGGTGCCGTACCCGCGTGACCGCGCGACATCCAGACCTCAAGCAGGCAGCTGATTCCGGCTCGCAGAAGGAGGACGGCGTAGAGCAGGCAGAATGCCAGCTGGAGCCACCCCAGATCGCCCGAGGGGTTAATCCCGCTCAGAAAGACGAGGCCGATAACCACTGTGGTGACATTGGCCGTGGCACCGGCCGAGACACCGAGCGCGGCAGCCATTCCGATGGGCCGGCCCGCGAGGCTCGCGCGGCTCACCACGAGGAAATTCGCGCCCGGGACCAGAACCATGGCCGCATAGGTGCCCGCGAAGACCAGCAGGGCAGGGGTTGCGTCGGACATGCCATCGTCTCCGCAGTTCGTGCGGAGGCATATGCACACCCTGATGCCACAAGCGCTTCCCTCAAACGCTGGATGCCGCGGCGATGCGTGGACGAACCTTCACCGCGTATCGCGGATCAGGAGGCCGACTTGGGAATAATGTGAACGACGCTATAGCCGTTCTGTTTCAACGCCTTGAGGAAGGCGGGAATCATCGCCGCCGTGTAGGGCTTGGTGTCGTGAAACAGCACGATGCCGCCGCCCGTCACCTCCAGGCGCTTCATGATGAGGTCCAGTTCGGCTTCCGGCGTCATCACGTTCCAGTCGCTGGCCCACAGGTCCGCACCGAACACGGCGATGCCCTTCGTCTCAAGATACGCCAGCAACTGCGGCGTCGAGGCGAATCCGGGAAAACGGAAGAAGGGCACGCGGGGCGCCGTCCCTGCCGCGCCATAGGCCGCCGCATCGTCGGCGGCCATGCCACGCTCGATCTCCTTTACCGCCGCATCAAAGGGGATTTTCGCCAGCGTCGCGCCGGGATGGGTCATAGTGTGGTGGGCGACCGTGTGGCCCTCGGCCAGTTCCCGCTTCACCAGCTGAGGCCGGGCGCGGGCATTCTCGCCAATCAGGAAGAAGGTGGCGCGCACGCATTCCGCCTTCAGTGCGTCGAGCACGGTAGCCGTGGTGGTCGGCCATGGCCCGTCATCGAAGGTGAGCACAACCTCCTTCGGCGCCAGCGGCAGGGTATCGGGGAAGGATTTCTTGCCGACGCGCAGGCCCTTGGGGTCGATCTCCATCACCCGCGACGTCCCCAGCGCCTCCGGCCCGCAAGCGAGCACCGGGCCGGGCGCGCAGAGCAGGAGGGCGGCAGCCGCGAGAAGAAGGCGCCGTGTGCGGGCCGGCTGTTTCATTCCCGCCTCTCCGTCAGCCTTACGTAAACGGCCAGGCCGGGCTCTGGCCCACCTGTCCGCGATGGCGGATGAGATGGTCGGCCAGCACGCACCACACCATAGCTTCGCCCACCGGCACGGCGCGGATGCCGACGCACGGGTCGTGGCGGCCCTTGGTGAAGATCTCCGTCTCGTGGCCGGCGCGATCCACGGTCTGGCGCGGCGTCAGGATGGAGGAGGTCGGCTTCACCGCGAATCGCGCGACGATGGGGGCGCCGGTGGAGATGCCCCCGAGGATGCCGCCCGCATGGTTGGCGAGGAAGTGCGGCCGCCCCTCGTTGCCGAGGCGCATCTCGTCCGCATTCTGTTCGCCGGTGAGGCGGGCGGCGTTGAATCCCTCGCCGATCTCGACGCCCTTGGCGGCATTGATTCCCATGAGGGCCGAGGCGAGGTCGCCGTCGAGCTTGGCATAGAGAGGGGCGCCGAGGCCGGGCGGCACGCCCTCCGCCACTAACTCCACCACCGCGCCAACCGAGGAGCCGGCCTTGCGGATGCCGTCGAGGTAGTCCTCGAACAATGGCACGGTGCCGGGATCCGGGCAGAAGAAGGGGTTGTTGCCCACTTCGTCCCAGTCCCAGCGGGAGCGGTCGATCTCGATCTCGCCGATGCGCACCACGGCGCCGCGCACGGTAACACCGGGCAGCACCTTGGCGGCGATGGCGCCGGCGGCGACCCGCGTCGCCGTCTCACGCGCCGAGGAGCGGCCGCCGCCGCGATGGTCGCGGATGCCGTATTTGATGTCGTAGGTGAAATCCGCATGGCCGGGACGGTAGGCGCCGGCGATGTCGGCATAATCCTTGGACCGCTGGTCCACGTTCTCGATCAGCAGCGCGATGGGCGTGCCGGTGGTGACAAGGCCGCCCTCGGGATGGGGCAGGGTACCGGACAGCACCTTCACCTCGTCCGGCTCCCGGCGCTGGGTGGTGAAACGGGACTGGCCGGGCCGCCGCCGGTCGAGCGCGGCCTGCACCTCCTCGACGGTGAAGCGCACGTTGGGCGGGCAGCCATCCACCACGCAGCCGATGGCGACCCCATGGCTTTCGCCGAAGGTGGTCACGCGGAACATGTGGCCGAAGGTGTTGAACGACATGGCGGCTTCAGGTCCTAGAGATGCTTCCGGCTCAATAGACGAGGATGGCCTGCAAGGAAACGATCAAGGGAATATCCCACCCCCGCCGGCATTTGTGGCACCGCAGTCACACAGGAGGGGCATCCTGTGCTATGACGTGCGCCGACGGAGCACCACACCCCCGCCATGCCACTACTCGAAATCCTGATCGTCCTCGTCCTCGTTCTCATCAACGCCGTTCTCGCAGCAGCGGAATTGTCGATCGTCTCGTCTCGCCCCGCACGGCTGAAGACGCTGGCGGATCGCGGGAACAAGGGGGCAAAGGCGGCCATGCGGCTGGCGGAGGACCCCGGCCGCTTCCTCTCCACCGTCCAGATCGGCATCACCCTCATCGGCATCCTGGCCGGTGCGTTTTCCGGCGCCAGCCTCGGCGATCTGCTGGGCGAGACCCTGCGTGAGGCGGGCCTCCCCACCGGCATCGCCCACCCGCTGGGATATACGGCGGTGGTGGTGGCCATCACCTACGTGTCGCTTGTGATCGGCGAGCTTATTCCCAAGCGGCTGGCCCTGCAGAATGCCGAGCCGCTGGCCTGCATGGTCGCCCCTCTCATGATCGGGCTCTCCAAGGTGTCGGCGCCCATGGTGTGGCTGCTCGACGCCTCCACCCGCGCGGTGCTGGCGCTGCTCGGCCGGGGCGGCAGCCGCTCCAGCTCGGTCACCGACGAGGAAATCCGCGCCATCATCACCGAGGCCGAGACGGCGGGCGTCATCGATCCCGCCGAGCGGCGCATGATCTCGGGTGTAATGCGCCTTGCCGACCGACCGGTGACGGCCATCATGACACCGCGTCCCGATGTGGAGTGGGTGGACATCTCCAAGGATGCGGAGGAGGTGCGCCACGTCCTCCTCACCACACCCCACTCGCGCCTGCCGGCCTGTGACGGTTCGCCTGAGGAGACCATCGGCGTCATCCAGGCCAAGCGCGTACTCGACGCCTATCTGAAGGGCGAGCGGCCAGACCCGCGCCAATATGTGCAGACGGTGCCCTTCATCGTGGAAAACGTCGGCGCGCTCGAGGCCATGCGCGTGCTGCGCGGCGCCGAGGTGCCCATGGCCATCGTTGTGGACGAATACGGCGACATGGCCGGCGTGGTGACGGGCTACGACCTGCTTCTCGCCATCACCGGATCGGTGGAGGCCGGCCATGAGCCGGGCGACGCGCATGTGGAGCGCAACGTGGTGGAGCGCCACGACGGCAGCTATCTCGTGGCCGGCGACACGCCCGTGGACGAACTGCGCGACCTGCTCGACGTCGCTTTGCCCACCGACGAGGGTTTTCACACCGTGGCGGGCTTCGCCCTGTCCCACCTCAAGGAATTGCCGGAGGAGGGTGAGGTGTTCACCGCGCTCGGCTGGCGATTTGAGATTGTGGATATGGACGGACGCCGCATCGACAAGCTGCTGGTCTCGCGGCCCCACGTGCTGCACCGGCAAGAGGTTGCCGGGCAGGGGTGAGGTCGCTGGGCAGGGGTGAGGCCTGCCCAGCGCGTCGTACCGTTCGGCGGCGCGTCAGTCCCGCCGCGCCAGCGAGCGCAGGAAGCCCTCGTATTCCTCGGTCAGCTCCATATCCACGCCGAAGGCATTCTTCAGCAGTATGTTGGCGATGAAAGGCTGATCGTTCCGCTTCTCTTCCAGCGTGTCCCGCAGCACGGGCACCGTGTCCTCGATGTGCTTGAGGAAGGCGATGCCCTTCTCCAGCGTCTCGGTCCATTTGGCGCGGTGCCACAGGGCGAGCGGGTACATGATCTCGTGAACGAAATTGGATTTGCGCGCCTTCTCGAAGAAGCGCAGCCCCGCGCTCCAGTTCTCCTTGGCCCGCAGTGGCGGGGGCGGGATGTCGCCCAGCAGCATCTTCTTGCCAGCCTGCCCCACGAAATCCTCGAGCGTGATGGGCGTCTCGATGTTGGTGCGGAAGTGCCAAAGGGCGAAGTTGCCCGGATATTCCTTGCCCCAGGCCTCGATGAAGGCGGCCTCCACCTTGTCGACCGCGGCCTTGTCGCCTTTCAGCGCTGCGGTCATGCAGAAGGCGAACATGGCGTCGTTGGCGACATTGTGCACCCCGCCGTTGGCGAGATCGGCCGGCGTCAGAGTGGGGGTCTTGCCGTCCGCCGGAACCGTCGCATCGCCGGCGCGCAGGGCGGTGATGAACTTGGTGATCTCCAGCCAGCCCATGTAGTTGGCAATGAAGGCATCCGGATCCACATGGACGATGGCGAGGTTGAGCGGCATCTTCCGCTTCTGCAGTTCGGCCATGTCGGTCATGAAAAGTCCCCCCGGGGCTCGGGTGAAAAGGCGTCAAGAAAAGACCCCGCCCGTCGCGTTCACGACACGGGCGCCGGGCCTACCGGTTTGACGCAGCAAGAAAAATGCCAAGGGGAGGGTGGGGGCGGGCGGCGCAGCCGCTCAGTCTGCGACTTCGAACCCGCCGCGCGACACGACGTAGACCGCGCCCTGACGCACTGGAAGATTGGAGGCTTCGGCCTCCGGCATGCCGGCCTTCACATGCAGCAGCGCACGGATGACGCCGCCATGGGTGACGATCACGGCGTCATCCTCGATCTCGGCGCAGGCCGCGCTGACGCGTGTACACAAGGTGCGGTAGCTCTCGCCGCCGGGGGGCGCGAAATTCCAGGGGTCGAGGTCGCGCCGGCGTACGGCCTCATAATCGCGGCGGCGCAGCTCGGGCCAGGTCTGGCCTTCCCAGATGCCGAAGGAGATTTCGGCGAAACGCACGTCAGTCTTGAACTCGCCGACCGGAAGATCGAGTCCGGTGCGCAGGATGCGCATGGTTTCAACCGCCCGCGAGAGGGGGCTGGAGACATAGGTGAGCGCGCGCGTGTCTCCCGCCAGCTGGGCCAGCACGCGGCCCACCTGACCCGCCTGGATGCGGCCGAGCGTGTTCAGCGGCACGTCGCGGCGCCCCTGGAGCCGGCCCACCACATTCCAGTCGGTCTCGCCATGGCGGACGAGAAAAAAGCGTCGCGTCGTCATCTCTCTCCGGCCCGCCCCGTCGGGCGCGGCATCACTCAGCGCGGCGGAATCGCGACTACGTGGTCATACCACTCGCCGCGCGGCGGGTAGGTCACGCGCAGCTTGAGGGTCGAGCCCGGCGCGGCCTTGCCCTTGAAGCTCACGATGAGCCCCTTGGCCGGCTGGCCGATGCACTTGGTGGTGCGCCCGCCGTCGATTCCGGTCGCGACGAAGCGGCCATACTGGATGCTGACCTTGCCGCCGGGCGGAGCGGAGAGGACCTGGATGGTGGGAATCTGCGTCTGCTGGCAATTGTAGTCAGACGTGCCGGCAGCGAAGACCGCGCTCCGGCTGCCGCCGCCCCCGATCATGAAACTCACGCCATACTCGGACGGGTTTACATAATCCGGGAAGATCGCGCCGCCGGGTCCGAACACGCGATCTCGGAGAGGGTACTGCTGGAAGGTCGGCGGGCTCTGCGCCAGCGACGCCCCGGCAGACACGAGCATTCCCGCGGAGACGGCAACGGCGAGGGCGAAACGGGTGGCCCGGGAATCAAGCGCCGTCATCGTGTGTCTCCTTTGTGGGCGCGCGCCGTGCTCAATCGCGGACGAGGGCGAGGTCCGGCGCGTCGGGATGCTTCATGCCCACAATATGGTACCCGGCATCCACATGATGCACCTCGCCGGTCACACCCCGCGACAAATCGGAGAGGAGATAGACGCCCGCATCGCCGACTTCATCGGTGGTGACGGTGCGGCGCAGCGGCGAGTTCAGCTCGTTCCACTTCAGGATGTAGCGGAAATCGCCGATTCCAGAGGCGGCGAGCGTCTTGATGGGGCCGGCGGAGATGGCGTTCACGCGGATCGCCTTGGGGCCGAGGTCAGCGGCCAGATACCGCACGCTGGCCTCGAGAGCCGCCTTCGCGACGCCCATGACGTTGTAGTGGGGCATCCACTTTTCCGCGCCGTAATAGGTGAGCGTGATGAGGGAGCCGCCATTGGTCATCAGCTTTTCCGCCCGCTGCGCGACAGCGGTAAAGGAGTAGCAGGAGATAAGCATGGTCTTGGTGAAATTGTCCGCCGTGGTTTCCACATAGCGGCCATCCAGCTCGTCCTTGTTGGAGAAGGCGATGCAATGGATGACGAAATCGAGGGTGCCGAACAGGCGCTCTGTCTCAGCGAAGACGGCATCCAGCGTCTCCGGCTCGGTCACATCGCAGTGGCCGACGAGGTGGCCGCCCAGTTCCGCCGCCAGCGGCTCGACCCGCTTCCGCAGCGCCTCGCCCTGGTAGGTGAGGGCCAGCTCGGCGCCGTGGGCCCGCGCGGACTTGGCGATTCCATAGGCGATGGATCGATTGTTGGCGACACCGAGAATCAGCCCGCGCTTGCCCTTCAGAAGACCGCTCGCGAAACCGTCCGTCGCCATAGACCCAACTCCACATGCTCAAGCCATTGAAACCCATGGCGCCGCCCGAGGACGCACCATGAGCGCGCTTCCTATGGCATGGGGCCATCCACCGTTCAAGCGAAGCTGGCGCACCATGCCCCTTGCATCCCCCAGGAGCGGATGCTAGATGCGGCGCCTCTGGATCGGAGTGTAGCGCAGTCTGGTAGCGCACCACGTTCGGGACGTGGGGGTCGCAGGTTCAAATCCTGCCACTCCGACCAGATGAAAATCCGGCCACGCCGGAAGCCCAGTCCCCCTCCCTGCTGAAATCTCTTCGCGATGAGCGGCACGAACTTTCGTTCTGCGGCAGGCCTTGTTGCGCCGGCACGCGGTTGCAGAGGGCATATTTACCGTCTCATGGTAAACGGCGCTCATGTGGTCCTTCTTCCGCCGCCCCGCGCCCGCTCTCGTCCCCCACCGGATCGTGAGTCTCGGCGCGGTCTGCGAGGTCGCGTACCAGGTGCGCCGCCTCACCCGGTCAGAGCGGGCTTATCCCTTCGACTGGTGGGTCACGCCGCTCGCCAGCGTCCTGAAGGTGTTGGAAGCAGGAGCGCCCGCGGTGTTCGAGGCCGCGAACCTCATGAAGGTGCCGGATTATGGCGGCGTGCCCGCGCTCTATTCGCGCCTGTCGGGCACCGTTCACCGCCATGAGTTTCCAGCCGGCGAGGACTATCTCGCCCTCGGCGAGGCGGAGATGGCGGAACGGCTGATTCCCAAGTACGAGGCGCTGCAGGCGAGGCTGGTGGACGACTGCGCGGAAGGCACGACCCTCTTTGTGCGCCAGTGCCTGCCGGCGCACGACCCAAAGGACGACGCGCTCGAGGAGACCCTCGACCAGCTCCATGCCGCGCTCGCCACGTTCGCCGCAGACCCGCGGCTGCTGCTTCTGGACTATGCGCCGGTGCGGCCCCGTCCGTGGCTGATGACGGCTTCAGTCCCCCGCCTGCGTGACCATAACGATCTCGGCTCCCGGCGCGGATGGAATCGGACCTTCCGGACGCTCGGGATCGCCTGTCGACCCGGCAAAAAGTTCCGATTCGATGATCTGACTGAAACACTCGAATCGTCCCGCTGATTCGCCCTCCGCCTCACACGCTGCCGCGCAGGCGCCAGGCGGCGAGGGCGAACAGGGTGCAGGCGAGGGTTGCGAACAGGGCAAGGCCGTGCGGATGGATCTGCATGGCAAATCCCGCTCCCAGCGGGCCGACCAGGGCGCCGAGGCCCCAGAACAGGCCGGAGACCGCATAAATGCCCACGAGGTCGCCGCCCCTGAAGCGGCTGCCCACCAGCGTAATCATGATGGTGTAGATGCCCACGAAGGCCCCGCCCCACACGAACAGCAGGGCATAGGTCGCCACCGCGCTGCCGAGCGCGAGGGGCCATACCGCCGCGCCAACCGCAGAGACGATCGCGAGCAAGATGACCAGCCGTCGCCGGTCCATGGTGTCGCCGAGCCAGCCGATGGGCAGCTGGAGGATGATGGCGCCGATCATCATCACCGACATCAGCCGCGTCGCGTGCTCCTCCGCCCAGCCGAGTCCCACCGCATAGAGCGCGAGGAAGGAAAGCCCGGCCGTCTCGATGGCGGCGTTCAGCATGGTCGCCGAGAGGGCCAGCGGCGCGAGCCGCACGAAGCGCATGGGGTTGCCGATGGTCGGCTCGTCGAAATGCGGTGCGATCACCTTCGGGGATGCGACGAAAAGGGCAGCCAGCAGCGCGACGCCGGCTCCGAGCAGATAGGGCGCCGCCCCTTCGGTGCCGACCAGCGAGAGAATCAGCGGGCCGAGGGCAAGCCCCACCGAGAGCGCGGCCGTATAGGCCGCCATGGAACGGGCGCGGGTGCTCTCGGTGGAGAGCGCGTTGATCCAGGTCTCCGAGGTCACAAACAGCGCCTCCGCGGCTATGCCGAGGAACAGGCGCAGCACGAACCACAGCCAGATGGCGGGCATGACCGGAAAAACCGCCAGCACCAGCGCCGACAGGGCAATGGACATCAGAATGAGCCGGCGCGGACCGAATGCGGCGACCATCCGCGGCAGCGCCACCGCCGTCACCAGAACCCCGACCGCGTGCATGGCGGCATTCGCGCCGATGGCCGCCTCGCTGAGTCCCCGGGCGGCGAGATCGAAGGCGATCAGCGGGGCGCTCAGGGAATAGGTGAGGCCGAAGACCATGGCGGTCGCGATCACGGCGCCACGGGCCACGACGGTCGATGTGTCGGGGAGCCCAGCGGGGGCAGGTTCGATGCTCTGGTGGGTCACGGACGCACAGGCTCCGCCGGCCGGGTATTTCGTGGCGTGGGTGTGGGGCGCCCGGCGGCAAGGCGGCGCAGGAAGTCTCTCAGCCGGTGCGCGAAGGGGGGCGGCGCCGGCTCGATGATGCGCTTCATGGTGCTGGCGTAATCGAGCACGAGGCCGGGCGTCCAACTCATGGCCTCCGCCCGCGAGCGGATGTAGGCCGCCGCCCAGACGTCCGGATTGAACATGAGGGTGGCCACGCGCAGCCAGGGCATGCGGCTCGCAAGGCTGCCCTCCAGCGCCGAATCGAGCGCGGCGGCCACAGCCACCGAGCAGTTCCGGTCAGTGAGGTTGTAGGTGTCCACCTGCCGGTAGCCGGCCCAGAAGGCCATGAGACGCCGCGCATCGAAGCGGGTGAACTCCACCTTTCGGTCGGCCTCGCACCAGTTCGCGCATTCGTAGGCGTAGGACGGCTGGAACCGGCCTTTCACGTCGTTTTCCGAAGAGGCGCGCAGGATGCGGGCGAATTCCGCCGGCGGGTGCTCGATCTCCTCCGCCGGGTAATGGCTGATGTAGAGGTCGGGCTTCAGTTCAAGCGAGGCATGGCCTGTCGAAATCGCACCGTTGCGGTCGACCGCCGCTATATAGCGGTCGATGACCGGATGATGGTCCTTCACGTCGGCGGAGCCGGTCGGCGTCCAAACCCGCACGGTCATCGGACCTTCCCAAGGGGGGAGGGGGCCAGTGTCGTCGACGATCACCGGCGCGTTGTCGTACCAGTCGCGGCCGCCATAAATGGGCAGGCTCAGGATCGTCATCTCGGCAAGGTGGGCCCGCAGCATGAGGCTCGCGCGCAGAATGATCCAGCCGGACATCAGCGTGAGCATGGCCACCGCGAGCGGCACCTTCAGCTCGTGGGCGAGGGGCCAGTGGCTGCCGATGAACAGGGCCAGAAACAGCTCGATCACGCCGACAGCCACGGTCGAGCGCCACAGGCGAAACCTGACCACCGCCGAGGTGACGATGCGGGCGGCCCCATCCACGAGAAATGCAGCGCCGAACAGCAGCGACAGCGCCATGCCGTTCCGGGACGGGTAATCAAGAATGAAGGTTCCGATGAAGATCAACGCGGCGGCGCGCCCGAGTGCCAGGACACGGCTGCGCGTGCCCGAAAAGGCGAAGGCCGTGAGGAGCCCCAATACGCCTTCGAACACGAAGACGCCGCCGAACACCTGCGTCGCCACCGACATGGTGCCGTCCATGGCGTCGAGCAGAATCAGTATGCCGACAAGGAAGAGCGCTGCCGAAAGCAGGGTGAGAACCCACCAGCGGTCGCGCAATGCACGGGCCCCGACAAGGAGGAAGGCAAGCTTAACCATAGCGGGGCGTGGGTCACTTTGCGGAAACTGCCGCAAGATGACGGTAAAGGGATCAAGAACGCAAGTCGTTCGCGCCAGCTTTGCGCGGGCTATCGGAACTTCGCGGTGGGTCTCGTGTTCGGCTTAAGAACGCTAGACCATCGAGGGGTATTGAGATGACGAACGCGGATATGGATCGACTGAAGACCGATGCGTCGGGCAACACCGGCCTCAGCGCCGTCCTCGCCGAGGCGGTGGAGGGATTCTCCTCCACGGACGATGCGGTGCGCTTCCTCGCCTCGCGCGGGTTCGACGTGACGACATCGGATCTCGCCGCCGCCGCCAGCGATGGAGCAACGCCGGCGGAAGCGGAGGAAGTGGAGGAAGACGGCTATGGTGCGCTGATGCGGTTCGTGCGGCGCGCCTGAGCCCTCACAGGATGGTGCCGTGGAGGAACAGCCACGCCACGGAAAAATAGATCACGATGCCGGTCACATCGACCAGCGTCGCAATGAAGGGCGCGGACGCGGACGCCGGGTCGAAGCCGAGGCGCTTCAGCAGGAACGGCATCAGCGAGCCCGCCAGCGAGCCGAAGGTGACGATGCCGATCAGCGCGGCGCCGATGGTGACGGCCAGAAGCTTCCAGTACTCGCCGTAGTCGAACAGCCCGGTCTGCTGCCAGACGATGATGCGGATGATGCCGATGACGCCGAGGATGGTGCCAAGCGTGATGCCCGTGGGCAGTTCGCGCAGGGCGACACGCCACCAGTCGCGCAGCCGCACCTGGTGCAGCGCGAGGGCGCGGATGATGAGCGAGGTGGCCTGCGACCCCGAATTGCCGCCCGAGCTCATGACGAGCGGGATGAACAGGGCCAGCACGATCGCCTTCTCCAGTTCATCGGAGAAGAACTGCATCGCGCTCGCCGTGAACATCTCGGAGATGAACAGGATGCACAGCCAGCCGGCGCGCTTGCGGATCATCTCCTTGAAGGAGATTTCCAGATAGGGCTCGTCGATGGCCTCCATGCCGCCCATGCGCTGGACGTCCTCGGTCTGCTCCTCGATCATGGCGTCGATCACGTCGTCGACCGTCACGATGCCGAGGACATGGCCGGTGGTGTCCACCACGGGCACGGCGAGGAAGTCGTATTTGGAGATGGTGCGCGCCACCTCCTCCTGCGGCAGGTTCGGCGGGACGGTGATGGGGGTGTAAGGGTTCGCGACCGACAGGATCGAATCGCCCGGGTTGCCCGAGATCAGCCGACGCAGCGAAACCGTGTTCACCAGCCGGCGGGTCCCCGGCGACAGGACGTAGATGGCGTAGACCGTCTCGCGGCTGCGCTCCACCTCGCGGATATGGTCGAGGGTCTGCTGCACCGTCCAGTTGGAGGGCACCGAGACGAACTCGGTGGTCATCAGGGCGCCGGCGGTTCCCTCGGGATAGGTGAGCAGGTGGTCGATGGCGACCTGCGCCTCGGTGCTGAGCGCGTCCCGGAGGCGGCCTTTCGCCGGCTCCTCGATCCAGCGGAGCACATCAGCGGCCCGGTCAGCGGACATGCCTTCCAGAATGCCCACTGCCTTTTCCTGCGGCAGCGCCTCGATCACCTCGCAGGCATCGTGAAACTGCGGCTGGTCCAGCACCTCGATCGCCCATTTGAGCGGCATATGCGAAACCACGCCGGTCGCTTCCTCGGCTGTCTTGCCGTTCAGGAATTCGACGATGTCGGCGACGTGCTCGTGCCCGAGCCGCGAAGCGAGTGCCGCGTCGGTCATATGGGTGTGTCCCGGTTCGAGGGGATGTTCAAGCGGGATCGGCCTCGACAAAAGCAAGGTGCCGGTCCAGCCGACCCATATCGGATAATCGCCATTTGATACAAGGGGATGAAACACGGCCGGGACAACCGGCCGCGTTGACCTCACGGCACGCCTTTAGGTCAGCTCGGCATGCGGTCTGAGCCGGGTTCAGGCGGGTGCGAAAGTCCCGTCGTCGCCCAACATCTCCAGACGGCCGGTGGCGACGCCGAAATAGGCGCCGTGCAGCCTGAGGTCGCCCTGCGCGACCCGTTCCGCGACCCAGGGGAAGCTGGCCAGATTGGCAAGCGAGAGCTTGACGCAGCACTGCTCGCAGAAGCGCTGCCGCTCGTCGGCGGGAAGGTTTGCGTCTTCCGCCATGAGACGCGCCGGCTCGGCGATCTTCATCCAGCCGGCCACGAAGTCCTCGGCGCCGGGAGGGGCCCCGTCGAGCAGCGCATGGATGCCGCCGCACTGGGCGTGGCCGAGCACCACCACCTGCTTCACCCTGAGCACCCGCACCGCGAACTCGATGGCCGCCGACGTGCCGTGATAATTGGCATCGGGCATGAACGGCGGGACGAGATTGGCGACGTTGCGCACCACGAACATCTCGCCCGGGCCGGCATCGAAGATCATCTGCGGATCGACGCGGCTGTCCGAGCAGGCGATTACAAGCGTTTCCGGCTTCTGGCCACGCGCCGCCAGCCGTTCAAACAGCAGCTTGCGCTCAGGCCATGCCGTTTCGCGAAACCGTTGGTAGCCTGAGATCAGTTCGTCCACGCCATCGCTCCTTCCGCTTGTCGGGCAACGGAAGTCTGAGCTTGCGGGACAAGTCAAGGGCATTGGCGGCGGGCGGAGCGGAACCCGATTTCCCTTTGCCACGTTCTCATGGCGACGGTCTGGAAACGTGTGGAGCCAACAACATGCGCGGTATTCTGCTTTGGATCATGGGCGTTCCGATCTCGGTCATCGTCCTTCTCTATCTCTTCAACGTCCTCTGACGTGATTTGCCGAGCGCGACCATCGTCGCGCTCGGCGACGGTTTGGAAGGCTGAAGCAGGGAGGGGTAACCCTACCGATTAATTTGTGGGCAGATGAGTCCGATGCATCACGGACCAGAAGAGTGCGCCGCTCGTAGATCGGCGGTATCTTGATGTGCCAGGACGTGCATTCAAATTGCCCAACGCGGTCGTGGCGCATACTTAACCAAGGCGTCATCCCAGTATTGATTATTTTATGGGCACTCCTCCTCGTCGCGCGCCGATCCGGTTGAGGAGGGCGTGGGCGAGGTACGGCGTTGTGCCCGCCTGAGCGGCGCCGCCTGCCTTGGCACGCGCCTTGCTGACTCTCCGCTGGTCGGCCCGCCCGGGCCGTCGGAATAGGGGAGAGAGCGCATGCTCGGTTTGCTGGGACGGACGACCAGAAGGGGATTCGGGGCGCTCGCCGCTGCCGCCGTCGTCGCGGGCACGATGGGAGTGGGCGCGGCACGGGCCGAGGACACCATCAAGGTCGGCATCCTGCATTCACTGTCGGGCACCATGGCCATCAGCGAGACCACGCTGAAGGACGTGATGCTCATGCTCATCGAAGAGCAGAACAAGAAGGGCGGCCTCCTCGGCAAGAAGCTCGAGGCCGTGGTGGTGGACCCGGCCTCCAACTGGCCGCTGTTTGCTGAAAAGGCCCGCGAGCTCATCACCAAGGACAAGGTCGCGGCCGTGTTCGGCTGCTGGACCTCCGTGTCCCGCAAGTCCGTGCTCCCGGTCTTCAAGGAGCTGAACAACATCCTCTTCTACCCCGTCCAGTACGAGGGCGAGGAGAGCGAGCGGAACGTCTTCTACACCGGCGCCGCGCCGAACCAGCAGGCGATCCCGGCGGTCGACTACCTCGCCAACGAGGAGAAGGTGGAGCGCTGGGTGCTCGCGGGCACCGACTATGTCTATCCCCGCACCACCAACAAGATCCTCGAAGCCTATCTGAAGTCCCGCGGCGTGAAGGCCGAGGACATCATGATCAACTACACGCCATTCGGTCATTCCGACTGGCAGACGATCGTGTCCGACATCAAGAAGTTCGGCTCCGCCGGCAAGAAGACCGCCGTGGTGTCCACCATCAATGGTGACGCCAACGTGCCCTTCTACAAGGAGCTGGCCAACCAGGGCATCAAGGCGACCGACATTCCGGTGGTTGCGTTCTCGGTGGGCGAGGAAGAACTCGCCGGCATCGACACCAAGCCGCTCCTCGGCCACCTCGCGGCCTGGAACTACTTCATGTCCATCGATACGCCCGAGAACAAGGCGTTCATCGACAAGTGGCACGCCTTCACCAAGAACCCGAAGCGCGTCACCAACGACCCGATGGAAGCCCACTACATAGGCTTCAACATGTGGGTGAAGGCGGTTGAGAAGGCCGGCACGACCGATCCGGACAAGGTGATCGCCACCCTGCCGGGCATCCAGCAGGCCAACCTCACGGGCGGCGTCTCCCAGATGCTGCCGAACCACCACATCACCAAGCCCGTCTTCATCGGCGAGATCAAGGACAACGGCCAGTTTGACGTGGTGTGGAAGACCAAGGACCTCATCCCCGGCGAAGCCTGGTCCAAGTACCTCGAAGGTTCGAAGAACCTCGTTGCCGACTGGGTGAAGTACAATTGCGGCAACTACGACACCACCACGAACAAGTGCCTGGGCGCCGCCGCGAAGTAAGCGACTGCCACTTGGCGGGGATCATCCGGTCCCCGCGTTCTCCAGGCTTCACGTTTCATCTCGACCTCTCGTACCGTCCTTCGGGGCGCCCCTTCCTCTCCCCGCAAGGGGAGGGGAAGCCCTGCTGCACTCCCGATTAAGGGCCGCCGGCATCGCCGGCCGCGCCGGAGCGGATGATCTGAATGATGCGGCTGCCCCTTTCCGTCCCGACGGCTCACGTCTCTCCCTCGCGCACCCTGCGAAACCTGTTTCTCGCCCTTTTCGCCGTGTTGATGGCCGGGATCTTCGCCTCGGCCCCGGTTCGCGCGCAGGGCCAGCCGGACATCTCCGGCATCGTCGCCAAATTCGGCAACGACAGCTATTCCGACACCACTGACGCCATCGCCGCGCTCGCCACCTCGGGCAGCCCGCAGGCGGCTGCCGTCGTGGAAGCGCTGGCTGCCGGCACCCTGCTCTATGATCCGGCGACAAAGGCCGTCTTCATCCGCACCTCCGGCGGCATGGCCGATGCGGCCACCGGCGCGATCGTCGGCAATGCCCCGGCCAATCTGTCTCCGGTGCGGGCCAACAACCGCGTCCGCCGCGCGCTGGACGCCGCGGCCGGGGCGCTCACGCTGCTCAACCCCGATCCGGCGAAGCGGCTCGATGCGGCGGGCGCGGTGTTCAAGTCGCGTGACGCCGCAGCTCTCCCCACGGTCGAGGCGGCCATCGCCAAGGAGACGGTGCCGGCGGTGAAGGCCGCGCTGGCGCAGGCACGCGCCGCCATCCTCATCGGCAAGGCCGACGCGCCCGAGGCCGACCGCCGCGCCGCCATCCAGCTCATCGCCGCGCGTGGTGACCAGGAGTCCATCAGCCTGCTGCGGAGCCTGCCCGCGAATTCGCCCCCGGCCCTCAAGGCTGCAGCGGAGGCGGGGATCACGAAGGCCGAGGAGAGCCTCAAATTCTGGGCCGTGGCGCAGAACGTCTGGTACGGCCTCTCCCTCGGTTCCGTGCTGCTGCTGGCGGCCATCGGCCTCGCCATCACCTTCGGCGTGATGGGCGTCATCAACATGGCCCATGGTGAGATGGTGATGCTGGGCGCCTACACCACTTTCGTGGTGCAGGAACTCATCCGCCAGAAGGCGCCGTATCTGTTCGACTGGTCGCTCACCATCGCTTTGCCGCTGGCCTTCCTGTTTACCGCGCTGGTGGGCATCCTCATCGAGCGCACGGTGATCCGCTTCCTCTATGGGCGGCCGCTGGAAACCCTGCTCGCCACCTGGGGTGTCTCGCTGATCCTCCAGCAGGCGGTGCGGTCCGTGTTCGGCCCGACCAACCAGGAAGTGGGTGCCCCCTCGTGGATGTCCGGCGCGTTCCAGATCGGGCAATTGTCCATCACCTACAACCGGCTTTGGATCATCTGCTTCGCGCTGATCGTGTTCTTCACGCTGCTGCTGGTGCTGAGGCGAACGCCGCTCGGCCTCTATGTGCGGGCGGTGACGCAGAACCGGCGCATGGCGGCGGCCATGGGCATCCGCACCGGCCGCATCGATGCACTCACCTTCGGCCTCGGCTCGGGCATCGCCGGCATCGCCGGCGTGGCGCTCTCGCAGATTGACAATGTGAGCCCCAACCTCGGCCAGGGCTACATCATCGACAGCTTCATGGTGGTGGTGTTCGGCGGCGTCGGGAACCTCTGGGGCACGCTGGTCGGCGCCTTCACGCTGGGCGTAGCCAACAAGCTACTGGAGCCCTTTGCCGGCGCCGTGCTGGGCAAGATCCTGCTGCTCGTCTTCATCATCCTGTTCATCCAGAAGCGCCCGCGCGGCCTGTTCGCGCTCAAGGGCCGGGCGGTGGAATCATGAACCGCACCCGCATCATCGACCGCACTGGCGGCATCTTCCTCATCGTGGTGCTGGCGGCGGGGGTGCTCATCCCTGCGTCCAACCTGCTGCTGCCCGCCGGCAATCCGCTGCATGTGCCGGACTACATGATCCCGCTGCTCGGCAAGTACCTGTGCTACGCGCTGCTCGCCGTGTCGGTGGATCTGGTGTGGGGCTATTGCGGGGTGCTGTCCCTCGGCCACGGCGCCTTCTTCGCCCTCGGCGGCTATGCCATGGGCATGTACCTCATGCGCCAGATCGGGACGCGCGGCGTCTACGGCAATCCCGTGCTGCCCGATTTCATGGTGTTCCTGAACTACAAGGGACTGCCCTGGTTCTGGGAAGGCTTCAACATCTTCCCGTTCGCCATGCTCATGGTGGTGTTGGTGCCAGGGGCGCTGGCGTTCGTGTTCGGCTGGTTCGCCTTCCGCTCGCGCGTCACCGGCGTCTATCTGTCCATCATCACGCAGGCGATGACCTTCGCGCTCATGCTCGCCTTCTTCCGCAACGACATGGGCTTCGGCGGCAATAACGGCCTTACTGATTTCAAGGACATCCTCGGCTTCCCGATCGCCGCCCCGTCGACGCGCCTGACCCTGTTCTTCCTCTCCGCAATGGCGCTGGCGGCGGGCTATCTGCTCTGCCGGGCGCTCGTCACCTCCAAGTACGGCAAGGTGCTGGTGGCGGTGCGCGACGCAGAGAGCCGCACGCGGTTCCTCGGCTACCGGGTGGAGAACTACAAGCTGGTCGCCTGGGTGCTCTCGGCCATGCTGGCAGGCGTCGCCGGGGCGCTCTACGTGCCGCAGGTGGGCATCATCAACCCGTCCGAATTTGCCCCCGCCCAGTCCATCGAGATGGTGATCTGGGTGGCCGTGGGTGGCCGCGGCACGCTGGTGGGTGCGGCGCTCGGCGCCCTGATCGTCAATGCCGGCAAGACCTGGTTCACCGGCGTGCTGCCGGAGGCCTGGCTGTTCGCCCTCGGCGCGCTGTTCGTGCTGGTGACGCTGTTCCTGCCCAAGGGCGTGCTCGGCCTTGCGGCGAACATCTCCGAGAAGTGGAAGGCCCGCCGGCCGTCCTCTGAGCCCACCCCCAGCGCGACACCGGCGGAGTGAGCCCCATGAGCATGCTGTCTCCCTCCACCGATCCCTATGCCGTCAAGTCGCAGGGTGCGCTCTCGCTGGAGGCCGAACTCGGCTTCCTGAAAGACGAGCAGCCCGCCCCGGACCGAATGGCCCTGACCTCGGCGCTGCTCTATCTCGACAACATCACCGTCTCCTTCGACGGCTTCCGGGCCCTGAACGCGCTCTCCCTCGTCATCGGCGAGGCAGAGATGCGGGCCATCATCGGCCCCAACGGCGCCGGCAAGACGACGATGATGGATGTGATTACCGGCAAGACCCGGCCCAACCAGGGCGTCGCCCTGTTCGCCGGCACCAACGACCTCACGACCCTGAACGAGGCGTCCATCGCCCAGCTCGGCATCGGCCGGAAATTCCAGACCCCGACGGTGTTCGACATGCACTCCGTGGAGGACAACATCCTCCTCGCGGTGAAGGCAGACCGGCGCCCCTTCGCCAACATCGAGTGGAACCCGAGCCGCCACGAGCGCGAGCGGGTGGAGGAGCTTCTGGAGCGTGTGCGCCTGAAGGACAGCCGCTACCGCCGCGCCGGCGATCTCTCCCACGGACAGAAGCAGTGGCTGGAGATCGGCATGCTGCTGGCGCAGGAGCCGCGCCTGCTGCTGGTGGACGAGCCCGCCGCCGGCATGACCGACCAGGAGACGGCGGACACCGCCGTGCTCCTCAAGGAAATCGCCAAGACCCGTTCCGTGGTGGTGGTTGAGCACGACATGCAGTTCGTGCGCGACCTCGACGTGAAGGTCACGGTTCTGCACGAGGGATCGGTGCTGGCCGAAGGTCCGCTCGATCAGGTGAGCGCCGACGAGCGCGTCATCGAAGTCTATCTGGGGAGGTGAGGCCATGCTGAAGGTGGAAAACCTCGACCTCTATTACGGCGCCGCCCATACCCTGAAGAAGGTGTCGGTCTCGGCCGAGGCGGGCAAGGTGACGTGCGTGCTCGGCCGCAACGGCGTCGGCAAGACCTCGCTTCTGCGCGCCATCGTCGGCCAGCGGCCCATCGCCGGCGGCTCCATCACGCTGGACGGGAAGGAGATCTCCAGGCTCTCCACCCCCGACCGCGCGGCGATGGGCATCGGCTTCGTGCCGCAGGGGCGGGAGGTGTTCCCGCTGCTCTCGGTGAAGGAGAACCTGGAGACGGGCTATGCCCGGCTGTCTGGCAAGGAGAAATATGTGCCGCAGGAGGTGTTCGACCTCTTCCCGGTGCTGAAATCCATGCTCCGGCGGCGCGGCGGCGATCTTTCCGGCGGGCAGCAGCAGCAGCTCGCCATCGGCCGCGCCCTTGTCACCCGCCCGCGCCTGCTGGTGCTGGACGAGCCGACCGAGGGCATCCAGCCCTCCATCATCAAGGACATCGGCCGCGCCATCTCCTATCTCCGGGACAAGGGCGACATGGCCATCGTGCTGGTGGAGCAGTATTTCGAGTTCGCCCGCGACCTCGCTGACAGCTTCATCCTGATGGACCGCGGCGAGGTGGTGGCAAGCGGAGACAGGAGCGGGCTTGATGGCGACGATGTCCGCCGCCTCATGGCGATCTGACGAAACGTCGGCCCCCCTCCCGCCCCAGCGCCAGCGCAGCGAAGGTCGCGTCCGCATCGCCGCCGCGCAGTTCGGCGCGGTGACGCGCGTCGCCGACCTCGCGGAGGGCGGCGCCATGCGACTGCGCGTTCCACGCGGCGGGCCGGGGCTGGAAGCCGTCATCGTCAACACCGCGGGCGGGGTCTGCTGCGGCGACCGCTTTACCATCGAAGCGTCGGTCGGGCCGCGTGCGCACCTCACCGTCGCGACACCGGCCGCCGAGAAGGTCTATCGCTCCGATGGGCCCCTGGCGGATATCTCGGTGACGTTGGCGGCTGGGGATGGCTCGCGGCTGGAATGGCTGCCGCAAGAAACCATCCTGTTCGACCGCGCCCGCCTGAAGCGCCGCTACGAGGTCGACCTCGCGTCCGACGCAACCCTGCTCTCCTTCGAGGCGCTCATGCTCGGCCGTCTTGCGCATGGCGATGCCATGGGGGAGGGGCATCTGGAGGACCACTGGCGCATCCGGCGTGCCGGCGGGCTCATCTTCGCCGATGCCTTCCGCCTGTCTGGCCCCATCGGTGCACTGCTGGAGCGCCCCGCGGTTGCCGCAGGCGCGCGGGCGCTGGCGACGCTCCTCTACATTGCCCCCGACGCCGAGGCGCGGCTGGAGGAGGCGCGGGCGCTGATGGAGAACGTGCCGATGAGTGTTCCCTGCGAGGCCGGGGCCAGCGCCTGGAACGGCATTCTCGCCGTGCGCTGGCTCGCCCCTGACATCGGGACGTTGCGCCGGGCCGCGACCTCGTTTCTGATGGCCTTCCGAAAGGCTCCGCTGCCCCGGGTGTGGGCCACCTGATGCTCGTTCAAGGAGAGATGCCGTGCTGCTGACGCCGCGCGAGAAGGACAAGCTCCTGGTCGCCATGGCCGCCGAGGTGGCGCGCAAGCGCCTCGCCCGCGGCGTGAAGCTGAACCATCCGGAAGCGGTCGCGCTCATCACCGATTTCGTGGTCGAGGGGGCGCGCGACGGCCGCACGGTCGCCGATCTGATGGAGGCCGGTGCCAAGGTGCTCACCTCGGATCAGGTGATGGAAGGCATCGCGGAGATGATCCACGACATCCAGGTGGAGGCAACGTTTCCGGACGGCACCAAACTCGTCACCGTCCATCACCCCATCCGTGGCACGCCATCGGAGAGCGTGCCCGGGGAGCTGCTGCCGCAGGAAGGCGACATCCATTTCAACGAGGGCGCCGAGCGGGTCCACCTCACCGTCGCCAACACCGGCGACCGGCCCATCCAGGTGGGCAGCCACTACCATTTCTTCGAGACCAACCCGGCGCTGGACTTCGACCGGGACAAGGCGCGCGGCATGCGCCTCGACATCGCCCCCGGCACGGCGGTGCGCTTCGAGCCGGGCGCCACGCGGGACGTGACGCTGGTGCCGTTCGGCGGCAAGCGCGAGGTCTACGGCTTCCGCGCCGCCATACAGGGAGGGCTCTGACATGGCGGTTCAGCACTATTCCGGCGGATGCCAGTGCGGCGCTGTCCACTATGAAGTGGATGTCGATCTCGACCGCACGGTGACCTGCAACTGTTCCCGCTGCCGACGCGTCGGCGGCATCCTCGCCTTTGCCCCGGCGAGCGCCTTCACCCTCACGTCGGGGGAGGGAAAGACCACCGAATACCTCTTCAATACCGGCAAAATCCACCACCTGTTCTGCACCACCTGCGGCATCGAATCCTTCGCCCGCGGCACGGCGCCCGATGGCACCGAGACGGTGGCGGTGAACGCCCGCTGCCTCGACGGCGTGGATGTGAAGAGCCTTCACCCCATCGAGTACGACGGCGCCAGCAAGTAATCCCCGGCCCGCATGCGCGAGATTTCAGGAGCGAGACCATGACCACCGGCCGCATGCCCCGCGCCGCCTATGCCCACATGTTCGGCCCCACCACGGGCGACCGGGTGCGCCTTGCCGACACCGCGCTGGTGATCGAGATCGAGAAGGATTTCACCGTCCATGGCGAGGAGGTGAAGTTCGGCGGCGGCAAGGTGATCCGCGACGGCATGGGCCAGTCCCAGGTAACGAACGCCGACGGGGCGATGGATACGGTCATCACCAACGCCGTCATCCTCGATCACTGGGGGGTGGTGAAGGCGGACGTGGGGCTGAAGAACGGGCGCATCGCCCGCATCGGCAAGGCCGGCAATCCCGACGTGCAGGCGGGCGTCGACATCATCATCGGCCCCGGCACGGAGATCATCGCGGGCGAGGGGAAGATCCTCACCGCAGGCGGGTTCGACAGCCACATCCATTTCATCTGCCCGCAGCAGATCGAGGAGGCGCTGGCCTCCGGCGTTACCACCATGCTCGGCGGCGGCACGGGACCGGCGACCGGCACCTTCGCCACCACCTGCACGCCGGGGCCGTGGCACATCGCCCGCATGATCGAGGCGGCGGACGCCTTTCCCATGAACCTCGCCTTCGCCGGCAAGGGCAACGCCTCGCTGCCCGGCGCGCTCGAGGAGATGGTGCTGGCCGGCGCGGCCGCCCTCAAGCTGCACGAGGACTGGGGCACCACGCCAGCCGCCATCGACTGCTGCCTCTCGGTGGCCGACGCGCTGGACGTTCAGGTGATGATCCATTCGGACACGCTGAACGAGTCGGGCTTCGTCGAAGACACCATCGCCGCCTTCAAGGGCCGCACCATCCACGCCTTCCATACGGAAGGGGCGGGCGGGGGACATGCGCCGGACATCATCAAGGTGGCGGGCCTGCCGAACGTGCTGCCGTCCTCCACCAACCCGACGCGCCCCTTCACCCGCAACACCATCGACGAGCATCTCGATATGCTCATGGTGTGCCACCATCTCGATCCGGACATCGCCGAGGATCTCGCCTTCGCGGAAAGCCGTATCCGCAAGGAAACCATTGCCGCCGAGGATATCCTCCACGACATCGGCGCGCTCTCGATGATGAGCTCGGACAGCCAGGCCATGGGCCGGGTGGGCGAGGTCATCATCCGCACGTGGCAGACGGCGGACAAGATGAAGCGCCAGCGCGGCCCGCTCCCTGGCGAGACCGACAGCGATAACATCCGCGCCCGCCGCTACATCGCCAAATACACGATCAATCCGGCCATCGCCCACGGCATGTCGCGGCACATCGGGTCGGTGGAGGCGGGCAAGCTCGCCGATCTCGTGCTGTGGACGCCGGCCTTCTTCGGCGTGAAGCCGGATCTCGTCATCAAGGGCGGCGCCATCGCCATCGCGCAGATGGGCGATCCCAACGCCTCCATCCCCACGCCCCAGCCGGTGCATTACCGCCCCATGTTCGGCGCCTATGGCCGGGCGCGGACCCACACCTCCCTCACTTTCGTCTCGAAGGTCGCTATCGAGGACGGCCTCGCCGGGCGCCTCGGCATATCCAAGGAGCTGGTGGCGGTGGAGAACACCCGCTCCGGCATCTCCAAGAAGAGCATGATCAACAACGACGCCACGCCCCACATCGAGGTCGATCCCGAGACCTACGACGTGCGCGCGGACGGCGAGCTGCTGGTCTGTGAGCCGGCGGAAGTGCTGCCCATGGCGCAGCGTTACTTCCTGTTCTGAGCGAATATCGCCACGGCGCGGCGGAACCTTCGCCGTGGCTCCTCGTTCCAGCGGGTGTTGCAACGCTTCATTTGAGGAGCCACACCCATGGCCGTCGTTCGTTCATTGACCAAGAAGCCGGCGAAGACCTCTGCCCTCGCCACCCCCACCGACCTCGACAGCGCCAAGGCACAGAAGGTGGCAGATGCCATCAACCGCGTGCTGGCCGACAGCTTCGTGCTCTATCTGAAGACCAAGAACTTCCACTGGCACGTCAGCGGCAAGCACTTCCGCGACTATCACCTGCTGCTCGACGAGCAGGCCGACACCATCCAGGCGACCATCGATCCGCTGGCCGAGCGTGTCCGCAAGATCGGCTGCCGGACGGTGCATTCCTATGGCGAGATCCTGAAGCTCACGGGGCTCAAGGAGAACAACGAGCCCTACGTCTCGCCCGAGGCCATGTTCGCGGAGCTGATCGCCGACAACAAGGCGGCCATCAAGACCATGCGCGAAGCGCACGAGATCTGCGACGAGGCGGAGGACATTGCCACCGCCAGCCTGCTGGAAGAATATGTGGACGAGGCCGAGAAGCGCCTGTGGTTCCTGTTCGAGACCAACCAGAATCGGCAGGACAGCGCCACCTGAGCGCAGCCGGACCCGAACAGATCCTAAAGAATTTGGCTTAGGACAAAAAGAGTGCTGCCGGCGCCGAAGCCGAGGATGGCAACGACGCCCGGCAGCACGACATCG
Source organism: Xanthobacter sp. DMC12 (assembly GCF_056314105.1). Lineage (NCBI taxonomy): Bacteria > Pseudomonadati > Pseudomonadota > Alphaproteobacteria > Hyphomicrobiales > Xanthobacteraceae > Xanthobacter > Xanthobacter sp. DMC12. The sequence continues at coordinate 590,953 of NZ_JBQUYZ010000001.1, read as the reverse complement.
TAATCGTTGATAATTCCCTCCTGCTCATGGAATATCTTAGGTATTATATTGGCGAATAGATAAAAACAAAATGCCGCAGATAAAGCAAAAAGAACGATTGATACGTTAAATAACGGCGGAATTGTGATTTTTAATTTATCTTTTAAGCTAAGTGATAATATCATAATGGAAATATCAGTGGTAAAAATACTACGAAAAAACGAAAGAAGCTCCTTTGTTGACTCCTTGTCTCCATCCCGCATTATAGCTGCTCCCAAAATTCTCAATCTTTCAAAAGATGAAGCGGCCAAGGAAATGAATGAGTTCTCTCTCTGTGCTTTCTCTGAAATCGCTTTGATTTTGGCATCATATTTCGCCTTTCTTCAAATTTGTTAATTGATTCATTGTATAATTCATCAAGTATATTTCGATTTGAAACGCCTTCATGGCACGGGATGGCGCCAAACATTAGCTCTGGTTTGATGTTGTTCAATTTCGAGCCATATCTCGCGATGGCTGCCGTGTGTACAGTAATCTGATTGTCGACTGATTGAGAGATCAGGTCTTCGCGTTTTTTGCTTCCTTTACTGGCCTCAATCGCGGGATTGATCGATTCAGCGTGCTTTTCGCTCATCCTTCGGATGTAGCGACCAACCAATGTTTTGAGATCACTGCACGGATCAGTATCGACAACGGAGAACCCTCCGGCCGCCAGCATGCGGGTAAGGCTCCGCATCACCCGGGATTCGATATTCTGAGCATCCTGCTCGGCAGGGACAGGGGAAGGCTTTGGCATCGCGCTCGTCAATGGTGTGTTTATGATAGAATGCAATCTTAGGTATATTTCATCTCCGCGTCGAGAGGAAGATGCTTCTTGAGCCCTTCTGCGACCCGCACCACCCATGCTCTCCAAGGGGGCGGAGGAAATCGGGATGTCTTTATGATCCGCGCCACCACCGTCGTCCGCCGTCCCGCCGTCCGCCCGGAAAAGGTGGCGGACGAAATCACCCTCGACCACCACGCGCGCCATCGCCGCCGCTTCGCCTTCACGGCGGACGGCGGCCTTTCGTTTCTGCTCGACCTCGACAAGGCGACGGTGCTGGACGACGGCGACGCGGTGAAGCTTGAGGACGGCCGCCTCGTCCGCATCAAGGCAGCCGCCGAGGACCTCGTGGAGGTCACCACCGCCAATCCGCTGCGGCTGATGAAGGTGGCTTGGCACCTCGGCAACCGGCATGTGCCCGCGGAGATCACCGAAACCGCCGTCTATTTCGTCGACGACCACGTGCTCACCGAGATGGTCCGCGGCCTCGGTGCCGGCGTCGCCAAGGTGACGCGGCCCTTCCGCCCCGAGAAGGGCGCCTATGAGGCCGCCGAGGCCCATGGCGGGCATGGCCACGCGCATCACGATCACGACCACCACGATCACGACCACCACGATCACGACCACCACGATCACGACCATCATGGTCATCAACACCATGGGCATGAGCACCATGGGCATGAGCATGATGGCCATGCCCACGGCGATGCGTGCGGATGCGGTCATGATCACGCGCACGACCATCATCCCCATGAGCGTGCGCATCAGCACCATGAGCATGGCCACGACCATTCCCATGATCATGACCATCACCATGCCCACGCTGCCGAAGGCCATGTCCACGGCCCCGGCTGCGGGCACGACCACAAGCATGGCTGATCTACCCGGCGACGCGCCGGCCGAGGGCGGGTCCGCGCAACCCGACCTGCTCCCGCTCTTCGCCTGGCTCTCGCCGTCCTTCCCGGTGGGCGCCTATGCCTATTCCCACGCCCTCGAATGGGCGGTGGAGGCGGGCGATGTGCGGGACGAAGCGAGCCTTGCCGCGCAGGTCTCGGACCTGATGCGCCTCGGGTTCGGTCGATCCGACGGCATCCTGCTTGCCCATGCGTGGCGCGCGGCGGTGGGAGAAGATGGGGGGGCGCTCGCCGAGGTGAACGCCCTGGCGGTCTGCCTTGCGCCCTCCGCCGAGCTGAGGCTGGAAACCTGTCAGCAGGGCCGGTCCTTCCTCGATGCCGTGCGGGCGGCATGGCCTTCGCCAGCGCTGGAGACTGCGGCCGGTGCTCTCTCCGGGGAGGTAGCCTATCCCGTCGCGGTAGGGCTGGCGGCGGGGGCACATGGCATTCCGCTCGCGCCGACGCTGGAAGGCTTCCTCTTGGCGCTGGTGCAGGCTTTGGTGTCGTCCGGCATCCGCCTCGCCCCCGTGGGCCAGACGGCGGGCACCCGCGTCGTCGCTGGCCTTGCGCCCGCCGTGCGGGCGCTCGCGGCGGAAATCCCCGCCCTCACGCTGGATGATCTCGGCAGCGCCACCTTCCGCGCCGATCTCGGCAGCTTTCGCCACGAAACCCAATATACGAGGCTGTTCCGCTCATGAGTTCCGGCAAGAATCCCCTGCGCGTCGGTGTCGGCGGCCCGGTCGGTTCCGGCAAGACCGCGCTGATGGAAGCGCTCTGCAAGGCCTTCCGCGACCGCTACGACCTGTGCGCCATCACCAACGACATCTACACCAAGGAAGACGCCCGCCTTCTGACGGTCGCCGGCGCACTGCCGCCAGAGCGCATTCTCGGTGTCGAGACCGGCGGCTGCCCGCACACGGCGATCCGCGAGGATGCGTCCATCAACCTGCGCGCCGTGGCGGACATGAACGCCCGCTTCCCCGACCTTGATCTGGTGCTGATCGAATCCGGTGGCGACAATCTCGCGGCGACATTCTCACCCGAGCTGGCGGACATCACGATCTACGTCATCGATGTGGCGGGGGGAGAGAAGATCCCGCGCAAGGGCGGGCCGGGGATCACGCGGTCGGACCTGCTGGTGGTCAACAAGACCGATCTCGCGCCCATGGTCGGCGCCGATCTCAAGGTGATGGAAGCGGACACCATCCGGATGCGGGCGGGCCGGCCCTACGTCTTCTCCTCCATCCGCAACGGCGTGGGGGTGGACGTGGTGGCCGCCTTCATCGAGAAGGCCGGGGGGCTCGCCGGCGCCGCCTGAGGCGCGTGCGAGCCTAGCCGCTCAGCTCTTGGGCTTTTCAGCTCTTGGGCTTGCAGGCGGTCTCGAACTTGGTGACGCCCGGGCCGATGCCAGCGAGGGAAATGGCCCTCTTGGCGCCCTTCACCTCGATATTCAGCGTGCCGGAGGCCTTCACCAGTGCCTTCAGGTCGGCCATCTGCGCCGGAGCCTCCACGTTGACGGCGTCGCCTTCTTCCATGGCGACCGCCTTGCCGGGGAAGCTCTTCTTGACGCTGCCGGCGGTCAGCACAATCGCCGTCTCGGCGCCGCGTGTCAGATCCTTAGAGCCGATCATGGACTGGACGGTGATGGCCGATCCGTCCTTCTGGCACAGGAAGAAGATCGCAGCCTTGTCGCTGTCGGGCACGCCGAACACCAAAGCGGCGGTGTCCTCGCTGTCCTGGATGTGCCAGGTCATCTTTTCCGCCGGCTTGTCCTGCGCGGCGGCGGGGCCGGCAATGGCGAGCAGGGAGATGGCAGCGGCGAGAGCAATACGAAGCATGTCAGTGTCCCTATTTCGGCGACGGATCATAACGGCTCGGCCCAAAAGGGAAAGATGCCGCGTCCGCACGTCTTTTTCTTTATTTGTCAGTAATTTATCTGCGGTCGGCAGGGGCGGGCAGCGGGGCGAGGCAGGCGCGGCGGAAGTCCGGCAGCTTGGGCTTGGCACCTGAGAGCGGATAGGTTTCGGTGGCCCCTGGCAGGCGCACGACGAGATTGTCCGCATCGGAGAAGAGGTCGAGGACCCGGCCGTCGAGCGCGACCGCCGCTTCCACGACCACCTTGCCCTCCGCCGAGCCCCGGAAGGCGGACGCGGCCAACTCGAGCCGACGCTTGCCGGCTGCGAGGGAGAGCGCGACGCCATCGCCGGCCTTCACCTTGCCGGATGTCACTTCGGCGGTGAACTGGATCAGCTGCGCGCCGGGCTGGCACGAGACGGCGAAAACGGGATCAGCGGTGCGCGGCAGGCCGAAGCGCAGCACATAGGTCTCGTCAACCTTGACCACCATCCACACCCGCGGATCAGCCTTGGACTCAGCCTTTTTGGATTCGGCTTTTCCGCCGGACTTGCCGGTGGATTTCGGCGCAGCCTCGCCCGGGACCGGGGCAAGCACAAACGCTGCGGCGACCGCAAGGATCGCGCACCGGCCGTAGAACCATCCACCCATTGCCACCGGGTCCTTGCCCCTCGCCGCATCGTCGACCGAACCGGCTGCCGGGCAAACGCGCCTCCGGCCTCCGAATCGCAACTGTCGACTGGTGTTTGCTTCCCCCGCAGCCATCGCATATCACGGCCCCCGGCCGCCCGCGACATCGGGCAGGGAGCCCTGCGGCAAAAAATGTTGAAACCTCATTCGCATTCGGCAAGTGACGGCGAGCAGGACGCCAGCCGGCGCATGCGGCTCGACCGGCTTCTGGTCGAGCGTGGCCTGTTCGACAGCCGGGCCCGTGCCCAGGCCGCGCTTGCCGCCGGGCTGGTGAAGGTGGATGGCGTCGTCGTGGCCAAGGCCTCGGCGGAGATCGACGTCGGCGCGCGCATTGAGGCGGAGGACGTCCACGACTATGTGTCGCGCGGCGCGCTCAAGCTTGCGGCGGGCCTCGACGCCTTCGCCATTGATCCCGCTGGCGCCGAGGCGCTGGATGTCGGCTCCTCCACCGGCGGCTTCACCGAAGTGCTGCTGCGCCGCGGTGCGCGCCGGGTGCATGCGGTGGATGTGGGCCGCGACCAATTCCATGCCCGGCTGAGGGACGATCCGCGCGTCCGCCTGTTCGAGGAAACGGACATCCGCACCTTCGATCCCGCCCTGGTTCCGGGCGGCTTCGACCTGATCGTCATCGACGTCAGCTTCATTCCGTTGGCGCTGGTGCTGCCGGCCGCTCTTTCGCTCGCAGCGCCCAGAGCGCGGCTGGTGGCGCTGGTGAAGCCGCAGTTCGAGGCGGGGCGCGCCTTCGTTCGCAAGGGCGTGGTGCGCGACGCAGCGGTGCGGGACGAAGTCTGCACCAAGGTGGAGCAGGAGATCGCGGCGCTGGGCTGGCGCGGTCTCGGCCGCATCCCGTCGCCCATCGCCGGTGGCGACGGCAATCAGGAATATCTCGTGGGGGCCATCCGACCGTGACCGAGTTCCGCATCGAGCGCATGGGCGCGCAGGGCGATGGCATCGCCCGTGGCCCCACCGGCCCGCTGTTCGCGCCGCTTACCCTCGCCGGGGAGCTGGTGCGCGGGGAGGCGGAGGGCGAGCGCATCCGCCTCGATGCCGTTATCGAACCCAGCGCCGAGCGGGTGGAGCCCCCGTGCCCGCATTTCGGACGCTGCGGCGGCTGCCTGCTCCAGCATTGGGAGAGCGCGCCGTATCTCGCCTGGAAGCGGCAGATGGTGGTGGATGCCCTCGCCCGCGAGGGGATCGAGGCGGACGTCGCCCCTACGATCGACGCGCATGGAGCCGGGCGTCGCCGGGTGATCTTCCACGCCCGCCAGTATGGCGCGCGGACGGTGGTCGGCTTCGCTGAGCGCAAGTCCCACGCCATGGTTGCCATCGACGACTGTCCCGTGCTGGCCCCGAGCCTCGACCAGGCGCTCCCGGCCGCCCGCGCGGTGGCGGAGGCGCTGGCGCCGCTGAAGAAGCCGCTCGATCTCCAGATCATCGCCACCGATACCGGGCTGGACATGGACGTGCGCGGCTCCGGCCCGCTGCCGCCCGCGCTCCTCACCGATCTCGCCGTGATCGCCGACCGTTTCCGCCTCGCCCGGCTGACGCGCCACGGCGAACTCGTCATCCAGCGCGAGCCGCCCCGCCTCGCCATGGGCCGGGCGCGGGTGGATCTGCCGCCCGCCGCCTTCCTTCAGGCGACGGCGGAGGGCGAGCGGGTGCTGGCGGAGCGGGTGACGGCAGGCATGGCCGGCGCCCGCAAGGTGGCCGACCTGTTCGCCGGCGTGGGCACCTTCGCTTTGCGCCTCGCCGAAACCGCCCGCGTGTTCGCGGCCGAAAGCCACGCTGGCGCGCTCGCCGCTCTGCTCAAGGCTGGCCATACGCCGGGACTGAAATTGGTGGAAGGCGAGGCGCGCGACCTGTTCCGCCGCCCGCTGATGGCGGCCGAGCTTGCCGCCTTCGAGGCCGTGGTGATCGATCCGCCGCGACAGGGCGCGGAGGCGCAGGCGCGTGAGCTTGCGGTCTCGCGGCTTCCCCGCCTCGTCTACGTCTCCTGCAATGCCGCCACCTTCGCCCGGGATGCGGCGCTTCTCGTGGCCGGCGGGATGCGGCTGGAGGGCGTGGTGCCGGTGGACCAGTTCCGCTATTCGGCTCATGTGGAGCTGGTGGCAACCTTCTCGCGGTGAGCCTTCGGGCCGGCTTCCGCTGCGCCAGCTGGGCTTGGGCTGCACTTTGCGGTTTAATGCGGTGCAGCATCGAGGCTGCCCCACATGCTTTCCGATAAGACCCCCTTCGGCGTCGATGGCGTCGAGACCCGCGCCGGCATCACGCCGGTGGAGGCGCGCGCCCTCGAAGGCAAGCGCCTACGCTACTACGACTACTGCATGGTGGCCTTTGCGGTCATCCTGATCTGCTCCAACCTCGTCGGCGCCGCCAAGGTGTCGGTCGTGGAACTGCCCCTCGTCGGCCCGTTCGTGTTCGGCTCGGCGGTGCTGTTCTTTCCCCTGTCCTATGTGCTCGGCGATGTGCTGACGGAGGTCTACGGCTATGCCCGAGCCCGCCGCATCGTGTGGGTGGGCTTCGCCGCGTCCGTCTATGCGGCACTGATGACGGCCATCGTCGTCGCCATCCCGCCGGCTCCGGGCTGGACGGGGCAGGACGCCATTGCGAGCGTGTTCGGCCAGACGCCCCGCATCTTCTTCGCCTCCATCCTCGCCTTCTGGTGCGGCGAGTTCGCCAACGCCTTCGTGCTGGCCTGGATGAAGGTGCTGACGGGAGGCCGGATGCTCTGGACCCGCACCATCGGCTCCACCATCGTTGGGCAGGCCGTGGACAGCCTCATCTTCTACCCGCTCGCCTTCCTCGGGGTGTGGGACACCCACCTCGTGCTGACGGTCATGGTCTCCAACTACCTACTCAAGGTGGGCTGGGAAGCGGTGCTCACGCCCGTCACCTACAAGATCGTCGGTTTCATGAAGCGGCGGGAGGGCGTGGACGTCTACGACGTCGGCACGGACTTTACGCCGTTCCGGGTGAAGGTGTGAGGTGAGGCCGGACGGGCGCTCCATCCGCGGGCGCCTTGCCGGGTCAGCGGGACACTTCGCCGTGGCTGAGAATATTGCGGTCACCGGCGCAGCTCTCGATGAAGCCGGTGAAGGGCTTTCCAGTAGTGAAAGCCGTGAGCATCACGGCCGTAACTTCCTTGAAGTTGGTCTTCGCGCGCTGGATATGGAAATATTTCGAGCCGCAGCGACCCGCCTTGTCCATCTCCACCACGAAATCGGACGGATCGGCGAAGGCATTGAGCACGGTTCCTGCCGTCACGGTGATCTGCTGGGCGCGGGCGGTCTGGCTGACGCCGAGGCTGGTCGCGAGAATGATTGCGCAGCCCCACACGGTACGGGTGATCATTTCGGCTTCTCCTTCGTTCGACGTCATTGGTGGTCGGTGAGGTAGTTAACGATGATCGTCAGGTTGGGAGACCCGCCGCTGGGGGCTTCGTCCCGCACGTAGTCGAGGATGAGCGGAAGAACCTGCGCGGTGCATTCCGCGTCGGTCTTGCAGACCGGTGCGCGCGCCATGGCCTCGCCGATTTCGCGCACCAGGGGCTCCACCGAGACGTAGTGGCAGCCGGAGATGCCGGTCGCCCAGATCCATCCCGGATTCGAAGCGCCGGCCGGCGTCGGCGCATTGGGCACGTAGCCCGTCGCGCTGCAGGTGGACTGGACGCCAGCCACCGCGAGCCCGCGGCCGTCGCGCCGGTCGACCAGGGTCGGGCCGCCGCTGTCGCCGCCCTGTCCGACCTCAGCGGCGGAGTTCAAGACCAGCGAATAGCCGGTCTCGGTGATGCTGGAAGGTGTGAACTGGCCGCTGCGGTATGTTCCAAGCCCCGCCGCCTGCTGCGGAGGATTGCTCGGATCCGGCCGTCCGTTCGCGAGAAAGGCGCCGCTCGCGAAAGTGCCGAAGCCCTGCCCGTTCTGGATGATGTGGTCGCTCGTCTGAAGCCGAACTCCCGTCCAGCGATCCGACGCCGTCCCCTCTGCCTCGGCGATGTAGGGCAGGATGCCGTTCACCGGACCGAAATCGCCAAGGCCGAGATAGACCATCACGATATCGCGGGCCGGGATGGCGCCAGGGCCAAGGTTTCGATTGACCGCGAATTCATAATAGTCGGACGCCTGCGCGCTCAGCGTCGGGTCCCAGGCGGCGGTGATCGTGATCTGATTTGCTGGAAATTCCGGCGAGCCAATATCGACCGCTCCCGTCGCGCCGGCCGGTTCGTTGGTAATGCAGTGGCGGGCGGTGAGAACCCAATAGCGGTTCAGCAGGATGCCGCTGCAGCCGCCATTCACGATCACCAGCCCGCGCGTCTTGAGGGTCGCGACATCGAGCGGGTCACCGTTCACGAGGGGCTGGCTGATCTCGCAGACGCGGCCCTCCGATGTATTCCGGCAGTTTTGGGCTGTCTGCGCCTCGGCTCTGGTCGATCCGATGAGGATAACAAGCAGTATCGACGATGCAGTCACGGTGATCTGGATTGATTTTGACAGCATGGATCACATCCCCCGCTGCCGTGCAGGCGCGGATCCGGAACGTTGTTATTGGAATGATCCGCGATACCGGTCTGAGTTCATCGAACAGATGCGTCTGAACGGAGAGGGGCCTCGCTGAACTGTCGTTACAATCACTCCGCCCGGGGTCATCCGCATACCGCAAATGGGGGACGACCCGCGTTGCCTGCCAAACAGAGGGCGCGGAGCAGCGAGAGGGACGCCCAGCTCTGAATACGCGCTGGGGTGCAATATGCCGGGAAGGACCACATCGTCGCGTGGTCTATGAAGCTGGCGCGCCCTAGGGGAGTCGAACCCCTCTCTCCACCGTGAAAGGGTGGCGTCCTAACCGATAGACGAAGGGCGCGCGGCCGCTCCGGGGTTTTGAGCCGCCGGAGAGGGCGTCCTTATAGGGGGCGGGCGGCTTGGCTGCAAGCCTGTGGGGGAATTATCCAAAGCCGCGCGCATTTACCCTGTGGGCGAAAGGCCCGGCCCAGGATCAGGTGGCCGCCGGCGGGACGGTGCCGCGGCTCATCCGAGGGGCGTCAGGCGCTCACCATTTGCCGGTGTTGGGCATGGAGGCCCAGGGCTCGGCCGGGGGCTTCGGGCCACCCTTCTGCAGCAGTTCGACGGAGACGTTGTCCGGGGAGCGCACGAAGGCCATGTAGCCGTCGCGGGGCGGGCGGTTGATGGTGACGCCGGAGGCCATCAGGCGCTCGCACAGGCCGTAGATGTCCTCCACCTCGAAGGCAAGATGGCCGAAGTTGCGACCCTCGCCATAAGGCTCCTTGTCCCAATTGTAGGTCAGCTCGATCTCGGCGACGTTCTCCTGGCCGGGAGGGGCGAGGAAGACGAGGGTGTAGCGGCCCTGCGGCACCTCCTTGCGGCGCACCTCCTTGAGACCCAGCTTGTTGCAGTAGAAGTCCAGCGACTGGTCGATGTCGGTCACGCGGACCATGGTGTGCAGGAAGCGCATCGGGGGTCTCGTCCGTATGAGGGTGCAAGCCGGCGGACCGGCCGGGGTGGAGTAGCAGGTGACGTATGATCTATGAAGGCGATCTCAAGGGGGCGCAGCAGCGCCTGCGGGAACTTCTCGACGGGTCCGCGCGGGCAGTCGCCTTTACCGGGGCGGGCATCTCCACCGAATGCGGCATCCCGGATTTCCGTTCCCCCGGCGGATTGTGGACGCAGAACAAGCCCATTCCCTTCGATGTGTTCGTCGCCCACAAGGCCGCGCGCAACGAGGCGTGGCGGCGCAAGTTCGCCATGGAGGAGGCGTTCGCCGGTGCGCGGCCGGGCCGGGGGCACAGGGCCCTTGCCCGGCTCATGGGACGCGGGCGCCTTGCCGGCGTCATCACCCAGAACATCGACGGCCTGCACCAGGCCTCCGGCGTGCCGGACGACGCGCTGGTGGAACTGCACGGCAATGGCACCTACGCCACCTGCCTTGCCTGCGGCACGCGCTACGAACTCGCCTGGGTGAAGGCGCGCTTCGATGCCGCGGGCGGCATCGCTCCGGATTGCCCGGAATGCGGCGGGCCGGTGAAGGCGGCGACCATTTCCTTCGGCCAGGCGATGCCCGAGCGGGAGATGGCGCGGGCCGATACACTGACCATGGCCAGCGACCTCTTCATCGTCATCGGCTCTTCGCTGGTGGTGTTCCCGGCGGCGGGATTCCCGCTCAAGGCGCGCAAGAAGGGGGCACGGCTGGTGATCCTCAATCGCGAGCCGACGGAGTTCGACGACATGGCCGATCTGGTGGTCCGCACCGAGATCGGCGACGTGCTCGCGCCGTTTGCCGGCGATGGGTGAGGAAGGCGCGCGAAGAGGGTGGGCGTTGCGCCATTCAGTTGCTATCCTACCATCTCCGCGGCAACGTGTGCGCCGCCGCGCGTAGTTTCGGGGTGGTCATGGGGTCTGACGCACTGGGGCTGGGGCCACGGACCGCCGGCTCGGAGGACGGGACCGAGGAGCCGGCCGGGCTCGTCGAAGTCACCGGCGCCATCAAATGGTTCGACGCGTCGAAGGGCTACGGCTTCATCGTGCCCGACGACGGCGGCCCCGACGTCCTCGTTCACGTGACCTGCCTGCGCCGCGACGGCTTTCAGACCGCCATGGAGGGCGCCCGCGTGGTGTGCGAGGCCATCCAGCGCGCCAAGGGGCGCCAGGCCTTCCGCGTGCTCTCGCTCGACCTGTCGACCGCCGTCCACACAGCGCCCGCCGCACCCCGCACCCGCGACGTGGTCGAGCCCACCAGCGGCTTCGAGCGGGCCACGGTGAAATGGTTCAATCGGCTGCGCGGATTCGGTTTCCTCACCCAGGGCGACGGCACGCCCGATATCTTCGTTCATATGGAAACCCTCCGCCGGCACGGTCTCACCGAGCTGCGCCCCGGCCAGAGCGTGCTGGTGCGCTACGGCGACGGCTCCAAGGGCCTCATGGCGGCGGAAGTGAAGGCCGACGGCGGCCCCAGCGGGAACAATTGATGATCCAGATTCTCTCGCGGGCCGCCACGGCGGCCACCCTTACGCTCGCGTTCGCGCTCGCCGTTCCGATGGCCGGACTTCCGGCGGTCGCCCGCGCGGCCGAGGCCGAGTGCGCCCAGATCAAAATCGATCCCAATCCGGCGCTGGACCCGCTGGAGATCGTCACCGCCAAGGGCGTCCTGGCCTTCCAGGTGGAGGTTGCACGCACCAACGAGCAGCGCACCCAGGGCCTCATGTGCCGCAAGACGCTGTCCGAGCGGGGTGGCATGCTGTTCGACTTCAAGGTCGACCAGCCGGTCTACATGTGGATGAAGAACACCCTCATTCCCTTGGACATGGTGTTCATCCGCGCCGATGGCAGCATCGCCCGCGTTGCGGCGATGACCACGCCGCTCTCCACCGAGACCATTTCCTCCGGCGAGCCGGTGCGCGCCGTGCTGGAGATCGGCGGTGGCGAGGCCCGCAAGCTCGGCATCAAGGCCGGCGACAAGATCGCCCACCCCATGTTTCCGGCAAAATAGGGGCTTCGTACCCTATTTCAGCGTCAGGTAGCCGAGGAGCCCGCCGGCGAAGATGTAGAGCGCCGGGTTGACCTTTCTCCCGATGATCTTCGGCCCGAAATACACGAGGACGAACACCGCCACCGCAATCAGCGTCGTCTCGGTGCCGGTGATGGCGGTGCGGGCGACAGCGACGGTGCCGGCGGCCATCAGGCCGACGACGATGGGGGCCAGCGCGTTCTGAAGGGCGAGCCGCCAGGGCGAGCCGTCGAAGTGGTTCCACAGGCGCGAGGAGCCGAGCGCCAGCACCGAAGCCGGCAGGAAGAAGCCGGTGAAGGCGAGGATCGCCCCCGGCGTGCCCGCGACGTGATAGCCGATGACGATCACCATCAGCATGTTCGGCCCCGGTGCGACCTGCCCGAGGCTGTAGATGTCGCGGAACTGGCCATCGGTGAGCCAGTGGTGGGCATCGATGGTCAGCGCCTTCATTTCCGGCAGCACCGCCGTTCCGCCGCCGATGGCGAGGAGCGAGAGGAGCGAGAAGACGCCGAGGATGCTGAGGTCGGTGTGCGGATTGTTGTTCACGGCTCGCCAGCCTCCCCGCGGCCCGGACGATAGATGAAGAGGGCAAGCGGCAGCACGGTCAGCAGCACCAGCACCAGCGAGACGTGGAGGAAGCTCACCATCACCACGGTGATGAGGATGAGCAGGATCTCCCTGAGGTGCTCCAGCTGCTTGTGACCGATCTGCACCGTCACCGCGGCGAGCAGCCCCACGGCGGCGGCACCGATGCCGGCGAGGATGCTGTGCATGGTGGGGTTGCCGTGGTTCGACACATAGACGATGCCCAGCGCGAACACGAGCAGGCCGCCAGGCAGGGTCATGCCGAGGAAGCCGACGATCGCGCCCACCGGACCACGAAGCCGGTCGCCGACGATGACGCTCATGTTGGTGGCATTGAGGCCCGGCAGGGCCTGCGAGATTTCCAGCGCGGTGAGGAACTGCTCCTCGTCCAGCCAGCCCTTCTCAACGACTAGCGCGTTGCGCAGATAGGCGACCACGCCACCGCCGAAGCTGATGCCGCCGATGATCAGGAAGGTGATGAAGATTTCCAGAAGGGAAACCTGCGTTGCGGGCGCGTCCTGCGGGGCGTGGGGCGCTGGGGGGGCTGGGATCGGCGGCTCGGTGACGCTCATGGATTTTCGCCGGGAGGGTGAAGGTGAGCGGGCCGGTGGGGCCCGCCGTGATCCCTATTCGGAGTGGGCGACTTCCTTGGCCCCTATGCCATAGACCATCGCGGTCTTGGTGGTGCCGAGCTGCACCCATTCGGGCGCCATGTTCTGCACATCGCGGAAGAACTCCTCCGAGAGGCGCTTCGCCTTTTCGTTGATCTCGTTGTAGTGGTCGAACTTCGCCTGGAAGGCGAATTCCCCCACCAGGGACTGCTCGGACGCGCGGTTGCGCCAGATGGCGATCGTCGCCTTCGCTTCATAGCCGTGGCCGAAGTCGAAGTGGCCGGGGTCCACCTGGATTTCTTCCACTGCCATGCTGTTCACGAGGTCGATCTGGGAGTCGCCGTCCGCATCCACCGCCGACATGGAGGGGAATATGGTCATGATGTTCTTCAGTGCCGGGCTCAGGACCGCACCGAGCGACGTAATGATGCAATTGTGCGAGAAGAGCGAGCGGGTGCCGCCCAATTCATCCTTGAGAGGAAGAATTTCTTCCTTGAACTTCACCTGGACCGCACCGGTGATGCGGGGGGCCATCTCGACCGCCGTCGCCTTCTCGCGATCGGGGCTGCGGTATTTCAGGGCGAGTTCATGTTCCGGGCGCGGCCAGCCGTCGTCGTAGAACGTGCGTTTGCGGAGGATGAAGGAATTCCGGTAGAGGTCGAAGTCGGGGGTATCGTAGAACAGGACCTCACGGACCTGCCGATGGAAGGCGTCCTTGTTGGTCACGACGCCGACCCCGTGCTTTTTGGCGACCGTCTTCACCTCGTCCCAATAGTCCTCGAAACGCTTGGGCGAGTAGAACTGCTGCGGCCGGAGCAGAATTTTGTATTCACGGTAGTGGATGTCGAGCATGGCGTCGTGCTCACCTTGGGTAATGCCGGATTCGCTAGAACCCCAGAATCCGAAGCAGGCCGACACATTCCGTCGCCCGCGACCAGATGTCCACTGCCTCGCCGCGCTCCATCTGCAACTGAACACCGGCAAAGCTCGAGCGCTGTTGCATGAAGGTCACAGCGGACATGTTTGCGCCGGATTTGGGCGGCCTGACCGCTTGAAGAGTATTGCCTGCACTTAAATTGGGCTAACGTTAAAGCCGCTTCGGCTTCAAGGACCCGGACAAGGGATACCGGGCATCCTCGAAGGTCCCGAGCGGCGCCTGGGTTTTATCCCCGCGCCGCTAAGGTCGTGACACGCTGCCGTTAGCATTCCCCGTTTGAAGCCTCTGCACTCCGGGCGTTTGTCCGAAGTGCCCACTCCGCTCGTTTCCCGTTCGCGGGCCGGGCAGGGATGCTGTCCATGGCCTCGATGCCTTGGGCTGAAAAGAGAGCGGCGCATTAGCGCCGAAGGAAGCGCCAGCGACGAGCCCTGCCGTTGGGACGGCGGCCGAGGGCTCCGCCTTTCGGAGGAAAAAATGACGACATTCGCAAGAATGGCGGCCGTAGCCGCTTTGTCTGCGGCAGCCATGCTGCCCGAAGCCCTGCCCGCACACGCCGGCTCCGTGACCCAGCCAGGTGAAACCGTGGGTCTGGCGGCCGGCGCGCCGCTGCCGGAAGGTGTGTATGCGGTCAATACGGCCGATTACGGCTGCCGCAATACCTCGCCGGACAGCACCTGCGTCGGCGTAGACATTCCAGTACTCGCCTGGGCCACGCCCGTCTTCTTGTTCGGCGGACGACTGCAGCTGCTGACGGCGGTTCCTGTGGTGGGCGTCGGCGTCCAGAACGGCGATTATACTTCCGGATTCTATAATCCGTTCTTCGCCGCCCAGGTGGCGTGGGATCTAGGAAACGGCTTCGGCTTCAGCTACATGGCCGGCTTCTATCTCGGCGTGAATACGGGTGTCGCTTTCGATTCGACCTCGTTCAACCAGCGCTTCGCCCTCAGCTATACCGCGGATGGCTGGAACCTGACGGCGAACGCCATCTGGGGCATCCAGGCGAATGGCGTCAGCAACACGATCAATCCGAACTTCCTGAACGTCGATCTGACCGCCACGAAGAAGTTCGGAAAGTTCGAAATCGGCCCGGTGGCCTATTACTCGACCGACCTGAACAACCCGATCCCCTTCTACCAGAAGCAGAGCCAGTTCGCGATCGGCGGTCTTGTCGGCTATGACTTCGGGCCGGTGATCCTGCAGGCTTATCTCACCACCGACGTCTATGAGCAGAACTACGGCGGCAACGATACGCGACTGTGGGGCCGCATCATCGTTCCGCTTTGGAACCCGCCGGCGCCGACCCAGCAGACGGCGCTGCTGCACAAGTAAATCCCGAAGCGGCCGGGCTCCCTCGCCAGGGATGTCTGGCCATGAGCGAGGCCGAGCCTCGATCCGCCTCCGTGACGCAATTCGCCGACCCCCTTCGTCGCAGAAGGTCTGGCGAACCACGCGCGGAGGCGGGGTCGCGTCCGCGCCTCATCAGGGTTTGCGCCTCATTTCGGCTCGAGCGTCTTGCCGATCGAGGTAAAGAACGTCTCCGCATACCAACGCATTTCGGCTTCGATGTCCGGCTTCCCGGCCAATTCGCACTGGTCGACGAGACCGCTGACGCGCTCGAACATGTCGGCGATGAAGCTGTCCGGTCGATCTTGCAGCCCGGCGAGCTGGGTGACGATGTCCCGCAGGATGTAATGCTGCACCATGGTGTGGGCCTGCGTGGTGCCCACCGCCTTGAGCATCGAGCCAAGCCATTCGGCAAGCTCCGTGTCGGAAGCCATCTGCAATCTTCCTTCCTGAAAAACCCGCCTCGCGGCGCAAGCCTTGCCGCATCGTAGAATCAGCCGAGCGGCCAACCCGCCGTCTCCTGGCCGGCTGAGTCGCCTGTACGGTGCCGCAGCACCTGTCGGCAAGACTAGCCCTGACTTGGCCGCTGCGGAACAATCGGACAAGCGAAGACGTTGCCGCTCCCGTCAGCCAGTTCACAACGGGAGCAGCCAGAATGCCGCGCAGCGTCCTCTATGGGGTGATCGCGATCCTCGTCGTTGTCGGCGGTGTGTTCGCCTATCAGGCCTATGAGCGCGACCGCAACACGATGCAGATCGAAATCGGGCCCAATGGCGTGAAGGTCGATCCGCCTGGCCGGTGAGCCGTCAGGGCGGTGAGGCGGTGCGTGGGGAAGGGTGGTCGGAGCAGCAGGATTTGAACCTGCGACCCTCTGCTCCCAAAGCAGATGCGCTACCAGGCTGCGCTATGCTCCGACATTCCGCCGAACGGCTTCGTTGCTACATTTTCAGAAAGAGCGGCGCAAGGGGGCGGGCTCATGCTCGGATGGCACTCGATTCGAGGCATCCGCAAAATGGATGTCTGCTGCCGGTACCGAACAGCAGCGGCGGGCGAGGTGCGCCAACCCAAAGCGGGACAGGAGACTGTCGCGAGGTGGAGGTAAAGATGGCTCCCTGAGCAGGACTCGAACCTGCGACCATTCGATTAACAGTCGAACGCTCTACCAACTGAGCTATCAGGGACCGTGGGTCTCGCGACCGAGGCCGGCGATATAGCAACCACATCGCCGCTTGTGAAGCCGTAAGACGCGCTTTTCCAGGGGAAGTTGCCGCACCGGCGCACAAAGTGGCGCCGGTGCAGGATTCTTCAGGCGCGGAGCAGATCGCCCCCGTCTCCGGAGGCAACCGCTCCGCCCGCGCTTGAGCCGGGATTCGCGCCCTCGTGGGCGAACTGGGCGAAATAGAATCCGTAATAGCGGCCACGGCGGGCAATCAGCTCGTCATGGGTGCCGCTCTCCACCACGCGGCCGCCCTCGATCACGCAGATGCGGTCGGCGCGCACCACGGTCTGGAGCCGGTGGGCGATAACGATGGTGGTGCGCTCGTGGGCGAGTTCCGCGAGGGCCTTCTGCACCTCGGCCTCCGATTCGGAGTCGAGCGCGGCGGTGGCTTCGTCCAGCAGCAGGATCGGCGCGTTCTTCAGGAAGGCGCGGGCGATGGCGATGCGCTGGCGCTGTCCCCCGGAGAGCTGCGCCCCGTGTTCGCCCACGAAGGTGTCGTAGCCGTTCTCGAAGCCCATGATGAAGGGATGCGCATGGGCCGCCTTGGCCGCGGCGACAATCTCCTCTTCCGAGGCGCCCGGCCGGCCGAAGCCGATGTTCTCGCGGATGGTGCCGGAGAACAGGTAGACGTCCTGGCTCACCAGCGCCACCGAGGCCCGCACGGAGGTGCGCGACACGGTGCGGGTGTCCACCTCGTCGATGCGCACGGCGCCGGACTGGGGATCGTAGAATCGCTCGATGAGATTGATGATGGTGGTCTTGCCGCCGCCGGACTGGCCGACCAACGCGGTCGTCCGGCCGGGCTCCGCCACGAGGTCGAGGCCACGCAGCACGTTCTCGCCGGGGCGATAGGCGAACACCACGTCCTTGAACTCCACCCGGCCGCGGGGACGGGGCAGGGCGGCCACGTCCGGGGCTTCGGCGTCGGGGGCGGGTGCGTCCAGCAGGTCGAACAGCATGCGCGCGCCCATCACATGGCTCACCAGTTCCACATGCAGGCGCGACAGGCGCTTGGCGGGCTCGTAAGCCAGCAGCAGCGCCGTGAGCACCGAGAAGAACTGGCCCGGCGAACGTCCCAGCTCGATCACATTATATCCGGCGTAGAGAATCACGCCGCCGATGGCGAGGCCGCCCAGCGTCTCCATGAGGGGGCTGGATTTCGCCTGGGTGCGTACGAGGCGGTTCGCGTTGATCTCCACGTCGTCGATGAACTTGTGGGTGCGGTCCCGCATCACCGGTTCGAGCGTGTAGGCCTTCACCGTGCGAATGCCCTGGAACACCTCCATGACGATGGAGGACAGCTTCACGCCGGAGGTGAAGCCGGTGGTGAAGATGGTCTTGGCCTTCTTGATGAGCTTGCGCGTGCCCAGCACCGCCGCCGGCATCACAACGAGGGCGATCACGGCCAGGAAGGGATCCTGCACGAAGGCGACGCCGGCCAGCATGATGAGCGAGAGGAAATCGCGGCCGATGCTGGTGACGATGAGATCCAGCGCCCCCCGCGCGCCCGCGGCGCCGGCAGTGAAGCGGGTGGTGATCTCGGCCGTGTGGCGATGGCCGAAATAGGCGGCATCCTGCAGCAGCAGCCGGTCGAAGGCGCGCTTCTGGTTGTCGGCCACCACCCGGTTGCCGATGCGCGCCATGGTGATGCTCTGCCCGTAGGCCGAGGCGCCCTTGATGATGGAAAGCGCCATCACAATGCCAGACACCGCCCATACCGCTGCGGGCGTGGGATGCACGAAGATGGCGTTGACCGCATCGTTCATCAGATAGGCGAGCCCGGCCGTGCAGGCGGCCATGGTGCCCATGAAAACGAAGGCCAGCACATACCCCTTCCAGTGCTTGCGGCCGTCGGACAGGAGGAGGCGCCGCAGGACGGCATTGGTCTCGTCCGAAGTGGGCGGAGGCCCGAGGCGCTGCTGGGCGGCTTTCGCGTTCATGTACATCTCCGGCGGCGTCCGGATGCGGGACCGCTTCGGTGTCCCCATGAACCGCCAGCAGGGAGCCAAGTCAACTTGCAGCCCCGAAGGCGTGCTGCATCGCAGCACCGCTAAGCGGGCGGAAGCGGGTCACTGGCTTAAATTTTCGCGGAAAACTGGAGGCCACGGAGGGAATCGAACCCCCGTACACGGATTTGCAGTCCGCTGCGTAACCACTCCGCCACGTGGCCTCACGAGCGCGTGTTCTTAAGGCGTTCGCCCAGACCGCGCAAGCGCCGGTTGGGATTGTCCCCCGCCTTCGGTGCTCTGGCGATCAACGCAAGGTGTGCCGCAGCAGCCGGCGCGACACGCTGGGCAGCCGGCCAGCAAGGGCGGCGCCGATCAGCGGCCCCAGCAGCGTCATGCGTGCCTGAACGCTGCTTTTCATGTGGCGCGTTACGATCTTCAGATCTTCCCATGCGTGCTCGACGCGGGGCCAGTCCCTGGCCCTCGATGCGTCAATGAACTCGTTTCGGAGAATCTTCGCGAAGCGGGGTGCAATGACGTCGCGCCGCCAGAAAAGCCCGAGGCGCGGCTCGTCCGGATGGGCCTCGATCAGCTTGGCGAAATAGATCATCCGCGATTTTGCCATGCGGGCGCTGAAGGAGGTGGATTGCGGATAGATGCGCCACATGGTGACGGCCTTGTCGAGATAGCGGCTCTTCACCCCCATCGAGTAGAGGCGGACGAACAGATCGTCGTCCTCGTAGCCGGAGAGGCGCTCGTCGAAGAGGCCCGCATCGAGCATGGCCTGTCGCTCCACCAGCGAGGCGCCAGGCAGGATGAACATGTCATGCTGTAGGCACTGGAGCAGCGAGCGCTTGGGATGGGGCGTCGGCACCTGGTCCAGGCATTGTTCCGTGATCAGCCGGCCATTGCGGTCGATCTGGTCGAGGTTGCCGTAGACGAGGCCAAGCCGGCGGATCTCCGCATTGATGAACGGCTGTTGCAGCAGCGCGAGATGGTCCTCGTACCAGATGTCGTCCTGATCCAGGAGCGCGATATGCGAGCAGGAGGTCTCGCGGATTGCGAGATTGCGGGCCGAGGACTGCCCGCCGTTCGGCTTGTTCAGCAGGCGGACGCGATGATGCCGCCCAATCTCCTGGACGATCGATGGCCCCTCGTCGGTGGAGCCGTCGTTGACGACGATGATTTCATCCGGGGGACGGGTCTGATTCAGCACGCTGCAAAGCGCAGCACCAATAAAGGGCGCGCCATTGTAGAGGGGGATGACCGCGGCAATCGTTATCGACAATCGCTTTTCCAGGGTGAAAGCTGAATCCGGCAGGGCCGTTGCCCCCGCAGCTTTATTACCCAAGGGAAGTCTGTCCGTCGAGGGGCGCGGCCGCCCGTGAGCCTGATGCGTCGGTGGTTTCACCCTCGTGGAAGGCGATCAAGTAGGCGAGAGCCGTGCGCCGTCCGGAAATCCAAGGGGCGATAGCTTCGGCGCGGCAGATGCTGCCAAGCCAGACCTTTGCCTATCGACAGAAGCATCCGCCGCCCTATACAGCTACCGCCATAAGGGCTGTCAAATGGGGGCTGCCATGAGAATTCGTCACGCCACGTCCGTCGTACTGGTGTCCGCCTTCACCTCCTGGATGGCGGGATCGGCATGGGCCCAATCCTGCCCGGCAGCCTGGAACTCGTCGTCCGTCTACCTGGCGGGCGCGCAGGCCAGCGAGAATGGCATCATCTACCGCGCCAATTGGTGGACGCAGAATCAGGACCCCGCCACCAACAGCGGTGGGTCGGGCAGCGGCCAGCCGTGGACCCAGTCCGGATCCTGCTCCAACTGCACCGCGGTGCCGCCGGTCCCCACGGGCCTCGCCGCATCCGGAACCACGGGCAATGCGACGACGCTGACATGGACCCCGGTGACGGTGGCGAACTGCACCATCACCGGCTACCAGATCTATACGAACGGCACCCTGACGACGACATCGGCAGGCGCCAGCGTGACGCTGTCCGGCCTGACACCTCTCACGTCCTACAGCTTCGCCGTTGCGGCGGTGGATTCGGTCGGTGCTTCGGCCAAATCGGCACCGGTCGCCGTCACCACCCTCAGTGCCCCCCCGCCGAGCACGGCCAGCACCGGGACGATCAATTTCCATCTGCTGCTCGGTGTGGGCACCGCCCAGGATTCGCTCACCCTCACAGGCGGAAATTTCGACGACCTGATCATGTCGAACATCATCGCCGGAGTGCTGCTGGGCCACCTCATTGATGAAGGGTTTCCCGGCATCCAGTACAATAAGGATTATCTCTACGGATCCATCTTCGCGCAGCTGCTCCAGGAAAATATCGCGACCCAATACTACCGGGCGAGCAGCGACCTCATCGATCCGAATGCAAACCAGCAGGCGGTCATGGGAGTCGGCCAGGGCGGCCCCTACCAGATCAACAACTATGCCGCCGACATGGTTTCTGGCAGCTACCAGCCCAAAGGCCACTCGCTCATAAATTATGTGGCGATCCAGAAGAACATCGGCTTCACCATGGCCAATGCGGCCACGCAATACACCAAGGCGACGCCGGCCTCCTTCAACAACAAATACTACGGGCCGGCCCTGGTCGCGTATTTCCACTACAACGACCTGGTTGCCCTGAACGTCACCGGAAAGGGCGCGGGAGGCTGGACCACCCCATGGGAGCCGGCCTTCGATGCGGCGCTGAAGAACTTCACGACGCTGCCGAACAGCTTTCTCGATGTGATCCTGAACGTCGCCTACAATCAGGGCTTCTACGGACCGCTCGTGTCCCGCTACAGCAATCTCGGCGCGACGGCGACGGCCGCGACCGTCACATCGGTAAACAGCTATACGTCGGCCTGGGGAAGCTCGGATACCTACGTTCAGTATCCCTATCAGGTCCATTATTACCTGGACCAGCTCTACAACAACCCGATCCCGACCACGAGCCCGTCCCTCAAGATGACGCCGACCAACAGTGTCGTCTTCAACATGAGCGCGCTGGCCAACGTTTTCTCAAGGGTTGCCCAGACCCTGTCCTATTCCAACGGCACGAACCCCGCGCAATTCTACACTTCGGCGCAGGCGAGCGCGGCCTTCTCTTCGGCGCTGACCAAGCTCAAGGTCGCAAGCTCGGCCAAGCTTGACCTGAGCAAGGCATCGGCCCGGGCGACCATCTTCTCCGTGATCGACGCGGCGCTTACCAACCTCGAAACCGCGAGCGGCATGAAGTTCATCAGCACGACCGACAAGCAGCTTTAACAGGCGGCCGGAAGGCGGGGCCGGCGGCATTGCCCGCAGCCCCTCCGCTCAGCTGTTGCCGTAGGGGATGATCCGGGTGGTGTCCTCGCCCTTGTGGAAAGCAATCGCGAGGCGGAAGGAATAGGCCATCCGCTCGGCATGGGCGATGGCCAGCTGCGCGGCATCGGGCGGCAGCACCTCGATGGCGGTCGGGCGGAACAGGGCCAGCCAGCGCGCGAATTGCGGTTCGCCGGCATCGCTGCCGAGCGCCAGGTGCGGCGGCAGGGGGCGGCCCTCGTAGCGGCCGGACTTCAGCAGCACCGACGACCAGAAGTCGCACATCTTCGCGAGATGCACCGGCCAGGCCCCGTCGGCGATGCGTCCGCCGAAGATGGGGCCGAGCAGCGCATCCTTCTGCACGCGCGCGTAGAAGGTATGGACCAGACGATGGATCGCGGCTTCGTCGAGGCCCTCGGGTCGCGGATCCTGCGATGCAGGAGGGGAGGGGATGTCGGTTGCCGTCATGCGTCGCGCCTCCTCGGCGGCGGCCGGCGCGGGGATCGGCCCGCGCTTGTGTCAGGGTGCAGGACACTCCCGCCGCTGTCGGCCCGGAACCATGCGACTTGCGGCCACATGAGCCCGTCCACGCCCTCGCCGATCCCGAGGGGCGCCTTGCAAAAGGGGCGGCAATATGGCTCTTGAGCCCGACGGCACGGGACACGCCTCCGCTGAGCGCCCCGGGCCAAGGGGATGGCCGGAGACGGGAAAATGATCGATTACGTCGAGCTTCGCCGCGGCATGGTTGACGGGCAGGTGCGCACCAACAACGTCACCGATCCGGGCATCGTCGGTGCGATGCTTGAAATCCCGCGCGAGCTTTTCGTCCCGGCCCAGCTCAAGTCGCTCGCCTACATCGACGACGACCTGGCTTTGACCGCCGGCAACCCCACCCGCTACCTCATCGAGCCGATGATCCTCGCGCGCCTCATCCAGGAGGCGGACGTGCAGGAGCATGACCATGTGCTCGATATCGGCGGCGGCACCGGCTATTCGGCCGCCGTTCTCTCCCGCCTCGCCCAGCAGGTCGTGGCCGTGGAAGAAGATGCCGGCCTTGCCGCGACCGCGACTGCCACCCTCGCCGAGATCGGCGTCGCCAACGTCGCGGTGATGCAGGGGCCGCTGAACGCGGGCTGGAAGGCCGAAGCGCCCTACGACCTGATCCTCCTCAACGGCTCTGTGGACGAAGTGCCGGCCGCCCTGTTCGAGCAGGTCAAGGAAGGCGGGCGCCTCGTCGCGGTGGTCGGTCACGGCGGGGCGGGGAAGGCCTGCGTGTTTACCAAAGTGGCAGGTTCCGTGAGCGAACGCGTGGCGTTCAACGCGGCCGTTCCGGAGCTTCCCGGCTTCAAAGCCGCTCCCCGCTTCACTTTCTGACCAGTGTGGCGCGTTTGCAGCGGTAGGCTGAAAACGCCGCTTTGATCGAACCGGTCAGTTTCGGATCGGGATCGGGACCGATATCTTACCGAAAAGTTACCGCGCGGCAGAGTCGGTGCGGCGAGTCTGCATGGCCGTGTCGGATCGGGAGATTGGGATGTCGGTTGCAAAGCGCATTCGCCGAAGCGGTGTTGCATGTTTGGCGGGCGTCAGTGTCTTTGCTTTGGCTATGGGTGTCGCGTCTGCCCAGTCGCTGGATCAGGCGCTGGCCATGGCCTACACGAACAATCCCACGCTGAATGCCCAGCGTGCCGGAACACGCGCCACGGATGAAACCGTGCCGCAGGCCCTCTCGGGCTATCGCCCAACCCTGAATGCGACGGCGCAGGCCGGGCCGGAATACGCCAAGCAGCAGGCTTCGGGCGTGAAGACCAATGGATGGCTCTGGCCGCGGGCGTTCGCGCTGAACGCGGCGTATACGCTGTTCAACGGCTTCGTCACCGCGAACCAGACCCGCAACGCGGAATCGCAGGTGCGCGGTTCGCGCGAGACGCTGCGCAACACCGAGCAGTCGGTGCTGCTGAACGGCGTCACCGCCTATATGAACGTCATCCAGGCCATCGCCCTTCTGGACCTCCAGAATCAGAGCCTCGCGGCGTTCCAGCAGGAATTGCGCGCCACCCGCGACCGCTTCAACGTGGGCGAGGTGACCCGCACCGACGTGGCCCAGGCGGAGGCCCGGGTGGCGGACGCGCAGTATCAGGTGAGCCAGGCCGTGGCGAACCTGTCGACGGCGAAGGCGAACTATCGTCAGGTGATCGGCGTCGAGCCGGGCAAGCTCACGACCCCGCGCCCCATCGAGGCCACGCTGCCGCCGTCCGTGGACAAGGTGATTTCCACCGGCCTCAACAATCATCCCGCGGTCAAGGCGTCCGAATTTGCCGTGGATGCGGCGATGTTCCAGGTGAAGGTGGCTGAGGGCGGCCTGATGCCGAACCTGTCGCTTCAGGGCCAGCTCTCCCAGTCCTACGACCAGAACTTCTCGGTGGACTCCCAGGCCGGCGCGGCGGTGACGCTCAATCTCTCGGTTCCGATCTACCAGGGCGGTGTCGAATACGCGAACATCCGTCAGGCCAAGGAACTGCTGACGCAGGCGCGCATCGAAGTGGACGTCAACCGCGACACCATCCGCGCCCAGGCGGTGCAGTATTGGGGTGCGCTCGAGGCCGCGAAGGCGCAGATCCAGGCGGCGCAGGCCTCCGTGGCCGCCAATACGCTGGCCCTCGAAGGCGTCCGCGAGGAATGGCGGGTGGGCCAGCGCACCACCACCGACGTGCTGAACGCCCAGCGCGACCTGACCAACTCGCAGTCGTCCCTCGTCGTCGCCCAGCGCGATCGGGTGGTGGCGGCTTACGCGCTGGTCTCCACCATCGGCCGGCTGGATGCACTCTCGCTGGGGCTGAAGGTGAATTATTACGACCCGCGCGTTCACTACAACCAGGTGCGTGACAGCTGGGCGGGTGTTCGCACGCCTGACGGCAAATAAACCCCAGTCCGACCGTACGTCAGTTGTTGCTGCCAACTGAGGCGGTGCCATACTCCTACTTCAACTGGCGATTCTCTCCGTCGGCCTGCGGGCGCGGATAAAGTCCGCGCGCACAGGGCCGCCGGTTCGTCTTCGGCCGAGGTCGGGACATGGCTGCGAGCCCCAAGGTGCAGGAACCGTCGATGGAGGAAATCCTGGCTTCCATCCGCCGCATCATGGCGGATGACGAAAAGCCGGCGCAGCACGCCGAGGCGGGTCCCCGCCGCGGCGAAACTCCGCCTTCGGGGGAGGGGCGACCCCGCCGACCGCAGGATCCCCGCGTGGTAGCGCAACGGCAGGCGCCGCTTGAGCCCCCGCCCGTGCCCCGCCGTCCTGCCCCCCCGCGGGAAGCCGCTCCCGCCGCAACCCATGCAGCAGCACAACGCCCAGCGCCCCGGCCTGTGGCCGAAGCGCGTCCCAATGGCGAACGGCCGGTCGGGGAGCCTTCGGCACGAGCCCAGCGCCCATGGCTGGATGAACGGGACGAAGCCGTCTTCGCCGAGGCCGCGGCTGCTCTGCGTCAGTCCCGGTACGAACACTCCGCCGGTCCCGAGTCCCGTGGTGAGGCGCGGCCATTACGGCCGGTGCCGCAGCCGGCCTATTCCGACCACTCTGCCGAGGAGCGGGACGATGGGCACGAAGCCGCCGCAGCCCAGCCGCGCCCCATGCGGCCGCAGCCGGCACCTCCTGTCTTCGAGGAGCACCCGGTGCAGCACACCGAGGGCGGCCATTCCGCGGATGCGGCGCGCCGCCGGGATCTGCTTTCGCCCAATGCGGATGCCGCCGTGATGGCCGCCTTCCGCAATCTCGGTGACGTCCTGCTGCCCCAGAAGGAGCGCACCGTGGAGGATCTCGTGAAGGAGATTCTCCGCCCCATGCTCAAGGACTGGCTGGACGCCAACCTGCCCGCCATCGTCGAGGATCTTGTACGAGCCGAGATCGAGCGCGTCGCCCGTCGCCAGCGCTAGAGCACGCGCCGATCAGACGGCATCGCAGTGTGATCGGATCAGGCGTTATCTTTCTTGAGTTTAGAGGGCGATGCGCCGACCCGGTTGTTCCAATCCGCTCGGATCGTACGCTCGGCTCAGGGTCTCTCCGCCCACACCACTTTCCATTCCCAAGCGGACGGCGTGTTGACGCCGGACCGCGTGTCCGGCTTAAACGCCGGCTGACCCGTTCCGACCACAGCGGACGCGGAGCCGGCCCGGCGCGCTATGCCGGCGGCGGCCGAGCGGCACCGCGGAGTCCCGTTCATGCTGGAAAAAGTCTTCGATCCCGCCGCCGTTGAAGAGCGCATCGCCGATCGCTGGGAAAATGCCGGCGCATTCCGCTGCGGCCGACCCGAGCGCAAGGATGCGGAAGGCTTCTCTATCGTCATTCCGCCGCCGAACGTCACCGGCTCCCTGCACATGGGCCATGCGCTCAACAACACGCTGCAGGACGTCCTGGCACGGTTCGAGCGCATGCGCGGCAAGGATGTGCTCTGGCAGCCGGGCACCGACCACGCCGGCATCGCCACCCAGATGGTGGTGGAACGCCAGCTCGCCGCCCAGAAGCTGCCGGGCCGCCGGGATCTCGGCCGCGAGGCCTTCATCGAGAAGGTGTGGGCGTGGAAAGCCGAATCGGGCGGCACCATCGTCAACCAGCTGAAGAAGCTCGGTGCCTCCTGCGACTGGTCGCGCGAGCGCTTCACGATGGACGAGGGCCTCTCCCGCGCCGTCCTGAAAGTGTTCGTGCAGCTCTATCGCGAGGGGCTGATCTACAAGGACAAGCGCCTCGTCAATTGGGACCCCAAGCTCATCACCGCCATCTCGGACCTCGAGGTGCTGCAGGTGGAGGTGAAGGGCAATCTCTGGCACCTGCGCTACCCCATCGAGGGCGAGAAGGACCGCTTCATCGTGGTCGCCACCACCCGGCCCGAGACCATGCTCGGCGATACGGCGGTGGCGGTGCATCCGGATGACGAGCGCTATCGCGACCTCATCGGCAAGCACGTCATCCTGCCGCTGCTGGGCCGGCGCATTCCCATCGTTGCCGATGAGTATTCCGACCCGGAGAAGGGCTCGGGTGCGGTGAAGATCACCCCGGCGCACGACTTCAATGACTTCGAGGTGGGCCGCCGGCACGATCTGCCGATGATCAACGTGCTCGACGCCGAGGCGCGCATCGACCCGCAGGGCATCCAGGACGACTATGCCGAGCGTCCCGAGGCCTATGTGGACCTACCGGATGCGGCTGGCGTGCTCACGCACCTCACTGGCATGGACCGCTTCGCGGCGCGCAAGCACATCGTCGAGCTGCTCACCTCGCTGGAGCTGCTGGAGACCATCGAGCCGCACACCCACATGGTGCCCCATGGCGACCGCTCCAACGTGGTCATCGAGCCGTGGCTGACCGACCAGTGGTACGTGGACGCCAAGACCCTCGCCCAGCCGGCACTGGCGGCGGTGCGCGAGGGGCGCACCACCTTCGTGCCGAAGAACTGGGAGAAGACCTATTTCGAGTGGCTGGAGAACATCCAGCCCTGGTGCATCTCGCGCCAGCTGTGGTGGGGCCACCAGATTCCGGCCTGGTACGACCCCTTCGGCAACGTCTTCGTCGCCGAGGACGAGGACCAGGCCTTCGAGGAAGCGCTGGCCCATAATGTGGGCAACGAGAGCCTGTCGCCCGACGAGGCCCAGGCGCTGATCGACGACGCCGACAAGCGGGCGGGGTTCCTCACCCGCGACGAGGACGTGCTGGACACATGGTTCTCGTCCGCTCTGTGGCCCTTCTCCACCATGGGTTGGCCGGACGAGACGGCCGAGCTGAAGAAGTTCTATCCCACCAGCGTGCTGGTGACGGGCTTCGACATCATCTTCTTCTGGGTCGCCCGGATGATGATGATGGGCCTCCACTTCATGGACGGCGAAGTGCCGTTCAAGGACGTCTACATCCACGCCCTCGTCCGCGACGAGAAGGGCGCCAAGATGTCGAAGTCCAAGGGCAACGTCATCGATCCCCTCGACCTCGTGGAGAAGTACGGCGCGGATGCCCTGCGCTTCACGCTGGCCGCCATGGCCGCGCAGGGGCGCGACATCAAGCTCGCCACCTCGCGCGTGGAAGGCTACCGCAACTTCGCGACCAAGCTCTGGAACGCCGTGCGCTTCGCCCAGATGAACGGTTGCGTGCGCGCCGACGGGTTCGATCCGGCGAAGGTGGAAGGCACCCTGAACCGCTGGATCATTGGCGAGGCCGCGCGGGCGTCGTCAGAGGTCAGTGAGGCGATCCTCGCCTATCGCTTCAATGAGGCGGCGGGCGCGGTCTATCGCTTCATCTGGAACGTGGTGTGCGACTGGCACCTGGAACTGGCGAAGCCCGTGCTCTCCGGTCCGGATGGCGCGGCCAAGGACGAGACCCGCGCAGCCACCGCCTATGTTCTCGACGTGGCCATGGGCCTGCTGCACCCGTTCATGCCGTTCCTGACCGAGGAATTGTGGTCGGAGACCGGCAAGGAGGGGCCGGCGCGCACCAGCCTGCTCGCGCTGGCGCCGTGGCCGGACCTGACCGGCCTCGATGCGCCCGATGCGGAGGCCGAGGTCGGCTGGGTCGTCGACCTCATCACCGAGATCCGCTCCGTGCGCGCGGAGATGAACGTGCCGGCCGGCGCGCAGGTGCCCCTCGTGCTGGTGCAGCCCGGCGCGGAGACCACGGCGCGTGCGGCCGCGTGGGACGACGCCATCCGCCGTCTCGCCCGCCTGTCCGACGTCTCGGTGTCCGATCAGGTCCCCGCCAGCTCGGTGCAGATGGTGGTGCGGGGTGAAGTGGTGGCCCTGCCGCTCGCCGGCGTGGTGGACCTCGGCGCGGAGCTCGGCCGCCTGCGCAAGGAAGAGGGCAAGCTCGACCAGGAAGTCGCCCGCATCGACGCCAAGCTCGGCAACGAGAGCTTCGTCGCCCGCGCGCCGGAAGAGGTGGTGGAAGCCGAGCGCGAGAAGCGCGAGGAGTACATCCTGCGCAAGGAGAAGGTCCGCGCCGCCATCAACCAGCTCTCCGGCGGCGCCTGACCGGGCGCCTTCCGGAGTCGCCGCCACGCACTGGCGGAGAATGGGGCGCGGAGCCAAAGTGTTGCCGCCGCGCCTCAGTTTCCGACGGTCGTCGAGATCATGGTTAAGACTTGCGCGATCCGGCCGCCTTCTTGCAGCGTCTTGGCGCCTCTTATTGT
This sequence comes from Xanthobacter sp. DMC12, assembly GCF_056314105.1. Taxonomy (NCBI): domain Bacteria; kingdom Pseudomonadati; phylum Pseudomonadota; class Alphaproteobacteria; order Hyphomicrobiales; family Xanthobacteraceae; genus Xanthobacter; species Xanthobacter sp. DMC12. Next base: position 562,098 of record NZ_JBQUYZ010000001.1, on the reverse strand, counting down.
GACAGAGAAGACACACTCCCGATCCTTTGAACGTGCTGGGTTCCCGTAGGGGCCTTACGCCGCGAACTCGCCACAAAACGACACGAAATCGAACCTCAACGCGCTGCGGTGAGCGTAACCCGGAATGTGTTTCCGGCCGCCGCGCCTGAGGTGGGTCCTGATGGACGGTCGTTGCACATGGCGAGAGGATGCCCCGGCGGGCGGCGCCGGGCTTCGCCCGAAAGGTCGCCCCAGAGGCGCCGCTGCTCGGCCTCTCCTCGGCCCCGATATTGCCGCTGCGTTCGGTCACCTTCCGTCCATCATGAATTCGGTTGCGACACACGGGACATTCAGCGGGGTGAGAGGGCGGGCGGTGAGCGCAGTGCGCCAGCCCCGTCGCGTGCGCACCCCCGCAGCCTTGGCAGGCGTTCTTCTTCTCGCCGTGGCCGGTCTTGCGGCCGGACGCGCCGAAGCCTTCGACGGCACCGCGCAGACCCTCCAGCCCTATGAGATGCAGCCGCTGACTCCGCCGGCCAACGTGCCGCTGGCGCCGCAGGTGCGCCCCGTGGACGAGGCGTTCCGCACCGGGGCGCAGGCGCTCCGCGCCGGGCAGACCGCCAAGGGCATCGACGCCCTCGGCTATGCCGCCGCGCAGGGCCACGCCATGGCCCAGTGGAAGCTCGGCCGCATCTACATGGACGGCGACGGTGTGAAGCGCGACGACGCCAAGGCCTTCGACTATTTCCAGAAGATCGCGAGCAGCCACGCCGAGGACTATCCCGGCACCGCGCAGTCGCGGTTTGTGGCCAATGCCTTCGTGGCGCTGGGCTCCTATTACCTCGTCGGCATCCCCTCCGCCGGGGTGAAGCGCGATCCGTCCCGTGCGCGGGACATGTTCTCCTATGCCGCCTCCTATTTCGGCGACGCCGATGGGCAGTACCAGCTCGGCAAGCTCTATCTTGAAGGCGTCGGCGGCCCCCGCGATGCGCGCAACGCCGGCCGCTGGCTGACGCTGGCCGCGCAGAAGGGCCAGTACGAGGCACAGGCAACCCTTGGCGTGCTCCTCTTCCGTGGCGACGAGGGCGTGCCCCGCCAGCCGGCCCGTGGCCTCATGTGGCTGACGCTGGCCCGCGATTCCGCCGTCCGTCCCGAAGACAAGTGGGTGGTGAACGCCCACGAGCAGGCCTTCGCCGAGGCAACGCCGGACGAGCGCGAGAAGGCGCTCGGCTATCTGGAAGTGTGGCTGAAGACAGCGAAGCGCTGAGCGTCACGCCTCGGGCGGGCGTTCACTCTCATATCGCGGCAAGCTCGTTCCCAGACCGTCCGCCATATGCAGCGCCGAGCCGACCCAGATGTGATGGGTGGGCTGCACGCGGTCGGGATCGTCCAGCGTGCCGATGGTCACGTCCACATCGCTTTCCCGCGCCATGCCGAACACGATCGGGCTGCCGCAAGCCCCGCAGAAGCGCCTGGCGACGCCGGGGCTCGATTCGAAGACGGCCGGAGTGCCTGCGATGAAGACCAGATCATCACGCGCCACCGAGACCCAGGGCAAAGCGGCGGAGCCGGAGGCGCGGCGGCACATGGTGCAGTGGCACCAATAGGCGCTTTTCACCCGATCCAGCCGGTAGCGCAGGCGGCCGCACAGGCAGCCACCCTCAAGGCGCGTCGTTTCTCCAGCCACGGGCGTCACGCCGCTATGGAGAAGTCGGCCCAGACCGGAACATGGTCCGAGGGCTTCTCCCAGGCGCGCACATGCTTGTCGACGCCGGTGGCGATGAGCCGGTCGGCGGCCTGGGGTGACAGCAGCAGGTGGTCGATGCGGATGCCGTTGTCGCGCTGCCACGCGCCGGCCTGGTAATCCCAGAAGGTGTAGAGCCGGCCGGCGTCGGAGGTGGCGCGCAGGGCGTCCGTGAAGCCGAGATTGAGGAGGGAGCGGAACGCCTGCCGGGTGCGCGGCAGGAAGAGGGCGTCGCCGGTCCACGCCGTGGGGTCGGCGGCGTCGCGCGGCTCGGGAATCACGTTGAAGTCGCCGGCCAGCACCAGCGGCTCCTCCAGCTTCAGCCGGTCGGCGGCGAAGGCGGAGAGGCGCTCCATGAAGCCAAGCTTGTAGGGGTATTTTTCCGTGTCCGGCGGGTTGCCGTTGGGCAGATAGATGCAGGCGACGCGCACCACGCCGCCTTTCACGGAGACCACCGCTTCGATGAAGCGGGCCTGCTCGTCCCCGTCGTCGCCGGCGAGGCCGTGCGTCACGTCCTCCAGCGGCAGCCGGGAGAGGAGAGCGACGCCGTTGAAGCCCTTCTGCCCATGCACGCTGACATTATAGCCCAGCGCCTCGAACGGCTCCTTCGGGAAGGCCTCGGTCTGGCACTTGATCTCCTGGATGCAGACCACGTCCGGCCGGCTCTCCCCGAGCCAGCGGACCGCATGGTCGAGGCGCTGGCGGATGGAATTCACGTTCCAGGTGGCGATGCGCATGGGATGGCGGCTCCTTCGCGGGGGAGGATACGCCGGACCGCCGGGGAGGCAATGGGGCGGAGCGGTTTACCTATCGCCACGCTTGGTGCGATCCGCCAAAGGGTTGCGGCATCGGGCAAAGAGTGGCAGGAACGCCGGATGACAATCTCTGGCGGCCGGGCGGCATGACCTTCGCGTCCATCGAATTCCTGTTCTATTTTTTTCCGCTCTTTCTGGTCGCCTACTTCTCCGCGAAGACCATCACCACGCGGAACTACATCTTTCTCGCCTTCTCGCTCGTCTTCTATTCCGCGGGCTATACGCCACACATCCTGATCCTGCTCGCCTCCGTCGCGGCCAACTTCTTTCTGGCCAAGGCGATCGAGGTGCGCGAGGGGGCCGAGCGCAAGCGCGTGCTGGCGCTGGGCGTGACGCTGAACCTCCTCCTGCTCGGGGTGTTCAAATACACCGGCTTCCTGGCGGAGAACCTCAACGCCATTGTGGAGCCCATGGGGCTGGTGTTGCCCGTGCCGCAGATTTCGCTGCCGCTGGGCATTTCCTTCTATTCGTTCCACGCCATTTCGTACCTTGCCGACATCTACAAGAAGAAGGTCCACGCCAACCGCGATCCGGCGCAGTTCGCCCTCTACATGTGCATGTTCCCGCAGCTCGTTGCCGGCCCCATCGTGCGCTACGCCACGGTGGCGCGGCAGCTGTCGGAGCGGCGGGTGACCTTGGGGCGGTTCTCGGCGGGCGCGCGGCTGTTCGTCATCGGCCTCGCCTGGAAGGTGCTGATCGCCGACGAGGTGGCGCGGCTGGTGGACGGGGTGTTCGACACCACGACCCACCCGACCTTCGTGGAGGCATGGCTCGGCCTCTACGCCTACACGGTGCAAATCTATTTCGACTTCGCCGGCTATTCCACCATGGCGGTCGGCCTCGGCGTGATGGTGGGCTTCGTGCTGCCGCGGAACTTCCGGCTGCCCTACACCGCCCACTCCATCACCGATTTCTGGCGGCGCTGGCACATGAGCCTGTCCGCCTTCCTGCGGGATTACCTCTACATTCCGCTGGGCGGAAACCGGCGCGGGGAGATGCGCACCTACATCAATCTCTCCGTCGTCTTCCTGCTGTGCGGCCTGTGGCACGGGGCGAGCTGGACCTTCGTGATCTGGGGCGCCCACCATGGCGCCTTCCTCATTATCGAGCGCGCCTTCCTCGGCCGCTGGCTGAAGCGGATGCCCGGGCCGGTCAGCCACCTCTATACGGTGCTGGTGGTGATGATCGGCTGGGTGTGGTTCCGGGCCGACAGCCTGCCGGGCGCCATCGACATGTTCCACGGCCTCGTCGGGCTCAACGGCTTCAGCCGCGCCTCCATGGCGCTGGGCTTCGGACTGACGCCGCTCGCCATCACAGTTCTTGTGGTCGGTGGGCTGATCGGCTTCTTCCGCTGGCCGCGCTGGAAGATGCTGTCGGGGGAGGGGGCTATGGCGCGGGTGGCAGATTTCTCGCTGATCGCGGTGCTGATGCTTGCGAGCGTCGCCTGGGTGGGCGGCACCAACGGCACGCCCTTCCTCTACTACCGGTTCTGAGGCGCGCCCGATGACCCTGCTCTCCCGGCATCGCCGCTATCTGGGCCTCCTGGTCGCCGGCCTGTTCGGCTTCCTGCTCCTGTCGAACCTCATTCCCGATCCGCTCGCGAGCATGCAGTGGCGAGTGAAGGTGGCGCCCGAATGGACGCTGAGCCGCAAGCTGGACCTGTGGTTCCGCAACATCGGCATCTTCATCCAGGACAATTTCGGCTTCCGCGCCACCCTCCCGGTGTTCCGCCGCGAGCTTCGAGCCGAGCTGAACTCGCCGGACAGCAAGCCCTTCTATGCCGGGCGCGACGGCCAATTGTTCTGGGGCCGGGAGCAGACGCCGGCCCAGTCCGCCGGTGCGCTGGTGCGGTCGGCAAACGTGGAGCGTTTCGTCGACATGCTCGGCGAGATGCAGCGCATCCTCGCGCCTGCCGGCACGAAGATCGTGGTCGCCCTGCCGCCGAACGCCCAGTCGGTGGAAACCGAGGCACTGCCGCTGTGGAACGATGCGCTCGCCTACCCGACGACGGAATATGATCTCGCACAGGCCGGCCTGAAGGCGCGGGGCATCACCACCGTGGATCTGCGCCCGGTGCTGAAGGCGAGCCCGGCGCCGCGCTACCTCCTCACCGACACGCACTGGAACGCCCGCTCGAGCGTGCTCGCATTCAATGCCGTGATGGTCGCCGCCGGCCATCCCGACTGGCAGGTGGACCCGGCGCAGGTGGTCGGTGGGCTGGAGCCGGCGCCGCGCGGCGACCTTTTGCGCGCCATGCGCATGCCGCCAGAAGTGAAGGAGGAGGATTTCCGCCTCAACCTGCCGGGCAAGGCCTCAAAGCCGCGCTTTGACCCCGTGCTGCGCAGCCTGAACGAGCACATCGCCTTCAAGTCGGTGGTGCGGGACTATGCGCCCGAGGGGCTGAAGGTGCTCATCATGGGCGATTCCTTCACCGCCATGTCCTGGCCGCGCCTGTTCGCCAACGCGCCGGTGAAGGAGGTGGCATGGATGCACGCCTCCGCGCGGGTGACCGGCAATTGCGACTTCAGCTTCGACGATGTGAAGCGCTACGCGCCGGACCTCATCATCTATGCTCGCACGGAGCGCTTCTTCCCCTGCTACGGCGACGACTGGCCCAAGGGCCTGCCGCGCCTGTGGCGCAGCGCTGTGCCGCGCAATGTCGCGCCGTAGCCGCTCAAGTTGAGTGCGACTGCGCTTGGAAGCAGTTCAAACCGCGAAACTGGATCCGCAGCCGCCGGGTTACTCACGTTTTGTGCGGCCGCGCCGAAAGCAGATCAAACGGCGAAGCTGGACCCGCAGCCGCACTTGGCGGTGGCCATGGGGTTCGAGATCTTGAAGGCGGAGCCCATCAGGTCGGCCTTGTAGTCGAGCTGGGAGCCCTTGAAATAGTCGAGCGACATGCGATCGACCACGATCTTGGCGCCTTCCTTCTCGATGACCAAGTCGTCGTCCGACTGTTCCCGAGTCACGTCATACTTGTAGGAAAAGCCCGAGCAGCCGCCGCCTTCCACGCTGATGCGCAGGAAGGTGCCGGCAGGCTCGGGAGACAGAATCTGGCAGATGCGACGGGCGGCCGCGTCGGTCACGGTGAAATCCACTTCCGTCACCGGAGCATCGGCGGGAGCAGTCGTCGGGGCGAGGGAGGTTTCCATGGTATCGACTTTACGAATTGAAGCTGGCAATGGCTTCTAAGGTAAGTCCATCCGCCTCCGATTTAAAGGGCGGGCGGTGCAAAAGGGTTTTGTGCGTCGCCGCAGGCTCCTGTGCCGCGCTGGCCGGAACGGGGGAGGGATGGTCATGGCGGTGAGCGGCGCGACGCCCCGCGTGACCTGGGCCAGCGAAGCCGAACGCTCCCGTGGCCGCCTCGTCCCGGAACCCGAGATGCCGCCGCGCAGCCCTTTCCGGCGCGATTGCGACCGCATCATCCATTCCACCGCCTTCCGCCGGCTGAAGCAGAAGACGCAGGTGTTCGTCTTCAACGAGGGCGACCATTACCGAACCCGCCTCACCCACACGCTGGAGGTGGTGCAGGTGGCCCGCTCCATCGCCCGCGCGCTGGGGCTGGACGAGGATCTCGCCGAGGCGCTGGCGCTGGCGCACGATCTCGGCCATCCGCCCTTCGCCCATGCCGGCGAGCGGGCGCTGGATGCCTGCATGGCGGGGCAGGGGGGCTTCGACCACAACGCCCAGTCCCTGCGCGTCGTCACCCGCATCGAAGGCCGCTACGCCGCCTTCGACGGGCTGAACCTGACGTGGGAGACGCTGGAAGGCATCGCCAAGCACAACGGCCCGCTGACCGATCGCGAGGGCAATGGCATCGGCCGCTATCGGGACGGCCTGCCCCATGCCATCCGCGTGCATTCCGCCCAGCAGGATCTCGAACTGTGGAGCCACGCCTCGGCGGAGGCGCAGGTCGCCGCCATCTCCGACGACATCGCCTATGACGTCCACGACCTCGACGACGGCCTGCGCGCCCGCATGTTCACCCTGGACGACATCGCCGGCCTGCCCCTGGTGGGCGAGGCGCTGGCGAGCGTGCGCGCGCGCTATCCCGGCCTCGACGTGCCACGCACGGTGAACGAGGTGCTGAGGCTGGTCATCACCCTGCTCATCGAGGACGTGGTGGCGGAAAGCCTGCGCCGCGCGCAGGCCGCCGGCGTGGCATCATCGGCCGACGTGCGGGCGCTCGGCGCGCCCATCGTCGCCTTCTCCGACGCCATGCGGGAGAAGGAGAAGGCGCTCAAGGGCTTCCTCTTTCCCCGCATGTACCGGCACGAGCGGGTCAATCGCATCATGGCCGAGGCACAGGGCGTCATCCGCGACCTGTTCGCCTATTTCATCAACCGCCCGAGGGATCTGCCGGCCTCCTGGCAGGACGGTATCGATGCACTGGAGGGCGAGCGCCTCGCCCGCCGCGTGTGCGACTACATCGCCGGCATGACCGACCGCTACGCCCTCGACCAGCACGCCCGCTTCTTTGACTCGACACCGGACTTGCGTTAGGCGCGCCGGCAACCGAACCCGATTGGACCCCATTCCATGAACGTCTACGCGATCTTCGCCGATCACGTCCGCGAAGCCGTCGCCGCCCTTGTTGCCGAGGGCCACGTCAAAGCCGGCCTCGACCTCGCCCGCGTGGTGGTGGAGCCGCCGCGCGATGCGAGCCATGGCGACCTCGCCACCAACGCGGCCATGGTGCTGTCCAAGGACGCCGGCCTGAAGCCGCGCGACCTCGCCGAGAAGATTGCGGGCAAGCTCCAGGCGGTGCCGGGCGTGGCGCGGGTGGATGTGGCCGGGCCCGGCTTCATCAACATCGCCCTCGATGCGGCTTTCTGGCCCAAGGTGCTCGCCGCCGCGCTCACCCAGGGCCTCGACTTCGGCCGCTCGACGCTGGGGGCAGGCGAGAAGGTGAATGTGGAGTACGTCTCCGCCAACCCCACCGGCCCCATGCACGTCGGCCATTGCCGGGGTGCGGTGTTCGGCGATGCCATGGCGCGCCTCCTGGCGTTCGCCGGCTTCGCGGTGACGAAGGAATATTACATCAACGATGCCGGCGCGCAGGTGGACGTGCTCGGCCGCTCCGCCTTCCTGCGCTACCGCGAGGCGGTGACGGGCGAGGCGGCGGATATTCCGGACGGTCTCTATCCCGGTGATTATCTCATCGCCGTCGGCCAGCAGCTCGCCGAGATGCACGGCGGCGAGTACATGGCCGCGCCGGAGAGCGAGTGGCTGCCCGTTTTCCGCTCCTTCGCCATCGGCTGCATGATGGAGATGATCCGCGACGACCTCACCGCCCTCGGCATCGAGTTCGACGTGTTCTTTTCCGAGCGCTCGCTGGCTTTCGGCGCCGTGGACAAGGTGGGCGCCACCATCGAGGCGCTGCGGGCCTCTGGCGAAGTCTACGAGGGCCGCCTGCCGCCGCCCAAGGGCGCGCCCATCGAGGATTGGGAAGACCGCGAGCAGACCCTGTTCCGCTCCACCGACTTCGGCGACGACGTGGACCGGCCTCTGAAGAAGTCGGACGGCAGCTACACCTATTTCGCCGGCGATATCGCCTACCACAAGGACAAGGTGGAGCGCGGCTTCCTCAAGATGATCGACGTCTGGGGCGCCGACCATGGCGGCTACGTCAAGCGCATGCAGGCGGCGGTAAAGGCGGTGTCGGGCGGCCGCGCGAGCCTCGATGTGGAGCTGATCCAGCTCGTGCGCCTGTTCCGCAATGGCGAGCCGGTGCGCATGTCCAAGCGTGCAGGCTCCTTCGTTACCTTGCGCGAGGTGGTGGACGAGGTGGGCCGCGATGCGGTGCGCTTCATGATGCTGTTCCGCAAGAACGACGCGCCGCTGGACTTCGACCTCGGCAAGGTGATCGAGCAGTCCCGCGAGAATCCAGTCTTCTACGTGCAGTATGCGCACGCCCGGGCCAAATCGATCCTGCGCAACGCCCACGAGCAGTTCGCGGACCTGCCCTCCGAACCCGCGGGCTTCGCCGGAGCGGCCCTGGCCCGACTCGATGACGAGGGCGAGCTGACGCTGCTGCGGCGCATCGCCTCCTGGCCGCGTCTCGTCGAGCAGGCGGCAACGGCGCGCGAGCCGCACCGCGTTTCGTTCTTCCTGCATGATCTGGCGAGCGAGTTCCATGCCCAGTGGAACCGGGGAAAAGACTTGCCACATTTACGCTTCATTATCGAGAATGATCGAGATTTGACCTCGGCCCGCCTCGCATTGGTGCATGGCGTTGCCACGGTACTCGCTTCCGGTCTCAAGGTGCTCGGAGTTGAGGCCGTCGACGAGATGAAATAATCGCTCGTCCGGTTGCGGTCCGGCGTATGCTGGCCGAGGTGCGGGCGGGGCTTGGTGGCTGGTTTGCGAAGAATCGTTTCGCGAGAATCCGGCCGGGTGGGCGGCGCAACACATCGAGGCGACATGGGCGACGAAAGCAGGTACCGCTACCGGCGTGACGATGCTGCCACGCAAAGCGGCCCCGGCTCCCGGCCGGCGCAGGCCGCGAGTGGCGATCGTGCGGCCGGTCGTGATCCCCTCGCCGAGCTGGCTCGGCTCATGGATCACGATCCTTTCGACGATTTCGACGGGCTCCCGCCCGAACAGCAGGCTCGCTCGGCCGCGCCCCAGCAGGGTGCGTCCCAGTCGGTCGATCCCCGCCGGGCGCCCGCGCAGCGCTATGCGCCTCCGGCGTCTGCTTCACCTGCCCCGGCGCAGCGCCTGGCACCGCCCCAGCCCGCGCGCGCCGCACTCCAGCCGCCGTCCCGCGCGGCGGCTGTCGAACCCGAATATGACGAGGATGACGACGCCGAGGCGTGGAACACCGCCCCCGCACGTCAGCCTGCCGTCCCGGCCCGTAGCGCGCCTGCGTACGCGCCGGAGCCCCAGTCCCGCGCCCCGCAGGGCTATAGCCAGTCCGGCTATGCCCAGCCTGCCCCGTCCTACGCGCCCGCGCCTCGCGCTGTGGATCCGCGGACGGCCGACGTTCGCCTGGGTTACGGCTCGCTCGCCCGCGATGCAGCCGCCGCCCGCGCCGTGCCGCCTCAGCAGCAGCCGGCCCAGGACTATGACGATTACGACGATGACTATGACGACGGCGTAGACGATCCGCGCCAGCCTGATCCCCGCAACGTGGATCCGAGAGCGCGGGCCGCCGGCTATGGGCAGGCTCAGGCTCCGCAGTCGCAGCAGGCTTACGGCCGCGCCGATGCCCAGGGGTATCGCCAGGATCCGCGCTCGCAAGAGCCGCGCTATCAGGACACGCGGTATCAGGACGATCGCCGCCCAGCCTCCGGCCAGCCGGCCCAGCAGGCGGCGCGCTACGACGACGAGACCGATGAGGCGGGCTACGCCTATTCCGCGGCACGGCGTGACGAAGATTACGACTACGACGACTACGACGACCGCTACGATCCCGAATATGCCGACGACGGCTACATGCCGCCTCACGGCGAGGAGATGTACGAGCCGGAGCCGCGGCGGCGTCGCGGGCGCACCGCGCTCGTGCTCGGGGTGTCGCTCGTGGGTCTCGTGGTCGCGGGCGTGGCCGGCGTGTTCGCCTACAACATGGCCGTGGGCCGTTCCGGCCTGATATCCTCCTCCGGCACGCCGCCGGTCATCAAGGCGGATTCCGCTCCTGCCAAGACCACGACGCCGCCCGCAACGGCTGACGCGCAGAAGTCGATCTACGATCGCGTCGGCGGGCCCGTGACCGCCGGAAACGAGAAGATGGTGCCGCGCGAGGAGCAGCCGGTGGATGTGACCTCCGCCGCTCGCGCTCCCGCCGATGCCGGCCCGGCGCCCGCCGCGCAGCCCATGCAGGCAACGCAGAACCTCACCGAGCCCAAGCGCGTGCGGACCATGACCGTGCGCGCCGACGGCAGCGTGACGCCCGGCGTGCCGTCGAGCGCCGTCTCGGCCTATGCGCCGAGCCAGAACCCGATCCCGGTGGGGCTGCCGCAGCCCAACCCCGTCACCACCGTGCCCGCCTCCGCTCCCGCGGACGCGACCGCCAGTACGTCTCCCGCGCCCACGGCGGCCGGCACTTATGTGGTGCAGGTGGCCTCGCAGCGGTCGGAGAGCGACGCGCTTGGCTCCTGGAAGGCGCTGCAGGCCAAGTATCCGAACCTGCTGGGCAGCTACAAGGCAACGGTCAAGAAGGCGGACCTTGGCGACAAGGGTATCTACTACCGCGCCCAGGTCGGCCCCTTCGCCGGTCGCGATCAGGCCAACGACCTTTGCCAGTCCCTGCGGGCGCAGGGCGGCGACTGTGTCGTGACCAAGAACTGACGCGGCGGACGAGACCGCATTCCCACGCAAAAGGGCCGCTCTCAGAGCGGCCCTTTTTTTCAGGACGGAAGCCCGCGAGACCTCAGGCCGCCGCCTCGCGCAACAGGTCGAGCGCCTGCAGCACGGAGAGTCGGCGCACCTCGGCGCGGCCAATCTCGCCGAATCGCTTTTCGCGGTGCACGGTCGTGCCATCGCGGCGGGCACAGGCGAAATGGACGAGCCCCACGGGCTTCGCCGCCGAACCGCCGCCTGGCCCAGCCACGCCGGTGATGGCGACCGCCGCATCCACCCCTGCCGCCTTGCGTGCGCCCTCGGCCATGGCGCGGGCGGTCTCCTCGCTTACGGCACCATGGGCGGCAAGGGTCGCCTCGGGCACGCCGAGCATCGCCATCTTGGCCGCATTGGAATAGGTGACGAAGCCGCGGTCCACCACGTCGGACGATCCCGGCACCTCGGTGAGGGCGCCGGCCACGAGACCGCCGGTGCAGGATTCCGCCGTCGCCAGCGTCCAGCTGCGGGCGCGGAAGGCGTCGAGGACGGCGACGGCGCGGGCGTAGGTCTCCTCGTCCATCGTCAGATCTCCTCTCCCGCCGGCAGGCGGATGGTGGCGCTGGCCATGGCGGCGATGCCCTCCCGCCGGCCGGTGAAGCCGAGCCTCTCCGTGGTGGTGGCCTTAACCGAGATACGGGCGACCGGAACGCCGGTGATGCGGGCGATCTCGGCCCGGATGGCCTCGCGATGGGGGCCGACCTTCGGGGCCTCGCAGATGAGGGTGAGGTCGAGATGGGCGATCCGCCCGCCGCGCGCCGTCACCTTCTCCACCGCATGGGCGAGGAAGCGGTCCGAGGACGCGCCCTTCCATTGCGGGTCCGATGGCGGGAAATGGGCGCCGATGTCACCGTCGCAGAGCGCCCCGAGCAGGGCGTCGGTGAGGGCGTGCAGGCCCACGTCCGCATCCGAATGGCCGACCAGCCCGAATCCGTGGGGCACCGCGACGCCGCCGAGCATCACATGGTCGCCCGGGCCGAAGGCATGGACATCGAAGCCGGTGCCCGTGCGCACGTCCGGCAGATCGGCGAGTGTGGAGACGGCGGCACGGGCCATGTCTTCGGCTGTGGTCAATTTGATGTTCCCTGTCTCGCCGGCGAAGGTCGCGACCCGATGGCCTGCCCATTCCATCACCGAGGCATCGTCAGTCAGCGTGGTCACGCCGCTCTCGGCCGCGGCACGATGGGCGGTGACGAGCGGGTCATAGCGGAAGGCCTGGGGCGTCTGCACGGCACGCAGCGCCGCGCGGTCCAGCGTCTCCGCAACCAGTTCGTCCGCATCGACGCGCTTCACCGTGTCGGTCACAGCCAGCACCGGGATCGCGGCATCGGCCGCGCCGGCCGCGGCGATGGCGCGGGCGATGAGATCGGGCGTCGCATAGGGCCGGGCGGCATCGTGCACCAGCACGATCGTCGGTTGAGTGGCCCCCGATAGGGCCTCAAGCCCCGCTCGGACCGAGTCCTGACGTGTCGCGCCGCCGGAAACCGGTGCCAGAATCTTGGGCAAGCCTTCCGCCGCATCCGCAAAGAGGCCTGAATCATCGCTATGGATGACCGTGAGCACGGCCGTGACGGCCGGATGCTCGCAAAAAAGGCGCAGCGTGCGGCGCAGCACCGGCTCGCCGCCAAGTTGCTGATATTGCTTCGGCAAGGGGCCACCCGCGCGGCTTCCGCGACCGGCGGCCACCACGATCGCCACGCAGTTCGTGGCTGACGCTCCGGTCATGGCCGGATCTCGCTTCTGAACGAAGGTGAGAGATCAGGCCGGTAGCGCGAGGTGGGGCACAACATGCTGCGGTGCAACGGCACGCACACTGCCCTTGCGTGCTGCGCACATTTGTCTAAGATGTAGGCAGAACACAGCTGGCCTAAATTCTGTGCAAGAGACTGTCCCATTGTCCATTCCGGCGTTGCGCCTCGGCGCCGTGACCCTGCCCAATCCGGTGATCCTCGCCCCCATGGCGGGAATCACCGATGCGCCGGTGCGACGGATGGCGATCCGCCATGGCGCGGGGCTCGTCATATCAGAAATGCTGGCCAGCGAGGCGCTCCTCGACGGCCATCCTGAGATGCTGCTGCGCGCCGAAGGCGAGGGCGTGCCGTTCCATGCGGTGCAGATCGCCGGCAACGACCCGCGCCTGATGGGCGAGGCGGCACGCGTGGCGGAGGCGGCCGGCGCCGGCCTCATCGATATCAACATGGGCTGCCCCGCCAAGCGCGTCACCACCGGTGCCGCCGGCGCGGCCCTTTTGCGCGACCTACCGCTGGCCCGCGCGATCTTCGAGGCGGTGCGGGGCGCGGTCAGCGTCCCGGTCACGGTGAAGACCCGGCTCGGCTGGGACGATGGCTCGCCCACCGCCGTGGCTCTCGCGCAGATGGCCGAGGCGTGCGGGCTTTCCATGGTGACCATCCACGGCCGCACCCGCTGCCAGTTCTACACCGGCAGGGCCGACTGGCGCGCCATCCGCGCGGTCAAGGACGCCGTATCGATTCCCGTGATCGCCAACGGCGACGTGGTGAGCCTTTCGGACGGGCGGGGCATTCTCGCGGCTTCCGGCGCGGATGGGCTGATGATCGGCCGCGGTGCGCAGGGCCGGCCCTGGTTTCCCGGCCGTGTGGCGCAGACGCTGGCCGGCCGAGTGGTCGACGAGGATCCGCCCCTCGACGCCCAGCGGGACATCCTGCTGGAACTCTACGAGGGCTGGCTGTCGCTCTACGGCACGACGCTCGGCGTCCGGCAGGCGCGCAAGCATATCGGCTGGGCGCTCGATGCGGCCGCCGCAGGGCAGGGGAGTGATCGGGTCGCCTTCGTGGAGCGCTGGCGCAAAGCGCTGCTTGTACTCGACGAGCCGGGCCGGGTGAAGGCCGGCATCGTGGCGGCCTTCGACGAACTCATGTGGAGGGCTGCGGCATGACGGCCGAAGCCAGAAAGCAAGACGCACGGAAGATGGATCAAAAGCGCAAGGGCAGTTCGAAGACAGCGGCCAAGGCTGCGGGCAAGGAGGTCGCCAAGGACGCGGCCAAGGAGGCGGCGCAGGAAGCCGTCAGCCCGCCTGTTCACCCGGTCGCCAAGACGGGCGGCGCCGAGCCGGGCATGACGCGCGCCATTCTCGATGCCGTGCCGCACCCGCTGTTCACCATCGCCGGCAACGGCCATGTGGTGGAAGCCAATGTGGCGGCGGAAGCCTTCTTCGAGGTCAGCGCCCCCCTTCTGCGCCGGAGGCCCCTGAGCGAGTTCGTGCCCTTCGGCACGCCGCTCCTCGGCCTCATCGATCAGGTGCGCCAGCGCGGCGCGCCGGTGAACGAATATCGCGTGGACCTTGGCACCCCGCGCAACGGCGGCGAGCGCATCGTGGACATCCACGTGGCGCCGGTGAACGAGCAGCCGGACAATGTGGTGGTGATGCTCCAGGAGCGCACCATCGCCGATAAGATGGACCGCCAGCTCACCCATCGCGGCGCCGCCCGCTCGGTGAGCGCGCTTGCCTCCATGTTGGCCCACGAGATCAAGAATCCGCTCTCCGGCATCCGCGGCGCGGCGCAGCTTCTGGAGCAGTCCGCCGACGACGAGGACCGGGCGCTCACCCGCCTGATCTGCGACGAGGCCGACCGCATCGTGAAGCTGGTGGATCGGATGGAGGTGTTCTCCGACGAGCGCCCGGTGGAGAGGGAGCCGGTGAACATCCATGCGGTGCTGGAGCATGTCCGCACGCTGGCGTCCTCGGGCTTTGCCCGCCATATCCGCTTCGTGGAGGAGTACGACCCCTCCCTGCCGCCGGTGCTGGCCAACCGCGACCAGCTCATCCAGGTGTTCCTGAACCTGGTGAAGAATGCGGCGGAAGCCATCGACAGCGACCAGGACGGCGAGATCCTGCTTTCCACCGCCTTCCGCCCCGGCGTGCGTCTGATGGTGCCCGGTGCCTCCACCCGGGTCAGCCTGCCGCTCGAGTTCTGCGTGCGGGACAACGGCAAGGGCGTGCCGGAAGACCTTGTGCCCCACCTGTTCGACCCGTTCGTGACCACCAAGCCCACCGGCTCTGGCCTCGGTCTTGCTTTGGTGGCGAAGATCATCGGTGACCACGGCGGCATCGTCGAATGCGACAGCCAGCCCCGCCGCACCACGTTCCGCGTGCTCCTGCCCATGTATCGCGGCAAGAGCCCTGTTCGAGAGGACAATTGAGGTGTCGATGCCATCCGGAAGCATCCTGGTCGCCGACGACGATGCCGCGATCCGCACCGTGCTCAACCAGGCGCTCTCGCGCGCGGGATATGAGGTGCGTTCCTGCGGCAACGCCGCCACGTTGTGGCGCTGGGTGAGCCAGGGGGATGGCGATCTCGTCATCACCGACGTGGTGATGCCCGACGAGAACGCCTTCGACCTCCTGCCGCGCATCAAGAAGGCGCGGCCGGACCTGCCGGTCATCGTCATGAGCGCGCAGAACACTTTCATGACCGCCATCCGCGCCTCCGAGCGCGGGGCCTATGAATATCTGCCCAAGCCCTTCGACCTGAAGGAGCTGATCTCCATCGTCGGCCGCGCCCTCGCGGAGCCAAAGAAGGGCGACGGCGGCCATCACGCCCCCGAGGAGCAGGACAACATCCCGCTGGTCGGCCGCTCGCCCGCCATGCAGGAGATTTATCGCCTCCTCGCGCGGCTGATGCAGACCGACCTCACCGTGATGATTGCGGGCGAGAGTGGCACCGGAAAGGAACTGGTCGCCCGCGCGCTGCACGACTACGGCAAGCGCCGCACCGGGCCGTTCGTCGCCATCAACATGGCGGCCATCCCGCGCGACCTCATCGAATCGGAGCTGTTCGGCCACGAGAAGGGCTCGTTCACCGGCGCCACCACCCGCAATCCCGGCCGCTTCGAGCAGGCGGAGGGCGGCACGCTCTTCCTCGACGAGATCGGTGACATGCCGATGGAGGCGCAGACGCGCCTGCTGCGCGTGCTCCAGCAGGGCGAATACACGACGGTGGGCGGGCGCACGCCCATCAAGACCGATGTGCGCATCATCGCCGCCACCAACAAGGACCTGCGCACCCTGATCCAGCAGGGCCTGTTCCGCGAGGATCTCTTCTTCCGCCTGAACGTGGTGCCCCTGCGCCTGCCGCCCCTGCGCGAACGGTCGGAGGACGTGCCGGACCTGGTGCGCCACTTCTTCCTGCAGGCCGAGCGGGAGGGCCTGCCGGCCAAGCAGATCGACGCCGCCGCCCTCGACCGGCTCAAGCGCTATCGCTGGCCCGGCAACGTGCGCGAGCTGGAGAACCTCGTCCGCCGCCTCGCCGCACTCTATCCGCAGGAGGTCATCACCCCGGCGATCATCGAGGCCGAGCTTTCCGAGCCCATGCCGAACATGCTGTCGGAAGAAGGCCCGGTGGACGCGACGCTCGCGGCCTCGGTGGAACGGCACCTCAACACCTATTTCTCCGGCTTCGGCGAGAATCTGCCCCCGCCCGGCCTCTATCACCGCATTTTGAAGGACGTGGAATATCCGCTGCTGTCCGCCGCGCTCGCCGCCACCCGCGGCAACCAGATCAAGGCGGCCGAACTGCTTGGGCTCAATCGCAACACGCTGCGCAAGAAGATCCGCGATCTCGACATCCAGGTGATCCGCACGTCGCGGTAATCGCCCGTCCTGAGGCGACGCACACGCCCCGCGGGTGGCCCATCCGCGGGGTTTATTGACGGCCACGATATATCCGAATGAATATAGCTTGTTCGCCTGTTCATTTCGGAGCCTTGCCATGCGCGCCCGCATTTGCGCCTTTGTTTTTCTTTGCCTTTCCGCCGCAACCTCCCGCGCGGAGGACATCCGCCTCGTCGCGGCCGGGAGCCTCACCGGCGCCTTCAACGCGATGATCGCGGACTATGGCCGGACCCACCCGAGGGATCACGTCTCCACCAAATGGGGCCCGTCCGGGGTGCTCAGGACGGAACTGGAAAACGGCGGCGCGTTCGACATCTTCGCTTCCGCCGCTCTGCCGCACGCGCAGGCGCTGACGGACAAGGGCCTTGCCAGCGACAGCGTGCTGTTCGCCCGTAATGCGCTGTGCGCCATCGCACTCTCGGATGGCCCACAGCTCGCTTCTGACACCCTGGTGGAGACGCTGCTGAAGCCGGACATCCGCCTCGCCACGTCGACGCCGAAGGCCGATCCGGGCGGCGACTATACGTGGGAGCTGTTCGCGCTCATCGACAAGCAGCACCCGGGCGCGTTCGCCGCGTTGAGCGGCAAGGCCCAGCAGGTGTTCGGCGGCGCGGCGACCACCGGGCCGCTCAATGGCCGCCACAGGCTGGCCGTGGCGCTCGGTGACCGGAGCGCCGACGTGGCCATCTATTACTGCTCGGGCACGCAGGAGATGAGCAAGGCGGACCCGGGGAAATACAAGGTCGTTGCGCTACCCCGCGACCTCGCCGTGGGGCCGGAATACGGGCTGACGCTCGCCAACACGGCATCCCTGCCGGCCGCCGACTTCGCCATGTACATCCTCTCCCCGTCTGGCCAGAAGACCCTGTCGGATTTTGGCTTCATTCCGGTGACGTTGCCCGCCGCGCGTTGATTCGACCGCCGCCTTGCCGCGAGGGGCGGACTCTTGCAGCAGCTCATCTTTCTGATGGACGGAAAGGCCGGCTCGGTCCTTGACCCCGCTACCTGCCATTCGCGCCTTCGCCGGAAATACGGTGGAAGGGGGATGCGTCTGTCACATTTTTGCACCAGTGTCGTTCCACTGCATCACTCCGGGCCGCACGAGTCGTCGCGCCGGCCGGTAGCGCTGGGACGGTCAGGCACACATGAGCGATGAGCCGGTCGGGTACGCCGCAAGAGACATGAGACCGCGGCGCAGTCTGTTCGCCCGCCTGTTCGCGCCCGTCGTGGTGGTTTTGTCGCTGGCTCTGGCGGTGGCCACCTTCGCCATCATCATGGGCCTCACCTCCATCGTGCCGACGCCGACGGTGACGATTGCGGCCCTCGCGGCATCTGCCGTCGCTGCGTTCTCGCTGCTTGCCATCATCGGCCGGGAAGTCTGGCGCATCTGGCAGGCGCGGGCGCGCGGGCGCGCCGCCTCGCGGCTCCACGTGCGGATCATCGGCCTGTTCGCCATCGTCGCCGTGGTGCCGGCAGTGGTGGTGGCTCTGGTGGCGAGCTTCACCCTCGATCGAACCCTCGACCGTTATTTCTCCGAGCGCACGCAGGAGATCGTCGGCTCGGCCTCCTCTGTGGCGCAGACCTATGTGCGCGAGCACGCGCTCTCCATCCGCGGTGACGCGTTGGCCATGGCCAACGATCTGTCGCAGCAGAAGACTCTCTACGATACGGACATCGACAAGTTCCGCCAGGTGCTGACCGCCCAGGCCGCCCTGCGCAACGTGCCGGGCGCCCAGATCATCCACCGCGACCTGTCCGTGGTGGAGCGAGCGAACCTGCGCACGGGTCGCGAGTTCCTCGTGCCCACCAACATCGCCATCAACGAGGCAACCACCGAGCAGCCCATCATCTATGTGGATGCCGACTATGTGGGTGCCGTGGTGCCGCTCACCGGATTCGACGATCTTTTCCTGTACGTGGCCCGGCCGATCGATCCCCGCGTTCTCGGCTATCTGAAGGTGACGAGCGACACGCTGGCCGACTATCGCGCGCTGGAGCAGCGGCGGTTCAGCGTCCAGCTCGCCTTCGCCGCCATGTATTCGATCGTCACGCTGATCGTGCTCCTGTCAGCGGTCTGGCTCGGCGTCACGTTTTCCAAATGGCTGGTGGCACCCATCCGCCGGCTGATGTGGGCGGCGGATCGCGTGGCCAAGGGCAATCTCGACATCCAGGTGCCGGTGAACCGCGCCGAAGGCGACCTCGCGACCCTCGGCGAAACCTTCAACAAGATGACCGGCGAACTGAAGACCCAGCGCAACGCCCTCGTCAGCGCCCGCGACCAGATGGACAGTCGCCGCCGCTTCACCGAGGCGGTGCTCTCCGGCGTCGGCGCAGGAGTGATCGGCCTTGATGCCGACGCCCGCGTCACCATCCTCAACCTGTCGGCGGAGCGGCTGCTGGGGGTGTCCGAGGCCGAGGGCCTGGGTCGCCCGCTCGCCGAGGTGGTGCCGGAGACGGCCACCCTGCTCGAAGAGGCGAGGGGCGCCGGTCAGCGCGCGGTTCAGGGGAACATCACGGTACAGCGCGACGGCCGCGAACGAATCTTCGCCATGCGCGTCACCACCGAGCAATCGGCGGCTGAAGCGCACGGCTGGGTGGTGACGCTCGATGACATCACCGCCCTCATCACCGCCCAGCGCACGTCGGCGTGGGCGGACGTGGCGCGGCGCATTGCTCACGAGATCAAGAATCCGCTCACCCCCATTCAGCTCTCCGCCGAGCGGCTGAAGCGAAAATACGGCCGTCACATCACCCAGGATCGCGACGTGTTCGACCAGTGTACGGACACCATCATCCGGCAGGTCGGCGACATCGGCCGCATGGTGGATGAATTCTCCTCCTTCGCCCGGATGCCCAAGCCCGTGGTGGACGCGCAGGATCTTGCCGAGACCGTCCGCCAGGCGGTCTTCCTCATGCGCGTCGGGCACCCGGATGTCACCTTCGAGACCGAACTGCCCACCGCGCAGCCGGCCCGTTTCGACCGCCGCCTCATCAGCCAGGCGCTCACCAACATTCTCAAGAACGCCGCGGAGGCCATCGAGGCCGTCCCGGACGCCGAGCGCGGCAAGGGCCGCATCCGCGTCCGTGTCGCTGCGGCGGGGGAGGATCTCCTGATCGACGTCATCGACAACGGCGCGGGCCTGCCGCGCGAGAAACGCAGCCGCCTTCTGGAGCCCTATGTGACCACGCGCGAGAAGGGGACGGGGCTCGGCCTCGCCATCGTCGGCAAGATCATGGAAGAGCACGGCGGCGGTATCGAACTGAATGATTCGCCCGAGGGTCGCGGCGCCTGGATCAGGCTCCGGATGCGGGCGGATGGTCTACCACCGGCCGGCGCGGGCGGGGCGCAACCGGTCCCTCAAGCAGGGAGGGCCTGATCCATGGCCATGGACATCCTCATTGTCGATGACGAAGCCGATATTGGCGAACTGGTCGCGGGCATCCTGGAGGACGAGGGCTATTCCGCCCGCACCGCCCGGGACGCCGATGGCGCGCTCGGGGCCATCGCCACGCGGCGGCCGAACCTCGTGTTCCTCGATATCTGGCTGCAGGGCAGCCGCCTCGACGGGCTGGAACTGCTCAACGAGATCAAGTCGCAGCATCCAGACCTGCCGGTTGTGATGATCTCGGGCCACGGCAACATCGAGACCGCAGTCGCCGCCATCAAGCGCGGCGCCTACGACTTCATCGAGAAGCCGTTCAACGCCGACCGCCTGGTGATGGTCACGGAGCGGGCGCTGGAAACGCTCCGGCTCAAGCGCGAGCTGAAGGAGCTGAAGCAGATGACGCCCCATGGGCGCCTGCTCGTCGGCCGCTCCAGCGCGATCCAGCAGCTCAAGGGCACCATCGATCGGGTGGGACCCACCAACAGCCGCATCCTCATCGTCGGCCCCTCCGGCTCCGGCAAGGAACTCACCGCGCGCCTCATCCACGGCGTCTCTGGCCGGGCTCAGGGGCCGTTCGTGGTGCTGAATTCGGCGGCCATCACGCCGGAGCGGCTGGAGTTCGAGCTGTTCGGCGTCGCTGAAGGGGAGGGCAGGGAGCAGAAGCGCGGGGCGCTCGAAGAGGCCCACGGCGGCACGCTCTTCCTCGACGAGATCGCCGACATGCCGCGCGAGACGCAGAACCGCGTGCTGCGCGTGCTGGTGGAGCAGACCTTCACCCGTGTCGGCTCCAACGACAAGGTGAGCGTGGACGTGCGCATCATCTCCTCCACCGGGCGCAACCTGGAGGAGGAGATCGCCAAGGGCCGCTTCCGCGAGGATCTCTACCACCGCCTGTCGGTCGTGCCGATCCGCGTGCCGCCGCTGGCGGAGCGCCGCGAGGACATCCCCGATCTCGTGGATTTCTTCCTCGACAGCATCTCCCAGACCACCGGTCTGCCGCGCCGGCCCATCGGCGAGGACGCCATGGCGGTGCTGCAATCCCACGACTGGCCCGGCAACGTGCGCCAGCTGCGCAACAATGTGGAGCGTCTGCTCATTCTTGCCGGCGGCGACCCGGAGGCGACCATCACCGCCGCCATGCTGCCGCCGGACGTGGGCGCGCTGGTGCCGACGCTGCCCAACGGCAATGGCGGGGAACATCTCATGGGCCTGCCGCTGCGTGAGGCCCGCGAGGTGTTCGAGCGCGAATATCTCGCCGCGCAGATCAATCGCTTCGGCGGCAACATCTCGCGCACCGCCGAATTCGTCGGCATGGAGCGCTCGGCCCTTCATCGAAAGCTTAAGGCTCTTGGCGTAGGGTGAAGGTCCTCGGACGTGACCGGGGCGGGTTGACGGGGTGCCCGAAAAGGGGGCTGCATCGGTGCGTTCGGTCCGCTGACCAGCGACGGCCGGGCGTCCGGGGGGAGGGTTCATGAAGGTCGTGATCTGCGGCGCGGGCCAGGTGGGGTTCGGCATCGCCGAGCGCCTCGCCGGTGAGCAGAACGACGTGTCCATCATCGACACGTCCCCGCGCCGCATCCAGATGGTGACGGAACAGCTCGACGTGCGCGGCGTGGTGGGGCAGGGCTCCCATCCGGATGTGCTCGCCCGCGCCGGCATCGAGCAGGCGGACATGCTCATCGCCGTGACCCTCCACGACGAGGTGAACATGGTGGCCTGCCAGGTGGGCCACGCGCTGTTCAACGTGCCGACCAAGCTTGCCCGTATTCGCGCCCAGACCTACCTCGCACCCGAATGGCGCGACCTGTTCGCCCGCGACCAGCTGCCCATCGACGTGATCATCTCCCCCGAGGTGGAGGTGGGCGAGATGGTGCTGCGCCGCCTGTCCCTGCCCGGTGCGTCCGATACGGTGAGCTTCGCGGACGGGGCGGTGGTGATCGTCGGCGTCTCCTGCACCGAGGACTGCCCGGTGGTGGACACGCCGCTGAAGCAGCTCACCGAGCTGTTCCCGGACATCCAGGCGACCATCGTCGCGGTGAGCCGGGGCGGGCGCTCGTTCGTGCCGCGCTCGAACGACCAGATTCTCACGGGGGATCTCGTCTATTTCGTCGCGCAGGCAGACCACGTGCAGCGCACGCTCTCGCTGTTCGGACACGACGAGGTGCCGGCCCAGCGCATCGTCATCGCCGGTGGCGGCAACATCGGCTACTACGTCGCGACCGAACTGGAGAAGCGCAACGCCGCCGCCCGCGTGAAGCTGATCGAGGCCAATCGCGAGCGGTCGCAGGCCATCGCCGAAGAGCTGCGCCGCACCGTCGTGCTCAATGGCGACGCGCTGGAGCGCGCCATCCTCGACGAGGCGGGGGTGGGGGAGGCGGACACCATGATCGCCCTCACCAACGACGACCGCATCAACATCCTCTCCTGCCTGCTCTCCAAGCAGGTGGGGGCGAAGCGTATCCTCGCGCTCCTGAACGAGCAGGGCTACGCCACCTTCGCCCGGGGCCTCGGCATCGACGCCCATGTGAATCCGCGCCAGATCACCGTCTCCAAGGTGCTCCAGCACGTGCGGCGCGGCCGCATCCGCGGCGTCCATGCGCTGCTCGACGGCTCGGGCGAAATGATCGAGGCGGAGGCGCTGGAAACCTCGCCGCTGGTGGGCAAGCCCTTGCGCGACCTCGGCCTCCTGGACGGGCTGCGCATCGGCGCCGTGGTGCGCAACGGGCAGGTGCTGCTGCCGCGCGGCGATTTCGTCGTGCGCGCCCACGACCGGGTGGTGCTGTTCGCCCTCGCCGATCGCATCAAGCGCGTGGAGCAGCTGTTCCGCGTGGCACTCGAATTCTTCTGAACCGACCTCAAGGTTCCTCACCCATGGCCAACGCCGCCCGCCCACTCGCAGCTGGCATCGCCGGCATCGGGGCGCTCGCGCTCCTGCCGATGGCGGTCGCCGCGCGTTCCGGCACCGGGCCCGTGGCCGTGTGGCTCGCCACGTCTGGCTTCTGCCTGTTCCTCGCCGGCCTGCTGCGCTTCACCACTCACGGGCTCGATACACGCCTGACGCGGGCGGGCGCCGTGGCGCTGGTCGCGTGCATGTGGCTGGTGCTGCCGCTGATGGCGACGCCGGCGGTGGCGATCGTCTCGGGCCTGACGCCGCTTCAGGCCTGGTTCGAGGCGCTTTCCGCCTTCACCGCAACCGGCCTCACCGCCCTCAATCAGGGCCCAGCCAGTCTCTACGTTTTCCTCGGCCTGCTGCAATGGTCCGGAGGTCTTCTGACCGTCGTCACCGCAGTTGCCGTTCTAGCCCCCGCGGGCCTCGGTGGCCTGCCGGACAGAACCCCACGGGGTGGCAGGGCGCTCGAAGTGGTGGACCTCGTGCAGGTGCTGCGCGAGATCGCGCCGGCCTATCTCGGCGCAAGCGTGCTAGCGATGCTCGTGCTGCTCGCCTCGGGCGAGAGCCTCTATGTGGCCTTCACGCTTGCGACCGCCGTGGTCTCTGCCGGCGCGCACCTGCCGCCCGAGGCGCAACTGGCCCTCGCGCTGGACGAGACGCCCAAGTGGCTGCTGCTGCCCTTCCTCATCTTCAGCGCCACCAGCGTGCGCTGGCACCGGGCCCTGATTACCCGCCGCATCAACGCCGCACCGGAGCAGGTGGAAAGCCTCGTCATCATCGGCTGGTGGGCGGTGCTCGGCATCATCCTCGGCGCGCTGCTGTTCCGCACTGACGAGATGTCGTCGCTCGACGCGGTCCGAGATGGACTGTTCACCGCCGCCTCGCTGATCTCCACCAGTGGCATCGGTCCGCATGAAGGCACCTACGGCAATCTGCCGCTCGGCCTTGTCATCCTCGTGGTGCTGCTGGGCGGCGGCGCGCTCTCGGTGGCGGGCGGGCTCAAGATGCTACGGCTGCGGGCCATCCTGCTGCGCACGCGGGGCGATCTGTTGCGGCTCGTCTATCCGCACATCGTGCTGCCTTCGGCGCTGGAGGGCGGCGTCGGTTCCGCCATGCGGGGCGTGTGGGCTGGGGCAGCGAGCCTCGGCTTCATGTATGGCCTCTGCGTGATCGCGCTCAGCCCCGGCCTGCCGTCGCTGGACGCCGCGCTGGCGGCGGCGGCGGCGATCGTCACCAATACGGGCCCGGTCTATGACGCCGCGGGCGGCGGCTGGCCGGCCATCTCCTCCCTGCCGTGGGGCTCGGTGCTCGTCGCCGGGATCGGCATGATTGCCGGGCGCCTGGAGATCATCGGGCTTTTCGTCTTCATCCATCTCGCCATCTGGCGCACCTGAGGGCCGACGCAGTCATGTCGCGCATCGCCTACGTCAACGGACGCTATCTCCCCCATCACGACGCCAGCGTGCATGTGGAGGATCGCGGCTATCAGTTCGCCGATGGCGTCTATGAGGTCTGCGAGGTGCTGGGCGGCCGGCTCGTGGACGAGCGCCGCCATCTCGACCGGCTCGAGCGATCCCTGCACGAACTGCTGATCGCCGCGCCCATGTCGCGCGCCGCGCTCTCGGCCGTGCTGCGCGAGGTGGTGCGTCGCAATGGCGTGCGCAACGGCATGGTCTATCTGCAGGTGACGCGGGGTGTGGCCCGTCGCGACCATGCGTTTCCCGCGCCCGGTACCGTCCCCTCCGTCGTCGTGACCGCGCGCCGTACCGACCGGGAGGCGCAGGAGGCACTGGCCCGCAAGGGCGTTGCCGTCATCACCGTGCCGGAGAATCGCTGGCCGCGTGTCGACATCAAGAGCGTTTCGTTGCTGCCGAACGTGCTGGCAAAGCAGCTCGCCAAGGAGGCCGGCGCCCGGGAAGCCTGGTTCGTCGATGCCGACGGCTATGTCACCGAGGGCGCTTCCACCAACGCCTGGATCGTGACCGCCGGTCGCACCATCGTCACGCGCCCCGCGGACAGCGGCATCCTCAGGGGGATCACCCGCACCGTGGCGTTCGAGGTGGCGGCAGACCTTGGCTATTCCATTGATGAGCGGCCGTTCACCGTCGCGGAAGCCCATGCGGCCGACGAGGCGTTCATCTCGGCGGCGACGACCGTCATCATGCCGGTGGTGACCATCGATGGTGTGCCGGTCGGAGCAGGTGTCCCCGGCCCGGTCGCAGCGGCTTTGCGATTGAAATTCCACGACTTTTCGGAAGTTGCGTGAGGTCGCTCCACAACGCCCCATGTTGCGGAGCAAAATAATATTGCGCCGCCATGGGGCTGTGCCATTCTAGCAGCCCAACTCTCACGGGGGGTGTACACTCCAGACGTGCGCTTGCCGTGGGCCTCAACGCCGAAACAATGGATACGAAAATGGCGGCGGAACGGACACAAAATCTCCAAGACACTTTTCTCAATCACGTCCGCAAGAACAAGACTCCCCTCACGATTTTCCTGGTGAACGGGGTGAAATTGCAGGGCGTCGTTACCTGGTTCGATAATTTCTGCGTGCTCCTGCGCCGGGACGGTCATTCCCAGCTGGTTTACAAGCACGCCATTTCCACCATCATGCCGGGTCACCCGGTCCAGTTGTTCGATCCCACGGACGATGGGGGAGAAAAGGCCTAAGCGTGGAGCATCAAAGCGGGAAGAAGGCGGGCGGACGTTCAAAGTCCAAGACAGACACATCGAAGACGGCAACGTCCAAGCTCGCAGGCCGCACGGTTGAAGGTGCCATCGACGCCGGGGAGGATATTCTGATCCCCGGCGAGCATGAGGCGCTGCTGCCCGAATCCGGGATGGATTCCGCAGGCCCCACCCACGACATCACCCGAGAGCCCACGCGCGGCGGCATTGACCGCCGTGCGCCGGCCGTGCGCTGCGCTGTCGTGACCCCGGTGGTCAGCCGTCGGGGCAGGGGAGGTGCGCCGGAGCGGCGCAGCCCCGAGGCCCGCCTGGACGAGGCCGTGGGTCTCGCCGCCGCCATCGAGCTGAACGTGGTCTTCTCGGGCCTCGTATCCCTCTCGGAGATCCGGCCCGCGACCTATCTCGGCACCGGCAAGGTTGAAGAGCTGGCGGACGTGGTGAAGGCCGAGCATGTGGATCTCGTCTTTTTCGATGCCGCTTTGTCGCCCGTGCAGCAGCGCAACCTGGAAAAGGCGTGGTCCACCAAAGTGGTGGACCGGACCGCGCTGATCCTCGAAATCTTCGGCATGCGCGCCCGCACCAAGGAAGGCGCGCTGCAGGTCGAGCTTGCCCACCTCAATTACCAGCGCTCGCGGCTGGTGCGCTCCTGGACCCATCTCGAACGCCAGCGCGGCGGCTTCGGCTTCCTCGGCGGCCCGGGCGAGACGCAGATCGAGGCGGACCGCCGGCTCATCGGCGAGCGCATCGTGCGCATCGAGAAAGAGCTGGAGCAGGTCAAGCGCACGCGCGGCCTGCACCGGGCGAGCCGCAAGCGGGTGCCCTATCCCATCGTCGCGCTGGTGGGCTACACCAACGCCGGCAAGTCCACGCTGTTCAACCGGCTCACCCGCGCCGAGGTGATGGCCAAGGACCTGCTGTTCGCCACGCTCGATCCGACCCTTCGGGCGGTGGACCTGCCGCACGGCACCCGCATCATCCTCTCCGACACCGTGGGGTTCATCTCCGAACTGCCGACCCAGCTCGTCGCCGCCTTCCGCGCCACGCTGGAAGAGGTGCTGGAGGCGGACCTGATCCTGCACGTGCGCGACATCTCCCACCCTGACACCGAGGCCCAGGCGGCGGATGTGGCCGACGTGCTGGAAGACCTCGGCGTCGAGGTGAAGGACGGCGGCCGTGTCATCGAGGTGTGGAACAAGATCGACCGGCTTTCACCCGACGCCCGCGAGCAGGTGCAGAACCAGACCCTGCGGGCGGGCGCCGACGCGCCGGTCGCGGTCTCGGCCCTGACCGGGGAGGGGACGGACGACCTCCTCGGCGTCATCGAGCGGCGCATCACCTCCGGGCGCGTGACGCTCTCCGTCACGCTTGCGGCCGAGGACGGCGAAGGGCTCGGCTGGCTCTACCGTCACGGCGAAGTGCTGGAGCGCTCCACCGGCGAGGATGGCGTGCTGCAAGTGGCCCTGCGCATCCCGCCCGAGCGCGCCGGTCTTGTCGCCCGACGCTTCGGCGCACGGCGGGTCCACACCATGTGAGGCCGCGCGCGCCTATTCGGCTGCGCGCGCGCTCTGTTTCTCCAGGCGCTTGGCGTCCTGCCAAAGGGCTTCCATCTCGTCCAGGCTCGCATCCCCCGGGCGGCGGCCAGCCATGGCGAGTTGGGCCTCCACATGGCCGAAGCGCCGGATGAACTTCTCATTGGTGCCCCGCAGCGCCGTCTCGGGATCGACGCCGGCGTGGCGCGCGAGGTTCACCACGGCAAACAGCAGATCGCCCATCTCGTCGCGAATGGCCTCGGTGCCGCCCGCGTCGAGAGCCTGCGAGACCTCCTCGGTCTCCTCGCGGATCTTGGCCAGCACCTGCCGCGCATCGTTCCAGTCGAAGCCCACGCGGCTCGCTTTCTCCTGAAGCTTCAGGGCGCGGGTGAGGGCAGGGAGGGGCAGGGCGACTCCCGAGAGAGCGCCCTTGCCGCCCTCCTCAGGCGCCAACCCGGCGGCGGCGCGGGCGGCGGCACGCTCGGCCTTCTCCTGAGCCTTGATCTCGGCCCACAGGCCCTTCACCGCTTCCGGCGAGAGATCGCGGGCATCGCCGAACACATGGGGGTGCCGTCGCACCAGCTTGGTGGTGATGGCTTCCACCACGTCGGGAAAGGCAAAGGCGCCTTCCTCTTCCGCGAGCCGGGCGTGGAAGACGACCTGGAGCAGCAGGTCGCCCAGCTCTTCCTTCAGGTCCGGCAGATCGGCGCAGGCGATGGCGTCAGCCACCTCATAGGCCTCTTCCAGCGTGTAGGGCGCGATGGTTGCGAAGGTCTGCTCCAGATCCCACGGGCAACCGGTGCCCGGCGTGCGCAGGGCCGCCATGATCTCGATGAGGCGCGCGATGTCGCGGGAGGGCAGCATGGGGGACTCCGGAAGGGTGGGTGGACATCCTAATGCCCGGGCACGCCGCGCGCGACTGCGCCCGATGCCGCCTTTGAGCGCGCGGACGCGAGGCTTATGCTGGCGTGGCTCCGAGGGATTCCCGCCCATGATCGAAATCGCACCCGCCGGACCTATCGACGACGACATCCGGCCCGGCGAGACCAGCGTCGCGCTGCCGGAGCGGTTCGATGCGGGGCTCTATTTCATCGGCCGCATCCGCACGCCCTGGACAGTGCGCGGGACCTGTCCGCGCCGCGGCGATCCGGAGGAGGGGCCGGTCTGCACCCTGGAGATCGATGCCCGCTGGGCGGATGCGCTGACGGGCGTCGCCGACTGCCCGCGCCTGCAGGTGCTCTATTGGATGGACCGTGCGCGACGCGACCTCGTGCTCCAAAGCCCGCGCGATGGCGGCACCCGAGGCACCTTCGCGCTGCGCTCGCCCGTGCGGCCGAACCCCATCGCATCCTCGGTGGTCACGCTCGTGCGCGTGGAGGGGCTCAAGGTGATGGTGCGCGGCCTGGACTGCCTCGACGGCACGCCGCTCGTGGACCTCAAGGTCCACCACGACTGAGGATCAATGACGGCGAGCCGAAAACGAAAAACGCAGAAGAGATATTATGGAATATTGAGATCCCGTCGACTTCTTGTGCAGCGCTGCGGATGGACCGTGGCTGCACATTCGCCCGTGTTGAAAATTTACAAAATATGCTCAATTTCAAAGACACTTATCTGGCACTTGAAAAGAGGCATCTGACCCTCCGCGACCTTCAATCGGCTGCATCACTGCGCTCAGGGACAGGCACGCCACTCCGGATGCCGGACGTGAACTGCAGGCCGTCATAGGCTGGGATGACCCCCTCCGGCAGGCGCGCCGCCAACGCCGAATAATCGAGGTCGGTGTGCAGGTTGGTCAGGATCGCCAGATTGGGCTTGAGCATCGCCACGTGATCTAGGGCCTCCTGAAGCGTGAAATGCGAGGGATGCGGGGTATCGCGCAGGGCATCGATGAGCCAGACGTCGAGATTGCGCAGATGTGCGAGGCTGTTCTCGGGGAACCCGTTCACGTCGCTTGAATAGGCCACGTCGCCGAAGCGGAAGCCGAAGGCGTCGATGTCGCCGTGGCGCTGGCGGAATGGCAAGGCGCAGATCGGGCCACCTGCCCCGTCGACGACGATCTCTCGGCCTTCCCGATACCGGTGCTCGTTCAGGATCGGCGGATAGGCGCTGCCGGGCGGCGTCGCGAAGCAGTAGCCGAAGCGTTGATGCAGCACGCGGGCGGTATCTTCATCCGCAAAAATGTCCACGCGTTTGCGATTGTGGATGGCAAGGGGCCGCAGATCGTCGATGCCGTGGGTGTGATCGGCATGCTCGTGCGTGAACAGAACGGCGTCGAGGTGGGTCACGTCGGCCCCAAGCAATTGCTCCCGCAAATCCGGCGAAGCATCCACCAGGACAGTCGTTTTACCTCCCGCGCCCACGCGTTCCACGAGCATGGAGCAGCGACGACGGCGATTGCGCGGATTCGCGGGGTCGCAGGCGCCCCACCCCTGCCCCACCCGCGGAACGCCCCCGGAAGAGCCGCAGCCAAGGATGGTGAAGGTCAGCGTCGCGGTCTCGCTGGAGGGGGGCATCACATCTCTCCCGGCGGCCGGCATCGCCCGGCACAGAATCCGCCCCAGGGTGCTCCAATTCGCGCCCGGAGTCACACCAGCGCACAGGATGCGGCGGCACGCTCAGTAAGGGTGAAAGGATTCTGGAGCCGCAAACGGGCGAGAGCGCCGAAGCCGCGCCCTTCATCTGCCGCGTGAGATCGGCGGAAAATAGGTTCCAGAACAAAGGGGTACGGGTCGAGATTCGCGTAAACAATCACGCGAATCTGGCTGCCTGACTGTTGTGCGCGCGTGCCAGCACACACGGCGGCCGCGACGCCGCCCTTCTCAGGCGTCGATGGGCATGCTCGCTTTGGAATGCCGAAAGGGAGAATGCTGCCGCGCCAAGGGCTGCGAGAAGGCGGCTCTCGCACGCAAGCGAATTGGGATGGTGGGATGCGGCGGATGGCGGGGGTTTGAATGGTCGGAGCGAGAGGATTTGAACCTCCGACCCCTAGTCCCCCAGACTAGTGCGCTAACCGGGCTGCGCTACGCTCCGACGTGGAGGGGAGGCTTAGACCATCACCGGGGCCCCGACAAGCCCCTCCCGAACCGAATGTGCAAAGCGCGCGCCGCTCTCCCCAAGGATCATTCGGGCGGGAAAAAGATACGACCTTAGGCTGCGCTTTTCGATGGAATATCGCGGCAAGATTGTGGCGCCGGAGAGCGAATCGTCACTCTTTCGCCGGCGAATGGTGTCAATGTGGCCTGATTGCGCGGTCATTCGGCGATCTTCCTCAATTACACGGAAGATTGAACGGATGAAGATTCGCGTGGTCCTGTCCTGCGCCGCCCTGTCCCTGTCGGCCCCCATGGCCGTTCCAAGCCTGGCGAACGCGGACACCTCCACCGGCATCGCCTCCTACTATTGGCAAGGCCGCAGCACCGCGAGTGGTGAACGTTTCAACCCGTCGGCCTATACGGCCGCCCATCGTTCCCTGCCCTTCGGCACCAAGGTGCGTGTCACCAATCTCCGTAACGGAAAAGCCGTCGTCGTCCGCATCAATGATCGGGGACCATTCGTCCGCGGCCGGGTGATCGACGTGTCCAAGGCCGCGGCATCAGAGCTCGGCTTCACCGGCTCGGGCGTCACGCGCGTTTCCCTCGCCGTCGTCGACTGACCGGATCGACCGCTAAACGGAGGCCGGGCGCGCGGCGGAATGTTTGCCGCCCGGCCCTCCTCGGCCGCCTTCGGCTGCGCGGGGTTTTAGTCGCCGGTTCTGGCCTCGCCGCGCCGGCCGATCAGGCCTTCCATCAGGCGACGGCATTCTCCCAGTTCATAGAGGGCGGACTGCATCCGATGCACGTCGTCCCGCGAGAGCACCGGCGCCGCCATGGGCGCCTGGCCCACCACCCGCGGCTCGGACCGCAGATGCGGCGGCAGATACTGCTCCGGCGGACCGGGGCGCAGCGGCTCGCGCGGCAACCGCTGGGCTGCCTCCGCCTGCGGCTCGGCGGCCGCGACATCCTCTACGGGCACTGAGGGGGCAGACCAGCCGCGCGCGGGCTGCTGGCGGGTGGCCGGAGGCGGTGCCGAATGGGACTGCGGGGAGTGAGGCTGCGGGGAGGGAGCCCCGCCCCGGCTGGCCATGCGCTCGGCCAGAAGCCGCTGCTCCGCCTCGGGCATCGGGAAGCCATCTTCGCCTTCCTCGCGGATGGGACCGATCAGCGGGCCGACGCGCGTCGCGCGCGGCAGCGCCTGGGGCGCATCCTCTCCCCATTCCTCATCGATCGCGCGGCGCATGGCCTCGCCCTGCCAGCTTCCGGGCGACCGGGGCAAGCGGGCCGACACCTCGGCGGGGCCGTAGGCGTCCGAAGGGTATGAATCGCGCGGAGCTGCGCGCTCCGCCCCGCCCCGCTGCGGATGCACCGGGGCGACACCCAGCGGCTGCTCGCGCCGCGCGTCCCCCGCACGGATATCCGGCCGGCGTGGCCGTTCTGCAGGCCGCTCGACGGGACGACGATCGGAAGTCCGCTCCAACGGCCGCTCCAAGGACCGATCATATCCCCGATCCTGATCGTTCATGGAATACTCCGGCTCGGTGCCCCTCAGGGCCTCGCGGTAGGGGGCGGGCGCCTCGGCGGGCAGCGGGGCGGCCGAAGGCCATTCGTCATCGCTGGGGTGCGCAGAGGGGGCGTAAGGCGGTTCGGTGTGGCGATCCTCCTCCCACCGGTGTTCGTCCCGCCATTCGCGCTCTCGCCACTCGGCATCGCGACCCGCGTCGTGATGTCCGGCGCGGCGAGTGTCCGGGCCGTCCCAGGAGGCGTCCTCGGCAGCGGGTTCGGCAGCGCTTTCCACCCAATCGGTCTGCCGCCATTCACCGTCACGCAGCAGCCGGCCCTCGCGTGTATCCCGATCACGCGGCCGGGGCGGCTCGGCTTCGAGCCAGTCGCGGCTTTCGGAGACCGCGCGGCGGGACCGGCGCGGCGTGTCATCATCCGGCGGGGCGGGCTCATCTTCACGCGCGTACGGCCGCGCCGCGGCATGGTCGACACGGGCGGGCGCGGGCGCCTGCTCTCGCGTGTCGTGCTCGGGCACCTCATGGGGCCGCGGCGGGCGCCGTTCCTGCGCCTTCAGGCGACGAATGCGGTCCTCGATGGGCTCGGACACCTGCGGGCCCGGCGAAAAATCATCCAGGAACGGCAGCAGTGGATCGTCTAGCTCCGGCGAATGGGGCGCCGGGTCGTCGGACTGCATGGCGAGTCGCGACGCAGGCCCCCGGCTCGGGCGCTGCATGGGGCGGAGCTGGGGCTCCATCCGGTCGCCGGCGCGGCCGTCCGACGGAGCCCGTCGGGCGGACGTCCGCTCGGAACGGTGGCCATGGTTCTCGTCGAGGTCCAGGGCCGGGCGGGACTGCAGATCGGCGCGCGCGTCCACCTGCGGCTCCCACTTCGGTTCCCCGCGGGGCAGGGGCGCCGTGTCGTGATCCAGATCCGCGTCGCGCCGTGGGCCGGGACGCCGCGGCGGTGCATCGTCCGTGTCGTCGTGCACGCCGCCGAACGAAGGCTCGCGACGGCCGTCGCTTCCCCCGCGCAGATTGGCCTCGGCGTGGCGGCGGCGCTCGGGCTGGGCCTCCCCTCGGTCGGGATGGCGTACGGGCGGCTCGAAGCCGGGCTCATCCCGGCCCGGCTTGTGGTGGAGGGGCAGTTCGCGCGCGGGCCGATCGAAGGCCGGATCGCGCCGCTCCGCCTGACCCGCGCGGGCGCGGCTTTCACGCAGGGGCATGGGCGGCTTCGCCGGCTCGGAAGCGAGGTCACGATCCGCTTCGGGATCGGGGAAGGGCAGCGGCAGCTCGGCGCTTTCGGGCAGTTCGGGAAGGATATCCTCCTCCCCTCCCCGCCCCTTGCCACGCCGGCGCGGAAGCAGGCCAAGCAGGCCGCCGAATGTGACACCCTCCCCGCCTGCCGCACGGGCCGGGCGGGCAGACCGCATGGACGCCACCTCGCGCTCGATGCCGAGATCCTGGACGTAACGCACGCCCTGATCCTTCAGCACCCTCTGGGCGCCCTTGATGGTGAAGCCGTCGGTATAGAGCAGGTGCCGGATGCCGCGTAGGAGGTCCACGTCCTCCGGCCGATAGAATCGCCGGCCGCCGGCGCGCTTCACCGGCTTGATCTGGGTGAATCGGCTTTCCCAGAAACGCAGGACGTGCTGCGGCAGCTCAAGCTCGTCCGCCACCTCGCTGATGGTCCGGAAGGCGTCCGGAGCTTTCTCCGTCTCGCGCGCGTCGCCCACCTTGTCTCCCGCCTCGTTCGACCGAATCGCCCAGAGCCCGTCGAGGAATCATAGGTGCGATTGGCGCATGCGGAAAGGCGGGCAAGCCACAGCAAGGGCTTGTCCCCGGGTGTTCGCGCGATCGGTTACGAAATCCTGTCCGCTGGGCGGGCGACGAGGATCAGTCCTCGTCCGTCCCGTCCGGCTCGGTGCCGTTGATGCGGTGCTTCAGGATGCTGGAGGGCTTGAAGACCATGACCCGGCGGGGCTCGATGGGCACTTCCTGGCCGGTCTTGGGATTGCGCCCGATGCGCTCGCCCTTGTCGCGCACGACGAAGGAGCCGAACGAAGACAGCTTGACCGTCTCGCCACGGGCGAGGCAGTCCGCAATCTCCTTGAGCACCATCTCGACGAGTTGGGCAGACTCGGTACGAGACAGTCCTACCTGCTGATAGACGGCTTCACACAGATCCGCCCGCGTTACGGTCCGACCAGCCATATGTCTCCCCGACCCCTGAAAGCGCGCTCGGACCGGCCGCCAACGCCCTGCGACCGCCCAGCCTTGCAAACGCAGCAATTCTTAACAGTTGAGGCTGCACGAATGTGACGGATACGACGCCGCACCTCAACGAGCCCCAGCGCCTGTGGGCAACGGCGTCCGGCAAACTAGCCGCGCGGGCCGAACAAGGTCAACGCTTTATGTGGCTTACCAGCGGATCAGCGCCGCCCCCCAGGTGAATCCACCGCCCATCGCCTCAAGCAGGACCAGATCACCCTGCGTAATCCGGCCATCCCGCACTGCGACATCAAGCGCCAGGGGGATGGAGGCGGCGGAGGTGTTGCCGTGGAGGTCCACCGTGGTCACCACCTTCTCCGGCGCGATCCCCAGCTTCTGGGCGCTGGCGTCGATGATGCGGCGGTTGGCCTGGTGGGGCACGAACCAGTCGATGCTCGCGGCACTCTCGCCGGTGGCGGCGAAGGCATCCTCGATCACGTCGGTGATCATCCCCACCGCGTGCTTGAACACTTCCTTGCCTTCCATGCGCAGATGGCCGGCGGTGCCCGTGGTGGACGGGCCGCCGTCCACATAGAGCTTCGCGCGATGCCGTCCGTCCGAACGCAGGTGGGAGGTGAGGAGACCGGAATTGCCGGCCGACGCCGCATCCACGCCTTCCAGCACCAGCGCACCGGCGCCGTCGCCGAACAGCACGCAGGTGCCGCGGTCCTCCCAGTCGAGGATGCGCGAGAAGGTTTCGGCTCCGATCACCAGCGCCCGCTTGAATGCGCCGGTCTTCAGATAGGCATCCGCCGTAGCGAGGGCGAAGACGAAGCCCGAGCACACCGCCTGGATGTCGAAGGCCGCACCGCGGGTGATGCCCAGTTCGGCCTGCACCGTCACGGAAGTGGCCGGAAACGTCTGGTCCGGGGTCGCCGTGCCGAGGACGATCAGGTCGATGTCGGCGGCGGTGAAGCCGGACGCATCAAGCGCGCGCTGGGCCGCCTTGGTGGCAAGGTGGGAGGTGTACTCGCCCTCCGCAGCGATGTGCCGCTGGCGGATGCCGGTGCGCTGGACGATCCACTCGTCGGACGTGTCCATGCGCGCCGCGAGGTCGGCGTTGCTGAGCACCCGCTCGGGGAGATACGACCCGGTGCCCCGGGCGACGGACCTGATACCGCTCACGATTGTCCTTCCGCCCCTGCGGCCTCCGGCCGGCGCTCGGAAATCTCCGGAGGCCTGCGGCTGGTGAGGCTCTGTTCGATGCGCGCCAGCAGTTCGTGGCGCACCATGTCATAGGCGAGGTCGACGGCGGCGGCGAAGCCCTCCGCGTCGGTGCCCCCGTGGCTCTTGATGACGATGCCGTTGAGGCCGAGGAACACCCCGCCGTTGGCCCGACGCGGGTCCATCTTCTCCTTCAGCACGCGGAACGCGTCGCGCGCGAAAAGATAGCCGATCCTCGCCCGCAGCGTCCGGCTCATGGCCGAACGCAGATAGGACGCGAGCTGCTTGGCCGTGCCCTCGGCGGTCTTGAGCGCGATGTTGCCGGAGAAGCCTTCGGTAACGACCACGTCCACCGTACCGGCGCCGATGTCGTTGCCCTCGACGAAGCCGTGGTAGTTCACCGCCACCCCCTCCTCCCGGAGGATGCGCGCGGCTTCCTTCACTTCCTCGACGCCCTTGATCTCCTCGACACCGACGTTGAGGAGGCCCACGGTCGGCTCCTCGATGTCGAACAGCACGCGCGCCATGGCCGAGCCCATGATCGCCATCTCGACGAGGCTCTTGGCCGTGGCACCGATGGAGGCACCCACGTCCAGCACCACGGTCTCGCCGCGCAGCGTCGGCCAGATGGCGGCAATGGCGGGGCGGCTGATGCCGGGCATGGTGCGCAGGTTGAAGTTGGCCATGGCCATCAGCGCGCCGGTGTTGCCGGCGGAGACGGCGACGTCGGCCTCGTGGACCTTCACCGCGTCGATGGCCTTCCACATGGACGATTTGTAGCGGCCGCGGCGCAGCGCCTGGCTCGGCTTGTCGTCCATGCCCACCACCACCTCGGTGTGGACGATGCGGGAGGCCGCCGCGAGCTTGGGATGGCTTTTCAGAACCTCGCGGATCCGCGCCTCGTCGCCATAGAGGACAAAGGCTGTGTCCGGATGGCGTCCGAGGGAGATTTCCGCTCCGGCAAGGACCGTCTCGGGTCCATGGTCGCCGCCCATGGCGTCGAGGGCGATGCGGACGGCTACGGTCATCTCAGGCGTAAATCCCTGCTTCGATCAAATGGCGGCGGGCTCTGCCCTGGCGGAAAAGGTGTGGGACCGGAATCCCGGCAAGCATGTCCCGTCGTTACCGTCGCCGTTGCGGCGCGCGGACAATAGCGTGTCGCGGCGGCATCGCAACTGCCCCGCGGCGGCGAGGCGTGCTCACTCCTTGTCCTTCAGCCGCGAGAGCGCGGAGAAGGGCGAGAGCGCGGCGGCATCCTCGGCCGGTGGCTCGAACACCGCGCCGGGCTTGCGCGGGTAGGGATCGACGCCGAGGGCGAGGAACTCGCACAGCAGCGCGCCCACATCGATCCGCCCGTCCACGATCTCGTCGGGCGGATCGATCCCGTTTTCCTCGTCCTCTTCCGAGCGCACATAGCTGCCGGCGGGGGCGAAATGGACGTCGATCTCCTCGTCGATGGGCGCGTCGAACGGCTCGAGCGTGACCCCGCAGGTCTGGCGGACCGTGGCCGTGAGTCGGCCGGAGACGCGCACGCCTTCCTTGCCTTCGGGCACGAGGTGAAGCGCCGCCACGATCCCTTCGGCGTGCAGCACGCCGACGTGACGGGCAAGCGCCGCCGTGGTCTCAGCGTCCGGCTCGAGCTTCAGGTGGAGGCCAAGCGGCGGGAGGTCCGCGACAGAGATCATGTGGGAATAAGGAAGGTCGCTCATTGTCCGGCCTCCGGCGCAGCCCCGTATTCAGGATTCGGCAGCGCCAGCACGCCCCGGGCGAAAGTTTCAAACGGCGTATCGGCAAGGCGCTCGGCTGCGCTGCGAACGTAGGCCGCGAACGGCTTGGCCGCCGGCGCCGCGTCGTCGGTGCCGAGAATGTTGCGGGCGAGCGCCAGGGCGAGCAGGTCGTTGCCGGAGGCGGCCAGCGCGGTATCATATGCCGCAGCACGGCCGTAGAAGGCCTCGCCGACCTTCTTCATCTTCTTCGGAACGGTGAGGTCGCCCACGCCCAGTTCGCGCATGGTGGCGTCCATGTCGGCAGCGAAGGCGTCGAAAATCTCCTGCGACATGGCGCGCGCGATGTCGTCGCCGCCCTTCAGGCGGTGGCAAACGAGAACGGTGTGGAGCACCACCATTTCAAAGCGTCCCTCAAGCGTATCGGGAACGCCGAAGTCAGTGTAGAACTCCGCCCGCCGCGACTGTGCCACGATCGCGCCATACAGGCGCTCGATGGTCTCGCGGGACTTGGCACGCTTTGACGAGCGGAACAGGTTGAGCATTTCGGATCCCGGGCCCAGGTCCGGCGGCAGTTGAACGGGCAAGCGGCGTAACGCGCCCTCGCCCGCATGGCAAGGGGCGGTAGCCGAGGCGGCGCGCCGGGGCGCCGTTCACAAGGACAAAGATGGGGATGCGTGTGGCGTCACTTGACACGAGGCACTGGCACACGAAGACCGAGCGGACCACCTCACGCCGGAGGCTCGGGCTTGCGGCGACCGCCACGCTCCTGCTCGCCGGTATGGCGCTCGCCGGCTGCGACCAAGTGGTGGTGAACGGCACGGGCGGCCAGCTCACCGGCGTCGTTCGCACCTACCAGCGCGGCTATGTGCTGGCCGAGGGCGCGCTCGATCAGGTTCCGGTCGGGTCGAGCCAGGAGCAGGTGCTGCTCGTGCTTGGCACGCCCTCTACCGTTGCGACCCTGAACGGCGATGCCTTCTTCTACATCTCCCAGACCCAGCAGCGCGTCGCCTTCCTCAAGCCGGAAATCACCGAGCAGAAGGTTCTGGCGGTCTATTTCGACAAGAACAAGCGGGTGACGCGCATCGCCCAGTACGGGCTCAAGGACGGCAAGGTGTTCGACTTCGTGTCGCAGACCACGCCCACCAGCGGCGAGGAACTGAGCCTCATCCGCCAGATGATCGGCCTCATCACCTTCTGATCCGGGGGCTGGATCGCGAGATGGCCTGGCGCGGCACCGCGCCGGGCCTTGACCTTCGCCGCAAATGGCGCTCCCAAGGACCCGCGCGGCACGGGAGACCGGCCGCCCCTTCCGCAACGTCCGGAGCGACGAGCCCCAACCGATGGCCAGAACACTCGGACAGGACCTCGCCGCCGCGCTGCGCTTCTATTCCCGCCTGCCCCTGCCGGCCCGGGATGACAGCGCCTTCGCCCCCCCCGACATCGACCGCATCGCCTACGCGGTGCCTATCGCCGGTGCGGTGCTCGGCCTGATCGGGGCGCTGGTGCTCATCCTCGCCATGGCGTTGAAGCTTCCGGCGTTTCTTGCCGCCGTGCTGGCGGTGGCGGTGCTGGCGCTGGCCACCGGATGCTTCCATGAGGACGGGCTCGCCGACACCGCGGACGGGCTGGGCGGCGGCCGCGACCGTGCGCACAAGCTCGCCATCATGCGCGACAGCCGCATCGGCACCTATGGAGCGACGGCGCTGCTGCTGGGGCTGCTGCTGCGGATCGGTGCGCTGGAGGCGCTCGCCGTCTCGGTCGGCCCGCTCCGCGCCGGGCTCGCCCTGATTGCCGGCGAGGCTGCCTCCCGCGCCGCCGGGGTGCTGCTCATCGCCGCGCTCCCCCCTGCCCGTACCGACGGCGCCGGCGCGTCCGTCGGCCGCCCCTCGGAAGCGGCGGCACTGTCCTGCGGGCTGGTCGCCGCCCTGATCGTCTCGGTGGTGATGGTGCCGGCCTTCGGCACCGGTGCAGCCTTTGCCGGCCTGATCGGGCCAATCCTCGCCCTGCTCGTGATGATGCGCCTCTCCAGCCGGCTCATCGGCGGGCAGACTGGCGATGTCGCCGGCGCCACCCAGCAGGTGGCGGTGATTGTGTTCCTCCTCGGCGTGCTTATCTTCGGCGGACGGTAAGCGAGCGGCGATTCCCGCCCCGCCAGCCCGAAGGAGCCGAGCGCACAACCGCGCAGCCATGATCGAACCCTCAGCACCCCGGACCCTTCCAGCGGCGAACGCCATCGTCACGCCCTGCATCAAGCTCTGCGTGGTGGAGCCCTTGAGCGGGCTGTGCATCGGCTGCGGACGAACGCTGCGCGAGATCGGCGGCTGGGCCTCCTTCTCTGCGGAGGCGCGCGACCGGATCATGGCCGTCCTTCCCGAGCGGCTGGCACGTCTGAAGGAGACGGCGCCGGACGCCTTCATGGATTAGGCCGCCATGCGCAGCGACCGCCTCCTCTGGCTTCTCCTGATCGGCCTGTTCGCCGGCGGCGTCATCCTCGCCGTCAACCATGAGCAGGGCGAGGTGGCCGGCATCGACATCAACAAGTTCGGCGCGCTGGTGGGGCAACTGTCCATCGCCGTCTTCGTCGGTGCGGCCGCATGGTCCATCTTCCGCGGGCGGATCGCCGAATCGCTCATGGCCGCCGCCTTCTGGCTGGTGCTCGCGGCCCTGCTGGCGCTGGGCTACACCTATCGCGATCCCCTCGCGCAGGTTGGCCGCAAGGTGCTGGCGGAGGTCGCGCCTGGCTATGCGGTGAACCTAGCGCAGACGGGCACCAGCAGTGTCGAGGTGACGCGCGGCTCCGGCGGCGACTTCGCCGTGCGCGCGGGCATCAACGGCTCCGGGGTGAGCATGCTGGTCGACACCGGCGCCTCGTCCGTCGTGCTGACCCACGAGGCGGCGCAGGCGGTGGGGCTGCCGGTGGACTTCCTGAAGTATGACGTGCCCGTGGATACCGCCGCCGGACGGACACGCGCCGCCGCCGTGGTGCTCGACACCATAACCATCGGCAGCATTGTCGAGCGCCACGTGCCGGCTCTGGTGTCGCCGGCTGGCGCGCTGCGCACCAGCCTCCTCGGCATGAGCTTCCTGTCGCGGCTCGAAGGCTTCGAGTTCCGCGGCGACAAATTGGTCATGCGCGGCGGAAAATGATTGTGTTTCCGCTGGCTGCCGGCCTCGGTTAGGTTTTCGGGCGCCCCCCGGTCTGATCTGCGAAGCCCCATGCGCGTGCCCACAGCGACCGATCTCCAGAAGGAACGCGCGATCCTGTTCGCGATCCTTCTCGATTTCAGCGTTTTCGTGCCTTACCTCGTCACGGTCTGGCGCATCGGCTCGGTGGCCATGCTGGCGGAGTTGATGCGCGGCGGCCTACTGCTGCTGGTGGAAGGCCTCGCGCTGGTGACGCTGCGCGCCGCCCATCGCGGCCGCCTGTATTTCTACGATTTCGGCATCGGCAAGCTGGAGCGCATGTTTTCGGCCGCCATTGGCGTGCTGCTGTTGCTGGCGGCCGTGTTCATCCTCATCAAGGTGATGGATTCGACCGAATCCGAGCCCCTGCCGCCCTTCTGGGTGGCGGCCGCCCTTGGCCTCGTCATCTACAACCTGTTCACCAATCTGGCGCCGCTGGTTCCGCTGTGGCGGGCAACGCGCGCGGGCACGTCCATCATCGTCCTCAGCCAGTTCCGCGCCCGCATCGCCAAGGCCGTCGCCTCGGTGACCGTGGTGGTGTGTGTCGCCCTCGACGTCCTGTTTCCGCACTCCGAGCTGGGGCTGGCGGCTGACGATATCGGCGGGCTCATCGGCGCGGCCTTCATGGTGGTGATCGGCGGCGGCATGATCTCGGAAGCCCTGCCCGACCTGCTCGACCGGGCGCTGGCCGAGCCGTTGCAGATGAAGGTGAATTCCGCACTCGCCGCCTATTTCGATCGCTACGAGCAGCTCATCAGCGTGCGGACGCGCAAGTCCGGCAATGTGGCCCATGTGGAGATCACGGTGGGCTTCGCGCCGGGGCGCACCATCGCCGATGTCAGCTCGGTGACGGAAGCTCTGCGACAGACGCTGACCGCCGCCATTCCCGACGCCGACGTGGTGGTGATCGCCACGCCCTATGATCCCGCGGCAGAGGCGACCTAGAGCATCTCCAGCCCGATCTTCCGGCGCGGCGGGGGAAAGGCCTTGTCGATGGCGGCGAGGTCTTCGGCGTCCAGCACCAGATCGCGCGCGGCGGCGTTCATCTCCACATGCTCGATGTGGCTCGCCTTCGGGATGGCGATCACGTCGCCGCTGCGCATCACCCAAGCCAGCGCCACCTGGAAGGGGTCCACCCCGTGCTTCTTGGCCACGCTGCCCAGCGCTCCACCACGGGGCAGGCGGGCCTGCTCGATGGGGCTGTAGGCCATGACCGGAATGTGCGCGGCGCGAAGCTCCGGGAACAGGTCGAATTCCGGCCCGCGGCGGCTCGGGTTGTAGAGCACCTGGTTGGCCGCGCAGGCGGTCCCGCCCCTGATCGCGAGCAGTTCCTCCATGTCGTCCGTGTCGAGGTTGCTCACGCCCCAGAGGCGAATCTTGCCCGCCTTCTGCAGCGCCTCGAATCCGGCGACGGTCTCGGACAGGGGATGGTTGCCGCGCCAGTGGAGCAGATAGAGGTCGATCACATCGGTCTTCATCCGCTTCAGGCTGCGCTCACAGGCGGCGGTGACGCCCGCCCGGCTGGCATTGTGCGGATAGACCTTGCTGACGAGGAACACCTCGTCCCGGCGCCCGGCGATCGCCTCCCCCACCACCTCCTCGGCGCCGCCATCGGCATACATTTCCGCCGTGTCGATCAGGGTCAGGCCGAGGTCGATGCCCCGCCTCAGGGCCTTCGCCTCCGTTGCACGCGCCGTCGAGCGCTCACCCA
Source organism: Xanthobacter sp. DMC12 (assembly GCF_056314105.1). Lineage (NCBI taxonomy): Bacteria > Pseudomonadati > Pseudomonadota > Alphaproteobacteria > Hyphomicrobiales > Xanthobacteraceae > Xanthobacter > Xanthobacter sp. DMC12. Next base: position 520,493 of record NZ_JBQUYZ010000001.1, on the reverse strand, counting down.
TGTACCAGGTGCCCTGGCCGAGGGCGGGCACCGTCTCGCCATTGGGAAGGGTCACGGTCTTGGTCATGGCGGTTCCTCGGGGCTGCTTTCCGCTGGCGGGTTGCGGGCGACCATAACGCCTGCTTCGGGGAGGTCCAGAGCCGGCCTGCGGCAGGGAGACGCTGCGTAGATTCACGCGCTTGACCCCTTCTGCCGCGTTGCACACAAGCGGAACATGGGCATCGGGTTGGGATTCAAAGGCTTGCGGGTGGCCGCTGCCGCACTGTTCGTGCTGGCGCAGCTGACGCTCGGGTTTGCCCATCAGCCGGTCGCCCTGCACTCCTCCGAAGCGCCGGTCGATCTTGCGGCCTATGCGCTGCCGGACGGGACGCTGCCGGACCTCTGTCTCAATGGTGGAGACGCGGGAACGGTTCTCAAGGCGCATCCCTGCGACGCCTGCGTGCTCACATCGGCGTCCGGCCTTGCCGCCCAGCCGCAACCCGCGCTGGCGGCGCCCGATGCGCGGCTTATTGCCCATCTCTCCCTGCGCAGCGATCGCCGGACGGGCGAGGAGGCCCGTGGCGCGCAGGCCCGCGGGCCCCCAGGGACGTGACCCAGAGCTGAACCGGCGCGGGAGCCATCCCGGCGCCTCCGGTCCCTGCCGCAGACGCGGCCTTTCGGGTTTTCGTCCATGTCAGACACGCAATCTCACGCGCCATCGGAGGCGCTTGCGCGCGCCCGCGCCACCATGTCCACCGAATTCGGCGCCGCCACCCGCACCGCGTTCGATCCGGCCCGTCGCGCGCCGCGGCGGCTCTATCACACCAACGGCTTCAACCCGCCCCGCCCCATCGAGGCGGCGGCGCGGCGCGGCTGGTCGGGCCGGTGCCCGGCCTGCGGCGAGGGTGCCCTGTTCGCCCGCTGGATGCAGGTCTCCCAGACGTGCTCCCATTGCAACGAGGCGCTGGGCCATGCCCGCGTCACCAATGCCGTGCCGGTGTTCGCAATCCCCCTCGCTCTGCTGGCCGGATCGCTGGTGGGCGGCATCCTGGAACTGCTCAGCGACCTGCCGCTGGCGGTCGAGCTGGCGGCGAGCGAACTCGTCGCCGTGGCAGCCGCCTTCCACGTGCTGCCCCGCGCCAAGGGCCTCGCCGTCGGTCTTGCCTGGGCCAACCATGTGGGCGGCTTCGACCCGCTCCGCCATCTGGTACCGGACCCGGAAGCCCCGGCCGCCCTGCCCTCTCCCGCCCTGCCTCCGCCCGTCGAGGCCCCCTGAAACGCAGAACGCCGGCGGGAGCACCGCCGGCGTTCGCTTGTCCGAGAGTTGGGCGTGCGATCAGGCCGCGTCGTAGAGGCGGCGCTCCAACAGCGGGCTGCCGCCCTTGACTGCACCATGCAGCGCCTTCGCGGCGGCGAGAACCGCAAGGTCCACCAGCGGCTCGACGATGATGACGAGCATGTAGGCGCCGCCGAAGCTCGCCACCGAAGTGAGGTTCTCCGCCGCGAAGCCCTGGCCGTAAACCGCCCAGAACGCCACCCAGCCGACGATGCCGGCCTGATAGGCGGTGGAGAGGGCCAACGCCTGACCGTACTTCAGCTCCACGTAGGGCGTGCCGGGCGCCACGATGCGGCGCGCGACGGCGGCGACGCCGAACAGCGGCACCAGCAGGGTGGTCACGTTCATCCCGTACTGGGGCAGGTCGAACGGCGCGAAGAACAGGCCCTGGATAAGCAGGCCGAAGGCGAGCCCGAGGGCGGCCGGGGCCGCGCCAAAAATCAGGAACAGGGTCGAGCCGAGGATGAGGTGGACTTCCGAGACGCCCACAGGATAGTGCGGCAGCACCTCGAAGAAGCTGAACACCAAAGCGGTGGTGGCGAGGGTACGGCCCGCCAGCGAGAGGACGCCGCGCTCGCGCGCCGCCTCATAGGCAAGCTTCAGGGCATAGCCGCCAGCGGCGGCCGCCGTGACATAGCTGAGGCCGATCTTGGCCCCGTCGACGAGTCCGGGTTCGATATGCATGCAGGTCTCCGTTGCCGTCTCACCCGACGGCCCGAGGGGTGTCATCATGCGACCGGCCGGTCTCCTGACTTGCGGGTCTACGCTCACCCCCGCCTTCCCGGCCGGCCCAAAGGGCTGTGGCCAGTGGCATGCTGGAAGATCGCTCGCCGCTCACAGTCGCGGGGGCGGTTGGGGCTTCGGGCCGGACCTTGCGGATGGGCTCCGCAGGTTCAGGCACTACCCCATTCCCGTTTCACTCCGGATGCCGTGGCAACCGGAGCACCGTTCGCATGCGCAGCAGGCACCCAACACCTCCGCGCTGTCAAGCAATCCCGCAGGCACGACGCGCCGGGACCGTTTGGCCCGGCGCGTAGTGCGAGCGCGATTCCGTCCTCAGTGTCCGGGATGGGCGCTGCCGGAGGCGCCGAGGCCCTCGACCTGGAATTGCACGGGCACGGTGCCGGCCTTCTCGAAGGTCAGCGTGCCGTCCACGGAGGTGCCTTCCTTCAGCGGGCTCTTCAGGTCCAGGAACATGATGTGGTACCCGCCGGGCTTCAGCTCGACGCTGCCACCGGCCGGGATGGTGAGACCGCCCGGAACCGGACGCATGATCATCACGCCGTCCTTCATGCCCATCTCGTGGATCTCGACCCGGCCGGCGAACGGCACGCTGGCGGAGATCAGGCGGTCGGGCGCGGTGCCGGTGTTCTTCACCACCAGATAGCCGGCGGCGACGCTCGCGCCACCCGGCGTGGCCCGCGACCAGGGATGGTCGATCTGCAGCGTGCCCGCCTTGTAGTCGTGCGCCATGGCCGCGCCGCCCGCGAGCGCAACGGTCGCGACTGCTGCCGCGATCACGGCGCGGCGGGTGAGATGGAAGATGGACATGGCCTACTCCTCAGGTGTTGCGCCATTCCCGCGCTGAGCCGGAAAGGCGTGGATGTAACAGCAAAGCTCGATTCAAACTGAGACCTCCCCCAGGGGGCAGCCTCGGCGGAGCGTGCGCGGGCCCTATTGCGTCTGCGCACGGGAGAAGGCCGCGCGGCCGGTTGCGGCCGCATCCACAGGATTGTGGTGAACATGCCTTCAAAGAGAGGGGCGACGACGAAAGCGGCGGACGCCTTGTCGGTGGGCGGCTTGAACACGAGGCTCACTCCGCCGCCCAGTCGAGCGCTCCCACAGCGACGAATGGCGCCGGGGCCCTCGATGCGCTCGAGATTCACCATGGACCGCGGTCGCCGCCAGCGTGGAGCCGGTCCAGAGACGCGATGAACACGGTGAAACCGGCGGTCAGGCGTTCAGCGGAGGCCCTTGCGACGTGCGTGGCTCATAACGCTGGAGGCCCGGTGCGGGCGGGCTCTCCATGCCGGAACGCGCGGCGGGAAGCGGTGCGGCTACGGGCTGGCCGGCCGCCACAGACATGGGCAGCAAGGGCGACAGCAAGGAGAATGCGCACAGCGGGCAGCAGGTGGAATGATCCGCGTCCGTCTGCCCCGGGCCAGAATGCCCCGGCTGGGGGTGGAAATTGTTCTGGATGGAGGCGCAAAGACTCGGGCCGGCGCCGTCCATGGCGGCGAAGGTCATGCGCTCCGTCGCCAGCCCCCCGACGATGACCTGCAGCAAAAAGGCATAGGCCAGCAGGACGCCAAACGCGCCGCGCGCCAACCTCGCCAGTTGCTGCCGCCCAACCACCGTCCGCTCCGTGAGTCCGATCCGTTGCGTCGATGTTAATGGCATCACGGCGCTTGTCATCCTGAAAGCGCGGGCGCGCGGTGGCGGCCCCGGTTCAGGACCGCTTAACGGCCTGACCAGGATGCACGCAACGCTGCGCCATTGCAGGCTTTGCAGGTTCTTCAGCTGCAGCGCCGGAATTGGCCGCGAGATAAATTCAATTAAATTTATAGACAAACTAATTCAGGTTCGTAGAGTAGCCGGCATCGATTGGTCGGCACCCGCATCGAACGCGCATCGCCCGCCGGTCTCCGTCCTCCGGGAGCGACGCCATGGCGGCACGCCAGCTGCATCTGAACGTGAACACCCTGAACGCCGGCTTCTACAGCTCGGCCTGGCGTGCGCCGTCGTCCGATCCCCGCGCCTATGCGGACATCGCCCATTACGTGAAGGTCGCGGAGATCGCCGAGCGCGGCACCTTCGACGCCATCTTCCTGGCCGACGTACCATCCTTTTCCGATCGTCCGGACCTGCGCCCGTTCCAGGCGCTGGAGCCGACTATCGTGCTGGCGCATGTGGCCGCCGCCACCGAGCATCTGGGGCTGATCGGCACCGCCTCCACCAGCTTCAACGACCCCTACAATCTCGCCCGCCGCTTTGCCTCCCTGGACATCGCCAGCAACGGCCGGGTGGGCTGGAACATCGTCACCACCGCCGATGCCTCGGCCGCGGCCAATTTCGGCACCGACCCGCTGGCGGCGCACGCCAGCCGCTACGAGCGCGCCGACGAATTCGCTGACGTTGTGACGGCCCTGTGGGACAGCTGGGAGGACGACGCCTTCGTCGGCGACAAGGCGTCCGGCCGATTCATCGACACCGCCAAGGTCCACCCCATCGAGCATCGTGGCCGCCACTTCTCGGTGCGCGGGCCCCTCAACGTGCCGCGCTCCGTGCAGGGCCGGCCGGTGCTGGTGCAGGCGGGCGGTTCGGCGGACGGCATCCGCCTCGCTGCCCGGCATGCGGAAGCCATCTTCTCCGTCGCCCATACGCTGGAGGAGGCCCTTGCCTTCGCCAGCTCCGTGCGCACGCAGGCCCGCACCTTCGGCCGCAGCGGCGACGACATCGTGATCCTGCCCGGCCTCGCGACCATCATCGGTTCCACCGAGGCGGAAGCCCGCCGCCGCGAGGAGGAACTGTGGGCGCTCAGCCCCGGCGACTACGGGCTACGGCGCGTTGCCGGCATCCTCAAGGTGGACCCGTCCTCGCTCGACCTCGACGGCCCGCTGCCGGAGGTGGCCCGCCCGGTGGACGGGATGCAGACCTTCTTCGATGCGCTGGTGGGCGCGGCGGACCGCGAAAAGCTCACGGTGCGCGAGCTCATCCGGCGCTTCGGCGGCTCGACAGGCCACCGCGTCATCGTCGGCGCGCCGGAGGCCATCGCCGACGACATCGAGGCCTGGTTCACCGCCGGCGCCGTGGATGGCTTCAACCTGATGCCGGACGTGCTGCCCGAGGGCCTCGAGGTCTTCGTGGATCATGTGGTGCCGCTGCTGCGCCAGCGCGGGCTGTTCCGCACCCATTATGCGGGCCGGACACTGCGGGAGCATTTCGGCCTGCCCCGCCCCGCCAGCCGCTTCGCCTCCGGAAAGCCGGCCGCAGAGCTGGCCGTCTGACGCCGACTGCGCGCGCATCGTCGCCAAAGCGGGCTGACCGCTCCTCATCCACGGGACCAGATTATGACCACGCCCGACATCGCTGCCCTCGCCCGCCTTGCCGCCCAGGCACAGGCCGATCTCGCCCGCATCGGGGAGACCGGAACGGATTGGGTGCCTCCGGCCGAGGGCATCGACCACAACGTGGTGGTGGTGGGTGCGGGCCAGAGTGGCCTTGCGGCCGCCTTCGGCCTGAGGCGCGCCGGCATCGGCCGGGTCAGCGTCATCGATGCGGCGCCGGCCGGTGGCGAGGGAATCTGGCGGGGCCCCGCGCGCATGACCATCCTGCGCACGCCCAAGGTGCCGCCCGGCCCGGAGCTGGGCCTGCCCAGCCTCTCGTTCCAGGCGTGGTACGAGGCGGCCTACGGGGTCGAGGCCTATGCGGCGCTGCCGACCGTGCCGCGTGAGATCTGGGCGGACTATGTGGCGTGGTTCCGCTCGGCGTCCGGCGTCGAGGTGCGCAATGGCGTCACCCTGGCGCGGGTGGAGCCGCAGGAGGGGCGGGAAACCGAGGGGCGCCTGCGGCTCCATCTCACGGCGGATGGGAAGACCTTCACCGAGACCACCCGCAAGCTGGTATTGGCCACCGGCATCGCCGGCGCGGGCGGGCCGTTGATCCCTGATGTGGTGGCGGGGCTGCTGGGCCACCTCTACGCGCACACCCACGATTTCGATCCCAAGGCCCTCGCCGGCCGGCGCATCGCCATCCTCGGCTCCGCCGCCTCGGCCTTCGACGCGGCGGGTGCGCTGCTGGAGGCCGGCGCGGGGGCGGTGGACCTGTTCTCGCGCGGTACCGACCTCGCGCGCGGTTCGGCCCTCAAGCCGTTCGGGTTCTTCGGCGCCTGGGAGCATTTCCACGCGCTGCCAGATGCCGACCGCTGGGCGGCGATGGCCCACTTCCGCCGCCGCGCTTCCTTCCCGCCCCAAGCGGCGGTGAAACGGGCGGTCGCCCATGCCAACTTCCGCATCCACCTCGACGCCGGCCGGCGCGCGGTGGAGCCGCACGCGGAGGGCGTGCGCATCACGCTGAATTCGGGAGCGACCTTCGACGCCGACTTCATCCTGGTCGGCACCGGCTATCAGGCCGATGCGCGGCTTTTCCCGCCCTTCGCCGATTTCGCCCCTGCCATCGCCCGCTGGTCGGACAAGGTGGCGGTGGAGCCCGAGGATGCCGCGCTCGCCAGCGCCCCCTACCTCGGCCCGGCGTTTGAGCTGGTTGAGACGGAAAAGGGCGCGGCGCCCTTCCTCGCCGACATCCACTTCCTCGCCTTCTCGGCCATGACCAGCACGGGGCGGCCTGTCGGAGACATTGCGAGCCTGCGCCACAATGTCCCGCGTGCGGTGGCCGCCATCGGCCGCGACCTGTTCGTCGCCGACCGGGCCAAGCATCTCGCGCGCTTCCTTGCCCCCGTGGGCACCGACGATTTGCCGCGCGATCTCTACGCCGGAGCGCTCGCGAGCGCTGACACCCTGGCCGCCGCCGAATGAGCCGCCGCCTGCCCCCACCCATTCGCTCCGGAATGCCGAGATGACCGTCCAGCAACCGCCACCCGCCTTTGTCGCTACCGCCCCGGGCCAGCCGCAGCAGGTGGTCGCGCTCGATCTGGTGGACCTCAGCCCGCGCGGCGCAGCGACGCCCGCCCGCTCGCGCTTCGGCAAGACCGCGCGCTTCGCCTCCCGCGCCTTGGTGCCGGCGCTGCTGCTCGCCATCTGGCAGGCGAGTTCCAACCTCGGCTTCGTCGCGCCGGAGGTGCTGCCCTCCCCGGCCGACATCATCTCGGCCTATGCCGAGCTGATCCGCACCGGCGAACTCCAGGCCGCCATTCCCGCCTCCCTCGCCCGCGCGCTGACCGGCCTCGCGCTCGGCGCCAGCGTCGGGCTGGTGCTCGGCCTGTTCGCCGGCCTGTGGCGGGTGGGCGAGGAATTGTTCGATGCGCCGCTCCAGATGCTGCGGACCATCCCGTTCATCGCCATGATCCCGCTCTTCATCATCTGGTTAGGCATCGGCGAGCAGGCGAAGATCGCGCTCATCTTCGGCGCCACCATCTTTCCGGTCTATCTCAACACCTATTCCGGCGTGCGAGGGGTGGACCAGAAGCTGATCGAGGCGGCGCGGGTGTTCGGTCTCTCCCATGGCCGCATCGCCACCCGCGTCATCATCCCCACGGCCCTGCCCTCCATCCTGGTCGGGCTGCGCTTCGCGGCCGGCGTGTCACTGCTGGCGCTGGTGGCGGCGGAACAGATCAACGCGCGCTCGGGCATCGGCTTCATCCTCATCAACGCCAACCAGAACCAGCGCACCGACATCATCATCGCCGGCATCATCGTCTACGCGCTGCTCGGCATCGCCATCGATCTCGTGATGCGGGTCGTGGAACGCCTCGCCCTGCCCTGGAGGCCCAGCCTTGTCCTTGCATAGCTCCTCTCCTGTCGCCGAAGCCGTGCCGCTCACAGGCATCGACCTCGCCGCGCCGCCCGCGCCCGTCCAGCCAGTGGCCGTCCGCCTGGACGGCGTACGCCGGGTGTTCGGCTCCCGCGCGGTGCTGGACGGTATCGACCTGGAGGTCCGGCGCGGCGAGTTCGTCTCCCTGCTCGGCCCCTCGGGCACCGGCAAGACGACGCTGCTGCGCATCCTCGCCGGGCTCGACCGGGCCGATGGCGGGCGCGTGGAAGTCGCCTCCGCCCGCTCGGTGGTGTTTCAGGAGCCGCGCCTCGTTCCGGCCAAGCGCGTGTGGCAGAACGTGGTGCTCGGCCATGTGCAGAACCGCGTCACCCGCCGCCTCGCCGCCGCGGCGCTGGAGGAAGTGGGCCTCGGCCGCCATGTGGACGTGTGGCCCAAGACCCTCTCCGGCGGCGAGGCGCAGCGTGTGGCCCTCGCCCGCGCCTTGGCCGGCGAGCCCAACCTCCTGCTGCTCGACGAGCCCTTCGCCGCCCTCGATGCGCTGACCCGCATCCGCATGCACGATCTCGTGGCACAGCTCTGGCGGCGGCACCTGCCGGCAGTGGTCCTCGTCACCCACGACGTGGACGAGGCCATCCTCATGTCCGACCGGGTGATCGTTCTGTCCGGCGGCGGCATCCGCTTCGATGCGCGCGTGCCGCTGGAGCGCCCACGCAAGCGCGGTGACGCCGGTTTCGCCGCGCTCCGCTCCCGCCTGCTCGCCGAGCTGGGCGTCGCCTCCCCGGAGACCGGCGGCCACGCCTGACCCTTCCCGTTTTCGATCCGGAGCCTTTCCCAGTGACACTCTCCCCGCGTTTCTCCCGCCGCCACGTCCTCGCGGCGGGCGCCGTTCTCACCTCCCTGCTCGCCGCCCCGGCTTCCGCCGAGGAGCGCGTCAAGCTCCTCATCGGCTATCAGGACCTCACCGTGCCCTCCACCGTCACCGCCTCCAAGGTGCTGGAGGGCGCGCCCTATGACGTGGAATGGGTGATCCTGCCCGGCCCGGCGGCGCAGCTTTCGGCGCTCTATTCCAAGAATATCGATGTGGGCCACATGGGCGACACCTCGCTCATCATCGAGCAGGGCAAGGCCAAGGACGAGTGGGTGGAGGGCAATCCCCCGCTGCAGATCATCGCCGGCTGGCGCGCCAATGACGGCAAGTATCCGCCCATCGTCACCGTGGTGCGCACGGATGCCAAGATCGACACGCTGGCCGACCTGCGGGGCAAGAAGTGGTCGTACAATTTCGGCGGCTTCAACTATCTGCAATACGTGCTCACCGGCCTGAAGGCGGGGCTCACGCCGAAGGATTACGAGGCCGTGCAGCTCGGGGACCAGAACGCCAGCGCCGCTGCCTTCAATTCCGGCCGGGTGGACGCCTTCTCCGGCTCCATCGCGCCGGTGGGTGAATCCATCGAGAAGGGCGCCACGCGGGTGCTCATCACCAGCGACGAGCTGGAGATTCCGGCCCTCAACGTCTTCACCGCCCGCGGCGATGTGCTGAAGGACCCGGCCAAGCGCGCGGCCCTCGCGGATTTCCTCGCCCGCGTGCGCACCCACTGGACCTGGTACGCCGACCATCTCGACGAGGTGCAGAAGCTTTATGAGGAGAAGGTCAAGCAGACCCCGGCGCGGGCCAAGCTCACCACCCTCTACCAGAAGGCCACCTTCCAGCCGCTGGACGAAAAGCTCGTCGCCCGCGAGCAGAAGATCGCCGACATCCTCACCGAGGCTGGCGCCATCCCCAAGAAGATCAACGTGAACGTTGAATTCTATCGCGGCTTCAATTCCTCCACCGTCGGCGGCAACTGAGCGGCGAGAAAAGGGAGACCACATATGGCTGCCCCTCTTCCGCCCGCCGCCGGCCGGCTTTCGCGGCGCACCCTCCTTGCCGCGACGGGCGCCGCCTTGCTCCCCGGCCGCGGCGCCGGGCAGGCGGGAGCGGCGGACGTGAGCCTCAAGGTCGGCTATCAGGACTCGACCCTGCCGGAGCTGGCCCAGGCGTCGGGTGTGTTCGAAGGGGCGCCCTACAAGGTCGAATGGGTGGTGCTGCCCGGCCCCGCCGCGCAACTCACCGCCGCCTATTCCAAGGCCATCGACCTCGCCCATCTCGGCGACACCTCGCTCATCATCGAGCAGGGCAAGTCCGCCGATGGCTGGGCCGGCGGGCCGCCGCTCCAGATCATCGCCGGCTGGCGAAATCTCGACGCGCGCTATCCCCGCATCGTCACCGCCGTGCGCAGCCGCACCGGCGCGAAAACGGCGGCCGAGCTGAAGGGCCTCAAATGGGGCTTCAACTTCGGCGGCTTGAACTACGTGCAGTATCTCCTCGCCCGACGGGCGGGGGGCCTCACTACCGCCGACATCGACCCCATCCAGTTTGGCGACGGCAATGCCGCCGCCACTGCCTTCAACGCGGACCACGTGGACGTCTATTCCGGCCTCGGCGCGCTGGTGGGCGAGGCGGTGGAGAAGGGTCAGGCGCGCATCGTTCTCACCAGCGACGACCTCGACATTCCCGCCCTCGGCGTGTTCGCCGCCCGCACGGACGCCATCGCCGATCCGGCGCGGCGCGCCGTGCTGCAGGATTTCGTCGGCCAACTGGCGCGTTATTTCGCCTGGTATGCGGACAATCTCGACACGGCCGAGCGCATCTATATCGACAGGGTGAAGCAGAGCCCGGCCCGCGCCCGCTATTATGTGGAGTTCGGCAAGGCGCGGCTGCGCCCCATCGATGCCGAGCTGATCCGCCGCGAGCAGAAGATTGCCGATGCGCTGCTCGAGGCCGGTGCCATTCCCCGCGCCATTGATGTCTCGTCCGAGTTCAACACCACCTTCAACGCCGCCGTGAACTGAACGGCGCCGGAGGGACCATGACCATCTCCGTCAGCCCAAAGGCAGCCGGGGTGCGCGCCGACGTTACCGCCGCCGTGGTGGAAACGCTTCAGCGCATCCGGTTCGAGGACATCCCGGCCCGCACCATCGCCACCACCAAGCGCGTGCTGCTCGATACGCTCGCCGTTGCCTGGGCGGCGGCGGATGCGGCCGGCGTCAATGCGGCGCGGGCCCTCGCTTTGCGCGGCGCGCCGGGCCACGCCAGCCTGTGGGGCGAGGGCGAGACGCGGCGGGAACCCTCCGCCGCCGCCTTCTACAACGGCACGCTCGCGGCTGCGCTCGATTTCGACAGCCTCGCTGGCTTCGTCCATGCCGACATCATCGTGGCGCCCGCCGCACTTGCCGTCGCCGAGCAGCAGCGGCGCAACGGGCGCGAATTGCTGGCCGCCCTTACCCTTGGCAACGAACTGGTGGTGCGGCTCGCGGCGGCGACGCGCACCAACCGGGGCTTCTTCCACACGTCCATCGCCGGCGTGTTCGGCGCCGCGCTCGCCGCCGCGCGCCTGCGCGGGCTCGACCCAGACCGCACCCACAACGCCCTCGGCATCGCTTTGTGCCATGCGGGCGGCACCCAGCAGAGCCATGTGGAGCAGCGCCTCACCAAGCGCCTGCAATCGGCCTTCGCCGCCCGCGACGGCATCATTTCCGCCGATCTCGCCGCCCTCGGCACCACCGGCCCGCGCGCAGTCTTCGAGGGGCCGTACGGCCTGTTCGCGTTGTTCGAGGAGGGGCGGCCGGAAGAGGTGCTGGACGGCCTCGGCCGGCGCTATCTGATCGAGGACACCGCGCTCAAGCGCTTCCCCGCCTGCGGCTGCAGCCATGCGGCGCTTACCGCCGCGCTGGAGATCGTCGCGCGCGAAGGCATCGGCGCCGCGGATGTGGCGCGGGGCGAGATCGTGCTCACGCCTTATATGGCTCGCCTCGTGGGCGGCGCCTTCGCGCCCGAGGCCAATCCGCAGGTAACGGGGCAGTTCAACGTGCGCTACGGCGTCGCCGCCGTCCTCGCACGCGGCGGCTTCGGCCTCTCGGACATCGAGCCGGCGGCGGTGCTCGACCCGGCCATCCGGCCGCTGGTGGACCGCCTCACCGTACGGGTGGACGAGAGCCGCACCGGGACCTTCGCCCCCGCGGACGTCACCATCGAGACCCACGACGGCCGCCGCCTCTCCCATCGCGCCGAGACCGTGCCCGGCAGCCCCGAGGCGCCGCTGGGCGAGGACGAGATCCACGCCAAGCTGGTCGCCGCCTTCAGCTACGGCCGCAACGCGCTGCTGCCGGCCCGCATCGAGGCGCTGGTGCAGCGCATCCACCGTCTGGAAGGGGTGGACGACGTTTCCACCCTGTTCGACCAGGTGCTCTGAACGGCACCCATCCAACGAGGCCCCCAATGGCACATGATTTCAAGGACCGCGTGATCTGGATCACCGGCGCCGGCGGCGCCCTCGGCCGGGCGAGCGCCGAGACGCTGGCGGCGCAGGGGGCGACTGTCATCGCCTCCGGCCGACGGGCGGAGACGCTGCCCTCCGCCGAGCGCATCATCCCGCTTGCCGTGGACATCACCGATCCGGCGGCCGTCGATGCGGCCGCCGCGGAGATCGCCCGGCGCTTCGGCCGGTTGGACGGGGTGGTGACCTCCACCAACCTGCCCATCTTCGGCGACTTCCTGAAGCTTACGGATGCCGACTGGCTGAAGGTGATCGACGCCAAGCTGCTCGGTACCGTGCGCGTAGTGCGCGCGGCGCTGCCGCACCTCATCGCCTCCGGCAAAGGCAGCGTCGCGGTGCTGAGCGGGCGCGGCGGCATCGAGCCCTCGCCGCAGCATCTGCCAGGCTCCAGCGTGAACGCGGCGCTGATCCTTTTGGTACGGGGCCTCGGCACCGTCTACGGGCCGCAGGGCGTGCGGGTGAACGCGGTGTCGCCCGGCCCCATCAAGTCGCCCCGGCTCGACGCGCTGAACGCCGCCGGCACCGGGGCGCCGCCCGACACTGCCCTTCCCGGGCCGGGCCTTCCCTCGGACGTCGCCGACGCGGTGGCGTTCCTGCTGTCGGACGAGGCGCGCTACATCACCGGCTCGAACCTGTTCGTGGATGGCGGCGGCCGCGCCCTGTCCTGACCGATCTGAAAAAGCGGAAGGCCGCCGGAGGAGCATCCGGCGGCCTTCGTGTGTCAGGGATAGACCTTGAAGGCGATGGTGTCGTCGCGCTCGATCTGACGGATCAGGTCGATCTCCCACTCGAGATAGCGGCGGAAGGCGGCATGGCGGTCGCCGGCTTCCTGATAGGGCGAGCGCCACACATCATCGGCGGCGTGCAGCAGCGCGCTCTCGCCGGTCTCCAGCGGCAGGCCGATGGCCTTCCAGGCCGCAGTTCCGCCTTCCAGCACCGACACCTGCCGGCCCGAGCCGGCCAGTTCCGCCGCCGCCAGCGCCGCGAGCTTGCCGTCCGCCGAGGTGAGCACCAGCGGGCGCGGTGGCAGGGTGTCCAGCCCCTCCGGCAGGCGCGAACGCACGGCAAAGCGGGCGCCGGGAATGTGCCCGGCCGCATAGGCCAGGCTCGTATCGAGATCGAGCACCACCACCGCATCCTTGGCGATGAGCCGCTCCAGTCCCGCCACCTGGATCACCGCCACGGTGGGCGCGCGGCCAAGCAAGACCTGGGGTTCCTGCCCCCGCTCCAGCCGCTCGCCGGCATCCAGGCCGATCACATAGACCTCGCCGACACCGAGCTGGATCAGCCACGAGGCAGTGATAGCGGCGCGCACGCCGTCGGCGTCGTCCACCAGCACGATGCGGGCGTTGCGGGTGCCGACCCAGCGGTCCGTGGCCTGCACCAGTTGTCCGCCTTCCGCCCAGAGCGAACCCGGCAAATGGCCGGCCTCGTATTCGGCGCGGGTGCGCACATCGAGGACATAGAGGGTGCGCGAGTCGCGCTCCGCCTCGAACCGGGCGAGTCCCGCGCGGTCCAGCGTGCGGATGCCGAAGCGGCGGGTGAGGCGGGCGACGCTGGCGCGCGCCTTCTCAAGCTCGGCGGGGCCGGGCGCGGGCACATCGGCCCGGTCGCCTTGGGCGAGGTCGTAGCCCTCGAACAGCCAGGCCATGGTGCCGTTCTCCAACGCCACGACCTTGTTGGGAATGCCGGCATTGATGAGCGTCTGCGCACCGATGATGGAGCGGGTGCGCCCCGCGCAATTCACCACCACCAGCGTCTGGTCGGAGGGCACGAGACCGTGGACACGGAACGGCAGCTCGGCGTTCGGCACCGCGTGGGCGCCGGGGATGTGGAAGTTCTCGAACTCCTGGAAGGTGCGCCCGTCGAGGATCACGATGTCCTCGCCGCGATCGAGCCGTTCCTTCACCTCGCGGGCGGGCAGGCGGGGCGTGCCATAGGCGTGCTCCACGAATTCGCCGAATGCCTTGGAGAGCACGTTGGAGCCGGTATAGGCGATGCCGCCGGCAGCTTCCCAGGCGGAGACACCGCCCGAGAGCACGGAGACGTCCGAATAGCCCAGCTCGGCAAGCCGTCGCGCGGCGCGGGTGGCGAGGTCACCGGCACCGCCGTCCGTCACCACCACCGGCGCACCGAAGCGCGGCAGGAGGACCGCGGCGCGCAGTTCGATCTGGCTCAGGGGCAGCGGGACCGACTGGAGGATGTGGCCATCGCGGGAGCGCACGCCCTCTTCGCGGGCATCCACCAGCGCGATTTCTCCGCCGCTGGCGAGAAGCTCCCGCAAGTGCTCGACGGTGATGAATCGATAGGGCTCAGACAATGCGGCAGGCTGGTTTTGGAGCGCGGCGGTCGCGGTCATGGCGGTCTCCCGGAGAGGTGTGGGCCGCTATCCTTCCTGTCTTTATTTATAAATTCAATGGAATTTATTGACTAAAAGAGTCGACCCTGCTCTCCTGCGCTCTCGTGAAGCCGCCGAACGGAATGAGACGATGACGCAGACGCCCGCCCCGGAGACCCCCGGTCGAAAGAAGGAAATCCGCGTCAACGCCTTCGCCATGGCCTCGCCGGTGCACCACTCGCCCGGCTTGTGGCGGCATCCGGAAGACCGCTCGCTCGATTACACCACGCTCGGCTACTGGACCGATCTCGCCCGCACGCTGGAAGAGGGCGGTTTCGACGCCCTGTTCATCGCCGACAGCATGGCCTCCAACGACGTCTATGGCGGCTCCTACCACGCGGCACTGAAGGTGGGCGCGCAGCTCCCCAAGCTCGACCCCATCGTGGCGGTGTCGGCCATGGCGCGGGTGACGCAGAATCTCGGCTTCGGCATCACCAGCAATGCCCTCTACGAGCCGCCCTACCCGTTCGCCCGGCGCATGTCGACGCTGGACCATCTGACCAAGGGGCGCATCGGCTGGAACATCGTCACCGGCCATACCACCTCCGGCTCCCGCGCCGTGGGCGAGAAGGCGCTCACGCCCCATGATGCGCGCTACGATATCGCCGACGAATATCTCGATGCCGTCTACGCCCTGTGGGAAGGCAGCTGGGACGATGACGCGGCGGTGCGGGACCGCGCGAATCTCGTCTTCGCCGATCCCGCGAAGGTGCGGCCCATCGTCCATCGCGGCCAGCATTTCCAGGTGGAGGCGATCCACCTCTCCGAGCCGTCGCCCCAGCGCACGCCCGTGCTGTTCCAGGCCGGCGCCTCGACGCGCGGCCGGGCCTTCGCGGCGCGCCATGCGGAGTGCATCTTCGTGAGCGGGCCGACGCCCAACGTCATCGCCCCGGTGGTGGCCGACACCCGCGCCCGCGCTGCCGCGCTGGGGCGCGATCCGCGCGAACTCCTGTTCTTCTCCATGGCCACCACCATCGTGGGCGCCACCGAAGAGGAGGCGCGGGAGAAGCTCGCGAGCTACCGCCGCTTCCTCAACCCCGAGGCGGCGCTGATCCTGTTCTCCGGCTGGACCGCGATCGACTTCTCGAAATACGACCTTGATGCCCCCATCCGCTTCGACGACCGCTCGCAGGGCTTGGTCTCGGCGCTGGAAGCCTTCTCCATCGCCGATCCGAACCGGGTGTGGACGGTGCGCGAACTCGCCGAACACAACGCCATCGGCGGGCGCGGTCCGGTCTTCATCGGCTCGGCCGCGCAGGTGGCCGACCAGATCGAGGCCTGGGTGGAGGCGACCGACGTGGACGGGCTCAACCTCAGCTATGCGGTGACGCCCGGCGGCTATGCGGATTTCGGCACCTATGTCGTGCCCGAGTTGCGCCGCCGCGGCCGCTTCAAGCAGAGCTACGCCGCCGGCACGCTGCGCGAGAAGATCTACGGCGCCGGCCGCAACCGCCTGCCCTCGAGCCACCCTGCCGCCGCCTTCCGCCCCGTCGGCGCGCCTGTCGCCGACACGCGCGCGGCGGTCTGACTCCGGGAGCAAAGCGCATGTCCGCCGATGCCTTCGGGGCCATGGCCCTCATGTTCGGAGCCGTCTGCGCTCCTGAAATCGCGCCTGTGCCGGCTCATCGCCCGGATCGGCGCAAGAGCACACCGCCCCGCGCGCCGGGAGCATCTGCTCCTGTCATCCGGAAGGCCTCGCTGCGCGTCGCCCTCGCATCCCTTTTTCAGCGCTGACGCCCGAAGGCGCCCAACTCCCGAGGCTTCATGACCCGCCAGATCCGCCTCAACGGCTTCATCGGCTTCAGCCCGGTGCATCTCTCGCCCGGCCTGTGGGCGCATCCCGCGAGCCGCGGCGCCGACTACAACACGCTCGATTACTGGGTGGACCTTGCGAAGGTGCTGGAGCGCGGCAAGTTCGACGCCCTGTTCATCGCCGACGGGATCGGCATGCACGACGTCTATGGCGGCACCGCGGACGCGGCGATCCGCTCCGGCGCTCAGTTTCCGAAGCTCGACCCGCTGATGCTGGTCTCCGCCCTCGCCCATGAGACGCGCGATCTCGGCTTCGGCATCACCGCCTCCACCACACACGAACTGCCGGCGGTGCTCGCGCGGCGCTTCTCGACGCTGGACCATTTCACGCAAGGCCGCATCGGCTGGAACATCGTCACCGGGTACTCGGACAGCGGCGCCCGCGCGGTGGGGCGTGAGAAAGTGCTCGCCCACGACGCGCGCTATGACCGGGCGGATGAATTCCTGGAAGTCGCCTACAAGCTCTGGGAAGGGTCGTGGGAGGACGCCGCCGTGGTGCGCGATCGCGCCTCCGGGATCTTCGCCGATCCCTCGAAGGTCCACCGCGTGCGGCACGAGGGCCGGCATTTCGACATCGACACCATCCACCTCACAGAGCCCTCGCTCCAGCGCACACCCTATCTGTTCCAGGCCGGCGCCTCGCCGCGCGGGCGGGCATTCGCGGCGCGCCATGCGGAGGCAGTGTTCGTGGGCGGGCCGACTCCGGCGGGCATCGCGCCGGGCATCGCCGACATCCGGGCGCGCGCGGCGGCTCTGGGGCGCGATCCGCGCGACATCGCCGTCTTCACCCTCGCCACCGCCATCCCCGCCCGCAGCCGCGCGGAGGCGGAGGACAAGCTCGCCGACTATCGCCGCTACACAGATCCCGCGGGCGTGCTGGCGCTGTTCTCCGGCTGGACCGGCATCGATTTTTCGACCTTCGACCTCGACGCGCCGCTGACCCTCAGCGAGGTCAAGGAGAATGCGGTCCAGTCGCTGCTGGAGACCTTCACGGTGGCCGAGCCGGACCGGATATGGACGCTGCGCGATATCATCGCCCACAACGGCATCGGCGGGCGCGGCCCGCTCTTCGCCGGCACGCCGGCCGACATCGCGGACGAGCTGGAAGCCTGGGTCGAGGCGGCAGACCTGGACGGCTTCAACCTCTCCCACGCCTTCTTCCCGGACACCTTCACCGACGTGGTGGACCTGCTGGTGCCGGAGCTGCAGCGCCGCGGCCTCTACAAGCAGGACTACGCGCCGGGCACCCTGCGCGGAAAGCTCTCCGGTTCCGACCGGCTGAAGGAGACCCATGCCGGCGCCGCCTATCGCAGGCTGAGCGCGGCCGCGTGAGAGGCCAAAAGCGTCGGCCAATCTGTCGGTCGGCTAATATCAATTAATTCTGGTGATTAACTGGACAATACAGCTTGGCCGTGTCATCGATGGTGCATCGGCGCGCAAGAGGGGGCATCCGGTGACGGCCAAGGGACGCGACGGCCAAGGGGTGATCGAACGGGCCGATCAGAGAGATGGCGTCGCCTTCCACGATGGCGAGCGGAGCGATGGGGGCGCGGGCGGCAGCGCTGTCCCCTCGGGCTGGAACCTCGCCCCGGTGGTCGCGGCACTGAAGCTGTCGCGGGACGTCCAGCACAACATCCGCCACCGCGGCCTTCTGCGCCCGCCGCCCTTCCGGGAGGCCATCGTCTCTGCCCTGCAAGGGCTCGCGGCGGCGCTGTTCCCGGCACACTACGGCCCACCGGGGCTTGCCGCCGAAACCATCGACTATTTCGTCGGCGCCACCCTCAACGACGCGCTGACCACCCTCGCCGAGCAGACCCGGCGCAGCCTGCCCTTTTCCACCCGTGAGGCGCGCTCCGAAGCGGCGTTCGAGCGCGAGGCCATCGAGATCGTCCGCGCCTTCGCCCAGCAACTGCCGGAGATCCGCGCCCTTCTCGTCAGCGACATCCGCGCGGCTTATGAGAACGATCCGGCGGCCACGGGCTTCGCCGAGATCCTGCTGGTCTATCCCGGGCTCACGGCAGTGGTGCACCACCGCATCGCCCATGCGCTCTACGGGCTCGGCGCCGGCTTCCTCGCCCGCCTCATCTCCGACATCGCCCATTCGCGCACGGGTATCGACATCCATCCCGGCGCCAGCATCGGCGCCAGCTTCTTCATCGATCACGGCACCGGCGTCGTCATAGGCGAGACCACCATCATCGGCGAGCGGGTGCGGCTCTATCAGGCGGTGACGCTGGGCGCGCGCAATTTCCCGACCGACGCCTCGGGCGCCATCATCAAGGGCGCGCCGCGCCATCCCATCATCGAGGACGACGGGGTGATCTATTCGGGCGCGACAGTGCTCGGGCGCATCACCATCGGCCGTGGATCGACCATCGGCGGCAATGTCTGGCTCACCCATTCAGTGCCGCCGGGCAGCCATCTCACGCAGGCGCAGAACCGCTCGATGGGCGGCGCGGGAGACCCCGCGCCCGGCCTCACCGCAAGCACCTGAGCGCCACTGCATCATTTCAACGGGGAGCCCGCATGACTGAAGAGCCTGCCATCAGAAGGACGTTGAACGAGGCCGCCGCCCGGCAGCTCGCCAATGCCACGAAGACCCGCGCGCAATGGTCCGGCATCACGCCGCGCTGGCTCGTCTCCTTCCTTCCGTGGACGCCGGTGGAAGCCGGCATCTACCGCCTCAACCGCGTGAAGGAAGCCAACGGCGAGATCGCCGCCGACGTGGAATGCTCGCCCCGCCGCGACCAGGACCCGGACCTGCCGGAGACCTTCGTGGACTATGAGGAGGCGCCGCGGGAATATTCCCTCAATGCGGTGACCACCATCCTCGACGTGCAGACCCGCGTCTCGGACCTCTATTCCCACCCCTACGACCAGATCCAGGAGCAGCTGCGCCTCCTCATCGAGAAGGTGAAGGAGAAGCAGGAGGCCGAGCTCATCAACAATGCCGAGTACGGCCTTCTGACCAACGCGGCACCCTCGCAGAAGATCGCCACCCGCACCGGCGCGCCGACGCCGGACGATCTCGACGAGCTCATCACCAAGGTGTGGAAGGAGCCGGCCTTCTTCCTCGCCCACCCGCGCGCCATCGCCGCCTTCGGCCGCGAATGCACCCGCCGCGGCGTGCCGCCGCCCACAGTGACGCTGTTCGGCACCCCGTTCCTCACCTGGCGCGGCTTGCCGCTGGTGCCGTCCGACAAGCTCTATGTGGACGAGAACGGCAAGACCAACATCCTGCTGCTGCGCACCGGCGAGAAGAAGCAGGGCGTCATCGGCCTGTTCCAGCCGGGCGTGCCCGGCGAGGTGGCGCCGAGCCTCTCGGTGCGCTTCATGGGCATCAACCGCAAGGCCATCGCCTCTTACCTGGTCTCGCTCTACTGCTCGGCCGCCGTGCTCACCCACGATGCGCTGGCGGTGCTCACCGATGTCGAGGTCGGCAAGTATCATGCCTATCCTGACACCTACGCCTGAGCCGGGGGTGCCCGAAGGCGCTGCGGATTTCGGGGCGGACGATTTCGGCGCGGGTGCTGCGCCGGCATCGCCGCCGCCGGGCTGGCCCGATCCGCAGGTGCTACAGCAGATCGCCAACGCCTTCTTCCAGGCGGGGCCTGCGTCTGCCGCACCCGAGGCTGCGCCGCATCTGGTGACGCTCCCCTCCGCACCGCCGAGCCCGGCCGACGTGCCGGGCCTGCCCGCGACCACCCTCGCGGCCCAGCATCTGCCGTCGCGGCCCCCCTTCGCCGCGCCGGACCTGCCGCCCGTCACCATCCCCTCGGTGGTGCCGACGCCGAACATCCCGCCCCCGCCCGCTCCGGCGGCGGTGGCCGTTCCCGGCCTAGCCGGCGTACCCCAGCCGGGAGGTTCGCCCGCGGTGTCCCTGCCGGGCCTCGCCAGCGGCTTCGGTGCCGGGCAGGTGCCGGCCGGTCTCGGCAGCGTGATCGCCCTCGACAGCCGGCGTCCGCCCGCGCCGTCCGGAGTGGCGGGGGATTTCGGCGCCGATGCCGGAGGCCTCTATTTCCTTGACGAGGCGCGCGCCCATGCGCCCGTGCCCGCCTCTGCGTCCCCGCCGGTGGAACCCAACGTACCGTCAGCCCCCGCCCTCCCCGGCCTCCCGGCCGTACCGGCGCAGGCCCCGGACTTCGGCGGCCTTTCCGCGGCCCTTACCCCTGAACTGGTGCCCGACCTCGGCCCGCAGACGCGCCCGTTTGATCCCCACGCGATCAAGCGCGACTTCCCGATCCTGCAGCAGAGCGTGCACGGCAAGCCGCTGATCTGGCTGGACAACGCCGCGACCACGCAGAAGCCGCAGGCGGTCATCGACCGGCTGACGCATTTCTACGAGCACGAGAATTCCAACATCCACCGTGCCGCCCACGCCCTCGCGGCGCGGGCGACGGATGCCTATGAGGCGGCCCGCGAGAAGGTGCGGCGCTTCCTCAATGCGGGCTCGGTGAAGGACATCATCTTCGTGCGCGGGGCCACTGAGGGCATCAACCTCGTGGCCCAGACCTACGGCCGGCGGCATGTGAAGGAGGGGGACGAGATCGTCGTCACCCATCTGGAGCACCACGCCAACATCGTGCCGTGGCAGCAGCTTGCCGCCGAGAAAGGCGCGCGCCTGCGCGTCGCGCCGGTGGACGACACGGGGCAGGTGATTCTTGAGGAGTATGAAAAGCTTCTCAATCCCCGCACCCGCATCGTCGCGCTGGCGCAGGTGTCGAACGCGCTCGGCACTGTCGTTCCGGTGAAGGAGATGGTGGCCATCGCCCACCGCCACGGCGTCTGCGCGCTGGTGGACGGGGCGCAGTCCGTCTCCCACATGGCGGTGGACGTGCAGGCGCTGGACGCCGACTTCTTCGTCTTCTCCGGCCACAAGGTGTTCGGCCCCACCGGCATCGGCGTGGTCTACGGCAAGAAGGATGTGCTGGCCCACCTGCCCCCGTGGCAGGGCGGCGGCAACATCATTGCCGACGTGACCTTCGAGAAAACCATCTACAACGGCCCGCCCGAGCGATTCGAGGCCGGCACCGGCAACATCGCCGATGCGGTGGGGCTCGGCGCGGCCATCGATTATGTCGAGAGCATCGGCATGGAGGTGATCGCCCGCTACGAGCATGAGCTGCTGGTCTACGCGACACAGCGGCTGCTCACCGTGCCCGGCCTCAAGCTCGTCGGCACGGCCGCGGACAAGGCGAGCGTGCTCTCCTTCGTCCTCGACGGTTGCCGCACGCAGGATGTGGGCACGGCGCTGGATCGGGAAGGCATCGCGGTGCGGGCCGGGCATCACTGCGCCCAGCCCATCCTGCGCCGGTTCGGGCTGGAGAGCACGGTGCGGCCCTCCCTCGCATTCTACAACACGACCGACGACGTGGACGCTCTGGAAACTGCCTTGAAGCGCATCCAGAGCAACCGCGGCTACCGGCTCTGACCTCTCCCCGCCCCGGCCGACCGCCGGGGCGGGGAAGGGAGATGGCGGCAAAGGCGGCGCACGCCACGTAAGCACGTGCACCTCCCTTCCTCGCCATCGTTGCGGCGAAGGAACGCTCGGTGACGTGCTGCCCCTTCGACGGATCGGGGCTCTCCAGGAGCCGGATTTTGGTTTAGGGAAGGGGGCCGACCGTGCGCGCACCGTGTGCGCACACGAGTCGAAAAAGAAATCCGGGTCGTATCGGGTTGCAACCGGGATCATTCCCCACCCGGCCCAATGTGATAGTATTCAAGAATAATGTTTGAGAACCAGAAGCTTACGTTTTCGGTAGCGCCCATGATGGATTGGACGGACCGGCATTGCCGGGCCTTCCATCGCACCTTCTCCCGCCGTGCGCTGCTCTATACCGAGATGGTGACGGCGCCGGCTGTGATCCATGGCGACCGGGCGCGACTGCTGGGTTTTTCGGACATCGAGCATCCGGTTGCGGTTCAGCTGGGCGGCAGTGATCCGGCCCTTTTGGCCCAGGCGGCGCGCATTTGCGCCGATTTCGGCTATGACGAGATCAACCTGAATGTGGGCTGCCCCTCCGACCGGGTGCAGGGCGGCAATTTCGGCGCCTGCCTCATGCGGGAGCCGCAACTGGTGGCCGATTGCGTCGCCGCGATGAAGGGCGCCGTCGCCCTCCCCGTCACCGTGAAATGCCGGATCGGCGTGGACGACCAGGACCCGGAGGAGGCTCTCGATACCCTCGCGGACGCGGTGCTCGCGGCCGGTTGCGACGGGCTCATCGTCCATGCCCGCAAGGCGTGGCTGAACGGCCTCTCGCCGCGCGAGAACCGGGACATTCCGCCCCTCGACTATGACCGCGTGCGTCGCCTGAAGGCACGCCTGCCGCACGTGCCGGTGGCGCTGAACGGTGGCATCGAAAGCCTCGCGCAGGGGCTCGCCGAGGCGGAGGGTCTCGACGGCATCATGCTCGGCCGCGCCGCCTACCAGAATCCCGAACTTCTCGCGGCGGTGGACCCCACCTTCCACGGCGTCCCCGCCGCGCACGCGGATACGTTCGCCGCCATCGAGGCGTTCGAGCCCTACATTGCCCGGCATCTGGACGCCGGCGGCCGCCTCTCGGACATCACCCGGCACATGCTTGGACTGTTCGGGGGCAAGAAGGGCGCCCGCATCTTCCGCCGCCGCCTCTCCACCGAGGCCATCATCCCCGGTGCGGGGCTTGAGGTGCTACGCGGCGCGGTGGACGAGGTGCGCCGCCGGGATCGGCTGGCGGCCTGAGCGGGCCGCAATGCCAAGAGATTTGCGTGAATAGCGGACCTTCATCGTGCGCCATGCGGCTGGCGCAGTGGACAGATGGCGAAATCCGGGCCACTCCTCGTCACCCTTCTGCCCGCAAGCCTTCGGTCCCGCTCATGTTTTCCAACGTTCCCGTGCAGGAACTCGTCCTGCTCGTCGGCGCCATGCTGGCCGGCGGAGTGCTGACGGGCCTGCTCGCCGGCCTTTTCGGAATCGGTGGCGGCGGCGTCATCGTGCCGGTGCTTTACGAGGTGTTCGGTTTCCTCGGGGTGGATGACAGCGTGCGGATGCAATTGTGCGTTGGCACCTCCCTCGCCATCATCATCCCCACCGCCATGGCCTCCCACCGCACCCACATCGCCAAGGGCGCGTCCTTGCCTGGCGTGCTGGCGAAATGGCGCATCCCGGCCATCATCGGCATCATCACCGGCAGCGCCATCGCGGCAGTGGCGGCGGGCTGGGTGCTGCAGGCGGTTTTCGTGGCGGTGGTCTCGCTGCTGGGCCTGAAGAGCCTCATCGGCCGCAACGACATCCGCATTGCCGACCACCTGCCGTCCTCCGCGATGATGCGGTTCTACGGCTTCTTCATCGGCCTGGCGTCGTCGCTGGTGGGCATCTCGGGTGGCGGCATCTCCACCAACATTCTGCTGCTCTACGGCGTGCCGATCCATGCGGCCGTCGCAACCTCGGCGGGCATCGGCGTCATCATCCCCATTCCGGGAGTGATCGGCTATGCCATTGCCGGCTGGCCGCATTTGTCGGAGCTGCCGCCGCTCTCCATCGGCTATGTGTCGGTGATTGGATTCCTGTGCATCGCGCCGGTGGCGACGCTGGTGGCGCCCTATGGCGCGCGCCTCGCCCACCGGCTCAGCCGGCGCCATCTGGAGATCGGCTTCGGCCTGTTCCTGCTCCTGATCGGCGCCCGCTTCCTCATCGCCATCATCCACGGCTGAGGCGGGGCCTCACCAGCGGTGGGTAAAGCCGGCGGTGATGCTCTTGTTCAACGTCGAGCCGGTATCGGCCACGGAGGTGGTGACGGTGAGGTCCGGCGCGAGCTGCTGCTGGGCGCTCACCGTGGGCAGAAGCTGGGACGAGGTGCTCGTGGCCTTGGTGGTGACGGCGAAGGTGGTGCCCATGTCCGTCAGCTTGAGGCTGAGCGACTTGTCCGTCTCCCATTCCTGCGAACCGGCCTTGACCTGGTAGGTGTCGGCCAGCGTCGCCGCGAGGCCGGAGCTGAGGGGAATGGTGCGCTCGAAGGTGGTCGCGAGCTTGCTCGCGGCATCGTTGGGATCGACCGAGACGTTCACCGTGCCCTTCTCCCAGACCATCCAGTCCGGCAGCCGGGACACGGTGACCTTGGCATAGGCGGTGCCGCCGAGGCCATCGGCGCTCTGACCGACGGTGGGCGCCACGCTCGATCCGGCGGCCGAAAGGTCGAGGCCGACCACTGCGCCATAGTCCTGCACGGGCGTCGAATAGGTGAGCGAGGTCGAGCCGTCGGCCTTCAATGCGGTCTTGGCCTCGGTCCCGTCGGCGAAGGCAGGCGCGGAGGCGAAGAGCGGCGTCGCCACAAGGGCGGCACAGGTGAAGGGGCGGATCGCCATAGGTCTCGACCTCCCGGGGCAGAGGGTGGGGCGCGGAACAATGGCCGCGCACGCGGCTACCGTTCCTCTCGGTCACGTTGGTCGAGGATGGATGGGGAGAAGTTAAGGCGGAATTGTTGCGCTGCAGCGTCGTCCACACCATGCGCCCTCTGCATGGCTTTTGCGCCACAGCCGCACTGTCACGCCTTGCCGCCGGGCCGGGCGCGTCCTAATCCCCGCGCGGGAGGATGATAATGACACAGCCGGACCTTTCGAGCGCGACCCTCGACCTGCTCACCCGCATCGCCGGAGCGCTGGAGCGCCTCGCCCCGCCCGCGGTGCCGATCCCCGACTTCGAGGCGGCCGACGCCTTCGTCTGGCACACCGATCCGATCCGCTTCGAGCCGGTGCCGCGGGTCAACCGGGTGGAAATGGATCTGCTGCAGGGCATCGACCGGGTGCGCGACCAGCTGGTGGAGAACACCGAGCGCTTCGCCCGTGGCCTGCCGGCCAACAATGCGCTGCTCTGGGGCGCGCGCGGCATGGGCAAAAGCTCGCTGGTGAAGGCCTCCCACGCCGCGATCAACCGGTCGCTGGCCGATGATGGCGCGCGTCTGAAGCTGGTGGAGATCCACCGCGAGGACATCGAGACACTGCCGGCGCTGATGGGGCTGGTGCGCGGCTCCCATCACCGCTTCATCGTCTTTTGCGACGATCTCTCGTTCGATTCCGACGACACGTCCTACAAGTCGCTGAAGGCGGTGCTTGAGGGCGGCATCGAGGGGCGGCCGGACAACGTGATCTTCTATGCCACCTCAAACCGCCGCCACCTGCTGCCGCGCGACATGATGGACAATGAGCGCTCCACCGCCATCAATCCCGGCGAGGCGGTGGAGGAGAAGGTCTCCCTCTCTGACCGCTTCGGCCTGTGGCTCGGCTTCCACAAGTGCAGCCAGGACGAATACCTCGCCATGGTCGCGGCCTATGTGGAGCACCACGGCATTCCGGCGACAGAGGAGGAATGGCGGCCGAAGGCGCTCGAATGGGCCACCACCCGCGGCGCCCGCTCGGGCCGGACGGCTTACCAGTTCGTGCAGGACCTCGCCGGCCGGCTGGGGGTGGCGCTGAAGGCGGCGTGAACGGGAGCCCCTACCCCGCCGGATGTCCTGCTGGTATCCCGTCGCCCTCCGGCTCGACCGGAGGGCCCATGGTGCGGTTCGCCGCCGCGTCCGGGCGGCTGTCACGGTGGGCGGATGGGTCCTCCGGTCGAGCCGAAGGACGACGGCGGTCTCGATTGGCAGCGCCAAGCCGCCCGCTCACCCCTCCGCGATGACCTGCAGGAACTGCTGGCCGTAGCGCAGCAGCTTGGCCTCGCCGATGCCGGAGATCATGCCCAGCGCCTTCATGGAGGTGGGCTTCAGCTCGGCGATGGCCATCAGGGTTGTATCGTGGAAAATCACGTAGGGCGGCACGCCCTGCGCCCGCGCCAGCTCCAGCCGGAGCTTCTTCAGTTTCTGGAACAGCGCCTCGTCCGCCGGATCGGCCAGAGCGGCGGACGGCCCGCGACCGCCGCCGGTGACGCGGGCGGCGCGGGGGCGGGCCTCGGCCTTCAGCTCCACCCGCTCCTCGCCGCGCAGCACCGGACGGCATTTCTCGGTGAGGCCGAGGCTGCCGTGGCCCTCCACGTCCACCCACAGATAGCCCATGGCCACCAGCTGGCGGACCACGGCCCGCCATTCATCGCGCGAGAAATTGCCGCCGATGCCGAAGGTGGAGAGCTTGTCGTGGCCGAACTTGGTCACCTTGTCGTTGGCGTCGCCGCGCAGCACGTCGATCACATGGCCGGCGCCGAACCGCTCTCCGGTGCGATAGACGCAGGAGAGCAGCTTCTGCGCCGCCTCGGTGCCGTCGAAGGTGCGCGGCGGGTCCAGGCAGGTGTCGCAATTGCCGCAGGGCTGCGGCAGGTCTTCCTCAAAATATTTCAGCAGCACCTGCCGCCGGCAGGAGGCGGTCTCGGCGAGCCCCAGCAGCGCATCGAGCTTGCTGCGCTCCACGCGCTTGCGCGCCTCCGGGGCATCCGAACCGTCGACGAACTGGATGAGCTTGGCCACATCCTCCACGCCGTAGAGCAGCAAAGTCTCGGAGGGCAGGCCATCGCGGCCGGCGCGGCCGGTCTCCTGATAGTAAGCCTCGATGCTCTTCGGCAGATCGAGATGGACGACGAACCGCACGTCCGGCTTGTCGATGCCCATGCCGAAGGCAATGGTGGCCACCATCACCACCCCCTCCTCCTTCAGGAAGCGATCCTGATGGCGGGCGCGGGTGTCGGCGTCGAGGCCGGCGTGATAGGGCAGCGCCGTGCGGCCCTCTGTGGAGAGCATCTCGGCGGTCGCCTCCACCTTCGCCCGGCTCATGCAATAGATGATGCCCGCCTCGCCGTCGTGGGCGTCGAGGAAGGCTTTCAACTGCACGCGCGGATTGGCCTTCGGCGCGATGCGGTAGCGGATGTTCGGCCGGTCGAAGGAGGACAGGAACACCTGCCCCTCCTCCAGATTGAGCCGCTCCACGATCTCACGGCGCGTCGGGCCGTCCGCCGTCGCGGTAAGGGCCATGCGCGGCACGCCGGGATAACGCTCGTGCAGGATGGTGAGCTGACGATATTCGGGCCGGAAATCGTGCCCCCACTGGGAGACGCAATGGGCCTCGTCGATGGCGAACAGCGAGATTCGCGCGCCGTCCAGCAGATGGAGGAAGCCGTCCGTCAGCAGCCGCTCGGGCGCCACATAGAGCAGGTCGAGGTCGCCCATGGCGAGCGCCCGCTCCACCTGCCGGCCTTCGCCCGGCGCGAGCGAGGAATTGAGCATGGCCGCCTTCACGCCCAGCTGGCGCAGCGCCTGCACCTGGTCGTGCATCAGCGCGATGAGCGGCGAGACCACGATGCCGGTGCCCGGCCGCACCAGCGCCGGCACCTGATAACATAGGGATTTCCCGCCGCCCGTGGGCATGAGCACGAGGGCATCGCCGCCGCCGACCACATGGTCCACGATCTCCCGCTGGCGCCCGCGAAACGCCTCGTAACCGAAGACGTGGCGCAGAACCTCGAGCGGGGCGGAATCATGCAGAAGGGCAGACATGGGGCCTTATAGCCCCCTGCCCCCGCGGGGCAATGCGGAGCGGCGCCGCGGAGAGCCTATCGCCGTCCCGCCGCCAGCAGCAGCGCCGCACCGCCGACGAGGATGCCGGCGGAAACGCGGTCCGCCACGAGGGTGAAGCGCCCCTTGAGCGCAGCCCGCGCCTTGTCCGCCACCACCGCCCACAGCATGTCGCCCACGAGCGCGATGACCGCGAAGATCGCCGCCAGAAGCGCGATCTGCGGCACGGGATCAGCCGTGTTGGTGACGAACTGCGGCAGGAAGGCCGCGTGGAACAGGAGCGTCTTGGGGTTGGCGAAGGCCACCGCGAGCCCACGTCCGAAGGCGGCATGAGCGGAAGGTGTGGGCGCCTCCAAGGCCTTGCCGGCGGCGCGCCACTGCATAACCGCCAGCCAGACGAGATAGGCCGCGCCCGCATACCGCACGAGATCGAAATGGCGGGAGAAGGCTTCCACCACATAGGCGAGGCCCCCCGCCACCAGCGCCAATTGGGCGATGAGGCCCACATTGACGCCCATGGCGGTGAGGAT
Source organism: Xanthobacter sp. DMC12 (assembly GCF_056314105.1). Lineage (NCBI taxonomy): Bacteria > Pseudomonadati > Pseudomonadota > Alphaproteobacteria > Hyphomicrobiales > Xanthobacteraceae > Xanthobacter > Xanthobacter sp. DMC12. The sequence continues at coordinate 492,138 of NZ_JBQUYZ010000001.1, read as the reverse complement.
GCCCGCCTGCCGACCATGCTTGAGGCTGGTGCCGACGATGAGCGCCACGTTGGGGCCCGGCGTCGCCCCCAGGGCAATGCAGGCGAGCACGAACAGGGCGAGGCTTTCGGCCGAGATCATCACTTGCGCTCCTCTGGCCGAAGCCCCCGCTCGCGGATCAGGCCTCCGGCGCGTCGTCTCCGGCGGCTTCCGCGCCGCCTTCGCCCGCCTCGCCCTCGGCGCCGGTATCCTCGCTGATATGCTCCACCGAGACCACGCGCTCGCCTTCCGCCGTGTCGAACACGATGACGCCCTGGCTGGCGCGGCCGACGATGCGGATGCCATCCACCGGGCAACGGATGAGCTGGCCGCCGTCGGTGACGAGCATGATCTGGTCGGCATCCTCCACCGGGAAGGAGGCGACGAGGCGCCCGTTGCGCTCGTTCACCGCCATGGCGACGATGCCCTTACCGCCACGGCCGGTGACGCGATATTCGTAGGACGAGGTGCGCTTGCCGTAGCCGTTCTCGGAGACGGTGAGGATGAACTGCTCCTTCGCGCCCATCTCTGCATAGCGCTCCTGGCTGAGCTGGCCGGAGCCGCTGGCCCCCTCTTCCTGCTCCACCTCGGCGCTCTCGCCCGCCTCGCCACGCAGGGCGCGGCGCATTTTGATGTAGGCGAGCCGCTGCTCGGCATCGGCATCCACATGGCGGATGATTGCCATGGAGATGACGCTGTCACCCTCCTCCAGCCGGATGCCGCGCACGCCCACGCTGTCGCGCCCCTTGAACAGGCGCACTTCGGTGGCGGGGAAGCGAATGCAGGCGCCGGCCGCCGTGGTGAGGAGCACGTCGTCCTCCTCCGTGCAGAGCCCCACATCGGCGATCGCCTCGCCGTCGGCCAGCTTCATGGCGATCTTGCCGTTGCGGTTCACCTGCTGGAAATCGGTGAGCGCATTGCGCCGCACGGTGCCGCCGGTGGTGGCGAACATGATCTGCAGGCGCTGGTTCTCGCCCTCGTCCTCGGGCAGCAGCACGACGGAGGTGATGCGCTCGTCCTGCTCCAGCGGCAGGATGTTGATGAGGGCCTTGCCGCGGGCCTGCGGCGCCGCCAGCGGCAGGCGCCACACCTTCATCTTGTAGACCTGCCCCTTGGAGGAGAAGAACAGCACCGGCGCGTGGGTGGAGGCCACGAACAGGCGGGTGACGAAATCCTCGTCGCGCGTCTGCATGGCCGAGCGGCCCTTGCCGCCACGCCGCTGCGCCCGATAGGTGGAGAGCGGCACGCGCTTGATGTAGCCGGCGTGGGAGACCGTGACGACCATCTCCTCGCGCTGGATGAGGTCCTCGTCCTCCAAATCGCCGAAGCCCTCGACGATCTCGGTCTTCCGGGGGGTGCCGAACTCCGCCTTGATGGCGAGCAGTTCGTCCCGGATGATCGCCCGCATGCGCGGCCGGCTGGCGAGGATGTCGAGATAATCGGCGATCTCGGCGGCGAGCTTGTCCAGCTCGTCGGCGATTTCGTCCCGGCCGAGGGCGGTGAGGCGCTGCAAGCGCAGGTCCAGGATGGCCCGGGCCTGCACTTCGGAGAGGCGATAGGTGCCGTCCTCCTTCAGCTTGTGGCGCGGATCGGCGATGAGGGCGATCAGCGGCGCCATGTCCTTGGCCGGCCAGTCGCGGCCCATCAGGGACTCGCGGGCGGTCGCCGGGTCGGGCGCGGTGCGGATGAGGCGGATCACCTCGTCGATGTTGGCGACCGCGATGGCGAGGCCCACCAAAACGTGCGCGCGGTCGCGCGCCTTGCGCAGCAGGAATTTGGTGCGCCGGCTGATGACCTCCTCGCGGAAGGCGATGAAGGCGGTCAGCACGTCGTGCAGGGTGAGCAGGCCGGGCTTGCCTCCGGAGAGCGCCACCATGTTCACGCCGAACGAGGTCTGCAGCAGCGTGAGCCGGTAGAGGTTGTTCAGCACCACGTCGGCCTGGGAGTCGCGCTTGATCTCGATGACCACGCGCATGCCGTCGCGGTCGCTCTCGTCGCGAATCTCGGAGATGCCCTCCACCCGCTTGTCACGCACCAGCTCCGCGATCTTCTCGATCATCGTCGCCTTGTTCACCTGATAGGGAATCTCGGTGACGATGAGGGCTTCGCGGTCCTTGCGGATGTTCTCGATGGCGACCTTCGCGCGCATCAGGATCGAGCCGCGGCCGGTGAGATATGCCTGTCGGATGCCGGTGCGGCCGAGGATCAGCGCGCCGGTGGGAAAGTCCGGGCCGGGCAACAGATCCAGCAGCGCCTCGGGCTCGAGCAGCGGGTCGTCCAGCAGGGCGACGGTGACATCGATGATCTCACCGAGATTGTGCGGCGGGATATTGGTGGCCATGCCCACCGCAATACCGCCCGCACCATTCACCAGAAGGTTCGGGAACTTGGCCGGAAGGACGCTCGGCTCCCTCTCGGTGTTGTCGTAGTTTTCCTGGAAGTCGACGGTTTCCTTGTCGAGGTCGTCGAGAAGGGTGTTGGTCACCTTCTCCAGGCGCACCTCGGTGTAGCGCATGGCCGCCGGGGCATCGCCGTCCACCGAGCCGAAATTGCCCTGACCGTCCACCAGTGGGAGGCGCATGGCGAAGGTCTGCGCCATGCGCACCAGCGCGTCGTAGACCGACTGGTCACCGTGGGGATGGTACTTACCGATCACGTCGCCGACCACGCGGGCCGACTTGCGATACTGCTTGTTCCACTCGTACCCGTTCTCGTGCATGGAGAACAGGATGCGCCGATGCACGGGCTTGAGGCCGTCGCGCACGTCGGGCAGGGCCCGGGCGACGATGACGCTCATGGCATAGTCGAGATAGGAGCGGGACAGCTCCTCCGTGATGGAAACGGGCCGGATGTCGGACGGCGGCTCGCCGCCACTCTTCGGCGTTTCGGAATCGGCCAAAAGTCAGCACTCGCATGGATTGGAAGGGCGCTTCCTTCTAGCCGATTCACCCTTCCGACGCCAGCAAAACCCCACCGGTTGGCTCAATTTTTCCCGTTATAAATCAATAACTTATGCGGAGCACTTTGCTAGGCGCCGCACATTTTGTCGCTTTTGCGTCAGAAGGGCCTGAAAAGGCATGAAAACCCGACCAGCGAACGACGCCGCGACGGGGCGACAGGGAACGCCACGCGTTCCCTCCACGTCGAGGCCCCGCACGCAGGAATGGACACTGCACGACCGGGCCGCGGCCGGGGTCACCGACGCTTCGCCCCGCCTCCACCGGCGCGACAGGCGCCGGCCGCCTCAGAAGGGGATTTCGTCGTCGAGATCGGCCGCGGGGCGACCACCACCCGAGCCGCCGCCCATCCCGCCGCCAGCCGGCGCCGGACGGCGCCCGCCGCCGGAACCGCCGCCGCTATAGCCGCCGAAGCTGCCACCGCCGCCACCCATGGGGCTGGCCGAGCCGAAGTCGGAGCCGCCGCTGTATTCGTCTGCTCCGGACCCGCCACCCTCGCGACCGTCGAGCAGCGTCAGCTCGCCACGATAGGGGCGCAGCACCACCTCGGTGGTGTAGGTCTCGCGGCCGTCCTTCTCATACTTGCGGGTCTCGAGCTGGCCCTCGATATAGACCTTGGAGCCCTTCTTCAGGAAACGCTCGGCGACGCCCACCAGATTCTCGTTGAAGATCACCACGCGATGCCACTCGGTGCGCTCGCGGCGCTCGCCGGAGGCCTTGTCGCGCCAGTTCTCGGACGTGGCAATGGACAGGTTGCAGACGCGGCCGCCGTTCTGGAACGACTTGACCTCCGGGTCGCGGCCCAGATTGCCGATCAGGATCACCTTGTTGACGCTGCCGGCCATCGCGCTCTCCCTCGTGCCGTAGTCCGTTTCTGGGCGCCACCGAAGATCGGCACGCCGCGAATCCCGCACCCTAGCGTCCCCGCCGGGCCACGCGACCCCCGGTGCGGCTTTATCCCCATGATGAACCGATGAACCGGCACGCTCTTCCGCGCGTATCACCTGAGGGATCAGATGTTCACGTTGTGTTCCTAGCCGACTTCCCCCAGACTGGCAAGGCCATCGGGCGCGCTCCATGCGAGTCGACGGCTCTTTTTGGGTGGCACCCTCCGGAGTTCTGATTATGTTCTCTTCCGCATCGCACAAGGTCCACTACATTTCCCTGAGTTCATGAGCACGTTCCTTGGCGCGCTGCGCGGCTTTCCAGCCGTCGGCGTGTTTGCCGCCGCAAGCGTGGCACGATCGTTCCTCAGGCCCCGACCCCTTTTTGCGCCGCAGGCGCCAGCGGATGTCCATGTCTGATCGCGCAGCCTCCCCGCGTCCCGCCCCCCGTCGCGATGCCCGCACCCTGTCGGTGCGCGGCGCGCGCGAGCACAATCTCAAGAACGTGGATCTCGAAATCCCCCGAGACAGCCTGGTGGTGTTCACCGGCCTGTCCGGTTCGGGGAAAAGCTCGCTCGCCTTCGACACGATCTATGCGGAAGGACAGCGGCGCTATGTGGAAAGCCTTTCGGCCTATGCCCGCCAGTTCCTGGAGATGATGCAGAAGCCGGACGTGGACCAGATCGACGGTCTCTCGCCGGCCATCTCCATCGAGCAGAAGACCACATCTAAGAACCCGCGCTCCACGGTGGGCACAGTCACCGAGATTTATGACTACATGCGCCTGCTGTGGGCGCGCACCGGCGTGCCCTATTCGCCGGCCACGGGCCTGCCGATCGAGAGCCAGACCGTCTCGCAGATGGTGGACCGCACCCTCGCGCTGCCAGAAGGCACGCGGCTCTTCTTGCTGGCGCCGGTGGTGCGCGGGCGCAAGGGCGAGTATCGCAAGGAACTCGCCGAGTGGATGAAGAAGGGCTTCCAGCGGGTCAAGATCGACGGCACCTTCCACGAGATCGCCGAGGCACCGGCCCTCGACAAGAAGTTCAAGCACGACATCGACGTGGTGGTGGACCGCATCGTCGTGCGCGCGGACCTCGCCCAACGCCTCGCCGACAGCTTCGAGACCGCCCTCGGCCTCGCGGATGGCATCGCGGTGGCGGAGTTCGCCGACGAGAAGGACGAGGCCGGCGATCCGCGCCGCATCATCTTCTCGGAGAAGTTCGCCTGCCCGGTGTCCGGCTTCACAATTCCGGAGATCGAGCCGCGGCTGTTCTCCTTCAACAATCCCTTCGGCGCCTGCCCGGCCTGTGACGGGCTCGGCGTGGAGCAGACCATCGATCCGGACCTCGTGGTGCCGGACAAGGCGCGCTCGCTGAAGCAGGGCGCCATCGCCCCCTGGGCCAAATCCACCTCGCCCTATTACGGGCAGACGCTGGATGCGCTGGCCAAGCACTACCACTTCAAGCTGAACGTGCCCTTCGCCGACCTGCCGGAGCAGGCGCGGGAGGTGCTGCTGTTCGGCTCGGGCAGCGAGAAGATCACCTTCCACTATGACGACGGCATGCGCGCCTATGAGACCTCGAAGACCTTCGAGGGCGTGGTGCGCAACCTCGACCGGCGCTGGAAGGAGACGGACAGCGACTGGGCGCGGGAGGAGATCTCCAAATACTTCTCCACCGTGCCCTGCAAGGTCTGCAACGGCTACCGGCTGAAGCCCGAGGCGCTGGCGGTGAAGATCGCCGGGCGGCACATCGGCGAGATCGGCGAGCTTTCCGTGCGCGGGGCGGCCGGATGGTTCGAGAACCTCCCGGCCCAGCTCACCGACAAGCAGAACGAGATCGCCGGACGCATCCTCAAGGAGATCCGCGAGCGGCTGCGCTTCCTGCTCGACGTGGGGCTGGAATATCTGACGCTGGCGCGGTCTTCGGGCACGTTATCGGGCGGCGAGAGCCAGCGCATCCGCCTCGCCTCGCAGATCGGCTCGGGCCTCACCGGCGTGCTCTATGTGCTGGACGAGCCCTCCATCGGCCTGCACCAGCGCGACAACGAGCGCCTTCTGGGCACGCTCAAGCACCTGCGCGACCTCGGCAACACGGTGATCGTGGTGGAGCACGACGAGGACGCCATCCTCGCCGCCGACCATGTGGTGGACGTGGGCCCGGGCGCGGGAATCCACGGCGGGAAGATCGTGGCACAGGGCACGCCGGCGGAAATCCTTGCCAATCCCGCCTCCCTCACCGGCCGCTATCTCACGGGCGAACTCAGCGTGGGCGTGCCGGCGCGGCGCAAGCCCAATCCGAAGCGCATGCTCAAGCTCACCGGCGCGCGCGGCAACAACCTGAAGAATGTCACGGCGGAAATTCCCCTCGGGCTGTTCACCTGCATCACCGGCGTGTCGGGCGGCGGCAAGTCCACGCTGCTGATCGACACGCTTTACAAGGCGGTGGCGCGGCGGCTGAACGGCGCCTCGGAGGCCCCTGCCCCGTTCGACAAGCTGGAGGGGCTGGAACACCTCGACAAGGTGATCGATATCGACCAGTCGCCCATCGGCCGCACGCCGCGCTCGAACCCGGCGACCTATACCGGCGCCTTCACCCCCATCCGCGAATGGTTCGCCGGCCTGCCGGAAGCGAAGGCGCGTGGGTATGGCGCCGGGCGCTTCTCCTTCAACGTGAAGGGCGGGCGATGCGAGGCGTGCCAGGGCGATGGCGTCATCAAGATCGAAATGCACTTCCTGCCGGACGTGTACGTCACCTGCGACGTCTGCAAGGGCAAGCGCTACAATCGTGAGACGCTGGAAGTCACCTTTAAGAACAAGTCCATCGCCGACGTGCTCGACATGACGGTGGAAGAAGGGGCGCAATTCTTCAAGGCCGTCCCCTCCGTGCGCGAGAAGCTGGAGACGCTGCACCGCGTCGGCCTCGACTATGTGAAGGTCGGCCAGCAAGCCACCACGCTGTCCGGCGGCGAGGCGCAGCGGGTGAAGCTCTCCAAGGAGTTGTCGCGGCGCGCCACCGGGCGTACGCTCTATATCCTGGACGAGCCGACGACCGGCCTGCACTTCCACGACGTGAAGAAGCTGCTGGAGGTGCTGCACGAGCTGGTGGAGCAGGGCAATTCGGTGGTGGTGATCGAGCACAATCTCGAAGTCATCAAGACCGCCGACTGGATTCTCGACCTCGGCCCCGAGGGCGGCGACGGCGGCGGCGAGATCGTGGTGGCGGGCACGCCGGAGACGGTGGCGGCCAGCAAGCGCTCCCACACCGGCCGTTTCCTCGCCGAAGTGCTCGCCCGCCGTCCGTTCGCGGACGGGCAGAAGGCCGGCGACACAAAAGGGTCAGCCAGGCCGGCTGAGCCGGGGCGGGGGAAGGCCGGTCGACGCTCTGCCTCGCCGGACGTGGTGGAAGCCGATGCGGCCGATGAGACACGCGTCGTGGCGCAGGCTGTGCCGGATACACTGGGCGGCGCAGGTGAAGCGCCCGCAGAGGCATCCGATGCGCCCCGGGTCACGCGCGGCAGGCGGCGCCGGCAGGCGGCCGAATAAGGCTCGCCTTCCGACTGCCCGCCGCCTCAGGCCATACGGGCGGAACCCGGACGGATGCCGCGGCGGAGCAGACGGCCGATGCCGTAGGTCCACGCGAGCTGCGCCCGTGCGCGCAGGCTCAGGTGCCGGGCGGTCTCGTGCGGCACGAACCACGCATTGTGGCCGGTACGCCGAACGAGATGGTAATTGCCCTGACGCAGAACGGCGCACGTCTCCGCGAACCGCTCCCGGTCGTCGACCACGACCAGCTTGGGCTGGAAGCGGCTGAGCGTCAGTCCCTTCAGCACGTCGGGCTCGGCGCCTTCCACGTCCACCGAGAGGAAGTCGATGCTGGAGAGCCCGGCGTCGTCGAGAATGGAGTCGAGGGTCGCGGCCGGCACCTCGATCACCATGTCCTCCGGCCGCACCTTGCGCGGATCGAAGACGACGGTGCTGGCGCCGCGCCGTTCCAGCAGGGCCACTCGGCCGGCGACAGCGGCCTCGGGTGCGACACAGGCGCACTGCACCACGTCCGCCTGACGGGCACGGCGCAGATTTTCGGCGAATTCCGGCACGGGCTCGACCAGAAGCCCCCGCCATCCGGTGAGTTCCAGGTGGAGCGTCTGGCTCTGGAAGACCGGGTCGTAGGCCCCCACCTCGACAAAGAAGCCTGTCGAACCCAGAAAACGGGACGTGAGGCCCCGTTCCTCCTGGGCAGTATAGATAGCGTCCCCGGCTAGGCCGGCGGCGTTCGCCACGTTCATCACATGCCCCCAATGCGTCTTACGCATACGCGGCACGCCGCGCGAGCAGCGTCCCGAGAGGGCCCCCGCCCACTCACGCTCGACATAGCATGGGGGAGGCAGAAATATACCTCTCCAAAAACGAGACTTGCCAAGGATATGCAATGCAGCATTGCACTATTCCCATGCGTTAACGAGCGATTGCCCGGACCATGCACGCGTTGCATTGCTGCAATGCATCAGCGCTCTATGGCGACGCAGCATGAGAGCATATGTTGCTGCCAGCAAGTGGAGTCGCTGCAAGGCGCACCACGAAAGGAGAAGTAAGATGTTGCTCTGGGGTTTGCTGGCTCGCCAGTTTCGCCGGTGGCAGGTCTACAACCGCACGGTTGCGGAGCTGTCCAGCCTTGATGATCGGTCTCTCGCGGACATCAACGTGTCGCGCAGCGAGATCCGCGCGGTGGCCCGCCACGCTTCGGCCGTTGCCTGATTTCAGACAACGCCGCCATGGCTGAGCCTGCCTTCGGGCAGGCACCGGAGAATGGTCCCTCAGGGGGCCATTTTCGTTTTTGGGGCCCTCACAGGATGCGGATGGCTGCGAGGGTTGAAGTCTGAGCGGCGCGTGTGGCACATCCCTTGTCCCGCCGGATGCCCCTGATTGCCGGCGCCGCACTGGAGCCGCGATGCCTGACACTTTTTGGCCCGACCGTCCGAATGGCGATAATGTCGCACCCGTCCATGTGGTCGGCGGCGGTCTCGCGGGCTCGGAGGCAAGCTGGCAGCTGGCGATCCGCGGCGTTCCCGTCGTGCTTCACGAGATGCGGCCCGTGCGCGGCACCGAGGCGCACCTCACCGATGGCCTCGCCGAATTGGTCTGCTCCAATTCCTTTCGTTCGGATGATCCGCAGGGCAACGCGGTCGGCGTGCTCCATGCGGAGATGCGCCGCGCCGGCTCGCTGATCCTGAAGGCGGCGGATGCCAACCAGGTGCCGGCCGGCGGCGCGCTGGCGGTGGACCGGGAGGGCTTCTCCCGCGCCGTCACCGCCGCACTGGAAGAACACCCGCTCATCGATATCCGTCGCGAGGAGATCACCGGCCTGCCCCCGGCCGAGTGGGACAATGTGATCCTCGCCACCGGCCCCCTCACCTCCCCCGCGCTGGCCGAAGCCATCCTTGGCCTCACCGGCGAAAGCGCCCTCGCCTTCTTCGATGCCATCGCGCCCATCGTGCATTTCGACAGCATCGACATGGGCAAGGCCTGGTTCCAGTCGCGCTACGACAAGGCGGGACCGGGCGGCACGGGCGCAGACTACATCAACTGCCCAATGGATGAGGCGCAATACAATGCCTTCATCGATGCGCTGATCTCCGGCGACAAGGCGCCCGTGCGCGACTTCGAGGCCAAGACCCCCTATTTTGACGGCTGCCTGCCCATCGAGGTGATGGCCGAGCGGGGCCGCGAGACGCTGCGCTTCGGCCCCATGAAGCCGGTGGGCCTCACCAATCCGCATGCGCCTGATGTGAAGGCCTATGCCATCGTCCAGCTGCGGCAGGACAACAAGCTGGGCACGCTCTACAATATGGTCGGCTTCCAGACGAAGCTGCGCCATGGCGAGCAGGCCCGCGTGTTCCGCACCATTCCGGGGCTGGAAAATGCCGAGTTCGCCCGGCTCGGCGGCCTCCATCGCAACACCTACCTTAATTCCCCGCGCCTGCTCGACGGCACGCTGCGCCTGAAGGCTGATCCGCGCCTACGCTTCGCCGGGCAGATCACTGGCTGCGAAGGCTATGTGGAAAGTGCCGCCGTGGGCCTGATGGCCGGGCGCTTTGCCGCCGCCGAACGGCTGGGACAGGAGGTGCCTGTGCCGCCGATGACCACCGCGCACGGAGCGCTGCTCGCCCACATCACTGGCGGGCATATCGAAGCGGAAGCTGAAGGCGGCCCCCGCTCCTTCCAGCCCATGAACGTGAATTTCGGCCTGTTCCCCCCGCTCGCCGAGGCGCCCAAGGGCGAGGCCGGCAAGCGCTTGCGGGGGGCGGAGAAGACGCTCGCCAAGAAGAAGGCGCTCGCCGCGCGCGCGCTGACCGACATCCTCACCTGGCTCGACAGCCCGCCAGAGGCGGCTTAAGAGGCCCGGATGCCGCGCCAGTCCGTCACGCCGCCGCCCTTGGAATATGATGCCGACCCGGCCCGCTTCGCCGTGGACACGGTGCTGAAGCGCGATGTCTTCTCCACCGTGGAACGCGGCACCTGGACCGACCGCCATGGCCGGGACTGGCCCGCCGTGCGCCGGCGCTGGAACGACGTCTCGCTCTGGTTCGCGCCCATCGCCTACCAGCTCGCGGCCCATGAGATCCACGCGCTGGAGAAGGTGACGCGCACCGGCGTCACCACGCCGTTGCTCGCCGTCGGCAAGCGCTTCCTGGTGCGCGGCTGGATCGACGGGGCGCCGCTGCAGATCGCCCGGCCGGCCGGCGACATGCACTTCTTCCACTCCGCCCGCGCCGCGTTGCTGACACTCCATCGTGCCGGCTACGTCCATAACGACCTCGCCAAGCAGCAGAACTGGCTGCGGGGGGCGGACGGCGAGGCGTGGTTGATGGATTTCCAGCTCGCCCTGCCCTTCAGCCGCCGCTCCAAGCTCGGGCGCGTGCTGGCCTACGAGGACCTGCGCCACCTTCTGAAGCACAAGCGCACCTATTGCCCGGATCAATTGACTCCGCGCGAGAAGAAGGTGTTGGCCACCAAGAGCCTGCCCACCCGCGTGTGGATGGCCACTGGCAAGAAAGTCTACCGCTTCGTGACCCGGCGGCTGATGTCCTATTCCGACACCGAGGGCCGCGGCCCTCGGGTGACGCAGGTGGGGCCGCGGATCGCCGCAGCCCTCGCCAGCCATCCTGCGGTGGCGGAGGTGCACATGTCGGACTTCCAGACGCTGGGCGGCAAGGTCGGCCTCTATGCCTTCGTGGCGCCTTCGGCTCCGGTGACGGCGGACGCCCTGCGCGCCCATCTCGCGGCCGCGCTGCCCGACCGGCCGCACCTCGACCATCTCCAGATCGTCCCGGTGCTGCCCAAGGGGCCGGACGGCGCCGTGCGCGACGACCTGCTGCTGCTCATTGCCCGCAACCAGATCGAGATGCTGGACCAGCTTGCCGGCTCGGAGGCCGTGCGGCTTCAGGTGGCCGAAATCGCGCGTGGGCGGCTCAACCTTACCGATCGCATCACCCGCCCCGCCGCCTGACGAAAGTTGAGCGGCGCGCCATGGCTCCGGCCCATTGATTAAACGGACAACCGTTTTATTCTAGCTCCTGCTTCCCGTCGGCGGCCGCGACCGCGCATGAGAATCGGGGGAGCGAGGGAGGATGTGACCATGCTGCCGAACGCCCCCGGGGGTTTCGACTTCGACCTCGGCGAAACCGCCGACATGCTGCGCGACACCGTGCGCGACTTCTCCCAGGCCGAGATCGCCCCGCGCGCCGCCGAGATCGACAAGACCAACCAGTTCCCGCGCGACCTGTGGCCCAAGCTCGGCGCGCTGGGCCTGCTCGGCGTAACGGCGGAAGAGGAATACGGCGGCTCGGGGCTCGGCTATCTCGAGCACGTCATCGCCATGGAGGAGATCTCCCGCGCCTCCGCCTCGGTGGGCCTGTCCTATGGCGCGCACTCCAACCTGTGCGTAAATCAGATCAGCCGCAACGGCACGCCCGAGCAGAAGGCGAAGTACCTGCCCAAGCTGATCTCCGGCGAGCATGTGGGCGCCCTCGCCATGTCCGAGCCGGGCGCGGGCTCCGATGTCGTCTCCATGCGCACCCGCGCGGAGAAGAAGGGCGACCGCTACATCCTCAACGGCTCGAAGATGTGGATCACCAATGGTCCGATCGCCGAGACGCTGGTGGTCTACGCCAAGACCGACCCCGCCGCCGGCCCGAAGGGGATGACCGCCTTCCTCGTGGAGAAGGGCTTCAAGGGCTTCTCCACCGCCCAGAAGCTCGACAAGCTCGGCATGCGCGGCTCCGACACCGGCGAACTGGTGTTCGAGGATTGCGAGGTGCCGGAGGAGAACGTGCTCGGCGCCGTGGGCAAGGGCGTCAATGTGCTGATGAGCGGGCTCGACTATGAGCGCGCGGTGCTGGCCGGTGGCCCCACCGGCATCATGCAGGCCTGCATGGACGTGGTGATGCCCTATGTCCACGAGCGCAAGCAGTTCGGTCAGCCCATCGGCACCTTCCAGCTGATGCAGGGCAAGATCGCCGACATGTACGTGACGATGAACGCCACCAAGGCCTACGTCTACGCGGTGGCCAAGGCCTGCGACCGCGGCGCAACCACCCGCGAGGATGCGGCCGGCGCCATTCTGTATGCGGCGGAAAAAGCCACCTGGATGGCGCTGGAGGCGATCCAGACGCTGGGCGGCAACGGCTACATCAACGATTATCCCACCGGCCGCCTGCTGCGCGACGCCAAGCTCTACGAGATCGGGGCCGGCACCAGCGAAATCCGGCGGATGCTTATCGGCCGCCAGCTTTTCGACAAGACCGCCTGATAGCTGCGGCCAAGCTCCCGCCAGCGTGTCTGGCGGGAGGCCGGCCGGCGGATTATCGTAGGGGCGGGTTTGCGCACCACGACGCCCCACGGTCGCGCGCTCGGCGGCGGAAGCACGGCTTCCGTTGCCTGTCGAAGTGACGAACCGAAGGATGGAATGCCATGAAGAAGATCATTCTGGCCGCTACCGCTCTCTCTCTGGCTCTGGCCCCCGCCGCCGCTTTCGCGCAGGGCGTGGTGAAGGGTGCCGAGCAGGGTGCGAATGCCGGCGCGGCGGCCGGTGACAAGGCGGCTGGCACGGTCGGCGCCGGCGTCGGCGGCACGGTTGGCGGTGTGGGCGGCGCGGTCGCGGGCGGCGTCGCCGGCGGCGTGCAGGGCACCGGCCACGGTGCCGAGAAGGGCGCCAAGGAAGGCGAGAAGGCCGCTGGTCCGGTGGGCGCGGTGGTCGGCGGCGCCGTGGGCGCGGTCGGCGGTGCCGTGGGCGGCGTCATCGGCGTCAAGTGACGGCACGTCCCAGCCATTCCGGCTGAGGGATTGAAAGGCCGGCGCAGGCAGTCCCTGCGCCGGCCTTTTTTCGTTGGGTCAAGCCGATTCGCCGTATCCGCCCCGCGGCCAGAAGGGCAGGCGCGCCAGCCCATTGAGCAGGTAGGCATACATGGCTTGTCCCGGCGCCACGGCGCTGATGAGCACCGAGAGGACTGCGGTCGCGATGAACAGCGGCAGCACCCCACCCGCGGCGCCCCGCAGCGAACGGTGGCGCGGCTCCACGTCCAGATAGCGGATCGCGATGGTCAGCACGGCCAGCATGGTCATGTTGCCGGCATAGACGAGCACGGCCGGCGTGAGCCCGCCATAGCGCCCCACCAGCCCGGACGAGAACGGCACGGTGGTGACGAAAAACAGAAAGAGGAGCGCGAGGCGCACCGTGTGCCGGTCCACCGTCTCGCTGGTGGGGCGGATTTCGATCCCGCTGCGCCAGAAGGCGCCGAGCACGAAGAACGAAATCACATAGGTCAGCGTCTGATGCGACAGCGACAGGAGATGCGCCGTCAGCTCCGTCGCCGAGGTGAGCGCAAGGTTGTCCGGCAGGCGGATGTCCAGCACCAGAAGCGTCATGGCGAAGGCAAAGATGCCGTCGCTCAGGGCATCCACGCGCGCCTTGGGAAACCGCCCACTCCTGAAGCGGTGGGCGGCCGGGCCGGCGGCATGGTCTGCGGCGCTCTCGGAATCGCTGCTCATGATGCCCCGGCTCGGCACGGCGGCGGTGGTGCCGCCGCTTCAGCTTAGGCCGGAGAGGCCATGCCCGCCACGTTGCCCACTATGCACGCGGGCGGGGAGCAGGGCACATCTCACCCCGTGATCGAGCCCACCGCCTGCTTGAGCATCACCTTCGCCAGCTGCGCGCGGTATTCCGCACTTCCGTGCAGATCGCTCATGAGGTTGGACGGGTCGAGCGCGAGGCCGGAGATGGCGCCCACCGTGAAATCGGAGCCGAGGATGTCCCCCGCCTCGGTCCACAGGAACACGCCGGACTGCCCGGCCCCCGTCACCGCCACCCGCACCTCGGCCGCCGTCTTCGCCACGAATACCCCCGCCATGGCATAGCGCGAGGCCGGGTTGCGGAACTTGGCGTAGGCAGCCTTCTCCACCTTCGGGAAGTCCACGCGGGTGATGATCTCCCCCTCCTCCAGCGCCGTCTCGAACAGGCCGCGGAAGAAATCGGACGCGCCGATGGAGCGGCGGTCGGTGACCACGGTGGCGTTCAGGGCGAGCACAGCGGCGGGATAGTCGGCGGTCGGGTCGTCATTGGCCAGCGAGCCGCCGATGGTGCCCCGGTTGCGCACCGCCACGTCGCCGATCATGCCGGCAAGGTCGGCGAGGGCCGGGATGGCGGCACGCACCACGTCCGAGGCGGCGACCGCGGCGTGGCGCGTCATGGCGCCGATCGCGACGCCTTCCGTGGTGGCGCAGATGCCGGAGAGTTCCGGAATGCGGGAGAGGTCCACCAGCGCGGTGGGCTGGGCGAGGCGCTGCTTCAACGTCGGCAGCAAGGTCTGCCCACCGGCCAGCGCCTTGGCCTCCGGATCGGCGGAGAGGAGCGCGGCGGCGGCGGCGATGGCGTCGGGACGCTGATAGTCGAAGGCGTACATGGCGTCCTCCTATTCCGCTGCAAGACGGGAAGCGCGAGCCTGCGCGATGGCCCACACTTTCGAGGGCGTGGCGGGCATGGGCACGTCCTCGGTGCCGAGCGCATTGGTGAGCGCATTGATGACGGCGGGGGGCGCGCCGATGGCCCCGGCCTCGCCGCAGCCCTTGATGCCGAGCGGGTTGGAGGGGCATCGGGTCTGCGTCATGCCCACCGTGAAGGAGGGCAAATCGCCGGCGCGGGGCATGGTGTAGTCCATGTAGGAGCCGGTCACGAGCTGGCCGTCTTCGTCATAGGTGACGCCTTCCATCAGCGCCTGGCCGATCCCCTGGCCGATGCCGCCGTGGACCTGCCCCTCGACGATCATCGGATTGATGATCTCGCCGAAATCGTCGATGGCGACGAAGGACTTGATCTCGACGACGCCGGTCTCCGGGTCCACCTCCAGCTCGCAGATGTGGCAACCGGCGGGGAAGGTGAAGTTGGTGGGGTCGTAGAACGCCCCCTCCTTCAGCCCCGGCTCGATCTCGGAGGTCGGGAATTTGTGGGCCACATAGGCGTTGAGCGCCACTTCGGCGAAGGCGAGGGAGCGGTCCGTGCCGGCGACGGTGAACTTGCCGTCCTTGAACTCGATATCCCCTTCGGAGGCCTCGAGCATATGGGCGGCGATCTTCTTCGCCTTGGCCTCCACCTTGTCGAGCGCCTTCACGATGGCCGACATGCCCACGGCACCGGAGCGCGAGCCGTAGGTGCCCATGCCGAACTGCACCTTGTCGGTGTCGCCGTGGACCACGCTCACCTGATCGATGGGGATGCCGAGGCGGGCAGAGACGAGCTGGGCGAAGGTGGTCTCGTGCCCCTGCCCGTGGCTGTGGGAGCCGGTGAGCACCTCCACGTTGCCGGTGGGGTTCACGCGCACTTCCGCGCTTTCCCACAGGCCGACGCCGGCACCGAGCGAACCGACCGCCGCCGAGGGGGCGATGCCGCAGGCCTCGATATAGGCCGAGAGGCCAATGCCGCGCAGTTTGCCGTTGCGCTCGGACTCGGCGCGGCGGGCGGGGAAGCCCTTGTAGTCCGCCACCTCAAGCGCCTTGTCGAGGGAGGCGACGTAATCGCCCGCGTCGTAGCACATGATGACGGGCGTCTGGTGCGGGAAGGACTTGATGAAGTTGCGTCGGCGGAACTCGGCCGGGTCCTCCCCGCGCTCGCGCGCCGCCTTCTCCACGATGCGTTCCAGAAGGAACGTCGCCTCCGGCCGTCCGGCGCCGCGATATGCGTCCACCGGGGCGGTGGTGGTGTAGATGGCATCCACCTCGCAATAGATGGCCGGGATGGCGTACTGGCCCGACAGCAGCGTCGCGTAGAGATAGGTGGGGATGGAGGAGGCGAAGGTGGAGAGATAGGCGCCCATATTGGCGCGCGTCTTGATGCGGAAGCCGATGATGTGGCCGGCCTCGTCCATCGCCAGCTCGGCGTGGGTGATGTGGTCGCGGCCGTGGGCGTCGGAGAGGAAGGCCTCCGAGCGGTCGCCCGTCCACTTCACAGGCCGGCCCACCTTCTTCGACGCCCAGGCGCAGACGGTCTCTTCCGCATAGATGAAGATCTTGGAGCCGAAACCGCCGCCCACATCAGGGGCGATGACGCGCAGCTTGTTTTCCGGCGCGATGCCGACGAAGGCGGAGAGCACGAGTCGGGCGACGTGCGGGTTCTGGCTGGTGGTCCAGAGGGTGTAGGCCTCGTCGCCGGAATCATATTCGCCGATGGCCGCGCGCGGCTCGATGGCGTTGGGGGCGAGGCGGTTGTTGACGATGTCGATGCTCGTCACCTTCGCCGCGCGGGCGAACGCCGCCTCGGTGGCGGCCTTGTCGCCCAGTTCCCACTCGAAAGCGGTGTTGCGCGGGGCGCAATCGTGGATCTGCTCGCCGTCGGTGGCCGAGGCGAGGTCCGCGACCGCCGGCAAAAGCTCGTATTCGACCTCGACCGCGAGCGCGGCGTCCTTCGCCTGGTTCAGCGTCTCGGCGATCACGACGGCCACGTGGTCGCCCACATAGCGCACCTTCTCCTTCGCCAGCGCCGGATGGGAGCCCATCTTCATGGGGCTGCCGTCCTTGGAATGGATCATCCAGCCGCAGATGAGGTCGCCGAGCCCATCGGCGGCGAGGTCCGCGCCGGTGAGCACGTCCACCACACCCGGCATGGCCTTGGCCGCGGTCGCGTCGATGTGGCGAATGCGGGCGTGCGCGTAGGGCGAGCGAACGAAATAGGCATAGGCCTGCCCGGGACGATCGAGATCGTCCGTGTAGCGGCCCTTGCCGGTGATGAAGCGGTGGTCTTCCTTGCGCCGGACCGCGGCGCCGATGGGCGTGACGGAGCTGGAAACGCTGGCGTTCATCGGGATCCTCCCGGCGCCGCCCTTTGCGGGCGGGCTATGTCTGCGAAATGCTTGGCGGACGGGGTGCGGCAGCCGCCTATTCGGCGGCGCGCGGCGCCTCGGCAGAGCCCATGGCGGCGGCGCCCGCGGCGACGGCCTTGACGATGTTGTGGTAGCCCGTGCAGCGGCAGATGTTGCCGTCGAGGTTCTCGCGGATGGTCGTCTCGTCGAGGTCCGGGCCGAAGCGGGCCACGAGATCCACCGCGCTCATGATCATGCCCGGCGTGCAGAAGCCGCACTGCAGGCCATGATTCTCGCGGAAGGCTTCCTGCATGGGGTGCAGCTTTCCGCCGGTCGCCAGCCCCTCGATGGTGGTGACGGAGGCGCCGTCCGCCTGCGCGGCGAGCATGGTGCAGGACTTCACCGCCACCCCGTCGAGATGGACGACGCAGGCGCCGCACTGGCTGGTGTCGCAGCCAACGTGGGTGCCGGTCAGGTCCAGCGTCTCGCGCAGGAACTGCACCAGCAGGGTGCGCGGATCGATCTCGGCTGAGACGGACTTGCCGTTCACGGTCAGACGGACGGGGACGCGAACGATGGTCGTCGCCTCGGACATGCCTCACCTCCCTGGGCCGGCCCCCGGTTGCCCGGGCATCGTTGCGGCGCGGGGTTCGTCCCCGCGTCCGGCGTTCACGGCAGCCGGCCGTTTTTCATTCCTCCAATGTGGGACGGCGCCGGTGACGCGGTCAAGACGGGGGTGCTCCGATGGGGAGCCCGTCACGCTCTCGTGCGCGCGGGCTCCGGCAGGGGCAAAGCGTCGTCCTCGGCGACCAGCGAGGGCTCACTTTCCTCGGCTTCCATGATCGCCAGCGCATCAGCCCGCGAGGCGAAGCGGTTGGCGATGACGCCGACGATGACCAGCTGGAGGAAGTGGTAGAGCATGATGGGCGTGATGATGAGCGACAGCGCCGGCGCCGCGCCGAACATCACGTGAGCCATGGGCAGGCCCGTCGCCAGCGACTTCTTGGAGCCGCAGAAGGCGACCGCCACCGTGTCCGGCGCGGAAAAGCCCATCAGCCGGCACACCCCGCGGGTCAGCGCGTAGACCACAGCGAACAGGCCGACGACGGCGACGATCACCTCGGCCAGCAGCAGCGGGCTGAGCCCCTTCCACACACCCGAGACCACGCTGTCGCAGAAGGAGTTGTAGACGATGGCGAGGATCACCACCCGGTCCGCCGCCTTCACCACCGCGCGGTGGCGCTCCACCGTCTTGAGCAACAGCGGCCGCAGCGCCTGACCGATGGCGAGGGGCAGAACCACCAGCGTCACCAGCTTCAGGATCACCGCGCCGAGGTCCATGCCGTCACCCACGGCGTGGAGATACCACGCCATGAGGGCCGGGGTGGCGAACACGCCGATGAGGCTGGAGATGGAGGCGTTGAAGATGGCCACCGGCACATTGCCGCGCGCCAGCGAGGTCATCGCCACCGAGGACGACACGGTGGAGGGGAGCGCCGCGAGGAAGAAGAAGCCGATGGCGAGCGGCTCGGGGAATAGCCCGCTGGCCAGCGCCAGCGCACCCACCACCACGGCGGGGAAGACAAGGAAGGTGGTGGCCTGCACCACGAGGTGGAGGTCCCAGCGCGCCGCGCTCTCGAAGAGCCGCCGCGGGGAGAGCGAGACGCCATAGAGCAGGAAGATGACCGCCACGCCCCACGTTGCCGCCTTGTCGGCATGGAGGATGCCGCCGGTGACGCCCGGTCTGGGCCAGGCGAGGGCAAGGACGACGGCGGTGGCGAGGGCGACGAGAAAGGGATCGAGCTTCAGTCGTGACAACATGAGCCGTGTGACGAGGCGTGGGGATGATGTCCCCTCCCCGCGGCCGCTTCCCATCCCCATCGGAGCCCGCTGCGCCTGAGGCGCCGGGCGGCTCCGCTTGTGCCGCCTCGGAAGCATCTGAGATGCCCGCGGCGGCCCCGCCGATCTTGTTGTCGACAATATACCAGAAAGGTATCCGCCTGCAATTGCCCCCGCAAGGGCGAAATAAAGGCAGAGGAAGCTTGGCAGAAGGCTGTGGTTGACGGGTGCGGCGACGCAATTGTGTCAGCCGATGGGCCGGGTTATGACTCTCTAATACGGCAGCGCACAATCATCGGGCACGATGAGATAAGAGGCGCCCGAACAGAGGGGTTCAAGCGGCGGATGGATGTCTTCCTCCAGCAGCTCATCAACGGATTGACCCTCGGGTCGATCTACGGACTGATCGCCATCGGCTACACGATGGTCTTCGGCATCATCGGAATGGTGAACTTCGCCCACGGCGACGTGTTCATGGTCAGCGCCTTCATCGCGCTCATCTGCGTGCTGCTGCTGACGACGGTGATCGGCCTCAGCTCCATCTTCCTCATCCTCGCCATCACGCTGGTTGTGGCGATGCTGTTCACCGGCCTCGTGAGCTGGACCATCGAGCGCGTGGCCTACCGCCCGTTGCGCGGCTCCTTCCGCCTCGCGCCGATGATCTCCGCCATCGGAATGTCCATCCTGCTTTCGAACTTCGTGCAGGTGGCGCAGGGCCCGCGCAACAAGCCGCTGCCGCCCATGGTCACGGACGTGATCGTCGTCATGGAGAACAACGGCTATCAGGTCACGCTGGCCTACAAGCAGGTCATCATCATGGTGGTGACGGCGGTGCTGCTGGCAGGCTTCTGGTATCTGGTCCAGAAGACATCGCTCGGCCGCGCGCAGCGGGCCTGCGAGCAGGACCGCAAGATGGCGGCGCTGCTGGGCGTGAACGTGGACCAGACCATCGCCCTCACCTTCGTCATCGGCGCCGCGCTCGCCGCCGTCGCAGGCGTCATGTACCTCATGTACTACGGCGTGGTGAACTTTGCCGACGGCTTCGTGCCGGGGGTGAAGGCCTTCACCGCAGCCGTGCTGGGCGGCATCGGCTCGCTGCCGGGGGCGGTGCTCGGCGGCATCCTCATCGGCCTCATCGAGACCTTCTGGTCGGCCTATTTCTCCATCGAATACAAGGATGTGGCGGCGTTCTCCATCCTCGTCGTCACGCTCATCTTCCTGCCGCAGGGCCTGCTCGGCCGGCCGGAAGTGGAGAAGGTGTGATGGCGACCGTATCCGGTCCGGGGCTCAACGATCTGGGACTGCCCGATCCCACCGTGGTGCTCGATCCGGTCCCGCTCCCGCCCCCCGGGCAGGAGCGGCGGCCCTCGGCGGTGGCGGGTGCGATCAGGGACGCCATCGTCAGTGGCCTTCTGACGGCGTTGTTGCTGCTTCCGCTCGTCGGCTTCCGCGCCAGCGAATCGGGCACCGGCTCCTTGGTCCTCACCTATCGCTTCGGGCTCGTCGCCATCTTCGCGGGCATCGTGATGGTGGGGCGCTTCGTGCTCATGCTCACGGTGTGGAATCCGAACCGTCCGCCCCGCCGCGTCTCCACCACGCCCGGCGCCATGGCCCGTCTCGGCGCACTGGCCGCGCCGGCGGTGAAGCCGGTATTCTTCAGCTTCGCCATCCTCTACCCGTTCCTGTCCATTTTGCTCGCCGGCGGGCTCAGCCCGAGCCGCTACTGGGTGGACCTCGGCATCTACATCCTCACCTATGTGATGCTGGGATGGGGGCTGAACATCGTGGTCGGCCTCGCCGGCCTTCTCGATCTCGGCTACGTCGCCTTCTACGCGGTGGGCGCCTACACGTTCGCCCTCCTGTCCACCAGCGTGCCCGTCAACGACTTCTTCGCCGGCACGCTGGGCGATGATTTCTGGACCGCCTGGGCGTTCTGGATCTGCCTGCCTCTCTCGGGCATCCTCGCGGCCATGTGGGGCGTCATCCTCGGCTTCCCGGTGCTGCGGCTGCGCGGCGACTATCTCGCCATCGTCACGCTGGCCTTCGGCGAGATCATCCGCCTCGTGCTCATCAACTGGGTGTCGCTGACCAACGGCGGCGCGGGCATCTCCTCCATCCCGCCCATCACCTTCTTCGGCGTGCCGTTCGATTCCTCGGAGACCGGCTTCGCCAGCATCTTCGGGCTGGAGTTCAACTCCATGCACCGGATGTTCTTCCTCTATTTCGTCATCCTCGGCCTCGCCGCGCTCACCGCCATCGTCACGATCCGGCTGCGCAAGATGCCGGTGGGCCGGGCCTGGGAAGCGCTGCGCGAGGATGAGATCGCCTGCCGCTCGCTCGGCATCAACACGACGCTCACCAAGCTCACCGCCTTCGCCACCGGCGCCATGTTCGGCGGCTTCGCCGGCGCCTTCTTCGCGGTGCGCATCCGCTTCGTCTCGCCCGAGAGCTTCACCTTCATGGAATCGGCGGTGATCCTCGCCATCGTGGTACTGGGCGGCATGGGCTCGCAGATGGGCGTCGCGGGCGCGGCGATCCTGCTCATCGGCGGCATGGAGCTGCTGCGCAACCTCTCCTTCCTCAAGGCCGACTTCCTCTTCGGTCCGGACTTCGACCCCTCCCTCTACCGCATGCTCATCTTCGGCTTCGCCATGGTGGCGGTGATGGTGTGGCGTCCGCGCGGCCTCGTCTCCAGCCGCATGCCGACCATCTTCCTGAAGGAGCGCAAGGCGGTGTCGGGGTCGCTGGTGAAGGAAGGGCACGGCTGATGGCGGGCGAGCCCCTCTCCCCGGCCCGGTCGTGGGACCGCAATCCGATCCTGAAGGTCGATCACCTGTCCATGCGCTTCGGCGGTCTCGTCGCCGTCAACGACGTGTCCTTCGCCGCCGGGCGGGGCGAGGTGACGGCGGTGATCGGCCCCAACGGTGCCGGCAAGACCACGGTGTTCAACTGTATTACCGGCTTCTACAAGCCCTCAACCGGCCGCCTCGCTCTGTTCCACGGTGGCCCGGCGAGCGACGCGGAAGTGGACGGCGTCACTGCCTCCGGCCTCGCCTGGGGCAAGTCTCAGGCCGGCGCGCTCTACCTGCTGGAGCGCCTGCCCGACCACAAGGTGGCCTCCTGGGCACGGGTGGCGCGCACATTCCAGAATATCCGCCTGTTCTCGGGCATGACGATCCTCGAAAACCTGCTGGTGGCGCAGCACATGTCGCTGACCACCTCCGGCCTTCTCAACCCCGCAGCCATCCTGAACCTGCCGTCCTGGCAGCGGAAGCAGAAGGGCGCCGTGGACCGCGCGCTCTACTGGCTCAACAAGATCGGTCTCATCGACCGTGCGGACGATCCGGCGGGCGACCTGCCCTATGGCGACCAGCGGCGGCTTGAGATCGCCCGCGCCATGTGTACCGACCCGGTTCTGCTCTGCCTCGACGAGCCCGCCGCCGGCCTCAACCCGCGCGAATCCGCGGCCCTGAACGAGTTGCTGCTCTCCATCCGGCGCGAGCACCAGGCCTCCATCCTGCTCATCGAACACGACATGTCGGTGGTGATGGAAATCTCGGACCACGTGGTCGTGCTGGAATACGGCTCCAAGATCGCCGACGGCACGCCGGACGAAGTGCGCAACGATCCGCGGGTCATCGCCTCCTATCTCGGGGTCGAGGACGAGGAAGAGGCCGTCGCCGTGGTGGAGGCCGGGGCATGAGCGTCGAAACCGTCGCCACAACCGCCCCCGCTCCGGCCGCGCGCAAGGCGCCGCTGCTCTCCGTCTCGGGCGTCACCGCCTATTACGGCAACATCATCGCGCTCAAGGGCGTGGACATCGAGGTGAACGAGGGCGAGATCGTCACCCTCATCGGCGCCAACGGGGCCGGCAAGTCCACCCTGATGATGACCATCTGCGGCAGCCCCCGCGCCCGTGACGGTCGCATCGTCTATGCGGGGCGGGACATCACGAGCCTGCCCACCCATGAGATCATGCGCCTCAAGATCGCGCAGTCTCC
Source organism: Xanthobacter sp. DMC12 (assembly GCF_056314105.1). Lineage (NCBI taxonomy): Bacteria > Pseudomonadati > Pseudomonadota > Alphaproteobacteria > Hyphomicrobiales > Xanthobacteraceae > Xanthobacter > Xanthobacter sp. DMC12. Next base: position 469,092 of record NZ_JBQUYZ010000001.1, on the reverse strand, counting down.
GGAGGGCCGGCGCATCTTTCCGCGCATGACGGTCTACGAGAACCTCCAGATGGGCGCCGCCATCGACGGCAACGCCCATTTCGCCGAGGATCTGGAGCGCATGTTCACGCTGTTCCCGCGCCTCAAGGAGCGCATCGACCAGCGTGGCGGCACGCTCTCCGGCGGCGAACAGCAGATGCTGGCCATCGCCCGCGCCCTCATGAGCCGCCCGCGCCTGTTGCTGCTGGACGAGCCCTCCCTCGGCCTCGCGCCCCTGGTGGTGCGGCAGATTTTCGATGCCATCCGGATGCTCAACCGCACGGAGGGGCTCACCGTGTTCCTGGTGGAGCAGAACGCCTTCCATGCGCTGAAGCTCGCCCACCGCGGCTATGTGATGGTCAACGGTCTCGTCACCATGTCCGGCACCGGCGCGGAGTTGCTGGCCCGGCCGGAGGTGCGCGCCGCCTATCTGGAAGGAGGGCGCTGACGTGACCGCACACGACGCCGCGCGCGATCCCGGCCGCGTCACCTCCCCCATGCTCATCGGCCCGGCCATTGCGCTGGTCGTGCTGGTGGCGACCCTGTTCCTCTGGCCGGAGGAGCTGATCGGCGCCTCGCTGGGCGACTTCCTGCTGGTGACGCTGTTCCTCGGCGGCGGGGCGGCCTGGCTCACCGGCAAGGCGGTGGCGCGGTCATGGGAATCCTATGTCCATCTCGTCGTCTATTGCGCGTTGCTCGCCTGCGCGGTGCGCTTCTGCCATTTCGCGCTGTTCCAGGCGACGCTGTTCGACCCGGAGCCGCTGGCGGTGGAATTCGTGCTGCTCGCCTCCATCGCGACGCTTGGTTTCCGCGCCATGCGGCAGCGGCAGATGACCGTGCAATACGGCTGGATGTACGAGCGGCAAGGGCACTTGGCGTGGCATCCGCGCCAGCCTGGCGACGACTGAAGGGCGGGCCGCGCGTACCCTCATGAGAGGGATCGACTCGACCCGTGATTGCGGCACAATGCGCCGCCAACGGATTCACCGGGGCCGGATTGACGCCGGCAGGGTGCAGAAGGGGAGACAAGGCATGAAGAAGCTTTTGATGGCGTCGCTGGCGCTCGGCGCCGGCCTCGCCCTGGCGGCGCCGGCTCAGGCGCAGGTGAAGATCGCCGTCGCCGGCCCCATCACCGGCGATCTCGCCGCCGTGGGCGCACAGCTGAAGAATGGTACCGAGCAGGCCATCATCGACATCAACGCCTCCGGCGGCATCCTCGGCCAGAAGATCGAGTTGCTGGTCGGTGACGACGGCGGCAAGCCCGAGCAGGGCAAGTCGGCGGCCAACAAGCTCATCACTGACGGCGCCAAGTTCGTCATCGGCCACTACAATTCCGGCGTCTCCATCCCGACCTCGCAGGATTATGAAGAGGCCGGCGTGCTGCAGATCAGCCCTGCCTCCACCAATCCCACCTTCACCGAGCGCAAGATGTGGAACACCTTCCGCACCTGCGGTCGCGACGACCAGCAGGGCGCGGTGGCCGGCGCCTACATCCTGAAGAACTTCAAGGGCAAGAAGATCGCCGTCGTCCACGACAAGACGCCCTACGGCAAGGGCCTCGCCGATGAGACCCAAAAGACCCTCAACAAGGGCGGCGTGAAGGAAGTCCTCTATGAGGGCATCAACCCGAAGGAGAAGGACTATTCGGCCCTCGTCTCCAAGATCAAGGCGACCGGTGCCGATCTCGTGTACTTCGGCGGCCTCTATCCGGAAGCCGGCCTGATCGTGCGCCAGATGCGCGACCAGGGCATGAAGACCGTCCTCATGGGCGGCGACGGCATGATCGACAAGGAGTTCTGGTCCATCGCCGGCGACGGCGCGACCGGCACCCTGACCACTTTCGGTCCCGATCCGCGCAAGAACCCCGCGGCCAAGGCCATCGTGGAGAAGTTCAAGGCCAAGGGCATCGATCCCGAGGGCTACGTGCTCTACTCCTACGCTGGCGTGCAGGTCATCAAGCAGGCGGCCGAGGCGGCCAAGTCCCTCGACCCCAAGAAGGTGGCTGAGAAGATCCATTCGGGCATGAAGTTCGACACGGTGCTCGGCCCGCTCACCTTCAACAAGAAGGGCGACATCGAAAAGCTCGACTACGTGGTCTACGTCTGGAAGGACGGCACCTACAGCGAGCTGTGATGCCCCGCGTCCTGATCAAGGCGTGAAAACTGCGAAGCCTGCGCCCTCCGGCGCAGGCTTCTTCGTTTGAGCCAAACTTCGGCATCAAGCCTTGCCCAGGCGCGCTTGTCTTCAGACCCCGCTTTGGCAATCATGCTGCCACAAGGGCAAGGCGCGTCCCATGCGCCCGAAGCCCGGCGTGCGAAGACCGGACCAACGGCTCCGCGCCAGACCTTTCAATCATTTCGAGGGGATCGGGATGAACAGGCTTTCCTTCGCCGCGCTTGCCGTCTGCGCCGGCCTCGCTTTTGCGCCGGGCGCCAAGGCCGATGTGAAGATCGGGGCGGCCGGGCCGCTCACCGGCTCCATCGCCGCCTTCGGCGCGCAGATGAAGACCGGCGTCGAGCAGGCGGTGAACGACATCAACGCCGCCGGCGGCATCAATGGCCAGAAGATCGTGCTTCTCGTGGCCGACGACGGCGGCAAGCCCGAGCAGGGCGTGGCGGCGGCCAACAAGCTCATCACCGATGGGGCGACGTTCGTCATCGGCCACATCAATTCCGGCATTTCGATCGCCGCTTCATCGGATTATGCCGATGCCGGTGTGCTGCAGATCAGCCCCGCCTCCACCAATCCCGCCTACACCGAGCGCAAGCTGTGGAACACGTTCCGCACCGCCGGCCGCGACGACCAGCAGGGGCCGGTGGCGGGCGCCTTCCTCGCCGAGAAGTTCAAGGGCGGCAAGATCGCCATCGTCCACGACAAGTCGCCCTACGGAAAAGGCCTCGCCGACGAGACGCAGAAGGCTCTCAACAAGGCCGGCGTCAAGGAAGTGATGTACGAGGGCATCAACCCCGGCGAGAAGGATTATTCCGCCCTCGTCTCCAAGATGAAGGCGGCCGGCGTTGACGTGATCTACTACGGCGGCCTGCACCCCGAGGCCGGCCTGATCGTCCGGCAGATGCGCGACCAGGGCCTGAAGACCGTTCTCATGGGCGGCGACGCCCTGGCCGACAAGGAATACTGGAACATCGCAGGCACCGGCGGCACCGGCACGCTGATGACCTTCGGCCCAGATCCGCGCAAGAATCCCGCGGCCAAGGGCATCGTGGAAGCCATGACCGCCAAGGGCATCGATGCCGAGGGCTATGTGCTCTATTCCTACGCCGCCATGCAGGTCATCAAGCAGGCGGCCGAGGCGGCGAAATCCCTCGACCCGCAGAAGGTGGCCGCGCAGATCCACACCGGCATGACCTTCCAGACGGTGCTCGGCCCGCTCTCCTTCGACAAGAAGGGTGACATCACCAAGCCCGACTTCGTGGTCTATGAGTGGAAGAACGGCGGCTACAGCGAGCTGTAGGCGAAACAAGCCGCCATCACTGTCCTCTCCCGCAGGGGGAGAGGAGAGCTCAACGGCGGGAAAACAACCGGAGGACGCCCATGCCCCAGACCATCACCCGCGGCTACAAGGCCCTCCTTGCCGAGGCGAACGCGAAGGTCGAGACCGTGACGCCGCAGGAGGCGCTGCGCCGCGCCGGTGAGGGGGCGCTGCTGGTGGATCTGCGCGACCCCCGCGAGCTGGAGCGCGAGGGCCGCGTGCCGGGCGCCTTCCATTGCCCGCGTGGAATGCTGGAATTCTGGATCGACCCGGAAAGCCCCTATTTCAAGCCGGTGTTCGGCGAAGACCGGGCCTTCATCTTCTTCTGCGCCGGCGGCTGGCGTTCCGCGCTGTCGGCGGCGACGGCGCAGGACATGGGGTTGAAGCCCGTCGCCCATGTGGAAGGCGGCTTCAAGGCGCTGCGCGAGGCCGGCGCACCCATGGAGGCGCCCTCCTCCTACCCGACCGTCCTGTAGACCTCGTCCGCCCGCTTCTCGAACGCATCGGCGAAGCGGCGGAAGGCGGCGTCGAACATGGCGCCCATGAGCATGCCCAGCGTGCGCGAGCGAAATTCGTAGGAGATGAAGAACTTCACCTCGCACGCGCTTTCGCCCTGAGGGACGAACTCCCAGCGGTTGTCGAGGCGGCTGAAGGGGCCGTCGAGATATTCCACGTGGATGGTGAGGCGGGGCCGGTCGAGCGTCACCCGCGAGGTGAAGGTCTCGCGGATCAGCTTGTAGGCGACCGTCATGTCCGCCACGAGGATTTCCACGCCCTCGTCCGACTTGGTGCGGCGCTTCACGCGCAGCGCCTGGCACAGCGGCACGAACTCGGGGTAGTGCTCCACGTCCGCCACCAAGTCGAACATATCGGGAGCGGAGTGCCTGACGCGCCGGCTGTTGGAGAAGGAGGGCACGTCAGGCGCGTCCGAGGCGCGCCGCGCGGTTCGAGCGCAGCTTCTCGAAATCGTCGCCCGCATGGTGGGACGAGCGGGTGAGCGGGCTCGCAGAGACCATCAGGAAGCCCTTGGCGTAGGCCACCGTCTCATAGGCCTTGAACTCGTCCGGCGTCACGAACCGCTCCACCTTGTGGTGCTTGCGGGTGGGCTGGAGATACTGGCCGATGGTGATGAAATCCACGTCCGCCGAGCGCAGGTCGTCCATCAGCTGGAGCACCTCGGGCCGCTCCTCGCCGAGGCCGACCATGATGCCGGACTTGGTGAAGATGGACGGGTCCAGCTCCTTCACCTTCTGCAGCAGGCGCAGCGAATGGAAATAGCGCGCGCCGGGCCGCACCGAGAGATAGCGCGAGGGCACCGTCTCCAGATTGTGGTTGAACACGTCCGGCCGCGCCGCGACCACCACCTCCAGCGCCCCGTCCTTGCGCAGGAAGTCTGGGGTCAGAATCTCGATGGTCGTCTTCGGGCTCGCCTTGCGGATGGCGGCGATGGTGCGAGCGAAATGCTCGGCACCGCCATCGGCGAGGTCGTCCCGGTCCACCGAGGTGATGACGGCATGGGAGAGGCCGAGCTTGGCGATGGAATCCGCCACCTTCTGCGGCTCGTCCCGGTCGAGGGCATCCGGCAGGCCGGTGCGCACGTTGCAGAAGGCGCAGGCGCGGGTGCAGGTGTCACCCATGATCATGAAGGTGGCGTGCTTCTTCTCCCAGCACTCACCGATATTGGGGCAGCCCGCCTCCTCGCACACGGTGACGAGCCCGTGCTCCTTCACGATGCCGGCGGTCTTCGACCAGCCGGCCGAGCCCGGCGCCTTCACCCGGATCCACTCCGGCTTGCGCAGCACCTCGGTTTCCGGCCGATGCGCCTTCTCCGGATGGCGGGGCCGTTCCCGCGTGTCGATCACCGTGACCATGAGCGAACTTCCATACCCGGCAGGACGCCATGACGGCGCCCGCACTCCAGCAACATAATGCTCCGCGCCGCCGCCCGGAAGGGACGGCGCCACAGGGCCGGCATACCCCAGCGCGGACATCCCGTCAGCGCGACCTGATCGCCCGCCACACCCACAGCAGGATGATGGCGCCGCCGATGGCGGCAATCAGCGTGCGGAAGAAGCCGTGCACCGGCACGTTCAGCACGCCGGCCAGCTTGTCGCCGATGAAGGCGCCGGCCACGCCGACGAGGAGGTTCGTCAGCAGGCCGTGGTTGCTGGCTGTCACCCGCTCCGCCACCCAGCCGGCGATGATGCCGATGATGATGAGCGAGAAGAAGCCGACGCCCGGCTGGCTCAGGAAGGCGTAGGTCTGCTGGTCCATGATGGCCCCTCCGAAACGCCCGCGGCAGCGCGGACGCCGCGGGATCATGCCGCCAACGGCGGAGCTTGGCGAGCGGTACCGCTCCGGTTCCCCGGACCAGCGACGGCGCAGCCGGAGCGCCGAGCCGGGGTCCAGCGCAAGACTCCCGCGCAGCGGACACAAGCGTGGGCGGCAGGAAAGAGCCGCCTTCGGCGAAGTCCTTGCGCTGGATCCCGGCTCTCGCTCCTCGGCACTCACGTGCCGTTGCGCTCGGCCGGGATACGCTCCCTCACACGTGGATCGCGCGCCCGTAGGCCGCCATGACGCTCTCGTGCATCATTTCGGACAGGGTCGGGTGCGGGAACACGGCGTGGATGAGGTCTTCCTCGGTGGTCTCGAGGTTCATGGCGATGACGAAGCCCTGAATCAGCTCGGTCACTTCCGCACCCACCATGTGGGCGCCGAGCAGTTCGCCGGTCTTGGCGTCGAAGATGGTCTTCACCAAGCCGTCCGGCTCGCCCAGCGCGATGGCCTTGCCGTTGCCGATGAAGGGGAAGCGGCCCACCTTGATCTCGCGCCCGGCCTCCTTCGCCTTCTTCTCGGTGAGGCCCACGGAGGCGATCTGCGGCGTGCAATAGGTGCAGCCGGGGATCTTCAGCTTGTCCATGGGGTGGGTGTGAAGGCCCTTGATGGTCTCGACGCAGATCACGCCCTCGTGCTCGGCCTTGTGCGCCAGCATGGGCGGCCCGGCGATGTCGCCGATGGCATAGACGCCGGGCACGCTGGTGCGGCCATAGCCGTCCGCAACGATGATACCGCGCTCGATCTTCACGCCGATGGCCTCGAGGCCGAGGCCCTCCACATTGCCCACCACGCCCACGGCGGAGATCATCCGGTCCACGGTGATGTCGTGCTTGGCGCCCTTGGAATCCTCCACATGGGCGGTGATGCTGTCCGCATGCTTGGTCACGCCCGTGACTTTTGCGCCGGACATGATCTTCATGCCGAGCTTCTCGAAGCGCTTGCGGGCGATGGCGGCGATTTCCTCGTCCTCCACGGGGAGGATCTGCGGCAGCACCTCCACCACGGTCACGTCCACGCCCATGGTGCGGTAGAAGGAGGCGAACTCGATGCCGATGGCGCCGGAGCCCATGACCAGCAGGCTCTTGGGCATCTTCTCGGGCACCATGGCCTCGAAATAGGTCCAGATCAGCTTCTTGTCGGGCTCAAGGCCGGGCAGCGCGCGCGGGCGGGCGCCGGTGGCGACGATGATGTGCTTGGCGGTGTAGTCGCCGCCGCCCTTGGCATTCTTGGGCGGATTGGCGCTCGCCTCGACCTTCAGCTTGCCGGGGGCGGTGAAGGTGGCCTTGCCCCAGATCACGTCCACCTTGTTCTTGTTCAGAAGGAAGCCGACGCCGGTGGCGAGCTGGGAGGAGACGCCGCGCGAGCGCTTCACCACGGCCGCCGCATCGAAGCCGATCTTCTCGGCGGAGAGGCCGTAATCCTTGGCGTGCTCCATGTAGTGGTAGATTTCGGCGGAGCGCAGCAGCGCCTTGGTGGGGATGCAGCCCCAGTTCAGGCAGATGCCGCCGAGGTGGCTCTTCTCCACCACGGCGGTCTTGAAGCCGAGCTGCGCGGCGCGAATGGCGGCCACATAGCCGCCCGGCCCGCCGCCGATGACGATGATGTCGTAGTTATCAGCCATGGAAGGTCTCCTCGCCGCGCGCTGATGCGGCGGGCTCTGGTCGTGATGGGGGTCGGGGCGTCCCGAGGCGGCCGCCGGCGTGGGCTTCGGCGAGGCGCACAAGCGCCTCCTCGAACAGGGAAAGGTCGCGGAAGGGATCCTCGGCCGGAGCTTCGGCCTGGATCACCGGCAGGCAGGAGGCATGGAGCGCCTCGGCCAGCATGAGATTGTCGAAATGGCCGAAGTCCTCCACATGGAGGCCGTCGGCCATGAGGCTGTCCGGCCCCTCGGGCGCCAAGCCGATGGTGGCGCGGGCGCGGTGCTTCAACTCGCCGGGATGGTTGGAATAGGCGGCAACCGGCTTGCCGAGAGCGAAGGCGAACCCGACCTCGAAGGCGGTGCCGGGATCGGCGCTGATGCCGCGGAAGGGCGTGAGGTTGGCGAGCACCGCATCGGCGGTCCGCATCAGCCCGAGATTGGCGGTGAAGATCGCGGTGGCGGAAACCCCGCCGGCCGCATCGAGGGCGATCTCGCCATCGAGGGGAAATAGGCCCGTGAACCCGTGGCGGGCGCACAGCTCCACCTTGCGCCGGCCGATCTCGCGCGCATCGTCGAGGAACACCTCCGGGCCGGCGAGATAGAGCTTCATCGGGTGGGCTTGTCCTTCCGTTCCCCGTTCGATCCCTCCCCCGCGCGCGGGAGAGGGGTCAGGCTGCACCGGGGCGGGAACCAGCCCCGTCAGTGCCTCACTTGGTGAGGATGGCGTAAAGCTCATCCTTCAGGCGCATGCGCTCGCGGCGCATGGCTTCGATCTCCTCGTCGCCGGTGGGTTCCACGTCGGTCTCGGCCCGGTGAACCTGCCGGTTCACCTCGTGATAGGCCTCGTGGAGCTTGGCGAAATGAGCGTCTGAGAGCTTCAGCGCCTGGATCTTCTCGGCATATTCCGGGAAGTCGGCGGCGAGCTCGTGGGGCGTGTGGCTCATTGGTGTTCCTTTCTCGGGTCGAACGGCGCGGGGCGCCGCTGTCCCGCAGCTACACTGCTCCGCTGCGGCAGGATTTGATCTGCCGCAGCCCTGTCCGGCCCGCCGGCGGAGGCGCAAGCCCCGCGCCGGCCTGAGCCGCTGGCGCTACGACCTCACACCAGCATCGCCATGGGCTTCTCGATGAAGCCCTTGAATGCGCTGAGGAGTTCTGCGCCGAGCGCGCCGTCCATCACCCGGTGGTCGCAGGTCATGGTGACGGTCATCTGGGTGACGACCTTTACCTCGCCGCCCTTCACCACGGCACGCTGCTCGGAAGCGCCCACCGCAAGGATGGAGGACTGGGGCGCGTTGATGATGGCGGTGAAGTTGCGCATCCCCATCATGCCGAGGTTCGACACGGAGGTGGAGCCGCCGGAATATTCCTCCGGCTTCAGCTTCTTGGTGCGCGCGCGGGCGGCAAGGTCGCGCATCTCGTTGGAGATGGTGGAGAGGGTCTTCTGCTCCGCCTTCTTCACGATGGGGGCATAGAGGCCGCCATCGATGGCGACCGCGACGCCCACATCCGAATGCTTCATGCGCAGGATGCGGTCCTCGGCCCACACGGCATTGGCCGCCGGCACCTTCTGGAGCGCGAGCGCGAGCGCCTTGATGATGAAGTCGTTGACCGACACGCGGTAGGACGGCTTGCCGTCCTTGTCCTTCGACGCATTGGCATTGACCTGCTCGCGCAGGGCCATGAGGTCGTCGAGGTCGCAATCCACCGTCAGGTAGAAGTGCGGGGTGAGCTGCTCGCTCTCCACCAGACGGCGCGCGATGGTCTTGCGCATGCCGTCGAGCTGCACTTCCTCGTAGGTGCCGGCCTCGAACATGGCCTTCACCTGATCCGCCGTGGGACCGGTGAGAGCGGCCGCTGCCTTGGGCGCGGGAGCCGCAGCGGCGGGAGCCGGAGCTGCCGCAACCGCCGGGGCGGGCGCCGCCGCCGGCTTCGCGCCGGGCTGGGCGCCTTCCAGGTCACGGGCGACGATGCGGCCGTGCGGGCCGGAGCCCGACAGGTTGCCGAGGTCAATGCCCTTGTCCTTGGCGATGCGGCGGGCGAGCGGCGAGGCGAACACACGCCCGCCCTGCCCGTTCGACGCCGGCGCAGCCGCAGCAGCAGCGGGAGCGGCTGCAGGAGCCGGGCTCGCAACAGGAGCAGCAGCGGCAGGCGCGGGCGCGGCAGCAGGCGCAGTGGCTGGGGCGGCAGCGCCCTTGCCGGCGGCAGCGGCGGCCACGTCCTCACCCTCGCCGGCGAGGATGGCGATGAGCTGGTTCACCGGCACGTCCTGCGAGCCTTCCGGCACCAGGATCTTGGCGAGCAGACCCTCGTCGATGGACTCGACTTCCATGGTGGCCTTGTCGGTCTCAATCTCGGCGAGCACGTCGCCAGACTTGACCTTGTCGCCTTCCTTCTTGAGCCACTTGGCGAGGTTGCCCTTCTCCATGGTGGGAGACAGGGCCGGCATCAGGATTTCGATGGGCATTTTCTTGGCCTTTCGAAAAAGCAAAAACCCTCAGCGACGCCGGACGAAGGCGAGCATCTGCTGCTGGCGGGGATGGGACCAGTCGCCGATGACCTTCATTTCCCAATTGGGATCGCCGGCCAGCGCCGTGGAAAGCTGCGCCTGGGTATAGTGGTATGGATCCTTGTCCGGAAACGTCACCACCCCACCCTTGCCCTGCTTCACCTCGCGCCCGAACTTGCCGTCGGGCACGAGGAAGCAGGTGACGAAAAAGATACCGCCGGGGACGAAATGTGGGGCGATCCGGGCGAGGCAATCGACCAGATACGGCATCGGCAGGTGACTGAAGACGGACTGCGCGATTCCCATATCGAACAGCACCCCGAACCCACCGATATCGAAGCTGTCAGACACACTCAGGTGGTCGCGCGGCAGCTTGGCATCGAGCCCGGCCGGGACGATCTCCTGGGCGTAGCCGGCCTCGAGAAGATCGCCGCTGAGGTCGATCCCATAATACCGGTCGGCATCGAGATAGGCGACGAACTTGACCCCGCCGCGCAGGCTGCCGCAGCCGATGTCCACCAGCCGGTGGTGCGGCTTAAGCCCCTGCTTCACAAGGAAATCCCGCTGCAGCCGGCCGACCTCTTCCCAGAGGCCGCCGATGACTTCGCGGTGCTGTCCCTGCTGCACGTGGCGCGCCACGTGATCGAGGTCGTAATACGTGGTCGGCGCGGTGCCGGCCTTCTCGCCGGCGGTCATTTGTAGGTGACCGCCTTGACCGCCTCGATCACCTCCGCAACCGACGGAAGCGCCAGCTTTTCCAGGTTCGCGGCATACGGCATCGGCACGTCCTTGCCGGTGACGCGCAGGACCGGTGCGTCAAGGAAATCAAAGGCCTTGTCCATGAGCTGGGCGGCGATCTCGGCGCCGATGCCGGACTGCGGCCAGCCCTCTTCCACCGTGACGCAGCGGCCGGTCTTCTTCACCGATGCGACGATGGTGTCGACATCCATGGGGCGGATGGTGCGCAGATCGATAACCTCGGCCTCGATGCCCTGCTTCGCCAGTTCTTCAGCCGCCTTAAGGGCATAGGTCATGCCGATGGAGAAGGACACCAGCGTCACATCCTTGCCCGACCGCGCGATCCGCGCCTTGCCAATGGGCAGCACGTAATCGTCGAGCTTCGGCACCTCGAAAGAGTGGCCGTAAAGGATCTCGTTCTCGAGGAAGATGACGGGGTTGGGATCGCGGATGGCGGCCTTGAGCAGGCCCTTGGCGTCGGCGGCCGAATAGGGCGCGATGACCTTCAGGCCGGGGACGTTGGAATACCAGGCGGTATAATCCTGGCTGTGCTGGGCGGCGACGCGCGCGGCGGCGCCATTGGGGCCGCGAAAGACAATGGAGCAGTGGACCTGCCCGCCGGACATGTAGAGCGTCTTGGCGGCGGAGTTGATGATGTGGTCGATCGCCTGCATGGCGAAGTTGAAGGTCATGAACTCCACGATGGGCTTCAGTCCCGCCATGGCCGCGCCGACACCGACGCCGGCAAAGCCGTGCTCGGTGATGGGCGTATCGATCACGCGGCGGGCGCCGAATTCCTGGAGCAGGCCCTGGGTGATCTTGTAGGCACCCTGATACTCGGCCACTTCCTCGCCCATGACGAAGACATCGCCATCGCGGCGCATCTCCTCGGCCATGGCGTCGCGCAGGGCCTCGCGGACCGTCTGGGTGACGAATTCGGTGCCGGGCGGCACTTCCGGGTCGGGCTGTGCCGAAACCTGCGGCGGGGACGCGACGGCGGAGGGAGCAGGGCTGACAGGCGCGACCGGTGCCGCGGCAGCCGCGGGGGACGGCGCGCTCTCGGCGGCCTTGGCGGCGGGGGCGGGAGCGGCGTTCGCATCCTCGCCGTCGGCCACGATGGTGGCGATGGGCGTGTTCACCGCCACGTCCTGCGCGCCTTCCGGCACCAGGATCTTGCCGAGGATGCCCTCGTCGACGGCCTCCACTTCCATGGTGGCCTTGTCGGTCTCGATCTCGGCGAGCACGTCGCCGGACTTGACCGTGTCACCTTCCTTTTTCACCCACTTGGTGAGGTTGCCCTTCTCCATGGTGGGAGACAGGGCCGGCATGAGGACTTCGATGGCCATGGCTGTCAGCTCTTGCTCGGCGCGGTGGCGGGGACGGACGGCGTGGCGCCGGCCGGGGCCGCATGGTCGCGCTTGAAGGTGAGGTTGGTGTAGGCGGAGATGGCCGCAATCGCGACGGTCAGGGAAACGAAGAAGGCGACGGCCGCCTTGCCGGTACGCACCCGGTCGGCGTCCTCCGCGATGCCGGAGCGACCGACGGCGAAGGGCCAGAGCGCGAGCAGAAGGTAGCTCCCCGCGCCGACGGGGCGTCCAGCCGCCCGCTCGGCGGCGAGGGCGGAGCGGCCGCCGCGCACGGCGACGACCCAGGCGCCGATGGCGGCGATGAGCGCCGCCCCGGCGATCACATGGAAGAGTTCGGCCACGGGCCGGGCCTCAGCGCAGGATGTCCGTGTAGAGTTCGGCGACGTCAGGCTCCGGATCACTGCTGGCGAAGTCCGCGGCAGCATTGACGATCTCGCGGACGTCGGCGTCGATCTTCTTGAGATCGTCCTCGCTGACCTTGTGGCCGTCGAGGAGGCGGGTGCGCACCTGCTCGATGGGATCGTGCTCGGTCCGCATCTTCTGCACCTCCTCCTTGGACCGGTATTTCGCCGGGTCCGACATGGAGTGGCCGCGATAGCGGTAGGTCTGCATCTCGAGGATGTAGGGGCCATTGCCTTCGCGGGCGAAGGCGAGCGCCCGCTCGCCGGCGGCCTTCACCGCCTGCACATCCATACCATCCACCTGCTCGCCGGGGATGTTGAAGGACGTGCCGCGCTTGGAGAAGTCCTGCTGGGCCGAGGCGCGGGACACCGAGGTGCCCATGGCGTACTTGTTGTTCTCGATCACGTACACGACCGGGAGCTTCCACAGCTCGGCCATGTTGAAGCTCTCGTAGACTTGGCCCTGGTTGGCCGCGCCGTCGCCGAAATAGGTGACGGAGACGTTGCCGTTCTCGCGGTAGCGATCGGCGAAGGCGAGGCCGGTACCGAGCGACACCTGCGCGCCGACAATGCCGTGGCCGCCGAAGAACTGTTTCTCGATGCTGAACATGTGCATCGAGCCGCCCTTGCCCTTCGACAGGCCGCCGCGGCGGCCTGTCAATTCGGCCATGACGCCCTTGGCATCCATGCCGGTGGACAGCATGTGCCCATGGTCGCGGTAGCCGGTGATGACCTGATCGCCCGGCTTCATCGCCAGCTGCATCCCGACCACGACGGCTTCCTGGCCGATGTAGAGGTGGCAGAAGCCGCCAATGAGGCCCATGCCGTACATCTGGCCGGCCTTTTCCTCGAAGCGGCGGATGAGCAGCATCTCGCGGTAGGCTTCGAGGTCCTGGTCCTTGGTGAAAGGTACTGGCCCGGACGGCACGGCGGTCCGGGGGGAAGTCTTCTTGGCGGCCATCGACATCCTCAGGAAGCTCTGGAACTGCGCCTCTCTAACGCACCCCCGAGCGGCCTGAAAGCGGGAATTTTTCTTTGCTGCACCGCAACACCTTGCAAACACTTGGGCTGCAAGGATTGAACCGAATAATGGTTCAATCGCCTCTTGAACTCATTTTCAGTTCATTTGCTGCGAAGCAGCACAAGATCCTTGGTGTTTATGAAGTTCAATTGCCGCCGCGCCTCCTCGTCCAGCATGTCCGGATCGAGCTGGCTGGGGGCCAGAAGGGACACCTTGTTCTCCATCGCCTGCCGTTGCGCCTTGAGGGCGGCGAGTTCGGATTCGAGGGCCTTCATCTCCTGCTCGTAGTTGCGACGCGCGAGGAGGCCGTGGTCGCCGATGTAGGCGTGGTAGGCGAAGTAGCCGATGAGCGCCGCGGCCCCCACATGGAGGGCGAGCGTGGCAAGTATAGTCTGGAGGCGCGAGCGGCTTTGCATGAGGCCATCCTCGCGGGTTCTGGTTTCCGCCCTGTTAAGGCGCGCCAGATCCGGACCCGGAGTTGCGCTCCGGGATGTCCGCGTTTCAACTGCGCGGCGTGAATCGCAGGCAGGAGCGCAAGGTCTGTGGAGTGGACGGACGACGGCATCGTGTTGGGGGTCAGGCGGCACGGCGAAGGCAATGCTATCGTCGAATTGCTGACGCGCCGCCGCGGTCGTCATCTCGGCATGGTGCGCGGCGGGGCTTCCCGTCGCCTGGCGCCCGTTCTCCAGCCCGGCAACTCGGTGACCGCGACATGGCGCGCCCGGCTCGACGAGCACATGGGAAACTACGCGCTCGAAGCGTCTGTAGTCCGCGCCGGCCTGCTCATGGAGGCGCCCCACGCCGCCTTTGGGTTCACCCACATGGCGCAACTGCTCCACTTGCTGCCCGAACGCGACCCCCATGAGGAGCTGTTCCTCACCCTCGGGGCGATTCTCGATGCCCTTGGGGAAGCAGAATCCGCCGGCATGCTGCTGGCCCGCTTCGAACTCGCCATGCTTTCAGAATTGGGGTTCGGACTGGAGTTGGAGAGCTGCGCCGCGACCGGACAGCGCGACGATCTCGTCTATGTCTCGCCAAAGAGCGGGCGGGCGGTTTCCCGCGGGGCGGGGGCCCCCTATGCCGACCGGCTGTTTCCCTTGCCGCCCTTTCTCCTGTCCGGGGCACCACCTTCCGCCGAGGACGTGGAATCTGCCTTGGCGATCACCGGCCACTTCCTGCTGGTGCGTGCCCTTGAGCCGCGCGGGCTCGGCTTCTCGGAATCCCGCGCGGCCTTCCTGGCGTCATGGCGGCGAAGCGCCGATCACCAGCGATAGGGACGGGGTCCGACCCAGACGTTGCGGCAGCGCGTCACCCAATGGGGACGACCGTTCCACCAGCGACGGACCTGCCAACAGCGCCGCACCCAGCGCACATCCTCGACCTTCGCCTGTTCATGGGCGGCACCGGCAAAGCTTCCCGCGCTGCCTGCAAGTGATCCGGCCGATGCCGAAGGCGCCGCACCAAGAAGCGCCAACGCAACCACTCCCCCCGCCGCAAGAGTTGCAACCTTCATTGGACCTTCTCCTCTTGACGCGAACGTAGCAAAGCGCTCGCAGATCAATGCTGAAACGTCGCAGGGGCGGCATTTTGTTCCGGGGATGACATCTTAAGCGCGTGCTTGGCCGCAGAATGTGGCCTTGTGCGGTACATTCCTGCTTTTTGTCGCTACGGCACGCCTCAGACTTGACGATCGGTTCAGTCTTGCGGCGAGATCCGGCTGAAGGGGCTGCGGAAGAGCGGGGGATCGCACCCGTCCGAGCCGGTGGCGCGGGCTTGTCGCACGCGCGCGCGCGAGGTACTGCGGGGCATGGCCACCCGCACACTTCCGCCCGGCGACGGGAACATCGAGAAAGTCACGCTGAAGGAGGCGCTGGAAGAGCGCTACCTCGCGTATGCCCTCTCGACCATCATGCACCGCGCGCTGCCCGACGCGCGCGACGGTTTGAAGCCGGTGCACCGGCGCATCCTCCACGCCATGCGGCAGCTGCGGCTGGATCCCGGGCAGGGCTTCAAGAAGTCCGCCCGCGTGGTGGGCGACGTCATCGGCAAGTTCCACCCGCACGGCGACCAGTCGGTCTATGACGCGCTGGTGCGCCTCGCGCAGGACTTCGCCCAGCGGTACCCGCTGGTGGATGGCCAGGGCAATTTCGGCAATGTGGACGGCGATAACGCCGCGGCCATGCGATACACCGAGGCCCGCCTCACCGAGACTGCCCGGCTGCTGCTGGACGGGATCGACGAGGACGCGGTGGATTTCCGCCCGACCTATGACGGATCGGAGGAAGAGCCGGCGGTGCTGCCCGCGGCCTTCCCGAACCTTCTGGCCAACGGCTCGCAGGGCATCGCCGTCGGCATGGCGACCTCCATCCCGCCCCACAATGCGGCGGAACTGCTCGATGCCGCGCTCCACCTCATCGACCATCCCGACGCCCTCGCGTTCGACCTGCTGAAGTTCGTGCCCGGCCCGGACTTCCCCACCGGCGGCGTGTTGGTGGAGGATCAGGTCGGCGTCGCCGAGGCCTATGCGACGGGACGTGGCTCGTTCCGCGTCCGCGCGCGCTGGGAGAAGGAAGAGACCGGCCGCGGCAGCTATGTGGTGGTGGTGACGGAGATTCCTTACGGCGTCGCGAAATCCCGCCTCGTCGAGAAGATCGCCGAGCTGCTCACCGACAAGAAGCTGCCGCTGCTCGCCGACGTCCGCGACGAGAGCGCCGAGGACATCCGCCTCGTGCTGGAGCCGCGCGCCCGCACCGTCGATGCGGAAGTCCTGATGGAGAGCCTGTTCAAGCTCACGGAGCTTGAGGCGCGCATCCCGCTCAACATGAACGTGCTGGTCAAGGGCCAGATTCCCAAGGTGCTGTCGCTGGCGGAGGCACTGCGCGAGTGGCTGGACCACCGCCGCGACGTGTTGCTGCGCCGCTCCCGCTACCGGCTCGACCAGATCGCGCACCGCCTGGAGGTGCTGGGCGGCTACCTGATCGCCTATCTCAACCTCGACGAGGTGATCCGCATCATCCGCGAGGAGGACGAGCCGAAGGTCTCGCTCATGCAGACCTTCGAGCTGACCGACGTTCAGGCGGAAGCCATTCTCAATATGCGGCTGCGCTCCCTGCGCCGCCTGGAAGAGATGGAAATCCGCAAGGAGCACGATGCGCTGTCTAAGGAGCAAGACGGGCTCAACCGCCTCGTCGCGTCCGAGACGGCGCAGTGGAAGGCCATCTCCAAGGAAATCCGGGAGACCCGCAAGACCTACGGCCCTGAAACCGAGCTCGGCCGGCGCCGCACGACTTTCGCGGTGGCCCCGACGGTCCACGAGGACGCCTTCACCGAGGCGCTGGTGGAGCGCGAGCCCATCACCGTCGTGGTCTCGGCGAAGGGCTGGATCCGTGCGCTGAAGGGCCACGTCGCGGACGTGTCGAACCTGCAATTCAAGGGCGACGACAGCCACGGCCACGCCTTCTTCGCAGAGACCACCTCCAAGGTGATGGTGTTCGCCTCCAATGGCCGCTTCTACACGCTGGACGCCTCAAAGCTTCCCGGCGGGCGCGGCCATGGCGAACCGGTGCGGCTGATGATCGACCTGGAGCAGGAGGCGGAGATCGTTTCCGTCTTCGCCTATCAGGCCGGGCGCAAGCTTCTGGTGGCGTCGAAGCAGGGCCGCGGTTTCGTGGTGCCGGAGGACGATTGCCTCGCCAATACCCGCAAGGGCAAGCAGGTGCTCGTCACCGACCCGCCGGACGCCGCGCTGGCGGTGCGGTTCGTCGATGGCGACTGGGTGGCGGTGATCGGCGAGAACCGCAAGATGCTGGTCTTCCCGCTCAACCAAGTGCCGGAGATGTCGCGTGGCCGCGGCGTGCGCTTGCAGCGCTACAAGGACGGCGGCCTCTCCGACCTCAAGGTGTTCCCCATGGCCACCGGCCTGACCTGGGAGGACACCTCCGGGCGGACCTGGACGGTCACCGATCTCATCGAGTGGCAGGGCGAACGCGCCTCGGCGGGACGTCTGCCGCCCAAGGGATTCCCCCGCACCAATACGTTCGGCTGAGGCATGGACGCGCCCTCCCCCGAGGCCGGGCGCGCACCGGCTCCCCCCGAGCGGGCGGCGCTCCGCCGTCTCATCGACAAGGCACAATCGGCGGTCCGGGCGCGGGAGACCGCGCTCGTCCTCATCGCCGCCGTCATGGGTGTGCTGGCCGGCATTGCGGCCAGCGTCATGAGTGCCACCACCCAGTGGATGCACGAGGTGCTGTTCTGGCTCGCGCCGGGCGAGCGCCTGTCGTCGTCCCCTGCCCTCGCCTCGCCCTGGCTGATCCTCGTCCCCGCCGTCGGCGGCGCGGCGATGGGGCTGATCGCGGTTGCGCTGAAGCGCTGGCGCCGACATCCTTTCGTCGATCCCATCGAGGCGAACGCGCTGCATGGCGGGCGGATGTCGCTCACCGACAGCATCATCGTCGCCTTGCAGACCATGGTCTCCAACGGCTTTGGCGCGTCTCTGGGGCTTGAGGCCGGCTATTCGCAGATCGGCTCGGGCATCGCATCCCGGCTGGGTCTGACCTTCAAGCTCCGGCGCAACGACCTGCGCATCCTCGTCGGCGCCGGCGCGGCGGCGGGCATCGGCGCGGCCTTCGATGCGCCGCTCATGGGCGCCTTCTACGGCTTCGAGATCGTCATCGGCTCCTATTCCATTCCGGCGGCGGCACCGGTGCTCGCCGGCACGGTGTCGGCAGTGATGACGGCGCGACTGCTCGGCGCCCATGTGGAGCCGCTGCACATGCCGCTCGACCCGAACCTCGGGCCGGTGGACATCCTGCCCATCCTCTTCCTCGGCCTCGCGGCCGCAGCGGTCGCCATCATCATCATGCGGCTCGTGACGACGGTCGAGACGCTATTCGGCATGAGCCGCATTCCCGCGCCGCTGCGGCCGATGGTGGCCGGCATCGGCATCGGCGCGCTGGCGCTCTACAGCCCGCAGGTCCTCTCGGATGGGCACGGCGCGCTCCATGCGCAGGTGGGGAGCGCGGTGACGGCCTCCGTTGCCATCGTGTTCGGCCTGAAGATCCTCGCCTCCGCCCTCTCGATCGGATCGGGTTTCCGCGGCGGCCTGTTCTTCGCCTCGCTGTTCCTTGGCGCGCTGATGGGCAAGCTCTATGGCGGGCTGCTGGCCGTCGCCTTCCCCGGCTTCCACCTCGATCCGTCCGTGGCGGCGGTGGTGGGCATGGGGGCCTTGGCGGTTGGCGTCATCGGCGGCCCGCTCACCATGAGCTTCCTCGTGCTGGAGATGACGCGGGACATTTCCCTCTCCGGCTTCGTGATGGCCGCGGCCGTCGTTACCTCCCTGACCGTGCGCGAAACGTTCGGCTACTCTTTCTCCACCTGGCGCCTGCACCTGCGCGGCGAGACCATCCGGGGGGCGCAGGATGTCGGCTGGATGCGCGACCTGACAGTCGCGAAAATGATGCGAACGGACTTTCCAACCTTCCCGCAAGACGGGACGCTGGATGCCCTGCGTGCCCGCTATGCCCTGGGCTCCACCCGCATGGTGGTGCTGGTGGACGCGGCAGGCGGCTATGGCGGGCTGCTGCGCCTGTCCGAGGCCTATGCATCCCTCGAACCCGGCGAGACGGAAGTTTCCGCGCTCGCCACCCATCGCGACCATGTGTTGCTGCCCGCCATGAACGTTAGGGAAGCTTCTCTGGCCTTCGATGCCGCGAAGGCGGAAGATCTCGCGGTGGTGGACGACCGCGACAACCGCCATCTGCTGGGTCTGTTGGGAGAATCCCACGTCCTCAAGCGCTATGCCGCCGAACTCGAGCGGGCGCGGCGGGGCCTGGGCGCGGAAGACTGACGCGCAGGTCCGGTCTCAGGCTGCGAACGTTTCGAGCCGCGCCACGCGGTTTCGCCCGGCCCGCTTCGCCGTATAGAGCGCCGTATCGCTACGTGCGATCAACTCTCCTGGCCCATCATCCCCCCGCGCGGAGGCGATGCCCACGCTGACCGTGATTTCGATGGACATGCCGTGGGTGACGATCGGAAGCGCAGCGACATTCGCGCGAATGCGCTCGGCCACGAGGTCCGCTCCCGCCGACGATGTCTCGGGAAGGACCACGACGAACTCCTCCCCGCCGTACCGGCAGACAAAATCCCCCGGCCGGCGTGCGCTGCTCTCGACGCGGTGGGCGACCTCGGCGAGCACGGCGTCGCCCATCGCGTGCCCGTAAGTGTCGTTCACCCGCTTGAAGTGGTCGATATCGACCATGAGCACCGCGAGTTCGCGCTCCTCGCGGCGGGCGCGGTGCATTTCCACCTCCAGCGTCAGGTCGAGCGCGCGGCGATTGGGTAGTCCGGTCAACGAGTCCGTGATGGCCATGCGCTCAAGCTGTGCTTCCATCTCCCGGCTGCGGCGCAGCGAGGTGGAGAGCGCCGAGACCGTAAGCGCCAGGAGAAGCGATATCGTAAGCGTGAGCGCAAGGGTGATGGCCGCGCGCACATACCAACCGCCGAACTGCTGGCGCGCGGAGACGCCCACCGTAACGGAGAGCGGATACCCCTCGACGAGTGCCGTCCGCAGGAATCTGCGCTGCCCATCGAGCCGGGATGTTTCTACCCTCCAGTCCTCCGATGGTCCCGACGCCATCCGCTGGAGCACGTCAGGCGTCACGCGATCTCCCACGTTGCCCCGGCCATCCGTGGATGGGTAGCGCAGGACGACGGTGCCATCGGTACGGGTCAGCCGGATGATGCCTCCGGGCGGCAGCTTCACACGCTCGAAAAGCTGCCGGAAATAGACGAGGCGAATGGAAGCCACCACAACACCGGCGAAAGACCCGTCCGGTCCATTCAGCCTGAGGCTGATCCCGAGGGCCTGCGGAGACGCCGCAAGCCGGGAGACAAACGGCCGACTGACATAGATGCCAGCGTTCGGGTTGTCCTTATGCACGCGGAAGTAATCCCGATCGGCGAAATTGACGGCGCTCAGATCCTCGTCGGAATCGTCGAACAGAACATTGCCCTCAGGATCCAGCACGAGCATGACGCCGAAGTCCGTCGCGTCGCCCGCGCGGCGAAACAGGACGTGCTGGCGCAGCCCCAGGGGAAGCGCCATCAGGGTGGGCTCGCGCAATGCTTCCGCAAGGCTCGACAGGCTCGCTTCAACCAGAAGGAAGTCGCGCTCGATCGCTCCCGCGAGCACAGAGATCGTGTTCGCGGTATATCGCTCGCCGTCGCGCCAAGTTTCCTGATAGGAGCGCCACAAGGCGAAGGACTGCATCCCCACAATGGCGAGGATCAGCGCACTCGTGACAAACCGGAGCAGACGGCCGGAGGAGAGGTGTTTGAGAACCTTATCCATCAGCCTTACCTCGGTAACATCTATACCATCCGGGTGGTGGCGTTGTTACCAAGGATCAATTCTGCACGGTTTTATTCTGCCGCCGGCCGATCGCTGCGGTGGACCTCCGCCTCCGCCACCCGGGCCGGCTCCGCCTCGAGCCAGTGCAGGATGAGCGTGTAGCCCAGCGCCAGCACAACTGGCCCCACGAACAGGCCGAGGACGCCCGAGGACAGGAGCCCGCCGATCGCTCCGATGAAGACGACCAGCATGGGCACGTCCACGCCACGCCCGAGCATGATGGGGCGCAGAACGTGCTCGATGAGCGAGACGCCGGTGCACCATACGGCGAAGATCACCGCCGGCATCGGATCGAGCAAAGTGAAGGCATAGATCGCCACCGGCACCAGGACGATGGCCAGCGGCAGCTGCACGATGGCGATGATGAGGCAGAGCAGGGCCAACAAGCCCGCGGCCGGAATGTCCGCGGCGAGGAAGCCGAGTCCCGCAAGAAGCGCCTGGATCAGCGCAACGCCGATGATGCCCTTGCTGACGCTGCGGATGGTCCGCACGGCAAGGTCCGAATAACCAAGGCCGCCCGCGCCGGCGAGGCGGGTGACCACGTCGCCGGCGATCCGCTGACCGCTGGTTGCATTCGCCATCAGGACCGCCGCCACGAAGATGGCGACGACGAACTCCAGGATCCCGAGCAGCACGCCGGTCGCCGACCCGAGCATCCATTTCCCGGCCCAGGTAAGTTCGGACGCGATGGAGCTGATGGCCTGGTCAAGATTGGTCGAGGCAAGCATCCAGAAGCTGTAGAGCGGTTCGCCGACGATGAACCAGCCTCGGACGGCCACCGGAGGAGGCGGCAGGCGCAGCGTGCCATCGGCCATGTGGTGGGCGAGGAGTTTCAGGCTGTTGACCAGGGTATCGGCAAGCAGCAGCGCCGGCAGCACCAGTAGGGTCAGGGCAAGCACGACGAAGAGTGTGGCGGCCGTCGCCGTCCTGCCGCTGAGCGCCGCACACAGGCGGGTGAACAGGGGGTGCGAGGCGATGGCGATGATGAGCCCCCAGAGGATGGAGGTCAGGAACGGCTGGACGATGGTGAAGCACCACCCGAACAGCAGCGCCAGCGTGCCGAACCGCAGCGCCAGCTGGAGCACGGGGCCGAACGTCTCGCTGCCATCCCTGGCCGGGAGGCGGTCCTGACGCCGTTCGCGAGGCCTGTCCTGCGGTCGTTCCATGATCCTGTCCAGCTGGCCGCTCCAACCTTACCTGAGAGAACTCGTTATCGGCCCGCCTTGCAATGGCAACCGGCCGACGGACGATCTGCGCTCCGGGATGCCAGCGCCGGGGTCGCCGTTGCCTCACCTCACCGCGTGGCAGGCCTATTGCATTGTCCGCTGCGGGTCACGACCTGCCCTGTTCCGGCCGGTCGCCCCTGAAGCAACAAGGACAAGGCGAGGACACAGCATGTCCGACCACAAGGTCACGGTCGAGCAACTGCCGAGCGGCAAGTGGGCGTGTTTTCTTCACGTGGAAGGACACGACGAACCAATCAACCTCGGGCGGGAGTTCAAGAACGACGAACAGGCGGAGAACTGGCTCAACGTCTCGGAATCCGTCACCGCCATCGAGATGATGCTCCGGAAGGTCAAGAAGTAGGACCGGCCGAAGCCGACAGGACCTATATCTGCCTTGGCTCGAAGACGACAGGGCTGTCGTGGTTCACACAGCCGGTTTGGCGGGCGCCGGCACTCCGCCGGCTTCACTTGGTGCAGCCGGCGGACGCCGAGATGTTTTCGGGCGTGCCCCAGTCATTCTGGGGCAGGTTCTCATAGGGCGGCCCGAATTCCTGCTTTATCATCGTAAAGCCCGACGGCAGCCCGGTCTGCTGGTCGAAATCGATGATCCAGAAATAGTCGTAGGTGTCGCCCGGCCAATCGTCGGGAACCTTGATGCCGGCGAGATCCATGAGGTCGAACAGCGTCGTGGCCTTGGTCGGCACGGGCATGCCGGGATGCTTTTTCTCCACGATCGCCCGCTGGGCCGGCGTCAGCTCGATATCGAGCCGGGGCCTGGCGATGTGGACATGCTCCCAGTTCATGATGAGCGTTCCGCCGGCCCACTCTGGCTTGGTGAACACGTCATGCACCGCCTGCCGGTTGCGCTCCGCGAGCTTGTCCTGGCGGATGATGAGCTTGCCGTCCACCATCTCCGGCATCACCGAATAGAAGACGACCGGCTGCTCCCAGGAATCTGCGACGGGATAGATGGTTTCCAGCGTGTGCAGCGAGAGCCCCAGGATGGCCGTCGGCACCTCGCCCGGCCGCAGAAGCGATTTCTTGGCGTTCTTTCCGAGGTAATACTCCACCAGAGCCCTGGCACGCTCCTGCCCGATGCTGCAGAGCTGGAGCGGCCCCCCCTTCTCGCCATGCCGCAGGAGAATGATGCGAGCCGGAACAGCAGCAGCTGGCAGCGCCGCGAGAAGGCTCACGGAAAACACCGCCGCGAGCGCGAGGCCCACAGCCAGGCCCCTCCGTCCAAGCGTTTTGATTGTGTGCATTACCGTCACTCCTGATGGCGCGACGCTAGCCGAGTCCTCGAACGTTCGCCAATGGCATCCGCCGGAGGCACCGCACACGCCACGAGCCCGTTCGGGCCCCTTCACAGGCCGCCACGAACATGCTTCAACGCGGCAGCCGGATGATTTCAGGGACCGGCGGCATGCGGGGCGCTGCGATGGCAGAGATAAGCTTGGGGACGAATGGGCTGGCGGGCGGCGTTTTGCTCGCGCTCATCGCCATGGCGGGTGTCCAGGCGATCGCCCAGACCTCGCAGCAGCGTGTCGTGGTGACGCCGCGCGTGATCCAGCTGCCGGTCATCCCCCAGGGCAACTACCTCGACCCGGGCCCCGGCCCTGCCATTCGCCCGGACGTGAAGATCGGCGACGACCGCAACGAGGATTACGTGTTCCCACCCGATCTCTCCGGCGGCTACGGCTCCGGCCCTCCCGGCGACCCGACCAACAATGGTCAGTGGAGCCCGCTGGACGGCGACACGCCGAGCTTCTGAGGCATAGTGCGATCCTTCAAATCATGGCCGGGCTCAGACCCGGCCATTTTCGTTGGCGGCGCCGGAGGGCCGCGCCGCGAGCGGTTTGACGGTGGCGACCGGTGTCCCTAATTCAGAAGGCGGAAGGCTGCACTGCCAGCCCGCAGCGGCGGAACAAGCCGCAGCAACCGTGCCTCAGGGAGCCGCCCATGAACGCCGCGCCCAACTACATGATCTCGCGCCTCGACGAGATTCCCGCCGTGCCCTGCCCCTGCGGCTTCGCGCGCCGCGCGTTCGGGACCGACGACAACAAGCTCGCGACCGTCCATCTCACCGAGATCACGGAGGATGCGCGGGTGCACTACCACAAGCACATGACCGAGATTTACGTGATCCTCGAAGGCCAAGGGGAGATGGAACTGGACGGCGAGCGCGTGCCCGTCTCTCCGCTCACATCCATCTTCATCAAGCCTGGATGCCGCCACCGCGCCATCGGCCGCATGCGCATCCTGAACATTCCAATCCCGGCCTTCGACCCCGAGGACGAATGGTTCGACTGAGCGCAGGAAAGCGACGCACGCAAAAAGAAAGCGGCGGGGAAATCCCCGCCGCTTCCAAAAACCTCGAACCGTGAACCGAAGCGATCAGCGCTTCGAGAACTGGAACGAACGGCGAGCCTTGGCGCGACCGTACTTCTTGCGCTCGACCACGCGGCTGTCGCGGGTCAGGAAGCCGCCCTTCTTGAGGGGGCTGCGCAGCTCGGGCTCGTAATAGGTGAGCGCCTTGGAGAGGCCGTGACGCAGCGCGCCGGCCTGGCCGGACAGACCGCCGCCGGACACGGTGGCGACCACGTCGTACTGGCCTTCGCGGGCCGCGACCTGGAACGGCTGGTTGATCATCAGACGCAGCACAGGACGGGCGAAATACACCTCGATGTCCCGGTCGTTGACGGTGATCTTGCCGGTGCCGGGGCGAACCCACACGCGGGCCACGGCGTCCTTGCGCTTGCCGGTGGCATAGGCGCGGCCGAACTTGTCCAGCTTCTGGACATGAACGGGGGCTTCGGGCTGGGCCGAGACGGTCGCTGCGCCGAGAGCGTCGAGGGACTGGAGAACCTCGGCCATGTCAGTTCCTCACGTTCTTGCGGTTGAGAGCCGCCACGTCGAGGGCGACCGGCTGCTGGGCCTCGTGCGGGTGGGCAGGGCCCTTGTAGACGCGCAGGTTGCCCATGATCTTGCGGCCGAGCGGGCCGCGGGCGAGCATGCGCTCCACCGCCTTCTCGATGACGCGCTCCGGGAAGCGGCCTTCGAGAATGAACTTCGCGGTGCGTTCCTTGATGCCGCCCGCATAGCCGGTGTGATGGTAGTAGACCTTCTGGTCCTTCTTGCGGCCCGTGAACACCGCCTTCTCGGCGTTGACCACGACGACGTTGTCGCCGCAATCCACGTGGGGGGTGTAGATGGGCAGGTGCTTGCCCTTCAGGCGCATGGCGATGATGGTCGCGAGCCGGCCGACAACAAGGCCGCTGGCGTCAATCACCACCCACTTCTTCTCGATTTCGGCGGGCTTGGCCGAATACGTCTTCATGGGTTCGTTCCGAATGAGAAGTCGGACGGCCCGGCCCAAAAGGACCGTGCAGCGTCCGACGATGGGGTGCTTCTAGAGGAGCCTGGCGCGCGCGTCAATGAATGAGGCGCGCGAAATCATTAGCAAAAACAGTATCTTATAAAAATGGTGCAATAGCACCGTCGAAATTACCACGTTTTCGCATTGCCTTGGCGGCAATCAGGCTTTCGGCCTGTCGGGAATGGAATAGGTGGCAACGCAGTGGGCCACCAGCTCGTCGTCCCCCGGCCCCCGAATTCCCACCTCGCCCACCGCCAGACGCTTGCCCAGCTTGATGATACGTGCGTCACCGAACAGCGGACCGGGCATCGGCTTGCGCAGGAAGTTGATGGAGAGATTTGTCGTCACCGCCAGCGCGACCGGACCGATCTGCGCCAGGAGCGCCACATAGACCGCCACGTCCGCCAGCGCCATCATGGCCGGGCCGGAGATGGTGCCGCCCGGCCGCAGATGGCTCTCGTCGGCATCGAGCCGCACCGTTGCGGTCTTCAGGCCGACACGCTCCACATGATGCGCACGGCCTGGTCCGAAGGCTTGCGGGAATTCGGCCGCGAGGAAGGTCTCCAGTTCCTTCACCGTCATCACCACATCGCGTGCCGCAGTCATCCCGCCAATTCCCCTTGCCCGCCCCGGCTCGCGCCGGCCGACGCTTGTGAATAGGATAGCGGCCGGAACGTCAAATCCGGAACCGCCAAGGGAAATATCGTGCCCGCGACAGCCGCCGTGAACGCCGCCCTGCCCGCCCCCGTCTGCCGCTCCGACGACGCCGGGGTGGTGACGCTGACCCTGGCACGGCCAGCCCAGCGCAATTCCCTCTCCGAGGCGATGATGGCCGCGCTCACGGCCGCTCTGGGAGAGGTGGCGGCGGATTCATCCGCGCGCGCCGTGGTGCTGGCGGCGGAAGGGCCGGTCTATTCTGCCGGGCACGACCTGAAGGAAATCCAGTCGCATCGCGCCGACCCGGATCGCGGGCGCGCTTATTTCGAGGACGTGCTGAAGCGCTGCGCCACGCTGATGACGGCCATCGTCCGCCTGCCGCAGCCGGTCATCGCCGCCGTCGAGGGTATGGCGACCGCCGCTGGATGCCAGCTCGTGGCGAGCTGCGATCTCGCGGTTGCGGGCGACAAGGCGCGCTTCTGCACGCCGGGCGTCAACATCGGCCTGTTCTGCCATACGCCCATGGTGGCGCTGTCGCGCAACCTCTCGCGCAAGCACGCCATGGAGATGTTGCTGCTCGGCGATTGGACCGAGGCGGACGACGCCCTGCGCATGGGCCTCGTCAACCGGGTCGTGCCGGCGGGAGAAGCCCTGGCGGCCGCGCAGGGCCTTGCCCGCAAAATCGCGGACAAGTCCCAAGTGCCGGTGAAGCTCGGCAAGGCGGCCTTTTACGCCCAGGTCGAGCTGGGGCTCGACGACGCCTATGCCTATGCCTCCCGCGTGATGGCGGAGAACATGCTGGCGCGCGATGCGGACGAAGGCATCTCGGCGGTACTCGCCAAACGTGCAGCCCTGTGGGAAGACAGGTAGAAACCTGCTGCGGCTCCGTTTCGGCGACGCACTTTCCGAAGCGGAGGGACTGGATGCACGGGCAGAAGCAAGGCTTCTTTGAACAGCCACACGCCGCGACCTATCTGCTGATCGCCGTGAACGTCGCAGCCTTCGGAATGATGGCTCTGCGGACAGGAGCCGCTGCGCCCGTGGGTCGGGACCTGTGGCAGGCCGGCGCCCTCTACCCTCTGGTGCTCCCTCGGGGTGAATACTGGCGGCTCGCAGCGTATGGCTTTCTGCATGCGAACCCCTTGCATCTCTTCACGAACATGTTGTGCCTCGCGCTCTGGGGCGGTCATCTGGAGCGCAGGGTCGGAGCGACGTATTTCATCGTGATCTACGCTGTCGCGCTGCTCGCCGGCGGGCTTGTCAGCCTGGCGACGCACCACGGCCCCTTTCTATCGGTGGGGGCATCCGGAGCGGTGTCCGGGGTGCTGGGGGCGCTCTTCTGCCTCTGGATTCTCGGCAAGATCGAGCTTTCCGCCAGCTTCTTCATCATCAACATCGGCCTCAACATCACATTGTCGTTGAGCACGCGGGGCATCGACTGGGGGGCGCATCTCGGCGGGTTCACCGCCGGCCTCGTGGCGTGCGCCGTGATTGATCTCATTGAACGGGGGAACGCGCGGTTCCTGGCGTGCAAATTCCCGGAAGGGTTGAAGCTTAACCTGCTGATCCTCGCCATTGCCGCACCGGCTGCCGTCGCCCCGTTTGCGCCTCGGCTTCCGCCAGCGCCGGGCGCCGTCGCGGGAGCCGCCGCCCTCCTCGTTCTGGCCTTCGTCGCCATAGCGAAGATGATCGATCTCATCCTGGCGCGCCGGCACGGTCTGGCGATCGCCTCGGTCGTCCTTGCCGTCTTGAACACTGCCGCCATGCTCCTGATCGGCGACCGGCTGGCGGGGGCGATCTGCGCGTGGCCAAGCAATCCGGGGGCGCTTGCGCCATTGTGCGAACCCGCAGCACTACTGCCGCTTCTTGGAGCCGCTCTCGCGCTCGCAGTGTCGTTGGGCTTTTCCGCCCGCAGCATCGCCAAGGGAGTTGCCGACCTGGGCTTCGTCTCCCCCGGCCTCCGGGGCGAAAGGCGTCGGCGCCTCGGCCTGTGAGCAGCCCGTTTACATTCCATAAACCATGATCTGGCTCTCTGGGTGAGACTGGCGCGTCGTGCGCCCGAGTCGCGGGAGGGCGGCGCATGTCTCACCTGGAGACGACGCACCTTGAGATGACAAAGGCCGCGGCGGCCGGACCGGATGCCGGTCTTAAGTCTGTGCGGCTGGCGTGGCGCCCGAGCCTCTGGCAGGCCGCGTGGATCGTCTTCGCCCTCATCGCCCTCGCCAGCTTCCTGCCCCTTCGGTTTTCTGCCACCACAACCCTCGCCTTCGAGGTCGGCACCCAGCCGCCGGCTGGCTCCATGCGCGGCGTGGCGCAGATGCTCGGCTCGCGGGAGCTCGCCTACGACGCCGTGCGCCAATTGCCGGATGAGGATGTGCGCCGCATCGCTGCCGGCGGCCTGACGGGATGGCTGGGCATCACCCGCGCCGGGACGGAGGGGCGCTCCGAAAGCGTCGCGGCCGCGTGGCGCCTCATGGAAAATCTGGAGGTCGCGCCCGTCCAGGGCGGGCGGGCGCTGCGGCTCACCGTCTCGGCAGCAACGCCCGGGCTCGCCGTCCGAGTGGCAGACGCCTACGTCTCCGCCTTCCTCTCACTCGACCGCTTGACGCGGGAGGCACAGGACGAGCCCTCACTGCTGCCGGCGGCACGCCGGGGCGAAGCCGGGCGGGCCTCGTTCGTGCCCCAGCCGCCCGGCCCCCTCGCCCTCGGGTTGCTCGCGGCCGTTGCTGCCCTGCTCGTCATCGCCCGGCGCACCGTGAACCGCCCCGCCGAAGCGGAAGGCTTGGTCGATGGCGCAGTCCTTCCCGTCGAGCTGAGCGACAGCCATCGGATCACCTGGATCGGCGGCCCCGAGGGCGCCGGCCTCGATGCCGATGCGGCAGTCGACCGCCTCGCCGCGCATCTCGCATCGCCAAGCGGATCGGCGCGTCTGATTCTCCTCACCTCCGACGACCTGCCCGAGGCGTCCGCCACCTGCGCGGTCTCCCTCGCCCGTCGCCTGTCCGAGGATGCCGGGGTGGCGCTGGTGGCGTTGGATGGCAGCGCCGAGAGCCTCGCCGCCCTGGTCTCTGACCCGTGGGCGCCGGGGATGAGCGAGCTTCTGTTCGGGGTCGCCGGCTTTGGTGAAACCATCCATCGCGACGCCCGCTCTCGGGCCCACGTGATACCGCCCGGTCGGGACGTGCTGTCCGGTGCCTCCGTCGTGGGCGCCGAACGGCTCGCCTTGGTGCTGGAAGCGCTGAAGCGGACCTACGATTTCGTCGTGGTCGCCGCCCCCAGCCTGTCGGCGGCCCGCGGCGGTCGTCGTCTGGCCGGACTTGATCCCCTCGTCGTCTGCCTCAATGCCGACGATGCCGCGCCGACGGCCGCCGTTGAGATATTCGACGCCCTCGCGGACAAGAAATTCGGCCGCGTGGTGATGCTCTGCCTCGCCTCGGGCCGGACCGAGGAGGAGGCGCCCAAGGATGAGGATCAGCTCGCCACGCCATCCCTCGATGCCCGAGAGACCGTTCAATCGGCCATGCCGGAACGCCTCGCCGGAGCAGCCTGATCCATTATTCTGTCGTCACTAGAAGGCCCGGCTCAGCCGGGCCTTTTTGCGTTTCGTCGCAGACGCGCGCAGAGGTGGCTCGCGTGAAAACTGAGAAAATCGGCACAAGATAATATTAAGTCACGCCTTTTTGTCCGGACGCTCCATCCAGCGGATGATGAGCGCCGCCGGGAGCACCCAGAGGCTGCCGAGAAGCACATAGCAGACCGTCTGCAGGGCCCAATGCAGTTCGGTCACCCGGCCCTGCGCCAGCGCCATGGCCATGAGCGCCCAGAACACGACCAGCACCAGCATCAAAACGGTACCGATAAGCTTGCGCAGGCGTTGGGGCATTCTCGCTCACTCCCTTGCCGCGAGGATGCCCGCCGTGCCGAAGCGGCATGCGGCACCCGCTCCCTTGCGCGGCACACGGGCTCTCTATAACGGATCGATCCGGAGGGGCCACGCAGCAAGACCGCGCACGCGGAGTCGAGATCACATGTCGCACGCCGAAGCCATTACCCTGATCGCCGACCGTCCCCGCCCCGGGATCAAGGCTGTCCGCCTCTGGCTCTATTTCGTCGCGGCGCTGATCGTGGCCATGGTGGTGGTGGGCGGCGCCACGCGCCTCACCGAATCCGGTCTCTCCATCACCGAATGGAAGCCCGTCACCGGTGCCCTGCCCCCCATGTCGCAGGCCGACTGGCAGGCGGAGTTCGACCGCTACAAGGCCATTCCCCAGTACGAGATCCTCAACAAGGGCATGGGGCTTGAGGCGTTCAAGCGCATCTATTGGTGGGAATGGGGCCACCGGCTGCTCGGCCGGGTCATCGGCTTCGCCTTCTTCCTGCCCTTCCTCTATTTTGCCTTCCGCGGCGTGCTGCGCGGATCCTTGCTGGCGAAGTGCCTCGGCCTGTTCGCTCTCGGCGGGCTGCAGGGCGCCGTCGGCTGGTGGATGGTGGCGTCGGGCCTCACGGAGCGGGTTTCCGTCAGCCAGTATCGCCTTGCGATCCACCTCACCCTCGCCTGCGTGATCCTCGCCGCCATCGTCGCCGTTGCGCGCTCGCTCACTGGCGAGGGGCGGCAGGCGGTGAATGGCCGCGTGCGGCTGACGGCGCGCATCCTCACGGCTTTGGTGCTGGTGCAGATCTTCGCGGGCGGGCTGGTGGCGGGGCTCGACGCCGGCATGGCCTACAACACGTGGCCGCTCATGGATGGCCACTTCATCCCCGCCGCCGAACAGCTCGGCGCGATGTCGCCCTTCTGGCGCAACCTGTTTGAGAATGCGCTGACGGTACAGTTCGATCACCGGATGGTGGCCTATGCCCTCTGGGCGCTGGCGCTGGTCCACGCGCTCGATGCCATGCGTGACGGCGGGCGGGCAGCGAAGCGGGCGTGGATCCTGTTCGCCCTGGTGACGGCCCAGGCGTCACTGGGCATCCTGACGCTGATCCATCAGGTGCCGATCGACATCGCCCTGGCGCATCAGTTCGGGGCGACCATCGTCCTGATCTTCGCCGTGGTGCATGTGAGCGGCCTCGGTGCTCCCGAGACCGCCAAGGCCGTGACCGCGAGAGCCTAGACCAGCGCCGCAACCAGCGGTGCGATCATCACGTTGAACAGACCCGCCAGCACCATCACGAGACCGGCGATGGAGCCTTCCTCCCCGCCGATCTGATGTGCCCGGGCGACGCCGGCGCCGTGGGCGCCCATGCCGAACAAGGCGCCGCGGGCCAGCGACGAGCGCAGCGGCATCACCTTCAGCACCACCTCGCCCAGCGCCGCACCGCAGATGCCGGTGAGGATAACGAAGACGGCCGTGAGGTCCGGCACGCCGCCGATGTCCCCCGACACCGCCATGGCAAAGGGGGTGGAGGTCGAGCGCGGCATCAGGCTGAGCCCGATCGTCTCGTTGAGGCCGAGCAGATGCGCCAAGGCAAACGCTGTCACCATGGCGAGCGTACTGCCCACGGCCACCCCCACCAGCAGCACCGGCCAGTAGCGGCGGATGAGCGCGCGCTGCTCGTAGATAGGAATGGCGAAGGCCACCGTGGCCGGCCCCATCATCAGCAGCAGCCAGCGGGTGCCGGCGATATACTCGCCGTATCCCACGTGCAGGCTGAGCGCGACGGCACCGACACCGATGGGTGTCAGCAGCAGCGGGGAGGTCCACCAGAAGCGCCAGCGCCGGCCGATGGCGCGTGCGGCGAGGTAGGAGCCGATGGTAACGGCCGACCAGAACAGCGTCGCGAAGAGGGGATCATGCGGCATGACGCGCCTCCCCAGACAGGCGCTGGGTCCAGCGCCAGCACAGATCGACGGCGAGGGCGGTGCCGCCCATGACCGTCACCGTGCCGAGCAGGATCACCGCGGCGATCTTCAGGCCATCGAGGCCGATGAGTTCCTTGTGGTCGAGCACGGCCATGACGGCGGGCACGAAGAACAGCAGCATTTCCGCCAGCAGCCAGGACGCCCCGCGCCGCACGCTCGACGGACGCAGCCAGCCACTGGCGAGCAGGGCCAGCACCACCGCCATGCCAACGATACCGCCCGGAAGCGGAAGCTTCACAAGCCGCACAAAGCCCTCTCCCGCCATCCAGAAGCCGACCAGAACGGCAAGCTGGATCACCATGCTGCGATGCAGCGTGAAGCGGATGGACCGGAGCAAGTGATTGAGGGCAGAGCGATTCTGGGACATGGCTGGCACCTCCAGTGCCGATGCCCGTAACATAGTATGCACTGCAGCATGATGAAAATGAATTGATTGAATAAAGACCATTCCATATAGGCATCATATATGGAACTTCGGACCCTCAGAGCCTTCGTCGAGGTGGTGCGGCAGGGCGGCTTCTCTCCGGCCGCCAAGGTGCTCAATGCCACCCAGCCCACGGTCTCCAAGGCCGTGAAGCAGCTGGAGGACGAACTCGGCGTCCCGCTGCTCGACCGCATCGGTCATCGCAGCCAGCTCACTGCCGCAGGGGAAATCGTCTACCGCCGCGCCCTGACCTTGCTCGCCGAGCGCGAAGGCCTCGTCGCCGAACTGGAAGATCTGAGGGGCCTCAGGCGCGGCAGCCTGCGGCTCGGCCTGCCGCCGCTCGGCGCGAGCACGCTGTTTGCGCCATTGTTCGCCGTCTTCCGCTCGCGCTATCCGGGCATTGAGATTCGCCTCACCGAGCACGGCTCCAAGCGGCTGGAGGAAATGCTGCTGGAGGGCGAAGTGGAGTTGGCCGGCTCCCTCCTCCCCGCCAAGGAGGGGTTCGACGGACAGGGCGTGCGGCGCGAGCCGTTGATGGCCGTGTTGCCGGTGAGCCATCCTCTTGCGGGGCGGGAGCGGGTGACGATGGCCGATCTCGCGACCTTCCCCTTCATCCTGTTCGAGGGCGGGTTCGCGCTGAACCAGGTGCTGGAGGATGCGTGCGCCCGCAACGGATTTGCGCCGCAGGTGGCGGCGCGCAGCGGGCAGATCGACTTCATCGTGGAGATCGCTGGCGCGGGCCTCGGCGTGGCATTCCTGCCCAAGACCATCGCCTACCAGCGGCGCACGCCGGCGGTGCGCCTGTCGGAGCTCGCCGAGCCCGGCACCGAATGGCACATGGCCATCGTCTGGCGGAAGGGCAGCTATCTCTCCCACGCCGCCCGCGCGTGGCTGGAGCTGACGCGGGAAGTCTATGGCGACGGCGACGGGCCGTCCGGATGACATTCATCGTCACTTAGAAACCGCGCGGGCTTTTGGGAGCCCGCGCGGCTGGAAGATCAGATCTTCGCCAGCGCCTGATCGAGGTCGCCGATGATGTCCGCCGCATCCTCGATGCCGATGGAGAGGCGTACGACCTCCGGACCGGCGCCCGCTGCCGTCTTGCCCTCGTCGGTGAGCTGGCGATGGGTGGTGGAGGCGGGATGGATGATGAGCGAGCGCGTGTCGCCGATATTGGCGAGGTGCGAGAACAGCTCGACGTTGGAAACGAGCTTCACGCCCGCCTCGTAACCGCCCTTGAGGCCGAAGGTGAACACCGCTCCGGCGCCCTTGGGCAGGTATTTCTGCGCCAGCGCATGGTACTTGTCGGTCGCAAGGCCGGGATAGCTCACCCACGACACCTTGGGGTGCGCGGCCAGCCACTGCGCTACCTTCAGCGCATTCTCGCTGTGCCGCTGGATGCGAAGCGCCAGCGTCTCGATGCCGGTGAGGATCAGGAAGGCATTGAACGGCGAGAGCGCCGGCCCGAGGTCGCGCAGCCCCAACACGCGGGCGGCGATGGCGAAGGCGAAATTGCCGAACGTCTCGTGCAGCACCATGCCAGAATATTCCGGCCGCGGCTCGGTCAGGAAGGGGTAGCGGCCCGAGGCCGACCAGTCGAACGTGCCCGCATCCACGATCACGCCGCCGATGGAATTGCCGTGCCCGCCCAGGAACTTGGTGGCCGAATGCACGACGATGTCGGCACCGTCCTTGATGGGCTGCCAGAGGTAGGGCGTCGCCAGCGTGTTGTCGACGATGAGCGGCACGCCCGCCTTCTTGGCGATGGCGGAGATGGCCGCGACATCGGTCACCACGCCGCCCGGATTGGCGATGGATTCGATGAAGATCGCCTTGGTCTTCGGCGTCACCGCCCGCTCGAACGAGGACACATCGTCCGGGTCCGCCCACACCACGTTCCAGCCGAAGCTCTTGAAGGCGTGGGAGAACTGGTTGATCGAGCCGCCATAGAGCTTGCGCGAGGCGATGAACTCGTCGCCCGGCGTCAGAAGCGTGTGGAATACCAGATGCTGGGCCGCATGGCCGGACGCGACCGCAAGGGCCGCCGTGCCGCCCTCCAGCGCCGCGACGCGCTCTTCCAGCACCGCATTGGTCGGGTTTGTGATGCGTGTGTAGATGTTGCCAAAGGCCTGCAGCCCGAACAGGGAGGCCGCGTGGTCCACATCGTCGAACACGAACGAGGTGGTCTGGTAGATCGGCGTCGCCCGCGCGCCCGTGGTGGGATCCGGCTGGGCGCCGGCGTGAATGGCGAGGGTCGAAAAGCCCGGCTCGCGCGGGGCGGAGGTGTTGTCGTCGGACATGGGCGCTTTCTCCGTCAGTGCCAACCTTCTATGCCGGCGGGCTTCGATCGATAATTCCGTACTTCTACCGATTAGATTGATTTCGATCCACGCGGTGCGATGGAAAGCCGCTGCACCCCGCTGCCCAGCCGCTGGGGGCGGCGCGCGGAGATGGTGCGGGAATTGACGCCGGTCCAGCCGATTTCGCCCGAAAGCCGGCCATATTCGATCTTCGGGCAGCGGTTCATCACCACCTTGAGACCGGCGGCCTCGGCGCGGGCGGCGGCCTCGTCGTTGCGGACGCCAAGCTGGGTCCAGAACACCTTTGGCAGCGGATCGAGCGCCAGCACCTCGTCGAGAACGGCGGGCACATGCTCGGGTGCGCGGAACACATCCACCATGTCGATGGCCTCAGGCACATCCTTCAGAGACGCGACGAAGGTGAGCCCGACCACGGTCTTGCCCGCCTGCCCCGGATTGACCGGATAGACGCGATAGCCCCGCTCGGACAGATATTTCATGACGAAATAGGACGGCCGCGCCGCATTGGCGCTGGCACCGACGATGGCGATCGTCTTCACCTCGGAGAGGAGGGAGCGGATATAGGCGTCGTCGTAGCGATCGTGGTTCACAACGTCTCCTCCCTCGTTCAGCGCCGGGTGATTCAGCGCCGGGCCTTGGAAAACAAGGTGTAGAAATTCCGCGTGGTTGCGGCGGCGAAGGTCTCGAAGGGCTCGCCCCGCGCCTCGGCCAGCACCTTCGCCGTCTCGCGCACGAAAGACGGCTCGTTGCGCTTGCCGCGATGGGGGGTCGGCGCCAGGAAAGGGGAATCGGTCTCCACCAGAATGCGGTCGGCCGGCACATCACGTGCGATGGCGCGCAGATCCTCGCTCTTCTTGAAGGTCACGACGCCCGAAAAAGAGATATAGCCGCCCAGAGCCAGCGCGCGGCGGGCAAGTTCCGGTCCCGCGGTGAAGCAGTGGAGCAGGAAGGGAAAGGCCCCTTTGGCGGTCTCTTCCTCAAGGATCGCGGCAACGTCCTCATCCGCCTCGCGGGCGTGAATCACCAGCGGCAGGCCGGTCTCGCGCGAGGCCGCGATATGGGTGCGGAAGCCGTGCTCCTGCGCCTCGCGCGGGCCGAGATCGTAGTGATAGTCCAGCCCCACCTCGCCGATGGCGACCACCTTGGGATGGCGGGAGAGGTCCACCAGATCCTTCACCGTCACGTCGGTTTCCTCGCCCGCCTGATGGGGGTGGGTGCCGACCGAGCAGCTCACGCTGTCGAACCGCTCGGCGATGGCGAGAATCTCGTTGAAGCGGCGGACCCGCGTGGAAATGGTCACCAGATGGGAGACGCCGGCTGCCTCGGCGCGGGCCACCACGTCCGGCAGCTCGGCGGCGAAATCGGGGAAATCGAGGTGGCAATGGCTGTCGACGAGCATGATGATCCTACGGGCGGTCCGCGCATCACATAAGCGCATCGGCCGCCCCCGTCGAGGCGGCGGCCATGCGTCCCACGCGCGGCCGGGACTTGCCGCGCTCAACCGGCGAAGGTATCGCCGGGACCGACGCGGGCCCGGCCCGCTCGCCCGATCGTCAGGACCACCATGCTCAAGACCCAGCCTCCGTTCCGCCCCGCCCTCGCCCGCCTCGCGGACGCATCCAACGTCTGGGCGATCGCCGGCCTTGTGTTGGGTGTGGCGCTCCTGGCCTGGAGCGCCCAGCTGTCCATTCCCATCCAGCCGGTGCCGATCACCCTGCAAAGCTATGTGCTGATCACGCTGGCGGCGCTCATGGGCTGGCAGTTCGGTGGGCTCACCGTGGCGATCTATCTCCTCGCCGGACTCATGGGCCTGCCGGTGTTCTCGGGCGGGCGGAGCGGCCTTGCCATGCTCACCGGCACCTCCGGCGGCTTCATCGTCGGCTTTCTGGTGACGGCGCTGCTGGTGGGATGGCTTCAGGAGACCTGGGCGCGGCTGCGGCCGTTGCCGCTGTTCGGGGTCCTCGCTTTGGGCCATCTGGTGCTGATGGTGATGGGCGCTGGCTGGCTCGCCACCAAGGTCAGCCCCATGCTGGCGCTGGAGAAGGGCTTCGTGCCCTTCATCCCCGGCGCCGTGGTGAAGACGGTCGCCGCACTCGCCACTGTCATCCTGGTCGAACGACTGGCCGGAACCCCGCGCCAGCGTTGAAGAGCGCGGCTACTGGGCCGCGCTGATCTCTTCCTTGAGCGCATCCGCGTCGGAGGCGGGCATGGTGATGGGCTGCACGCGCTCGCCGGGACGGCCGGGATTGGTGACGATGGAGGCTTCCAGCGACACCGTGACGTTGCCGCCCGAGGTATTGAAGATGTAGTCGAGCCGGAAGGCGGCATCCTGGCTCTGGCCGTTGGTGCGCTTCATCGCCTCATCGGGCGGAAGACGTTTTTCGGCAATGAGTTGGGCCGGCTGGTCCACCGTAATGTTGTACTGGCGGGCGCGGCGCGACGTGGCGATGCGGGCGCGCACGAGGGTGGCGTCGGCACCGGCGAGCTTCACCTCGATGCGCGGAACGGCCGGGCCTTCCGGCGCCGGCGGGGGCATCTCGGTGGGCATGGCCGGGGGGATCGGATCATAATTGGGAGCTGGCGCCGGAGCGCGGTCGTAGCTGCTGGAGCAGCCGGCCAGTGCCAGCGCCACCGCGGCCGCCGAAACCCATCTCACGCCCGTCATTCCCACCGCTCCAGTTCCCCCAGCCCCGCGTGCTGTAAACTACAAAACCCTAGCAAGGTTAAGATATTTCCGGTCCGCGCACACCCGTCCCTCAGGTCGTGGCTTCCGGCTCCACATAGCGCGGGAACACGCCCACGGGGGTCGGGAGGGTGCGGCCGGCGGTCAGGCGGGAGGCCGGATCGAGCCGGTCGAAGCCCCGCTCGTCGGCCGGAATCGCGACCAGATCCAACAACTTGGCCGCGCTCTCCGGCATCACCGGCTGGACCAGGATGCCGACCTGCCGGATCACCTCGGCAGTGACCCAGAGCACGGTCTCCATGCGGGCAGGATCGGTCTTGCGCAGGGCCCAGGGGGCCTGGGCGGCGAAGTAGCGGTTGGCGTCGGCGACCACGGCCCAAACGGCGTTGAGATACAAATGGATAGCCTGCGCGTCCATGGCCTCGCGGCTCTTCGCCAGCATGCCGTCGGCGAGGGCGAGCATGGCTTCGTCCTCCGGCGAGAGGGGGCCGGGGGTGGGCACCAAGCCATTGAGATTCTTGGAGATCATCGACAGCGACCGCTGGGCGAGGTTGCCCAGGTCGTTGGCGAGGTCGGCGTTCATGCGGTTGACGATGGCTTCGTGGCTGTAGGAGCCATCCTGGCCGAACGCGACCTCCCGCAGGAAGAAATATCTAATGGCATCAACACCATAGGTCGCGGCAAGGTCGAACGGGTCGATGACGTTACCGACCGACTTCGACATCTTCTCCCCGCGATTGAAGAGAAAGCCGTGCCCGAACACGCGCTTGGGTGCCTCAAGCCCCGCCGACCAGAGAAACGCCGGCCAGTAAACCGCATGGAAGCGGATGATGTCCTTGCCGATGACATGAACATCCGCCGGCCAGTACTTGGCGAAGTCGCCCTCCACGTCCGGATACCCGAGCGCGGTGATATAATTGGTCAGCGCATCCACCCACACATACATGATGTGCTTGGGATCACCCGGAACGGGGATGCCCCAGTCGAAGGTGGTGCGGGAGATGGAGAGGTCCTGAAGGCCACCCGACACGAAGCTGACAACCTCGTTTCGGCGGGTGTCAGGCGCTATAAACCCCGGGTTTTCGGCATAGTAAGTGAGCAGTCGGTCCTGATAGGCCGAGAGCCGGAAGAAATAGCTTTCCTCCTCCACCCATTCCACAGGCGTACCCTGTGGGCCAAGCCGCACACCGGCATCGTTCAGTGCTGTCTCGTCTTCCGCGTAATAGGCTTCATCACGGATGGAATACCAACCGGCATAGGTGGATTTATAGATATCCCCATTCGCCGCCATCTTTTCCCAGATGGCCTGCGTGGAAATCCGGTGCCGCTCCTCGGTGGTGCGGATGAAGTCATCGTTGGAGAGGTTGAAGGTCTCCACCATCGCCTGGAAGCGGGGGACATTGCGCTCGAGCAGTTCGCGGGTCGTCAGGCCCGCGCGCTGGGCGGTCTGCAGCATCTTGATGCCGTGCTCGTCCGTGCCGGTGAGGAAGCGCACGTCATAGCCGTCGAGCCGCTTGAAGCGCGCCACGCAGTCGGTCGCGATCGCCTCATAGGCATGGCCCATGTGGGGCACGCCATTGGGGTAGGAGATGGCGGTGGTGATGTAGAACGGCGGCTTGACGGACATCGGAAGGCTCGGACGATTTCCCCGACCCCCGGGACTGCGGCTTCAGCTTGCGGCAGCTTCAGCGCACGGCCTCGGCCAGATCGGCAAAGATGCGAAACACCAGCGCCTTGCGATCGAGATTGAAGACATCAGCCTCGGTCGCGCTGCGCCGCACCTTCTCCCATACCTCGCCGAGGCGGACAAGGCGATGGCGGGGCACGTCCGCGTGCGTGGCCTGCGCGGCCACATAGTCGCTCACCGCCTCGACGAAGAGATCGAGCCCGTCCGCGCGGTCGCCCTGAAGCCGCGTGCCCAGCGCGTGCAGGTCCTCCGGCCGGGGCCGCGGCAACTGGCCCAGGGCCTTGAGGGTGGCGAGGCGCACCTCCATCCCCTCCCCGCGTGCCAGCGTCAGGGCGCGGCGCACGCTGCCGCCCGAGGCCTGCGCGGCGGCCGGAAGTTCGGCAGCGTTGAGGTCTCCGATCTCGGTGGAAAGGTGGTCCAGCGCCGCCAGCACATCGCCTTCCGCCAGCGCCCTAAGGCGCAGCAGCCGGGAGCGCGAGCGGATGGTGGCCAGCACCTTGCCGGGGGCATGGGTGATGAGCAGGAACAGCGCGCGCGGCGGCGGCTCCTCCAGCGTCTTCAGCAAGGCATTGGCGCCGAAGGCGTTCAGCTCGTCCACCGCATCGACGATGCACACCCGCCAGCCGCCGGCCGCCGCCGTGGCGCCGAAGAAGCTGCGCACCCGGCGCACCATTTCGGCCGGGATGATGGTGGGGATTTTCTCCTCCCCCGCCTCCGGCGCGCGGCGCAGCACCAGCATGTCGGGATGGCTGAGCGACGCCACCTGCCGGAACACCGGATGGCTTGGCGGCAGGCTCAGGTCATGGGCGCCCGGCTCCGGCCCGCCGGCCAGCACCACGCGGGCAAGGCGATAGGCCAGCGTCGCCTTGCCGATGCCCTCCGGCCCGCCGATGAGAAGGGCATGGGGCAGGCGCCCGGCGCGAAAATCGCCCAGCAGGTCCGCCTCCACCGCCGCATGGCCGAACAGGCGGTCCTGCTCGCGCGGATGCGGCGCGCCCGGCAGCACGTCGCCGGCGATCTCCGTGCTCATGCGCCCGCGCCTGCGATCTCGTCGACACCCAGCCCGAGACGGGCCGCCACCACGTGGGCAATGGCGGCCGCGACGGCATCCGCATCGGCCGAGGCATCGATGAGGACGCAGCGCGCCGGCTCTGCCTCGGCACGGGCGAGAAAGGCGGCGCGGACGGCGGCGTGATAGTCGCCGCCTTCCTTCTCGAACCGGTCGGCCGCCGCGCCCGCCGCGCGCCGGGCGGCGCGGGCAAGGCCGATCTCGGGCGGCACGTCGAGCACCAAAGTGAGGTCCGGCCGCACCGCGCCTACCGAAAGGCTTTCCAGCGAATCGAGCAGGCTCGGGTCCACGGCGCCGACCGCGCCCTGATAGACGCGGGTGGAATCGATGAAGCGATCGCACACCACGATCTTGCCCGCCTCCAGCGCCGGGGCGATCAGGCCGGCCACATGGTCCGCCCGCGCGGCGGCGAACAGCAGCGCCTCCGCCGCAGGCCCGAGGGGCTCGGCAGCGCCGGAGAGGATGACATGGCGCAGCGCCTCGGCGCCGGGCGTGCCGCCGGGCTCGCGGGTTTCCACCACCTCGCGACCGAGGGCGCGCAGATGCTCCGCCAGACGTCGCGCCTGGGTGGACTTGCCAGTGCCCTCCCCGCCTTCGAGGGTGATGAAACGACCGCTCATTTGCCGACCTTCGCGAGCACCTTCTTGAAGAGATCGCGCACGCCGTCGCCGAGCAGCGTCATGCCGCCGTCGAGGGCGCGGTCGGTCAGCGAGCCCACGGGCACGTCCTCGGCCGTGTAGAGGGGCACGTCGAGCGCCTTCACCTGCCCGCGCGTCACCTGCATGCGCCCCACCTCCGTCCCCTTGGCGACCGGGGCGCGCAGCGGGCCGGTATAGACGACCTTGGCGGTGACCCGCTCATTACCCGATCGCGGGGTGAGGATGGAGACCGCCCCCTTCGCCACGAGCCCCACCGAGCCCTGCGTGCCGCCGAACACCTGGGCGCGGCCGATCTCCTGGTCCGCCGTGAAGATCTGCCGCTGCCGGAACGACTGGAAGCCCCATTCCAGCAACTTGCGCGTCTCTTCCAGCCGCTCCTTCTCGCTCTTCGCGCC
The DNA here is from genome assembly GCF_056314105.1 of Xanthobacter sp. DMC12. Classification (NCBI taxonomy): domain Bacteria; kingdom Pseudomonadati; phylum Pseudomonadota; class Alphaproteobacteria; order Hyphomicrobiales; family Xanthobacteraceae; genus Xanthobacter; species Xanthobacter sp. DMC12. The sequence continues at coordinate 427,810 of NZ_JBQUYZ010000001.1, read as the reverse complement.
GAGGGTGGCGACGATGAGACGCTGGCCGTTCTGCACCGCCGAGCCGAGGGCGTGGTAGCCCACATCCTTCACCCAGCCCACCTGAAGGCCGTCCGCACCGATGCCGGCGTCCAGCAGCACATTGCGATTGCGCTGCTTGATGCGGCTCCACTCGATGTTGGGGCGGGCGAAGACCGGATAGTAGGTGGGATAGGTGCGGATGATGTGGGCGGCGAGCAGGCCGAGGTCGCGGGCCGTGGAGACCTGGCCGGGATCGGCGAAGCCGGTGGCGTTGTGGAACTCGGAATTCGCCATGCCGATGGCCTTGGCCTCGGCATTCATCATCTGGGAAAACTCGCTCTCGGTGTTGGCGACGCCCTCGGCCAAGGCGATGGCCGCGTCGTTACCGGAGACCACCAGCGCGCCGGCAAGCAGCTCGCCCACCGGGGCCGGCTTGTTCACCTCGGCGAACATCGCCGCGCCGCCCGAAGGGCCGCCGCCGCGCTTCCAGGCGTTCACGCTCACCACGAAGGGCGTATCAAGGGCGATCTTGCCGGCCTTGAGCTGGGAGAAGACCACATCCGCGGTCATCACCTTCGTGAGCGTGCCCGGAGCGAAGCGCTTGTCGGCGTCCTTCTCGTAGAGAATCGTGCCGGTCTCGAAATCGATCAGAACCGCGGCGGGTACCGACGTCTGGAAGCCCTGCGCCTGCTGGGCGGCGGCGGGCCGGGGCGCGGTCAGCGCGCCCGCCAGCGCCAGCGCGAGGGCCGGAAGGGCGAGGACGCGGGCAAGACGGGAGGCGAAGCGGGAGGACACGGACATCTGGCTCCACCGGATACGGCACGCGGGAAGTGCCGTCCCCACCGTGGCGCGGCCAAGGTCACGGCTTCCCCTTCGGCCGGATCATCGCGAAGCACCGGCTCCGGGTAAAGCCCCGCGGAATTCAGGATGGGGGGATATCTTCGGCAGGGACGTGAGCCGGCCGGCTCAGCGTTCGAAGATCTAGCGTTCTCCCGGAACCCCGGCGAAGCCGAGGCCGGAGACGGGCGCGGCGCCCTGCGACCAGCCGGCGCTGGCCACCACCTGGCCCGAACCGCCCGTCTGGCCGAGATCATACGGCCGCGGCGGCGGCACCGGCGCCTCGTCCGACGGCGGGGCGGAGGCGGCGACGCGCCGCATGGGCGGACCTTCCGGCACGAAGGGCTTGGCCGAGGCGACACGCACTGGCGAGCCCTCGATCAGGTCGGCCGGGGTGCCGTCCGTGCGCAGGGTGGAGGCGAGCTTGATGTCGTCGTCATCGTCGAGCGGCGCGCGCCCAAGATACTGCACCCGCACCTTGGTCATGCCCTTCTGGGCGAAGCCAAGCAGTTCGGCCGTCTTGTAGGAGACGTCGATCAGGCGGTCGCCCACATAGGGCCCGCGATTGTTGATCCGCACCACGATGGAGCGGTCGTTGGACAGGTTCGTCACCCGCACATAGGACGGCATGGGCAGCGTCTTGTGGGCGGCGGAGATGGAGCCCATGTCGAAGATCTCGCCATTGGCGGTCTTGCGGCCGTGGAAATCCTTGCCGTACCAGGATGCCGTGCCCTCGGCCATGTAATTGGGGTTCTCGGCCGGCACATAGGTGCGTCCGCCGATGGTGTAGGGCTTGCCCACCTTGTAGCTGCCGCCGCCGCGCGGCACCGGATCGCCCTCCGCGACCACGCGCGGGCTGGTCGAGACGCCCCAGATGGGATCGATCTTGCTGCCGAGGGATTCGACCGAGCCGCACCCGGCGATCGCGATCAGGGAGGAGAGAACCGCCACGGTCCGCACGCCCCGGATGGATGGCGCTGCCCCGGCGCCGGTGACGGCGCGCACGAGGTGACCGATCCTGTTCCGCTGCGTCCTCGCCGATCCCGTCATCATCCGTGCCCGGTTCCCCGCTTTTGCTGCCGCCGGCAGAGACAGAACGCACACGCCGCGATCGGCATGGACCCCGGCAGATTCCGCCAACAGGGGGTCCAATGACGGCAAAAATGGGGCGTAGCTGCGGCCATGGTTAACAAACGGCAATATTGCCGCCCATCTGAATACCATTACACCTCGTCGACGCACGCCCATCGGTGCGCTCCCGATCTCACGCCCCACCTTCCGCGCCAGCCCCCTCGACGCGCCCGCGCACCTGCTCTAGATGGGGTCCTCATACAGCCCCGCCCCCGAGGCGGGGCCCGGAAGGGTGGCCGAGTGGTTTAAGGCAGCGGTCTTGAAAACCGCCGTGGGTGCAAGCCCACCGTGGGTTCGAATCCCACCCCTTCCGCCAGTGCGTTGAAACGGCACATCGCTCGGCCGCCCTGGCCTCACGCCCCGGGTCCTCGTTTTCTCCTCGCCGTGGTCGCGCGCATTTTCCCGCGCCTTCCCGCCACATCCACCAGCCGCCGGAACGTCGGGCATTCCATATGCGACGGCGCCCGGCAGTCGGCGACGTGGCGAAGGGTGTCGCGCAGCGCGGTCAGTTCGTGGATCTGCCGGTCGATTTCGTCGGCCTTCTGGTGAAGCAGATCGCGCGGCAGGTCCGGCATGCCGTTCCGGCCGAACATTGCGGCGATTTCTTCCAGCGAGAATCCTGCAGACTTGCCCATGGAAATGAGCCTGAGCTGCAACAGCACCTCCGGCGGGAACTGCCGCCGCAAGCCGTGCCGGGAGGCTGAGGAGATCAGCCCGGCCTCCTCGTAATAGCGCAGCGCCGAAGGCTTGAATCCGCTTTGCGCCGCGACCTCACCGATATCGAGAAACTTCATGCTTGACCTCAAGTCGGCTTGAAGTGGCAGCCTGCCCCTCACTCGAAATTCAGGCAAGAGGGCAAGAGCATGAAACAGGCGGAACCGGGCGCATCCCGCAAGATGAGGTCCCCCGTTGCGATGACATTGGCGATGGCCATGCTGCTGGCCTCGCTTGGCACCAGTATCGCCAACATCGCCCTACCCGCGCTCAGCGTCGCATTCTCGGCACCGTTCGCACAGGTCCAGACGGTCGTCGTCGCCTATCTTGCCGGCCTGACGATTACCGTCCTCGTCGCGGGCCGGCTCGGTGACGCCTACGGACTGAAGCCGATGCTCATCGTCGGTCTGGCGGTCTTTTCGACGGCCTCGCTGCTGTGCGCGATTGCGCCGAACCTCTGGCTGCTGGTCGGCGCGCGGGCCCTGCAGGGCATCGGCGCGGCTTTCCTCATGACGCTCACCATGGCGATGATGCGTCAGACGGCCGGCGAGGCGAAGGTCGGGCGGGCCATGGGCCTGCTTGGCACGGCATCGGCGCTCGGGACGGCGCTCGGCCCTTCGCTCGGGGGCCTGCTCATTCCCATGACGGGATGGCGCGGCATCTTCTGGATTCAAGTCCCGCTGGCGGTGCCAGCCCTTGTCCTCGCCGTTGTCACGCTGCCCGGCGAACAGCCGCGGGCAAAGGCGCCATCGTTGCGTTTGTGGCCAAAGATATCTTCGCACCTCGCGGCCAATCTCGCGCTCAACGTGATGGTGGCCGCCGTCATGATGGCGACGCTGGTGGTCGGCCCCTTCTATCTCAGCCTTGGTCTCGGTCTGGAGGCGATGGATGTGGGCCTCGTGATGGCGGTCGGACCGGTGATTTCGATCTTCAGCGGGATTCCGGGCGGTCGGCTCGTCGATGGCTGGGGAAGTGGCCGCGTGCTCACCATCGGGTTGGTGCTGTTGACGGCCGGCGCGCTTCTGCTCGCATTTTTGCCGGACACGATAGGTGTCGTCGGCTATCTGCTCGCCATCACCGTGCTGACGCCGGGCTACCAACTCTTTCAGGCCGCCAACAATACAGCCACGCTGGCCCATGTGGCGCAGGATCAGCGCGGAATGGCGTCCGGTGCGCTGAACCTGTCGCGCAATATCGGGCTTATCGCGGGTGCATCGCTCATGAGCGCCGTCTTTGCCTTCGGCGCGGGAACCGGACAGTTCACCGGGGCAACGGCCTTGGACATCGCCGCCGGAATGCGGCTGACCTTCCTTCTGGCCGGAGGAATGATGCTGACCGCGCTCGGCATCGTCTTCGGACGCCTTGCGCCATCACACCGCCCGCTTTGATCGCCCGCTTCCGGCGATGGGTTGCCCCTCAGAACCGCACCGAGAAACGCAGCGACCCGGCGTGGGAGATGAAGTCGTTGCCGACGACGCCTTCGTAGCTGACGCGCAGGTCGATTCTGTCCTTCGAGGACCACTGGAGGCCGAGGGTCACGTCGGCGAGCCAGTCCGGCAGGGCGACGACCGTGCTGAAATTGCCGGTGCCCAGGGGGGCGTTCAGCAGGGCGGCGGTCACGTCCCAGGTGTTGTTGGAGTACCAGGTGGCGCCGATGGTGCCGTAGGGCCGCAGCACGGAGCCGTCCGGCAGGTCGTAGCGCGCGCCGACTTCCAGATGCGGCCCGAGGGCGATGGTGAAATTGTCGTTCTGGGCCACCGCGAGATCGTAGGGGCTGAGGTGCCCGCCCTCGTTGAAGCCCGGCACGGACGTATAGATCAGGTCCATCTGCCCATAGGGCTTCAGGTACCAGTTCTGGAACGGAACGCTGTATTCGGCCCGCAGGCGTCCGGCGGCGGTGTAGCTCTCGTAGTTCGAGTCCGAGAGATAGGTCGCGGTGCCGATGACGGACTGGCGGCTTGCGTCATACCAGCCGTAGCCGAGATGGGCGGCGGCAGAGAACAGCCACGGCCCCATCTCGCGCTTGAGCGAGGCGGAGAGGCCCACCTCCTGCCCCTGGGTGGAGGAATAGCCGAACTCATTGGTGAAATAATCGAGACCGTAGGAGGCGGCGAGGCCGACGAACCAGCCGGTGGCCACCTCCTTCTGCGCGCCCAGGCGGTAGGCGGTCTGGGTGACGTTGAAGCCGGTGTAGTCGCCCGGCGTGAAGGAGGTGTAGCCCGCGTCGACGCGGGCCCACATGCAGTCCCCCTGCTGCACCAGCGTGCCGGAGCCCTGGAATTCCGGGCAGCTCAGCACCGAGCCGAGGGCCGAGCGCGATGTGCCCACCGCCGCGGCGGGACCGGCGGCGAGAATGGCGGGCATGGCGGTGCCCAGCGCGCGCTGGTAGGCGCCGAGGCTCGGCAGGTTGATGAGGTCCGCATAGACCGGGTTGAGGCCATCGGACCCGCCGGCGTTCCAGCTCGCCTGCAGGTGCTGGGCGTAGGCCTTCTGGTTGGCGTTGAGCTGCACCCCCGCCGGCGCGAAGGTCACCTCCGGCGCGATGATGAGCGCGGTGTCGGTGGAGGCGCTCGTATTCCAGGCGACGTTGATGCCGCTGTTGGAATTGCTGGTCACCGCCATCTGCGAGAGGATGGCGGGCATCTCCAGCGAGCCGTTGCAATTCGCCGGATTGTTTCCGCACACCGTCATCACGGTGTACTGGCCGTTGGGATCGAGCGAGCCGACGACGCTCACGCCGACATTGCCCGAGGCCTTTGAAACGGTGCCGACGTTGAACACGTCGCTGGAGCTGGCCCCGCCCACGTCGACGCTGATGGTGCCGCCGGCCTGGAACAGGGTGCCGGTCAGCGTCGTGCTGCCGAAGGTCCCCGCGCCGGCAACGACGATGGTGCCCTGGTTGTTGAAGGTACCCGACGTGCCGAGGTCGACGGTGCCGTTCGCGTTGGTGACGTAGGTCGCGCCGTTCTGGTTGAGGAAGGTCGCCCCCGGCCCAGTGCCGTTCGACAGGATCACGTCGCCGATGATCGTGCCGTTGTTGGTGACGGTGTTGCTGCCCCAGAGCGAGGAGATCGCGAGCCCCGACGCCGCGCTCACCTTCGCGCCGGCGCCCACGGTGACCGAGTTGGTCGCGAGGCCGTCCAGCACGATGGCGGCGCCGCTCCCGCTGCCGCCGGTGATCTTGGAATTGTCCTGGATGTTGACGGAGATGCTGCCGGAGGTCGCCGCCGCCTGGTTGGTGTCGATCAGGCCCGAGGTGGACTGGATGCCGCTCTGCGCGAAGATCGCGATGGAATTGGCGCCGCTCGTGCTGATCGTGCCGAGATAGTTGATGGAGATGTCGCCGGGGGAGAGGGGGCCGCTGACGCCCGTGACGCGGGAATCCGTGGTCGATCCGGTCGGGATGATGAGGCCGCCGGAATTCCCCACGAGGCCGCCGCCGCCGCTGAGGCTCTGGGCGACGATGCCGTGGGCGTTGGTTCCGGTGGTGGTGATGGAGGACACGCCGTTGGAGACGATGGTCACGTCGCCGCCGGCCATGTTCGCATTGACCTCGACGCCGCCCTTCGAGGGGGTCAGAAAATTGGCGTAGGTCATGCCGGAGGTGGCATCGAGCGCGCCGGTGTAGCCGCCGCCGCCGCCGATGGACTGGGCCACGACCGCGGTCGCCCCGTTGCCGGTGGTGGCGATGCTGCTGCCCGCTTCGAAGGTGACGGTGACGCCGCCGCCGGTCTCCACCAGATTGCCGGAGGAGGAATTGCCGAGGCTGCCCTTCACCGTCAGCGTATTCACGTCGAGGCCGGAGCCGTCGGTGGCGAAGCCGCCGCCGCCGCCGATGGACTGGGCCAGCACGCCGAAGGCGTTGTCCCCGGTGGTCGCCACCTGCGAGGTCAGGATGACATTGACCGCACCGCCGCCGCCGCCGGCATTGTTTGTGGCGCTGCCGCCCTGCTGGGTGCCGCCGATGGTGAGCGTGAGCGTGCCGTTGGAATTGGCGACCGCCTGGGCGAAGTTGGCGGCGATCTCGTCGACCGTGGCCTGGCCCAGGATATCGACCACCTGCTGGCCAAGCTCCTGCTGGTAGGCCGCCTGCCCGGCGCTGCTGTAGTCGGCCTGGTTGGCATAGAACAGGCCGCCGCCGCCGCCGATGGACTGGGCCACCACACCGTGGGCTTCATTGCCGTGGGTGGTGATCTGCCCGGCGGTCACGGTCACCGCGCCGCCGCCGGAATTGGCACCGCTGGCGGTCTCGCCGCCGAGGCTGACGGCCGGGCCGAGCAACGTGGGGGAAAGATCGGAGCCGAGCCCGCTGACGCCGCCGCCGCCGCCGATGGACTGGGCGAGGATGCCGAACGCGCTATCGCCGCTGGTGGTGATGGTGCCGGAATTGGTGACGATGACGGTCCCGCCCGAGCCGGCCGCGCCGCCGCTGCCGCCCATGGTGATGGTGGCGTTGAGCAGCTGCGATCCGTAGGAGGTCGCCGCGCCGCCCGTGCCCCCGCCGCCGCCGATGGACTGGGCGAGGATGCCGAACGCGACATCGCCGCCGCTGCCGCCCGCGGCACCGGTAATGATGGTGCCGGCATTGGTCACGGTCACCTGCCCGCCATTGCCCCCCGCGCCGCCGCTGCCGCCGAGCGAGAGCTGGAGATTGACCGTCGGGATCCAGGTGTCCTTGTCCTTGTCTTCCTTCAGGCTGTTGAGCATCGCGGTGAGCGTTGCGGTGGACAGGCCATCGAGGCCGGCTTCGACGGCGCTGTTGTCCAGGTCGGCCGTCGATGTGCCGGCGTTGCCGCCGCCGCCGCCCACCGAGGTGGCGACGATGCCGTGGGCGCCGTCCGCCGAGGTCTGGATGGTGGCGGTGGTGCTGTTGGTGACGCTGATGGTCCCGCCGTTGCCGCCGGTGCCGCCGTTGCCGCCGAGGGTCAGCTGCTCGCTGAAGTCTGCGCTCGACACGGCCTTGCCCGCCGCCGCCACGCCGCCGCCGCCGCCCACCGACAAGGCGAAGATGCCAGCGGAATCGATGCCCGTGGTCTGGATCTTCGCGTCGTTCGAGGCGGTGATGTTGCCGCCGCTGCCGCCGTTGCCGCCGTTTCCGCCGACGGCGAGGTTGACCTGGTAGGAATCGTTGAAGGGGATTGGCAGCGCCGAGGTCACCGGGTCGCCCGGAACCAGCGTCTCGAGCTGCGTCGTGCCGATGCCGCCATTGCCGCCGCCGCCGCCGATGGTGACGATCGAGATGCCGTGGGAGGCAAAGCCCGAGGTCGTGATCGTGGCGCTCGTCGTGTTGTTGTAGGCGTAGACATTGCCGCCATTGCCGCCGGAGCCCCCGGCGCCGCCGGCCGTCACGCCGATATTGACAGTCTTGGACAGGCCTGCCGCCAGCGTCATGGTCTGGGCGTTGCCGGCCTCGCCGCCGCCACCTCCGACGCTGGTGATCTGGATACCGGGGGACTGGTCGCCGGTCGTCGTCAACACGCCGGTGTTGCTCACCTTCACGGTGCCGCCGTCGCCGCCGCCCCCGCCGTTTCCGGCGATGCTGATGGTGAAATTGACCTGCGGCTGGTCCGGGCCGAAGCCGGCCGAATAGGTGCTGCTGTTGGACTGCCCGCCGGCCCCTCCGTTGCCGCCCACGGAGAGCGCGCGGATGGCGGCCGAGTCGCGGCCGGAGGTGCTGATGGTGCCACCAGCGGTGTTGTTGATGGTCAGGTCGCCGCCGGTGCCGCCGGTGCCGCCGCTTCCACCGAGATCGATGGTCACGGCCGGAACGCTGAAACCGCCGACGTTCGTGCTGCGGACGCTGCCGCCGAGGCCGCCGCCGCCGCCCTCGCTGAAGGCGAAGATGCCGTTGCTCGAGTCGCCCGATGTGGTGATGGTGCCGTTATTGGTGATGTAGGTGTAGCCGCCCTTCGCGCCGTTGGCGCCCTGCCCGCCTTGGGCGAAGATGAAGATGGCGCCGTCCGCATCGGTGGATCCCCCGGCGCCGCCGCCGCCACCGAAGGAGCTGGCGAAGATGCCGTGGCTCTCGTCGCCGGAGGTGATGATCGCGCCGGTGTTTTGCACGCTCACCTGGCCGCTCGGCGCGCCTTTGCCGGCCTGGCTGTTTTCCACCCCGCTTGCACCCGTACCGCCGATGCTTGTCGCGTAGATGCCGGAGGAATAGGCGCCCTTGGTGGTGATCGTGCCGCCGCTGACCACCTCCACCGCGAAGCCTGTCGTCAGTCCGGTGCCGCCGTTACCCGACGTATCTCCGGATGTGATGCCGCTCTGGCCGCCGTTGCCACCCGACGAGATCGCCCGGATGCCGACCGCGTAGTTGCCTGCCGTGGAAATGTTGGCATTGGTCTTGATGGTGACGATGCCGGCCGCGCCGCCATTGCCGCCATTGCCGACGCCAAAATCTCCATTCTCCGCCCTGTGGTAGCCGCCGTATCCGCCCTGCCCGCCGATGCTCTGGGCGAGGATGCCGGCGGAATGATCGCCCGATGTGCTGATGATGATGGGCTGGCCGCCCTGGGCCGAATAGGCGGTGAAGCTCACATTACCAGCGTTGCCGCCCCCGCTGGCATCGCTCCAGTGGTTGATGAACGACCCGTTCTCGGTGAAGCCGCCGCCACCCCCGCCGCCGTTGGCGATGAGCGCCACGGCTGGCGAATTGGCCCCCACGCTGCTGATCTGGATCGACGGCGCCGCCGCGGACTGGGGCTGGAGGGTGAGGGAAATGTTGCCCGCGTTGCCGGCGCTGCCGACGGTCTGCCCGCTGCCCCCATAGAGATGGCCGTAGCCCGCGTTGCCGCCGCTGGCGTTGATGAGGATCGCGGGCGCCACGTATTTGGTGCCGAGCAGCGGGTTCGGGCTCTGCTGGGTGGCCGTGGTGGTCACGCTGCCGCCGATGGTGGCCGTGACGTTGGCGCCGTTGCCGCCGGCGTTGGGGCCACAGATGCTGGTCAGGCAGGCATCTCCGCCCATGGCCTTCAGATAGATGGCCGGCCCCGCATTGGCCGCCGTGACCGACACGTTGCCGGTGCTTACGAGGGTGATGGTCCCGGCATTGCCCGCAGTCCGCAGCACGCTGTAATAGCTCGCGGTATTCACCGAGCCGCCCGAGCTGTTGACGAGGATGCCCATGGCCCCCGCCCCGGTTGCGGTGATGTCGCCCGAGGCGTGGATCACCACGTTGCCGCCGTTGCCGCCATTGCCCGCGGCATAGCGGTCGCCTTCCGCGCTTTCCATGGCGATGCCGGAATTGCCGCCGGCAGCGAGAATGGTGATGCCGTTGCTGTAGGCGCCCGAGACCGAAATGCCCATGCCCACATAGAGCTTGGCCGAGCCGGCATTGCCGCCGCTGCCGGCACCGCCGATGTCGGGGTCTCCGCCATCGCCGCCGCGCCCGCCGCTGGTGTTGATGCGGATGCCGTCCGAATAGGCGCCGGGGTTGGAGCGCGGGATGTTGTTCGAGGCGCTGTAGGGTTGGCGCAGGAAGGACGCGCCGGACGTGACGATCTGGTCGGTGGGGCTCGCGCCGTAAGCCTTCACGACGACGGAATTGCCGTTCCCGCCGGCGAGGCCGTACTTGTAGGATTCCAGATTGAAGAAGCTGGGCCCGGCCGCGCCGCCCGCCGCCGAGGCGTAGATGCCGGCGGAATAGTTCTGTTGGGTCTGGATGGCCCCCACATGATCGATGGTGATGGTGCCGGCGTTGCCGCCCGCGCCCCCGGCGGAGAGTTTGCCATAGGCGAAGCCGGCCGGCCCGCCGGTGCCGCCGTTGGCATTGGCATAGATGCCGGCGCCCCGCACACCGTTGGTCTGGATCGCAACGCCCGAGGAGGTGGTGATCGAGATGTTGCCGCCGTTGCCGCCGGTGCCGCCATTTCCACCCTCATCAATGGAATGGTAGGAGCCCTGGCCGCCGCCGCCGCCGGTCGTGCGCACGAGGATGCCGCTGGAGCCGTTTCCGGAAGCGGAGATGTTGCCATATTGCTTGACGCTGACCGGGCCGCCATTGCCGCCGCTGCCACCCACGGACGGCGTCGAATCGCCCGTATAGCCGACGGTGCCGCCGGCGCCGCCCATGCTGATGATCGAGATGCCCGAGGAATTGCTGCCGCTCGTGATGATGGCGCCGTGATTGACCACGTTCGCGCCGTTGGAATTCCCGCCGGTGCCGCCCGTTCCCCCGGCATTGTTGGGCCGCTCGAATCCCGTGCCGTTGCCGCCGTAGCCGCCCGACGTCTTCACATAGATGCCCGGGCTCGCATTGCCGGACACGGTGATGGCGCCCTTGCTGTAGATCTTGGCGTAGCCGCCGGTGCCGCCGGCGCCGCTCGGGCCGGAGGAGATGCCGTAGGTGTATCCGCCGATGCCGCCGACGCCGCCCACCGAAATCGCCGAGATGCCGGCACCCGTCCCGGCCGAGGTCAGCGCCCCGGTGTTGTTGATGTTGATGGTGCCGCCATTGCCTCCGGCGCCGCCGGACTGGGAGCCGTTGGTATCGTTGCCGCCACCACCATTGCCGCCGTTGCCGCCGCTCGCGTTGGCGGTGATGGCCGCCGAGGCCGGCGTGAGCGGGCCGCTGAGGGGTGCGGAATTGACGATGGTGACGGTGCCGCCATTGCCGCCGTCGCCGCCGTTGGTGGCCGAGGTGGTCCAGTCCGCGGCGGCGCCATATCCGCCCTGCCCACCGGTGGAGGACGCAGCGAGCGATCCGGGCGACAGGGCGCCGGCGTTGGTCAGGCCCACATTCACGCCTGAAGAGGCGTCCGCATCGGACTTGCTGCTGGCGTTGTTCTTGCCGTTCGCACCGTCGCCGGAGATGTAGATCTGGCTGCCGGATTGCTGGCACGCGGCCGGGCTTCCGGCGACCGTGCAGGTGGCCTGTGCGTAGGTAGCGGTGGGCAGAAGCGCGGCGCCGCCGGCGAACGAGCTGCTGAGGAAGGTCGCCTGAAGGAGCAGGCCCTTCAGCGCATTGGTCTTCTTGCCCATTTTCCGCCCCGCCGCGAGGGGTGAGCGAAGGCCCCCTCATTATTGTCGGCCAACCCACCGGAGGCGCCTGACGCAGGCGACCTCGGCGGATCGCCTGGGGGTAACGCTTCCGGGTGGAGTTCGCGCGAGACCGGCGAGGCGTGCCGGAAATGCCGGCCAAGCCACCCCCGATCCTCCCAGCCTACCGCCCAAGGCTCAGTTCCAGTTGCAGCACTGACGCAGGGGCCTGTCCATAGGTCGCGCGCCGTTGGGTAAACAATCCTATACCCTGATGCGCGGCGGTTACACTGCCCCAGCGTTACCCAATGGAGCGTCCGGCGCTTCGATGGTCAGGAGGCTTGAAAGGTCGGGCCCGCTCTCGGGTGCCGCCATGGGGCAGGCGGCTCCGGGCAGCACGGCCACGTCGAACAGCTCGCGAATCGCGCCCTCCAGCCGGATCCACTCCACCACGTCGCCGGTGGCGAGCTTGATGATCTGGACGCCGCACCACGGGCTGCCGCCGCGCCGCGCAATCTCGCCGTCGATGGGCATGCCCGTGAACGACAGATGCCGCGGCAGGGAGAGCGTCACCACCGCATGGCCGTCATGGATGGACAGGCCGCGCAGGAAGCCGGGGCAGAAGGCCACATCCTCCTTGGCGCCGGTGGTCGGATCGACCCGGACAAGATAGCCCCGCGCGGAATCGAGCATCCAGATCCACCCGCCGTGCACTCGCGGCGAATGGGGCATGGAAAAGCCGTCGGCGATCACCGCGTCGTCGTCCACCCGGATGAGGAGCCCGCCGCCCACCCGGTGGTCGCGCCAGCCGTCCACCACGTCGGTCGCGGACACCGCCGTCACGTAGCGCACCCGCCCGTCCTCCAGGGCGAGACCGTTGAGGTGGCAACGATCCTCGGCGGCGAGCCGGGAGATGAACTTCGGCTTCCACACCGGCTTGAAGGAGTGCGTGCTGCTGACCGTGGCAAGGCAGCTGAACTTGGTGTTCACGAAGACGATGCGGCCGCTCGCCTCCACCGCGATCTCGTGGGCGTCCACATCGCCAGTGACATAAGCGGTGCGCGGAACGTAAAGGCGATCGAAATGCCCGTTCGCCCGCTCATCGGGGCCGAGCACGTTGGCGAAGCGCCAGATCTGGTTCAGCGAGGCGAGATAAAGCTCGTTGCCGCGCGGAGCGAGGCCCATGGCCCGCACGAAATTGCGCTGGTGGAACGAGAGGTTCTCATTGCCGAACTGGCCGACCAGAAAGAGCTGACCGCTCTGGTAGGAGGAAAAGGCGAGGCTGACCCTGTGCTGCCGCAGCCACGTGGCGAAGGTGCGGGAGCAGGTGATCTGGGTCTGGTCCTCCGCGAGGGACGGCGCGGGCGTTGCCGCCTCGGCTGTCGCTACCGCGTGCGCTTCTTCCATCGCTTCGACTCGCTCTGCCTATCGGACCTTGGGTCGGCCAAGGGCCGAGGAGTGAAGCCGTTTTTTTCAGCTGAGACCAGACCGCAGCGGCGCAGCGCACAGCCTGGCCGTTGCGAGGGCGCGGGCCCGCCGGAGCCGAATCGCCCGCCTTACCCGGAACCCCTTGAGGTGAGCCAATTTGGTTGGACCAAAAAGTCTCGCACGATTTCGTTTGACATCAACATCTGCATTAGGCAGTACCAAATTAACAACGCGTACTTTTTGGTAGTACCAAATAACAATCGGAGGGTAACGTGGGGGTCTGGAACCAGATTTATAACCCGATGGGGAACATGTGGCTGTCGAGCCTCGGCGCCGCCATCCCGATCATCTTCTTTTTCGTCGCGCTCACCCGGCTCAAGCTGAAAGGCTATGTGGCCGGGACCATCACGGTTCTTCTTGCACTCGGCGTTGCCATCCTGCTTTACGGCATGCCGATACAGATGGCGCTTGCCGCTGGCGTCTACGGTTTCTTCTATGGATTGTGGCCGATCGCCTGGATCATCATCGGCGCGGTCTTTCTCTACAAGATTTCCGTTGAGACAGGCCAGTTCGAGATCATCCGCCGCTCCATTCTCTCCGTGACGGAAGACCAGCGCCTGCAACTGCTGCTGGTGGGCTTCGCATTCGGCGCGTTCCTGGAGGGCGCGGCCGGCTTCGGGGCGCCCGTGGCCATCACCGCGGCGCTGCTCGTCGGCCTCGGCTTCAAGCCGCTCTACGCCGCCGGCCTCTGCCTGATCGCCAACACCGCGCCGGTCGCCTTCGGCGCCATGGGCATCCCGATCATCGTCGCCGGGCAGGTCACGGGGCTCGATCCCTTCCACATCGGCCAGATGGCCGGCCGCCAGCTTCCCTTCCTCTCGGTGCTGGTGCCCTTCTGGCTCATCCTCATCATGGATGGCACGCGGGGCGTACGCGAGACGTGGCCTGCGATCCTCGTCGCCGGCGGCTCCTTCGCCACCGTGCAGTTCCTGACCGCCAACTTCGTCGGCCCGGAGCTGCCGGACATCACCGCCGCGCTCGCCACCCTCATCACCCTGCCGCTGTTCCTGCGCTTCTGGCAGCCCCGCCGCATCTTCCGCTTCGAGACCGAGGCGCCAAGCAAGGGCGGCCTGGACCACGGTGCCGCCCCGGCGCCGACGGTCGCCTCCATCGAGACCGGCGTGACCTACACCGCCGGCCAGATCGTCCGCGCCTGGTCGCCGTTCCTCATCCTCACCGTATTCGTGACGATCTGGAGCATCCCGCCCTTCAAGGCCCTGTTCGCGCCGGGCGGCGCCCTGGCCGACATGGTGGCCCATGTGAGCGTGCCGTTCCTGCACAACATGGTCGTGAAGCTGCCGCCCATCGTCACCAGCGCGAAGCCCTTTGCCGCGGACTACAAGTTCGACTGGCTCTCGGCCACGGGCACAGCGATCTTCCTCGCCGCCATCGTGTCGGTCGTGTTCCTCGGCATGAAGCCGTCGCGGGCGGTCTCGACCTTCGTCTCGACCATCAAGGGCCTGCTGATCCCCATCTACTCCATCGGCATGGTGCTGGCCTTCGCCTTCATCGCCAACTACTCGGGCCTTTCCTCCACCCTCGGCCTCGCGCTGTCGGAGACCGGGCCGAGCTTCACCTTCTTCTCGCCCTTCCTCGGCTGGCTGGGCGTGTTCCTCACCGGCTCCGACACCTCGGCCAATGCGCTGTTCGCCTCGCTGCAGGCCACCACGGCGCACCAGATCGGGGTGAGCGACGTGCTCCTCGTGGCGGTCAACACCACCGGCGGCGTCACCGGCAAGATGATCTCGCCCCAGTCCATCGCCATCGCCTGCGCGGCGGCGGGCCTCATCGGCCGGGAGTCGGACCTGTTCCGCTTCACGGTCAAGCACAGCCTCGCGCTGGCGGCCATCGTCGGCATCATGACCACCATTCAGGCCTACCTGACACCGTGGATGATCCCCTGAGGCGAAGCCGCCTCAGCCCAACCTGGTCCAACCATCGTCCACAAGCCTCGGCAGCGGGATGAACGCGCGGGCTGGAAGTTCGTGTGCCGGAAAGACATAGTGGCGTTGGGGCGAGCCGGCGGGTCCGGCGCGCCCCGCGTCATCTGATCGGACCAAGGCAGGCAACTCACCCATGGCGTCGCCCCCCTCCCCCTCCTCAGCGCAGCGCGTGGCCGACCGGATCGAGCTGGCGATCGAGGCGCTGATCGAGGACCGCGGCCTTGCCGTGGGCGACCGGCTTCCCTCCGAGCGTGCCCTTTCCGAAATGCTCGGGGCCTCGCGCAACACCCTGCGCGAAGCGCTGATGCGTCTTGGCGCGCGGGGGCGGATCACCCTCCGCAGGGGCGGCAACATCATCACCGAGCCGACCCAGCCTCGACGGACCACCACCATCGCCGATCCGCTTGCCTCGGTGGTCGCTGGCAATCCCGGCTTCGGCCAGGACGTTCTGGAAGTGCGCCGGGGACTGGAGGGGCAGGCCGCCTACCATGCCGCGCTCCGGGCGACGCCGGACGATCTCGACGCCATCCGGCGCTGTCTCGACAAGCTTGCGGCCTATCACGAGAAGGGCGAGGCGGTGGCCGAGGCCCGCGCCGACGCCGCCTTCCACCTCGCCATCGCCGATGCCTCGCACAATGCGGTGCTGCGCTCCGTCATGTCGAGCATGTTCGGACTGCTCCAGAGCAGCATCTCCGAAAGCCTCGACAAGCTCTACATCGTGCCGCGCACCTATGAGCGGCTGTGCGCACAGCATCAGGCGCTGATGGACGCCATCGCCGCCGGCGATGCCGATGCAGCCCGCCGCGCCTCCGACGATCATCTCGCCTTCGTGCAGCAGACCATCCGCACCATCGACGAGGAACGCGCCCGGCGGGAACGTGCGGACACCCTGCGCCGGACGGCGGGAATTTAGCGGCCGAACACCTCACGCCCCACCGCCACCAGCGCGTGGGCGTCGGCTGCGATGGCTTCCACCGCCTTGCCCGGCTTGAACAGGGCCGAGCCGATGCCGAAGCCTTCCGCGCCGGCGGCGCGGTAGGCGGCCATGTTGGTGGTGTCGATGCCACCCACGGGCAGGAGCGGGATGTCGGTGAGCACCGCGCGCCACGCCTTCACGAGATGGGGCGGGATGCCCTCGGCCGGGAACAGCTTCAGCGCATCGGCTCCCGCGGCGCGGGCGGCGAAGGCTTCGGTGGGGGTGGCGACGCCGGGGGTGCAGACGAGGCCGGCGGCCTTGGCAGCGCGGATCACGGCGAGGTCCGCATGGGGCATGACGATGAGCCGGCCACCCGCCGCCTTCACCGCGTCGACATCCTCCGGCGTGAGCACCGTTCCGGCGCCGATCAGCGCGCGGTCGCCGAAGGCGTCGGCGAGGATGCGGATGGAGTCCAGCGGCTGGGGCGAATTGAGCGGCACCTCGATGATGGTGAAACCCGCCCCCACCAGCGCCGCGCCGATGTCCAGCGCGTCCTCCGGCTTCAGGCCGCGCAGGATGGCGACCAGGGGGCAGGCGGCAAGGGCGTCCTTGAAGGTGGGCATCGGTCGCACTCCTGAAATCAGATGAAGCCGGCGGCTTTCGCCACCGCATGCTGTCCGG
Organism: Xanthobacter sp. DMC12; assembly: GCF_056314105.1. Classification (NCBI taxonomy): domain Bacteria; kingdom Pseudomonadati; phylum Pseudomonadota; class Alphaproteobacteria; order Hyphomicrobiales; family Xanthobacteraceae; genus Xanthobacter; species Xanthobacter sp. DMC12. The sequence continues at coordinate 411,121 of NZ_JBQUYZ010000001.1, read as the reverse complement.
CCGGGCCGCAGCCTTCCGGCGCGCGGGCATGGGGCAGACCGAGAAGGGTCGCGGCTTCGGCATAGCGCGCCGCGAGCGCCGGGTTGGCCACCAGCGTGAATGGCTCGCCGGCGGAGGCGTCGCGCAGTTCGGCGCCGATCAGAAGGCCGGAGAGCATGTCCGCGCTGTCAGCGCCGTCGAGCCGCCCGGTGAGGCCGAGCGCGCGCAGGGAGAACAGCCGGCCGAGCAGCGCGCCCGGCCCTTCGAGTTCCGCCGCTGCTGCCACACCCCGGTGGAAGCCTTCGGCGGAAAAGACGCCCTCCTCCATCATGCGGCCGAGGATGGTATGGCCCCTGAGCGCGGCGAACACCTCGCCCGTCATGTAGGTGGCGAAGGTGGTGATGCGGCCCGCTTCCACCCGCACCCATTTGGAATGGGTGCCGGGTAGCACGAACAGGCCGTCCACGAGTCCGAGGCGCGCGAGGGCTCCGAGCACCTCCACCTCCTCGCCGCGGATCACGTCGGGCGCGTTGTCGTCGTCCTTCAGCACGCCCGGCACGATGGCGATGCGGCCGAAGCCGGGCTGGGCCGGCACCTCCGCGAGGGCAGCGGCAAGATCGGGAAGGCCGGCGGGGCAGCGCGCATAGGGCGCTTCCACCCAGCCTTGGCGGCTCCCCACCATGCCGGAGAGTAGAACCGGCAGCGGGCCATGGTCGCGCGCCCAGTCGCCGGCGATGGCGGCCAGCACCTCGGGAAAGCTCGCGCCGCCCAGCGCCATGATGCCCTGCCCGCTCGCCCGGCTGGCGATCACCTCGCCGTCAGCCGCCATGAGATAGGCCCGGAGCGAGGAGGTGCCCCAGTCACAGGTGATGAGCGCGGGCGTCATTGGCGTCAGTGGTGCAGGATCTGGCCGAGGAAGGTCCGCGTGCGCTCGCTCTTCGGGTTGGCGAAGAAGGTGGCGGGGGGCCCCTCCTCCACGATCTCGCCCTTGTCCATGAAGATCACCCGGTCGGCCACCTGCCGCGCGAAGCCCATTTCGTGGGTCACGCAGATCATGGTCATGCCGTCCTGGGCGAGGGAAATCATGGTGTCGAGCACCTCCTTCACCATCTCGGGGTCGAGGGCGGAGGTGGGCTCGTCGAACAGCATCACCTTGGGCGTCATGCACAGCGCGCGGGCGATGGCCACGCGCTGCTGCTGGCCGCCGGAGAGCTGGCCGGGATACTTGTTCGCCTGCTCGGGAATGCGCACGCGCTCCAGATATTTCATGGCGATGGCCTCGGCCTCCCTGGGCGCGAGGCCGCGCACCTTGCGGGGCGCCAGCGTGCAGTTCTGCAGCACGGTGAGGTGCGGAAACAGGTTGAAGCTCTGGAACACCATGCCCACCTCGGCGCGCACCTTGTCGAGCCCGCGCGAGGATTTGCCGACTTCGGTGCCATCCACCACGATCTCGCCGCCCTGGTGATGCTCCAGCGCGTTGATGCAGCGGATGAGGGTGGACTTGCCGGAGCCCGACGGCCCGCAGATCACGATGCGCTCGCCCGAGCGCACGTCGAGGTTCACGGCCTTCAGGGCGTGGTAGGTGCCGTAATATTTCTCGACGCCCGCCATGCGGATCATGACCGGGCGCGCGTCGCCGGCGGGCGTGCTGTCGCTGGGTGCGGGAGTGAGCATGGCTAGGCCCTTCTCGTGTCTGTTCCGTTATGGCCTGACGTGTGCGCCAATGGTGGCGCAGCCAACGTTTCGCCGGCTGCGCCGAACTTCCCTCTGGACCCCGGATCGGCGCTCCACCTGCGGTGTCGCTGGTCCGGGGAACAGGGCCCGTTCCTCAGAACGTCGGCATCACCGGCAGCGGCTCCTTGAACCACTTCTGGTTGATGGCGTCGAGTTCGCCATTGTTCTTCACGAAATAGAGGAAGGTATTGATCCACTGCAGGAAGTCAGTGGAGCCGCGGCGCACGGTGATGCCGTTGTACTGGCTGCGCAGGGTGATCTTCTTCTCGATGCCCATGTCCGGATTGGCCTGGGCGATGTTGGCGCCGATGAGGTTGTTGGCGCCGAGCAGGTCCACCTGGCCGGAGAGGAAGGCCTGCACGGCCGTCGCGTCGTCGTCGAAGCGCATGATGGTGGCGCCCTTCGGCACGGCAGCGGTGAGCGCGGTATCCTGGGTGGAGGCGCGGGCCACGGCGATCTTCTTGCCCACCGTCTGGTCGAGGCTCTTGATCTCGGTCTTCTTGGGACCGATCAGCTGGATCTCGATGGTGGAATAGGGGATGGAGAACATCACCTGCTTGGCGCGCTCGGGGGTGATGCCGAACACCGCGATGAGCACGTCCACCTTGTTGGTGAGCAGGTACGGGATGCGGTTCGGCCCGGTCACCGGCACCAATTCCACCTCAACGCCGAGATACTTGCCCATGAGGCGGGCGACGTCGGCATCATAGCCTTCCGGCTTGCCCTGGGTGTCGAGCAGGCCGAACGGGGCGACGTCCACCAGCATGCCGACGGTGAGCTTCTTCTTCGACAGGATGTCGTCGATGCTCTGCGCCGAGGCGCCGTGGGAGAGGCCGGTGGCGGCCAGCGCCGCGAGGCCCAGCGCCGCGACGGCGCCGCGCGCGCTCTTCAGAATGGTGCCGAAAGTCATCGTCTCTTCCTCCGTCTGCGCCGCCTCCGGGGCGGCCTTTGTCTTGAGGGTCAACCTGAACCGTCACCGGGACACGGTGCCGAAACGCTTTTCGAGGTGGCGGGCGTAGAGCGAGAGCGGCCAGCACAGAGCGAAGTAGATCGCCGCGACGATGCCGAACACGAGGAACGGCCGGAAGGTCGCATTGTTCACGATCTGCCCGGCGCGGGTCAGCTCCACGAAGCCGATGATGGAGGCGAGCGACGTGCTCTTCACCAGCATCACCAGGAAGCCGACCGTGGGCGCCACCGCGATCTTCGCCGCCTGCGGCAGGATGATCTCGCGCATCCGCGTCACGTAATGCAGGCCCAGCGCTGTGGAGGCCTCCCACTGGCCCTTCGGGATGGCCTGGATGCAACCCCGCCAGATCTCGCCGAGGAAGGCGGCGGCGTTCAGCGTGAGGCCGATGGCGGCTGCGGCCAGCGGGTCCACCGAGGCGCCCACCATGGTGGCGCCGAAGAAAACGAGAAAGAGCTGCATCAGCAGCGGCGTGCCCTGGAAGACCAGGATGTAGGCCCCGGCCGTCGCCCGCAGCCACTGCCACGGGGCGGTCCGTGCGAGGGCGACCAGCAGGCCCAGTGCCGCACCGCCCGCGAAGGCGATGGCCGAGAGCAGCAGCGTCCAGCGCACGGCGGAGATGAGGAAGAGGAATTCGGCGGAGGTGAACTGGCGGATCATGTCGCTCCCCTCCTCAACGCGCGGCGTCGGTGCGCGCGAACACCGCGCGATAGATGAGCGCAAAGGCGCCGGCGAACATCAGCGACATGGCGAAATACATGCCCGTCACCACGATGTAGATCTCGAACGAGCGAAAGGTCTGCGATTGCAGGTTGTTCGCCACCGCCGTCAGTTCCTCTGCCGAGATGGCGGAGACGACCGAGGAGGTGAGCATCAGCAAAATGAACTGGCTGGTGAGGGACGGGTAGATCGCCTTCAGCGCCGGGAACAGCACCACATAAAGGAAGATCTGCAGCCGCTTGAGGCCGAGCGCCAGCCCGGCCTCGATCTGGCCCCGGTGAATGGTCTCAATGCCCGCGCGCACGATCTCGGTGCAATAGGCGCCGGCGTTGATGACCATGGCGAGGAGCGCCGCCTCGTTGGCATCGAGCCGCACGCCGGCACGCGGCAGGCCGAAGAAGATGATGAAGATCTGCACCAGGAAGGGCGTGTTGCGGATCACTTCCACATACACGTCCACAAGCCAGCGGATCGGGCGCGGCCCCTGTGTCTTGCCCAGGGCGCAGATCACCGCCACGAGAAGGCCGAGGATCATGGCAAGGCCGGAAAGGCGGATCGTCAGCCACGCGCCGAGCAGCAGCTCGGGCCAGGCGTTGAAGACGTCTCCGAACTGGAAGACGTAGGTCATCTTGCGCCTCCTGTCGGGCGATGGGCAGCCTTCCCCGCTCCGCACGACTGGCGGATGACGAGACGCGGCGGAACGATGATCTCTTCCCGCGGGCGGTCGGGATGGGCGATGCGGCGCAGCAGCAGCCGCGCGGCCTCGCGCCCGACCACGCGGGGATCGGTGGTGAAGGTGGTGAGCGCGGGGCGGTGCAGGCCCGCCTCGTCCACGTCGTCGCAGCCCACCACGGCCACGTCCCGGCCCGGCACGAGGCCGCGCTCGTCGAGGGCGAGCATGACGCCCAGGGCCACCACGTCGTTGTAGCAGACGATGGCCGAGGGGATTTCCCCCTTGGCCAGAAGCTCGCGCGCGGCGGCGTAGCCGGAGGAGCGCTCGATGACCGCGCAGGGCACCACCGGCCCGCTCTTCAGCTTGTGGCGGCGCAGCGCGCGGTGGAAGCCGGCCATGCGCTCGGCGAGCGGCGCGATGCGCCGAACGCCGCCGATGAAGGCGATGTTGCGATGCCCGAGGGCAATCAGATGCTCGGTGATGAGCTCCATGCCGGCGCCGTAGTCCGGGCCGACATAATCGGCGGGAAAGCCCTCCACGCGGCGCTGCGCGAGGACGCAGGGCATGCGCGCGCAGGCCCCCTCCTCCAGCGCGTCGGCGCGGGTGTTCTCGGATGCCACCACCACCAGCCCGTCGACGCCGTGCTCCTGCATCCGCACCAGCACGTCACGCTGGCGGGCGGCATCCTCGGCGGCGTTGCCGATGAAGGCCATGTAGCCCTCGGTGCCCAGCACTTCATCGATGCCGGCGGTGAACTGGGCGAAGTTGGGGGTGATGATCTCGCAGAGCACGAGGCCCACGGTGCGCGAGGCGCCCGAGCGCAAATTGGCGGCGCTGCGATTGTAGACGTAGCCGAGGCCGGCCATGGCCTCCTCGACCTTGGTGCGGGTCTCCGCCTTCACCAGCGGGCTCTTGCGCAGGACGAGGGAGACCGTGGCGCGGGAGACGCCGGCATGGGCCGCCACATCCTTCAGCCGCACCCGGAGGCCACCGGCGAGCGGCGCCTCGTCCGGCACACCGGCCGGCTCGGCAGCATCGCGGGCGGCCGGCGAGCGGCGGCCCTGTGGCCCCTTGGCACCCTCCACGCGCAGCCTCCTTGCCGGTAACGGGTTCTTAACGAACCTCTCGACGGCCCTTGTCTAGGAGAAGGCGCGGGGTGCGGTCAACGAAAATTTAGATCGATCTAAATGCTGCGCCGCAACGCTCCCGGCTGGCGAGCCGGAGCGTTGCGGGACCCTCAGGCGATGGCGACGACTTCCACCTCACGGCCCGCCACCATGGCCACATCCCCCACCGCCTTGCCCATCACGGCGGCGGCGAGGGGCGAGACATAGGACACCGAGCCCTTGGCGGGATCGGCCTCGTCCTCGCCGACGATGCGGAAGGTCTGGCGGCGGCCGTCCTCGCGGTCGAGGGTCACCGTGGTGCCGAACTGGACGGTCTCGGGATGGGGCGGGGTCTCGATGAGCTGGGCGGTGGCCCGGCGGGCACCGTAATAGCGCAGGTCGCGGGTGGCGCGGGCCATGGCCATGCGGTCGGCCTGCACGTCACCCATCTGCGCCTCGCCGTAAGCGGCGCGCGCCTCGGCCAGCGCCGCATCGAGCGCCGCAAGGCCGCTCGCCGTCACGAGGTTCGGATGCGGCGAGACGGGCCGGTCCGGCAGGTCGGCGGCGGTGGCTTCGAGGTCGTTCTCACGCGTGAAGGCGACGGACATTTAAAACGCAAATCCCGGAGCTTGAGGCATCATCCCCCTGAGACAGGAGGATCATTGACCTAAGCATCCGGGATCAGGCTTTCAACCGGCTCCCGCCGCTCGGCGACGGGAGGCTCCGCTCACTTGAGCTGGGATTCGACCTTGGCGATGGCAGCGAGCGCGCAGGCCTCGTCGAGGTTGCCGCCCGGGGCGCCGCCGATGCCCACCGCACCGATGGTCTCGTTGCCCACCTTCACCGGCACGCCTCCACCCAGCACCAGGAAACCGTCGATGGCCACGAGCTGCGCAGAGGCGGGGTTTTTCTGCACATTCTCGACGATCACCGTGGTCGGGGTGCGGGTGGAGGCGGAGGTGAAGGCCTTGCGGCGCGCCGCCTCGACCGTGTGCGGGCCGGCATTGTCGGCACGGGCGAAGGCCCTCAGGACGCCGGCGCGGTCCACCACCGCCACCGACACGTTGTAGCCCTGCGCCGCGCAGGCCGCGACACCCTCGCGGGCGATGTCGAGGGCGATCGCCAGCGGCATGTTCCGCTCCTGCAGCGCCTGCGCCGCGACGGGGCCGGCGAGCGTGACGAACGTGACGGAGGCAGCGGCGGCGAGGAGGAGGCGGTTCATTATTGGCCCTTTCCCTGGGGTCTCGGCCATTCGGCCGGATTCTTCTGCGCCGGGCGATGGCGCAGAGCCTGTCTAGGCCAGGGTTGGAGCCGCCTTGAATCCGTCGCCTCACCGGGCGGGATCGGTAGAACTACCGAGCACGCGGGCGTTGAGCGTTGCGTTGAGCGTCATGCGCACGAAATCCGCCACGGAGGAGGTGCCGAGCTTTTCCGCGATGTTCGCCCGGTGGGCGTCGATGGTGCGCGGCGAAACGCTGAGCGCGGCGGCGATTTCCTTGCTCGCCCAGCCACGGCACACCATGTCCAGCACCTCCCGCTCGCGCTCGGTGAGGCTGGCGAGGAGGGAGGCCGCCTCGCGCCGTTCCATGAGCGCGTCAAGGGCGCGGGCCGCAGTGCCGAGGGCATCGAGCAGCACCTGTTCGTCCACCGGCTTGGTGAGGAAGTCCACCACGCCTGCGCGGAACGCCCGGCGGCAGGCGTTGACGTCGCCGTGGCCGGTAATCATCACCGCCGGCCAGTCGATGCCGCGGGCGGCGAGCTTCTCCTTGAGCTGGATGCCGGAGATCATGGGCATCCTGAGGTCGAGCAGGAGGCAGCCGGGGCGCTCCGGGTCCACATGGGCGAGGAACGTCTCGGGATCGGCAAAGGCCTCCACCGTCATGCCGTAGGTGGAGAGCAGCAGCGCCAGCGCCTGCCGCACGGCCGCATCGTCGTCGACGAGATAGATGCGGGGAGCGCTCACTGCGCCGCCAGCCGGCGTTCCGGAAGGGCCGGGAGGCTGATGAGGAAGGAGGCGCCCTCCCCCGGCCGGGCCTCGGCCTCGATGGCGCCGCCCGCACGCTCCACCAGGGTGGCGCAAAGGGAGAGGCCAAGCCCCATGCCCTCACTCTTGGTGGTGAAGAAGGGCTCGAACAGGCGCGGCATCACATCCGCCGAAATGCCCTTGCCGGTGTCGCTGACGCGGATCGCCACCGTCTCGCCGGCGTCGAAGGTGCGGATCAGGATGCGCTTGTCCGACCCATCACGCTCCTCGAGGCTGTCGGCCGCATTGCGGATGAGGTTGTGCAGCACCTGCTCCAGCTCCACCGGGTCCGCGTTCGCAAGGGGCATGGGCCGCTCCAGGTCCAGCTCCAGCGTGATGCCGCGGCGGGAGAGGTCGGCGCGGGCGAGGGTCGCTGCGTCTTCCACCACGTTGCTGATGTCCACGGGCGTGCGCTCGCTGGTGCGGCGGGCGATGTAGTCGCGCATCCGGCGCAGGATCTCGCCCGCCCGGCGCGCCTCCCGCACGTTGGCGTCGAGCGCCTCGGAGAGCCGCGCGGGGTCGCCGTCGGGACCGGACAGGCGCAGCGCCGCCTGGCTCTGGCTCAGGAGAGCCGTCAGCGGCTGGGTGAGTTCGTGGGCGATGCCGGAGGCGAGTTCGCCCAGCGAATTGACCCGCGCGGCATGGGCGAGCTGGGTTTCGCGCTCCAGAAGGCGGCTGCGCTCCTCCGCCAGCGCGGCGAGCTGCTGGGAATGGCGCGCCTCGTGCCGCTGGATCAGCGTGTAGCGTCCGGCGAACAGGGCGAGCAGCGAGACCAGCGCGAAGGCCGCGACGGGCCCGGGGGCGACGGCCTTGTAGAAGGAGACCGAGCGCTCGATGCCGAGATTCACCGGCTGGGTGGTGCTGTCGGCGGGGCGGGTGAAGGCGAGCGTGGCGAAGGCGCCGGGATCGGCAACAGGCGGCTGGCCGGTCAGCGCATAAGGTCCGAGGCCCATGCTGATGTGATCGCTGGAGAGCCGCTCATCCGGCGTCAGGAGGCCGTTGGGGTCGATCTCCAGGATGATGGCGAGGCGCCGGCTGTTGCCGGCGCGCTTGCCGAGAAAATAATGCTCGGGATGGGCGGGATCGACATAATAGCGCGCCTCGCCCGCCCTCTGGCCAAACGCGAGGTGCGCGAAGGCGGGCATTGGCATGCCCTCGCTCTCGACAGGCACGGCAACCACCGTCTCGATGGCCTGCTCGTCCGTCATCTCCAGAACCCGGATGGAGAGAATGCGCTTGTAATAGCGCATGATGCCCGTGGCGACCTGCCGGATCGTTTCCGCCGGCGGCGGATCGGTCGCCTGCACGAGCGCGGCGAGGCTGGTGAGGTGGGCGTCGTGCTGCGCGACGCGCTGCGAGAGAAGCCGGTGCAGGGCGACGCCCTCGGCTTCCACTTCCGCATCGGCGCGCGAAAGGTTGCTCCGGATCATCAGCATCGCGAAGACCGCGACGAGACCGACCCAGACCACGAGGAGGGCAGCGACGGACCTGAGGGCAAAGGTACGCCGGATCACTGCTTCGACCTCCCTCCCCCCGGGGGCTGATTTGCCGGCTCGAACTTGAACGTTTTAGCACCGGTCGAGGGGCGCGAAAATCGAGGAAAGCTGTGCGCGCGGAAATTTCAACGCACCCGGCATGGGTTGCCCCAACGGCCGTGGCCGGAGTCCGCTCAGTGGCGCAGGGTCAGCAGGTCGTCCGGCAGGCCGCGGCAGATGTCGGCAACCTGATGCAGCAGCTGCCCCAGCGCCGAGGTCTTGCGCCAGAGCAGCGCGATCTGCCGGCTGGGGCGGGAATCCGAGAAGGCCAGGAGGTGGATGTTCTGCGCCGGCGGCACCGGGTTACGCGTCGCCAGCATGGGCAGGAGCGTGATGCCGACGCCCGCCGCCACCATCTGGCGTAGCGTCTCGAGGCTGGTGGCGCGGAACTCGGACTTCTCCCGCGCGCCGGACTGGTGGCACACATCCAGCGCCTGGTCGCGCAGGCAGTGCCCCTCCTCCAGCAGCATCAGATTCTGCCCCGCCAGCTCCGCCACGCCCAAAGTGTCGCGCCGGGCGAGGCTGTGCGTGCCGGGTACGGCAAGGAGAAACGGCTCCTCGAACAGGAACTCGCTGTGGAAATGGGTGTCATGCACCGGCAGCGCGAGGAAGGCGGCGTCGAGCGTACCGAGGTTCAGTCGCTGGATGAGGTTGGCGCTCTTCTCCTCGAAGAGCAGCAGCTCCAGCTCAGGAAACCGCTGGCGGATGAGCGGCACCACATGGGGGAGGAGGTAGGGTCCGAGTGTCGGGAACACGCCCAGCTTCAGCGCGCCGCCCTCCGCATGGCGGCTGCGGCGCGCCGCTTCCTTCAGTTGGTCCACCTCGGTGAGGATACGCCGCGCCCGCTCCACGGCATCGCGGCCGGCGGGGGTGAGCATGGCCTTGCGCGGCGTGCGCTCGATGAGCGCGACGCCCAGTTCCTCCTCCAGCTTGCGGATCTGGGTGGAGAGCGTGGGCTGGCTGACGCTGCACAGCTCCGCCGCGCGGCGGAAGCTGCGGGTGTCGGCGAGGGCGAGGAGATATTGCAGCTCGCGCAGGGTCATGATGCCCGCCCCGCCGCCGGTCCGGTCAGGCGGCCCAATCAGGCGGCCTTCACGGCCGCCTCCTTGTCCTCGGCGGGGGCGCTGGTGCGGATCAGGTGATCGAAGGCGGAGAGCGAGGCCTTCGCCCCTTCGCCCAGCGCGATCACGATCTGCTTGTAGGGCACGGTCGTGCAGTCGCCGGCCGCGAACACGCCGTGCACCGAGGTCTGGCCGTGGGCATCCACGACGATCTCGCCGCGCGGGGAGAGGTCCACCACGCCCTTCAGCCATTCGGTGTTGGGCAGGAGGCCGATCTGCACGAAGATCCCTTCCAGCTCCACCTTGTTGATTTCGCCGGTGTTGCGGTTCTCGTAGGTGAGGCCCGACACCTTCTGTCCGTCGCCGAGCACCTCGGTGGTGCGGGCGGAGGTCAGGATGGTGACATTGTTGAGGCTCTTCAGCTTGCGCTGGAGCACCTCGTCGGCGCGCAGCGCGCTGTCGAACTCGATCAGCGTGACGTGAGCCACGATGCCGGCGAGGTCGATGGCCGCTTCCACGCCGGAATTGCCGCCGCCAATGACCGCCACGCGCTTGCCCTTGAACAGCGGGCCGTCGCAATGGGGGCAGTAGGCCACGCCCTTGTTGCGATAGGCGTCCTCACCGGGCACGTTCATCTGCCGCCAGCGGGCGCCGGTGGCGAGGATGACGGTGCGCGAGCGCAGGCTGGCGCCGTTGGCGAATTCCACCTCCACCACGTCCTTGCCGGGGACGAGCTTGACGGCGCGCTGGAGGTTCAGGATGTCCACCTCATACTCGCGCACGTGCTGCTCCAGCGCGGCGGCGAGCTTCGGCCCCTCGGTGTAGGGAACGGAGATGAAGTTCTCGATGGCCATGGTGTCCAGCACCTGCCCGCCGAAGCGCTCGGCAGCAACGCCGGTGCGGATGCCCTTGCGGGCGGCGTAGATGGCGGCCGTGGCGCCGGCCGGGCCACCGCCCACCACCAGCACGTCGAAGCGGTTCATCTCGCCCATGCGCTTGGCATCGCGGGCGGCCGCGCCGGTGTCGAGCTTGGCGACGATCTCCTCGATGCCCATGCGGCCCTGTCCGAAGACCTCGCCGTTGAGATAGACGGTGGGCACGCTCATCACCTGCCGCGCGTCCACTTCCGCCTGGAACAGGGCGCCATCGATGGCCACATGCTTCACGCGCGGGTTCAGCACGGCCATGAGGTTCAGGGCCTGCACCACGTCCGGGCAATTCTGGCAGGACTGGGAGAAATAGGTCTCGAACACGAAGTCGCCGTCGAGCGCCTTCACCTGCTCGATCACCGCTTCCTCCACCTTGGGCGGATAGCCGCCCACCTGCAGCAGCGCCAGCACGAGGGAGGTGAATTCGTGGCCCATGGGCAGGCCGGCGAAGGTGAGGGAAATGTCCTGGCCGGGGCTCGACAAGGAGAAGGACGGGACACGCGCGCCCGGCTCCTGGTGCTCCCGCACGGTGATCTTGTCGGAGAGTTCGGCGATGTCGGCCAGAAGCGCGCTCATTTCCTGCGACTTCGGCCCGCCATCCACCGCGGCGGTGATTTCGACGGGACGGACCACGCGCTCCAGATAAGCCTTGAGCTGGGTCTTCATGGCAGCATCGAGCATCGCAATCCTCCGGCAGAAAAACGCGCCGGATCCATGAGCCGGCGGGGTACAAAAGGGCCACGTCCGCCGCTGGCCAAAGGCTGCGGCGGACGGTCGGGGCGCCTCCCTTTCGGGAGCCGGTGGGGCCTCAAGGCAAAAGCCTCAAGGCCGGATCGGGGTTGAAAACCTCAGATCTTGCCGACGAGATCGAGGGAGGGCGCCAGCGTCTTCTCGCCTTCCTGCCACTTGGCAGGGCAGACCTCGCCAGGATGGGAGGCGACGTACTGGGCAGCCTTGATCTTCCGCAACAGGTCGGCGGCGTCACGGCCGATGCCCTCGGCGGTGACTTCCACGGCCTGGATGACGCCGTTCGGGTCCACCACGAAGGTGCCGCGGTCGGCGAGGCCCTGGCCTTCGCGCATCACGCCGAAGTTGTTGGTGATGACGCCCGCCGGGTCGCCGAGCATGGTGTACTTCACCTTGCCGATGGTCTCGGAGGAATCGTGCCAGGCCTTGTGGGTGAAGTGGGTGTCGGTGGAGACCGAGTAGATCTCGACGCCGAGCTTCTGGAACTCGCCATAGTGATCGGCCAGATCGCCCAACTCGGTCGGGCAGACGAAGGTGAAGTCGGCCGGATAGAAGAAGAAGACGGCCCACTTGCCGGCGAGATCGGTGTCCGAAACCTGGATGAACTTGCCGTCCTTGAAAGCCTGCGTCGTGAAAGGCTTGATCTTAGTATTGACGAGCGACATGGCAATTCCTCGATGGGGTGTTTGCGCTGCGACGGGCCGGAGCCATCGCAGTGCAACATATGGGGCTCGATGCCATAAGTGAAATAGATAAGTTCTGCGATATCGATAGTTTTACTCTATCAATTTGTCGGCCCCGCGCCTGATTTCGCGCGCGAAACAAGAGGTTGGCAGGTGTTCGGCCAATGGCTCGGCTGACGTTGATGCGCTGCGACAGAAGCGCGCATTTTACCATTGGGAAGGTCGCACGCAGCCGTCCGCGCGCCCCAGCGGCGCGCGGGTCGAATCCCTTTCTTTCGGGAAGATCGAGGCGGGGCTAGCGCAGCCGGTCCAGCAGCTTCAGCAGCATCGCCCGTTCGGCGGCATCCAGCGGCGCGAGCGTTTCCTCGGTGATGGCGAAGGCGTTCACGCTGGCGCGCGCCACGGCCTCCTCGCCGGTGGAGGTGAGCACCACCACCAGCAGTCGGCCGTCCTCGGTGTCCGGCCGTGTCTCCACGAATCCACGGCGCACGAGGCGGTCCACCACGCCCTTGATGGTGGCGGCATCCATGGCGGTCAGTCGACCGAGCAGATTCTGCGAGCAGGGGCCGGTCTCGGCGAGCTTCGACAGGGCCGCCCACTGAGTCATCGTGAGGTCGTCGCCGATACGCGCGGCGAAGATGGCGGCATGGCGCTGGCCCACCTGCCGCAGGATGAAGCCCACCTGCTCGTCCAGCACATAGGGCGTATTCGCCCGCGTGCGCCGCACCGGGCGGCGCACCTGCATGGGAGGGGTGGCTTTGGGCGGCGCAGCCTTCTCCGGCGCGGTTGTGGCCGCCTCGGGGGTTGCCGTCTTCCGGGGCGCGCGGGGCGTCCGCAGGGCCTTGGGCTCCGACGCCATGGCTCAGACCGCCAGATAGGCGTCGCGGATTTCCGGATTGGCTTCCAGATCCGCGATGGTGCCGGAGAAACGGATGCGCCCCTTCTCGATGATGTAGGCGCGATCCGAGATCAGCTTGGCGAAGTGCAGGTTCTGCTCGGAGATGACCACCGAGAGCCCCTCCCCCTTCATGGCGAGGATGGCGTCCGCCATCTGCTCCACGATCTTGGGTGCGAGCCCTTCGGAGGGCTCGTCCAGCAGCACGAGGGAGGGGTTGCCCATCAGGGTGCGGCCGATCGTGAGCATCTGCTGCTCGCCGCCGCTCATTTGCCCGCCGGGGCGCTTGCGCATTTCGCCGAGGTTCGGGAACAGCTTGTAGAGCATGTCCGGCGTCCAGGTGGCGACGCCCGGGCGCGGCGGCTGGCGGCCCACCTCGAAATTCTCCTCCACCGTGAGATGGCTGAAGATGCGCCGGTCTTCCGGCACATAGCCGAGGCCGCGCCGCACGATCTCGTAGGTGGGCAGGCGCGAGACGTCGGCGCCATCGAACATCACCGTGCCCGCGCGCTGGGGTACGAGGCCGACGATGGAGCGGAACGTGGTGCTCTTGCCCGCCCCGTTGCGGCCGAGAAGCGCCACCACCTCGCCGGCACCGATCTCCAGGCCCACGTCGTAGAGGATGTGGGCGGGGCCGTAGTGGCTGTTGAGGTTCGAGACCTGAAGTTTCATGCCGCAGTCCCCTCGCGGTGCCGTGCGTCGTAGAGCAGCCCTTCACCGAGATAGATGGCGCGCACCTGCGGGTCGCGCCGCACCTCGGCCGGGGTGCCGCGGGCGATAAGCTGGCCGCGGTTGAGCACCATCACTTCGTCGGCGTGCTCGAACACCACGTCCATGTCATGCTCGGTGAAGAGCACGCCGATGCCCTTGGCGCGGGCGATCTCGGCGGTGAGGCGCATCAGCTCGACGCGCTCGCGCGGCGCCATGCCGGCGGTGGGCTCGTCCATGAGGAGGAGGCGCGGCTCATTGGCCAGCGCCACCGCCAGTTCCAGCCGCTTGAGGTCGCCGTAGGCCAGCTCCCCGCACGGCCGCTCCGCCTGGGTGGTGAGACCGACCAGGGCGAGCAGCGCATCCGCCTCCCTCCGGCAGGCCGCGCCGGCGAAGCCGAATACGCGGGAGATCAGCCCGTGGAACGAGAGGAGCGCCACCTGCACGTTCTCGCGTACCGTCATGGAGGCGAAGGTCGCGGTGATCTGGAAAGTGCGGCCGACGCCGAGCCGCCACACCGCGCGCGGCGGCAGGCCCTTGATGTCCTTGCCCTCGATGCGCACCGTGCCGGCATCGGGCGGAATCTGCCCGTTGAGCATGTTGAAGCAGGTGCTCTTGCCCGCCCCGTTGGGGCCGATGAGGGCGAGCATCTGCCCCGCCTCCACCGTGAAGGACACGCCGCGCACGGCGTGGACGCCGCCGTAGGACTTCATCAGGTCTTTGACTTCGAGCAGCGGGCTCATCACGCGGCCTCCGCCTTGGTGGCGCCGACGGTTGCGCCGTTGCCCTTGCGGGGCCAGCGATGGCGCAGGTCCTCGATGAAGCCCACGACCCCCTTGGGGAACGCGAGCACGATGACGACGATGACGCCGCCCAGCACCAGCTTGGAGAGGTCGGTCTGGCTCATCAGCCAGATGGCCAGCGCCTTGTAGAGCACCGCGCCCACCACCGCGCCGGAGACCGTCTCGACACCGCCGAGCAGCACCATCACCAGGCCGTCCACCGACGTGGGAATGGCCATGTAGTCGGGGAACACCGAGCCCTTGAGGAAGGCGAACATCGCCCCCGCCAGCCCTGCGAAGGTGCCGGCGACGATGAAGGCCGCCCACTGCATCCGCTGCCGGTTAAGGCCGATGGCCTCGGACCGAAGCGCACTGTCACGGACCGCCCGAAGCCCGTAGCCGAACGGCGAGAACACAAGCATCCTGAGCAGCCCGACGCCCACCACCGCGATGCCCAGCGCCAGCCAGAAGAAGCCGGCGGGACGCGACGCCCAGGTCGCCGGCCAGATGCCGAGCAGGCCGTTGTCGCCGCCGGTCACGTCCACCCACTGGAAGGCGATGGACCAGGCGATCTGCGCAAAGGCCAGCGTCAGCATGGCGAAATAGACACCCGACAGCCGCACGCAGAACCAGCCGAACAGCACCGCCCCGGCCAGGCCCAGCAGCGGCCCGACGATGAGCGCCGCCTCCATGGGCGCGCCCATGTATTTGACGAGGAACGCCGCGCCATAGGCGCCGAGGCCGAAGTAGGCCGCGTGGCCGAAGGAGGCGAGGCCGCCCACCGTCATCATGAAATGCAGGCTGGCCGCGAACAGCACGTAGATGAGGATTTCCGCCCCGACCGTGAGGGCATAATTGCCGAGGAGGAACGGCAGCGTCGCCGCGGCCAGCACCGCCCCCGCCACCGCGACACGCTCAGCCTGGGTGAACGGCCGCCAGGGCCGGATGGTGAGGCCGGCGGCGGCACGAGGCGCGCTCTCCGGCTTGCCGAACAGGCCCCAGGGCCGCACCACCAGCACCACCGCCATCACGAGGAAGACAGTGATGAGCGAGATCTGCGGCAGGATGAGAATGCCGAAGGCGTTCAGCTCCGCGACGATGATGGCCGCCACGAAGGCGCCGAACACCGAGCCGAGGCCGCCGATGACCACCACCACGAACACCTCCACGATGATGGAGAGGTCCATGGCATGGGTCACGGTGGTGCGCGGGATCTGCAGGGCGCCGCCCAGCGCGGCGAGGAAGACGCCAAGGGCGAAGACGCCGGTGAACAGCCATTTCTGGTTCACGCCCAGCGCCGCGACCATCTCGCGGTCCTGCGTCGCCGCGCGCACCAGCACGCCCCAGCGGGTCTTGTGAAAGAGCAGCCACAGGATGCCGAGCACGACCGGGCCGAGGGTCATCATGAACAGGTCGTAGGTCGGCACCATGCGGCCGAACAGGCTGATGGCGCCGGAGAAGCCGGGCGCGCGCGGGCCGAGTAGGTCTTCCGGCCCCCAGATCACCACCACGAGGTCCTGCACCATCAGCGTCACGCCGAAGGTGGCGAGAAGCTGGAAGAGTTCGGGCGCCTGATAGATGCGCCGCAGCAGCACCATCTCCATCAGTGCGCCGAGCAAAGCGACGATGATCGCCGCCGCGACGATGGCGCCCCAGAAGCCGAGCGGGCCGGCGAAGCGTGTCGTCAGCGTGTAGGCCACATAGGCGCCCAGCATGTAGAAGGCGCCATGGGCGAAGTTCACGATGCGCGTGACGCCGAAGATGATCGACAGTCCCGACGCCACCAGAAACAGCGACGCGGCGCTGGCGAGCCCGCTCAGGGCCTGGACCAGAAGGAATTCCACGGCTTCAGCCTCTCGTTCACCTGCTGGAAGTTTTGGTCTTTTTGGGCCACCCGCCGTCGAGGGAAGGGGCCGGTCGATTGGGACCCCTCTCCCGCGTGCGGGAGAAGGGAAACTCGTGCCTCGGCCGACTGGAGCGAAGCGGAAGGAGAGCCGTGGCCCAGCGCAACAACCTCGCCGCAGGCGGCTCTATTCCCAGGCTCTGCGGGCAGGTGCCGGCTTCGCCGACCTTTCCCTTGGGCCCCGGATCGGCGCTCCACCTGCGGTGTCGCTGGTCCGGGGAACCGCTTCAAAAGGGTGCGGCCCCTCAGTTCGCCGGGCGCAGCTTCGCGGCTTCGGCCTCGGGCGGCAGGTAGTCGGCGCCGGGCTTGAACTGGAAGTTCACCATGATGCCCTGCCCGTCCTTCTGCGAGGTGGTGCCGATATAGGCGCCCATGGTCGACTGGTGGTCGGCCGCGCGATAGACCACATCGCCGAAGGGGGTGGAGACCTTGAGGTTCGCCATCGCCTTCACGAGGCCGGCGGTGGAATAGTCGTCCGTCGCCTTCAGCACCGCCGCGATGGACTTCACGGTCGAGTAGCCGACGATGGAGCCGAGGCGCGGATAGTCCTTGTGGAGCTGCTGGTAGGCGTCGAGGAACGCCTGGTGCTCGGCGGTCTTGATGCCGTACCAGGGATAGCCGGTGACGATCCAGCCCTCGGGGGTCTCGGTCTTCAGCGGGTCGAGATATTCCGGCTCGCCGGTGAGATAGCTCACCACCGCGCGGTTCTTGAAGATGCCGCGGGTGTTGCCCTCGCGGACCAGCTTCACGAGGTCGCCCGCGAAGGTGGCATTGAGGATGGCGTCGGGATTGGCGGCGTCGATGGCCTGGAGCACCGGGCCGGCATCGATTTTGCCCAGCGGGGGCCACTGCTCGGCCACGAACTCCACGTCCGGCTTGCGCTTCTTCAGGAGGTCCTTGAACACCGCGACGAAGGACTGGCCGAACTCATAGTTGGGGGCGATGGTCGCCCAGCGCTTGGCCGGCAGCTTCGCCGCCTCTTCCGCCAGCATGGCGGCCTGCATGTAGTTCGAGGTGCGCAGGCGGAAGGTGTATTCGTTGCCCTTCGACCAGACGAGCGCATCGGTGAGCGGCTCGGCGGCGAGGTACATCACCTGCTTCTGCTTGGCGAAGTCAGCGAGCGCGAGGCCGACATTGGAGAGGAAGCCGCCGGCGATCATCACCACGCCGTCGCGCGAGACCAGCTCGTTGGCGGCGGTGAGCGCGTCGGCCGGCTTGCCGCCGTCGTCCTTGGAGATGATGACGAGCTTCTTGCCCTTGATGCCGCCCGCGTCGTTCACTTCCTTCAGCGCCAGGTCCATCCCCTTGCGATAGGGATCGAGGAAGGCGGGCAGCGACGAATAGGAATTGATCTCGCCTACCTTGATCTCGCCCTGCTGCGCCCGCGCCCCGCCTGCGGCGAGGAGGAGAGCGGCGAGGGATGCCGCGACCAGCTTCTTCATGTCCATTCCCCTTTTATGATTTCAGTTGAACCGTCCGCGCGCGGGGCGGGCCTATCTCAGCCCGTCCTCGCCCTTGATCTCGTCTTTCTTCAGCCCGCCGACGCGCGGCAGTGGCCGTCCGGAATCCGTGACCGCCACGGCGACCACGATCTCGTTTGCGCGCGGGGCATCCGACACGCTCACGATCATGCCGTCGAAATGGCTGCGCACGAAGGCCGCATCCTTGTGGCCGAGCGGGATGTCCAGCTCCGCCCCGAGGCCGCCCCGCCGCTTGGACGAGGGAATGAGCGCCGCGCCCTTGCCCAGCACGGCGCGCACCGGCGCGCCCATCTTGGGGTGCAGAAGGGCCGCGGCGTGTTCCAGCTCGCCGTTCTCGCCCACCAAAGCAGCCTTGCCGTAGCTCTCGGCGGACGGCCCCTCGATGCCGAGGGCCTCCACAGCCTTCTTCGCGAGAAGCCCGCCCAGCTCGTCGCCCATGGCGATGAGGTCGGAAAGGTCTTCCACATAGCGGCCGGCGAAGGGGTTCTCGATCACCGCGATGGCCGCCGCGCGCCGGGTGGGCGGGGAGACGGGGCGACCCATCTCGGTCCGCGTCTCCTCCACGATGGTGACGATCTTGCGGATGTTCGCGCTCATCGCAGGCCGTCCTCGCCCTTGATGGCTTCCGCCGCGAGGCCGCCGACGCGGGCATGGACGCGCGGGCCGCAGGTCATGACCAACACGAGGGCGATCTCATCCGCCTTCGGGGCGTCGGACACGCCCACTTCCATGGCGTCGAAGTGCGAGCGCACATAGGAGGCGTTCACATGGGTCACCGGCACGTCGAGCCTTGTCCCCGGCCCGCCCACCTTCTTGGTGGAGGGCACGATGGCCTTGGCATCGCCCAGAGCCTCGCGCATGGCGTAGCCGCCCGGCACATGCCACAGCGCCCCGTGCTCGATCTCGCCGGCGGCACCGACGATAGCTCCCTTGCCGTAGCCGTCGATGGCCTTGGCGTCGCCACCGAGGGCGGCAAGCAGTTCCTTGGCCATGGAGACACCGAGGGGCTTCAGGTCATCCATGAAGCCGGCGATGTCTTCCACGTAGCGGCCGGCGAACGGGTTCTCGATCACCGTCACGATGGCGCCGCGCTTGCGCGGGGTGGCGGCCGCCGGGCCGCCCTCGTGAAAGATCTCCTCCAGGATGCGGACCTGCTTGCGGATCTTGACCTCAGGCATGGGCGACGCCTCTTTCTTGTTCTGTGGCAAAGGTAATCGGACGGGATGACACGCTGGCATCCCCAATCGGACAGGTGGAGACGCTGGCGCCCTGCAGATGCAGCGCCGCCGCCGTGATGAGGCCGCGCGCCACCAGCGCGCCGGCCACCGCGAGGCCTTCGGCCAGCGCCTCGTCCCGCTCGGCGGGTGTCAGATCGGGCACGTGGCGCGTCACCTTCAAGAGGCCGAGGTCGCTGTCGGGCAGCACTTGGCGCGCCGGCACCCGGACGATGCCGGGATGGGCGGGCAGGTTCACCGCATTGGCGATGACGGTGGCCGCCGCATCCGCAGCCGCCGCGCTGGGCGCGAGAACGGTCACGGCATCGGCGATACCGAGGGAAAAGCTGCGCCCGCGCCAGCCCGACGTGGCGATGCCGCGCACCGGGCCATCCGCCGTGATGCGGGCGGAGCCGACCACGCGCGGGCGGTCCGGCCTATCCACAATACCCGCCACCAGCTCGGCGCCCGGCGCGAGATAAAGCGCGATATCCCCGCCATTGTTGACGAAGGCGCGGACGAGGCCCGGCCGCACCATGGCGGCGAGCACCTCCTCCGCCACGGCGCCGGCAACCGCCGCCATGGGGGTGATGAAGCCGGCGCGCGCATGGGGCGACACCGCCGCCCACATGCGCCGCGCCACCGGGCCCTGAAGGGGGCAGGACCCGGGATGGGCGGGACGGCGGAGCAGGGAAAGCTCGCCGCATAGCGTATCGAGAAGGCCCGCGAGGCGTTCGGTCGCCGCGCGATAGGCGGCGGCCACCACATCCGCCGGGCCATCGGCCTCGATCACGAGATCGATGGGGCCGTCATTGAGATGCAGCCGCCGCCCGTCCGCCAGCAGCCCCGCCTGCGGCAGGCGCCGCTGCACCGGCATCGCGGGAATCGCGACCTTGGGCGGTTGAGCGGCAATGTCGGCTGGGCGCAGCATGGACTCAGCCCTGGGACCGAGCCGCGAGCGGCCACGGGATATCGGAGAAGGGCGCCATCTCGCGCACCGCCTCGCGCTCGATCACCGCGCTCGCAGGGCGCACATGATCCATGTGGCCGCCGAGCGCCTCATAGGCAGCGAGCGGCAGCGTGAATTCGATGGGCGCCACCAGCGCCGGGGTCGGCACATAACCGAAGCCGTGCTCCGGCACGCGCGTCACATCCACCATGAAGGTGATGCCGCCGCCCGGCCAGACATAGACCGGCGCGCCGCCGCATGTGACGCGGGTGATGGAATCCTTCACCGAGCGCGTCAGCCGCACCGGGTTCTCCGTCACGCCCGCGCGCAGCGAGCCGCCCGCACCGGCCATGAACAGCACGGAGGACAGCGCCGGTTCGCAATTCTCGCGGATGCGCTCGACGGAGGGATAGAGATCGGCGGGGACTTCGGTCTCCACCGGCACCAGATGCTCATCGAGGACGTAATAGCCGTAATGCTCGCCCGTGGTGGACACCAGCAGCAGCCGCAGGCCCGGCCATGCCAGCTTGGCGTCGAAGGGCGAGAGGATCGACAAAGGATCGGAAATGTTGGTGCCGCCCCAGCCGAGGCCCGGCTCGGCCACCTGGAAATAGCGGCCGGGGGTGGAGCGGCGCCCCTTCATGCGGATGCCGGTGTCGCGGATGCCAAGCAGCTTGCCGGCCTGATGCTCGGAGAGGACGCCGGTGATGTGGTCGTCCACCACCACCACCTCATCCACCTTGCCGTGCCACTGCTTGGCGAACATGCCGATGGTGGCGGAGCCGCAGCCCACCCGCATGCGCGCCTCCTCGGCGCCGTTCACGATGGGCGGCTTGCCGGCCTGGACCACGAGCGTGGCGCCACCGTCGATGGAGAGTTCCACGGCCTTTCCGTTGCACAGCTCCAGCAGCGCCTCGCAGGTGACGCGGCCTTCCTTCTTGGAGCCGCCGGTGAGGTGATGCACGCCGCCCAGCGACAGCATCTGCGAGCCGTATTCGGAGGTGGTGACATGGCCCACCGCCTCGCCGTCCACCCGCACCGCCGCCTGCTCGGGGCCGATGAAGCGGTCGGTGTCGATCTTCACCTTCGCTCCGGCGTAGCTGAAGATGCCCTCGGTGACGACCGTCACCATGTCCACGCCGTTCACCTCGGCCGAGACGATGAAGGGCGCGGGCTTGTAGTCGGGATAGGTGGTGCCGGAGCCCACCGCCGTGACGAAGGATTCGCCGCCCGCAACCAGCCGCCCGTCCCAGTCGCCGCCGCGGTCGAAGGGCACCACCTTGCCGCCCTGCGCCAAAGTGCGGTCGAGCACGATGTGGGGATCGACGCGGATCAACTCGCCGTCGCGGTTGGCGTAGCGGTCGCAGGCGCCGGTGAGGCCGGGCCGGATGTAGCACATGACCGGGCACGCATCGCAGCGGATCTTGTCATCCTCGGCGCGGGCGGTGATGGTGGACTCTTCGGCCATGGAACCCCGGCTCCGGCCCCGCAGCGGGGGCATCCGATTTCATATGTACACTAATGAAAATCGCGTCGGCCCGAAGTGTCAAGCACAAGGAACGGGCAGGCCGCACGAAGAGGCAGCACTGCTGCCATTCTTTTGCATTTGCAGCATTTTTGATGCTGCGCACGGGTCCGGACTGGCCAGAACAGCCTCCGTTTTGGGCGCACCCCGCGCTTGACGCTGGATTATTAGTATAGAAACAATCTAGCCCGTAACGGACCGGCGCCGGTCCCGGTCTCCTGCGGCAAAGGCTGAGCGGTCCCCTAGAGATGTCCGCCCCCATCCTACTCCAGGTCAACGGCGAAACCCACGCCTTCGCGCTGCCGCGCGAGACGCCGCTGATCTATGTGCTGCGCAACGACCTGGGGCTGAACGGCCCCAAGTTCGGATGCGGCCTCGGGGAGTGCGGAGCCTGCACGGTGCTGATGGACGGGAAGGCGACTCGCTCCTGCGTCACCACGCTCGGCACCGCCGAAGGGCGCGCGGTGACGACGCTGGAGGGGCTTGCGAGCGAGGGCACCCTGCACCCGGTGCAGGCCGCCTTCATCGCCGAGCAGGCCGCCCAGTGCGGCTATTGTCTCAACGGCATGATCATGACCACCGTCGCCTTCCTCGCCCGCAACCCCTCCCCCACCGAGGCCGAGGCCCGGGCGGCGCTGCGCTACAATCTGTGCCGCTGCGGGACGCATGTGGAGATTTTGCGCGCGGTGCTGCGGGCGGCGGCCGGCGCCGGTGAAGCGGAGGCGCAGCCTTGAGCGAGCCGCGTCCCGATCCTTCCGCTCTGCTGGCGGCCAGCGGCAATCTCGCCATTCTGCGTCCGGCGCAGATGGTCTTCGGCCTCGTCCACAGCGCGCCACCCAGGGATGGCGCCCTCGACCTGTTCCTGCTGGTGGACGATCAGGGCGCCGTCACCGCCTTCAACGGTCATGTGGACCTCGGCACCGGTATCCGCACGGCGCTGGCCCAGATTGTCGCCGAGGAACTGGATGTGGCGCTGGACCGCGTCACAATGGTTCTCGGGCACACCGGCGTCGCGCCGAACCAGGGGGCCACCATTGCCTCCGATTCCATCCAGGTCTCCGCCCGCCCTTTGCGCCACGCGGCAGCGCAGGCCCGTGCTCATCTCGTCGGGCTCGCGGCCGAGGCGCTGGGAATTCCTGCCGATGAGCTGGAGGTGGAGGAGGGCATCGTCCGCCCGAAGGATGGGCGCAACACCGGCTTCTCCTATGCCGACCTGCTCAAGGGCCGCGCCGACCGGCTGATGCTGCATCAGGAAACGGCGGTGAAGCCGGCGAGCGAACACCGCATCGTCGGCCGCCGCGTGCCGCGCGTGGATATTCCGGCCAAGGCGACGGGCACCTTCGCCTATGTCCACGACGTGCGCGTGCCGGGCATGCTGCACGGCCGCGTGGTGCGACCGCCCTATGCGGGCATCGATGCCGGCCCGTTCGTGGGCAAGAGCCTGATCCGGGTGGACGAGCACTCCGTCGCCCACATTCCGGGGGTGGTGGCGGTCGTCACCATGGGCGACTTCATCGGCATCGTCGCCGAGCGCGAGGAGCAGGCCGCCGAGGCCGCCCGCGTGCTGAAGACCGAGTGGCGCGATACCCCTGCCCTGCCCGACCTCTCGCGCACCGAGGAGGCCCTGCGCGGGGCCGAGGCGGCCAAGACGCGGCTTCTCCACGAGCAGGGCAGCGTCGATGCGGCCCGTGCCGAGGCCGCGCAGGTCATCGAGGCGACCTATGTCTGGCCCTACCAGATGCACGCCTCCATCGGCCCCTCCTGCGCCGTCGCCGACGTGCAGGAGGACCGCGCAACCGTCTGGGCGGGCTCGCAGAACCCCTATCCGCTGCGCACCGACATCTCGGTCCTGCTGGGCCTGCCGGAAGAGGACATCGAGATCATCCGCTTCGAGGCGGCAGGCTGCTATGGCCGCAATTGCGCGGACGATGTAGCCGCCGACGCCGCCCTGCTCTCCCGCGCCGTGGGCCGGCCGGTGCGCGTGCAGCTCACCCGCGAGCAGGAGCATGCGTGGGAGCCCAAGGGCGCCGGCCAGCTCATGGAGGTCAAGGGCGGCATCAACGCGGACGGCACACCCGCCTTCTACGATTTCCTCACCCGCTACCCCTCCAACGCCGCCGTTACGCTGGCGCTGCTGCTGACCGGCCGGGTGCCGGCGGACAATCCCGTCTATGAGATGGGCGACCGCACCGCCATTCCGCCCTATGCCTACGACGTGGTGCGCGTGGCGGTGGACGATGTGGCCCCCATCGTCCGCGCTTCCTGGCTGCGCGGCGTCTCGGCTTTGCCCAACAGCTTCGCCCATGAGAGCTATGTGGACGAGCTGGCCGCCGCCGCCGGGGTCGATCCGGTGGACTACCGCCTGCGCCACCTGCACGATCCGCGCGCCGTGGACCTCGTGAAGGCCACGGCCGAACGCGCCGGCTGGCAGACGCGCACGGGCCCACGGCTTGAGGTGGTGGAAGGCGACATCGTGCGGGGGCAGGGCTTCGCCTATGCCCTCTATGTCCACTCCAAATTTCCCGGCTATGGCGCCGCCTGGTCCGCCTGGGTGGCGGATGTGGAGGTGAACAAGGCGACCGGCGACGTGGCGGTGAAGCGCGTCACCGTGGGCCAGGATTCCGGGCTGATGATCAACCCGGCCGGCATCGAGCACCAGATCCACGGCAACGTCATCCAGTCCACCTCCCGCGCCCTGAAGGAGCAGGTGACGTTCGACGACCACGCGGTGACGAGCCGGGAATGGGGCGCCTATCCCATCCTCACCTTCCCGGAAGTGCCGGTCATCAACGTGGTGCTGATGCCCCGGCCGGACGACCCGCCTCTGGGCTCAGGCGAATCCGCCTCGGTGCCCAGCGCGGCAGCCATCGCCAATGCCATTTTCGACGCCACCGGCGTGCGCCTGCGCGAACCGCCCTTCACGCCCGATCGCGTGCGCGCCGCACTGGCTGGCGAGGCCCCGCCCCGGCCGGTGAAGGAGAAAAAGCGCCGTCCCTGGTTCGCCATGGCCGGCGCGGCCCTTGCGGGCGCCCTGGGCATGGCCACGCTGGCGCTGCCCATTCGTGGCGCCATCGCCCCCATCTCCCCGCCCGATCCCTCCACCTTCTCCGCCGACATGATCGCGCGCGGCAGGATGCTGGCGGCGCTGGGGGATTGCGCGGTCTGCCATACGGCGGAAGGCGGCACCGCCAATGCCGGCGGGCGGCCGCTGCATACGCCGTTCGGCACGGTCTATTCCACCAATCTCACGCCGGACGTCGCGACGGGCATCGGCGCATGGTCCTATGCCGCCTTCGAGCGCGCCATGCGCGAGGGCATCGGGCGCGACGGGCGGCATCTCTACCCCGCATTCCCCTACACCGCCTTCAGCCGCATCAATGATGCCGACATGCAGGCCCTCTACGCCTTCCTCATGTCGCAGCCGGCGGTGACGGCGGCCCCGCCCGAAAATCGGATGACCTTCCCCTTCAACATCCGCCCGCTGATGGCCGGCTGGAACCTCCTGTTCCACCGCCCCGGCCAGCTTCAGGCGGAGGCGGCGCAATCCCCCCAGTGGAACCGGGGACGATACCTCGTGGAGGGCCTCGGCCATTGCGGCGCCTGCCACACGCCGCGCAATGCGCTGGGCGCGGAGAAGGCCGGCGCGGCCTATCTGGCCGGAGGCTTCGCGGACGGGTGGGAGGCGCCGGCCCTCACGGAGCTGTCGAAAGCGCCGATTCCGTGGACCGAGGACGAGCTGTTCACCTATCTGCGCACCGGATTCTCCCGCTTCCACGGCACCGCCGCCGGCCCCATGGCGCCGGTGGTGCATGCGCTGTCAGAGGTCCCGGACGCCGATGTGCGGGCCATGGCGGTCTATCTCGCCTCGCTCTCCGGCCCCGCCATCGCCGATCCCGTCGCGGCGGCGGCGACGCTGGAGGCCAAAACCGAAACCTCGCTGCGCCCCATGGACACCGTTGGCGGCCGCCTCTTCGCCGGCGCCTGCGCCGCCTGCCATGCGCCGGAGGGGCCGACCCTGTTCGGCGCGCGGCCGGCGCTGGCGCTCAACACCAATGTCCATGCGGCGCGGCCGGACAATCTCATCCGCGTCATCCTGGAAGGCATCCCCAAGCCCGCCGCGCCGGAGCTGGGCGACATGCCCGCCTTCCGCGACAGCCTCGACGATGCGCAGGTGGCCGACCTCGTGCGCTACTTGCGCGCCAAGTTCGCGCCGGATGCCCCCCCGTGGGAGGGGCTTGAGGGGACCGTAGCGCGGCTGCGGGCGTCGCCGACGCATTAGGGAGGCGGGTGAGCGGGGAGCGATATCGCTCTTTTCTCCGTCGTCATGACCGGGCTTGTCCCGGCCATCCATGTGGAACGGCTGGGAACCTCTTTGGAAACATTGGGCCATCGGCACGACGTGGATGGCCGGGACAAGCCCGGCCATGACGACGGTGCAGTTGGCCCCCCGCGATGACCTTATCCGGCGTCCACCCCCTCCCTGCCCAAAATATCCCGCCCCGCTGCCCAAAAGAGCCGCATCGGATACCTGCCAAGCCGTTGACAGCCTTCGCAGTCCGACTCTATTTTCATTTGTACACAAACAATATGCCGAGGGCGTTCCCATGGCCTATGTCGTCACCGAAGGCTGCATCCGCTGCACCTACATGGATTGCGTGGCCGTGTGTCCGGTGGATTGCTTCTATGCCGGCGCGAACATGCTGGTGATCCATCCGGACGAGTGCATCGACTGCGGCGTGTGCGAGCCGGAATGCCCGGCAGCCGCCATCTTCCCGGACAGCGACCCGCGCGCCGCCGAATGGACCGCGCTCAATGCCGAATATGCGGCGGTGTGGCCCAACATCACCGAGAAGGGTCCGCCGCCCGCTGATGCCGACGCCTGGAAGGACACGCCGGACAAGCGCGCCCTCCTCTCCGCCGATCCTGCAAGCCTCTGATCTTCCGAGACTCCCCATGAGCAATTTCTTCGAGGAGCAGGTGCTCAGCGTCCATCACTGGACCGACCGCCTGTTCAGCTTCACCACCACCCGCGACCCCGGCTTCCGCTTCCGCACCGGGGAATTCACTATGATCGGCCTGAAGGTGGATGGCCGCCCTCTGCTGCGCGCCTACTCGGTGGTGAGCCCGGCCTGGGCAGAGACGCTGGAATTCTTCTCCATCAAGGTGCCGAACGGCCCCCTCACCTCCCGCCTCCAGCACATCAAGGTGGGCGACGCCATCACGGTGGGTCGCAAGGCGACCGGCACGCTGGTGATGGACAATCTGCTCCCCGGCAAGACCCTCTACCTCCTCGGCACCGGCACGGGCCTCGCGCCTTTCCTCTCGGTGATCCGCGATCCGGAGACCTATGAGCGGTTCGAGAAGGTGGTGCTCGTCCACGGCTGCCGGCACGTGGCGGACCTCGCCTATGAGGAGCTCATCACGCAGGAACTCCCCGCCCACGAATTCCTCGGCGAGGAGATCGCGGCCAAGCTGCTCTATTACCCCACCGTGACCCGCGAGCCCTTCCGCAACACGGGGCGCATCTCCACCCTGCTGGAAAGCGGCAAGCTTTGCGCGGATGTGGGCCTGCCGCCGCTCGATGCGGCGACGGACCGCGTGATGATCTGCGGGTCGCCGGCCATGATGGTCGACCTGAAGACGCTGCTTGAATCCCGCGGCTTCGCCGAGGGCTCGGGCAGCGAGCCGGGGCATTTCGTGATCGAAAAGGCGTTCGCCGAACGGTGAAATCCACTCCGCGCCCGGTTTTCAGCGGCCCGGCGCGGGCGTAATCTTCATATGCCTACAAACAGAAAGGCGCGCGTCGCCGCGCCCCCTCCGGAGACGAGAGCATGGCCCACGACGCGCCAACCGGTCCCGCCGGCCCCACCAAGCTGGTGATCCGCAACATCGGCCTGCTCCTCAGCGGCGACCTGTCGAAGCCCATTCTCGACGCCGACACGGTGGTGGCGCTGGACGGGCGCATCACCGCCATCGGCCGCGAGAAGGACGTGGACACAGAGGGCGCGACCACCCTCATCGACGCCAACGGCACCACCCTCACCCCCGGCCTCATCGACAGCCACGTCCACCCCGTGGCCGGTGACTGGACGCCGCGCCAGAGCCAGATCAACTGGATCGATTCCTCCCTGCACGGCGGCGTCACCACCATGATTTCGGCCGGCGAGGTGCATTATCCCGGCCGCGCCCGCGACGTGGTCGGCGTGAAGGCCCTCGCCATCACCGCCCAGCGCGCCTTTTCCGCCTTCCGCCCCTCGGGGGTGAAGGTGCATGCCGGCGCCCCCGTCATCGAGAACGAGATGGTGGAGGACGATTTCAAGGAGCTGGCCGCGGCCGGCGTGAAGCTGCTCGGCGAGGTCGGCCTTGGCGGCGTGAAGGATGGCCCCACCGCCCGCAAGATGGTGGGATGGGCGCGCAAGTACGGCATCCAGTCCACCATTCACACCGGCGGCCCCTCCATCCCCGGCTCCGGCCTCATCGACAAGGATGTGGTGCTGGAAGCGGACACGGACGTGGTGGGCCATATCAATGGCGGCCACACCGCGCTGCCGGACAACCAGATTCGCTGCATCTGCGAGGGCTGCAAGCGCGGCCTTGAGATCGTGCACAACGGCAACGAGCGCTCCGCCCTCTACACGCTGCGCCTTGCGCGCGAATTGGGCGAACTGCAGCGCGTCATCCTCGGCACGGATGGCCCGGCGGGCTCCGGCGTCCAGCCGCTTGGCATCCTGCGCATGGTGTCCATGCTCTCCTCCCTCGGCGAACTGCCGGCGGAAGAGGCCTTCTGCCTCGCCACCGGCAATACCGCGCGCATGCGGGCGCTGGATTCCGGCCTGATCGAGGTGGGGCGCGCGGCGGATTTCGTGCTGATGGACAAGGCGCAGCATTCGCCCGGCGTCACGCTCCTCGACAGCGTGCGACTCGGCGACCTGCCGGGCGTGTGCATGACCATCATCGACGGCATCGTGCGCACCCAGCGCTCGCGCAACACGCCGCCTGCCACCCGCATGCCAATTGTCGTGAAGGGCTGAGGCCCTCACACCACGGGCGGCACCGGGTTCGGCCGCAGCACCAGCAACACGCCGGCGAGCACGAGCGCGATGCCGCCGGCGGAGACCAGCGTCCAGTGGTAGCCCTCGAACACGGTCGAGATGGCGAGCGCCACCAGCGGGAACACCACCGTGCCGTAGCCGGCGCGGTTGGCCCCGATCCGCCGCACCAGCATGTTGTAGACGGCGAAGCCCGCCAGCGTCTGGACGATGATGAGGCAGGCGAGGGAGCCCACGTAGACGGGGCTCCAGTCGAACCTGAACGGCACGCCGTGGACGAGGGCGATCCCCAGCAGCACGACCATGCCGTAGAAGAAGCCCCAGGTGGTCAGCGAGGCGATGGGATATTGCCGCCGCCCGGCGATGCCGGTGAGGAGACTGCCGACCGAGAAGAAGAAGGTGCCGGCAAGTCCCAGCGCCAGCCCCTCCCCGGCCCCGTCGATGCCCTTTCCTTCCGCGAGGCTCGGGCCGAACACCAGCGCCAGCCCCACCACCCCGGCCAGCGCCCCGCCGAGGATTTGCCGGCGTAGCGGCACGCGCAGGAACAGCGCGGAGAGCACGGGGATGATGATGGCGGAGAGCGCGAAGATCACCGAGAGCAGCCCCGAGGGCAGGTGATAGCCGGCATAGTAGAAGCTGACGAAATTGAGCGAGAACAGAGTCGCGCCGAGCCCCGCGAACAGCACGTGGTCGCGCCAGCCGAAGGCGAGCCGCCCGCCCGTGACGAGCACGAAGCCCAGCATCACCGAGCCGGCCACCGCGAAGCGCCATACGCCCGAGACTTCCGGCGCCACCACGCCGAGCTGCAGCTTCAACGGTAGCCAGCCCGTGCCGAAAATGAGCACGCAGACCGCATAGAGCAGAAGCTCGCGCGGGCCGAGCGGTCCGTCGGTGCGGGGCGGTGGGGCATGCATGGAGGGGAATCCGGAGGGTGGTGCACCCTATGCGGTCACCCTGCCCCCGGCAACACGCAGCGGGCGCGCGACTAGCCTGAGCGGGGCCGCAGCAGGGACTGGAAGATCAGCGTCCGGGCCGCCCGGCGCGGCACGTTTGCCAGCCATGAACTGAGCGCATGGCAGCCCCGCGTGCCCTGGGGCAGATGTGCCGGGCCCCCGTTCCGGATCAGTAGGCGAGCGCGTCGAAGGCCGGCTCCACCGAGCCGTTCCACGGCCCGTGGTACAGCTCCAGCAGCTCTTCCGCCGGCACGCGGTCGGTGAGCAGGGTCTGCTCAAGCGGCTCCAGGAAGCGCGTCTCGTCGCGCCCCAGCCGGTCGTGGAAGCCGCGCCGCTTGAGCCCGGCCTGCGAGAGCTTGAGCACGTCCTTCGCCACATCGCGCAGCGCGCGGCCGCGGATTTCAGCCTTGAGGGCGAGGCGGGGCACGTCGTCCCGCAGGGTCTGGCGCTCCTCGGCGGTCCAGTCCTTCACCAGATCCCAGGCGGCATCGAGGCTCTGCTGGTCATAGAGCAGGCCCACCCAGAAGGCCGGCAGCGCGCAGAGGTTGATGGAGGGGCCGGCGTCCGCCCCGCGCATCTCCAGGAAGCGCTTCAGGCGGACTTCCGGGAAGATGGTGGAGAGGTGGTTGATCCAGTCGGAGAGCGTCGCGGTCTCGCCCGGCAGCAAGGGATGGCGGCCGGCGAGGAGGTCGCGGAAGGAGGTGCCGGCCACGTCCACGTAATGGTCGCCGCGCTTCACGAAATACATGGGCACGTCGAGGGCGTAGTCCACATAGCGCTCGAAGCCGAACCCCTCCTCGAAGGCGAAGGGCAGCATGCCGGAGCGGGCATTGTCCGTGTCGCGCCAGATCTCGGACCGGAATGAGAGGAAGCCGTTGGGCTTGCCCTCGGTGAAGGGCGAGTTGGCGAAGAGGGCGGTGGCCACCGGCTGGAGCGCGAGCCCCACCCGCATCTTCTTCACCATGTCGGCTTCGGAGGAGAAGTCGAGGTTCACCTGCACGGTGCAGGTGCGGAACATCATGTCGAGGCCGAGGGTGCCGACCTTCGGCATGTAATTGGCCATGATCTTGTAGCGGCCCTTGGGCATCACCGGCGTCTCGGAGCGCGACCACTTGGGGCTCATGC
Source organism: Xanthobacter sp. DMC12 (assembly GCF_056314105.1). Taxonomy (NCBI): domain Bacteria; kingdom Pseudomonadati; phylum Pseudomonadota; class Alphaproteobacteria; order Hyphomicrobiales; family Xanthobacteraceae; genus Xanthobacter; species Xanthobacter sp. DMC12. The sequence goes on along the minus strand of NZ_JBQUYZ010000001.1, from coordinate 380,380 downwards.
CGATGGCGAGGAAGCCGATGCCGAGGGGCGTCGCCACTTCCCGAACCTGGGCGAGGTGGGCGTTCAGCTCCGAGCAGGTCTCGTGGATGGTGCGCAGCGGCGCGCCGGAGAGCTCGAATTGCCCGCCCGGCTCCAGCGAGATCGCCCCGCCGCCGGTCACGTCAGCGAGGCCGATGATGGTCTCGCCCTCCATGATCGGCTCCCAGCCGAGCAGGGAGCGCATGCCTTCCAGCAGCTTGCGGATGCCCTTCGGCCCCTCGTAAGGCACGGGCTCGTGGCGGCCCATGGTGAAGGGGATTTTCTCGTGCTCCGTCCCGATGCGGAAGGACCGCTCGGGTTTCGCGCCCTCTTCCATCCAGGCGACGAGTTCGCCGCGGTCGGAAATCGGGGTCGCGTCGAGCGTGTCGCGGGCCATCAGGAAGCTCTTCAAGCGGAGGGGCGCGCGACCATACACGGCACCTCGGTCAAGGCAAGCGCGTGGGGGTCGGGGCCGACGGGGGCGGGAAAGGCGGGACTTTAGACGGTGGGGCCGGCCACCTCCCGCGCGCCGCACCGCGCAGAAGGAAGGCCAAGGTTCCGCTCAGATGGTGACGGGATTTGCTTTCGCAACCGCGTCGAAGGCCTGGAGGGTGGTAATAAGCTCCTCCAGCTTCGCCAGCGGCACCATGTTCGGCCCGTCGGAGGGCGCCTTGTCCGGATCCGGATGGGTCTCGATGAACACGGCGGCGACGCCCACGGCCACCGCCGCGCGGGCCAGAACCGGCACGAACTCGCGCTGCCCGCCGGACGAAGTGCCCTGCCCGCCCGGCTGCTGCACGGAATGGGTGGCATCGAACACCACCGGCGCGCCGGTGGTCTTGGCGAGGATGGGCAGGCCGCGCATGTCGGAGACGAGCGTGTTGTAGCCGAAGGAGACGCCCCGCTCCGTCACCAGCACCCGGCCGTTGCCGGCACCGGTGAGCTTGTTGACCACGTTCGCCATGTCCCACGGCGCGAGGAACTGGCCCTTCTTCACATTCACCACCCGGCCCGTGCGGGCGGCGGCGACCAGGAGGTCGGTCTGGCGGCAGAGGAAGGCGGGAATCTGCAGCACGTCCACCACCTCGGCGGCGGCGGCGCACTGGTCGATCTCGTGGATGTCGGTGAGCACCGGTAGGCCGAGGCTCTCCTTGATCTCACCGAACACCGGCAGGGCCGCCTGGAGCCCGAGGCCGCGGGCGGCGGAAAGCGACGTGCGGTTGGCCTTGTCGAAGGAGGTCTTGAAGACGAGGCCGATGTTGCGGCGCGTCGCGATCTCCTTGAGCGCCGATGCGACCTCCAGCGCGTGGGCGCGGCTTTCCATCTGGCAGGGGCCGGCAATCAGCGTCAGCGGCAGGGCATTGCCGAAGCGCACGGGGCCGGCCTCGACGATGCTCTGCGGGGCGACGGGCGGCGGTGCGGCGGTCATGGGCGATCCCTCGACGGCTCAAGGCGCCCCACCGGCGGACCGGACGAGCCCATAAGCCTCAGAATGAATTCAGCTTTCCGACCGCAGCATGGGGCGACGCGGCCGGAGCGCGCCCTTGATAGAGCATTTTCCCCGTTTCGCTAAATCGCGAATGCGCGCGGTCCGACGCGGCAAGCAGGCCGGACCGCGCGAAGGCCGCTCAGAACGGCCGTCAGGGCGTGACCAGCTTGAGGCCGACGATGCCGGCGGCGATGAGGCCGATGGAGGCGAGGCGCAGCAGATCGGTCGATTCGGAGAAGAACAGGATGCCGGCGATGGCCGTGCCCACCGTGCCTATGCCCGCCCACACGGCGTAGGCCGTGCCGATGGGGATGCCCCGGAGCGCGAGGGACAGGAGCAGCAGGCTCACGCCGATGGCGCCGAGCGTGAACAGGCTCGGCCAGAGCCGCGTGAACCCTTCCGATTGCTTCATTCCGATGGCCCACGCGATTTCGGTGAGGCCGGCGATGAACAGATAGACCCATGCCATGGGTAGACACCACGAGTGGCGGGGTCGTCCCCGCCGCGCGTTGAGGAAGGAGCACGGTCGTCCGTGCCCGGGGCGGAGGTCTCCGCCCGATCCGATGTAATATGTTTTTCCTGATAGTGAAACCGATGCCTCAGCCCGGCGTCACCTCGAACACCAGCGTGGCACCCAGCGCCGCGCGAGGGGGCACGACGACGATGCCCTCGATGGCCTCTTCCACCATGCGGCGGGCGGCGAGCGAGCGGCGCAGCTCCGGTGCGCCGGGGGTGGAGAAGCGGATCGCCGCGATGCGCAGGCCGCTTCCCTCCGCGCCCGGCGCCGGGACGCCATAGCGGTCGGTGAACAGCTGGCGGGACATGACGTCGATGGAGCCGCGCGGGGTCTGCGCCACGAACCAGGCATCGAGCGCGCGCTGGACCGGGCAGCCGGAGAAGGTTTCCAGAAACTTCTGATGCTCGGCCGGCGCATCGGCCACCAGCACCACGCCGGCGACGCCCGTCACCTGGTTGGAATGGCGCTGGAGGTCGGTGGACCAGAAATTCTCGGGATTGAGCTGGGTGCAGGAAAAGGCGCCGAAATCCGGGCTTGCCGGCTCGCGCGCGAAGGCAAGGCGGAAGCCCACATCCACTTCCTGCCCGTCCGGCCGGCGCGCCTTGCGGGCGAAGTCGAAGATGTCGAATCCGCCGAAGCCATCGGCATCGAAGGCCGCCTTCTCGTGGGAGGCGTCGGAGCCTTCCAGCACCAGCATGGACAGGCCTTCGCCGACGCGGGCGAGGAAATCCTGGTTGAACGCGCCGAAGGAGAAGGCCTCGCCCTGGGCGGCCGGGATCTTCTCCGGCTCCACGATCTGCAAAAGCTCGATGAAGAAGCCGGGCGTCTGGATGATCCGGTTTTCGGTGCCCCACGGGTGCCGGTTGCGGGCCCCCACGGTGAAGCCCAGGAGATCGTAGATTTCACCGGCCGCGTCGAGATCGCGAACGAGATGCACCACGTGGTCGAGGCCGCGTCGCATGGCTTCTCCTCTCATCGGCGCCCCATCGCACGGCCCCAAGGGGCACGCGGCGCGGCGGCGACGTCATGGGAAGGAACGCAACGGCTGGGGGCCGCGCGTCGCTCAGTCGAACGGGCATCCCCCCGGCGGCCCGGCCGGAGCTTAGTGCGAATTGCCGCGACGTGGCTACCGCCCGGGGCGAGAAATCCCCTGACGAAACGTAAGCGCGATCGAGGAAGCGGCCGGCTCAGACCAGCCGGCTCTGATCCTTGGCGGCACCGATGAAGGAGGCGAACAACGGGTGCGGCTCGAACGGGCGCGATTTCAGCTCCGGGTGGAACTGCACGCCGATGAACCACGGGTGCTCCGGATATTCGACGATCTCCGGCAGCAGCCCGTCCGGCGACATGCCGGAGAACTTAAGCCCGTGCTGCTCCAGCCGATCGCGATAGGCGGTATTCACCTCGTAGCGGTGGCGGTGGCGCTCGGAAATGTCGCGCCGGCCGTAGACGCCCTCCACCTTGGTATTCGGCTCCAGCACCGCATGATACGCCCCGAGACGCATCGTGCCGCCGAGGTCGCCGGCCGCGTTGCGCCGCTCCAGTTCGTTGCCGCGCAGCCATTCGGTGAGCAGGCCCACCACCGGCTCGGAGGTGGCGCCGAACTCGGTGGAATTGGCCTTCTCGATGCCCGCGAGGTTCCGCGCCGCCTCGATCACCGCCATCTGCATGCCGAAGCAGATGCCGAAATAGGGAACCTGCCGCTCGCGGGCGAACTGGGCCGCGCGAATCTTGCCCTCCGCGCCGCGCTGGCCGAAGCCGCCGGGCACGAGGATGCCGTGGACATGCTCCAGGAAGGGCGCGGGGTCCTCGCGCTCGAAGGTCTCGCTCTCGATCCAGTCGAGATTGACCTTCACCTTGTTGGCGATGCCGCCGTGCGCCAGCGCCTCGATCAGCGACTTGTAGGCGTCCTTAAGCCCGGTGTACTTGCCGACGATGGCGATGGTGACCTCGCCCTCGGGGTTGCGCACGCGGGTCTCGATGTCGGTCCAGCGCTTGAGGTTGGGCGCGGGGGCCGGCTCGATGTTGAAGGCGGCCAGCACTTCCTTGTCGAGACCTTCTGCGTGGTAGGCGGAGGGCACGGCGTAGATGTTGTCCACGTCCCGCGCCTCGATCACCGCCGTCTCGCGCACGTTGCAGAACAGCGAGAGCTTGCGGCGCTCCTCGCGCGGAATCTCGCGGTCGGTGCGGCACAGCAGGATGTCCGGCTGGATGCCGATGGAGCGCAGCTCCTTCACCGAATGCTGGGTCGGCTTGGTCTTCAACTCACCGGCCGAGGGGATGTACGGCATCAGGGTGAGGTGGATGAAGATGGCGTGGCCGCGCGGCAGCTCGTTCTTGAGCTGGCGGGTGGCCTCGAAGAAGGGCAGGCCCTCGATGTCGCCCACCGTGCCGCCCACCTCGATCAGCACGAAATCGAAGCCCTCGTTGCCTTCCAGCACGAAGTCCTTGATCGCGTTGGTGACGTGGGGAATCACCTGGATGGTGGCGCCGAGGTAATCGCCACGGCGCTCCTTGCTCAGGATGTCCTGATAGATGCGGCCGGTGGTGATGTTGTCCTGCTTGGTCGCCGGATGGCCGGTGAACCGCTCGTAGTGGCCGAGATCAAGGTCCGTTTCGGCCCCGTCATCGGTCACGAACACCTCGCCGTGCTGATACGGGCTCATGGTGCCCGGATCGACGTTCAGATAGGGGTCGAGCTTGCGCAGGCGGACGGTGTATCCGCGCGCCTGGAGAAGAGCGCCGAGTGCTGCGGAGGCGAGGCCCTTGCCCAGGGAAGACACGACGCCGCCGGTGATGAAGATGTAGCGCGCCATGGGCCTCGACCTTACCTCGTGCAAACGCGATTCGGCGAGGGCGAAGCCGGGTCCGGCCTCGCCTCGCCTGTGGAGAAGAAACGGCGCGGCCGAAGCCGCGTCGCGTCAATGGATCACTTAAACAGGATCACTTGGACTGCGGAACCTGCGGACCGGACGGTGCCGCGGGCGCGGCCGGAGCCGCCTCACCCTGAGGGGCAGCGGTACCCTGCGGGGCAGCCGGCGCCTGCTGGCGCAGCTGGTCGAGAATCGAGCCGCCGCTCTGCGGCACCTGCGGTCCGCCCTGATTCTGCTGGGCCGGCGGCAGGATCGAGCGCGGGGCGCGACCCCAGCCGGCGACGATGGTCAGCGCCAGCGAGGTGATGAAGAAGATCAGCGCGAGAATCGCGGTGGCGCGGGTGAGCACGTTGGCCGTGCCACGCGCGGTAAAGAAGCCGCCGCCCGAACCGCCGCCGCCGCCGCCGATGCCGAGACCGCCGCCTTCCGAGCGCTGGATGAGCACTACGCCGATCAGCGCGAGCACCACCATCAGGTGAATTACGATGAGAACCGTCTGCATGGAATCCATCATGTTCGCGCCAGAGCGGTGCCCCGGCGCGCAGGTCGCGGGTTCCCTACACGATCGGGAGGCGGGAGGGAAGAGCGGGAGCGGGGGCGGCCCTGCGCCGGGCGCAACCCGGCCCCGCTATTGCATATGCTCCACCCCAGTCAGCAGCCGTGTCTGAAGGCGCGGCGCGATATTGGGCATGTTCGCCTTCACCCAGCGGGCGGCGGCAGCGCTTTCGTCCCGCACCTTCATCTGCTCCACGTTGGAGGCCGCATTCCGGCTGAGGAGCAGCATTGTGCCCACATACACCACGTCGCCTGCATGAATGGTCACTGCCCGCTCGATGGGAATGTTGGCGTGGCCACGCGGCGCAATCATCTGCTGGACCGCAGTGCCGTCCGGCCGGACGACTGTCCGAAAGAGCACCGGCCCGCCATTGGGTACATACTTGCCCGGCGGCACGGTCGCGACACCCCATGCTACCTCCGCCTCGGTGCCCTGTTGTGCGAGCAGCGCCATCTTGGCCATGCCCGATGTAGCATCGCGCAACGCGACGGCCTTCACTGGGCTGATGCGATCGCCGTCGAAGGTCTCGCGGAAGCCCCGCACGATCACGACCGCCGCGCCTTCGGCCTTAAACCGCTCGGGGTCTACGGCGGCAATCTGCTCCGGCGTGACATCCACCCACGCTGGCAGAGGCGTCTGGTCACGGGTCTTTTCCCGCGCTGTTTCGAGGCGCTCCTGTGGGCTCGGTCGTGGCACGCTTGAGCTGGCACAGCCGGCGAGGAACAGCGTGAAGATAAGCAGGGCGGCGCGCGGCCACCCCGATCCGGAATGATGTGCAGACATGCCCCGACCTTTCGTCGCGCCACGCTACGAAGACGCGAGAAATGCTGCATCATCCTGCCCCAGCGGCAGACATCCGATTTAGAGGGTGTGTGACTTCGCAGGCACAACCATGACACACCTCAACGCGCCGTCGCCCGGGCGATCTCTGCGTCCGTCAGGCGGCGAAATGAATCGGCCGAAGCCCCAAATGCATGGTCGAGCTGTGGGGTCAAGGCAGGCGTTGAGAAAACCAGCCGATAGACAGCCGGGCCGAACCGGATGAGGAAGACACGAAAGGTCCATCCTTCATTACGGGCGGCGGCCCTGACAGCGCTGATGCCATGAATCAAAAAACTTTCGATGGTGGACGGGCCAACTCCGGCGATCCAACCGGAGGCCATATATTCCCTCAGCGACTGAGAACTGTTGAGCTGTACCGCATCGAACCTGAGCGCCATCTTTCCCGATATTACGGACCCCGTGACATTGTCTTCATTGAGCTCAATCCGGTAGCCGGCAGGAAAGGTCACGGCGAACCCGAGCACGGGCGCTACCAGGGTTTGTCCCTGCAGGACACCAAATGACGCTACCGTGGCGGCCCGGGCGGGGAGCATTCCGGCGAGCAATGTGCCCCCCAGCATGGCGATCACATACCGCCGATCCAAACCCATCGCCTTCATGATCCCCTCCCCTGCAGCGGCGCTCATTCGATCGCAAGCAGCACCGCCGACGCGATCGCGATCACCCACACCGCCCCGCTGATGCGCCGCCAGCGGCCGGCCATGAGGTTCACCACCACATAGGTGATGAAGCCGAGGCCGATGCCGGTGGCGATGGAGAAGGTGAACACCACCGCCAGTGCCGTGGCGGCGGCAGGGAAGGCTTCGGCCGCATCGTCCCACGGCAGGTCGCCCATGGCGCCGATCATGGCGAGGGCAACCACCAGCAGCGCTGGCGCGGTGGCATATCCCGGCACCGCCAGCGCCAGCGGCGCAAACAGCAGGCAGGCGAGGAACATCAGCGCCACCACCACGGCGGTAAGGCCGGTGCGTCCGCCAGCCTCGATGCCGGCGGCGCTCTCGATGTAGGAGGTGAGCGTGGAGGTGCCGAGCGCCGAGCCGACGATGGCGCCGCCCGAATCGGCGATCAGCACCCGGCCGAGGCGCGGCACGGAGCCGTCCTCCCGCATCAGCCCGCCCTTGTAGAGCGTGGCGATGAGCGTGCCCATGTTGTCCAGGAGCACGAGCAGGAAGAGCGCCGCTATCACGCCGGTCATGGAGAGGCGCAGCACGCCCGCGATGTCGAGCTGGAGCAGCGTCGGTGCCAGCGAGGGCGGGGCCGAGACGATGCCGGAGAAGGAGACGAGGCCGAACGGCACGCCGGCCAGCGTCGCCGCCGCGATCCCTATGAGGATCGCCCCCGGCACGCCCCGTGCGGCAAGGCCACTCATGAGCAGGAACCCGCCACATGCGATGAAGGTCGAGGGCGTGGAGAGGTTGCCGAGCGCCACCAGCGTCACCGGGCTCGCCACCACCACACCCATGCCCTTGAGGCCCAGGAGCGCCAGGAACAGGCCGATGCCCGTGCCCATGCCGAGCTTCAGCGACATGGGAATGGAATTGAGCAGCCATTCCCGCACCTTGAACAGGCTGAGCGCGAGGAACAGCATGCCGGAGATGAACACCGCCCCCAGCGCCTGCTGCCAGGGCACGCCCATGCCGAGCACCACGGTGAAGGTGAAGTAGGCGTTGATGCCCATGGCCGGTGCCACGGCGATGGGATAGTTCGCGATGATCCCCATCATGGCGGAGCCGAACGCCGCCGAGAGGCAGGTGGCGGTGAAGGCAGCACCGGCATCGATGCCCGCCTGCGCCATGATCTGCGGGTTCACCACCACGATGTAGGCCATGGTGAGAAACGTGGTGATGCCCGCCACCACCTCGGTCGGAATGGTGGTGCCGTGCGCCTCCAGCTGGAAGACGCGCTCGATCAGTCCGCGCATGTGAAGCTGCCCTGCCCTATCCGGACAGAGGCTAGCAGCAACGTTGGCTCCGCGCAGGCGCTAATGCAGGTCCTTCAATGCAGGTCTTTCGTGTAGACGAATTTCGGCATGCTCCAGCCGAAGCGCAGGGCCAGCAGGCGCAGGGTGAGGCCGGCGGCCATGGCGATGGCCATCGTGAGCGGCTGCGGCAGTCCGGCGAGCGGCCCGGCCACGTAGAGCAGCCCCGTGAGGATCGAAACCGTCGCATAAAGTTCGGCGCGGAACAGCAGCGGCACCTCGTTGCATAGCACGTCCCGCAGCACGCCGCCGACGCAGCCGGTGATCATGCCCGCCGCGATCACCACGATGACCGGCAATCCCAGCCCAATGGCCACGTTGCAGCCGATGACGGTGAACACCACGAGGCCCACCGCATCGAGAAACAGGAACAGCTGCCGCAGATGGTCCATGACACGGGCGAGGAAGACGGTGCCCAGCGCCGCCCCTCCGGTGACGATGAGGTAGGAGGGGTTTGCGACCCATGAGAGCGGGTAGTTGCCGAGCAGCACATCCCGCACGGAGCCGCCGCCGAGCGCGGTGACGCAGCCGAGCAGGAACACGCCTACCCAGTCCATCTCCCGCCGGCCCGCCGCGAGGGCCGCCGTCATGGCCTCGGCCACGATGGCGACCAGATAGAGGATGTGGAGCAGGGTCTGCGGCGTCATGTCGAAAGTCAGGATGGGCCCCCCGCGCAAAAACGCCGCCTGCCCCGGCAGGGACAGGCGGCCTTGGTCGTCTCCCCAACGAACCGGGATGGTTCAGTGGCCCAGCACCGCCAGCAGCAGAAGCGCGACGATGTTGGTGATCTTGATCATCGGGTTCACGGCGGGGCCCGCCGTGTCCTTGTAGGGATCGCCCACGGTGTCGCCGGTGACGGACGCCTTGTGGGCCTCCGAGCCCTTCATGTGGCGCACGCCGTCCTTGTCCACGAAGCCATCCTCGAACGACTTCTTGGCATTGTCCCAGGCGCCGCCGCCCGAGGTCATGGAGATGGCGACGAACAGGCCGGTGACGATGACGCCGAGTAGCATCGCGCCGACCGCCGAGAAGGCCGCCGACTTGCCCGCCACGCCGCCGCCCGCCACGAAATAGATGACGAAATAGACGACGATGGGCGAGAGCACCGGCAGCAGCGAGGGGATGATCATCTCCTTGATCGCTGCCTTGGTCAGCATGTCCACGGCGCGGGAATAGTCCGGCTTCTCGGTGCCGGCCATGATGCCCGGCTTCTCGCGGAACTGCCTGCGCACCTCTTCCACGATGGCACCGGCCGCGCGACCCACGGCGGTCATACCCATGGCACCGAACAGGTATGGGAGCAGGCCGCCGAACAGCAGGCCCACCACTACATAGGGGTTCTCCAGCGAAAAGTTGGGCGAGACCCCGGCGAAGTAGGAGCCCGGCGCCGCCTGAGAGATGAAGAACTTGAGGTCCTGGTTGTAGGCGGCGAACAGCACCAGCGCGCCGAGGCCGGCGGAGCCGATGGCGTAGCCCTTCGTCACCGCCTTGGTGGTGTTGCCCACCGCGTCGAGGGCGTCGGTGGACTGGCGCACCTCCTTGGGCAGGCCGGCCATCTCGGCGATGCCGCCGGCATTGTCCGTCACCGGGCCGAAGGCATCGAGGGCCACGATCATGCCGGCGACGCCGAGCATGGTGGTGGCGGCGATGGCGATGCCGAACAGGCCGGCGAGGCCATAGGCACACAGGATGCCGGCGATGATGACGATAGTCGGCAGCGCCGTCGATTCCAGCGAGACGGCGAGGCCCTGGATGATGTTGGTGCCGTGCCCCGTCACCGAGGCCTGGGCGATGGACACCACCGGGCGATAGCCGGTGCCGGTGTAATATTCGGTGATGACGACGATGGCACCGGTCACCGCGAGGCCGACGAGGCCGCACAGGAACAGGCTCGTGCCCGAATAGGCCGCGCCCTGGATCGGGCCGAAGCCCGGCAGCAGCCACGTCACCACGGCAAGCGCGATGATGGAGAAGCCCGCCGTGGCCGCGAGGCCCTTGTAGAGCGCGCCCATGATGGAGGAGTTCGCCCCCAGCCGCACGAAATAGGTGCCGGCGATGGAGGTGAGGATGCACGCCCCGCCGATCGCCAGCGGATAGACGATCATGGTGGCGAGCGTCGCCGGAGTGGCGGCGAAGAAGATGGCCGCGAGCACCATGGTGGCGACCACGGTCACCGCATAGGTCTCGAACAGGTCGGCCGCCATGCCGGCGCAGTCGCCGACATTGTCGCCCACGTTGTCGGCGATGGTGGCCGGGTTGCGCGGGTCGTCCTCGGGAATGCCGGCCTCGACCTTGCCGACGAGGTCGCCGCCCACGTCCGCGCCCTTGGTGAAGATGCCGCCGCCGAGACGGGCGAAGATGGAGATGAGCGAGGCGCCGAAGCCCAGCGCCACCAGTGCATCCACCACCGTGCGGCTGTTCGGCGCGAAACCGAGGAAGCCGGTGAGGATGAGGTAGTAGACGCTGACGCCCAGCAGCGCGAGGCCGGCCACCAGAAGCCCGGTGACGGCACCGGCCTTGAAGGCGAGGTCGAGGCCACCGGCGAGCGAGAGCGTCGCCGCCTGCGCGGTGCGCACGTTGGCGCGGACCGACACGTTCATGCCGATGAAGCCGGCGAGGCCGGAGAGGATGGCGCCCAGCGCGAAGCCGATGGCCACCAGCCAGCCGAGAAACACGCCGACGAGGATGAAGATGACGGCACCGACGATGCCGATGGTGGTGTATTGCCGGCGCAGATAGGCCTGCGCGCCTTCAGCGATGGCGGATGCGATCTCCTGCATCCTGGCGGTTCCCGGGTCCGCCTCCATCAACCCTTTGATCGTCCATACGCCGTACGCCACGGCCAAGAGGCCGCAGACGATGATGAGCACCAGAGCCAGCATCTATCCCACCCTCACTCGTTTCCTGCCAATTATGTTTATGGGAGGAGTGTGAGGGGTGCCGTGGGCCATCGCAAGGGGCGTTTGGGCAAAGGGTCGCACCTTGGGGCGGTTTCATGAGACCGTTGGCTCTCGTGCCCCGGACGCATGGAGCGAAGCGGAATGTGATCCGGGGCCCAGCGCAAAACTTCGCCGAAGGCGGCTCCAGCGGAGAGGCCTTCGGACCTTGCCGGCTTCGCCGTCTTTTCCCTGGACCCCGGATCGGCGCTCCGGCTTTGCCGTCGCTGGTCCGGGGAACGCACCCCTCACCGCGTCGGCGGCGTTCCGGTGGAATCGCGGAACTCGAAGATCTTGCGCAGGAAGCCCGGCGCCACGGCCGAGATGGGGTTGATGCGCAGGGTGGGCCCCGTGGACAGCGGGCCGACGACCTCAAATGTCACGCCCACCAAGCCTTCGTTGGGTCCGCCGCCGAGAAACAGGCCGATCACCGGCAGCTTGGAGAAGATGTTGTTGAGCGCGTAGGCCGGCACGAAGGTGCCGCGCATGTTGATGCGGTCGGCTGCGAAATCCAGCGAGCCGTCGAAGGTAGCGCCCACGGAGGGGCCCCAGATGGCGCCTTCCTTGAACACGATCTTGCCGGTGGAGCGGGAGAACTGGGTCTGTGCCTTCTCGAAGGCCGCCGTGCCGTTCTCGATGCGGCCGGAGCTGTCGCGGGCGGCGCTGGAAAGGCGTTCGAGGCCCGGCTCGCCCTTGATGGAGAAGTTGCTCAGGTGCAGCACGCCCTCCTGCGGCGTGTTGTCGCTCCGCGGCGGATCGACGATGAGCCACGCCTCGCCGCCCTGCATCTTGGCGTAGATGTCCAGGAACCGGAACAGCGCGCCGGCATCCGAGGTGGTGATCTGGAGCGCCCGCTCGCGCCCCTGCCAGGTGCGCATCTCGCCGGCCACCGTGCCGTCCCGGCCGGTCTTCGCCGTGAGCGTGAAATCCCGCATCTCGACACCGCGCCGGGTGGTGGAGAGATCGAACTGGCGCAGCACCTCACCATTGTTGCCGGTGAGCGCGCCGATGCGCGCCTCCACGTCCACGTCCTGCGATTTGCGCTTGTCGGTGGGGGGGCCGCTGACCAGGCTCTTCATGATGCCGCGGGCATCCATCACCTCGCCGGTGATGCGGATCTTCAGCACGGAGCCGACCCGCTCCGCCTTGGCCGAAGCCTTGTCGCCGTCGGAGAGCTGGAAGGTCGGGAAACTCGCGCCCAGGAGATCGCCGCTGTCGGCCAGCTCGATGTTGCCCTTGAGCAGCGTTCCGGACCCATCGATCACCATCTCGTCCAGGCGGATGGAGCTGCCCTTGTCGTTCACCGTGAAGCGCGCCTTGAGCGGCTTGCCGGCGGGCTTGCTGAGGCCGGGGATGAGATCGGCGATGCGGGCCTGGGTCAGGTCCGATTCGATGCTGGCGCGCGTGTCCTTGTTGTTGGTGGTGCCCACGAGGCGCACGCTCACCGGCCCGCTCACGCCAGGAACGTCCACGCCGAGCTTGCCGCGGGCGGCGTCGTCGAGCGTGGCGGAGACGCGGATGTCCGAATCGGCCGCGTCCTTCTTCTTCTCGTACTCGAAGGCGAGTGGCGCCCCGGCGAGCTTGCCTTCGCCGCGCAGCACGATGCCGGCGGGCGAGGCGAACGCCTTCACCGTCGCGCCCTCGAGCCTCTGGCCCTTGAACACCTTGTCCACGCCGAAGTCGGTGAGGTTCGCCTCCAGCGAATAGTCGAGATCCTCCGGCAGCGGCACCTTGCGGAAGATCATGTTCACCTGCAGCAGCGCCGAAAGGCGGCCGCGCGTCGTGGACGGATCGAAGGCGGTGCCCTGGGGGCCTTTCAGCGGCTCCATGCCCAGCACCTCGATGCCAGCGTCCGCAGGGCCGTTGAAGTTCACCCGGATCTGCGCGGAGGGCTCGCGCGGGAAATAATCGGGGATGAGCATCACCCCGTCGCTCACCGCGATCTTGCGGTTCTGGGGCGTCACCACCGTGCCGTCCGGCATGGTGATGCGCACCGAGCGGCCGGTGACGAGGATCGCGAGGCTGGAATTGGTGATGGGCGGCAGGCCCTTGACGGGGCGCAGCGTCACCCCCTTGCCGGAGATGGTGAAGCGCACGCCATCCTCAGGCAGCGGCACCTGCTTCTGGCCGATGAGGTCGAGCGGCAGCTTCACCGCGACGGAGATGCCCTCGGCCGTGCCGCCGGAGACGTTCTCCACCGCGAACTGGCGGGCGGGGGGTGCGATGTTGACCGGCCAGAAGCGCTTCACCGTCGCCACCGGCATGGGAGAGGCGACGCCGTCGAACTTCAGGTAGGGGACCGCCACGCCGAAATCGAAAAGGGCGGTGAAGCTGAAGCTCGCGGTCGAGGCACCGAGCAGGCCTTCGTCCACGACGATTTGGCGGCTCGGCGGATCATACCGGCCGGATACGTCCACCTTGGTGATGACGAGGGGCGGCTCGGGCATTTCCGGGCCCTGAAGCACCACGCGCTTGGGCCCGATCTGGAACGGCCAGGGCTCCTGGGCCTTCGCCGGAACCTTGATCTCGCCGGCCAGCTCGATGACGTTCTGGCTCTTCACCGCCTCGATGGGCGCGACCACGATGACCCGGCGCGCCACGTCCAGCGTGGCGGCGATGCGCGCGTGGTCGATGACGAACCGTTCCTCCGGATCCTCGCCATTGCCGAGGGCTCCGGCGCCGAAGTCCAGGCTCGCCTCGGCCGACGTCAGCGTCCCGTCGAGGTCGAGGCGGGCGGCGAAGGCCGCGTTGAGCGGGGTATCGATATAGAAGCGCCGCTGGTCCTGCACGAAGGCCTGCAGCAGGTCGCGGGTCGACACGTTCTTGATGGAGACGTCGATGGCGCGCTGGCCGCCCTGGGCAGCGCTGATGCGCGCGACGGCGGTGGCGACGCCCTGTGGCGACTGGGTGGTGAAGGTGAGCACGGCCCCGCCCCCGGCCGGACGAGCCAGCCGGACGCTGATGTGCTGGAAGACGATGCGGTGCCCGGCCCCCTCGTTCTCCACGATCACGGTGCCGTCCTTGAGGCCCACGTCCGCCAGCGCCCCGCCGTCGAAGCCGGCAGTCTCGAGATCGGACATCCAGCGGGCGAGCGCGACCGGCTTGAGCGGATCGATATCCCCTGTTGCAGCGGCGGCGGCCGAAGGTTGCGCGCTCTGGCCGGACGCGGCCGGCGGAGCATCCGCAGCAGCTTGCGGCGCCGGGCTTGGAGTCGCGCCCGTGCGGGCGGAGGCGCTCGCCGGAATGGCCTTGGCGCCGCGGCCGGTGGCCACCGCCACCTGCCCGGTGGGGGCGATGCGCACGGTCATTTCCGCGCCGACCAGATCGATACGCCGCGCCTTCGGCATCAGAGAAAGGAGCGAGCCTTCCAGCTCCACTTCGGCGCTGGGCGCGCTGGCGACCAACTGCCCGTCCGGGCCGGTGACGCGGATATCATGGACCACCACGGCGGTGGCGCCCTGCCCCACCGTCTCCATGGTGGTGGCGCCGATGCTCACCTTGTGGCCGCCGCCGATGCGCTCTTCCAGCGCCCGCTCGATGTAGGGCGTGGCGAGGTTGGCCGTGACCATGCCGGTGGCGATGAGGACATAGAGCGTGACGGCGGCGAGGCCGCCGAGCGCGATGAGGACGAGGCACAGGCCGGTGAACAGGCGCGCGGCACGGCTGCGCGGGGTAAGCGCGCCGACAATGCCCCGGAAGCGGGACCGCTTTGGCTCGCGCCGCGCCCCCGCCGGCCTCTCCTGCCGAAACTCCATTCCTTCTGGACCTTCCCTCTACCGCTTCGGCCGTTTCCGGCCGTTTCGTCCGCAACCCGGCGATGGTCCCGCGGTGCCCTCCGAAAGGCGGATCGATTCGCCTCCGGCCCGCAAAAAGTGACCCTAACCTGCCCTTGTCTCGTAAAGATGAGGTGGATCAACTCCCTTGATGATACCATCTGGCCCAAGAACGCGGCCATCTTGTGGGCTTGCATTTGAGCAGCCCCGTATGGCGCCGAACACGTCGAAAGGAAGGCGGAATGTCCAGTTTCCCGGAGGTTGGCGCCAAGGCGCCTGCTTTCTCGCTCACCCGTGATGGGGGCGGCACCGTTTCATTGAAGGATTTCAAGGGCCGCAAGCTGGTGGTCTATTTCTACCCCAAGGCTGACACGCCCGGCTGCACCAAGGAAGCCATCGCCTTCAACGGCCTGAAGGCCGACTTCGCCGCCGCCGACACGGACATCCTCGGCGTCTCGGCCGACGAGGTGAAGGCGCAGGACAAGTTCCGCGACAAGTACAGCCTCGGATTCGCGCTGGGCTCCGACCCGGACAAGGCCATGCTGGAGGCCTATGGCGTGTGGGTCGAGAAGAGCATGTACGGGCGCAAGTACATGGGCGTGGAACGTGCCACCGTCCTCATCGGCCGCGACGGCAAGGTGGCGAAGACCTGGCCTAAGGTGAAGGTGGACGGCCACGCCGCCGAAGTGCTCAAGGCGGCACAAGAGCTGGGCTGAGCCCGGCCGGGGAAGCGGACGTGCCGCTCCCCTACCCCGCCGCCACCACGTTCTGCGGCAGGATGAAGGGCCCCGGAGGCGCAACGCCGATTCGCAGGCGGATGCCGAAGGCCTCCGCCAGAACCGCCTCGGTCAGCACCTCCGCCACCGGCCCGGCCGCGCGCACCTGACCACCCGCCAGCACCACGATCTCGTCCGCCACCATGGCGGCGAGGTTGAGGTCGTGGAGCACCGCCAGCACGCCTCCGCCCGCATCCGCATGGGTGCGCGCGATGTTGAGCACGGTGAGCTGGTGGGCAAGGTCGAGGCTGGCGGTGGGCTCGTCCAGGAAGAGGTAGCCTGGAACGTCCGCCTTCCCCGCGTCCAGCTGGGCGAGGATGCGGGCGAGCTGCACGCGCTGCCGCTCGCCGCCAGACAGGCTGTCATAGCGCCGATCGGCGAAGCCGGGCAGGTCGACCCGCGCGAGCAGGCGCAGGATGCGGGCGCGGTCATGCCCCTCCCCTGTCATGAGGCCGGCGGCGATGACTTCGGCGGCGGTGAAGGGAAACGCCACCTCCGCCGCCTGCGGCAGCACCGCCCGGCGGCGCGCCAGCTCCAGCGGGCGCATGGCGTGGATGGACACGCCGTCCAACGTCACCCGCCCGGTCGCGAGCCGGTGCTCGCCGGACATGGCCTTGAGCAGGGTCGACTTGCCGGCGCCATTCGGCCCCACCAGCACGGTGACCCGCCCCGGCCACACGCAGATGCTTGCCGCATCCACCAAGCGGCGGCCGGAGGCAGTGACGGTGACGTTTTCCGCGCGATACATGCTCACCCCACGAACGCCCGGCGCTTCAGCAGGAGCCACAGGAAGAAGGGCGCGCCAACCAAAGCCGTGACCACACCCAGCGGCAGCTCGGCCGGCGCCGCGATCATCCGGGCGAGAATGTCCGCCCCCAGCAGCACCGCCACCCCGAGCAGTGCCGAGGCCGGCACCAGCGCGCGATGGGAGGGCCCGATCACGAGGCGCGCCAGATGCGGCACCACCAGCCCAACGAAACCGACGACGCCGGTGGCCGCCACCGCCGCCCCCACCCCCGTCGCGACGGCGACGACGGCGGTGCGCTTCAGCCGCTCCACTGAGACGCCGGCGTGAAACGCCTCCGCCTCGCCCAGCGCCAGCGCATCGAGCCCACGCGCAAGGCCGACGGCGATGGCCAGCAGCCCCAGCACGAACGGCGCGGCGAGCGCCGCCTTCATCCAGGTCGCGCCGCCGAGGCTGCCGAGGGTCCAGAACAGGAAATCCCGCGTCTGCTGCTCGGAGGCGAGGAACACCATCACCCCCGTGCCGGCGCTGGCCAGCGCCCCGAGGGCAAGGCCGGCGAACAGGAGCGTCGCCACGGAGGTGCGCCCGTCGTGTTCGGCGAGCCGCGCAATGACGAGGGTAGTGACAAGCCCGCCCGCGAAGGCGGCGAGCGGCAGCCCCACCACCTGCAACGGCGGCGGCAGCAAGGCGAGGAGCGGCGCGCCGAACACGACGAACGCCACCGCCGCCAGCGCCGCCCCCGGCGCGACGCCCACGAGGCTGGGATCGGCGAGCGGATTGCGGAATACGCCCTGCATCAACGCCCCCGCCACCGCCATGCCCGCGCCGGCGAGCGCGCCGACGATGGCGCGGGGCAGGCGCACGTCCAGCACTACGATGCGCTCGCGCAAGGCACCAGCGGGCGTGGCCCCGCTGATCCATTCCCACAGCACGGCGAACACCCGTCCCGGCGCGATCGTGAAGGGGCCGATGGCCAGCGCGCCCACGAAAGCTGCAACGGCCAGCACCGCGAACAGCGTCAGCCCCGCCGCTACCGGACGCCCGCGCGTTCCCGCCTCCGCCGTGGCCATCACAACGCCTTCCATGCTCATTGGTCCGGCTCCGCACTCCAGGGCCGGGACGGCAGCTCCGGCAGCTTGGCGCCCGGATGCAGCGCAGCCGCGAGATCGCGCGCCGCGCGCGGGGTGCGGGGGCCGAAACCGAGCAGATACGAGCCGGGCAGCGCCACGAGGCGCTTGTCCCGCGCGGCCGGCGTTCCGGCGAAGGCGGGCAGCGCGAATACGGTGGCGGCATCGAGAACCTGCCCGCCCCCGCGCATCACCACCACCGCCTCCGGCTCCGCCGACATGGCGGCTTCGTCCAGTGCCGGCTTGAAGCCCTTGATCTCAGCCATGGCATTGGTGAGGCCCGCGAGTTTCAGGATGGCGTCGGCGCTGGTGTCCGAGCCGCCCACCACCGCCGCGCCGCCCGAGGCGGAGAGCACGAACACCGCGCGCGGCCGCTCCGGCAGCGCCTTCACCATGGCGTCGAGCGCGGCGAAATCGTCGGAGACCTCGGTAGCCAGTGCCTTGCCTTTCTCCTCTGCGCCCACCGCCTTGGCCACCGCCGCGATCTTGCGCAGCACCGCCTCCCGGTCATGCCCGTCCGGAATGACGACGACCGGCACCGACGCCTGCTTCAGCACCTCCATGGTGGAGGGAGGGCCGGCGCCTTCCATGGCGAGGATAAGCGTCGGCCCCACCGAGAGCACGCCCTCCGGCGACAAGGCTCGGGCATAGCCCACATCCGGCAAAGCGCGGGCGGCGGCGGGATAGCGGCTGGTCTGGTCCACGGCCACCACACGATCCCCGAAGCCAAGCGCGAACAGGATCTCCGTCACCGCGCCGCCGATGGAAACGATACGCAGCTGCACTGCCCCTTGCGGCTGGGCCGCCGCGCCCCGGGGCGCCAGGCCGGTGACGCCAACAAGGACAGCGACGACCGCGCCAAGGACGTCTCGACGCCCCGCAACGTGGCACGCACGGATAGCTTTCTGAACCTGGGGCAGCATGGAATTAGTGCAACTCCATTTTCTCATGGCGAGTCTTCATTCGAGCGATTCGCCTTTATTTTATTTATTCTAATATCGATTCGGCACTTATTTACGTGCCAGAGACGCAACAATCTCTGACGTTATTTCAGTTCATTGGCAAGTTAGATGTATTCTTCTTGACGCACCTGTGGCGCAACGGTAGCCAAGTTGTGTCAGGCAGACGCCTGTTCAGGCAGCACGCCTGCGGCCCGCCACGTCCCCGGCTTCCGGTTCGACGCCAGCCAGCCTCCGAACATCAGCCGGGAGAGGATTATGGCGGCACAACCGCAGCGCATGGGCGTGTTCAGGGCCGAAGGGCATCGCCGGGGGAAAGAGGCGCTGCTCGCGGGGGTGGCGCTGTGCGCCGTGCTGATGGCCACGCCACTCAATGCCCAGAGCGCGCCGGAGGCCGGCGCAACCGACGACACGACGACGATCTCCCTCGACACCATCACGGTCGCCGCGAGCCTCTCCGAGGAGCGCGCCATCGATGCCCTCGCCGCCATCAGCGTGGTGCGGCCGGACGATCTCGAACAGCTCATGCCGTCGCGCACGCAGGACGTGTTCTTCGGCATGCCGGGCACCACCGTCATCCAGAACGGCAACTCCACCCAGGCCTCCATCAACATTCGCGGCATGGAGGATTACGGCCGCGTCGCAGTGTTCGTCGATGGCGCGCGCCAGAACTTCACCCAGCTTGGCCACGGCACCGGCGCCGGCTCCTTCTTTCTCGAGCCGGGACTGCTGGCGGGCGTGGACGTGGTGCGCGGCCCGGTCGCCAACATCTACGGCTCGGGCGCCATTGGCGGCGTCGTCACCTTCCGCACCAAGGACGCCAACGACATCATCAAGCCGGGCCAGACCTGGGGCGTGGAATCCGCCGGCGAATTCGGCTCCAACGGACCGATGGGCTACGCCGCCCTGTTCGCGGCGGCGAAGGTGAACCCGAACATCGACCTGTTCTTCGGCGGCACCTATCGCTCGCAGGGCGACTATACGGACGGCGACGGCAACGTGGTGCCCGGCACCGGCTCGGACATCTGGACCGGCATCGCCAAGCTCACCTTCCGGCCGGCGGACCACCACGAGGTGAAGATCACCGGCCTCAACTATGACGCCGATTACACCACCTACAACGCCGCGCTGGTGAACAACGACATCCCCGCCGGCTCCACCCAGTACGGCACCACCGTTCTCAACCAGACGCTGACGGCGAGCTGGAACTACACCAACCCGGACGACAACGTCTTCGACTGGCGCAGCCAGATCTACTGGAACCGGGTGAAGCAGAGCCAGCTGAAGGTGGCGGGCACGCCGAGCTCCATCACCGGCTCCATCGGCGATCCGCGCTATTTCACCATCGACACGCTGGGCTTCGACCTCAACAACACGTCCCGCTTCACCTTCGCCGACATCCGCAACGCCATCACCATCGGCGGCGACTATTTCCACGACGACGTGGACAATATCGATAATTACGGCTTCGGCGACGGCTACAACCCGTCCGGCGAGCGCGGCGTGGGCGGCGCCTTCATCCAATGGAAGGCCAATTATTCCACCTGGTTCGAGGCCATCGGCGCGCTGCGCTACGATACCTACAATCTGAGCGGCGACGGCGTTTCCACCAGCGGAGACCACCTCTCGCCCAAGATCACCGTGGGCCTCACGCCCTGGCAGTGGGTGACGCTCTACGGCACCTTCGCCGAGGGCTATCGCGCGCCGGCGGTGACCGAGACGCTGGTGAACGGCGCGCACCCACCGAACATCCCGCTCGTCTTCTGTCCGGACGGCAGCTACGGCGTGTTCTGCTTCGTGCCGAACCCGTATCTCAAGCCCGAGATCGGCAAGAACAAGGAAGTCGGCCTTAATCTCAGGTTCGACGACATCTTCACCAAGGGCGACAAGTTCCGTGCCAAGGCAAACGTCTACCAGAACGACGTGGAGGACTACATCGAGCTGGTGGGCTACGACAAGACGATCTACGGCACCTATGCCAACTACCAGTACCAAAACATCGCCAACGCCCGCCTGCGCGGCTTCGAGTTCGAGAGCAATTACGACGCCGGCGTCTGGTTCGCGGGCTTCAACGCCACTGTGTCGGATGGCGAGAACACCAACAACGGCCAGCCCCTCGCCAACGTGATGCCCAACAACATCGCCGCGACGCTCGGTGCCCGCTTCTTCGAGAACAAGCTCACCGTCTCGGTGCGCTGGCAGTGGGTGGCGGCGAAGACTGCAGCCGACTTGCCGACCGACTCGCCCTATGAGCCGACGCCGAGCTTCAACCTCGTGAACCTCTATCTCGGCTACCAGCCGGACCCGAACGTGCTGGCCCAGCTCTCCGTTGAGAACCTCTTCAACGAGCAGTACGTTCAGTACCAGCAGTTCCTGCCGAGCGCCGGCATCACCGCGAAGGCTGGCCTCAAGTTCAAGATCGGCGCCGACACCATCGCGGCGGCGACGCCCTATCCGGTGAAATAGCCGGCCACTGCCCCATCCCATTGCCAGAACGGAGTGACGAAATGTTCATTGCCACTAACAGGTTCAAGGTGAAGCACGGATCCGAGGCCGAGTTCGAGCGGGTCTGGCGCGAGCGCGACACCTACATCGCCAGCGTGCCCGGCTTCGTCGCCTTCGACCTGTGCCGCGGGCCGGAGAAGGAGGAATACACCCTCTACATCTCCCACACCGTGTGGGGCTCCAAGGCGGATTTCGAGGCCTGGACCAAGTCCGAGGCCTTCCGCCTCGCCCACCGCGACGCGGGTGCGTCATCCAACCGCGTGAACTATATCGGCGGTCCGGAGTTTGAAGGATTTGAGTCGGTGCTCTCGCTTACCCCCGGCGAGAAGGCGGCCTGAGGGCCCATCGACCCGAACCACGGTGTACCTCCAGCCCGGCCGGACCCGATGTCCGCGCCGGGCTTTTCTTTGGTTCGGCTGGGCCACATCGCGCTGCCCTGCCCCCTTTTGCGCCCCCTCTCCCCTTGCGGGAGAGGGCCGGGGTGAGGGGTATGGCGCCGCATAATCCGGGTGGCGGACCTCGACCTGAGAATCCCCCTCACCCCCGGCCCCTCTCCCGCGAGGGGAGAGGGGAGGACTGCCCGGCTCACGTCGGCGCCATGCCCTTTCCTTGCCGGCTTCGCTTGGCTACCGTCTTGGCCCTTTTCCCGGCCCTGGAATTCCCCGGCCCTGGAATTCCCCGGCCCTTGAGCCAACAGGATCGCGCCATGACGGCCTATTCCGACCTCGCCGCCCATTTCGACCGGACCGCGGCGCTCGCCAACGGCATCGGCATCCTCCAGTGGGACAGCGACACCATGATGCCCAAGGGCGCCGCCTCCACCCGGGCGGAGAGCCTCGCCCTGCTGCGCGTGCTCCACCACAACATGGCCACCGACCCGCGCATCGGTGACTGGATCGCCGCCTCCGAGGGGGAAGACCTCGGCCCGTGGGAGCGCGCCAACGTGCGCGAGATCACCCGCAGCTTCACCGTGGACACGGCGGTGCCGGCCGACCTCGTGGAAGCCTCCAGCCGCGCCGCCTCCCGCTGCGAGATGGCCTGGCGCAAGGCGCGCGCGGACGCGGATTTTCCGGCCCTCCTGCCCTATCTGGAGGAGGTGCTGCGGCTCCAGCGCGAGATCGGACGGGTGAAGGGCGAGAAGCTCGGCCTCTCCCCCTATGATGCCCTGCTCAACGGCTACGAGCCCGGCGGACGCTCGGCCCGGATCGATGCGCTGTTCGACGACCTCGCCCAGTTCCTGCCCGGCTTCACCGAGGAAGTGCTGGAGATCCAGGCCCGCCGCCCGGCGACCCCCGCGCTGGAAGGACCCTTCGCCGTTGAGGCCCAGCGCCAGCTCGGGCTGGAACTGATGAAGGTGGTGGGCTTCGATTTCGAGCGTGGCCGGCTGGACGTCTCGGCCCATCCCTTCTGCGGCGGCGCCGACAACGACGTGCGCATCACCACGCGCTATGACGAAAGCGATTTCTCCCGCGCCCTCATGGGCGTGCTGCACGAGACCGGACATGCGCTCTATGAGCAGGGCCGGCCGCAGGACTACATCCACCAGCCGGTCGGGCAGGCGCGGTCCATGAGCATCCATGAGAGCCAGTCGCTGCTCATGGAGATGCAGGCCTGCCGCAGCCGGGAATTCCTCACCTTCGCCGCCCCGCGCATGCGCGCCGCCTTCAATGGTTCCGGCCCGGCCTGGGAGGCCGATGCCCTGTGGCGGCTCTACACCAAGGTGGAGCGCGGCTTCATCCGGGTAGATGCGGACGAGGTGACCTATCCCGCCCACGTCATCCTGCGCTACCGGCTGGAGAAGGCGCTGATCGGCGACGAGATGAAGCTCGCCGATCTGCCCGGCGCGTGGGCCGATGGCATGCAGGCGCTGCTCGGAGTGACCCCGCCCAACGATCGCCTCGGCTGCTTGCAGGACATCCATTGGCCGGGCGGCGGCTGGGGCTATTTCCCCACCTACACGCTGGGCGCGATGACCGCCGCGCAGCTGTTCGATGCCGCCTGCCGGGCCGATCCAGGCATCCTGCCCGGCATTGCCAAGGGGGATTTCGCACCGCTGCTGGCGTGGCTGCGCGTGAATGTCCACGGACAGGCTTCGTTGCTGGAGACCGATGAGCTGCTCACCCGCGCCACCGGCCGGCCGCTCGATGCCTCGGTGTTCAAGGCCCACCTGCGCCGGCGCTATGGCGGCGAGATGGAGCATTCGGTGGCCGCCTGAGCCGCTCAACGCAAAACGGCCGGGCATCTGCCCGGCCGTTTTCGTTTCAGAAGGAGCCCTGCCTCAGAGACCGGCGACGTAGCGGCTCGGGTCGACCGGGGTTGAGCCCTTGCGGATCTCGAAGTGCAGCTGGGGCGAGGTGACATTGCCGCTCTGGCCGGCCTTGGCGACGATCTGGCCGCGCCGCACGGTATCGCCCCGCTTGACGGTCAGCTCGCTGTTGTTGGCATAGGCGGTCACATAACCATCGGCGTGCTTGATGAGCACGAGATTGCCATAGCCCTTCAGCTCGTTGCCGGCATAGGCGACGGTGCCGTCCTCGGCGGCGCGCACCGCGGTGCCTTCCGGCACGGCGAAGTTCACGCCGTCATTGTGGGCGCCACCGGGCTTGGGACCATAGGAGGCGATGACGCGACCACGGACGGGCGCGCGGAACTGGGGACCGGAGCCGGCGCGCGGAGCGTCGTCGGCATCCTCCACCGGCGTCACCTTCGCGGCCGTCTCGACCTTGGGCTCGGGCGCCGAGGACTTCGACACGGCCGGGGTCGGCGCGGAGCCGGGCTTCGCGGCAGCGGTCTGCGTGGGCTTTGCCGCAGGGGCGGGCGTCAGGGCCGGAGCGGGCGCAGCAGCGACCGTCGCGGGCTTCGCCGATCCGGGAACCTGCAGCGTGCTCGGGACCGGAGCAGCCGCGGCGAGCTGCGGCGGCTTGGCGGCGGCGGTGGTCTGGGCGGCAGCCTGGGTGGCCTTCGCCTGTGACGCGCCGTTGCCGCCGGGCGGGATGATGAGCGTCTGGCCGGTCCGCACCGTGCCGCCGGCCGGGATGTTGTTGGCGATCGTCAGCGACGCGACCGAGACGTTGTACATGCGGGCAACGGAGCCGAGCGTCTCGCCCGCCACCACCACATGGGTACCGGCCGCGGGACCGCGGGCCGGAGCGGCAGGGGCCGACGGCGCCGCCGCGTAGCCGGGTGCGCCATACAGGGGCTGGGCGGCTCCCGTCGAAGCGTAGGAGGAGGGCTGGTAGCCGGGCGCGGCGGCCTGGCCCGGCGGCGGCGCGGGCATTGCCTCGACGCGGCCGGAGCCGAGCGAGCCGGTGACATCCCCGCTGCCGGCAGGCGGATAACCGCCCGGGTGGCCCTGATAGCCCGCGACGGGCGCTCCGGCCGGGGGCTGGGGGGAGTCGGCAGCGAAGCGGTTCGTATCCGAACTGCAGCCCGCGACTGTTCCGGACACGAGCCCGATCAGCGCCAGCCGCGCGAAGACGTTACGCCCGTGTGTCCCGCAGGAATTACGCATGTGACCGAACTCGCACGCAAACATTACGGCCCGCAGTTAAGAGGCCCATGCGTAAACGGCGGCTTAAATGACGTATCTTCGGCGCGGTCCTGCCGAACTTTCGACTCCCCCGTGACAAAGCTGCAACAGGTCGGGAGGGCCCGACCTGCCGTCTCGTCAGTTGCCCTTGGGGAGTGCCACCACGCTGGCGCCGCTCTCGGCGGTGTCCGACACCGAGCGACCCAGCTGGTTCACATGCTGGTTGTAGTGGGAGCGGGTATTCTCATCCACCACCGCAACGGGCGCGGCTATGACGAGGCCGGCGGCCGTGCCGACGGTCGCGGCGGCGTCCGAGGTCGCCTTGATGATGTGCTCACCGACGCCGACGCGGGAATCGGTCATGGTTTGCCCCTCCGCAAGGCGGGCGCCAATGGCCTGCACCACCTTCGGGCTGGCGGCGAACTTGCCGTGGGCCAGGGGATCGTTGGTCCTGAGCTTGGTCAGGTCCACCACGTTGATGTTGTTCTTCTCGAATTCGGTGCGGAACGGCTCCTGCTCCGGGTCCACCGCGCCGACGCGGGGAACGTCGCCCCACACCCGCCGCGACACGGCCAGCGCCTTGTCGTCCTGCGACACGAACAGGGTGAAGGCCGGGCGCTGGCTCGTCTTGCCGATCTCGTTGAAGAAGGTGGAGAAGACGTCCACGTCCACGTCCGGCGCGGCCAGCATCACATACTTGATCTTGGGCAGGATGCGGCCGTTGCGGATGGCCATCTGCCGCAGGGCCTCCAGCGTCACGACGTTGCCCATGGAGTGGGCGAGGATGGAAATCTCGCCCACGTTCGGGTCCTTCGCCATGAAGGTGAGCAGCCGCTCCAGGGAATCCCTGGAGAAGGATGTGCTTTCGCGATCGTAGCCATAGGCCAGCAGGCTGCCCCGCGACGGCCAGGTGAACAGCACCGGCGTCACCGGCGCACCGGAATCGTGGATGATCTGGGCGAAGCGGAACACCGCGTCGTCGAAGCGCTGATTGTAGCCGTGGACGAACACCAGCGCCTGCCGGCCCGGCGTGCGGCTGATGCGGTTGTGGAACCATGCGGTCGCCTGATCCTGTGTCAGGTCGACGAGCTTGGTGGTAACGAAGTCCGTCGCCGGATTGCCGGGGATGCTCCGCGGCCACTGTACGTCGCCGATCTTGCGGGCGCCGTCGGGCGGGATAGAGACTTCAATCTCGGCATAGCTCGGTGTACGGGCGCGCTCGCCGTTGAAGATGTCCGGGCCATCGGACCGCTCGCGGACGGTGGCGACCACCATGTCCACGCGGGAGGTTCCGGGCACCGCATCCGGCACCGGAATGAGCGCACCATCGGGGCGCCCGGCGCAGCCTGTCAGCAGGCCGAGCAGCAGCGCACAAGCCAGAATCTGCCGCCCGCGGCCGGAAACGCCCTTCAATTCTCGATCCCCCCGGAACGCAACTCCCGATCCCGATAGCTGAGGGCTGTGGCCCTCGCAACGGGCTTCGGCACCAGGGTACGGTCAAAGCGATGCTTTCGCTCAGAGTGTGGCCGCGGCGCCCGGAACGAGCGGTACAAAGCGCACCTTCATCAGGTCGGTGCGGGTGCGGCCGGACTGCTCCTTGACGATACGGACGAGCGTCTGCACCTCCTCCGGCGCACCGAGCGGCGCGACGATGACACCGCCGAGCTTGAGCTGGTCCATCAGCGCCGGGGGAATGTCGGGCGCCGCCGCGGTCACGAGGATGCGGTCGAACGGCGCGCGGGCCGGCATCCCGTTCATGCCGTCGCCCACATAAGCGGTGACGTTGCGCAGGCCGAGCACCTCGAAGCGAGTCTGCGCCTCGCTCACGAGGGAGCGATAGCGGTCCACGGTCACCACCCGCGCAGCCAGGTGGGAGAGGACCGCGGCCTGATAGCCGGAGCCGGTGCCCACCTCCAGCACGGTCTGGTCGGCAGTGACGCCGAGCGCTTCGGTCATGGAGGCGACAAGGCTCGGCTGCGACATGGTCTGGCCGCAGGCAATGGGCAGTGCCACGTCGTCATAGGCGTGACGGCGCATCATGGGATCGACGAACAACGGCCGCGGCACCAGCTCGATGGCCCGCAGCACGGCAAGGTCCCTGATCCCCCGCTGGCGCAGCCTCAGGATGAAGGCCGCGCGTTCCGCCTGCTCGCCATCGCCCTCGCCGGTGCTCATCCCGGTGTCCATCTCCGCCTAACTATTGAAACCTATAGCAGATTGCCGACGATCTCCAGCCGGTGCCTGTCCACCGTCTTCGCCTGGCGCTCCTCCCGCCCCGGCTTGCACCGCAACGGGCGATCGGACACCCTCGCGCCACCATGCGTCCCGACGTCCTGTCCCCCCTCTTCGCGCCGCTCGACAGCCTCTCCGGCATCGGCCCCAAGCTGATGAAGCCGTATGCGCGCTTGCTGGGCCGGGAGATGCCGCGGGTGATCGACCTTCTGTTCCACATGCCGTCCGGGTTCGTGGACCGCCGCGCCCGCCCGCTGCTCTCGGAAGCCGTCCCCGAGACCGACGTGACGGTGGAGGTGACAGTGGACGCCCACCAGCCGCCCCCACCCGGCAGCCGGGCACCGCACCGGACCTATGTCTCCGATGCCAGCGGCGACATGGTGGTGGTGCATTTCAAGATCGAGCCGGCGCGCATCGAGCGGATGCTGCCCGTGGGGGCGAAGCGCTGGCTGTGCGGGCGCATCTCGCTCTACGACGGCATGCGGCAGATGACCCATCCGGACCGCATCCTCGATGCCGCCGGAGTCGAGCGGCTGCCGGCGGTGGAGCAGGTCTATCCGCTGGTGGAGGGCCTCGCTTCGGGCCACCTGCGCCGGGCCATCGAGGCCGCGCTCCTCCGCGTGCCGGACCTGCCCGAGTGGATCCCCGACGAGCTTCGTGCGGCGCGGGGCTGGCCCTCCTTCCGAGACGCGCTGATGCGCCTCCACAAGCCGGCATCGCCCCATGAGGCGACGCCCGCTGGCGGGCCGTGGCGGCGGCTGGCCTTCGACGAGTTGCTGGCGCATCAGCTCACCCTGGCCCTCGTGCGGGCGCAGGAGGAGAAGGCAGGTGGGCGCTCGACGGTGGGCGATGGGCGTCTCGCGACGCGTCTTGCAGGCGCCCTGCCCTTCCGCCTCACCGGCGCGCAGGAGCAGGCAATCGCAGCCATCCGCGCGGACCTTGCGGCCGACACGCGAATGCTGCGGCTGCTGCAGGGTGACGTGGGCTCGGGCAAGACCGTCGTCGCCCTCATGGCTGCGGCCACGGTGGCCGAAGCCGGCCGGCAGACGGCGCTGATGGCGCCCACGGAAATCCTCGCCCGCCAGCACCAGGAGACGATCGCACCGCTGGCCGAGGCCGCCGGCCTCTCCACTGCGATCCTGACCGGCCGGGAGAAGGGTCGCGCCCGCGCCGCCGTTCTGGACGATCTCGCCTCGGGCCGCACCGATCTCGTGATCGGCACCCATGCGCTGATCCAGGACGACGTGGTGTTCCGCGACCTTGCCCTTGCGGTGGTGGACGAGCAGCACCGCTTCGGCGTCGAGCAGCGCCTGACGCTGGCGCGCAAGGGGGAGGCTGTGGACATGCTGGTGATGACGGCGACCCCCATCCCCCGCACCCTCGTGCTCACCCTGTTCGGCGACATGGACTCCAGCGAGCTGCGCGAGAAGCCGCCGGGCCGGCAGGCCATCGACACCCGCGCCTTGCCCCTCGACCGGCTGGACGAGGTGGTGGCAGGCGTCGGCCGGGCCTTGGCTTCCGGCGCGCGGGCCTACTGGATCTGCCCGCTGGTGGAAGAGACCGACACCTCGGACCTCGCCGCCGCCACCGAGCGCTACGAGACCCTGCAATCCATCTTCGGCGCATCGGTCGGGCTGGTGCATGGCCGCATGTCCGGGGCCGCCAAGGACGAGGCCATGGGCCGTTTCGCCCGCGGCGAGACGCGGCTGCTGGTGGCCACCACCGTGATCGAGGTGGGGGTGAACGTGCCAGAGGCCACCGTGATGGTTATCGAGCACGCCGAGCGCTTCGGCCTTGCCCAACTGCACCAGTTGCGCGGTCGCGTGGGGCGCGGGGACAAGCCGTCCGTCTGCCTGCTGCTCTATCGCCATCCGCTGGGCGAGACGGCGAAATCCCGCCTCGCCATCCTGCGCGAGAGCCAGGACGGTTTCCGCCTCGCCGAAGAGGATCTGCGCCTGCGCGGCGAGGGCGACGTGCTCGGAACCCGGCAGAGCGGCCTGCCCGGCTTCCGCCTCGCCCAGATGGAATGGCACGGCGGCGAGGTGGAGGCCGCCCGCAATGCGGCGGCGGCGCAGGTGCGGGCCGACCCCGATCTCGCCATGCCCTCCGCTCGGGTGCTTCACACGCTGCTGCACCTGCAGGAGCGGGATGCGGCGGTGCGCTTGCTCTCGGCCGGATGAGGCGCCATGGTCCGGCGATGGCCGCCGACGACGATGCTTCCGCTCCTCCCCCGCCTGCCCCAGCGACAACTCAGAGCGAACGGCTGGCCGCCGCCCGCTGGAGCCGCGATGCGATCTATCGCAAGCTCCTGTTCGCGGCGGGGTTCGTCTTCCTGATCGTCGGGGCCATCGGCATGGTGGTGCCCATGCTGCCGGGCACGGTGTTCCTGATCCTCGCGGCTTGGTGCTTCACACGCTCGTCGCCCAAGTTCGAGGCTTGGCTCCTCAATCACCGCTGGCTCGGCCCCGGCGTCGTGCGCTGGCGGGAGACCGGGGCGATCCCGCCCATGGTGAAGCTGTTCGCCTTGTCGAGCTTCATCGGCACTTTCACGGGCAGCTGGTATCTTGGGGCGCCGACCTTCGTGCTCGCCTTTCTCGGCGTGCTGTTCGTCGTTCTGGCGGTGTTCATCGCGACGCGGCCAAACCGTTAGGGCGGCGCTCCCTCAGCGGCGCAGCGGCACCACGTTGTCGGCGTGGACTTCCTCCTGCGCGCAGCAGACCCGGTTGCGGCCGGACCGCTTCGCCTCATAGAGGGCGGCGTCCGCCCGCTCGAGCGTGGTCTGCAGCGGCTCGGCCCGCGAGGCCAGCGCGACGCCGATGCTGACCGTGAAGGGCGGCAGATCGGCATCGTCATGTCCGATAATGGCGAGGCGGACCGATTCCGCCTGCAGCCGCGCCATCTCGGGCGAGGCGCGCTCCAGAAGGATGGCAAACTCCTCGCCGCCCACCCGGCCGATGAGCGCGGACTGCGGCAGCGTGTGCTGGAGCATGCCGCCGAAGCCGCGGATGGTCTGGTCGCCCACGCCGTGGCCGAAGGTGTCGTTGATGGCCTTGAAGTGGTCGATGTCGATGAGCAGCAGCGCGAACGGCGCCGCTCCGGCCCGCCCATGCACGAGGTCCGAGGCGCGCTGCTCGAACCCACGCCGGTTCAGCAGGCCCGACAGGGCGTCCGTGTCCGCCACCTCCTGGGTCTCGCGCACCAGTTCCAGCACCGAGATCACCAGCAGCAGGAATCCCGTCGCGATCATCAGGATACCCGTGCTGATCTGGGCGACCACCGCGAACGGCGTATCCATGTAGTTGATCTGGTGCGGTCCCGTGTGGAGGCTGACCGCCAGCGCCGCCTTGAGGGGCACGTGCATGCACAGCAGCGCGAACAGGCCGGCGAGCAGAAGGTCGCGCAGCCGCCGCGGGCTGTCGCGCAGCACCACCCAGCAGCTCGCCGCCGTCGCGATCACGAAGGGCAGCTGGTAGCAGACGATGCGCACCAGCGTGTTGACCGGCAGTTGCAGCGCCAGCGCGGCACAGACCAGCGTGAGGATGCTGAGGCTCGTCACCAGCGCCCACGGAACGGGCTTGCGGTAGAGAACCGCCAGACCCGGCACCATCAGGATCAGGCAGGCGGCGAACGACAGATAGATCACCGGGGCAAGCAGGATCACCCAGCCGGTGTAGGACTGCACGAGCAGTGCCAGCGGCGTGATGAAGATCGCGCCGAAGCTGGCGGCGAACCACAGGGGTGCCGTGTAACCGCGGTGGAGCAGCGCCAGCGCGAGATAGCTGGCGGCGAACAGCGCCGCCACCACCGCATTCATGAAGATGGGGAACGTCGCAGCAGGCATCGACCGGCGTCCGCACCCAGGCTTGAGCGTTGGCTTGTGTCTCGAAATGAAGGCGCCGATTTCCCATTCGGCGCAACATATTTCCGGCGACTCCGGGTGGATTATGCCACCCGCGCCGGACCAAACCACCGTCACCGCCACCCGGCGGTGGCGGACCACCCGTGACGGACTATTCCACCGTCACAGACTTGGCGAGGTTGCGCGGCTGGTCCACGTCCGTGCCCATGATGACCGCCGTGTGGTAGGCGATGAGCTGGACCGGGATGGAATAGACCATCGGGCAGACGGTGGCCGGCATCTCCGGCAGGATCAGCTTCTGCACGGCATTCACCGGCGCGGCCTCGGCCCCCTTGGGGTCGGTGACGAGGATGATCTTGCCGCCGCGCGCCGCCACCTCCTCCATGTTGGAGACGGTCTTGTCGAAGATGCGGTCATGGGGGGCGATGACCACCACCGGCATCTTCTCGTCGATGAGCGCGATGGGGCCGTGCTTCAGCTCGCCACCGGCATAGCCTTCGGCGTGGATGTAGGAAATTTCCTTCAGCTTCAGCGCGCCTTCCAGCGACAGCGGATAGTTCGTTCCGCGGCCGAGATAGAGCACGTCCCGCGCCTTCGCGAGGGTGCGGGCGAGGACCTCGATCTCCGGGGAGAGCTTCAGCGCCTCGGTCATCAGGCGCGGCACTTCCATGAAGGCGCGCACCAGCTTGTTCTCGTCCTCCGCCGACAGCACGCCCTTGGCGCGGCCAAAGGCGACGGACAGGCAGGCGAGAGTCGCCAACTGGCAGGTGAACGCCTTGGTGGAGGCGACGCCGATTTCGGGACCGGCGAGGATCGGCAGCACCACGTCCGCCTCGCGAGCGATGGTGGAGGTGGGCACGTTCACCACGGCGACCACCTTCTGCCCGCACTCCTTGGCGTAGCGCAGGGAGGCGAGCGTGTCCGCCGTCTCGCCCGACTGGGAGATGACGATGGTGACGCCGCCGGGCGCCAGTGGCGTCTCGCGGTAGCGGAACTCGGAGGCGATGTCGGTGGAGACCGGCACGCGGCCGAAGCGCTCCAGCCAGTATTCCGCCACCGCGCCGGCATAGAGCGCCGTGCCGCACGCCGTGATGGAGATGTGCTGCACCTCCTTGGCGTCGAACGGCAGCTCGGGCAGCGAGACGGTCTCGCTGTCGAGATCGAGATAATGGCCGAAGGTATGGGAGATCACCTCGGGCTGCTCGTAGATCTCCTTCGCCATGAAGTGGCGATGGTTGCCCTTGTCCACGAGCAGGGCGCCGGCCGGCACCTTCTGGACGGCGCGCTCGACAATGCGGCCGGTCTCGTCGCGGATCTCAGCGCCCTCGCGGGTCAGCACCGCCCAGTCGCCCTCTTCGAGATAGGCGATGCGGTCGGTGAACGGGCCGAGGGCGATGGCGTCCGAACCGAGGAACATCTCGCCATTGCCGTAGCCGATGGCAAGCGGAGAACCGCGACGGGCGGCGATCAACAGATCGGTCTTGCCGTCGAACAGGAAGCCGAGCGCGAAGGCGCCCTTGAGGCGCGGCAGCACGGCCGCCACCGCCGCCACCGGCTCCTTGCCGGCGAGCAGTTCGCGATCCACCAACTGGGCCACAACTTCGGTGTCCGTGTCGCTCCTGAAGGACACGCCGGCGGCCTTCAGCTCTTCCTTGAGCTCGCGGAAATTCTCGATGATGCCGTTGTGGACGACGGCCACGCGCTTGGTGCCGTGGGGATGCGCGTTGCGCTCGGAGGGCTTGCCGTGGGTCGCCCAGCGGGTGTGCCCGATGCCGGCGTGGCCCTTCGGCGGGTGCTTGTCGAGCTTGGTCTCGAGATTGCGCAGCTTGCCTTCGGCGCGGCAGATCTCGAGGTGGCCGTTTTCGAGGGTCGCGATGCCGGCGGAATCATAGCCGCGGTATTCCAGGCGCCGGAGCGATTCGACCACCTTGTCCGCGACGGCGCTCTTCCCAAGAATGCCGACGATCCCGCACATGCGATCTTGCTCCGATGTTGGTAGTGCCCTTTTGGGCCCGGCTGATTGTCGCGCCCAAGGTGCACTGCAAAAGCTGAATGGACCGTTCCTAAGCCGCCAGTCCTACCCTCCCAGCGGCCAAGGCCGGAATCACATCGCCTTTCGGTTGGTGTCAGGCGAGGCGCCCCCCGGCGTCGCCTACCCCTTCTTCTTCGCATCTGCGCGGGCGGCGCGGAAATCCTTCGCCCATCCGTCCTTCACCACCTGCCGGCTGCGGGCGATGGCGAGGGCATCCGCCGGAACATCCGAGGTGATGACCGCGCCGGTGCCCACATAGGCGCCCGCCCCGATCGCCACCGGCGCCACGAGCGCGGAGTTGACGCCGATGAAGGCGCCGGCACCGATTTCGGTACGGTACTTGGAGAAGCCATCGTAATTGCAGGTGATGGTGCCGGCGCCGAGATTGGCGCCCGCGCCCACATGGGCGTCGCCCACATAGGAGAGGTGGTTCACCTTGGCCCCGCTCTCGATATGGGCAGCCTTGGTCTCCACGAAATTGCCGATGCGCACGCCCGCCTCCAGCCGTGTGCCGGGCCGCAGCCGGGCATAGGGGCCGA
Organism: Xanthobacter sp. DMC12; assembly: GCF_056314105.1. Lineage (NCBI taxonomy): Bacteria > Pseudomonadati > Pseudomonadota > Alphaproteobacteria > Hyphomicrobiales > Xanthobacteraceae > Xanthobacter > Xanthobacter sp. DMC12. Next base: position 347,094 of record NZ_JBQUYZ010000001.1, on the reverse strand, counting down.
TGGAGACGCCAGGCTCCAGATGGGCGCCTTCCAGATGGCAGAAGGCGTGGATCACCACATCGTCGCCCACGGTCACGCCGGGCCCGAACACCACGTTGGGCTCCACGATCACGTCGCGGCCGAGCACCGTATCGGCGGAGAAGAACACCGTCTCGGGCGCGATCAGCGTCACCCCCTCGGCCATGGCGGCAAGGCGCAGGCGCTTCTGCAGGATGGCCTCGGCCTCGGCCAGCTGGATGCGGCTGTTGACGCCGGCCACCTCGTCCGAGTCCGCCTTCGCCGCGACGGCGGATCGGCCGTCAGCGCGGGCGATCTCCACGGCGTCGGTGAGATAATATTCGCCCTTGGAATTGGCGTTGCCGATCCGGTCGAGGATGGAGAGGGCATCCTTGCCGGCGAGGGCCATCAGGCCGGCATTACAGAAGCGGATGGCCTTCTCGGCCGTAGTGGCGTCCTTCTCCTCGCGGATGGCGACGAGTTCGTCGCCGGAGGTGACGAGGCGGCCATAGCCGGTGGGGTCTTCCGGCTCGAAGCCGAGCGCGGCGACGGCGGCGCCTTCGGCCAGCGGTGCGCGCAAGCGAGCGAGGGTCTCGGGGCGCACCAGCGGGGTGTCGGCATAGAGCACCAGCACGTCATCGGCGCCCTGCTCAAGCGCGGCGCGGGCGGCCAGCACGGCGTGGGCGGTGCCCAGCCGCTCGGTCTGCACGAACACCTGCGCATCCGGCACGATGCGTGTCGCCTCGGCGGCAACATCCTCCCGGCCGGGGCCGACCACGACGGCGGTGCGGGTGGCACCGGCGGCGCGCGTCGCCGCCAGCACATGGTGGAGCATGGAGCGGCCGGCGACCTTGTGGAGCACCTTGGGGAGGCGCGATTTCATGCGCGTCCCCTCCCCGGCGGCGAGCACCACCACGAGCAGGCTCCGGTCACTCATCGCGATTCCTCCGCGGCGCTAATCTCCCGCCCCCATTACCCCGCCGCCGCAGCGAGCGGAAGCGGGGAGAGGCAGGACAGAGCGCCGGGTCGCGTCAGGCGCCGCGGGTCCAGCGCACGGTCGCGTCGGCGACGCGGCGGCCGAGATGGGCGGCGGTGCGGCGGTCGGTGGCGGGGGGCACCACGTCCGGGCCTTCATCGATGTTGGACTGGGCATAGGCGCCGGCGAAGCCGCCGAGGCGGTTCAAGTCTTCCAGCGAGCCCTTGGAATTGTTGTTGCCGGGATGGAGGCCGAGGCCGACCCAGACCATGCCGTGCTGCTGCGACAGGCCGAACATGGCGTGGATGCCCTGATGCTTGTCACCGTTCTGCGCACCGGAATTGACGAAGCCGGCGGCCAGCTTGTCCTTCCACTTCATCTCGAACCAGCGCTTGGAGGACTTCTCGGCGAACGCCTGGAAGGCCGCGGACACGTTGCCCATGTAGATCGGCGCGCCGAAGATGATGGCGGCTGCGCCGTCCAGCACGTCCCACTTGTCGTCCACTTCGTCCACGGAGACGAGGACGCCTTCCACGGCATCGACTTCCTTGATGCCGGCGAGCACGGATTCAGCCACGACCTTGGTGTGGCCGTAGCCCGAGTGATACACGATCGCGACGACTGGCTTCGACATGACACGTCTCCCCGTTGGGTTCGCCACCGGTTATGCCGTGCATGGATGCCCGCATCCAGCCGTAAGATCGCAATACAGCCTTGCGTTTTCGCAAACGCACGGCGACGTGCTCAGCCGCACGTTCAGCCGCCTTTGGGGAACTCCAGCCCCATCTCGCGGTAGCGCTCCGGATCGTCCGCCCAGCTCTCGCGCACCTTCACGAACAGGAAGAGATGCACGGGCTGCTCGATGATCTCGGAAATCTCCTTCCGGGATTCCGAGGAGATGGTCTTGATGGTGTTGCCGCCCTTGCCGAGCACGATCTTGCGCTGGCTTTCGCGCTCCACGAAGATCGTCTGCTCGATGCGCACGGAGCCGTTGCGCAATTCCTTCCAGCTCTCGGTTTCCACCGTGGAGCGGTAGGGCAGTTCGTCGTGCAGGCGCAGGAACATCTTCTCGCGGGTGATCTCGGCCGCGAGCATGCGCATGGGCGCATCCGACACCTGATCTTCCGGATAGAGCCAGGGACCTTCCGGCACCGTCTCGGCGAACCAGCGTCGCACGTCCTCCACGCCGTCGCCGGTGAGCGCGGAGACCATGAACACCCGGTCGAACGGAGTCTGTTCCGTAATCGCGGCGGCCAGCGCCAGAAGGCTGTCGCGGCGAATGAGGTCGATCTTGTTTAGGATCAGCGCGCGCGGCTTGCGGATGTCCTTGAGCTTGCCGAGCAGCGCCTCGATGTCTTCATCCAGGCCGCGGTTGGCATCCACCAGGAGCGCGATCACATCGGCGTCGGCGGCATGGGTCCAGGCGCTCGACACCATCGCCCGCTCCAGCCGGCGCTTGGGCGCGAAGATGCCAGGGGTGTCCACAAGGACAATCTGCGCCGCGCCGTCCATCGCGATGCCGCGCACGATGGCGCGCGTCGTCTGCACCTTGTGCGAGACGATGGAGACCTTGGTGCCCACCAATTGGTTGGTCAGCGTCGACTTGCCGGCATTGGGCGCGCCCAGCAGGGCGACGAAGCCGCAGCGGGTCGGGCCTTCCAGCGGCGTCAGGGGCGCACGCTCGACGCGATCCAGCTCGTCGTCGAAATCGTCGTCCTCGTCGTCCAGATCGTCATCCGGCAGATCGTCGTCAGAGATCTCGTCGTCGGAGATTTCGTCCTCCGCGAGGTCATCTTCGGCGACATCATCATGCTGAGCAGCGGCGACGAAGGCCTCTTCTTCCGCAGGGGCAGGTTTCTGATCCGGGGCGGCCGTGTCGGCGCCCGCCTTCTTCCTCGGTGCCATCAGGCCTCGTCCTTCTCCCAAACGCCCTCACGGACGAGGAAGGCGGCAGCGGCCGCCTTCTGTGCATTCTGCTTGGAGGCGCCATCCGCCTGCGCCGAGGCGAGGCCCGGCAGATCCACCGCCACGGTGAAGCGGGGGGCGTGGTCCGGGCCGGAGCGCATCACCTCGCGATAGGCGGGCGGCGGCAGGCCGCGAGCCTGCGCCCATTCCTGAAGCACGGTCTTGGCATCGCGCAGCGGCCGGCGCGGAGCCTCCAGGCGGGGGCGCCAGAAGCGCTCCACCAGCGCATGGGCGGCCTCATAGCCCCCATCGAGGAACACCGCCGCCACCACCCCCTCGGCCACGTCGGCGAGGATAGCGCGGCGCTTGTGCGCGCCGGACTGGCTTTCGCCGGGGCCGAGGCGGATGAAGGGGCCGAGGTCCATGTCCTCCGCGACTTCCGCGCAGGCTTCCTCGCGCACCAGCTCGGCGAGGCGGCGGGACAATTCCCCCTCCTCGCCCTCCGGGAAGGCGAGATAGAGCATGTGCGAGACCACGGAGCCGAGCACGTGGTCGCCCAGGAATTCCACCCGCTGGTAGGAGCGCAGGCGCGGCGCCTCGCCCTTCACGGCGCTGATGTGGGAAAGGGCCAGCTCAAGGATGGAGCGATCGCGGAAGCGGTAGCCGATCCGCTCCTCGAGATGCGCGAGGTCGCGCCCCGCCCCGTTCAATGCACTCGTGTGAACAGCCGATCCCATCGCACCGTCCAAGGCCATGTCCAAACCTGCCACGCGCTCGCGCCCTCGTCGATCGAGAAGAAGATCAGCTGTGCCTTGCCGATGAGATTCTCGAACGGGACATAGCCCACCTGGCTCAGCACCCGGCTGTCGGCGGAATTGTCCCGGTTGTCGCCCATCATGAAGAAATGCCCGAGCGGCACCTCATAGACGGGCGTGTTGTCGTAGAAGCCATTATCCACGAGGTCCAGCGTCTCGTAGGAGACGCCGTTGGGCAGCGTCTCGCGCCAGCGCTTCACCGGCACCTTGCGGCCCGAGCCGTCGTCCTCGCTCACGTCCGACATGCGCTCGCGCTTCACCGGCACGCCGTTGATGTGCAGCAGGCCGCCGATCATCTGGATCTTGTCGCCGGGCATGCCGACAACGCGCTTGATGTAGTCGGTCTCGTTGTCCTTCGGCAGCTTGAACACCACCACGTCGCCCCGCGTCGGCTCGGACCCGAGGATGCGGCCGGAGAACAGGTTGGGCGAGAAGGGAATCGAGAAGTGGGAATAGCCGTAGCTGTACTTGGAGACGAACAGGTAGTCGCCGATCAGCAGCGTGTCCTTCATCGACCCGGAGGGGATGTTGAACGGCTGGAAGAGGAAGGTCCGGATCACCAGCGCGATCAGCAGCGCATGGACGATCACCCGGACGGTTTCGAGAAAGCCGCCGTCCTTCTTGGATTCGCTGGTCGCGGTCATCGGGTGTCCAAGGTTTCCCAAATGAGGCGCAGGGTACGACAAACTGCGCCGAAACTGAGGAGATACCGGCAGATGCGCGCCGGCCTCGACAGGCAAGACCGCCCCTATAGAGGCTTCCCGGCCTCCCGGCAACGCACGCCCTCGACCTCCTCCAGCGTCAGGCGCCGGAGCGGGGCACCGCCGATATGATGACATAGGCGGCGGTGAGCGGTCCCTCGTCGGTGAGGGAGAGATGGATGCGCGGCTCGTACCCCTGCGGCACCATCTGGGCGAGCCGCCGCGCAGCCCCGCCGGTGAGCACCAGCGTCGGCTGGCCGGACGGGAGGTTCACGACGCCCATGTCGCGCCAGAACACGCCTTGGCTCAGGCCGGTGCCCAGCGCCTTGGCGCAAGCCTCCTTGGCCGCGAAACGCTTGGCGTAGGTCTCCGCCCTGAGCTTTCGCCGGTCCGCCTTCGCCCGCTCGACTGGGGTGAAGACACGGTTCAGGAACCGGTCGCCGAACCGCTCGATGGACTTGGCGATGCGGCGCGCGTCCGAGAAATCGGAGCCGATGCCGAGGATCATGCCGCCTCGCCCGCTGCCGCCGCACGCCCGGCGGCAATGGCCGCCCGCATGGTGCGGATGGCCGCCTCCAGCCCGACGAAGATGGCCTCCCCGATGAGAAAATGGCCGATGTTCAGCTCCACGATCTCGGGAAACGCGGCGATGCGCTCCGCCGTCGCATAATCGAGCCCATGGCCGGCATGAACCTCCAGCCCGAGCGCGTGGGCCTGTCCGGCGCCGGCCTTGAGCCGGACGAACTCGGCCTCGGCCTCCGCCGTGCGGCCTTCCGCCACCGCATCGCACCAGCCGCCGGTGTGCAGTTCCACGATGTCGGCGCCGAGCGCGGCCGCAGCGGCGATCTGCCTCTCCTCCGCTGCGATAAAGAGCGAGACACGGATGCCCGCTGCCTTCAGCCGGGCGATGCGCGGGCCAAGCTCCGCGGCGAGCCCTGCCGCGTCGAGCCCGCCCTCGGTGGTGCGCTCCTCCCGCCGCTCGGGCACGAGGCAGCAGGCGTTGGGCCGGACGGAGATGGCGATGCCGACCATCTCCTCCGTGGCAGCCATCTCGAAATTGAGCGGCAGGTCGATCTCCGCCTTCAGCCGCGCCATGTCGGCGTCGCGGATATGACGCCGGTCCTCGCGCAGATGGGCGGTGATTCCATCGGCCCCCGCCGCGGCGGCGAGGGCTGCGGCGCGCACCGGGTCGGGCAAGAGACCGCCGCGCGCATTGCGTACGGTCGCCACGTGGTCGACGTTCACCCCGAGCCGCACCGGCTTCAGCACCGCCATTTCGCTTGCTCCCGTCCGCGCCGGCGTCAGCCGTTCACGCGCTCCACCTGCGAGACCACCTCGCGGGCCTTGAGGTCGGCGATGATGGCGTTGAGGTGCCTTAGGTCGAACACCTCCACGTCGATCACCATCTCGTGGAAATCGGCTGAGCGGGCGTGCATCTGCAGCCCGTCGATATTGCCGCCGCGGTCACCGATGGCTCCGGCGATCTGCGCCAGCGAGCCGGGCTCGTTGCGGGCGGTGACGACGATCCGCGCGGGAAAGCGCCCATCGGAAAGCTCGTCCACGTCCCAGCGCACGTCGAGCCAGCGCTCAGGCGCATCCTCGAAGCCCTGCAGAGAGGCCGACTGGATGGGATAGATGGTGATGCCCTCGCCGGGCGTGAGGATGCCGACGATGCGATCCCCCGGAACGGCGCCGCCGTCAGGTGCGAAGCGCACCGGCAGATCGCCATTGATGCCCCGGATGGGGATGGCGTCCAGCCGCTCCGCCTTCGCGCCTTCGGGAATCTTGAACTTGAGGTTGTGGCCGCGCTTCAGCTCGAACCAGCCTTCGCCGCTCGCGGCGCGCTCGGCCCGCTCCTCCGGACGCGGGGGCACCCAGTCGGGATAGACGGCGCGGATCACGTCGTCGGTCTTGATCTCGCCCCGGCCGATGGCGGCGAACACATCCTCCGCCGAGGCCCGCGCGAGACGGGGCGTGGCCTTGGCCACGGCGTCCTCGGTGAAAGGCTTGCCGACGCGGGTGAAGGCCCGCTCGGTGATCTTGCGGCCGAGGCCGGCATATTGCGCGCGCACGGCGGCCCGGGTGGCGCGACGCACGGCGGCGCGCGCCTTGCCGGTGACGGCGATGGTCTCCCACGCACCCGGCGGCGTCTGCGCCTTGGAGGTGATGATCTCCACCTCGTCGCCGTTCTTCAGCTCCGACACCAAGGGCGCGATGGAGCCGTTGATCTTGCAGCCCACGGCGGTGTTGCCCACGTCCGTGTGCACCGCATAGGCGAAATCGATGGGCGTCGCCTTGCGGGGCAAAGCGATGAGCCGGCCCTTGGGGGTGAAGCAGAACACCTGGTCGTGGAACAGCTCGAGCTTGGTATGCTCGAGGAACTCCTCGGGAGAGAGCCCCTGCGAAAGGTTCTCGATGGTCTTGCGCAGCCAGGCATAGGCGCGGCTCTCGTGGGAGAGCATCTCCCCCGGCGCGCCCGAGGCGTCCTTGTAGAGGGCATGGGCGGCGATGCCGTATTCGGCGATCTCCTCCATGTCCTTGGTCCGGATCTGCATCTCGACGCGCTGGCGGCGCGGGCCGACCACGGTCGTGTGCAGGGAGCGGTAGTCGTTGGGCTTGGGGGTGGAGATGTAGTCCTTGAAGCGTCCGGGCACGATGGCCCACTTGGTGTGGACGACGCCTAGCGCCCGGTAGCAGTCCTCCACCGAGGAGACGAGCACGCGGAAGCCGTAGAGATCCGACAATTGCTCGAAGCCGATGGCCTTGCGCTCCATCTTGCCCCAGATGGAGAACGGCCGCTTCTCCCGCCCCTTGACTTCGGCGACGATGCCGCGCCGGGCAAGCTCGTCCTTCAGCTCCCGCTCGATCTCCTGCACCACCGGGCCGTTGACCTGCCGAAGCTCGGACACGCGGGTGGTGATGCTCTCATAGGCTTCCGGGGAGAGCTGGCGGAAGGCGAGATCCTCCAGCTCCTCGCGCATGTCCTGCATGCCCATGCGGGCTGCCAGCGGCGCGTAGATATCCAGCGTCTCCTGCGCCACCCGGTCCCGCTTCTCCGGCGGCACCCATTTCAGGGTGCGCATGTTGTGGAGGCGGTCGGCGAGCTTGACGAGGAGCACCCGCACGTCGTCGGCGATGGCGAGCAGCAGCTTCCTCAGATTCTCGGCCTGCTTCGCCTGCTTGGAGACGAGGTCGAGCTTCTTGATCTTGGTCAGCCCTTCCACCAGCGTCGCGATCTGCTGGCCGAACAGCCGCTCGATCTCCGCCTTGGTGGCGCTGGTGTCCTCGATGGTGTCGTGCAGCAGGGCCGAGACGATGGTGGCATCGTCCAGCTTGAGATCGGTGAGGATCGCCGCGACTTCGAGCGGGTGGGAGAAATAGGGATCTCCCGACGCACGCAGCTGACTGCCGTGCGCCCTCATGGCGTAGACATAGGCGCGGTCGAGCAGCGCCTCGTCGGTGTTAGGATTATACCGTCGAACGCGCTCGACGAGTTCGTATTGGCGCATCATGGCCGGAACGATCCGTCGCAGCACGGCGGAGCGGGTTCAGCGCGCCCGCCCCATCCTTGTTGAACCGTAGATATCATGCGGAGGGGCGGGATGCGCAAGCCATTGTAACGGCGTGACTGTGGGAATGATGAAGACGCCTGCCTCCGGGCGGCCCCTCTCCCCGTGCAGGAGAGGGGCGCGAGCCTCACGGCAGCAGCAGGGTCGACCCCGTGGTGTTGCGGCCTTCGAGGTCGCGGTGGGCCTTCTGGGCGTCCTTCAGCGCGTAGGTCTGGTGGATCGGGATCTTCACCGCGCCGGTCAGGACCGCCTCGAACAGATCGTTGGCGGTGGCGATGAGGTCGGCGCGCTTGGCGACGAAGGTGCCCAGAGTCGGGCGGGTGGCGAACAGCGAGCCCTTGGCCGACAGGTGCAGCAGGTCGAAATTCTGGATGGAGCCGGAGGCGTTGCCGAAGCTCACGAACAGGCCGAGCGGCTTGAGGCAGTCTAGGGAAGCGGGATAGGTCGCCTGGCCGATGCCGTCATAAACCACGTCGCACAATTTGCCGGAGGTGATCTCCTTCACCCGGTGAACGAAGTCCTCTTCGCGGTAGAGAATCACCTCGTCGCAGCCATTGGCGAGGGCAAGCTCGGCCTTGTCCTTGGAGCCCACGGTGCCGATCACGGTGGCGCCGAGGTGCTTCGCCCACTGGCACAGGATCAGGCCGACGCCGCCGGCGGCCGCCTGCACCAGAATCACGTCGCCGGGCTTGATGTGGTGCGTGCGCCGCACGAGGTACTGCGCCGTCATGCCCTTGAGCATCATGGCCGCGGCGGTGCGGTCGTCGATGGCGGCGGGCAGATGCACAAGGACCGAGGTCGAGATGTTGCGCACCTCCGCATAGGCGCCGATGGCCATGGCATAGGCGACGCGGTCGCCCGGATGGAAATCGGTCACATCCGGCCCCACCGCCTCCACCACGCCAGCGCCTTCGCTGCCGGGGATGAAGGGGAAGCCCGCCGCCTTGTAGAGGCCGGTGCGGAAATAGACGTCGATGAAATTGAGGCCGATGGCGGTGTGGCGCAGTTGCACCTGGCCCGGGCCGGGCGGAGGAACCGCCACCGCTTCGAAGCTGAGCACCTCGGGGCCGCCCGTTTGATGCACCTGAACCGCATGGACCATGACCGCCAACCCCTATCCTCCCGAGATTCAGGGGATCATAGGGCGGGGCGAGTGGGCCGCAAGCGCGGTCAGCGGCCTCCCGAAATCTTGAGTACCGCGCCGGTGGTATAGCTCGCCGTGTCCGAGAGCAGGAAAAGCACCGCCTCGGCTACCTCCTCGGCCGTGCCCGGCCGCCCGATGGGGATGGAGGGCGTCAGGCGCTCCAGCCGGCCGACGACGCCGCTCGCGTCATGGATATCGGTGGCGATAAGGCCAGGGGCAACGGCATTCACCCGGATGCCCTCACGCGCCACCTCGCGCCCGAGGCCCAGGGTGAAGCTGTCGATGGCCCCCTTGCTGGCCGCGTACCAGACATATTCTCCCGCCGAGCCCAAGGTGGCCGCCATGGACGAGATGTTGACGATGGCACCGCCCTTGCCGCCCCGGGCGGTGGACATGCGCCGCACCGCCTGCTGCGCCACCAGGATCGCCCCGGTGACATTGAGATCGATGACGCGGGCCATCTCGGCCGGATCGGCATCGGCAAAAGCACCGGCGCGGCCGGTGATTCCGGCATTGTTCACGAGGTCGGTCAGGGGACCGAGGTTGGCGTCCACCTCTTCGTAGAGGCGGGCGATGTCCGCCGGCCGGGCCATGTCGCCCTTGACCACCAGCACCTCAGCCCCCAGCGCCCGCGCTTCGGCGGCCACATCGTCTGCCGCCGCCGCGTCGCGGGTATAGTTGATTGCGATGCGCCCGTAGCCGGCTTCCGCCGCGCGCCGCACGCAGGCCGCGCCGATGCCCCGGCTGCCGCCCGTGACCAGCAGCACCTTGTCCGCGTTCATCGTTCGCCTCCCCTGCCGAGCGCGATCCGCCGCTTGCGCCGGCCGGCGGCGGCGACGTTCAGCACTTCCACCATCACCGAGAAAGCCATGGCCGCATAGATGTAGCCCTTGGAGATGTGGGCGCCGAAACCGTCCGCCACCAACGTCACGCCGATCAGCACAAGGAAGGCGAGCGCCAGCATCTTCGTCGTGGGGTGGGTGGCGATGAAGGCGGAGAGCGGGCCGGAGGCCACGAACATGATGCCGACCGCGATGATGACCGCCAGCACCATGATGGCCAGATGCTCGGCCATACCGATGGCGGTGAGGATGGAATCCACCGAGAAGACAAGATCGAGCAGGATCACCTGCACGACGATCCCGGCGAAAGCCCGCTTGGCCGCCCCGGCGACCGTCTCCTCGCTCGGCTCGTCCTCGCCTTCGAGGGCGCCGTGCATCTCGGACGTCGCCTTGGCGATCAGGAAGGCGCCGCCGCCGATCAGGATGATGTCGCGCCAGGAGAAGTCGTGGCCGAATGCCGTGAACAGGGACTGGCGCAAGCCGATGAGCCAGGAGAGGGCGAACAGAAGCCCGATCCGCAGCAGCAGCGCGGCGGAAAGGCCGATCTGCCGCGCCCGCAGCGCCTCGGCCGGCGGCAGGCGCTGCACCACCAGCGAGATGAACACGACATTGTCGATGCCGAGCACGATCTCCATGGCCGTCAGCGTTACCAGCGCCGCCCAGGCTTCCGGCGACGTGATCCAGTCCAACATCGGCGCGCTCCCCTGCTCCAGAGGTCCCCTGCACCAGAGGTCCCCTGCCCCAGATTCGCGAAGGCTGATCGGAACGCGAAGCGACTGCAAGAGCGCATGCGCTGGTGCGCGGCCGCGTCCCGCACGTATCCGCGGCATCTCCGCAGCTTTCCCCGCGCGGAAGTCGGCTCTAGTGTCCCCTGATCCGACCATGAGGAGGCAGCGATGGAACACGACGTGATGCACGAGGTGGTCGTCGTCGGCGCCGGTCCAGCCGGGCTTGCCACCGCCATCGGCCTCGCCGCGCGAGGCGTCTCCACCGCGCTCGTCACCGGCCCCGACCGTGGCGCGGACCACCGCACCACGGCGCTGCTGGAAGGCTCGGTGCGCATTCTGGAAGAGTTCGGCGTGTGGTCGCAGATCGCGCCGCGTGCCGCGCCCCTGCGCGACATGCGCATCGCCGATGCCACCCGCCGGCTGGTGCGCGCGCCGGAAGTCACCTTCCGCTCAGCCGAGATCGGCCTCGACGCCTTCGGCTACAACATCGAGAACGACGCCCTGCGCAACGGCCTCCTCGCCGCGGCGACGGAGATGCCGAACCTCCACATCGCCCGCACCTCCGTGGAGCGCATCGAATTCGGGCCGGATGCGGTCACTCTGAAGCTGGCGGACGGTACCAGCCTCGCCGCGCGTCTCGTCGCCGGTGCGGACGGGCGCCAGTCCACGGTGCGGGCCGCCGCCGGCATCAAGATGCGCAATCGTGCCTATCCGCAGGTGGCCTTCACCGCCACCGTGCGGCACACGCGGCCCCATGAGGACACTTCCACCGAATTCCACACCGAGAGCGGCCCCTTCACCCTGGTGCCGCTGACCGGCGACCGCTCCTCCATCGTCTGCGTGGTCACCGAGCGCGAGGCGGTCCGCCTGCTCGGCCTCAGCGACGAAGCGCTGGCCCGGGAACTGGAGGCGCGCGCCTCCTCCGTGCTCGGCCGGTTTGAGATGGAAGGCGGCCGTGGCGCCTTCCCGCTGGCGGCGGAGACGGCGGAAAGCCTCGTCGGCGACCGCGTGGCGCTTTTGAGCGAGGCCGCCCACATCATGCCGCCCATCGGCGCGCAGGGGCTGAACCTCGGGCTCCGGGATGCGGCGGCCCTGGTCGCGCTTGCGGCGGACGCGGTTGCGACGGGCCGCGATCCCGGCAGCCGCGAGGTGCTGGCCCGCTATGCGGACAAGCGCCAGCGCGACATCTCCGGCCGCATGACCGCCGTGGACCTGCTCAACCGCTCGCTCCTGTCCGATCTCGTGCCGGTGCAGAGCGTGCGCGGCTTCGGCCTCTACCTGCTCGATCGCGTCGGCCCCCTGCGGCGGACGCTGATGCGCCTCGGCGTCGGCGACAAGGCGGCGTGAGCCTCAGAACAGGCTGAGCGGGATGAGGTGCTCGCGCAGCAGATAGAGCATCAGCGTCACCGTCACGACCGACGACAGGGTGCCGAGGAGGACGGCGGTGGACGCCTCCTCCACGAACACGTGGTACTGCCGCGCCAGCACGAACACGTTCAGCGCCGGCGGCAGCGCGGCCATCAGCAGCAGCGTCTCCTCCCACACCGGCGAGAACGGCCCGAACACCGAGAGCGAGACCAGCGCCACGAAGGGGTGAACGAGCAGCTTAAGGGTCAGGAGCGGCGCGAGTTCCACCGGCACGCGCTTCAACGGCCGCAGCGCCACGGTCACGCCAAGGGCGAACAGCGCGCAGGGGGCGGCGGCGTTCTTCAGATAGTCCAGCATCCGCGAGAGCGCATCCGGCTCCTTGAACTCGAAGGCTGCCGCGAGCACCCCCAGCAGGGTGGCGATGTTGAAGGGGTGGGTGAGCACCCTCTTGGCGATCAGCACAAAGGTGTGCCCGAGGCTCTCCCCCCGCCCCCGCGTCGCCATCAGCAGCGGCACGACGGTGAAGAAGAACATGCTGTCGGTGGCGAAGATGAGCGCGGCCGGGCTCGCGGCGGCCTGCCCGAAGGCGGCGAGCGTCAGGCCCGGCCCCATGTAGCCCACATTGGCGTAGGCGCCGGCGGTGAGCGCGATGGCCGCCTCGCCGATATTGCCCTTCCTGAACCACAGGCCGACGCCCAGCGCCAGCAGGGACATGGTGGCGGTGGAGGCCAGCACGGCGACGATGAAGGCGGGGTTGGCCAGTTCGTGGAACGGCGTCTGCGCTACGATGCGATAGAACAGCGCCGGCAGTGCCACATAGATGATGAAGAAGGAGAGCCAGGCGAGCCCGGCCTCCGGCAGCTTCACCCTGCGGCCGCAGAAATAGCCGAGGAAGATCAGGCCGAAGAAGGGAAAGGCGAGGCCGAAAAGGTCGCTCATGATCGCCGGAGGCTGGCCGGAAGGCGGCGGAAGGGGCAGCGGGTGCCCCTTCCTACAAACCCCGGCGCTGAATGGAAAGCGCGGGCGCCAGGATCAGCGCGCCAGGATCAGCGCACGACGATCAACGCGCCCCTGCCTTGCCCATCAGATGCCGCGCCGCATAGAGCTCGGGGTAGAGGCGGTTGCGGAACTGGCTCGCAGCCGGTTCCACCGTCGCCAGAAGCCGGTCGATGGCGCCCGCGCTCGGCGTGTCGGCCCAGGCGCGGCGGGCGATGGGGCGGTCGTCCAGCCAGAACGGGCTCCAGTCCAAAGTGGTCTCGATGAGTTCGCGGGCAAAGTCCGCCCCCTCGTCCAGGGAGCCCTGCATCACCACGTCCACATAGGACTGCACGAGCGGGAAATTCACGTTCGGGTGCTGGAGATCGGCCGGCCCCTTGCCGTCCGATTCCTTGGGGACGTAGATCCAGATCTTGCCGATGCGCGGCAGGCCCTCCCAGTCGATGGCCTCCACATGCGCGTGGTCCAGCTCCACACGGTTATAGCCGCCTTCGCGCGCATCGAAGGCGGCGAGTTCAGCCTCGTCCTTCACGGGGAAGATGACGCCGTTGATGCTGTACGCCTCCTCCCCGGGCATCCGGGGGCGGATGCCGAGCGCGGTGAAGCCGGCCGTGCCCTCTCGCGGCGTGAACCGCGACGCCCACGAGCGCACATAGCCGAAGCTGCCGGAGATTCGCGCGGCGATGGCGGGCACGACGCGCCCGGATGTGGACGTCCGGGACGGCCCGTTGATGAGAGAGCCGTAGCCGAACAGGAATTCCTGCGGAGCATTTGCGAGCCGTTGGCCCCAGAAGTCCTTCGCCGCCACCGGCAGGGTGGAAGCCGCCAGCCCGGCAAGGCCCCCGAGCATCCCACGTCGCGTGATCGTCATGCCTCTCCCCCTGCCCGATGGGCGCCGGCCCGGTCGCCCTGAAGTCGTGTTGCGCGGGCCGGCGACCTATGCTGCATTGCAATCAACAGGTTCCGCGGGGGGTTATGCACCCCCTGCCCGCAAACCACCCTGGGGGGACTCATGAAGCTGCCGCGCCAATTCTTCAAGCCGCTCGCCATCGGCGCACCCGCACCTTATCGCGAGTTGCCGGTGCGGCTTGAGCGCATGATCCATTTCGTGCCGCCGCATCTTGAGAAGATGCGCGCCAAGGTGCCTGATATCGCCAAGCAGGTGGACGTGGTGCTCGGCAATCTGGAGGACGCGATTCCCTCCGATGCCAAGGAAGCTGCCCGCAAAGGCTTCATCGAGATGGCCAAGGCCACCGATTTCGGCTCCACGGGCCTTTGGACCCGCATCAACTGCCTCAACAGCCCCTGGGTGCTGGACGACATCATCGAGATCGTCAGCGAGATCGGCAACAAGCTGGACGTCATCATGCTGCCCAAGGTCGAGGGCGCCTGGGACATCCACTATCTCGACCAGCTTCTGGCCCAGCTCGAGGCGCGGCATTCGATCGAGAAGCCCATCCTCATCCACGCCATTCTGGAAACCGCCGAGGGCGTGAAGAATGTGGAGGAGATCGCCGCCGCCTCCCCGCGCATGCACGGCATGAGCCTCGGCCCGGCCGACCTTGCCGCCTCGCGCGCCATGAAGACCACCCGCGTCGGCGGCGGTCACCCGGACTACAAGGTGCTGGCGGATCCCGATGGCGACAAGCCGCGCACCGGCTACCAGCAGGACCTGTGGCATTACACCGTCGGCAAGATGGTGGATGCCTGCGCCGCCAACGGCATCAAGCCCTTCTACGGCCCGTTCGGCGACTTCGCCGACCTCGCGGCTTGCGAGAGCCAGTTCCGCAACGCCTTCCTCCAGGGCTGCGTCGGTGCCTGGTCTCTGCATCCCACGCAGATCGAGATCGCCAAGCGCGTCTTCTCGCCGGATCCGGGCGAGGTGGCGTTCGCCCTCAAGATTCTCGAAGCCATGCCGGACGGTGCCGGCGCGGTGATGATCGATGGCAAGATGCAGGACGACGCCACCTGGAAGCAGGCCAAGGTGATCGTCGACCTTGCCCGGATTGTCGCAGCCAAGGACCCGGAAATGGGCAAAGCCTACGGATTGTGAGAGAATTGGTTAACCAACGGCCGCGGCGAAGGTCGCCGCGGCTCTCCCGCCCGGTCTCGGGCGGAGCGGAAAAGTCAGAAGAGGCGGGACATGGCCAGCCAGGACAAAGCGCGCGCAAAGCCCGCAATCGTTGCTCCCATTGGCGACGGCATCCCCGAGGACCCCACGCATTACGTTGCGTCAGAACTCGGCGCGGGCATGCGGCAGGCGAAGTTCCGCATCGGCGAGGTGGTGCGCCACAAGCACTTCCCCTTCCGGGGCGTGGTGTTCGACGTGGACCCGGTGTTCGACAACACCGAGGAATGGTGGCTCTCGATTCCCGAGGATATCCGCCCCCACAAGGACCAGCCGTTTTACCACCTGCTCGCCGAGAACGCGGACAGCGAGTACGTCGCCTACGTCTCCGAGCAGAATCTGGAGCGGGACACGTCAGAAGAGCCGGTGCGCCACCCCAAGGTCACCGAGGCCCTGTCCGAGGATGGGGCCGGCGGCTGGCGGGTGCGGCCTGATCTGGTGAATTGACCCCAGCGCAGATCGCTCGGGGCCAAGATCAATAAAAAAACCCCCGGCGATGCGCCGGGGGTTTTTCTTTTGGCAGGCAAAGCGTGGCAGGGCGCTGTGGAAAGCGCCACCAGCTCACTTCTTGGCCGGGTCGGACGCAGGCGCCGCCGGAGCGGGGGTGGCAGGCGTAGCAGGGGCGGCCGGCGCGGCGGTCTTCTCGATCTTGGCGTCGGCGCGCAGCTTCGTCACCATGTCGGCCTGGGCCTTGCGCACCAGATACTGCTCCACCTGATCCTCGACCTGCTCATAGGACGGGACCGCCTTCTGGCGCTTGTCCTCGACCTTGATGACGTGCCAGCCGAACTGGGTCTTCACCGGGTCGGAGACCTGGCCCTTCTCCAGCTTGAACGCCGCCTCGGCGAATTCCGGCACCATCTGGTCCTTGGTGAAATAGCCGAGGTCGCCGCCGTCCTCGGCGCTGTCCTTGGAATTCTCCTTGGCGAGCTTGGCGAAATCCTCGCCGGCCTTGGCCTTCTTGGAGATTTCCTTGGCCTTCGCCTCGTCGTCCACGAGGATATGGCGGGCGTGAACTTCCTGCTCGGCGGGAGCCGACTTCACCAGATCGTCGTAGGTCTTGCGCTTGAGCTCGGCAGAAACGGCCTTCTTGGCCTCCTGCATCATCATCGCTTCCATCAGCGCCTTCATGCGCGCATAGGCGAGGCGGTTCTGGAACTCGGGGGTCTGGTCGATCTTCTGCGCCTCGGCCGCCTTGGCGATAAGCGTCATGTCGGTCAGGAAGGACAGGACATATTCGTCGCGGGCCGGGCCCCGGACCTCGGGCGGCAGGCCCGATCCGATGTCCTCGAGGGCAATGTTGAGCTCGCTCTGGCGGATCGGCGTGCCGTTGACGGTGGCGAGGACCGGATCACCGGCAGGCGCAGCGGCCGCAGGGGCAGCCGCAGGTGCCGGGGCCCCCTGCGCCAACGCCGCCCCCATGGAGGCCGCGGAAACCGAGGCCGCGAGCAGGGCGGCGAAGAGGGAAAGCTGAGCGGAACGCTTCATGGGGCCGTTTTCCTCGGAGTGTGTCGTCGGATGCGCCGATGCGCGCGCAACCTTGCTCACGTGTCCTCCGCTGACAAGAGGGCATTGTTGCGGCATACCCGCGACCGGAAAACGCACGGCGGGGCTTTCGTTCCCGCGCGCGAGCCTGTATAAGGCGCGCCTTCAATCGGGAATGCTGGCCCAAGGGCGAGCCCCGCGAATTGCTCCCCAGCATTTCGCAACCGGGCTCGAGACGAACGCGTACAGGCGTCGTCTTCTCTCTTCAGGCTCGGCGCGCACCGATCACAAGTTCGAAAAGCCGCAAGGGCGCCAGCCGGCGCGCTCGCATGTTGCGCCAGTTGGCGAGTCACCTGGCTCGTTACGTCGTTCAGGAGTTTGGACAATGGCTGTCCCGAAGAGAAAGACCTCGCCGTCCCGTCGCGGCATGCGCCGTTCGGCCGACGCGCTGAAGCAGCCCACCTATGTGGAAGACAAGGATTCGGGCGAGCTGCGCCGTCCGCACCACGTCGACCTGAAGACCGGCATGTATCGCGGCCGGCAGATCCTGAAGCCCAAGGCCGAGGCCTGATCTTCATGTCGCGGTGGCCTTGAAGGCCGCCGTTGCAGCGCCGGCGCACGCCGCCGGCGCGCCACCCCTCCCCGGGGGTGATTCCGGCCTAGAGGCCCGCCGAGCGATTCGCTCCCACGCGCGGGCGGGCCGACTGCATGCCGCCATGTTCAGCAATTCTGACCGGCGCGCGACATCGCGACCCTGCCTCTCAATGCGCGATACGGCCATACGGTCGCAGCCCCGCCCAGCGCTCGATTCTCCCGGTATCGGTCCCCGGCGGTCGGCCGGCGCGCACAATCCCCTGATGCCTCCGCATCCGTGACATTCAGAGCCCGATGTGTCATCGCATCCGCGGAGCCTGACGGCGCCACGGGCGAAGGCCCTCGGCGTTACGGGCTGAGCGGTCCCGAGGAGCACCAATGCTGACGCCCGTCCCGTTGCTGATCGTCCCCCTCGCCCTCTACAACATCATGGTCTTCCTGATGCCGGGTACGGAATGGACGACTGTGCTCACCACGGTCGAGATGATGTCGGGCGCCCACTGGACGATCACCCTCGCAGAAGGGTTCATCGCCCTCAGCCTGTTCTTCCTGTTCTTTGAGATTCTCAAGTCGACGCGCATCAGCTCGCGTTCGATCATCGATCACATGCTGTCGATGCTGGTGTTCGCGGCCGGCCTTGCCGAATTCCTGCTGGTGCGTCCGGCCGGAAATTCGGTGTTCGCCATCCTGCTCTGCATCATGCTGCTGGACGTGGTGGCCGGCTTTTCAGTCTCGATCCGGGTCGCGCAGCGCGATTTCACGGTCGATCCGCGCGGACAGCAATAAAACCTGCCGGGCACCGGCGCGGCCGGGCGGAACCGGCCATCGCGCATCTTGCGGTTCAAGCCGCCGGCCCCCCGCAACGGGCGGCCGGCGCGGGCTTATCAGCTTCCGCTGCCTTCCTTGGGCTGGCTGCGGATCTCGCTCGGCGCATCGTTCTTCGCCACGAGCTTGGGCTCGGGCTTCGGAACCAGTTGCTCCAGCTTCGCCTGCATGTCCGCCATCTGCCGCTTCAGCGCGTCAAGCTCGTCCACCCGCTCCGGCTGCGACGCAGGCTGCGCAGGTGCAGCAGCGGCCGGAGTAGTCGCGGTCCCGGCCGGCTCATCCCCCTTGGGGAAAGGCAGGAACATGTGGAAGGCGCGCTCGAACACTTCCATGTTGCGACGCACCGTCTCGTCCAGGCCGGCAAACGGAGCGCCGGGAACCGGAAACGGCGTGCCGGCCAGCGTTTGCGACAGGTGGTCCCGAAACTTTCCCTGGTCCTTGGTGAAGCTGTCGATCGACGCTTCCAGGTACCTTGGCACCAGCATCTGCATGCTGTCACCGTAGAAGCGGATGATCTGGCGCAGGAAGGCGATGGGCAGAAGGTTCTGCCCCTTGTTTTCCTGCTCGAAGATGATCTGCGTCAGTACGGAATGGGTGATGTCCTCGCCGTTCTTGGCGTCATACACCACGAAATCCTCGCCTTCCTTCACCATGTTGGCGAGGTCTTCGAGAGTCACGTAGGTGCTGGTCCCCGTGTTGTAGAGACGGCGGTTCGCGTATTTCTTGATGGTGACTGGCTCTTGCGATTTGGCCATCGTCCGGTCATCCGTTTCCTTGGGCGGAATGACAGGTTAAGGCGTTTCCAAGTGCAGAGCTACCACTTTGTGTGCGCTGCCCATCGCGCCTTTCGCAGCGCGGAGTCAGCCCCGCACCCATGCTGTGCCGACCAAGGTTGAATAGCTGCTTTTGACCGGCCCCCTTGCCATGCGATGGGTCATTGACACATGGTCCGGCCCGGACACGATAGAGGTCAAGCCTTCCCATTCGCCATTCGGCAAAGAGGCGCGGAGCCACCCGCCCGATCTTCCCAGGAGAGACTTCCATGAAGGACGAGGTCGTTATCGTTGCAGCCGCGCGCACCCCTGTCGGGTCGTTCAACGGCGCGCTCGGCGCACTTCCCGCGCATGAGCTTGGCGCGATCGCCATCAAGGCCGCCCTTGAGCGGGCCGGCGTGGCGCCGGAGGCCGTCAGCGAGGTGATTCTGGGCCAGGTGCTCACCGCCGCCCAGGGCCAGAACCCGGCCCGCCAGGCGTCCCTCAAGGCCGGCGTGCCCATCGGCGCCCCCGCCTACGAGGTGCAGATGGTGTGCGGCTCGGGCCTGCGCTCCGTCGCGCTCGGCGCCCAGGCCATCGCCAACGGCGACAGCGAGGTCGTCGTGGCCGGCGGTCAGGAATCCATGAGCCAGTCCACCCACGCCGCGCACCTGCGCAACGGCGTGCGCATGGGCAATGCCGACTTCGCCGACACCATGATCAAGGACGGCCTTTGGGACGCCTTCAACGGCTACCACATGGGCGTGACCGCCGAGAACGTGGCCAAGGAATTCCAGATCACCCGCGCCGAGCAGGACGAGTTCGCCGTCGCCTCCCAGAACAAGGCCGAGGCGGCCCAGAAGGGCGGCAAGTTCAAGGACGAGATCGTCCCCGTCACCATTTCCACCCGCAAGGGCGACGTGGTGGTGGACCAGGACGAGTACATCCGCCACGGCGCCAGCCTCGAGGCCATGCAGAAGCTGAAGCCCGCTTTCGCCAAGGATGGCACGGTGACCGCCGGCAATGCCTCCGGCATCAATGACGGCGCCGCCGCCGTGGTGCTCATGAGCGCCGCCAAGGCCAAGGCCGAGGGCAAGACCCCCCTCGCCCGCATCGTCTCCTGGGCGCAGGCCGGCGTTGATCCGTCGGTGATGGGTACGGGCCCGATCCCGGCGTCCAAGCTGGCGCTGGAAAAGGCCGGCTGGTCCAAGGACGACCTCGATCTCGTCGAGGCCAACGAGGCGTTCGCCGCCCAGGCCATCGCCGTCAACAAGAGCCTCGGCTGGGATACCTCCAAGGTCAATGTAAACGGCGGCGCCATCGCCATCGGCCACCCGATCGGCGCCTCGGGCACCCGCATTCTGGTGACCCTGCTGCACGAAATGCAGAAGCGCGATGCCAAGAAGGGCCTCGCCACCCTCTGCATCGGCGGCGGCATGGGCATCGCTATGTGCCTCGCGCGCGACTGAGCCCCGCGCCCGCCTGAGCCGCTCCGCGGTTCAGGCCGCCGGACGGGAAGCCGCGCCCCAGGCTACCCCGTCCCGAAAGGGCCGCGACGTCGGATCGCGGTCCTCCGTTTCCAAACGGAAATATGGACTTGCTACACACCGCCCGAGCGTGGCTCGACCCGCTTCGGCTGGGTGGGGAGTCTCCAGGTCGAGCCAATAGCGTTAAGTGAAGGAGGGAAACCATGGGACGCGTCGCATTGGTCACGGGCGGCACACGGGGAATCGGCGAAGCGATCTCGGTGGCGCTGAAGGCCGCCGGTCGGACGGTCGTCGCCAATTTCGCGGGCAATGAGGAGGCCGCCAAGGCCTTCACCGAAAAGACCGGCATTCCCGCCTACAAGTGGGACGTGTCCGACTTCGAGGCCTGCAAGGCCGGCCTTGCCAAGGTGGAAGCCGAGGTCGGCCCGATCGAAATCCTGGTCAATAACGCCGGCATCACTCGCGACGGCCAGCTGCACAAGATGTCGCTTGAGCAGTGGAACGCGGTGATCAACACCAACCTCAACTCCGCCTTCAACATGACGCGCAACCTCATCGAGGGCATGCGCGACCGCAAGTTCGGCCGCATCGTCTGCATCTCGTCCATCAACGGGCAGAAGGGGCAGTTCGGCCAGACCAATTATTCTGCCGCCAAGGCCGGCGAGATCGGCTTCGTGAAGGCGCTGGCGCAGGAAACCGCGAAGCTCGGCATCACGGTGAACGCCATCGCCCCCGGCTACATCGCCACCGAAATGGTGCGCGCGGTGCCTGCTGAGGCTTTGGCCAAGATCGTGGCGACCATCCCGGTCGGCCGCCTCGGCGAGCCGGAAGACATCGCCCGCTGCGTGGTGTTCCTCACCTCCGACGACGCCGGCTTCATCACCGGCTCGACCATGACCGTGAACGGCGCGCAGTACATCTGCTGATCGCGCCATCCGGCGATGCAAGACGGCCCGCGCCCTCCCCGGACGCGGGCCGTATGCATTTCAGGCCACCGCCCTTTTCACACCACCAGCGTCTCAAGCAGCGCCCGCACCGGCCCGGGAATCGGCACCGGGCGTTGGGTCTCCCGCTCCACATAGACATGGACGAAATGTCCCTGCGCCGCCGCGCCGGGGTCGTCGCCCTGAAACAGGGCGATCTGGTAGCGCACCGAGGACGATCCGAGTTTCGTCACCCGCATGCCCGCCTTCACCGGGGCCGGATAGGTGAGGCTGCGAAAGTAAGTGCAGCGGGTCTCCACCACCAGGCCGATGACAGGACTTGTCTGCGGGTCCAGCAGCCCGGCCGAGACCAGCTGCTCGTTCACCACCGTGTCGAAGTAGGAATAATAGACCACGTTGTTCACGTGGCCATACACGTCCACGTCCATCCATCGGGTCGTGATCGGCAGAATATGCTTGAAGGCGTCGATCGTCACCGGCTCCTCGCGTGCCGCCGTGCCTCCTCGTGCACCCGCCCCTGCCGCACCGCTCATTCCAGCCTCCCCAATCGCATCCGCCGCCATTTAGAGGCGCGGGGTGGGCGAGGCCAAGGGGCAAACCGAGCGCGGCCTCAGCCCGGCTCGTCGCCGGGCGGCAGCGGCTGTTCGGGCACCTTGAGCGCGTCGGCGAGGCGCATGCGCGCGGTGCCGGGGCGCAGCGGCTTCTGCTGGCTCTCGTGCGGCGCCCAGCCGGACAGGAACACGATCTCGAACGTCGCCCGCACTTTGCCGTCGGGATCGGCGAAGCGCTCGGCATAGACTTCCGCCGCACGCAGCAGCGTCGCCCGGCGCAGCGGCACGCGGCGGCGTTCGTTGAGCGCATTGGCCCCGCCCATCCGCCGCAAGTCCGCGAACAGGGTGAAGGGCGAGGAATAGCGCACCACCACGCGGTCCACGTCCGTGACCGGCAGCGCGAACCCCGCCCGCTGCAGCAGGGCGCCGAGGTCGCGCACATCGGCGAACGGCGCGAGGCGCGGCGAGAGCCCGCCCGTGGTCTCACTCTCGGCGATGGCGAAGGCCTGCCGCAGTTCGGTGAGGCTGCTGCCGCCCAGCAACGCGGCCATGAACAGCCCATCCGGCTTGAGCGCCCGGCGCACCTGCGCCAGCACCCCCGGCAGATCGTTCACCGATTGCAGCGCCAGGGCTGAAAGCACCAGATCCAGGCTGCCCGGCGCAAACGGCAAGGCCTCCTCGTCAGCCACCACAGCAGGCGGAACAGGACCGCCGGCCAGCGGCGCCGCGCGGATCAAACGCTCCACGGCCGGGTGACCGGAAAGGGCGTTCGCCAGCGCGGCCGTCGGTGTGCCGAGGTCCACGGCGGTCGCGAAGGTCCGTTTCACGGCGGAAAGTCGATCCGCGACATCCTCCGCCGCCCGCTCCAGCAGGAAGGTCTCCGGCCCCAGCGCCGCCGCACGGGCGAGGCGCCGGCGCAGCAAGGCGCGATCGAAAACGAGGTGGGGCGCGGTTTCGGAGGCAGGTCTCATGGCCCGCATATAGGCGTTCGCCGCGCCGGATGCACGCTGCGGCGGTCTCCGCTGCGGCATGTCTGCCCAAAGGGTTTCCCGCCGTCCCGGGAAAGCTGCCTTTCCCGCCGCGCTTATTGATCGGCGCCCGCCGAGCCGCTACAGGCCACGGAACCTATAAGACTTTCGCACAAGCGGACGGGAGAGCGCGTATGGATAAGGCGACCGGCACTGCCTCCGACAGGGAGATCCTGCTCGCGCTGTTCGAGACCGCCCTTGCCGCCGCCCTGCCGGAAGGCAAGTTCAGGGACCGCCTTCCCGCACCGCCCGACGCGGCGAAGGGCGGCCGCACCATCGTCATCGGCGCCGGCAAAGCCTCCGCCCGCATGGCCCGCGCCTTTGAAGAGGAATGGGGCCGCCCCTGCGAAGGCCTCATCGTGACCCGCTACGGCCATGGCTGCGAGACGAAGCACATCGAAATCGTCGAGGCCGCCCATCCGGTGCCCGATCAGGCCGGGCTCGACGCCGCCCGCCGGATTCTGGAGCTGGCGCGCAGCGCCGGGCCGGAGGACCTTGTGGTGTGCCTCATGTCGGGCGGCGCCTCCTCCCTGCTCACGCTTCCGGCCGAGGGGCTGACGCTGGCCGACAAGCAGGCGCTCAATTCAGCATTGCTCAAGTCCGGCGCGCCCATCGGGGTGATGAACCGGGTGCGCAAGTCCATGTCGGCCATCAAGGGCGGCCGCCTCGCCGCCGCCATCGCGCCGGCGCGGGCCGTGACCTACCTCATCTCCGACGTGCCCGGCGACGATCCCGCCGCCATCGGCTCCGGCCCGACCATTCCCGAGGCCTCCGATCCGGAGGCCGTGCTGGGCCTGATGCGGACCTGGGGCATCGCGATCACCGACAAGCTGGAGCAGGTGATCCGCGCCAACACGGTCTCGGGCGAGGCCATCCCCGGCCAGGACGTCCATATGATCGCGACGCCCCTCATGGCACTGAAGGCGGCCGAGGAAAAGGCGAAAGCGCTCGGCCTCACCCCGCTGATCCTCGGCGACGCCATCGAGGGCGAGGCGCGTGAGGCCGGCAATGTCTTCGCCGGCATCGCCCGTTCCGCCTCGGAGCACGGCCTGCCCGCGGCTGCCCCCTGCGTGCTGCTCTCCGGCGGCGAGACCACGGTGACGGTGCGCGGTAAGGGCCGGGGCGGCCGCAGCGTGGAGTTCCTGCTCGCCCTCGCCATCGCGCTCAAGGGGCGGGAGGGCGTCTCCGCCATCTCCTGCGACACGGACGGCGTGGACGGCACCGAGGACAATGCCGGCGCCTGGTTCGACGCCGCGCTGCTCGCCGATGCCGCGGAGCGCGGGCTGAAGCCGGACGACTACCTCGCCAACAATGACGGCTACAGCTTCTTCTCGGCCCTCGACCGGCTGGTGATGACCGGGCCGACGCTGACCAACGTCAACGACTTCCGCGCGATTCTGGTGCGCTGACACCAGCAGAGCCGATTGCGGCGGGCGTATGCGTGCACGCGCCTGTTGCAGCGCAGCAGAGCTGCGGCTGGCGCATGGCTCAATTTAATTGAGCAAAATCAAAACCCTGAGGGCTGAAGCCTCCAAATCGGCATGGCTTTGCCGTATTGGTCAACGTCAGCCCTATTGACCTTTGCTGCGCTGCACATAGTTTGGGGCCACGAACAAACCGGGGGCGACCGGGAGGAAACCGGAGGTTTTAGACGCCAGTCTGGAGACCACTATGACCGATGAGGTCGCGCCGGGGATCATCCGGAAGCTTTGGACCGGAGAGGCCGGACAGTTCCGGGACCATCTCCTCAGGCTCGATACGGAGAGCCGCCGGTTCAGGTTCGGCTCCGCAGTATCCCCCGAATTCATTGAACGCTATGCGTCGCGTGTGTTCCGCACCGGAGCCATCGTGCATGGCTGCTTCGTCGACGGCGAGCTGCGTGCCGCTGCCGAACTCTATCCGATGGGCGACGTTCTGCCCGGCGAGGCGGAAGCCGCCTTCAGCGTCGAGACCGAATACCAGAACCACGGCCTCGGTACCCTGCTGCTCGATCGGGTGATTCTCACCGCGCGCAACCGCGGCATCCGCTCGCTGTTCATGAGCTGCCTCGCCCATAACCGGCGCATGCAGCAGATTGCCCGCAAGTACGACGCGGAGCTGAAGTTCGAGCACGACGAGGTGACGGCGGAACTGGTCGCGCCCTTCCCCACCGCGCTCTCTCTGGCGCAGGAGGCCGCGGCCGATGCCCAGGGCATGGCCGGCGCCGTGCTTCAGGCCCAGCGCATCGCCACCGGGCGGCTGCTCGACCTTCTTCTTCCCGCTGCCGCCGAGCCTGTGCTGGAGCCGCAGTGATCTGACCCGTCTGCCCCGGACGTGAGACCCGGCCCTCCCTGCAGGAGGGCCGGCAAACAAAAACCCCCGGCATTGCCGGGGGTTTTTTCGTTTCAGCCAGACACCGGCCGGATTGCTCCGGCCGGACATCGCAGGCTGGAAATTACTGGCCCGTCTTGGCCTTCTCCAGCTCCTGGCCCTTCTTGAGGAGGGCGGCCTTGCTCTGCTCTTCCTGCTGCTGCGCGGCGGCACGGGCTTCTTCCATGCGCTTGCGCTCCAGCTCCATGGCCACCTTCGCGTCCATGCCGGGGCCGTCATAGGCCTTGCCGAAGTCGGCGTTGGAGATGGGCAGGCTCAGGGTGCGGCCGGTGCCGTTCACCATCTGCAGATAGACCGCATTGGCCTTGCGCAGCTTGGCAACGAAGGTGCCGTCGACCTCGAGGTCACCGATGCAGGTCGCACCACCGCCCTGGATGGGCTGGCACAGCACGAACGGGATGTTCACCGGATCCTTGTCGAGGGTGATGCGCAGGCCGGGCTGCAGGCGCATGCCGAGCGGCACGGAGATGTTGACGTGCTTCTTGGGCTCGTCCTGCATCTCGATGATGTCGACCTTGGCGATCGCCTGGCTTTCGACGCCGAGCACCTGGGTGAGCACGCAGACCTGCTTCTTCCGCTCAGGCACTTCCTGGCAGATCTTCTGCCACGGCGAAGCGGAGAACTTCACGTCGGCCTCACCCTGGGGCTGCGCCTGACCCTGCTGAGGGGCACCGGCCGGAGCAGCAGCAGCGGGAGCGGCAGGCTTGGCGGCGGGGGCAGCCGCGGGGGCCGCGGGCTTGGCAGGAGCCGCGGGCTTCGCCGGCTGGGTCGTGGAGGGCTGGGTCTGGGCAAAGGCCGGACCAGCGAGCGCCACAGTGAGCAGCGTGGCGGCGACGGACGCCGTAAGCCGCGCGGTGGAATGGGTCTTCGTCATCGTGGCCTTTCCTGTGGTCTCTGCCGCCGGGCTCCCGCATGCGCAGGCGCACGCGCACGCCGGAGCACCCCGCGCCCCCTCTCGGACACCGGCTCTCTCCTGCCCAATTGAGGCGAGAAGGTGACAAACCGGCCGTCATCTTCGGATCTGTCGGCGCGCGCTAGATTGCCGAGGATTGCGGCCAACTGACGGCGCGTTCTCCAACCCACGGGATATGCTGACACAACGCCGCCTGCAAGCGCCGGATCATCCCAATTCGAATCATGAACCCGCCTTGCTATGCTTGGATTTGTGAGAAGCGATAATGCGTCGGAGGCGCCATGATGACCGGCTGCGGAAAAGCCGCGCGCCCGACGCGGATGGGCGCCCTCCTCGGCGCGCTCCTGCTGCTGACCTTCGGCGGTGCCGATGGGGCAAAGGCACAGGCGCTTGACAAGGCATCCGCCATCGCAATGCGGGGACAGCCCGCGCTGGCTTCCGGCTTCGCGTCCCTTGCCTACGCCAATCCCGCCGCCCCCAAGGGCGGTCGGCTGACGCTCTCGCTGCTCGGCACGTTCGACAGCCTCAACCCCTTCATCGTGAAGGGCACTTCCCCCGCCCTCCTGCGCGGCATGGTGACCGAGAGCCTGATGGCCCGCTCGCTCGACGAGCCGTTCACCCTCTATCCGCTGATCGCCCGTACCGTTTCGACCGACGAAAAGCGCTCCTACGTCGAATTCGGCCTCGATCCGGCGGCGCGCTTCTCTGATGGCGGCGCGCTGACCAGCGCGGACGTGCTGTTCTCGTTCGCCCTGATGCGCGACATGGGCCGCCCGAACCATCGGCTCTATTATGGAAAGATCGCCAAGGCGGAGGCGCCGGACGCGCATACCGTGCGCTTCACCTTCGCCGAGCCGGACCCCGAGCTGCCGCTCATCATGGGGCTCATGCCTGTCTTCAGCGCGGAGGCGACGGACCGGGCGCGGTTTGAGGAAACCACCCTTGCGCCGGTCCTCGGCTCCGGCCCCTATCGCGTCACCAACGTCAACGCCGGTGCGTCGCTGACGCTGGAGCGCAATCCCGACTATTGGGGCGGGAACGTCGGCTTCAATCGCGGCCTCTACAATTTCGACCGCGTCGATGTCGTCTATTTCCGCGATGCCAACAGCGAGTTCGAAGCCTTTCGCAAAGGCCTCATCGACGCCCGCTTCGAGAGCGATCCCGGCCGCTGGGAAACGGCCTATGATTTTCCCGCCGTCCGCAGCGGCGAAGTGGTGAAGGAGACCATCCCCACCGGCATTCCCAAGCCCTATTCCGCATTCGTCTTCAACACGCGGCGCCCGCTGCTGGCAGACATCCGGGTGCGTAGGGCGCTCATCGAGCTGTTCGATTTCGAATGGCTGGACCGCAATTTCTACCACGGCCTCTACCGGCGGACCGGCAGCTTTTTCGAAGGATCGGCGCTCTCCAGCCTGGGACGTCCCGCCGATGCCCGCGAACGGGCGCTCCTCGGCCCCTTCCCCGGCTCCGTGGTCCCCGACGTGCTCGCGGGCACCTACCGGCCGCCGGTGTCCGATGGCTCGGGCCGCGACCGCGCCCGGCTCAAGACCGCACTCGACCTTTTCGGGCAGGCCGGCTTCGTGCTGCGCAAGGGCGCGCTGGTGGAGGCGGGGAGCGGACGGCCGTTCGCGCTGGAACTCATGGTGGTCACGCGCGACCAGGAGCGCCTCGCCCTCGCCTGGCAGGCGCAACTGAAACGGGCCGGCATCACGCTGAATGTCCGCAATGTGGATGCGGTCCAGTTCGATACCCGCCGGCAGGCCTATGATTTCGATCTGATGCCCTATGCCTGGTCGCAATCCCTGTCTCCCGGCAACGAGCAGGCCTTCTATTTCGGCGCCGCCGCCGCCGATACGCCGGGGAGCCGCAACTACATGGGCGCGAAGGCGCCAGCCATCGACGCCACCATCGCCGCCCTCATCGCCGCGCGGGACGAGGAGGCTTATGTCGCGGCAGCGCGGGCGCTGGACCGGGTGCTGATCTCCGGCGCCTATGCGGTGCCGCTGTTCCACACCCCCGGCCAATGGCTCGCGCGCTGGACGCGCATCGCCCGACCGGAGCGGGCCTCGCTCTACGGCACGCTGCCGGAAACGTGGTGGCGGGTGCCGGGCAAGTGACGCCTCAGGCGGGCACGACACCGGGGCGGGCGCGCAC
This sequence comes from Xanthobacter sp. DMC12, assembly GCF_056314105.1. Classification (NCBI taxonomy): domain Bacteria; kingdom Pseudomonadati; phylum Pseudomonadota; class Alphaproteobacteria; order Hyphomicrobiales; family Xanthobacteraceae; genus Xanthobacter; species Xanthobacter sp. DMC12. Next base: position 318,822 of record NZ_JBQUYZ010000001.1, on the reverse strand, counting down.
GGCGAGTGTTCCGAAGATCAGGAAGGCCAGAAGCACGATCCCTTGCGCGATGGCGAACGGCGGCTCCGACTGGGTTGGCGCAAGGGTGGCGAGGGCGGACACCTTGGCAAACGCCTGGGCGACGGCGACGAAGACCAGGAAATAGAGGCTCGCCACCGCGGTGCCTGAATAGATCCCGCGCCAGATGCCCGCGCGGCCGGCGCCGTAGAGCGCGTAGGCCGCGACGAACACCACCACGATGGCGATGGCCCCCACCACATGGGACGGCTTCACGCCGGCGAAGGGAAACAGGAAGCCCGTCGCGCTCGTCAGGAATGCGAGGGCGAGGAAGGCTGCGGTGAGCCCCGCCCCCGCGCGCCCGCCCCGCATCAAGGCGCGTGTGACCGGGATGCCGAGAACGATGGCGATCAGGCTGATCCAGGTGTGCAGGCCGGTGAGTGTGGTCGGGTCGAACATGTCTGCCCCCTCGCTGTGCTGGATCATGATGCCGCAGGGTCAAGCTTTCCGCACGCACCGTCTTTGCGGCTCGGCATGCGTCGCCAGCCAGTTTGGAGATGCGCAAAAACATCCGGCTTGGGCTGGACAGCGCCATCGCAACGCAGCACGTTATGCCGCAAGGGCAAATATCGGCCGCAATTGGCGAAGAAGCTCCGGCGCGCTGGATTGCGGTAGTACCTTGCGGCAATACTTGGTCCGCTGTACTTGGTCGCAACTACGAAATGGCGTGAGGATGCACGCCGCTTGGCGCCGAATGCGCCGGCAACCGCCGCGAAATCAAAAAATCGCGGTGAATACAAGGAGTTCGGCAGGGACCATCGGGTCAGGGGATGGTTCGTCCGTGAGTGTCTTCAACGCCGGCCCCCGCCAGTTCTGGCACGAGAGGCTCCGTTGGGAGGTGAATTCGATGGCTCGCCCTGGACTTGCGGCGCGTAGCCGGGATGAATTCGAGGCCACCCGCCCCGAATACCCGATGCGCTATCGCACAGAGACCGCGCAGAACCAGCGCCCGACCGTTCCGACCCGCATCGGCACCGGGAGCCGCCCCCGCCGCAGTTCCAAACGCCGCGACGGCCTCATGCTGTGGCGGGTGCTCGGCGTATCCGCGGCGGCGCTCATCCTCGGGATGGGTGGTTTTCTGGCTTACAATCTTGTTTCTCCACGCTCCGACACGTCCCAAATCGCGGCCGCTCCAACCCAGCCGTCGCCAGCTGCCCCCCTTTCCGCGCAAGTTTCCACCCCTGCCGCCGCGGCCGCGACAACGGTGACGAAGCCCGCGACGCCCGCTCAACCGAAGCGCATCGCCGACGCAGGGCACGGCCAGTCCGCCATGAAAGTCGCCTCCCTTCTCGGTGGAGGCGGAGAAGCGGCCGCCCCCGTTCCGGCCGAGGCTGGACCGACGGCCGCCGACTTTTCCCGGCCAGCCTTCCTTGAACCCCTGGGGGAGACGGATGAGGGCACCCTCCCGGCAAGCGCTGCGGAGACGGTGGCCGAAGGCACCCCGCCCGACGCCGCCGCGCCGCTGCCGGCGCCCCGGCCTGTGAAAATGGCATCCGCCGACGCCGCAGCATCCGACGATGACGGCGCCACATCCGCACGCATCCGTTCGGCGGTCACGCTGCGCTCCGGCCCACGCCGCTCGGCCTCGGCCATCGGTACGCTCGAAGGCGGCACGAAGGTGAAGCTCTATTCGTGCAAGAGCTGGTGCGAGGTCTCGGCCGGCGACAAGCGTGGCTGGGTCTATAAATCGTCCGTAGACCGCTGAGCCCCCGCATTTCCCCCCTCGGTTTCCTGCCGTGCGACAGCCTTTGCCTTGTCGGGTCGGTACTTCTTCCGGTGACACCCGGCCGCTGAGGGGCACCTGCCCTTCTGCCGGCGAGACATCGCCCGGCGAAGTGTCGCCAGCCTCGTTCGCTTGCGGCAGGGCTGCGCGAAGCGGCAATGGCACAAGGACGGCGATGCCCCGCCCCATCCAGTCGGGCTGTCCCGTGTCGAGCATGTCCATGTTGATCGGAGCGGGGATTTGGGCATCCCTGCCGGCAATTTCCTCTGCCAGCACTTCGGCCGCTTGGCCCACGGCCGCGGCAAGCGTATCGCCATCCGCCCGAAGCCCGGGAAAATCTGGGAAACTCAGGCGAAACCCGCCTTCTTCCTCTCGGACGATGCCGATCACGTGGTTCATGGTGCGTCCTCCTGGAAGAGGAAAGCGCAAGGGAGCCTTCCGCGTTCCGCCGCGCGGCCGGCGGAGGGCAACGGGATGGGCGACCCGTCACCTCTTCTTGTTGCGGCGATCGGTGGTGGCGTCGAGCAGGATGCCGCGGGAAACGGCGCCGCGGCCGAACTTGGCGCGCAACGCGTCCATGGCGGTCTCGGTGGCCTTGAGGCGCTGGCTGGTGGTGTCCACCAAGTCGGCGGGGTCGGCATCTTCGATGGGGCCGAGGTCGGACACGCCGACGCCGATCAGCCGGAAGAGCGTTCCGTCCGTCTCCTTCACCAGAAGCTCGTGCGCCGCCGCGTTGATGCGGGCGGCAAGGCAGGTCGGCGCCTCCAAGGTCCGCGAGCGGGTGCGCAGGCGGAAATCGGCGGTCTTGAGTTTCAGCGTCACGGAGCGCCCGGCGATGCCGGCACGCTTGAGGCGGTCGCTGACTTCCTCGGAGAGGGCATAGAGTGTCTGCTCCAGAGGCCTGAGGGCGCCGATGTCGCGGTCGAAGGTGGTTTCGGCGGACACGCTCTTGGCCTCCCGCTCCGGCTCCACCTTGCGGGTGTCGAGGCCAAAGGCGAGGCGCGAGAGCCGCAAGCCCTCGGCGCCGTAGCGGCGGGCGAGGTCGGTGGGATCGGCGCGCTGGAGATCGCCGATGGTGGCGAAGCCGTCGCGCGCCAGCTTGCCGCCGAAGGCCGCCCCCACCCCCCAGATGAAGGTGACGGGTCGCGGCGCCAGAAATTCGGCCGCCTCGCTCTGGCCGATCACCGAGAAGCCGCGCGGCTTGTCGAGGTCCGAGGCGATCTTGGCGAGAAACTTGTTGGCCGCGAGCCCCACCGACACGGTGATGCCCACCTCCCGCTCCACATCGCGGGCGAAGCGCGCGAGCGTGCGCGCAGGACTCGCCTGATGCAGGGCCTGCGTGCCCGAGAGATCGAGGAAGGCCTCGTCGATGGAGAGCGGCTCCACCAGCGGGGTCAGCGCCTTCATGCGGGCGCGGACCTCCCGGCCGACCTTCACGTATTTCTCCATGTTGGGCTTCAGCACCACCGCATCCGGGCAGAGGGCCAGCGCCTTGAACATGGGCATGGCCGAGCGCACGCCGTGGATGCGGGCGATGTAGCAGGCAGTCGAGACCACCCCGCGCTTGCCGCCGCCGATGATGAGCGGAACGTGGGCGAGGTCCGGATTGTCCCGCTTTTCCACCGCCGCATAGAAGGCGTCGCAATCCACATGGGCGACGCTGAGGCTGTGCAGTTCGGCATGGCGCGCCACGCGCGGGCTGCCGCACGCGACGCACCGCAGGCCGCGCGACCCGGCAACGTCGGGAACGTCGGAAAGGCAGTCGCGGCAGAGGCCGGGCGCGGTCATGGCTTCAGGAGGCGGTGCCGCCGGCTACATGGGACGGCGGACGATCGCGTCCGGGTCGATGGGCGGCGAGAGGATCTCGTGGGCCGCCGCCACATGGCGCGGGTCGAGCCCCTTTTCGGCGGCGAAGGCCAGGAGAAGCGGCTCGTCGGCGATGACGAAGGCGAGCACGCCGGCGCCAAAATCGCGCCGCCCGGCGGCCTCGCGCAGGCTGGCGGGGGTGAGGCCGGTTTCGGCAAGGAATCGCACGAGGCGCTCGCCATCGGCAGCGATGAAGGAGAGGGCGGACACCGCCACCTCCTGCGCCGCATCACGCTGGGCCTTGAGGCCCCTTGGTTTGTCTTGAATGGGCATTTGCGCTTCCGCAAGGATTGGGGTCTAGCTGTCGGCGGCATTCCAGCACGTTCGCCGCGTGCTGCGAAGGGTGGCAGGATGCGGCGAAGTCGGGCTGGGCTCGGGGGACGCGATGACCAAGACGGTGATGATCGTGGAGGACAACGAGCTGAACATGAAGCTCTTCCACGATCTCCTGGAGGCGCACGGCTATCGCACGGTGGAGACGCGCTCCGGTGTCGAGGCGGTGGAGCTGGCCCGTGCCAACCGGCCTGACCTCATCATCATGGACATCCAGCTGCCGGAGATTTCCGGCCTCGATGTCACCCGCAAGCTGAAGGCCGATCCGGAATTGCGCGCTATTCCCGTGGTGGCCGTCACCGCCTTCGCCATGAAAGGCGACGAGGAGCGCATCCGCGCCGGCGGATGCGAGGCCTATCTCTCCAAGCCCATTTCGGTGGCGCGCTTCCTCGAGACGGTGCGCCAGTATACCGGCGGCTGAGGTGGGGACGGCCGAATCACCGGCTTTTCCTTTCGCCCCGTTGTGCTAGTCTTCGTGGCTTCCAGATGCGAGGCGGAAGGTGCGCGGACGGCCATGCCGGTCCAGACGCCCTTTCGCTGCCAGACAACCCTACGGAGTGCTCAGGTCCGCCGCATCTCCTGGGTCCGTGGGGTTTGGCCGGTGGGTGAGCGTCGCGGGAGGCCTCCCCGCCCGCTCCCCGCCGGCCAGCCTACCCGCTGCGTCTCTCCCCATTCGGCTCCTCTTGCGTCGCCCGCGCTTCGTCACCACGTTTCGTGCTGAAGGAGTTGCAATGCCATGAGCACCACCGGCGACACGTCCCGCGAGCCTGCCGATACCGACATCGCCTATCGGCCGCACGCGTTTGATCCGGTGACGCAACCCGAGCTGTTCGAGGGCGTCCTATCCCGCCGCATCATCGCCTTCCTGGTGGATGCGCTGATGGTGATCGGGCCGGTGGTGCTGTTCGGCGTCTTCGTGTTCGTATTCGGCATCGTCACCCTGGGCCTCGGCTGGCTGCTGTTCTGGCTGATCGGGCCGGTCTTCATCCTGTGGGCCATCGCCTACTACGCCTTCACCCTCGGCTCGCCGTCCTCTGCCACCCTCGGCATGCGACTCATGGAGATCGAGGTGCGTACCTGGTACGGCGCGCCCTGCTACGCGCTGCTCGGCGGCGTGCGCGCGGTGTGCTTCTGGGTGTCGATCTCGGTGCTGACGCCGTTCGTGCTGCTGGTCGGCCTGTTCAACGACCGGCGCCGGCTGCTGCACGATTTTCTCTGCGGCACGGTTGTCATCAACAGCGCCGATCGCGCCGAGGCGCTGCGCCGCATCCGCTGAAATTTCACCCTCCTGGCGACTGCGCCTTTGACGGGCCTGCATGCAGGCGCGATGATCTCGGTTCAGAGGCCAGATCCCCGTGAGTGAGCACCCCCGCGACACACCGCAATTCTATCTGACGGCGCCCTCCCCCTGCCCCTATCTCCCGGGCAGGGAGGAGCGGAAGGTGTTCACCCACCTCGTCGGCGACCGCGCGGCTGCGCTCAACGACGTTCTGACGCAAGGCGGCTTCCGCCGCAGCCAGTCCATCGCCTATCGTCCTGCCTGCGAGGGCTGCAAGGCGTGCGTGTCGGTCCGCATCTGCGTGGCCGACTTCGTGGAGAGCCGGAGCTTCCGGCGGGTGAAGGCTGCGAACGCCGACATCGTGGGGCAGGTGAAGCCGCCCACTCCCACCTCCGAGCAATACAGCCTCTTCCGCACCTACGTGACCTCCCGCCACGGCACCGGCGGCATGGCGGACATGAGCGTGCTCGACTACGCCATGATGGTGGAGGACACCCACGTCCACACCCGCCTCGTCGAATATCGCAAGCGCGGGCCGGACAGCCGCATCCTTGAGCGCGGCACCGGAGACCTGATGGCGGTGGCGCTCACCGACATCCTCTCCGACGGCCTCTCCATGGTCTATTCCTTCTACAATCCGCTGGCGCAGGATCGCTCGCTCGGCACCTACCTGATCCTCGACCATGTGACGCGGGCGCGGCAGATGGGGCTGCCTTACGTCTATCTCGGCTATTGGGTGCAGGGGTCGCGAAAGATGGACTACAAGCGGCGCTTCCTGCCGCAGGAGCGCCTCTCGCCGCAAGGCTGGGAGCGCATCGAGGACTAGGCCCGGGCCACGCGCGCGGCATGGGGGTGCCGGATGCATCTGACCAACGCGGTCAATATCTTCATCACGGTCTTCGCGGCGCTTTTCCCGATCGTCAACCCGCTCGGGACGGCGCCCATCTTCCTCACCTTCGTGCGCCGCTGCTCGCCGCAGGTGCGCAAGCGCATCGCCCGCAGCGTCGCGATCTACGGCTTCCTGCTGCTGTTCGGGTCGCTGGCCATCGGCGCGCAGATCCTGCTGTTCTTCGGCATTTCGCTCCCCGTGCTGCGGATCGCCGGCGGGCTGGTGGTGGCGGTGGTGGGCTGGAACATCCTGCACGAGGACGACAATGCTCCCGGCAAGGCGGAGGGCGTGGAGTTGGACGAGGCGCGGGCGCAGGACGAGGCCTTTTATCCCCTCACCTTGCCTCTCACGGTCGGTCCGGGCTCCATCGCCGCGACCGTCGCTCTCGCCGCCGGCCATACGCCCACCTGGAAGACGGACCCGCTGTTCCAGCTCTCCACCGTTCTTGGCGCGCTGGCGGGGCTCATTGCGGTGTCGCTGACGGTCTATTTCTCGTTCCGCGAGGCGCCCACCCTGGAGCGGGTGCTGGGCAAGACCGGCACCAATGTGCTCGTGCGCCTGTTCGCCTTCATCCTCTTCGCCATCGGCGTTCAGATCATCTGGCTGGGCGTGGAAGCGCTTATCACCCAACTGCCGCGCTGAGGACAGGCGCTCGGACAATTCTGCCATCCCCGGGTGGCGGTGCAGCGCCGAGCGGCGAGCTGCTAGAACGGGGCATCTCCCCTGCCGCTCCGGAGCTGCGCCATGTCCCATCTCAATCCCCCCATCCGCCGCGTCGCCGTGATCGGGGCCGGGACCATCGGGGCCAGCTGGGCCGCGCTGTTCCTGTCACGCGGGCTGGAGGTGGTGGTGAGCGATCCCGCCCCCGGCGCGCGCGAGGCGACGCAGGCGCTGATCTCCGGGGCGTGGCCCGTGCTCACCCAGCTCGGTGGCGAAAGCTGGATCGACCCTACCGCATGGCGCTTCGAGCCGGACCCGGTGGCGGCGGTCGAGGGCGTTGACTTTGTGCAGGAGAACGCGCCCGAGCGCTACGAGGTGAAACAGAAGCTGTTTCCCGCCCTCGATGCGGTGCTGCCGCCGGACGTGGTGATCGCCTCGTCCTCCTCCGGCCTTCTGGCGAGCCGCATCTCCGAGGGCTGCCGCCACCGCGAACGCTGCCTCATCGGCCATCCCTTCAATCCGCCCCACCTCATCCCGCTGGTGGAGGTGGTCGGCGGCGCGCATGCGAGCCGCGAGGCCATCGCGCGGGCCATGGCCTTCTACCGCTGGCTGGGCAAGCACCCCATCGAGATCCGCAAGGAAGTGCCCGGCCATGTGGCGAACCGCCTCCAGGCGGCGCTGTGGCGCGAGGCCATCCATCTGGTGGCGGAGGGTGTCGCCTCGGTGGAGGATATCGACGCCGCCGTGTCTGAGGGGCCGGGCCTGCGCTGGGCGCTGATGGGCCAGCACATGACCTTCCATCTGGGCGGCGGCGCGGGCGGGCTCGGCCATTTCATGCACCATCTGCTGCCGGCGGTTGAGACGTGGTGGGACGACCTCGGCGCCCCGGCCATGACGGAAGAGCTTCAGGCGGCGCTGGTTAAGGGTGTGGAGGCCGAAGCCGCCGGCCGCTCCATGGCCGATCTGGCGCAGCGGCGCGATGCGCTGCTCACCCAGATCGTCGCCCTCAAGCACGCCGCCGATGTGCGAGACGAACAGGCCTCGATCAGCGCGCGGCTGGACGAGGCGCTGGAAGAGAGCTTTCCCGACAGCGACCCCATCGCCGTGCGCGGCGACGACTGAAGGGGCGATCGAACCTAACAAAGGAAAAGGCCGCCGCGAGCCCGAGCCGCGGCGGCCTTTCCTGTTTCCGTCCTCGCCCGCCGCGCACCCGCGCGGCGCCGGGAGATCAGGCCAGCGACTTGATCGCGGCCTTGCCGGCGTAGCGGGCCGAGTCGCCCAGTTCCTGCTCGATGCGCAGCAGCTGGTTGTACTTGGCGGTGCGGTCCGAGCGGGCCAGCGAGCCGGTCTTGATCTGCCCGCAATTGGTGGCCACCGCGAGGTCGGCGATGGTGGAATCCTCGGTTTCGCCCGAGCGGTGGGACATCACGGCGCGATAGCCGGCCTTGTGGGCCATTTCCACCGCATCCAGCGTCTCGGTGAGGGAGCCGATCTGGTTCACCTTCACGAGGATGGCGTTGCCCACGCCGTCCTTGATGCCGCGCGAGAGGCGCTCGACATTAGTGACGAAGAGGTCGTCGCCCACCAGCTGGCACTTGGAGCCGATGGTGTCGGTGAGGAGCTTCCAGCCGGCCCAATCGTCCTCGGCCATGCCGTCTTCGATGGTGACGATGGGATAGCCGGCGACGAGCTGCGCCAGATACTTCACCTGGGCCTCGATGTCGCGCACCTTGCCCTCGCCCTCATAGTGATAGGCGCCGTCCTTGAAGAACTCGGTGGAGGCGCAGTCGAGGCCGATGAACACGTCCTCGCCCGGCTTGAAGCCGGCCTTCTCGATGGCGCCCATCACGAAGTCCAGCGCCGCCTCGGCGGAGGCGAGGTTGGGGGCGAAGCCGCCCTCGTCGCCCACGTTGGTGTTGTGGCCGGCGCTCTTCAGGCCGCTCTTCAGCGTGTGGAAGATCTCCGCGCCCCAGCGCAGGCCTTCCGCGAAGGAGGAGGCGCCGGCGGGCAGGATCATGAATTCCTGGAAGTCGATGGGGTTGTCCGCATGGGCGCCGCCGTTGACGATGTTCATCATCGGCACCGGCAGCACGCGGGCGTTCACGCCGCCCACATAGCGGTAGAGCGACAGGCCGCTCGCCTGCGCGGCGGCCTTGGCCACCGCCAGCGACACGCCGAGGATGGCGTTGGCGCCGAGGCGGGCCTTGTTGGGGGTGCCGTCGAGACCGAGCAGCACCGCGTCGATGTGGGCCTGGTCCTCGGCCTCATAGCCGCCGACCGCGTCGAAGATCTCGCCGTTCACCGCGTCCACGGCCTTGGACACGCCCTTGCCGAGATAGCGGCTCTTGTCGCCGTCGCGCAGCTCGACCGCCTCATGGGCGCCGGTGGAGGCGCCGGAGGGGACCGCGGCGCGGCCGAGGGAGCCGTCTTCCAGCACCACGTCCACCTCGACGGTGGGATTGCCGCGGCTGTCGAGAATCTCGCGGCCGATGATATCCACGATGGCGGTCATGAAGGTCCCTTCCCTTGGTGTCCCGCGCCTTGATATCCAGCGGCAGCGAGCGGCGGCGGCCAGATGGCTGCCTTCGGGGCCGTGACGGACCCCCTCACCCTTCAACCTCGCCCGCCCCCGGGAATGGAAGGCGAGGCGCCCTCCAGGCGCCGTGCTTCTAGCGCGAACCTTCGCGGATGCGAAGGGGCTTGATCGCAAAGAGGTGATCGGTCGCAAAACCGCCCGACGGCGGTTGAACATTGCCGGCCCGAAAGCTATGCCGCCGATCCATTCCCAAGGAAGCGTGATGACCGACCGCCCGTTGCAGCTCGGCGCCCAGAGCGCCCTGCCCCCGTCCCCCGAGGAGGCGGTGCTCGACCGCGTGCCCAATCCCCACCCCGATGCCGATTACGTGGCGCGCTTCACCTGCCCCGAATTCACCTCGCTCTGCCCGGTGACGGGCCAGCCGGATTTCGCCCACCTCGTCATCGACTACGTGCCGAACCTCCACCTCGTGGAGTCCAAGTCGCTCAAGCTCTATCTCGGCAGCTTCCGCAACCATGGCGCGTTCCACGAGGATTGCACGGTTGCGGTGGGCAAGCGGCTGGTGACGCTGCTGGAGCCGCGCTTCCTGCGCATCGCCGGCTATTGGTATCCGCGCGGCGGCATTCCCATCGACGTGTTCTGGCAGACCGGAAAGCTGCCCGAGGGCGCATGGCTCCCCGACACGGGGGTTGCGCCCTATCGCGGTCGCGGGTGAAGCTGGGGCTGACGGTCGCATCAGACGGCCGCCGGGGGGATGAACGACGCCGCTGCGGGCCGGGGAGCCACGCAGCGCGTGCCAACCCGAGGGCATCAGCATGCCGAAGCTCATCGTGACCAATGGCGACAGCGCGGCCGAGCGGCTGCGCGAGGCGGGGATCAGGGGCCACATCATCCCCTGGCGGGACATGCTGCATGACGGGCCGGTGCCCGCCGCCACACTCCTCGACGACGTCTCCGACGTGCGGGCCGATTTCCTCTCCTCCGCCCTCGGTCTTCCGTTCGACGAGGTGAGGGCCGATTTCGCCCATCGCGACGCGCAGATGGAGGTGCATTCGGCCTATGGCGAGGTGGAATTGTGGTTCGAGCACGATCTCTACGACCAGCTCCAGCTGATCCAGATCCTCGACTATCTCGCCCACGAGCCCGAGCGCATGGGGGTCAGCCTCGTTCAGGCTTCCCACTACCTCGCTGTGATGGAGCCGGAGGACCTCCGCGCCCTTGAGGCCCGGCGCGCGCCCGTCACCCATCTCCAGATGGAGACCGCCCGCGAGGCGTGGGCGGCGTTCACCGCGCCGACGCCGCGGCCGCTCTCCACGTTCCTCGAACGCCCGCACGAGGCGTTGCCGCACCTCGCGCCCGCCCTCACCCGCCTCGTCTGCGAGTTGCCAGCGCCAGGCAGCGGCCTGTCGCTGACGGAAGAGCGGATGCTGAGCCATCTGGCGAGCGGACCGATGAAAGTGGCGCACCTCTATGCTGCCGTGCATTCCATGGATCAGGCGCAGTTCCTGGCCGACCTGCCGTTTTTCCTGCGCCTCGACGGGCTCGCCTTCGCCCACGAGCCGCTCGTGACAGGCCTGCCTTTCCGCTCCAGTGAAGCGCCGAGCCTGAGCTTCACGCCGGGGGAAGATGGGGCGGCGGAACGCACGTACCGGGCCTATGCCGCGGCCGAGGTGGCCCTGACCCCCGCCGGCGCCGCGGCGCTCAAGGGGGCCTTCGACCATGCCGCCAACAACGCCGTCGAGCGCCACCTCGGCGGCACGCGCATTTGCGCCGGCGCCATGTGGCGCTACGATCGCGCCGCGGGGCGGCTGGTGCTGCCGAACTGAAGGGCGCCGCGCGGCTCAGGCCGCGGCGTCTTCTTCGGCGACCTGCTCGCTGTGGGCCTTGAAGGCCGCGAAAGCGACCACCGTCAGCGGCGTCGCCAGCACCACGCCCAGCGCGCCGAAGATGCTACCGAACGCCACCACCGCGAACAGCGTCACCGCCGGCGGCAGCGACACCATGCGCTGCTGGAGCAGGGGCGTGATGATGTTGCTCTCCGCCTGCTGAACGCCGACGAAGACGAGCAGCGTCCACAGGCCGGTGTCCGCGCCCATGGTCAGCGCGATCAGCACCGCCGGGGCAGCGGCCATCACCGGCCCGATCATCGGCACGAATTCGGCAAGGCCTGCGAACAAGGCGAGCGCCAGCGAGGAGGGCACGCCCACCACCGTGAGGCCGATGAAGGTCAGCACGCCCACCACCACCATGGCGATGAGCTGCGCCTTCAGAAAGTGCCGCAGGTCCTCCGAGACCAGGGCAAGCTGTCGTGCCGCCGCCGGCCGCTCGGAGGGTCGCCACAAGGACAGGAACATGCGGCGATACATTTCCGGGGAAACGGCGAAATAGATGCCGCCGACCACCACGAGGAAAGTGCCCAGCACCACCTGGAACAGATTGGACGTGAACCCCTGCACGAAGGAGAGAACGGTCTCGCCGGACGGCGCCGCCGCTTCCGCCCGCTTCAGAAGGTCGTCGCTCATCCCCTCGAGGTGAAAGCGCTGTTCGAAGGCGGTCCAGGCCGTGGGCAGCTCGTTCACCAGCTGCGTCACCTGGGTCTGGATGGTGGAGCCGAACAGATAGAGCGCGAGACCGAGCCCGCCGAAGACGAGAATCCCGACGGGGATGACCGCAAATCGCTCCGGGAAGCGCGTCCACCTGGCGAAGGGCTCGGCCAGCGCGTGGAGCGCGAGCGAGACGAGGCAGGCGGCGAACACCTGAAGGATGACGTCGTAGATCTTCCAGGAGAGCCAGGCCAGCGCGATGACGATGCACGCGATGGCAACACGGCGTGCCACATCCCGGTCAGAAATCATGCTGCCCCCGATGCGCGCCGACGTTCGACGCGACTACGGCTTCATACCGCGAAACCGTGACGACCGCACCGTGACGCAGACAGGGGACGTCAGAACGGGCGGAACACCGCCCGCACGAGGTCCAGTGTGCGGCACGCGGCCTTGTCCTGCGGGTCCGCCATGAGACGCTGCATGGCGTCAAAGGTCTGTGCGGCGAGCAGCCCCCGCCAGTTGGTGCGCGAGGGTGGCGGCAGCGCATGGTGGCGCAGGCCCGGCTTCAGCGTGCCGTCGATCTCCGCAAGGCTCTCTGGCGAAAGCTGCGGCCACGCCTCTCCGAGCTGGCGCGCGGCGCGGTCCATGGTGCCCCGCCAATCGGCCATCAGGCCATCGAAGGAGATAACGGTGCGCGGCATCCCGCGGGTCGCGATCTCCGAATCGAGCGTGTAGCGCAGCCAGATGCCGAGACCCTTCCCCAGGTCGAAGCCGTCACGCTTGGTCAGGGAGGCGGCGACCTCGACCGGGTTGCGCAGGGCTAGAACCGGCACGATGCGATAGCCTGCCTCTTTCAGCGCCGGCCCATAGATGGCCATGAGGCGGGAGATGCGCGGGTCTTTCAGGACGATGGCGGGTGCATCGCCATATTCGTCGGCCAGCGCGCGGCGCACCTCGTCCAGCAGACCGGTCCGGCGCGCCACCGCCATGGCGTCCTCCTGCAGCCGCTTGCGGGAAGACCATTTGTGGCCGCACGCCTTCAGGATGCGCTCGTCGAGGTCCATGAAGACCTCGCTCTCCCAGAACCCCGCCTCATTGGCCTCGGTGGCGGCCATGAGGGTCTTGGGGGCGGAAAAGCCCATCAGGTTGATGATGCGGGTCAGCGCCGATGTGCCGCTGCGGTGCATGCCCAGCACCAGGACGGCGCGCTTGTCTGTCGTCACGGGAGGCTCCTCGTAAGACGGGGCCGCCCGCACCCGCCGCTTACGGAGGGTCTGATAGACGCACCGTCAGGCGGCTTCAACCGCTACGACGCCCGGAATGGCCTTGATCGCCCCGGCAATCTGGGGCGACACGGAATATTTGCCGGGCAAGCTTACCTCCACCTCGGCATGGGCGTCGTCCACGAGGAGGATCAGGCTCACCTCGCCCGCCCCACTCTCCCCCGGCTTCCCGTCTGACAGGCGCCGCGCGATGCCCTCGATGGGCTCGGACGAGCGCAGGAAGATGCGCAGGCCCTTCTGGTGCTTGGCGGTGACGGGATCGAGCTTCTCGCAGGAATTGATGCGCACCCGCACATCCTCGCCGTTCAGCTCGGCGGCGACCATCATGAGCAGCGGCGTGCCGGGCTCCAGCAGGTCGCGGTAGTGGGCAAGGCCTTCGGAGAAGATCACCGCTTCGTAATGGCCGGAGGGGTCGGACAGGCCGACGATGCCCATGCGGGTGCCGGACTTGGTGCGGCGCTCCTGCTTGGAGACGACCGTCGCCGCGAGCCGACCGGCAGCCGCACCTGAGCGCACCGCGCGGGAGAAGTCGGCAAAGGATTGCACCCGCATCTTCTTCAGCGCCTCGGCATAGTCATCCAGCGGATGGCCGGTGAGGAAGAAGCCGATGGAATCGTACTCCCGCTGCAGCCGCTCGGATGGCAGCCACGGCGCCGCCTCCGGGATGGGCAGCGCCGCCGCGGCGGCCGGACCGGAGCCGAACATGTCGTTCTGGCCGGACTGGGCGTTGGCCTCCACCCGCTGCGCCTCGGCCACGATGGGCTCGATGGCGGCGAAGGCGCGGGCGCGGTTCTTCTCCAGCACATCGAAGCAGCCGGCGGCCATCAGGCTTTCCAGCGTGCGCTTGTTGACGAGCTTGACCGGCAGGCGCGCGGCGAAGTCGCCGAAGGAGCGGAACGGCCGATCCCCCCGCGCCGCCACGAGCGCGTCCACCGCCGCCTCGCCCACGCCCTTGATGGCGGCCATGGCGTAGATGATCTTGCCGTCCTTCACGCCGAACTCGCGGGCCGACAGGTTGATATTCGGTGGCACCACCTCGATGCCGAGGCGCTGCGCCTCCTGCCGGAATTCGGCGAGCTTGTCCGTATTGCCCTTATCCAGCGTCATGGACGCGGCGAGAAATTCGGTGGGGTAATTCGCCTTGAGCCATGCGGTCTGGTAGGCGACCAGCGCATAGGCCGCCGCGTGGGATTTGTTGAAGCCGTAGTCTGCGAACTTCGCCAGCAGGTCGAAGATGGTGTCCGCCTGCGCCTTCTCGATGCCACGCCCGGCGGCGCCGGAGACGAAGCGCTCGCGCTGCTTCTCCATCTCGGCGCGGATCTTCTTGCCCATGGCGCGGCGCAGCAGGTCGGCTTCGCCCAGCGAATAGCCGGCCATGGCCTGCGCGATCTGCATCACCTGTTCCTGATAGATGATGACGCCAAACGTCTCCTTCAGGTACGGCTCCAGCATGGGGTGGAGATAGTCGGGCGTCGCCCGCCCGTGCTTGCAGTCGCAATAGACCGGGATGTTGGCCATGGGGCCCGGCCGGTAGAGCGCCACGAGGGCCACGATGTCCTCGATGCGGTCGGCCTTCATGTCCACGAGCGCGCGACGCATGCCCGCGCTTTCCACCTGGAACACGCCCACCGTCTCGCCCTTGCCGAGCATGTGGTAGGTCTTGGCGTCGTCCAGCGGGATCTTGGAAATATCGAGATCGATGCCCCGCTGGTGGACCAGCTTCACCGCCTTCTCGATGGTGGTCAGCGTCTTCAGGCCGAGGAAGTCGAACTTCACGAGGCCGGCCTGCTCCACCCATTTCATGTTGTACTGGGTGACCGGCATGTCCGACTTGGGATCGCGATAGAGCGGCACAAGCTCATGGAGCTGGCGGTCGCCGATCACGATGCCCGCCGCGTGGGTGGAGGCGTGGCGGTTCAGCCCCTCCAGCTTCACCGCGATGTCGAAAGCGCGCTTGACCACCTCTTCCTGGTCGCGCGCCGCCTGGAGGCGCGGCTCGTCCTCGATGGCCTGCTTCAGGGTGACGGGATTGGCCGGGTTCTGCGGGACGAGCTTGCACAGCTTGTCCACCTGCCCATAGGGCATCTCCAGCACGCGCCCCACGTCGCGCAACACGCCGCGCGCCTGCAGCGTGCCGAAGGTGATGATCTGCGCCACTTGCGCGCGGCCATAGCGCTCCTGCACGTAGCGGATCACCTCATCGCGGCGCTCCTGGCAGAAGTCCACGTCGAAGTCGGGCATGGACACGCGGTCCGGGTTCAGGAAGCGCTCGAACAGCAGGCCGAACCGAAGCGGGTCGAGGTCGGTGATCTGGAGCGAATAGGCCACCAGCGAGCCGGCGCCCGAGCCACGGCCCGGCCCCACCGGGATATCGTGCGCCTTGGCCCATTTGATGAAGTCCGACACGATGAGGAAGTAGCCGGGGAACTTCATCTTGGTGATGACCGAGACCTCATAGGCGAGGCGCTCGTGATAGGCGGCCTCATCCAGTCCCGGCGCCGGCCCGTGCTTGGCGAGACGGGCCGCGAGCCCCTCCTCCGCCTGCCGCTTCAGCTCGGCCGCCTCCGCCTCCAGCGGGTCGGAGCCCTCGGCCTTCTCGTCCGCCGTGGTGAAGCGCGGCAGGATGGGCTTCACCGTGCGCACGCGGTAGGCGCAGCGCTTGGCGATCTCCACCGTGTTGGCGGTCGCCTCGGGCAGATCGGCGAACAATTCCAGCATCTCGGCGCGGGTCTTGAAGCGATGCTCCGCCGTCAGCCGCCGCCGGTCGCCCTCCGAGAGCAGCCGGCCCTCGGCGATGGCGAGGAGGCCGTCATGGGCCTCATAATCCGACTTCGCCGCGAAGAAGGGCTCGTTGGCCGCCACCAGCGGAATGCCCTTGGCATAAGCGAGATCGAGCAGCGCCGGCTCGGCCAGCCGTTCAGGATCGGTGTCGTGGCGCTGCACTTCCACATAAAGCCGGTCGCCGAAGAGGGATGCGAGCAGGTCTAGCCGGTCCGCCGCCATCTCCGGATGCCCGCCGACGATGGCCCGGTCCAAAGGCCCCGACGGACCGCCCGTGAGGCAGATGAGGCCGGAGTTCGCCTCCGCCAGCCACTCGGGCAGGATGCGCGGCTCGTCCTCGCTCGCGGTTTCGAGGAAGGAGCGGGAGACGAGGCGCATGAGGTTGCGCCAACCGGCGTCATTCTGGGCCAGCAGCACCACGCGCGGCTTCTTCGGCCGCAGTCCGCCGCGCGGGCCGGCCGGCTCCGGCAGATCGAGCGCCAGCGACACGCCGGGGATGGGCTGGATGCCCGAGCCCGACATCTTCTCGGAAAACTCCAGCGCGCCGAAGAGATTGCCGGTGTCGGTGAGGGCGATGGCCGGCTGGTAGTCCGCCTTCGCCAAATCCGCCAGCTTGCCGACGGAGAGCGCCCCCTCCAGCAGCGAATAGGAGGAATGGACATGCAGGTGGATGAAGCCGGGATCGGTGGACATGAAGCTCGGGGCGCCGTTCGCAGAGCGGGGATTCGTTCTCCCATAAGGTAGCCCCGATTGCCTCGCAGAGAAGAGTCTGCGGCATCCGTGCCCGCTATCCTCCGCCGTGGGCACCCGTATGCTGCCGGGAGCAGCAGGATGGAGCCGGCATGACGCGATCGCTTCTCGCCAACTGGGTGTTCTGGGCCGTCCTCTCGGCCGCCTTTGCCGCGCTCACGGCCATCTTCGCCAAGGTCGGCGTGGCGGGGGTCGATTCGGACTTCGCGACGCTCATCCGCACGGTCGTCATCCTCGCGCTAGTGGCCGCCATCGCCTTCGCGCGGGGGGCTTGGCAGCCCGTGGCCGATGTGCCCGGGCGCACATGGCTTTTCCTGCTGCTCTCGGGCCTTGCCACCGGGGCCTCGTGGCTCTGCTACTTCCGGGCCCTGAAGATGGGCGATGCGGCCCGCGTGGCGCCGGTGGACAAGCTGAGCGTCGTGCTGGTCGCCGTGTTCGGCGTGATCTTCCTCGGGGAGAAGCTCTCGGCGGTGGCGGCGCTGGGCGTCGCGCTCATCGCGGCGGGGGCGGTGCTGGTGGCGCTCGGCTGAAGGCAGTCTTCAGAAGTGGCTGAAGCTGCCACTGCCCAGGTCGAGCGGATGGCCGCCGGCATCCGTCACGTCGAGGCCGGAGCCTGGCCGCGTCTCGCCGATCAGGGCCACGGGCACACCCGCCTGAGCTGCCTCAAACGTGAATTGGGGCACAGCCGAATGGGGCACGCAGGCGAGGATTTCGTAATCGTCCCCGCCCGAAAGTGCGACGGCAAGCAGGCCCGGATCGGCCTTCACCGCCGCGGCAGCCGCGGCCGAGAGGGGCACGCGCCGCGCTTCCACCTTGCCGCCGCAGCCGGAGGCCGCGAGCATCTTGGCGAGGTCGCCCGCGAGACCGTCCGACACATCCATGGCGGCAGCCGCATGCCGCCGCAGCACCTGGGCGAGCGCGAGGCGCGGCTGCGGGTTCAGATAGCGATCCAGCAGATGCGCGCGCTGCTCGCCGGACAAATCGGGGAAGGCCGGCGCGTCGCCGTCCTGCCGCAGCCTCAGGCCGAGGGCGGCATCACCGATGGTGCCGGAGACGAAGATGGCCATGCCCGCCTGCGCCCCGGTGCGCGGCACGAACTCGCCCTTGGGCACCGCCCCCAGCGCCGTGATGGTGATGGTGACGGGGCCCGGCGTGGACACCGTGTCGCCGCCGAGGATGGGACAGGAAAAGGCGTCCGCGTCGGCCCCGAGGCCGGCGGCGAAGGCTTCCATCCACGCGTCCGGCGTGCCCTTGGGCAGAGCGATGGCCATCAGGGCGCCGACCGGCGCGGCGCCCTTGGCGGCGAGGTCGGAAAGGTTCACGCGCATCGCCTTGCGGGCAATGGCGGCGGGCGGATCGTCAGGGAAGAAATGCACCCCGGCGACCACCGCGTCCTTTGTCAGAACGAGATCGCAACCCGGCGGCGGGGAGAGGAGCGCGGCATCGTCCAGAAGGCCGAGCGCACCCTGCGACCCGGCGATGGGGCGGAAGTAGCGGGCGATGAAGCGATCTTCGCCCGAGCCGCCGCCCTCCACCTCAGGCGCCCCGGAATTCGTCGGGCCGCAGCTCGTGCGCCAGCGCATCGAGCACAGCATTGACCATGCCGGTCTCGTCGCGATCGAGGAAGGCGCCAGCGACGTTCACATATTCGGTGATGACCACGCGGGCGGGCGGGTCCTTCGCCATCAGCTCGAAGGCCCCGGCACGCAGGACAGCACGCAGCACCGCCTCCACGCGCTTGAGCGGCCAGCCCTTGGTGAGGGTGCCGTCCACCAGCGGATCGATCTGCCGCTGGGCGTTCAGCACGCCTTCCACCACCGAGCGGAACAGCCTGCGGTCGGCTTCGGGGAACTCGATGCCTTCCACTTCCTGCCCGAGCCAGTGGCTCTCAAACTCGGCGAGCACATCGTTGAGGGGCGTCGCGGCAAGGTCCATCTGGTAGAGCGCCTGCACCGCGCCAAGGCGGGCCGCGCTCTTCTTCATGGGCTTCTGGGGCGCTTCCCTGGACTGATCGCTCATGACAATCACGCTTCCAGCCGGCGTTTCAGCCGCAGCAGGCTGAGCGCTGCCTCGGCGGCACCGCCGCCCTTGTTGCCCTCGGAGACGCGGGCGCGCTCCCAGGCCTGCGCCTCGGTGTCCACGGTGAGGATGCCGTTGCCCACCGGCAGGGCATGGGCGAGGCCCAGCTCCATCAGGCCGCGCGCGGATTCGCCGGCCACGATCTCGAAATGGTACGTCTCGCCGCGAATGACCACGCCGAGGCCGACCACCGCATCCACCGGCTCGCCGCCCTCTTCGGACGCGGCGATGGCGATCTCGGCAGCGACGGGAATCTCCAGCGCGCCGGGAACGGTGATGACCTCCACCGCGACACCAGCGGCCTCCAGCACGGCGCGGGCGCCGGCGAGGAGTTCATCGGCCAGCGCCTCGTAGTAGCGGCCTTCGACGATGACGACGCGCGCGCCTTCGAGCGCGGGGTCGGCTTCGACGGCGGTTTCCCTGCGCGTCGTGACCATGGGCATTCTCCGAAACTTAAACGGCGCACGGCGCCGGAATTGGGCGTGAGCCCTACCCGGCCCGGGGGAACTCCGCAAGCCGGGCGGCATAGCGGGCCATCAGGTCGGCCTCGAAATTCACCGTGTCGCCCGTTTTCACGCCGCCCCAGGTGGTAACGGCTAGCGTGTGGGGAATGAGCAGGCAGGAGAAGGTGTTGCCGTCCACCTCGTTGACCGTGAGCGAGGTGCCGTCGAGCGCCACCGAGCCCTTGGCCGCGACGAAGCGCGCCAACCTCTCCGGCACTTCGAACACGAAGCGCGTGGTGGTGCCGAGATCCTCCCGCGACACCACCTTCGCCGTGCAGTCCACATGGCCGGACACCATGTGCCCGCCCAGCTCGTCACCCATCTTGAGTGATCGCTCCAGATTGATGCGCCGGCCCTCGTCCCAGCCCGCCACCGTGGTGATGGCCAGCGTCTCCGGGGCGGCATCCACCGTGAAGAGGGTGGCACGGGGCCCGCCCGCAGCCACCGAGGTGACGGTAAGGCACACGCCCGCATGGGCAATGGACGCGCCGATGTCGATGCCGGCTGCCTCGAAGTCGGTGGCGACGGTGAGGGTCTTCACCTCGCCCTTCGTCTCCACCTTCACGAGGTCGCCCATGTCGGTCACGATGCCGGTGAACATCTTAGCGTCTCCACAAGCGGACGAGGTGGTCGGCGCCGAGTTCCGTGCGCTCCACTTCGGCAAATCCCACCGGCTGGGTCAGCCGGATGAGCGGGCGGCCGGCAAGGGCGGGGAAAGCGTCCGGGCCCAGGATGACGGGGCTGCGAAACACCGCCACCTCGTCCACCACGCCGGCTTCCAGGAACCGGGCGGCCGTGGTCGGTCCCCCCTCCACCATCACGCGGGTGAGGCCGAGCAGGCCCAGCAGCTTGACCATCGCCGGAATATGGATGCGCCCGTCCGCACCGCGAGGCGCGCGCAGCACTTCGACGCCGCGCTCATTGAGGGCGGCCGCGCGATGCGCCGGGGCATCCTCGGCGGCGATCACCCACAGGGGCACATCGCAGGCCGTGCGCACCAGAGCGGAGGTGAGCGGGATGTCCAGCTCGGCATCCAGCACGAGGCGCACCGGCGAGCGGCCTTCATAGCCCTCCAGCCGGCAGGTCAGCATGGGGTCGTCGGCCAGAACCGTGCCGAGGCCGACGAGAATTGCGTCGGTGTGCGCGCGCATGAGATGCGCACGCGCCCGTGCCTCGGCCCCGGTGACGACGGCCGGCGTCGGCCCGGCATGGGCGGCCTTGCCATCGGCGGAGACCGCCATCTTCACCATCACATGGGGCCGGCCCTCGGTGACGCGGCGGATGTGGCCGGCGTGATCGAACAGCGCCTGCTCGGCCCCGACGCCGACGGTGACCCAGATGCCGGCGGCACGCAGGCGGGCGACTCCCCTGCCCTTCACCCGGTGGTCGGGGTCCTCGATGGCGGCGACCACGCGGGCAACACCGGCATTGATGACGGCATCGGCGCAGGGCGGCGTGCGGCCGTGGTGGGAGCAGGGCTCCAGGGTAACATAGAGGGTCGAGCCGCGCGCCAGCTCACCAGCGGCGGCGAGCGCCTGCGGCTCGGCATGGGGGCGGCCGGTGGGCGCGGTGGCGGCGCTGGAGACGACGCGCGGCACGCCGCCCACATGCTGCACCACCACGGCGCCGACCGAGGGATTGGGCCAGGTGCGGCCAAGGCCGGTCTGGCCGACCTTCAGCGCCTCCGCCATGAACAGCTCGTCCTCGCGCGGCGACAGGACGGGCGCGGCGGGCACCGGACGCCCGCTCATTCCCCGCCCCGTGGCGTCGGGCGGGGACGCGGCTTGTCGGCTGCGGGCTCTCCATCGGCCGGGCGGGGCTCGCCCTCGCTGGAGAGCTCCGCGAGCGCGTTCTCGAAGTCCTTGGCCTCGCGGAAATTGCGATAGACCGAGGCGAAGCGCACGTAAGCCACGTCGTCGATCTGCTTCAGCCCCTCCATGACCATCTCGCCAATGGTCTCGGAGGTGATGTCGCCCTCGCCGACACTTTCGAGCTGGCGCACGATGCCGTTGATCATGCGCTCCACGCGCTCATGCTCCACCGGGCGCTTGCGCAAGGCGACGCTGACGGACTTTTCCAGCTTCTCCCGCTCGAACGGCACGCGCCGTCCGGAACGCTTGAGCACCATCAGCTCGCGCAGTTGCACCCGCTCGAACGTGGTGAAGCGGCCGCCGCAATCTGGACAGATGCGGCGGCGCCGGATGGCGGTGTTGTCTTCCGTCGGCCGGGAATCGCGCACCTGCGTCTCAAGGCCGCCGCAATAGGGGCACCGCATCCTTCACGCCTTCCCCGTCTTCGATCCTCAGGGATAGATGGGGAAGCGGGCGAGCAGGGTCGAGACCTTCTCACGCACGGCGGCCTCGACGAGGCTGTCCTCGTCCGAGCCCTTCTGCGAGAGCACGTCGAGCACCTCGGCGATGAGGTTGCCCACCTGCTGGAACTCCGCCACCCCGAAGCCGCGGGTGGTGCCCGCCGGGGTGCCGAGGCGCACGCCGGAGGTCACGAACGGCTTCTCGGGATCGAACGGGATGCCGTTCTTGTTGCAGGTGATGTGGGCGCGGCCCAGCGCCGCCTCGGACACTTTGCCGGTGAGGCGCTTGGGGCGCAGGTCCACCAGCATGAGGTGGGTGTCGGTGCCGCCGGAGACGATGGCGAAGCCGTGGCCCTTCAGGGTTTCGGCAAGCGCCTTCGCGTTTTCCACGACGTTCTTCGCGTAAAGCTTGAACTCCGGGCGCAGCGCCTCGCCGAACGCCACCGCCTTGGCGGCGATGACGTGCATGAGCGGGCCGCCCTGGATGCCGGGGAAGATGGCCGAATTGACCTTCTTGGCGATGTCCTCGTCATTGGTGAGGATCATGCCGCCGCGGGGGCCGCGCAAGGTCTTGTGGGTGGTGGTCGTCACCACATGGGCGTGCGGGAACGGGCTCGGATGGGCGCCGCCGGCGACCAGCCCCGCGAAATGCGCCATGTCCACCATCAGCAGCGCGCCGACGGAATCGGCGATGGCGCGCATCTTGGCGAAGTCGATGATGCGGGGATAGGCGGAGCCGCCGGCCACGATGAGCTTCGGCTTGTGCTGGTCGGCGAGCTGGGCGACCGCCTCGTAGTCGATGCGCTGGTCGTCCTCGCGCACGGTGTAGGGCACCGGCTTGAACCACTTACCGGACATGTTCACCGGCGAGCCGTGGGTAAGGTGTCCGCCCGCGGCGAGGTTGAGGCCGAGGAAGGTGTCGCCCGGCTGGAGCAGCGCGAAGAACACCCCCTGGTTCGCCTGGCTGCCGGAATTGGGCTGCACGTTCGCGAAATTGCAGCCGAACAGCTTCTTGGCGCGGTCGATGGCGAGGTTCTCGGCCACGTCCACGAACTGGCAGCCGCCGTAGTAGCGCTTGCCCGGATAGCCCTCGGCATACTTGTTGGTGAGCACAGAGCCCTGGGCTTCGAGCACGGCGCGCGAGACGATGTTCTCGGAGGCGATCAGCTCGATCTCGTCCCGCTGGCGACCCAGCTCCGCTTGCACCGCGCCGGCGATCTCGGGATCGGTCTCGGCGAGAGAGGCGGTGAAGAAGCGGTTCATTTCCTCCGTGACGGAGGAGCGGTTCGCGTCCTGCGAGGCCATGGCAGGTCTCCGGTGATGGCGTGGAGGCTCCGGGCAAGGGCGGCTGGCGCCCGGCCGGAGCGGACCCTGCGCTTATCACAGGGCGAAGGTGAAGTCCAAAGCCCGCTGGTGCGGCGTGTCGGCCGGGGCGGGCCATGGCGGTCGGGCAGGCTGCTCGAAGATGCGCCTGCGCAAGGCCTGCGGCGCACGATCAGGTCGCGCAAAGACGCAGCGGAAACATCCGGCCAAGTCGGGACGGAGTCGTTCCCCTCAGCCTTCCCACACCGGCAGATCGCCCCGCGCCCAGCCGGCCTTGGTCTCCGCCACATAATCCGCATACCGCCCGGCGGCGATGGCGGCGCGGGCGCCGGCCATGAGCTGCTGGTAATAGTGGATATTGGCCCAGGAAATCAGCATGGCCCCCAGCATCTCCTCGCAGCGCACGAGGTGGTGGAGATAGGCACGCGAATAGTCGCGCAGCGCCGGGCAGTCGCTCTCCTCGTCGAGAGGACGGGGATCTTCCGCGTGGCGGGCGTTCTTCAGGTTGATGCGGCCGAAGCGGGTGAAGGCCAGCGCGTGGCGACCCGAGCGCGTGGGCATCACGCAGTCGAACATATCGATGCCGCGCGCGACGCTCTCCAGAAGGTCGTCCGGCGTGCCGACGCCCATGAGGTAGCGCGGCTTGTTGGTGGGCAGGTGCGGCGCCACCGTCTCGATCATGGCGAGCATGACCTCCTGCGGCTCGCCCACCGCAAGGCCGCCGATGGAATAGCCGGGGAAATCCATGTCCGCGAGCGCGCGGGCCGACTCGATCCGCAGCGCCGGCACCGCGCCGCCTTGCACGATTCCGAAGATCGCGCGGCCCTTCGGCTGCTGCTCGAAGGCACGTTTCGAGCGCTCCGCCCAGCGCAGCGAGAGCCGCATGGCCCGCTCGGCTTCCTCGTCGGTGCAGGGCAGGCGCACGCACTCGTCGAGCTGCATCTGGATGTCCGCGCCGAGCAGGCCCTGGATCTCCACCGAGCGCTCGGGGCTCATCTCGTGATAGGCGCCGTCCACATGGGAGCGGAAGGTGACGCCCTGCTCGCTCATTTTCCGCAGGCTCGACAGGCTCATCACCTGGAAGCCGCCGGAATCGGTAAGGATCGGCCCATCCCAGCGCATGAATTTGTGCAGGCCGCCGAGCTTCGCCACCCGCTCGGCGCCGGGGCGGAGCATGAGGTGGTAGGTGTTGCCGAGCACGATATCCGCGCCCGCCGCCTTCACCTGGTCGAAATAGAGCCCCTTCACCGTCGCGACCGTGCCCACCGGCATGAAGGCCGGCGTGCGGATGCGCCCGCGCGGCGTCGAGACGTAGCCGGTGCGGGCGGCGCCGTCGGTGGCGGAGAGGGTGAAGGAGAAGGTGTCGGCAGGCGTGTTGGACGTCATGCGCCGCCTTGTGGCAGAAGCAGGCACGCATCGCCATAGGAATAGAAGCGGTAATTTTCCGCGATCGCATGGGCATAGGCGCGCTTCTGCGCCTCATGTCCGATGAAGGCCGCCACCAGCATCACCAGCGTCGAGCGCGGGAGGTGGAAGTTGGTGAGCATCGCGTCCACCGCGCGGAAACGGTAGCCGGGGGTGATGAAGATGTCCGTCTCCCCCACGAAGGGGCGGATGAGGCCGTCCTCTCCCGCCGCGCTCTCGATCAGCCGGGTGGAGGTGGAGCCGATGGTGAAGATGCGCCCGCCGTTCGCCTTCACCGCATTGAGGGCGTCCGCCGTCTCACGTGTCACCTCACCCCACTCCGCGTGCATGGTGTGGCCGGTGGTGTCCTCCGCCTTCACCGGCAGGAAAGTGCCGGGGCCCACATGCAACGTCACCTTGTGGAGGGTCGCGCCGGCGGCGGCCATGCGGGCGAGGAGGTCGGGCGTGAAATGAAGGCTCGCGGTGGGCGCCGCCACCGAGCCGGCGACCCGGGCGAACAGGGTCTGATAGTCGTCCTTGTCCCGCGCATCCTCGTGGCGCCGGGCGGCGATATAGGGCGGGATCGGCATGTGGCCAACGGCGGCCACCGCATCGTCCAGCACCTCTCCGGCGAAATCGAAGGCGAGGACGATGGAGCCGTCCTCTTCCTTGCCCGCCACGGTGGCGTCGAGCGTACCGAGCAGGCAGGCGCCGCCCTCGCCGCCGAAGCGGATGCGGTCGCCGACCCGCAGGCGCTTGCCGGGCTTAGCAAAGGCGCGCCAGCGGTCGGGCGCGAGGCGCTTGATGAGGGTCGCCTCCACAGCCACGTCCGAGCCGCCCTCGCGGGAGCGAACGCCTTCCAGCGCGGCGGGGATGACGCGGGTGTCGTTCACCACCACCGCATCGCCGGGCCGCAGGAAGTCCGGCAGGTCGCGCACGCTGCGGTCGTCCAGCTCTGGCGCTGCGCCCGGGCGGACGACGAGCATGCGCGCCGTGTCGCGCGGCTCGGCGGGGCGCAGGGCGATGCGGTCCTCCGGAAGGTGGAAGTCGAAGGCGTCAACGCGCATGGGGAAAGGCAGACATGGAGAGGGCAACGGCTCAGAAGATGGCGATGGCGCCCTGGTAGATGGCCCAACTCATCAGCGCTGTCACCATCAGGCCCAGGATCGTCGCGCCGAAGCCAGCGAGGATGACGAGGCCGTCCCGCTCCACGAGGCCGAGGCCGAAGATGCACACGGCAAATCCCGGCGGAAGATTGCCGAGGAAGGGGATGGGCAGGATCAGGATGAAGCCCAGTACCACCACCGTCGCGCCCACAACCCGCCGCGCCGTAGGGCCGGCGAACTCTTCCAGGCGCGGCCGCGAGATGCGCTCGAACCGCTCGATCCAGGGACGTGAGCGGGTGACGATCGACTCCAGCATCGCGCGGGAGAAGGTGCGGCGGGCGATCCGTTCCGGCAGCCATAGTTCCTGCCGCCCCAGCATCATCTGCAGGCCGATGAGGCCCAGGATGATGCCGCACACCACCGGGATGCCGGGCGGCATAGGGATGCAGTTGGGAATGCCGAAAATGAGGAAGAGGATGCCGAAGGCGCGGTTTCGCAAGGCATTGACGAGATCGCCGATGGCGACCTGATCCTGTTCCTGCGACGCGAGCACTGCGGCCAGGAGCTCGGAGGTTCGTGGGGTGCGATGGTCCAAGGCGCCCTCATGACGTGGACGCTTCAGCTACAACCCGAAAACGGCGGTGGCAGGGCACGGCCGCGCAAATCTGACGCTACGACAGATACGCACTGGCAAATTGAGCGGACATGCACGCCCCACCCCCGCGGGGACGTGCATGTCCTCACCGCCCGTCGAAAATCATAAAGCCCGTTGACCGATACGGAAACCCCCGGACGTGGGAGAATGGTCCAGATCAGTTCAAAAGGAACATTCCGTCCACGGACCGCAGTTCTGCGGGCTTGATGAGGCCGGAATGGGCGACCCGCACCGAATGCAGCCGCCCCTCGATCTCGCGCTGCCAGAATTCCAGGAACTTGTTCAGCTCCGGAAAGCGCGGGCAAAGGTCGTACTCCTGCCAGAGAAAGGTCTGGAGCAGGCCGGGGTGGTCGGGCATGCGATATAGGATCTCGGCCGTGGCGAGGCCGTAGCCTTCCATCTGCAGGACGAAGTCAAGCGACACCTTGGAAACCATGGGTCACACCTCCAATCCGCGGCCCCGCTGCCATCAGGAAGGGGGAAGACGGGACCGGACACTTCATTGTCGGCTACACACTTTGCCAACGCCAAGGCTAAAGATTGGTTTCCGTCTGCAAAAACAATGCTCTAGCAGCCTTCGCACAGGACTGCTGACAGCCGCTGCCCGGGCGGCGGGCGCGGCAGCGCAGCGACCCTTCAAGGCGGCGCTTTCGCTGCAAGCTGGCAGAATAACGGCCGCTAGCACTCCGTTCCCCTGAGTGCTAAATTTTTTGAGCCGACCCCTTGCGGCCCGAAATGGGCGCCCTTAGATCGCGGTCGGGCCGGGTGGAGGGGTTCCCGGCGCCTTCAAAACAGGCAACCCCGATGGACAACATCGAACCGGAGGTTTCCCTATGGGTTTCCGTCCCCTGCACGACCGCGTGGTCGTCAAGCGCATCGAGGCCGAGCAGAAGTCGGCCGGCGGCATCATCATCCCCGACACCGCCAAGGAGAAGCCGCAGCAGGGCGAAGTCGTCGCGGTCGGCCCCGGCGCCCGCAACGAGAAGGGCGAACTGGTGGCGCTCGACGTCAAGGCCGGCGACATCGTGCTGTTCGGCAAGTGGTCCGGCACCGAAGTGAAGATCGACGGCCAGGATCTCCTCATCATGAAGGAGAGCGACATCCTCGGCGTCATCGAGAACGCGGCCGGCGCCAAGAAGGCGGCCTGATCTCAGGCGGCCTGAATTTCGGTCGCAGGACCGTGGCTGCCCGAGGCGCCCGGTCCCGCGGCGTTCGCCAATCCCATTTAATCGTCCCAATCTGAAGGAGCACGCCCCATGGCTGCCAAGGACGTGAAATTCTCCGTAGACGCGCGCGACAAGGTTCTGCGCGGCGTCGACATCCTCGCCAACGCCGTGAAGGTCACCCTGGGTCCCAAGGGCCGCAACGTGGTGATCGAGAAGAGCTTCGGCGCCCCCCGTATCACCAAGGATGGTGTGTCGGTGGCCAAGGAGATCGAGCTCGAGGACAAGTTCGAGAACCTCGGCGCCCAGCTCGTGCGTGAGGTCGCCTCCAAGACCAACGACCTCGCCGGCGACGGCACCACCACCGCCACCGTGCTTGCCCAGGCCATCGTGAAGGAAGGCGCCAAGGCGGTTGCCGCCGGCATGAACCCGATGGACCTGAAGCGCGGCATCGACGTCGCCGTGGACGCCATCGTGAAGGACCTCGCCGCCAACTCGCGCAAGGTCACCTCCAACGACGAGATCGCCCAGGTCGGCACCATCTCCGCCAACGGCGACGCCGAGGTCGGCAAGTTCCTCGCCGAGGCGATGAAGAAGGTCGGCAACGAGGGTGTCATCACCGTCGAGGAAGCCAAGACCGCCGAGACCGAGCTGGATGTCGTGGAAGGCATGCAGTTCGACCGCGGCTATCTCTCTCCCTACTTCATCACCAATGCGGAGAAGATGCGCGTTGAGTTCGAGGAGCCCTACATCCTCATCAACGAGAAGAAGCTCGCCGGCCTGCAGGAACTGCTGCCCGTGCTCGAGGCGGTGGTGCAGTCGGCCCGTCCGCTGCTGATCATCGCCGAGGACGTGGAAGGTGAGGCCCTCGCCACCCTCGTGGTGAACAAGCTGCGCGGCGGCCTGAAGGTGGCTGCGGTGAAGGCCCCCGGCTTCGGCGATCGCCGCAAGGCCATGCTGCAGGACATCGCGATCCTGACCGGCGGCACCGTGATCTCCGAGGAAGTCGGCATCAAGCTCGACAGCGTGAACCTCTCCATGCTCGGCCGCGCCAAGAAGGTGGTGATCGAGAAGGAGAACACCACGATCGTCGACGGCGCTGGCGAGAAGGCCGACATCGAGGCGCGCATCGCCCAGATCCGCGCGCAGATCGAGACCACCACCTCCGACTACGACCGCGAGAAGGCCCAGGAGCGCCTCGCCAAGCTCGCCGGCGGCGTCGCCGTGGTGCGCGTGGGCGGCTCGACCGAGGTCGAGGTGAAGGAGAAGAAGGATCGCGTTGACGACGCCCTGCACGCCACCCGCGCTGCGGTGGAAGAAGGCATCGTCCCCGGCGGCGGCGTCGCCCTGCTGCGCTCCATCAAGGTGCTCGACGGCCTGAAGGTCGACAACGCCGACCAGAAGACCGGCATCGAGATCGTCCGCCGCGCCATCCAGGCCCCGGCGCGCCAGATCGTGCAGAACGCCGGCGACGACGGCTCCGTCGTGGTGGGCAAGATCCTCGAGTCCAACGACTACACCTTCGGCTACAACGCCCAGACCGGCGAATATGTGGACATGGTGAAGTCGGGCATCATCGACCCCACCAAGGTGGTGCGCACCGCCCTGCAGGACGCGGCCTCCGTGTCCGGCCTGCTCATCACCACCGAGGCCCTCATCGCCGAGCTGCCCAAGAAGGCCGGCCCGGCCGCCCCGGCCATGCCGGGCGGCGGCATGGACTTCTGAGGTAAAGCAAGCCTCTGACGCCGCCCGGCTTCTTTGAGAAGGTCGCAAACCGGCAAGCCAGTTTGCTCGGGCGGCGGCATGGACTTCTGAGGTAAAGCAAGCCTCTGACGCCGCCCGGCTTCTTTGAGAAGGTCGCAAACCGGCAAGCCGGTTTGCTCGGGCGGCGGCATGGACTTCTGAGGTAAAGCAAGCCTCTGACGCCGCTCGAAACGTTGGGCAGCCAATGAACGGAACGGCCGGGCGAAAGCCCGGCCGTTTTGCTATTGCGGGCCGCCGCACGGGTGGGTGAGCTTCCCCAGCGCCAGATTGAAATCGCTCTATATCACAGGGCTTTGCCGATAATCTGGCCGGGCATGGGTTAGCGTCGGCGGCGAATGGGGGTATAAAGGCGCGAGCCAGCTATTCCCGGCGGAGGGATCGCCAGCCTGTCCGTTTTGATCATTGGTGATGCGCGATGCCTGTTCGCCTGATTTCGCGCACGTCTGCCGGGCGTGCTGATTTTCGTCTTTCCTCGCTGGCGCCAAAGAGCGTGGCTGTGCTTTCGCTGGGCCTGTTTCTGGCCGTGACCTCCGCGCCCGTCGCCGTTTGGGCGCAGCCGGCCGCTCCCGCCGAGACTCACCAGCACGCGACGCCCGTTGCGCCGCAACCTTCTGCGGCTGTACCTGCTCCTGCTCCTGCTCCTGCCCCCGCCGCCGAGGCCGCGCCTGCCCCGGCGTCTGCCACCCCGGTCGAGCCTGCGCCCGCTGCGCCCGCACCGGAGAGCATGGCCGACGCGCGCCTGCCCCATGATTTGTCCCCCTGGGGCATGTTCATGGCCGCCGACATGGTGGTGAAGGCGGTGATGCTGGGCCTCGCCTTCGCCTCGATCCTCACCTGGAGCGTGTGGTTCGCCAAATCCCTGGAGCTGCTGTACGCCCGCCGCGCCGTCGCCCGCACGCTGAAGGCGCTGCGCGGCTCGGTCACCCTGTCGGACGCGGCGGCCGAGATGCCAAAGGCCAACACCCCGGCCACTGCTACCGTGCGGGCCGCGCTCGCCGAGTGGCACGCCTCCGCCGGCCTGCCGGTGGACGGCATCAAGGAGCGCGTCGCCGTCGCCCTGTCGCGCATCGAGGCCAAGGCCGGCCGGCGGATGACTGCGGGCACCGGCATTCTCGCCACCATCGGTGCCACGGCGCCGTTCGTCGGCCTGTTCGGCACCGTGTGGGGCATCATGAATGCCTTCATCGGCATCTCGAAGGCGCAGACCACAAACCTCGCAGTGGTCGCCCCGGGCATCGCCGAAGCGCTGCTCGCCACCGCCATCGGCCTCGTCGCCGCCATTCCGGCGGTGGTGATCTACAACGTGTTCGCCCGCGCCATTGCGGCCTACAAGGCCAACCTCGCCGACACGTCCGCCGAGGTGATGCGGCACCTCTCCCGCGACCTCGACCGTGCCGCGGCCGAGGTGGAGGCCCCGCGCCTGCGCGCTGCGGAGTGACCCGGGATGGCCGCCAAGCTCGATCATGGCGGGGACGACCTCGCCGAGAACCACGAGATCAACGTCACGCCGTTCATCGACGTGATGCTGGTGCTGCTCATCATATTCATGGTGGCGGCGCCCCTCGCCACGGTGGACGTGAAGGTGGACCTGCCCGCCTCCAACGCCCAGCCGCAGCCGCGCCCGGACAAGCCGCTGTTCCTCTCCGTGAAGAAGGACCTCACGCTGGCGCTCGGCGATGATCCCGTCTCCCGCACCGGCCTTGGCGCCATGCTGGACGGACGCACCAACACCGATCGCCAGCAGCGCGTGTTCGTGCGCGCCGACAAGACGGTGCCCTATGGCGATGTGATGGAGGTGATGAACCTCCTGCGCACCGCCGGCTATCTCAAGGTCGCCCTCGTCGGCCTGGAAGGCGGCGAACCGGCACCCGCCGCCCCCGCCGCGCTCCCTGCCGCCGCACCGGCCCCGGCCGGAGCACCCGGAGCGCCCCGGTGAGCGCGGTTCACCATCATCACCACTGGCACGACTTCGACCGCTACCACCTGCGCAACATGATCCTGCGGCTCACAGCGGGCGTGTTGCTCGTCGTCGGGCTCCATGCCGCCGCGGTCTATGTGGCGCTGAACTGGAACAAGGAGGCGCCGGGCGAGCAGTCGCCGCCCGCCGCCATCATGATCGAACTGGCGCCCATGGCCGTGAGCCAGCAGTCTCAGGAGGAGGTGGCGCCCGGACCGCAGATGGTGCAGGCGCCCGAACCGGTGCCTGACGCCAAGGAGGACCCGCAGGAAGACGCCGAGCCCCCGCCGGTCCCTCAGGTGACCGAGACCGTGGAGAAAATGCCGGAGACCCCGCCCGCGCCCGCAGAGGCAGAGGTGGTGCTGCCCAAGCCCGAGCCGAAGAAGGTGGAGGAGGCGAAGCCCCGGCCCAAGGAGGTGGAGAAGCCGAAGAAGGAGGCGAAGCCCACCCGCCGGCCGTCCGCTCCCACCACTGCCGCCGCGCCGCGCTCCGAGGCGCCGACCGCCCAGACCACGGCCGCCCCCTCGCCGGGGGCAGCGGCCGCGCGCTCGGCGGCGCTGGCGGACTGGAAATCGCGCGCCTTCGCCCACCTCAACCGCTTCAAGCGCCCGCAGGGCTCGAACGTGGGGCGGCCGGGGATCAACATCTCCATATCCGGGTCGGGCGCGGTCACCGGCGTCTCGCTGGCGAGTTCCTCTGGCAATTCGGTGTTGGACCAAGAGGCGGTGGCCATGGCCCGCCGCGCCTCGCCCTTCCCCGCCCCGCCTGATGGAAAGGGCATGAGCTTCGGGGTCGCGATCAACTTCCGCAATTGAGGGCGTCGGCGGGCCGTTCAGAACCAGATGCGGCCGCGCACCGCCTGCTGGGCGGCCCACCACATGGCGAACTGCCTGCGGAAGGGGGAGAGGCCGGCAGGCTGGCGGAAGGGGTCCCGCACCTTGGCCAACGCCTTGAGATCACCCGAGACCAGCGCCAGCGGCAGGAATGGCGGAGCGATGGACGTGGCGGCATAGGTCTGCCCTGCCGCTTCGCGGGCGGCCCATAGGTGGCGCACCGCGGCCTCTCTCATGTCGCCGAGCGCCGCCAGCAGCCCAGGCGTGACCGTGCCGGACACCGCCTCCTCCCGTCCCACACCATGGCGGGCGAGGACATCGAGCGGGATGTAGCATTGCCCGCGCGCGGCATGGATGGGGAAGGCCCGCATCAGCCCCGTCATGGCGATGGCGACACCGCCGTGTCCCGCCAGATCGCCCGAGCGGCCCACGTCCGGCAGCAGGATGAGCGCCGAGAGCTGGAGCAGCGCCGAGGCGGTCTCGCCCGCATAGCCCTCGAGATCACCCACGGTAGGCATGGGATCGTCGTAGAGGTCGAAGACGCGCGCGTCGGCCATGGCGATCAGGCTCTGGCGCGGCAGGCGGAACCGTTCGATCGTATCGAGCAGCGCGGCGGCGACCGGATGTCCGGAGACATCGCCCCTGCCCTCGCCCTCGATCACCTCCCGCCACCAGGCAAGGCGCACCTCGCCGGGCAGCGCCTCGCGCACCACTTCGCGCACGCGGGCGACATCGAGATTGTAGGCATAGAGGGCGAGGAGGTGCCGGCGCTTGTCCTGCGGGGCGAACAGGGCGGCGAGGAAGCGGTCGCGATCCTGTGCCTGCACCTGTGCGGCACAATAAGCGTAGGCCTCGTCGAGCGCCGCGCCGTCCGTCGTGCGGTCTTGCATGGCTCAGACCGCGATCAGCGCCGCGCCCACCCGCCGGCCCTCGACGAGGAGCACGTTGTAGGTGGCTGCGGCGGAGGGCGTCGGCATCAGCTCGAAGCGGATGCCGGCATCGCGCAGCACCTGCTTCAACGGCTCTTTCAGATGCGCGGGATCCTTGCCGGTGCCGATGAGGAGCAATTCGACGGTCGCGGCGTCCGCCACCACCGGCGCGAGCGAAGCCGCGTCGATCTCCGCCATGCTCACCGGTGCCCAGCCGCGGATACCCGAAGGCAGCGCGAGGACGGAGCCAGCATGGGACATGCCGGAGAAGTGGAAGAAGGTGTCGCCATAGCCGTCTATGGCGACCTGCCGCGGCAGGAAGGGCGCGCCGTGCGCGGCGGCCACCACCCGCGCCTCAGGCCTTGGCCGGGCGCGCGGGGCCGGCCTTGCCGTTGGGCTTGCCGTTCTTGCCCTTGCCACCCTTGTTCGCACCCCCGCTGGCCGACACGCCGGTAGCGGGCGCGGCCTCAGGCGGGACAGCGGCGGCGGCGTCCTTGGCCTCCAGCTTCACCAGCTCGTCCAGCTCCTTCACCTCGGGATCGGCTTCCTTGGTCGGCAGGCTGACCGTGGAGGCGCGCAGGCCGAGGTGAATGAGGATGGGGGCCGCGACGAAGATGGTGGAATAGGTGCCGATCACCACGCCCACCGTCATCGCCAGCGAGAAGCCGCGGAGCACCTCGCCGCCGAAGAAATAGAGCGCGAGGGTAGCGAAGAAGGTGGTGGTGGAGACGATGATCGTCCGAGAGAAGGTGGCGTTCACCGCGATGTCGAGCAGCTCCGGCAACGGCAGCTTCTTGTAGCGTCGCAGCATCTCGCGGATACGGTCGTACACGACCACCGTATCGTTGAGCGAATAGCCCATGATGGTCAGGATCGCGGCAATCGACGTGAGGTCGAAATCCACCCCGAACGCCGAATAGATCATCAGCGTGACGAAGATGTCGTGCAGCGTCGTCACGATGGCGCCGACGGCGAACTGCCACTCGAAGCGGAACCACAGATAGGCCAGCACCGCCACCGCGCCGAGCACCAGCGCGAGGATAGACTGGCGCACCAGCTCGCCGGACACGCTCGGGCCGACCGTCTCCACGCGGCGGACGGTATAATCGGTGCCGAGCACCCCGTTCACCTTGGCGAGGATGGCCTGCTGGGCCTCGTCCGTGGTGCCGAAGGCGCCGATGCGGATGAGCACGTCCCGCGGCGAGCCGAACTCCTGGATCTGCACGTCGCCCACATCAAGGTCGGTCAGGTGCTCGCGCAGCGCGCCGATGTCGGCCTGCTGCTGGCTGGTCTGCGCCTCGATGAGCGTGCCGCCCTTGAAGTCGATGCCAAGGTTGAAGCCGTGGATGGCAAACAGCAGGCAGGCCACGATGGACAGCGCCGCGGAGAACGGGAACGTCCAGTGCCGCAGGCGCATGAAGTGGATGTTGGTCTGCGCCGGGATGTAGTCGATCAAAGGCATGTGCGGCGCACCTTCAGATGGGCAGCTTCGCCGGCCGCCGCCACTTCACCCAGTAGGCGATCATGAGCCGCGTCAGGGTGTAGGCGGTGAACATGGTGGTCAGAAGGCCGAGGATGTAGGTGACGGCAAAGCCGCGCACCGGTCCCGACCCACCCATGAGGAACAGGATGACCGCCGTGGCGAGCGAGGTGATGTTGGCGTCGAGAATGGTGCCCAGCGCGTTCACGAAGCCCTTGTCGATGGCCGAGATGGCGGATCTGCCTTCCCGCGCCTCGTCGCGCATGCGCTCGAAGATGACGACGTTGGAGTCCACCGCCATGCCGATGGTGAGGACGACGCCCGCGATACCGGGAAGGGTCAGCGTGGCGCCGAGCACCGACTGGAGCGAGAACATCAGGATGATGTGCACGGCGAGGGCGATGAGCGCGAACAGGCCGAACAGGCCGTACACGGCGATCATGAACACGGTGACGAGGCCGCCGGCCACATAGGCCGCGGTCTTGCCCGCGTGGATCGAATCGGCGCCGAGGCTCGGGCCGACGGTGCGCTCTTCCACCACCTTCAGCGGGGCCGGCAGGGCGCCGGCGCGCAGGAGGATGGCGAGGTCGTTGGCCTGCTGAACGGTGAACGACCCGGAGATCTGCCCCGCGCCGCCAAGGATGGGCTCGCGGATCACCGGAGCGGAAATCACCTGGTTGTCGAGCACGATGGCGAAGGGCCGACCCACCGATTCCTGCGAGACGGCGGCAAAGCGCTTGGCGCCGTTGTTGTTGAAGCGGAAGGAGACGATGGGCTCGCGGGAGTTCTGGTCGAAGCCCGGCTGGGCATCCACCAGATCCTCGCCGGAGACGCGCACCTGCTTCTCCACCAGATAGGGCTGGCCGTCCTGGCCCTTCAGCACTTCCGATTCCGGCGGGGCACGGCCTTCCAGCGCCTGCTGCGGCGACATGGACTGGTCCACCATGCGGAAGGAGAGCTTGGCGGTCTGGCCGAGCAGGTTCTTCAAACGCTGCGGATCCTGCAGGCCGGGCACCTGCACCAGGATGCGGTCGAGGCCCTGGCGCTGGATGTTCGGCTCCACCGTGCCGAGCTGGTCGATACGGCGGCGGATGATCTCGATGGACTGGTCCACCGCGGAACGCATCTTGGCGGTGAGGCCGGCATCGGTGAGCTGCAGGGTGACGACGCCGTCGGCGCCGGACGAGACGGTCATGTCCATCTCGCCGGAGGAATTGCCGAACAGGGCGTTGGTGACCGGCGCGGCGAGCTTCCTCAGCTCGGTGACGGCCTTCTGCGTATCGTTGGGGTCACGCAGGCGAAGCGTCACGCTGGTATCGCGCAGCGCGAGGTTGGAATAGCCGATCTTCTGGTCGCGCAGGACGCGGCGCACTTCGTCGCGCAGCTGCTCCGTGCGCTCCTTGCGGAGCGCCGGCCCGTCCACTTCCAGCAGGATGTGCGAGCCGCCCTGCAGGTCGAGGCCCAGCGTGACCCGGCTCGACGCCAGCCACGACGGCAGGTGGTCGAGCGTGCCCGGGGAGAGCACGTTGGGCAGCGCGAACAGGAACCCGATGGCGATGGTGATGAGGATCGCCGCGGTCTTGAGACGGGAGAAGTGCAGCATGTCGCGCGCGGTCTTTCAGAAAGCGTGAGGCGGCCGGATCAACCGGCCGAGGCCTCGTCCTTGGCCGGTTCGCCCTTGGCGCGGACGGTGGCGATCTGCGAGCGAATCTGGCGGATGCGGACGTTGTCGGCGATCTGCAGCTCGACCTCGTTCTCGTCGATCACCTTGGTGACCTTGCCGACGAGGCCGCCGCCGGTCACCACCACGTCGCCGCGGCGCAGGGAATTCACCAGTTCCTGATGCGCCTTGGCCCGCTTCTGCTGCGGGCGCAGGATCAGGAAGTACATGACCACGAAGATCAGCAGGAACGGGGCGAGCTGAATGAGCATGTCGGCCCCGCCGCCGGCTCCCGTGGCGCCTTGGGCGAAAGCGGGCGTGATGAACATCTCGATCCTCGTTCGTCTGTGAAGGGAATCCGCATTCCGCCGGGGTCCGGCGAAGCGGCGGGACTATAGCGGCCGCCCCGTCGAATGCAAACGCGGGGCCGGTTGGTTCGCGCAGCTGTTGAAAAGAGAAGGGCGGGAGGGGACCCGCCTCCCCTCTCCCCTCGCGGGAGAGGGGCCTGGGGTGAGGGAGTGGTGCCGCTTGCCCGGGGACGGGTCAAACGGAGAGAAACCCCTCACCCGTCTCGCGGCTCCGCCGCGATCCACCCTCTCCCGCGAGGGGAGAGGGAGCGACCTCCCTACTTCCCGTCGAACAGGAGCGCGAGGCGGGTCATCCAAGGTTCATCCGTCTGGTCGAGCCGCAAAGGGGTGACCGAGATGCGGCCCTCGTCCAGCGCGCGCAGGTCCGTGCCGGGGGAGGTCTCGTAGATGCGGCGCTCGAAGGCGATCCAGTAATAGGGATTGTTGCGGCCGTCGCGGCGCTCGTCGATGCGCATCAGGCGCTGGTCGCGCTTGCCCTGGGCGGTGGCGGCGATGCCGGTAATTTCTTCCGGGAGGCGATCCGGGAAGTTCACGTTCATCACGATGCCGGGGGGAATGCCCTCGTCCAGCAGCATCTGGATGATGCGCGGCGCGTGGGTCTCGGCGGTGACGAAGTTGGGAGTCTCGCGGGTGCGCATGCCGAAGGCCTGCGACAAAGCGATGGAGGGAATGCCGAGGATGGTGCCCTCGATGGCGCCGGCCACGGTACCCGAATAGCTCACGTCCTCGGCGATGTTCTGCCCGCGATTGACGCCGGAAAGCACGAGGTCGGGCGGATTGTCGATGAGCAGATGCCGCACGGCCATGATGACGCAGTCCGTGGGCGTGCCCTTCACCGCATACCTTTTGTCCTCCACCTGCCGCAGCCGCAGCGGGTCGGAGAGGGAAAGCGAATGGGCGACGCCCGACTGGTCGAACTCCGGCGCCACCACCCACACGTCGTCGGTGAAGGTCCGCGCGATGGCCGCGCAGCTGTCGAGGCCCGGCGCGTGGATGCCGTCGTCATTGGTGACCAGAATGCGCATGGCGTGTTCCTTTGGCCGGCACTGTCGGCTCTCGCCGTTCCCGGGCCGTCATCCCCCGGCTCGTCCGGGGGATCCACGGTTAGGCCGGGAGCCGATATGCCGAGGTCGCTCCGGCGGCGGGGTGGATGCCCCGGACAAGCCGGGGCATGACAACGTTATGGGGCGGAGACGGCCGTAAAGGCCCCTGCCCCTACTTCAGCTTCTCGATCGTCTTCAGCCCGCCCATGTAGGGCAACAGAGCCTCAGGCACGGCCACGGAGCCGTTCTCCTGCTGGTACGTCTCCAGCACGGCGACGAGGGCGCGGCCGACCGCCACACCCGAGCCGTTGAGCGTGTGGACATAGCGCGGCCCCTTGCCCTCCGCCGGGCGGTAGCGGGCATTCATGCGCCGCGCCTGGAAATCGCCGCAGACGGAGCAGGAGGAGATTTCGCGATAGGCGTTCTGCCCCGGCAGCCAGACCTCGATGTCGTAGGTCTTCTGCGAGGCGAAGCCCATGTCGCCGGTGCAGAGCGTGACGACGCGATAGGCGAGGTCCAGCTTCTTCAGCACCGCCTCGGCGCAGGCGAGCATGCGCTCGTGCTCCTCGGCCGACTTCTCCGGCGTGGTGATGGAGACCAGCTCCACCTTGGTGAACTGGTGCTGGCGGATCATCCCCCGCGTATCCCGCCCCGCCGCGCCGGCTTCCGCCCGGAAGCAGGGCGTGCAAGCGGTGAGGCGCATGGGCAGTTCTTCCTCGGAGAGGATGGACTCGCGTACGAGATTGGTCAGCGGGACTTCGGCGGTGGGGATGAGCCAGCGACGATTGTCTCCACTATCTCGTGCTGCAATAATAGCCTCAGAAGATCCAATAGATTCCGCTCGTCGAAGCATCCCATCGAGATCAGCTATTGCCTCAAACTGATCATTGGCAAACTTCGGCAGTTGCGCCGTTCCGAACATGGCCTCGTCCCGCACCAGAATCGGCGGGTTGACCTCCATGTACCCATGCTCGCCCGTATGCACATCGAGGAAGAACTGCCCCAGCGCCCGCTCCAGCCGCGCCAATGGTCCCTTGTTCACCACGAAGCGCGCGCCGGAGAGCTTGGCGGCGGTTTCGAAGTCCATCTGACCGAGGCCTTCGCCCACCTCGAAGTGCTGCTTCGGGGTGAAGGCGTAGGTGCGGGGCGCGCCGAAACGGCTCTTCTCCACATTGTCGTGCTCGTCGGCACCCTGCGGCACCTCGGCGAGGGGGGCGTTGGGGATGGCGGCGAGTTCGCCGTTCAGCTCCGCCTCGATGCGCTTGGCCTCGGCCTCCAGCGCGGGCACGTCTTCCTTCAGCTTCGCCACCTCGGCCATGAGCGCCGATGCTGTGGCCTCGTCCTTCTTCGCCTTCGCCTGCCCGATCTCCTTGGAGGCGGCGTTGCGGCGGGCGAGGAGGGTTTCAAGTTTGGTCAGCGTCTCGCGACGGCGGGTGTCGAGGTCGAGGAGCTTGGCTACGAGGGCTTCCGCCGCCGCCTTGGCCTCGTCGGAGTGATTGCCACGGCGCGCCAGCGCGTCGATGAGGCCGGCCGGTTCCTCGCGGATCCATTTGATGTCGTGCATGGCAAGCTCCGCCGTGGCCGCAAGGCCATTAAGGGCAGCGCTTTGCGCCCCTCACCGCTGTCATGCCCGGGCGTGTCCCGGGCATCCACGTCGGGCCGATGGCACGATGCCCGAAAGGCATTCCCGGCCGACCCACGTGGATGGCCGGGACAAGCCCGGCCATGACGCGCTGGGAGTGGGAGAACCCGCGCGCCCAAGAATTCCAAAAATCCGGGAAGGCCCCGCCGTCAGTCCGCTGTCGCGGCGTCGGCCGCGTTGCGCGCCGCTTCCGCCACCAGCCGACGCTTCTCGACGACGCCCACCAGATAGACGGACACCTCGTAGAGAAGCAGCGTCGGCAGGGCAAGGGAGAGCTGGCTGATGACGTCCGGCGGGGTCAGCACCGCCGCGAGCACGAACACGCCGACGATGGCGTAGCGCCGGGCCTTCACCAGCATCTCCCGCGTCACCACCCCGATCTGCCCGAGCAGTGTGAGGATGACCGGAAGCTGGAAGCAGATGCCGAAGGCCAGAATCAGCGTTGTGATGAG
Source organism: Xanthobacter sp. DMC12 (assembly GCF_056314105.1). Lineage (NCBI taxonomy): Bacteria > Pseudomonadati > Pseudomonadota > Alphaproteobacteria > Hyphomicrobiales > Xanthobacteraceae > Xanthobacter > Xanthobacter sp. DMC12. The sequence goes on along the minus strand of NZ_JBQUYZ010000001.1, from coordinate 279,447 downwards.
CGAAAGGTATTCAGAGACCCGCGGCAGCAGCGAAATCTCGGCCTTCCCGTCGCCGCCCACCTGCTGCATGCCGAGGAAGTAGGTCATGGCCAACGGCATGGCGACGAAATAGACGAACGCCGCGCCGATGAGGAAGCAGATGGGCGTGGCGATGAGATAGGGCCGGAAGGCCGCCTTCTCATGCTTGTAAAGCCCCGGCGCCACGAACATGTAGACCTGCGTCGCCACCACCGGGAAGGAAATGAAGGCGGCGCCGAACATGCCGAGCTTGATCTGGGTGAACAGAAATTCCTGCGGCGCCGTGTAGATGAGCTTCACCCCGTTGCTGAAGCCGGAGGCGAATTCATAGGGCCACAGCAGGATGTTGTAGATCTGCTTCGCCAGCATGAAGCAGGCGATGAAGGCCACGAGGAACGCCACAAGCGACTTGATGAGCCGCGAGCGCAGCTCGATCAGGTGCTCGATGAGCGGGGCCTTGGAGGCGTCGATCTCGTCCTGGTCGCTCATCACGCGCTCTTCGCTTCGCCTGCGGCGGGCTTGGTCTCGCCGGCGGCGGGAAGGCTCTCAGGAGCCGGCTCAACGGCACCGGCAGGCGAGGCGACCGGCGCGGGCGGCACGGCGGCTTCAACGGAGCGGCGGATTTCAGCGCGGATGGCGGCCATGGGATCGGGCAGTTCCACGGGCGGGGGCAGATCGGGCAATGAGGCCGGGGTGGCGGGAGCCGGCGGCGTCGGATTTGCGCCTTCCACGGTGGAGCGGATCTCCTCGCGGATGGAGCGCAGCGGATCGAACATGTCGGAGGTGGCGAGGGTGGACCGGGCGCTCTCGGTGACGTCGCTGATTTCCTTGCGCATGTCCGCAAGGTCCGCCTCGCGCAGGGCCTCCTGGAACTGCCCCTGGAACTCGCCGGCCATGCGGCGCAGCTTCGTGACGGTGCGACCCACGGTGCGCAGCACCGTAGGCAGCTCCTTGGGACCGATGACGATCAGCGCGACAATGCCGATCAGCATCAGCTCGGACCAGCCGATATCGAACATGAGCCCGTCTGTCCGGCGGTGGTGCCGCCGCCCTCTTCAAGTGTTCAGGGGCAGAGGTCCGTCAGACGGGCTTCTTCTCGGCTTCGGGGGCGCTCGACGTCTGGTGCGGGAGCGGGCGCGGCGCCTCGGGGGCGGCCGGGGGAGCCTTCACCGGCTCGTCGTCGTCGGCCATGCCCTTCTTGAAGGACTTGATGCCCTTCGCCACGTCGCCCATCAGATCGGAGATCTTGCCGCGACCGAACAGGAGGAGCACCACGGCCAGCACCACGATCCAGTGCCAGATGCTCATCGAACCCATCTAACCATCCTCCAAGGATATTCTTTGTGCCCCTACGGCAAGCCGTAAGGCATTTCGGACGGCGACACTAGGCTCCGCCCGCGGCGAAAACAAGGACTTCACCGGGATCGACCAGAAGCCCCGCCTCGTCGCCTTTTTTCACGTTTCCCGCGTCCCTGAGGCGCAGCACCAGCGGGCGCTCCAGCCCGTCCACGATCACTTCCACGAGATCGAGTTCGCCCAGAAAGCGCCGCTCAAGCACCCGCCCCGGAACGCCACGCCCGGCCGGCACGAGCGAGATTCCCTGCGGGCGGATAGCAGCGATGGCCGGTCCCTCCGGGAGCCCCGGGGCGGCGAACCGGCCCAAGGGCGTCTCTGCAGCGCCATCGATGATCTCCGCCTCGATCTCGTTCAGCTCGCAGAAGAATCGCGCCACGCCGAGGTCCGCCGGGTGGCGATAAAGCTCCGCCGGCGGGCCGAGCTGCACCAGCTCGCCCTTGCGCAGCAAGGCGATGCGGTCGGCGAGGCGCATGGCTTCTTCCGGATCGTGGGTGACGATTATGACCGTCGCCTTCGCATCACGCAGCACGGCGAGGGTGTCCGCGCGCACCTGGTCCCGCAATCGCCGATCGAGGCCCGAGAAGGGCTCGTCGAGCAGCAGAATGCCCGGCCGCGGTGCCATGGCGCGCGCCAGCGCCACGCGCTGCTGCTGCCCGCCGGACAATTCGTGGGGATAGACATCGGCGAGATCGGCGAGGTCCACCCGCGCCAGCGCGAGCCGCGCCTCCCGCATAGCCTCGGCCCGCTTAAGGCCGTTGAGGCCGAACATGACGTTCTCGAGGTTGGTCAGGTGGGGGAACAGGGCATAGTCCTGGAACACCAGCCCAACGCCGCGCCGCTCCGGCGGCACGAAGGCCCCCTGCCCCGCCACCACGGCGCCGTCGATGAGGATGCGCCCGCCATCCGGCTGCTCGATGCCCGCGGCCAGACGCAGCAGGGAGGTCTTGCCGCAGCCGGACTGGCCGAGCAGGCACAGAACTTCTCCCGGCTCCACCGCCAGGCTCACGCCGCGCACGGCGGGGACATCGCCATAGGCGAGTTGCACGGCCTCGAAGGAAAGACCTTTGGCGAAGGCGGCGGGGGTGCGGCTGCGGGTCATCCCCAGGGTCTCGATCTCGTCAGCCAGAACCGCCTCCTCACGCGTCACGCTCATCTTCGGGCTCGGCCGCGCCCGGCTCCTCATCCTCCGGCGGGGGGGAGAGGTGGAAATCCAGCATGTCCGGCTCCAACGCCTCCTCGTCCTCGCGCAGGCCCGGATCGTCGGAGGGCAACGGAATGGCGAAGCCAGCGGGGATGCGGCCGTCTATGAGGCCGGCGCCCTTCAGCTCGTCGAGGCCGGGCAGGTCCTGCACCGCGTCGAGGCCGAACTGCACGAGGAAGGCCGGCGTCGTGCCGTAGGTCACCGGACGGCCCGGCGCCTTGCGGCGGCCGCGCAGGCGCACCCATCCGGTCTCCAGCAGCACGTCGAGCGTGCCCTTGGAGGTGGAGACGCCGCGAATCTCCTCGATCTCGGCGCGCGTCACCGGCTGATGGTAGGCGACGATGGCCAGGACCTCGATGGCCGCACGCGAGAGCTTGCGCGCCTCCGGCACCGGGCCGGCGACGACGCGGGCGAGGTCCGGCGCCGTACGCAGCATCCAGCCGCCGGCGGCCTTCACGATATTCACGCCGCGCCGGGCGTAATCGGCCGTCAGCGCCTCCATCAGCGCGCCGATATCGGCGTCGGTGGAGAGGTGCGGCTTCATGGCCTTGGCGTCCACCGGCAGCGGCGAGGTGAACAGAAGCGCCTCGATGGCCCTCAGATCGCGCGCGAAGGCATAGGCGCGCTCGTCCTCCGGACGCACGTCGAACAGGTCGATGCGCGGGGCGGAACGGGTCATCTCTCCTCTCCAGGCGCCGGGTCGGGCGGGTCGAACGGCAAAAGGGGCTCCGGCTCTTCGGCGCGCGGACGCAGCCACAGGGGGGCGAAGGGGGCATCCTGGCGAATGTCCAGCATGCCCTCGCGCACCATCTCCAGGCTGGCCGAGAAGCTCGACGCGAGCGCGGTCGCCCGCTGCTCGGGCGTCGCCATGTAATCTAGCAGGAATTGGTCGAGCCGCATCCATTCGCCCACCACGTCCGCCCCGAGCAGCCGCTCCAGCCGGGCGCGGGCCTCGGCAAGAGACCACACCGTGCGCGTCTTCAGCGTGACGTGGGACAGCGCCTTGGTCTGGCGCTGGCGGGCATAGGCGGTCAAGAGGTCGTAGATGGTGGCCGTGTAGACGGTATAGAGCGGTTCCTTGGAGGGCGGCGGAAGGGCGCGGGCGAAGGCATCGCGACCCATCTGCGGGCGCGCCATCAGCTGCGCGGCGGCGCGGCGAATGCGCTCCAGATGCCGCAGGCGCCGGGCGAAGGCGGCAGCCATCTCCTCAGCGCTCGGGCCTTCTTCCTGCGGCGGTGCAGGCAGCAGCAGGCGCGACTTCAGATAGGCGAGCCACGCCGCCATCACCAGATAGTCGGCCGCCAATTCAAGCCGGCCGCGCCGGGCCTCCTCGATGAAGGTGAGGTATTGGTCGGCGAGGGCGAGGATCGAAATCCTGGAAAGATCGACCTTCTGCGTCCGCGCCAGCGCAAGGAGCAGATCGAGGGGGCCCTCGAAGCCATCGACGTCCACCACGAAGGTCTCGTCGGAAGCGGGGGGCGCACGGTCCGTACCGATCTCGAAGGCGTCCGGGCCGGCCTCGCCGGAGTTCGGCCCCGAGGTCGGCCCCGTCACGGGTCAGCCCACCGTCTTGAGCTGGGCCGCGACGGCGGCCCGCAGCGCCTTCGCATCCACCGGATCAGGCACCACCCGCAGAGACAGAGCCTTGGCGGCGCGAGCATAGGCCTCGCCGGTGAGGACGGGGGCGGAGGCGGCGACCTTCTCCATCTCCTCCATCTTGCCGTTGCAGTGGAGGAGCATGTCGCAACCCGCGGCCAGCGCATCGCGGCTACGGGATTCCATGGTGCCGGCCAGCGCCCCCATGGAGAGGTCGTCGCTCATCAGAAGGCCGTCGAAGCCGATGGAGCCTCGCACCACCTCGGACAGCACCACCGGCGAGGTGGTGGCGGGGCGGTCGGGGTCGATGTCGGCATAGACCACGTGGGCGGTCATGCCGAGGGGCAGATCGGACAGCTCGCGGAAGGCGGCGAAGTCCATGCCTTCCAGCTCGCCGCGCTTGGCGGTGACGACGGGCAGCTTCTCGTGGCTGTCCACGGGCGCGCGGCCATGGCCGGGAATGTGCTTGAGCACCGGCAGAACGCCGCCCTCCATCAGGCCCACCGCCGCCGCCCGCGCCAGCGCCGCAACCGCGACCGGCTCGGTGCCGTAGGCCCGGTTGCCGATGATGCCGTGGCCATCGGGATGGCGCAGATCCGCACAGGGCAGGCAGTCCACGTCGATGCCGAGGGCGTAGAGGTCCGCCGCGATCGCCCGCGAATTGAGCCGCACCGCCTCCAGCGCCGCTACCGGGTCGCCGAGATAGAGGCGGCCGAAAGCCTCGGCAGGGGGATCGTCGGTCCAGTGGGGCGGGCGCAGGCGCTGCACCCGGCCGCCCTCCTGGTCGATGAGCACCGGCGCCGTCCAGCCCACCGCCTCGCGCAGGTCGGCGACCAGCGCCCGCACCTGATCCGGGTCCGCCACGTTGCGGGCGAACAGGATGAAGCCCCAGGGCTCGGCATCCCGGAAAAAGCTGCGCTCGGTGGCCGAGAGGTTCGGGCCGGCACAACCGGCGATGAAGGCGCGCGACGTCATGTCTCCGGCCTATAAGCGGGGCCCGGCGGCGTCAAGCGCGCCTGCGGCACCGCTTCCGCCTGTCCCGTCGCAGATTTTGCCCCGGCCTGTCGGCCGTGGTCATACTCGCGCGTCCTCGTCGTGACGCTAGGGAGCCCCACCGATGATGTACGCCATCCTCTGTTACCATGAAGAAGACGTGGTTTGTTCCTGGACCCAGGAGCAGGACGACGCCGTGATGGCGAAGATCGCGGCGGTTCAGGAGCGCCTCACCAAGGCCGGCAAGATGGGGGCCTCGCTCCGCCTCCTGCCGACCACCGCGGCGACCACCCTGCGCAAGACGCAGGATGCTCCCCTCGTGATCGACGGCCCCTTTGCCGAGACCAAGGAGCAGTTGCTGGGATTCTATCTCGTCGATGCCACCGATCTCGAAGACATGCTCTCGATCGTCAAAGACCTTTCGGAGGTCAATCCCGGCGCGACCTATGAAATCCGGCCGGTTCGCGCCTTCTTCCCCGACCGGCGCGCGGCCGAGGTGGACCAGAAGACCGGCACATGAACACCGCCCCCCTCACGGATCCGGATTGGATGAACGGCACCCTCACCGCCGCCCGGCCGCAGGCGGTGGCGGCGCTGCTGCGCTATTTCCGCGATCTCGACACCGCCGAGGAAGCGTTTCAGGAGGCCTGCCTGCGCGCGCTGCGCACCTGGCCGGTGAACGGCCCGCCGCGCGATCCCGCCGCCTGGCTCATCCTCGTCGGCCGCAACGCCGCCCTCGACGGGGTGCGCAAGCGGGCGAAGCACGATCCCCTGCCCCCGGACGACCAGCTCTCCGACCTCGACGACGCCGAGGCGCCGCTGGCCGAGCGGCTGGACAATTCCCACTATCGCGACGACGTGCTGCGCCTGCTCTTCATCTGCTGCCATCCCGAGCTGCCGGCGACGCAGCAGATCGCGCTCGCCTTGCGCATCGTCTCCGGCCTCACGGTGAAGGAGATCGCGCGCGCCTTCCTCGTCAGCGAGGCGGCGATGGAGCAGCGCATCACCCGCGCCAAGGGCCGCATCGCCCGCGCCGACGTGCCGTTCGAGGCCCCTGGCCCGGTGGAGCGCGCCGAGCGCCTGGGGACGGTGGCCGCCATGGTCTATCTCGTCTTCAACGAAGGCTATTCCGCCGGCGGCCAGCCGAGCCGGGCGGGCCTGTGCGACGATGCCATCCGCCTCGGCCGGCTGCTGCTACGCCTGTTTCCCACCGAGCCGGAGATCATGGGCCTCGTCGCCCTCATGCTGCTCCAGCACGCCCGCGCCGCCGCCCGCTTCGATGCGGACGGCCGGGCCATTCTGCTCGACCGGCAGGACCGCTCGAAATGGGATCGCGAGCGCATCGCGGAGGGGCTGGCGCTCATCGACAAGGCCATGCGCCACCGCCGCCCCGGCGCCTACCAGATCCAGGCGGCCGTCGCCGGCCTCCACGCCCGCGCGGCAACCCCGGACGAGACCGACTGGGCGCAGATCGACGCGCTCTATGCGGCGCTCGAATTCCTGCAGCCCTCACCGGTGGTGACGCTCAACCGCGCCGTCGCCGTCAGCAAGGTGAAGGGCGCCGAGGCGGCGCTCGCCATGATCGAGCCGCTGGCGCCGCAGCTCTCCGGCTATTTCCATTTCTTCGGCGCGCGCGGCGCGTTCCTGCTGGAACTTGGCCGGCACCAGGAGGCGCGTGTCGCCTTCGACCGGGCCATCGCGCTCGCCAACACGCCCGCCGAGGCGGAGCACATCCGCGCGCAGATTGATCTCATCCAGTCCTGTCCTTGAGAAAAAATGCGGGCAGGCTGTCGGGGCGGGCGCAACCCGCCCGTCATGACAACAGGCGCGCGCCTGCGCCGGAGGAGGAACGCATGTCCGACACTGCCGAGACCACCATGCCGTCCATCGATCCCGCCGCCATGCCTCCGGTGAAGGGCGGCGTCACGGCCTATGTCACCGTGGAAGGCGCCATGAAGGCGGCCGAGTTCTACAAGCAAGCTCTCGGAGCCGAGCTTGTGTTCGCTATTCCGCCGGACGCGAGCGGGCGGACCATGCACGTCCACCTCTACATCAATGGCTCGTCGGTGATGCTGGCGGACCCCTATCCGGAATATTGCTCCGGCCCGGTGGAGAAGATCGGCGGGTTCAACCTTTCGCTCCATGTGGGCGACACGGATGCCGCCTTCGCCCGCGCGGTGGAGGCCGGCGCGACGCCGGTGATGCCGCCGGAAGACATGTTCTGGGGCGCCCGCTATGCGCAGGTGCGTGATCCGTTCGGCGTGCTCTGGGCGTTCAATCAGCAGCGCTGAAGGCGAGGGAGGCGCGGCTCAGCCCACCGCGCTCACCCGCTCCTCGTCCATGCCTTCCTCGTCGGGATGCCGGGCGGGGACGATCTCCAGCCCCTCTTCCGCCTGCGCGCGGGCGAGGGCCGCGGCGGCGTCCTCCGCCTCCCGCTGGCGGTTCCAGAGGGCGGCATAAAGGCCGCCCTTGGCCAGCAGCTCGGCATGGCATCCCCGCTCGGCGACCTTGCCATCGGCGAGGACGAGGATTTCGTCCGCGCTCACCACCGTGGAGAGGCGGTGGGCGATGACCAGCGTGGTGCGCCCCTCGGACACGCGGTCGAGCGCGTCCTGGATTTCCTTCTCGGTATGGCTGTCCAGTGCCGAGGTCGCCTCGTCCAGCACAAGGATGGGCGGCGCCTTCAAGAGCGTGCGGGCAATGGCCACGCGCTGCTTCTCGCCGCCGGAGAGCTTCAGTCCGCGCTCACCCACCTCGGTCTTGAAGCCTTTGGGCGTGGCGCGGATGAAGCCGTCGATGCGGGCGAGCCGTGCCGCCTCCTCCACCTCGGCATCGGACGCCGCCGGGCGGCCATAGCGGATGTTGTAGGCGATGGTGTCGTTGAACAGCACGGTGTCCTGCGGGACCATGCCGATGGCGGCGCGCAGGCTCTCTTGAGAGATGTCCCTGAGATCCTGCCCATCGATGGTGATACGCCCACCGGAGACGTCGTAGAAGCGGAACAGCAGGCGCGAGAGCGTGGACTTGCCCGCGCCGGACGGCCCCACGATGGCCACGGTGCGCCCCGCCGGCACCTCGAACGAGATGCCCTTCAGGATTTCCCGGCCCTCGTCATAGGAGAAGCGCACGTCCTCGAACCGCACCGTGCCGCCCGAGACCACGAGGTCCGGCGCGCCCGGGCGGTCGGTGACCTCGGGCGCCACCTGCAGCACGGCGAACATGGCCTCGATGTCGACGATGGCCTGCTTGATCTCGCGATAGATGAAGCCGAGGAAATTCAACGGGATGTAGAACTGGATCATCATGGCGTTGACCATGACGAACGAGCCCACCGTCTGCCGCCCGGCGCGGATGTCCAGAACGCACATCACCATCACCGCCGCGAGGCCGATGGAGAAGATGAGCGCCTGCCCGGCGTTGAGCCACGCCAGCGAGGTGTAGGTGTTCACCGTCGCCTTCTCGTAGCGGGCCATGGAGCGGTCGTAGCGGGCCGTCTCCCAGCGCTCGGCGCCGAAATACTTCACCGTCTCGTAGTTGAGCAGGCTATCGATGGCCTTGGTGTTGGCGTCGGTGTCGCTCTCGTTCATCTCCTTGCGGATGGCGAGGCGCCACTCGCTGGCGACATAGGTGAAGAGGGAATAGAGCACCACCGTCGCCGAGACGACCGCCACATAGCGCCAGTCGAAAGCGAACAGCAGCACGCCCAGCACCATCACCAGCTCGACGATGGTCGGCGCCAGCTGCAGCGCCAGCATGCGCACGATGGTTTCGATGCCCGAGCGCGCCCGCTCCAGTACCCGCGTCAGCCCGCCCGTCTTGCGCTCCAGATGGAAGCGCAGGGAGAGCGCGTGCATGTGCTCGAAGGTCTGCATGGCGAGGCGGCGCACGGCGTTCAGCGCCACCTTGGCGAACAGGCCGTCGCGCAGCTGGGTGACGCCCGCCATAAGGATGCGGCCAAGACCATAAGCCAGCGTCAGCGCCACCGGCGCTCCGATGACGAGGGCCCAGAAGCCGACATCCGGTGTCGCAGCCTTGCCGGCGGCGACTTCGGCGGTGAGAGCGTCGGTGGCCCATTTGAACAGGAAGGGCACCGCCATGGTGGCGCCCTTGGAGGCGAACAGCAGCACGAAGGTGACGACGACGCGCGCGCGCAAATCCGCCCTGTCGGCCGGCCACAGATAGGGCCACAGGCTGCGCAGGGTGGAGAACATGGCGTCGGAGGAAACGGCGGCCCGCCGGGCTGCGGGCTTCTGGGTCTTTGACATGATGGCCTAACTTTGGTCCGAAGCGCCGGGGGTGCAGCAGCCCGACGGACGGCGGAGCGCCTTGAACAGCGCATCGATCTCTTCAGCCAGCGTATCGAGCGCCGCCCGATCGAGGCAGTAGCTGGACCGCTGCCCCTCGGTGCGGCTGCGGATCAGCCCGGCATCGAGGAGAACCTTCAGATGTTGCGAGACGGTGGACTGCGCAAGGGGCAGCGCCTTCACGATCTCCCCGCACACGCACCGCTCCTGCCCCGCGAGCCGTTCCAGCATGGCAAGCCGCGCCGGATGGGCGAGCGCGCGCAGGCGTGCCGCGAGATCGACCCGTGCCATGCCAATCTCATCGGCAGCGGCGAGGTCCGGGGCTGGGAAGGTCGGAGCATTCATCGTAAATCGACGATAGACGATGGAAGGATATCGAACAAGCGCTTTGCCTCCGCCCGCGTCACGCCGCCGTCGCGGGTGCGCACTATTCGCGCTCCATTCGTCCTCGGGCGGCCTGCCCTACCGGCCGCCAAGTTTGGTAAAGTGCGCGCATGGCCAGAATCGACAGCGTCTGTGTGTATTGCGGCTCCGCCACCGGCGGCGATCCGGTGTTTGCCGAAGAGGCCCGGCGTTTCGGGCGCATCCTTGCCGCCGAGGGCGTGCGCCTCGTCTATGGTGGCGGCGGTATCGGGCTGATGGGCGAGGTGGCGAGCGCGGTGGCGCTGGCCGGCGGCGCCGTCACCGGCATCATCCCCCGCTTCCTCATGACCCGCGAGCGTGCCTTCGCCCACGAGGCGGAGATGATCGTCGTGGAGGACATGCACGAGCGCAAGCGGCTGATGTTCGAGCGGGCGGACGCCTTCGTGGCCCTGCCCGGCGGCGTCGGCACTCTGGAGGAACTGGTGGAGCAGCTCACCTGGGCCCAGCTCGGCCGGCACAGAAAGCCGATCCTCATCCTCAACACGGCGGGCTTCTGGGATCCGTTCGTGACGCTGGTGGACCACATGCGCGGCGCCGGCTTCATCCGCTCGGATACGCCGGTGGATATGCTCACGGCCGACCGCGCCGAAGACATCCTCCCCCGCCTGCGCGCTGCCGCCGAGAAGGTGCCCGAGCGCGCGCTCCATGCGGCGGACGGCACCATCGCCGGCCGCATGTAAGCACGTAGGCCCCTGCCGGTCCCGCTGCGCGGTCAGCCGTGGGGCTGGTCCAGCGCGGCGATAGCAACCATAACCACGGAGCCGATGAGCATGATTGCGACGACGGTCTGCATCTCCTGAGCCCTTGCTGCACTGCGGCAGAATGAGCGTAACCCCGGACTAATAATTGTTGCATTGCACAACGTGCAGGGCATGGATGCACGGCGCGCAAGGCAGCGGTAGCATGGGCAGTGAACCGGCTGCCGCTGGAGCCGCCCTCGTTCACGGCTTTCCGAAAATACCCACCTATCGCCCCGCCCTGTGAGGTCGGCCAAGAGGCTGTTGCTCCGAGCCGCATCAAAGCGGTCGCTTCAGGGCTCAAGCCACGAGCTGCCAGGCTGCGGCTCACCGCCGAAGATGTTCAACCTGAGAAGCGGCCTCTGGGCCCTGGGAGCGAACTGATCGCTGAGCGCCTTGATCTACAGCATGGGATCGATGTCGCGTTGGTTGTAATTCAGGAGCCCGACCACCGGGACCAGACGGCCTGTAAATTTGCCAGAAGTGTTCAGGTTCGGCATGCGTCCCGAAGTCTCGGGCTCCCGCCAATGACCCATTGGAAGGACCGATCATGAAGCTTGTTCACGGCGTGATGCCTGGCGTCTTCGCGGCCGCAGCGCTGGTCGCTGCGGTCGGCTGGTCCCCCACGGCACAAGCGCAATCCGCACCGATGGTCAACCTGACCGCCCCCTGCCCGATCAAGGCTGAGAACTGGCGCGGCAAGGCCTTTTACGAAATCCTGTTCATGTTCCGTCAGCCCGACGGCGCCGGGATCGGCAACTACTTCAACTCGCTGAGCAACACACTTCCCGAGCCCAACGACGTGATGGACGCGCGCTTCCGCGCTCTGGATGCGGAGACCTTGAAGAAGGAATTCGGGGGCGACGGGGTCTTCTTCAATGGCCCGCGGCGTCTGGTGGCGAACACCGTAACCGGGATGTCCTGGGATGCCTGCAAACAGAGAGTGATCGCCGGAATTCCCTTGAACCTGGACGGCATCTTCGAAGTCCCGAGTTTGGAAAAGTTCGTTTCCGGATCGATACCGACCTACAGACCAATGGTCTCGAAACGGACCAGTTCCATGATCTTCAATGCCGGCGAAACGGTGTACGAGCTGATCACGCCAGAGGGCGCCGTCTACACCATGTTCAGTCTGTCCCTGAAGGTCGACCCCAAGAACACCATCGAAAACCTGCCCACCTTGGGCGCTCGACTGACCTTGCCGACCGGATGGCAGTTCAGGTCACGCAAGCTGGACAACGAGATGGTTCTGACGGCCACCGCCGACTCCGACCCGCCCAATACCGTCGTTCTCGATCAGTTTGAGGGCAACTACCAGTACAACGCTGGCGCCAGCGCCAAATAATATCCTATGAGCCGCCCAGCGATCGCAGCCGGGCGGCCGACATCCGCCAGAGGTATTCGAGGCCGTCTCACGCTCTGGCTGCGACCTGCTAACGGGCGAAGCCGCGGGCCTGTCGGCGCCGTCGCCATCCCGCCCGGCGTCCACCGCCAGAGCCGCTGCCTCCGCGTACCGAAAGAATGGAAGACATCTGGACGTGGCGACCCCGGCAGGGCTCGAACCTGCGACCTAGTGCTTAGAAGGCACTCGCTCTATCCAGCTGAGCTACGGGGCCTTGTTCCGCCTTTTACGGCGGGCGGCCGCACAGCGGAAGCGCCTTTCCCGGTCGGGGTCGGGGCGCGGCCGGCTCAGTGGGTCCACTGGCCGGTGCGGGTGAAGGCAAAATTGTCTGAATAGGCGATCCGCCGGCGCCCCGCCTCGTGCGGCTCGGACACGCGATAGGGGATGCCCCGCTTCTCGCAATAGGCCACCGCTTCTTCCTTCGTCTCGAAGGAAAGGCGGATCTGGCTGCGCATGTCGGCGGAGGAGGTGTAGCCCATCAGGGGCTCCACGCGGCGCGCATGCTCCGGCTCGTAATCGAGCACCCAGTGCTTGGTCTTCGCCACGCCGGACTGCATGGCGTTGCGCGACGGCTTGTAGATGCGAGCGACCATGGTTCGAACCCGTCAGAATGCCGGGCGCCCCTGCCGGGCGGCCCGTTTCGTCTATAGTGAAGCCGCGCACGCGAGGCAACCGAGCACGGCGCCGCGCCCGCCCCCGAAGGCCTTCAGCGCAGAATGAGGCACTCCGCCGCCGCCTGCGCCGATTCGGCGGCGGTGAGGTGGCTCACCTTGCCGGAGAGCACCAGGGAGCGGGTCTGGTCCGTCACCACGGCGCGACCGTCGGCGCCCTTCACCAGCAGCGGCGCGCTGGCCACATAGATGGCGCGGGCATCGTTGGAGAGCTTGGCCGCGCAGCGGTCGGCGGCGGCCTTGTCGGCAAAAGCGGGAGCCGTCGAGAGGAGTCCTGTGGCCACAGCCATCGCCGCCAGATTCCAAACCGTATTCCGCATCCGCTGACCCTTCACCACGTCCGGCACCTGCCGGGCGCGTTCTTGTTGAGGAGATCGCAGGGGAATGCAAGCCGGGCCGGTCAAGTGGCGAACCACCATGTGGCGAGGCCGAGGAAGGCGAAGAAACCCACCGTGTCCGTCACCATGGTGACAAACACCCCGGAGGCCACCGCCGGATCGAGCTTGAGCTTGGAGATGGCGAGGGGAATGAGGATTCCGAACAGGCCGGCGGCGATCATGTTCAGGATCAGCGCCGACGAAATCACCATGCCGAGATGCACGTTGGCGAACCACAGCCCGGCAATGAGGCCGAGCAGGCAGGCGAGCGTCGTGCCGTTGACGAGCCCCACGAGCACCTCGCGCGAGACGATGCGCCGCGCGTTGTGGCTGGACAATTCCTTGGTGGCGAGCGCGCGCACCGCCACCGTCATGGTCTGGGTGCCGGCATTGCCGCCCATGGAGGCGACAATGGGCATGAGGATGGCAAGCGCCACCATCTTCTCGATGGTGCCCTCGAACAGGCTGATGATGGAAGCGGACACGAAGGCGGTGCCCAGATTCACCACCAGCCACGGCAGGCGGCTGCGGGCAGTGAAGGCCACGGTGTCCGACAGTTCCTCGTCGCTGCGCACGCCGCCAAGGGCGCGCAGGTCTTCGTCCGCCTCTTCCTGGATCACGTCCACCACGTCGTCGATGGTCATGACGCCCACGAGCCGGCCGGCATCGTCCACCACCGGGGCGGAGACGAGGTTGTAGCGCTCGAACATGCGCGCCACGTCCTCCTGGTCCTGCGCGGCCTTCACCACCTTGGCCTGCTCGGCCTTCACCGCGCTCATCAGCACGGGGCGGCGGGTGCGCAGCAGCCGATCAAGCGGCACCGAGCCGACGAGGCGATAGGCGGGGTCCACCACGAACACTTCATAGAAGGTGTCCGGCAGATCGGCGGTCTCGCGCATGTAGTCGATGGTGCGGCCGACGGTCCAGAACGGGGGGACGGCGATGAACTCCGTCTGCATGCGCCGGCCGGCGCTCTCCTCGGGGTAGTCGAGTGAGCGCTGCAGGGCCACCCGCTCTGGCGCCGGCAGGTGCTCCAGCACCGCGGCCATCTCGTCCTCGTCGAGATCCTCGAGGATGTAGACCGCATCGTCCGAATCGAGGTCGCGCATGCCGCGGGCGACGGTGAGCGGCGAGAGGCTGCGCAGGATGGAGAGGCGGACGGTCTCGTCCAACTCGGTCAAGGCGGTGAAGTCGAAGGCGGGACCCAGCATCTCGATGAGCCGGCGCCGCTCGTCGGCATCCAGCTCCTCGATCAGGTCGCCCATGTCGGCTTCGTGGAGGTCGCCGGCAACCGCCTTCAGCGCGTCCACGTCGCGGGCGGAGATGGCCTCCTCGACCCGACTTCGGAAGGCGGTCGAGAGAGCGCCGTCCTCGTCGCGCACCGTCAGCGCCGGGACGTCTGCGTCAGCCAGTGCGGCGGCCGGCTCAGCATCGTCGCGCATGGGCTCCTCCCGGAGGGTGGACGGGGTCGGGCGCCCGCCTCCGGTGCGGATGCGGGCATGGAATGGGGAGATGGGCCCCGGCCGCCCCGCATCGCGACGGAGGGGCAGGTGCCTCCCGCTGCGTCTAGTGATCCCGGCGGCGTTTGTGAAGCCTTCCCCGGTGCCTCCTCCCTTTTCGCTGGACCGCGCGGTCTCCATGTCACTATGAACACGCACCCGCCGGCCGGACGGAGAGCTGCCAGATGAACACCCTGCCCTATTCCGAGCGCCCGCTCTTCCGCCCGGGGCCGCGCACGCTCAACTGGATGATTCCGCTGGGCATGGGCGCCGTCGGATGGGCGCTCTACATGCGCTACATGGTGGTGGAGCCGACGCTGGTCTCCCTCGCCTGCGAGGCGGGGCTGGAAAGCGCCGGCTGCTACGGACGCGCCGCCGTGCTGGCGCTGTCGCTGTGGAACGTGTTCGGAGGCGTGGCGCTGGTGGTGGCGCTCATCCAGCTTCTGGCGCCGGGCCTCGCCACCTTCTCGGTGGGCATGGTGTTCGCGAGCTTCGCCCTCGTCTTCCATAACGAGGTCGCCGGCGCGCTGGCGGCGATGATGCTCATCCTCTCCTTTGCACGGCCTGGACCCGCCACAGCGTGAAGGCCATGACGAGGCAGAGCGCGCCGAACCAGGCCGCCTGCCAATTGGCGAGAGTCTCGTTGAGCGGCACGTAGATGCCGGCCACCAGCAGCACCCACATGGCGATCAGCTCGGCAAGGCCGGCGCCGTCGCGATCCGCCCGCCGCACGAGCAGAGGCGCCGCAACCGCCGCCACGAGCGCCGTGAGCGGGAACACCGGGAAATCCTTGTAGCGTGGATCGAACACCAGCTCGAACGCCACCGAGCCGACCGCGACCGTCGCGAGTGCCAGAACCGCTCCCGCCGCAATAGCTGCACCGGACGTCGCAGACCAGCGACGGGAATCAAGCGCCACCGAGAAGGCGGCGAGCCCCTGCCCGCGCACGATGATGGCTGGCACGGTCACCATGGCCAGCGCGGCGGCGGCGAGGATGAGGCCGTTGCGCAGCCAGCCGACGAAGCCCAGGCTTTCCAGCGGCAGCGCCGAGAGCGCGGCGCCCAGCGTCGCCCCGCCGAACAAAGCGATGGCCGCGACCGCGTACCATTCCATCGGCCGCACCGGCTCCTCCCGGCGGCGGGCGGCGGCGAAGGCCGAACCGAACACGGCCGCGACGGAGAGGATGCCGACGGCGATGTGCATCCTCCAGCCGGGAAAATCCTCCACAGGCTGGCCCCAGGCGAACTTGGGCAGGCGCGTGCCGGCATCGATCACGCCCCAATGGCCGCCCACCGTGCCTTCGCTGCGCCGCTTCCAGGGCTGGTCGAACGCCTCGATGACGTTGACGCGGTAGCCCTGGCGCTTGGCCAGCGCCACCACGTCGTGCATCACCCGCGCCTGATTGGCGGGAGAGGGCAGCGCGTCCTCGCGCATGCGGCCGGCGCTGGGCCAGCCGGTCTCGCCGATGAGAATCTCCTTGCCGGGAAACGCCTCGGCCATGCGCTGGCGGATTTCGTCCACATGCGGGCCGGCATCCTCGGCGGAGACGGGCAGGTCCTCCCAATAGGGCAGGATGTGGATGGTGACGAAATCCACGTTCTCGGTGAGGCCCTTGTTGCGCTCCCAGAACTCCCACACGTCGGCATAGGTGACGGGCACGCCGCCCACTTCCCGCTTCACGCGGGCGAGAACGCTGGCGAGTTCCGTGGCCGACATCTCACCACGCAGCAGCACCTCGTTGCCGACGACGACGGCCTTAACCACGTCGGGATTTTCTTTCGCGAGACGGATGCCGGTCTCCAGCTCGATGCGGTTGCGGTCCGCGTCCGGCCCCAGCCAGATGCCGAGCAGCATGGTGAGCCCGTGCTTGCGGGCGAGCGCCGGCGCCTTGTCGAGGCCCATCTCGATGGAATAGGTGCGCACGCAGGACGTGATCTGCGCAAGGCGGACGAAATCCTCCTCGATCTGCGCCTCGGGAATCACCAGACCCTTCTGGAAGGGCGACTGGCCGTCGCGGAACGGAGCGTAGGAGACACAAGGCAGCTTCTCGCCCGCAGCCAGCGGCGACGGCGGCATCTCTACCGGACGCCCCACATAGGTCCACAGGCCGGCGATGAGGCCACAGACCAGGAGCGCCAGCACCAGCGGCAGCCGCACGGAGGAAGGCATCTCGTCTCCAGAGGTGAAGGTATCCCCCGCGCCACATAGAGCCTTGGACGGGCGGTGTGAAGCCTCCGCCTCAACCTTGGCGGACGGCAGGCGAAAGCCACGCTTTCCATGCGGCATGTGCTGAAGGACGCGCCGTCATGCTGACAAATTCTCTCCCTTCTCCTAGGGTGTCGGGCGCGGCGCCCGCCGACCATTTTCTCGAGATCATGATCCTCATGCACCCCTACCGCCTCCCGCTGCTCGCGGCCGCAATCGTTTTCGCGTGCCTCTCGCCGGCCTCGGCCCAGTCCCAGTCCCAGTCGGCCGACCAGAAGCCGCCGGCGGAACTGACGGCCGAGCAGAGGGCTGCAGCCGAGCAGCGCCGCTCGGTCGAGGAGTTCAATGAGGCGGCGAAGCTGCCCGGCGCGGCCGGTCTGCCCGAATGCGTCTTCACCGGGCGGCGGATCGCCGCACTGATCTGGAACGACGATGTGGACACCGCGCGGCGCCATCTCGAATTCTACGAGCGCTTCGGCTGCCCCACCGAGCACCTGAAGGTGGCGGTGCGCTGCCTCGTGCGGCAGGGCAAGATCGACACCAAGGCGCGCGAGCGGGTGGATGCGCGGGCCCAGCAGTGCTGGGTGAACCCGGATTACGTCGCCGCCGCCCCGGCCCCCGCCGCGGGTGCCGCCCAGGGCGCAACCCCTGCCGCCCCTGGGGCAGCGCAATAATAAGATCATTGCGCAGACACCCGGCTGACGCAGCGGCGTCGAAGAGGCGCCATGATCGGGATTTATCTCTCTGCGTGAGAGTGTTAGTGTCTCGACGCACTGCAGCGTAAATTTACCGTTAACGCTGCGGTGCCGACCGTGGGGCAGGTCGAAAGCGTGCCCCGGTCCGTTCGCGTAATTCCCCGGAAACGTCCTCTGGAACCTGCGCCTTAAGCCAGCGTTCAGGTTCCGACTTCCCCTGATGGGTGGGCATCGCCATGCGTCCCGGTCTTGCTGCTGCGGCAGCGGTCATTGCGGTTGTGACCTCGTTCCACGCCGCGATGTGGCTTTCCATGCGTCCAGAGGCGAGCGCTCCGAACATCACGGACCGCTTCCAGAGCCTGTCCTTCGCGCCCTTCTCCCGGGACATGAGCCCGGAGGGTGACGCTCCCACCACCGAGGCGCAGGTGCGCTCGGACATGGCGGTCGTCGCGCCCTACAGCCGCGGCGTGCGCACGTATTCTTCCACCCACGGCAAGGAACTGATCGCCCCCATCGCGGCCGAGCAGGGCCTGCGCGTGACCGCCGGCGCCTACCTGAACCGCGAGGTCAACAAGGATACGGGCAAGCCGATCGAGGTGGTCGACAAGAAGACCGGCAAGAAGGTCACCGTTAAGGACCTCAACGACCTTGAGATTGACGGCGTGGTCAAGGTCGCCCGCCAGAACCGCAACGTGAACGCCGTCATCGTCGGCAACGAGACGCTTCTGCGCGGCGACATGACCCCGTCGGAGTTGGCCGCTGTCATCCGCAAGGTGAAGCGCCAGGTCAACGTGCCCGTGAGCACCGGCGAAATCTGGAACACCTGGCTGGAGCCGGGTGGGTCCGAGCTTGTCGCCTCCGTGGACTTCATCCTCGCCCACATCCTGCCCTACTGGGAGGACGTGCCGGCGGACCAGGTGGTCGACTACAGCATCAACGCCTACAACCGCCTGCGCGCCGCCTATCCCGGCAAGCGCATCGTGATCGGCGAGTTTGGCTGGCCCTCGCACGGCTACAACCGCGGCGCCTCCGTGCCTGATCCCATGGAGCAGGCCAAGATCATCCGCAATTTCGTCGCCCGCGCCGATGCGCTCGGCATCGAGTACAACATCATCGAGGCCTTCGACCTGCCCAAGAAGCAGAACGAGGGCTCGGTGGGCCAGTACTGGGGCGTGTTCGACGCGGACCGCACCCTGAAGTTCCCCCTCACCGGCCCGATCTTCGAGAAGACCTACAACCAGACCGCCATCCTGGCGCTGCTGCTGGGCGTGCTCTTCACCCTGCCCTTGCTGCGCATGCGTGACCTCACCGTGACGCAGGGCCTCGTGCTGGCCGCCTCGGCCAACGGCGTTGCCGCGTGGCTCGCGCTGGTGGTTGACTACTGGCTCAACCACTATGTGAGCGGCGGTGACTACCTCACCCTCGCCCTGAGCGTGGTGATGCTGGTGCCGCTGGTGTTCGTGCTGCTCTATCGCATCGAAGAGCTGGCGGCGGTGGCCTTCGGCAGCGGCCCCAAGCGCCTCGTCGAGGAGCAGAAGCACGCGGCGCCCACGCGCTTCCCCAAGGTCTCCATCCACGTGCCCGCTTATCGCGAGCCGCCGGAGATGCTGATCCAGACCATCGATGCCCTCGCCCGGCTGGAGTATCCCAACTACGAGGCGATCATCATCGTCAACAACACGCCGGACCCGGCGATGGTGGAGCCGGTGCGCGCCCACTGCGCCACGCTCGGCGACCACATCAAGTTCATCAACGCCGAGAAGGTTTCGGGCTTTAAGGCCGGCGCCCTGCGCATCGCGCTCGACGCCACGGCTCCCGACGCCGAGATCATCGGCGTGATCGACGCCGACTATGTGGTGACGCCTGACTGGCTGAAGGACCTCGTGCCCGCCTTCGACGACCCGACCGTGGGCCTTGTCCAGGCGCCGCAGGACCACCGCGACGGCCACCGCAGCCCGCTGCACGAGGCGATGAACGCCGAATATGCCGGCTTTTTCGACATCGGCATGGTGCAGCGCAACGAGGACGATGCCATCGTCGTCCACGGCACCATGTGCCTCATCCGCCGCGCAGCCATGGTGGAGGCCGGCAACTGGTCGTCCGACACCATCTGCGAGGATACCGATCTCGGCCTCTCCATCGCCGAGAACGGCTGGAAGACCCACTACACCCGCAAGCGCTACGGCTATGGCCTGCTGCCCGACTCCTTCGAGGCGTTCAAGAAGCAGCGTCACCGCTGGGCCTATGGCGGCTTCCAGATCATCAAGAAGCACTGGCGCCGGTTCCTGCCGAACAATTCCCGCCTGACCACGGCCCAGAAGCGGCACTTCGTGCTCGGCTGGATTTCCTGGCTCGGCTCGGAATCGGTGGGCGCCTTCATGGCCATCGCGTCCCTGCTGTTCGTGCCCTTCGTCGCCTACTTCTCCATCTCGGTGCCGGCCCACGTGCTGACGCTGCCCATCCTCATCACCTTCCTGGTGTACGTGCTGCACTTCATCAGCCTGTACCGCCTCAGGGTGGAGACCACGCCGCTGCGTATGCTCGGTGCGGCTGTGGCGGCCAGCGCGGTGCAGTTCACGGTGGCGAAGGCGGTGGTCGACGGCTTCCGCTACAAGGATCTCGCCTTTGCCCGCACCGCCAAGGGCAACAACTGGCTGGCCGGCGCGGCTCGCTCCTTCCCGGCCTTGCCGGAAGCGATCATCGGCGGCCTCCTGATCGCCGCGGGCACCTACATGCTGGTGGCGAACAACCTGCCGGGCTCTTCCATCGTGAAGACCTCCAACGACTGGCGCCACATCCGCGAGATCAACCTCTACGGCATCGCTTTGTTGGTGCAGAGCCTGCCGTTCGTGGCCGCGGCCGTCATCGGCGCCTTCGAGCCCTCGCGCCTGAACGACTTCGCGACCTGGCGGGCCGTCCGCGCCAAGCTCGCGGCGGTGCCCCGCCGCCTCGGCCTCAACGCGCCGCCCGCCGTCGCGGACTGACCGAAGTCGCACACCTGAACCGAACGCCCGGCCCCCGTGCCGGGCGTTTGCTTTTGTCCTCCCCCTCACCGCCTGAAACGGCGGCGCCTTGAACAGCCATGCCCGATCAGCCGCCCGCTCTCCCCCCCGCCCTGCGTCCCCCCGCGCTAATCCTCGCGGGCGGCCTGGGCCGGCGGATCAATGCGCCGGCGCTGGGGGCCGTGGAAAAGCCGCTGGTGCCGCTGGGGGGACGGCCCCTCATCGCGCACGTCATCGAGCGCCTGAGTCCGCAGGCCGGTCGCCTCCTCATCAACGCCAATGCGCCCGCCGGCACCTACGACGGATTCGGCCTGCCCGTGCTGCCTGATACCATCGGCGGTCATCCCGGACCGCTGGCCGGCGTGCTTGCGGGGCTGGAGCATCTGGCGCAGGCCGCCCCCGGGGCGAGCCTTCTCACCGTCGCCGCCGACACGCCGTTCCTGCCGGACGATCTCGTCGTTCGGCTCATGGAACGGCATCGGGAGACCGACACTGTTGTATGCGCAGGCTCCGGCGGACAGCGCCATCCGGTGATCGCGGTATGGCCCGCGGCGGCTCACGCCGCGCTGCGGCAAAGCCTTGCGTCGGGACGGCTGAAAGTCGGGCTTCTCCTCGATGCCCTCAATGCCGTAACGGTGACGTGGGAGGGCCTTCCGGACGACCCGTTCTTCAATGTGAACACGCCGGAAGACCTTGCCATTGCAGAGAAACGCCTCGTTGCCCGCCAATGAAGCATGGTCATGCTTGCGGCAGGATTGGGGAGGGTTTAGGACTGCAGGACGGCGGCTTCGCATTCGCGAAGATGCCGGAGCGGAGACGGACTTGCCGCTCGGAGACCGGACCGCCACCTCCGGACCTCTGCCGAAAACGGGTCTGTCCGCCCAAAGGATGAGGGATCCATGGACGCCACCACCAACACCGGGGCAAAAGCGGCCAAGCTAAGCTTGGGGGAGAAGAGCTGGGACCTTCCGATCCACGAAGGCTCCATCGGACCCGACGTGGTCGACATCTCCAAGCTCTACGGCCAGACCGGGATGTTCACCTACGACCCCGGCTTTACCTCGACCGCTTCCTGCGAAAGCAAGATCACCTACATCGACGGCGACGAAGGCGTGCTGCTGTATCGCGGCTACCCCATCGAACAGCTCGCCGAGAATGGTGACTTCCTCGAGACCTGTTACCTCCTGCTCTACGGCGAACTCCCCACTGCGGCGCAGAAGGCGGAATTCGACAAGTCCGTGACCAATCACACGATGGTCCACGAGCAGATGACCCGCTTCTTCCAGGGCTTCCGCCGCGACGCCCACCCCATGGCCATCATGGTGGCCTCGGTCGGCGCGCTCTCGGCCTTCTATCACGACTCCACGGACATTTCCGACCCGACCCAGCGCCTGATCGCATCCATCCGCATGATCGCGAAGATGCCGACGCTGGCGGCCATGGCCTACAAGTATTCCATCGGCCAGCCGTTTGTTTATCCGAAGAACGATATCGACTATACGTCGAACTTCCTGCGCATGTGCTTCGCTGTCCCGTGCGAGGAATACAAGGTCAACCCGATTCTCTCGAAGGCGATGGATAAGATTTTTATCCTCCACGCCGACCACGAGCAGAACGCATCCACCTCCACGGTGCGCCTCGCCGGCTCTTCCGGCGCCAACCCCTTCGCCTGCATCGCCGCCGGCATCGCCTGCCTGTGGGGCCCCGCCCATGGCGGCGCCAACGAGGCGGCCCTCAAGATGCTGGCCGAGATCGGCTCCGTGGATCGCATCCCCGAGTACATCAAGCGCTCGAAGGACAAGAACGATCCCTTCCGCCTGATGGGCTTCGGTCACCGGGTCTACAAGAACTACGACCCGCGCGCCAAGATCATGCAGCAGACTTGCCACGAAGTGCTGACCGAGCTCGGCATCAAGGACGATCCGCTGCTCGACGTGGCCGTGGAGCTGGAGCGCATCGCGCTTCACGACGACTACTTCATCGAGAAGAAGCTCTACCCGAACATCGACTTCTATTCGGGCATCACCCTCAAGGCGATGGGCTTCCCCACCACCATGTTCACCGTGCTGTTCGCCCTCGCCCGCACCGTGGGCTGGATCGGCCAGTGGAAGGAGATGATCGAGGACCCGAGCCAGCGTATCGGCCGTCCCCGCCAGCTCTACACCGGCGCTGCTCAGCGCGACTACGTGGCCATGTCCAAGCGCAAGTGAGTGCTGGAGAGTGTCTGAAACAGGAAAACGCGGCCTTCGGGCCGCGTTTTTCGTTTGGGGATCCGTATTACTGCGCTGCCGCCTCAACGCGGTGGAGGCAGAGCGCCCGGACGTCCTTCCCGCGCGAGGCGGAGCACCACCTCGGCCGCACGCGCGCTGGGGCTGGGGCCGGCGATGCCGAAAATCTCGTCGAAGCTGGCGAATGCCTGCTCCTGCAGCTGCCGCGCCGGGCTGTCCTCAAGCAAGGCTGAAAGGGCGCCGACAAGCGCCGGAACGGTGCAATATTCCTGGAGGAACTCCGGCACCACATTCTCGCCCGCCACCAGGTTGGCGAGGATGACCGTCGTGCCCTTCAGCACCCGCCGACCGATCTGCGCCTCCAGCCAGCCGATGCGATAGGCAGCGACATGGGGAATGGCCGCGAGCGCCAGCTCCAGCGTCACGGTGCCCGATGCGGCGAGCGCGGCGTGGGCGGAGCGGAAGGCCGCGAGCTTCTCCGCCTCGCTCGTCACCACGCGCGGCTTCAGCGGCCACTGCGCGATCGTCTCGTGCACCAGCCCTTCCAGCCGCGGCAGGGTGGGTAGCACCAGCTCCATCTCGTGGGTGCGGCCGACTTCGGCCAACGCCGCGCCGAAATCGGCGCCAATGCGTGCGATCTCCCGCCGCCGGCTGCCGGGCAGCACCAGCACCAGCGGCGGTTTGGCGAGCCGCCGCTCCGCCTCGACCGGGGACGGCCTCAGTTCGCCAAGCCGCTGCAGCAGGGGGTGGCCCACATAGAAGGTGGGCGGCCCGCCCAGCCTGCGGTGGACCTCCGGCTCGAACGGCAGCAAAGCGAGCAGCGCATCCACATAGGGCCGCATGGCCGCCGCCCGCCCCGAGCGCCAGATCCACACCGTGGGCGAGACATATTTGACGATGGGAATGTTCGGGTTGCGCGCCCGCACCCGCGCCGCCACGCGGTGGGTGAAATCCGGCGCATCCACCAGCACCAGCACATCCGGTGGGTCGGCCAGCACTGCCTCGACGGTCTCCTTCAGGCGCCGCAGGATGGTGGGCAGCTTGCCAACCACGGCGGCGATGCCGATGGCGGTCAGGTCATCCATGGGATAGAGGCTGTCGAGGCCCGACGCCGCCATGCGCCAGCCGCCGACGCCCCGGAACGTGGCACCGGGCGCGGCGGCGACAACCGCCTCCATCAGCGCGCCGCCGAGCTGGTCCCCCGATTCCTCCCCCGCGACGATGAAGATCCGCGGCGGGCGCCCGCCGTTCTCGATGCTCACGCGCCACGCCCTCCGATGCCCGCGACGAACA
The DNA here is from genome assembly GCF_056314105.1 of Xanthobacter sp. DMC12. Taxonomy (NCBI): domain Bacteria; kingdom Pseudomonadati; phylum Pseudomonadota; class Alphaproteobacteria; order Hyphomicrobiales; family Xanthobacteraceae; genus Xanthobacter; species Xanthobacter sp. DMC12. Next base: position 255,447 of record NZ_JBQUYZ010000001.1, on the reverse strand, counting down.
GACCGGCGGCATCGGCCGCCTCCACCAGCGCCTGCGCATCCGGCACGATGGCGCCCCCCGCCTCGAAGGCGATGCCGGCGAGGCCCACCTCAGCCGCCCGTTTCACGGTCTGCGGGCCGAGCGAGGGCAGATCCACCCGACGGTCCTGGCCCGGCTTCGGCGCCTTGACCAGAACACCCTTGCCGGCGGCGAAGCGCAGCCGGCCGGAGCAGCGCATATCGCCATAGCGGGCCAGCATCTGGTCCGTTCCCTCCGCGGCCTCGACGGCCGCGACGAGGCCATCCACCACGATCACCCCCTGCCCCACGTCGAACGGACCGAGGGCGCGGATCACGTCGAGCCCACGTGCGATGTCCGCCTGCTGAGTCTCGCTCGGCCGAAGGGCACCGAGCACGCCCTGCGGAAGCAGCAGGCGGGGGGCCACCTCATGCGCGCCGACCAGGGTGAACCCCTGCTCCGCCACGAGACCCAGAACGCCCGAGAGCAGGTGATTGTCGCCGCCCCGGAACAGGCGGGCGATGCGCGGCAGCAGCCGCAGCATGGTGAAGTCAAACCCGAGGTCGCGCACGCGCGGGCGCGTCAGGGCACCCACCATGACCACCTCGCGCACCCCGCGCGCCTTGGCCCATGTGGTGACGGAGCCGAGCGAACCGAGGCGGAACCAGAGGTGCGGCCAGCGCTCCAGCGCCGGATCGGCAAAGCCCTGGATGAGAAGCAGCACCACCTCGCGCCCGTCCGCCGCGGCCGCTTCGGCGACCGCAGCAGGAAAGGCGCCGCTGCCGGCGACGATGCCGAGCGGTCCCTGGCTGAGGGGGCCTCGCTTCTGCGACGCGCCGAGGCCGGCCACATCCGGGCCACGCGCCGCCCCCACGGCACGCCCCTGCCCGTCTTCCCCCGGCAGGCCCACGGCTCAATCCTCCTTGATGACGCCCCGCGCCGGATGACAGATGGGACGCTTGCGATCGGCATCGATGAAGGCCACCACGGCGGCCGCGAACGCCGATTCCCCCACCATCTGCCGCACCTTCTCGAGGCGCATGTCGAACGTGCCCTCGCCGAAGAAGAGATCGCGATAGACCGCGCGGGCCGCGTGCAGATCGGACTTGGTGAAGCCGCGCCGCTTCATGCCCACCACATTGAGGCCGACCAGCTTGCCGGCCTGTCCGAGCACGTTGGCGAAGGGGATCACGTCCTCGCGCACGCCGGTGAGACCGGAAATCATGCACTGGGCGCCGATGCGGGTGAACTGGTGCACCGCGCACTGGCCGCCGAGGAAGGTGAAGTCACCGACGCTCACATGGCCGCCGAGCACCGCGTTGTTGGCGAAGATGACGCCGTTGCCGACCGTGCAGTCATGGCCCACATGGGAGCCCGTCATCATCATCACGCCGTTGCCGATGCGCGTGACGCCGCCGCCGCCCACCGTGCCGGTGCTCGCCGTCGCGTGCTCGCGGAGCATGCAATCCGTGCCGATGACGAGCTTCGTCGGCTCGCCCTTGTAGTGCACCGATTGCGGCGCCGAGCCGAGCGAAGCGAAGGGGAAGACCTGCGTGCGCGCGCCGATGGTGGTGACACCCTGAATAACCACATGAGCGTGCAGCTTCACGCCCGCTTCGAGCACCACGTCCGGACCGAGGATGGCATAAGGACCGATCTCGACATCATCCGCGAGCCCCGCCCGGTTCTCCACCCGGGCGGTGGGATCGATCTTCGCCACTAGCTGTTCTCCACGATCATTGCGCCGACCTTAGCCTCGGCCACCAGCTCGCCGCGCACCTTGGCTTCGCCGCGATACCACCACATGTTGCGGCGGCGGCTGATGCGGGTCATGTGGTATTCGAGCACATCTCCCGGCACCACGGGACGGCGGAACTTCGCCTCGTCGATGGTCATGAAATAGACCAGCGAGGGCTTCTCCTTGTTTTCCTTGCCGAGCACGCAGACGACCCCTGCCGTCTGGGCCATGCCCTCGATGATGAGGACACCGGGCATCACCGGATTGCCCGGGAAGTGGCCGAGGAAGTGCGGCTCGTTGGCGGTGACGTTCTTGACGCCGATGCAGGAGAGATCGCCGTCGATCTGCTCCACCCGGTCCACCATGAGGATGGGATAGCGGTGCGGCAGGCAGGCGAGCACCTTCTGGATGTCCGCGCTGCCGAGCACCTTGGGGGCTTCGGCCTGGGACGCACCGGCCTCTCCGGGTGCGCGCGTGGTGTCGTTCATTCCTGCGGTCCTTCCCCTTCCTCGTCGTCCTTGCCCCGGCGGGCGCCGGCAGCGGCGATGCGCTTGAGCGTCGCGACTTCGCGGAACCATTCGCGCACGGGCTTTGCCGGCGAACCGCCCCAGCGCACGCCCGGCGGCACGTCGCCCTTCACGTTGCTTGAAGCGGCGATCTGCGCGCCGGTGCCGATGGTGACATGGCCCACGACGCCAACCTGCCCGCCGAGCATCACGAAATCCCCGAGCGTGGTCGAGCCCGAGATGCCGGTCTGGGACACGACGATGCAATGACGGCCGATCACCACGTTGTGGGCGATCTGGACCAGGTTGTCGATCTTGCTGCCCTCACCGATCACTGTGTCGGTAATGGCGCCACGGTCGATGGTGGTGTTGGCTCCGATCTCAGCATTGTCCTGCACCACCACCCGGCCGAGTTGCGGCACCTTCACATGGCCGGCCGGGCTCGGCTGATAGCCGAAGCCATCCGAGCCGATCCGGGCTCCGGCATGGATGATGACGCCATTGCCGACATACGCGTGGATCACGCTGGCCCCGGGGCCGATGGCGCAGCCCCGGCCGATGCGCACGTGGGGGCCAATGATGGCGCCGGCGCAGATGACCGAACCCGCGCCGATCTCGGCGCCGGGGCCAATGACCGCGCAGGGGTCCACCGTCACCCCATCCTCCAGGCGTGCCTTCGGATGCACCTGGGCACCCGGGGCTACACCCTCATGGCCGAAGATCGGCAGCGGACGGAGCGCAGCGGGAAACATGCGCCGCGACACGGCGAGGAATGCCGAGGCCGGACGCGGAGCGATCAGCAGCGGCAGACCGGCCGGTGCCTTCGGAGCGAAGCGCTCGGAGGTGATGAGCGCCCCGGCCCGAACGCTCCCGAGCTTCTCGGCAAAGAGGAAGGAATCGCAGAAGGCGAGTTCGTCAGGGCCGGCGGTTTCCAGGGTGCCAAGACCACTGATGCGCCGGGCGCCCAGCTCAGCTTCTTCCTCCGGACTGGAGGCGGAGAGCCGCGCTCCGGCGAGCGCAGCCACTTCTGCAAGGGTTAAAGGCTCCGGAAGCGGGAAAAACAGGTCGTGACTCATGACGGATACGCCCAGGCGCCGGAGAACGAAACGGGTGGTTCCACGTACGGATCAACACGCCCGGCGGGGCACGCCTCATCCGCGACCAAACCGACCGAAGGCAGGCCGCCCGGAGGGGAGCCGCCCCTGACGGGCAAACGTGGGCACGTCGCAACCTTCAGCACGTCTTCGCGACAAGCGGGTCTCTGTTCTCGGAGGGTCCTCATCTGGCTGGCCATCCGGGAGATCGGCGCGGCGCAGGCGAAGGCCGATGCGGGCGAGAACCTCGACAAGGGATTGGGCCGGGGACGAAGACCTCGAAGGCGAAACCGTTGCGACTGAGATCGGCGCGTTAGTGCGAAATGCGCCCCTCCCATAGCGAGACTGCCTCCCCGATGCAACGCACCGGAGAGGCAGTTTGAGGTCTCGTCCCATAGCGGTTCCGGCAGCAAGGTCCGCCGCAACCGCTCTAACCGGTCAGGTCAAAACCGGGTGCCGCCCGAGAAGCGGAACGCCTGGGTCTGGTCGAACTGGGCCTGCGAAAGCACCCAGGCATAGTCGAAGCGCAGGGGACCGAACGGCGACTGCCAGATCAAGCTGACGCCAACCGAGGAGCGGACCGTGTCGTCGTCATAGACGCAGACGTTACCCTTGGCGTTCTGGGAGCCGCCCGGGCAGGTCACGAAGTTCGGGTTGCCGTAGAAATTGAGGCCGCTGCCGGGCTTGTTGGGGTTAACGTTCCAGTTCGGAACACCTGGGAATGAAGTCGGGCCATTGTAGTTAAACAGCGAGCCGGCATCCGCGAAGATCGCACCCTTCATGCCGATATCCTTGGGCAGGAAGGCGAAGGGGAACTGGACTTCCGCAGAGACACCCCAGTAGGTGGTGCCGCCCAGAGCATTGAGCTGATTGTTGTAGCAGTTGTAGGCGAGCGGAGTGCCGGCATTCGACTTCGCGCAGGGTGCGAGATCGCGAGGACCGATACCGGAGGGCGCAAAGCCGCGGACCAGGTTCGGACCCATGTAGAAGTTGTCCAGAACGTCCAGATCCTGATCGCCCCACGAGGAGACGTAGCCCGCCTGACCCCGCAGGATCAGCACGCTGTCGCCAGGCAGCGGCGTGTAGTGGCGGATGTCACCCGTGGTGCGGATGAAGTTCACGTCACCGCCGACGCCCGCCAGATCCTGCTTCAGCTCGGCATAGATGCCCTGTGTCGGGTTCTGGTTGCTGTCGAGCGAGTTGAACGACAGGGTGTAGCCCAGCGCCGAGGTAATGGTCGCCCCCTGAGCTTCGGCGTCACGAATGGCCCAGGAAATCGAGGTCGCGCAGTAGTTGTAATAGGCCGTGCCCGGATCACCGTACCCACTGCACAGGTTGATCGAGCGCTGATAGAGGTTGTAGCGCAGGGCGAGCGTGATCTCGTCCGTAATGGGCAGGCCGAGGCGCAGGCCGCCACCGACCATGTTGGTGCCATACGGCGTGTAGCTCGTGGTCTCGGTGTTCTTCCAGTAGAGGTCGAAGCCGGCGGCCACGCGATAGCCGAGGAAGTAGGGCTCGGTGAAGGAGAATTCCGCGCCCTGGGAGTACTGACCCAGCGTGCCTGACACCTTCACGTACTGGCCACGGCCGAGGAAGTTCTTCTCACCCAGCGAGACCTCGCCGATGATGCCGTCCGCGGTCGAATAGCCGCCGGAGATGGAGAACTCGCCGGTGGGCTGGTCTTCCACGTCCACCGCGAGGATCACGCGGTCGGGCGCGGAGCCCGGCTCGGTGGTGATCTTCACGTTCTTGAAGTAGCCGAGGTTGCGCAGCCGGCGCTCGGCCCGATCGACCAGCACGCGGTTGTAGGCGTCGCCCTCGCCGATATCGAACTCGCGCCGGATGACATAGTCACGGGTGCGGGTGTTGCCGCGGATTTCGATGCGCTCGATGTAGACCCGCGGGCCTTCCTCAAGCACGAACGCCACGTTGATGAGCTTGGCCTGGAAGTCGCGATCGCCACGCGGACGGACCTGGGCGAAGGCATAGCCAGACTTGGAGGCCTCGATGGTGAGGTTCTCGACCGACTTCTCGACCAGCTCGGCGTTATAGATCTGGCCCTCCTGAGCGCGCACCACGCGCTTCAGGGAGTCGGCGGACAAGTCGCGGATGTTGGACACCACATCGACCTTGCCGAAGCGATACTGGTCGCCCTCTTCGAGGGTGAAGGTGAGGATGTAGCCGCCGCCACCGGGATCGAGCTCGGCGGTCGCGCCGACGATGCGGAAGTCCGCATAGCCGTTCTTCAGATAGAAGCGGCGCAGCAGCTCCTGGTCCGAGTTCACCCGGTCGGGATCGTAGGCGTCGGTGGACTTCAGGAACGACAGCCAGTTGGTCTGGGTCGTGGAGATCACGTCCTTCAGCTTCCAGTCCGAAAAGGCCTTGTTGCCGACGAACTTGATGTCCTTGATACCGGTCTTGCTGCCTTCCGTGATCTCGAAGACCAGATCGACGCGGCCGTTGCCGCGGTCGATGGTGACCGGGTTGACGCGCACATCGCTGCGGCCGGAACGGCGATAGATCTCGATGATACGCTGGGTATCGGCCTGGACGGTGGACTTGTTGAACGGCGCGCGCGGCTTGGACTGGACCTCGGCCTCGAGCACCTCGTCCTTGAGCTTCTTGTTGCCCTCGAAGATGACGCGATTGATCACCTCGTTCTCGGCCACCCGCACCACGATGCGGCCGCCGGACTGGTTGATCTGCACATCCGAGAAGAGGCCGGTCGCGTAGAGCGCCTTCCAAGCCTCGTCGATCTTGGCAGCCGTGTAGGGACCGGAGCCGAAATAGGAGCGGATGGTATCCGCGTCCACACGGCGGTTGCCCTCAACCACGATGGAGCTGGACTGGGCTGCGGCGGGGGACGCCACAACGAGAGAACCGGCCACCGAACCCGCCGCAACGCAGGCGGCGAGACCAAAGGCGGCGGCCAGATTTCTCAGGACCCGGAGCGTAGCAGTCATATGGTGCGCAACCTTGAAATTTCGTTGTTCTCGAACCCGCCGCCTTCCCCGGACAAACGCACCGGGCACAGGGACGGATTCTCACCCTGCGATGCCGCTTGTACAGGCTTTTACCGCAGGTGCAAACCGAACCGCGGCCGAAGACTGCCCTTTTCCGGAGACCGTTGCCCGCTCGCCACGACCCCGGTGCGACAAATCAAAATCCCTTACATTGCAGCAATATGCAGCACGTCATTCCAGGTGGCGAAGATCATCAGCATAAGCACCAGCGCAAGGCCGATGCGGAAGCCGATGTCCTGCGTCCGGGCACTCAGCGGGCGTCCACGGATCGCCTCGAAAGCGTAGAACAGAAGGTGTCCGCCATCCAACAGCGGGATGGGAAAGAGGTTAAGCAATCCGATAGACACGGACAGCACGGCCGCCAGGGACAGAAGTGCCCCGATACCAAATGTCGCGACTTGCCCGGACACCTGGGCGATGCGGATGGGGCCCCCGAGCTGATCGGCCGACTCGCGCCCGGCCACCAGGCCACCGAGGTAATCGAAGGTGCGGGCCACCACGAACCAGGTTTCCTGGACACCCATGCCGATGGCTTCGACGGGGCCGAACCGCTGAGTCGTCACGTCGCCAGCCGCCAGCGAGCGCGAGATTCCGAGCAGCCCGGTCCGGTGGCTGTTGCCGAAGGGATCCTTGACTTCTTTCAGCTCGGGCGTGGCCGTCAGGATCACTTCGCGGTCGCCCCGGGCGACGGTGAAGGCCAACGGCTGGCCGGCGTGGGAGCCGACGATGCGCTGCATGTCGGAAAAGCTCTCCACCTTGGCGCCGTCGATCTCCAGCACCAGGTCGCCGGGCTTGAAGCCGGCGATCTCGGCGGCACTGCCGGGGTTGATCTGGTCCACACGCGGCGCCGTCACCTGCTTGCCGAACACCATGAAGACGATGGCGAAGATGGCGATGGCCAGGAGGAAATTGGCGATGGGTCCGGCGGCGACGATGGCCGCGCGCCAGGCGACCGGCTTGTAGAAGAAGCTTTCGTTGCGCTCGGCCGCGGTCATCTGGGAGAGGCGCGCAGCGTCGGGCGTGGAGGCGGCGTCCTCGTCTCCGAAGAAGCGCACATAGCCGCCGAGCGGCACCGCGGCGATGCGCCAGCGGGTGCCATGCCGGTCATTGAAACCAGCGATCTCGGGCCCGAAGCCCAGCGAGAAGGTCAGCACGCGGACGCCGGCGCGCCGCGCCACCCAGAAGTGACCCAGCTCGTGGAAGAAGACCACCAGCGTCAGGACGAACAGGAACGGGATGACATAGCCGAGGAGAGTGGAGGACAGCGTGCCAAGGTTCGCACCAAGACCGGAAATCACATCCATCATCGGTTCCTCTTCTCCCCGTGCCCGCGGGCGGGATCACCCTACACACTTATCCCGCACCCGCCAGCCTCGGCGGGCCGGAGCTGTGCGACGGGAAACTGCTCTTAGGATGCCTTTGCGGCAAACTTGGGCAGAAGCCCGGAGGCCGTGCGGCGCGCCATCTGGTCGGCCTCCAGCGCATCGTCGATGCTCGCCGGTGCCGGACCACCATTGATCCGGTCGAGGGTCGCCCCGACGATGTCGGTGATGCCGTAGAAACCGATCCGCCCTTCGAGATAGGCCGCGACGGCGATCTCGTTCGCCGCATTGAGCACGGTCGCTGCGATTCCCCCCTGCTTCAGCACTTCGCGGGCGAGGCCCAGCGCCGGGAATCGCGCCACGTCCGGGGCCTCGAAGCTGAGGCGTCCCAGGGCCACGAGGTCGAGCTTGCGGCAGGAGGTCGCGACGCGCTCGGGATAGGCAAGGCAATGGGCGATGGGCACGCACATGTCCGGCAGCGCCAGCCCTGCCGTCACCGAGCCGTCGATGAAGGAGACAAGGCCGTGGACCACCGACTCGGCATGGACCACCGCGTCCAGTTGCTCGGCCGAGACGGCGAACAGGTGCTGGGCCTCGATCAGCTCGAGCCCCTTGTTCATGAGGGTCGCGGAATCGATGGTGACCTTGGCGCCCATGTTCCAGTTGGGATGCTTCAGCGCATCCTGCGGCAAGGCCCGGGCGATCTCTTCGCGGCTCTTGAGGCGGAACGGACCGCCAGAGGCCGTGAGCGTGATCTTCTCCACCGCCTTGTGGGGACCGGCCGCCAGCGCCTGGAAAATGGCGTTGTGCTCCGAATCCACAGGCAGGATTTCGGTTTCGAGGCGCGCCGCCTCGGCCATGAAGAAGGCGCCGGCCGCGACCAGGCATTCCTTGTTGGCGAGCGCGATGCGCCGGCCCGGCGCGAAGGCCGCGACCGTCGGCGCGAGCCCGGCGCAGCCGACGATGGCGCTCACCACCACATCGGTCTCGCGACGCGCAGCTTCCAGCACCGCTTCGGGGCCGGCGCCACATTCGATGCCGCTGCCGGAAAGGGCCTCCCTGAGCGCCGCGCCGCCCGCGGGATCGGCCAGCGCGGCGAAGCGGGCGCCCAGCGCCAGGGCGGTCTCGGCAAGGGCGGCGGCATCGCGTCCGCCGGCCACGGACTCGATCGCGAAAAGGCCGGGCGCGTCCGCGAGCACCTTGCGCACGCTGTGGCCGATGGAGCCGGTGGCCCCGAGCACGGAAAGACGTTTCATGGGGAGCGTCCTACCACAAAAGCAGTCCGGCCGCCGGGTCGCCCGCATTGCGCAGCACGGCGACGACGACCGCCAGCAGGGCTGCGGCGGCGAAGCCGTCCAGCCGGTCGAGCAGCCCGCCATGGCCGGGAATGAGTCGGCTCGCATCCTTCACGCCGAACAGGCGCTTCACCGCCGATTCCGCGAGGTCGCCGGCCTGGCTGACGATGCTGAGCAGGAGGGAGAGGCCGGCGAGCGGCAATAGGGCCGGCGCGCCGGAGACGTAGGCCACGCCGAGGCCGCAGAGAGTGGCGAGCACGGTTCCGCCGATGGCGCCGGACCATGTCTTGTTCGGCGACACCCGCGGCCACAGCTTCGGCCCACCGAGGGCGCGGCCGGTGAAATAGGCGAAGATGTCGGTCGCCCAGACGATGGCGCAAAGATAGAGCACCGCGGAAAAACCCAGCGGCGACGCGCCCCGCAGCACCACCACGGGCAGCGCAGCGCTGGCGGCGGCGAGCACCCCGGCCATGGCCCAGGCGCTCTGCCGCGGCACCGCGAGGGTGCAGGCGGCGGCGGCCAGCACGGCTGCGCTGAAGGCCCAGGTCGGCTCCGCCATCACGGCCAGCACGCCGCCGGCGACGAGGCCCAGGCCGCCGAGGCCGAGATAGACCAGGCGATGATCGAGGCGCGCGATCACCGCCCATTCGTTGAGGACAAGGAGCCCGGCCGCCACCCACAGCACGGCGAACGGGATGCCGCCATACCAGGCAGCCGCGAGCACCAGCGGCACCAGCACGAGTGCGGAAAGGGTGCGATGCCTGAGATCGGAGCCGAAATGCACGTGGGTCAGGGTCCGGGGCGAGGCGTCACGCCGCCGAACCGCCGGTCGCGCCGGGCATATTCGTCGATGGCCGCGATGAGGGCGGCCTTGTCGAAGTCAGGCCAGTAGATGGGCAGGAACACGAATTCCGAATAAGCGGCCTGCCACAGCAGGAAATTGGACAGCCGCTGTTCGCCGGAGGTGCGCACGATGAGGTCGGGATCGGGAATGCCGGCGGTTTCGAGCCGCTGGGAAATCATTTCCACGTCCACGTCTTCGGGCTTCACCCGCCCGGCAGCGACGTCCGTAGCGATGCGCGCCACGGCAGAAGCAATCTCCTGGCGTGCGCCGTAATTGAAGGCGACGACCAGCGTCAATCCGGTGTTGGTGCAGGTCAGTGCCTCGGCATCGTCCAGCAATTGCCGGATGTCCGGGGCCAGCCCCGCCCGCTCGCCGATCACCTTCACCCGCACATTGGCGGAATTCAGCTCGGCGAGATCGTGCCGCAGGAAGAACTTCAGCAGCCGCATCAGCTCCGTCACCTCGGTGACGGGACGCGACCAGTTTTCCGCGGAGAAGCTGTAGATGGTGAGGAAGCGGATACCGATCTCGCGGGCCGCGCGCACGCAGCGGCGCAGGGCCTCCACGCCGCGGCGATGCCCTTCCACCCGCGGCAGCATGCGCGAGGTCGCCCAGCGTCCGTTGCCGTCCATGATGACGCCCACGTGGACAGGAACGCACCGCGGCGCCCCGGCGGGCGTCGGCTGACCGCCGGCCGCCGGCGCAGCCGGCGACGTCCGGCCGGGGACGGCGGTCTCGCTTGCGGCGCGCACGGTCATGGCTTGCTCAGGGCTCACACCTTCGTCCTCAAACCGCGTTGGTTCTCAAACCGTGGCGACCGACCGGCGCCGGTCACCGTGTCCCCAGTCAACCGCGTGCCAACCACGTCCCTGGCCTCGCGCTGCCGCCTCCCTCAGACGGAGAGGATTTCCTTTTCCTTCTGGGCGAGCGTCTGGTCGATGTCGGCAATGGTCTCGTCGGTCGCCTTCTGGACGTCCTTGGAGAGGCGCTCCAGCTCATCGGACCCCATCTCGCTGTCCTTTTCCAGCTTCTTCAGCAGGTCCATCCCGTCCCGACGCACATGACGTACCGCCACCCGGGCGGCCTCGGCATATTTGTGCGCAACCTTGACGAGTTCCTGGCGCCGTTCCTGGTTGAGTTCAGGGATGCGCAGGCGCAGCACCTGGCCTTCCGTCGCCGGATTGAGGCCGAGATTCGAATCGCGGATCGCCTTTTCGACGGCGTTCACCATGCCGCGGTCCCACACCTGCACGGAGAGCATGCGGGCCTCGGGCACAGAGACCGTGGCCACCTGGTTCAGGGGCATTCGCGCGCCATAGGCCTCGATCGTGATGGGCTCGAGCAGGCTGGCCGAGGCGCGGCCGGTGCGCAGGCCGCCCAGCTCGTCCCTGAGCACGCCGACCGCGCCCTGCATGCGGCGCTTGAGATCGGCCATGTCGAAGGTCCCGGTGGTCATGACTATCCTCTGTCTTCAAGATCGCGGGCACGCTTCAATCGCACGGAAACGTTTCGGATTCCATGCATCGGCGTCGTCCCGACGGGAAAGGCGCGGTGTTTGGAGCTTAGTCGAGGTGGCAGCTAGTGCGGAAATGACAGCACGGCACGGCAATTCGGTGACCGTGCCGTGCGTGGCTTTCGCCCGAGGCGATGCCCCGGTCCGAGCCTTATGTCTCCATCCGTCGACAGCGCCCCCTGTCCTTCCGGAAATCCTCAAGTCGCGGTCGGTCTCGCCCGATCAGGGCGCGACGACCGTGACGCGCCCCTCCCCCATCGCTGCCGTGGCGATGGCGCCGGGCTCGCGGATGGAGAACACGATTATCGGCAAGGCCGCTTCGCGGGCAAGCGCGAACGCCGCCGCATCCATCACCTTGAGGTCGCGGGACAGCGCCTCGTCGTGGGTGATGCGGTCGTAGCGGGTCGCCGAGGGATCGAGCTTGGGATCGGCGGAATAGACGCCGTCCACATTGGTCGCCTTCAGCACCGCGTCGCAGTCCAGCTCGGCCGCGCGCAGCACGGCGCCGGTGTCGGTGGTGAAGTAGGGATTTCCCGTTCCGCCGGTGAGCACGACGATGCGGCCGCGCCGCAGGTGCCGCATGGCCGGCTGGCGGGCGTAGGGCTCGCACACCGTCGGCATGGGGATGGCGGACAGGGTCCGCGCCGGGGCACCGGCCGCCTCGATGGCCCGCTCCAGCGCGAGGCCGTTCATCACGGTGGCGAGCATGCCCATGTGGTCGGCGGTGGCGCGGTCGAGATTCTCGTCGGCCACCCGCGCGCCACGCAGGATGTTGCCGCCGCCGACGACCACCGCCACCTCGCACCCCGCCGCGCGGGCTGCGACGAGGTCACGGGCGATGCGGGCGACAGTGGGCGGATGCAGGCCGAAGGGCTCCGCGCCCATCAGCGCTTCGCCGGAGACCTTCACCAGGATGCGGGGATAAGGCAGTCCCGGCGCCGCGAAGGGCGCCGGGGGTTCCGGATAGTCCGAGTCGTCGGAGATGGCGGTCATGGGAGCCCCCTCCCCGCCTGCGATCAGGACTGGCCGGCAGCGGCGGCCACCTCGGCCGCGAAGTCGGTCTCTTCCTTCTCGATGCCCTCGCCGAGCGCATAGCGCACGAACGCGGTGAGCTTGACCGGCGCGCCGACCTGGCCCTCGGCCTCCTTCAGCACCTGGGCGACGGACTTGGAACCGTCATGCACGAAGGGCTGGTCGAGGAGGGTGTTCTCCTTGAAGAAGCTCTTCATGCCGCTTTCGGCGATCTTGTCCTGCACGTTGGCGGGCTTGCCCTGGTGCTTCTCGAGCAGGATGGCCTTCTCGCGGGCGATGGTGCTCTCGTCGATGCCGGAGGCGTCGAGCGCCAGCGGGTTGAGGGCCGCCACGTGCATGGCGATCTGCCGGCCGAGGGTGGAGAGCTTCTCCACGTCGCCTTCGGACTCGAGCGCCACCAGCACGCCGATGCGGCCCTGGCCCTCGACCACGGCGCCGTGGACGTAAGAAGCGATCACGCCCTTGGAGACCGTGAGCTTCACCGAGCGGCGGAGCGTCATGTTCTCGCCGATGGTGGCGATGAGCGCGGTCAGGCGGTCGGCGACGGACACGTCCTCGCCCGGGAACTTGGCGGCGGCGACGGCCTCCACCGAGCCGTCCGTGTTGAGGGCGACCTTGGCCACCTCACGCACGAACGCCTGGAAGTCCGGGTTGCGCGCCACGAAGTCGGTTTCGGCATTCACCTCGACGGCGGCGGCGTAGTGGCCGGAGGACTCGACCGCCACCAAGCCTTCGGCGGCCACGCGGCCAGCCTTCTTGGCGGCCTTCGCGAGGCCCTTCTTGCGCAGCCAGTCGATGGCAGCCTCAACGTCGCCGTTCGTCTCGGTGAGCGCGGACTTGCAGTCCATCATGCCTGCGCCGGTCTTGTCGCGCAGTTCCTTCACGAGCCCGGCGGTGATCGCAGCCATGTTCAATCCCTTCTTCTCGCGCCACGGCCGGCCACGGTGCGCCCGAGCCGGCCGTGGGGGCGCGGTGCGCGCCCCATTACTCTCGATTCGTTTTCAGATCTGCGACAAGGACGGTGACGGGTGTCACTCGACCTCGGCAGACAGCTCCTTGGCCTGGGCAACCCAGCCGTCCACGCGGCCGGGCAGACCCACTTCTTCGCCGATGCGGTGGGCGTCGACGGCATCGAGGCCCGCCACCTGGCCGAAGTGGAACACGCCGAGATCGTTGAGCTTCTGCTCGATCTCGGGGCTCACGCCGGTGAGCTTCTTCAGGTCGTCGGCGACGCCGCGGGGACCGGAGAGGGGCTCGAACGACGACCACACGCTGGTCTCGGCCGGCAGGTCCTCCACGAGCGGGGCTTCTTCGGCGCCCACGTCGTAGCCGAGATCGCTGTGACCGCGGCCGATACCGTCGATGGCGGCGCGGGCGACGAGATCGCAGTAGAGCTGGATGGCGCGGCCCGCGTCATCGTTGCCCGGGACCGGATAGGCGATGCCGTCCGGATCGCAATTGGTGTCGAGGATGGCCGCCACCGGGATGCCGAGGCGCTGCGCTTCCTTGACCGCAATGTCTTCCTTGTTCGTGTCGATCACGAACAGCAGGTCCGGCAGGCCGCCCATGTCGCGGATGCCGCCGAGCGCCTTGTCCAGCTTCTCCTTTTCACGGGAGAGCGTCAGGCGCTCCTTCTTGGTGTAGCCGGAAGACGCCTCGGGGGCGGCCAGCATCTCCTCCAGCTTCTTCAGCCGGGCGATGGAGTTGGAGATGGTCTTCCAGTTGGTGAGCATGCCGCCGAGCCAGCGGGAGTTCACATAATACTGGGCGGAGCGGCGGGCGGCGTCCGCCACCTGCTCCTGCGCCTGGCGCTTGGTGCCCACGAACAGCACGCGGCCACCCTGGGCCACGGTGTCGGACACGGCTTGCAGGGCGCGGTGGAGCGCCGGCACGGTCTGCGACAGGTCGAGAATGTGGATGTTGTTGCGGACGCCGAAGATGTACGGAGCCATCTTGGGGTTCCAGCGGTGGGACTGATGTCCGAAGTGCACGCCAGCTTCGAGGAGCTGACGCATCGAATAGTCGGGAAGAGCCACTTTGGTATTCTCCGGTTGAGCCTCCGCGGACGTACCTTCGCCAATGGCGATAGGCACCGGATGGCCGATCTGGCCTGTGTCCGCGTGCGGAATGGGTCGGGCACATACACGAGGTGGGCCTGATAGGCAAGTATGGGCGGGGCGCGCGTCGCCCCTTTCACCTTCCGGCAGCGCGCTGCCGCTCCTCTTCCACCAGTTCCTTCTTGGAGAGCTTGCCCACCACGCTCTTCGGCAGGCTCTCGCGAATCTCGACGGCCCTGGGCATCTCGATCTTGGAGATCTGGGCGGAAAGGAACTCCATCAGCTCGGCCGGCGTCGCCTCGGCGCCCTGGCGCAGGGTGACGAAGGCCTTGGGCGCCTGGCCGCGATAGCTGTCGGGAATGCCGATGGCCACCGCCTCGGCCACGGCCGGATGGAGGTAGAGCGCCTCCTCGATCATCCGCGGATAGACGTTGTAGCCGCCGCAGAGAATCACGTCCTTGATGCGGTCCACGAGGAACAGATAGCCGTCCTCGTCGAGGTAGCCGACGTCGCCGGTCCGCAGCGCCCCATCGACGAAGACGGCGGCCGTCTCGTCCGGGCGGTTCCAGTAGCCCGCCATCACCTGCGGCCCGCGCAGGCACACCTCGCCCTTCTCGCCCACCGGCATCAGGCGGGTGGAATCGGCGAGATCGCGAATCTCGATGATCGTCTCGGGCAATGCGGTGCCCACGGAGCCATCCTTGACGAGGCCGAGCGGCGGATTGGCACTCACCACCGGCGAGCTTTCGGAGAGGCCATAGCCCTCCACCAACGGGCAGCCGGTGAGTTCCTGGAAGCGCGTGCGCACATCGAGCGGCAGCGGCGCGCCGCCCGAAATGGAGAGCGTGAGGGAGGAGAGGTCGCGCTTCTCGATGTCCCCCACATTGTTGATGGCGGCGTAGATGGTCGGCACGCCGGGGAACATGGTGGGCTTCTCGCGCTCGATGTCGTCGAGCAGCGACATGAGGTTGAAGCGCGGCACCAGGATGATCTCGGCGCCGAGGCAGATGGGAATCAGCATCACCGTCTGCATGGCGAAGACGTGGAACAGGGGCAGCACCCCCAGCACCCGCTTCACCCCGATGCGCTCGCATTCGGCATGCTGGACCAGCTGGCGGGCATTGGCGGAGACGTTGGCGTGGGTGAGCATGGCGCCCTTGGGCACGCCCGTGGTGCCGCCGGTGTATTGCAGCACCGCGAGATCCCTGGCCGGGTCCACCTCCACCGGCTCGGGGCGGTCACCGTGCTTCAGGAGGGACGCGTACTCCACATGCAACCCGTCGCCAGTGCTGTAGGCCGCCTTCTCCTTGCGCTTGAACAGGTTGAAGAGCAGACCCTTGGGAAACGGCAGGATGCCCGCCATGGGGCAGACGATGATGGATTTCAGCCCCGCCTCGTGCGCCACCGCGACCACGCGGGAATGGATGAGCTTGAGGTCGGGCACCACCATGATGGTGGTCCCGGAATCGCGGATCTGGTGCCTCAGCTCGCGCTCCACATAGAGAGGGCTGAAGTTCACCACCGTGCCGCCCGCCTTCATCACCGCGAAGAAGAAGATGACGGAATAGGGGGTGTTGGGCAGGCACAGGCCCACATGGGTGCCCTTGTGGACCCCCATGGCCTGGAGCCCCGCCGCGACCCTGTCCACCGCGGCCCCGACCTCCGCATAGGTCCACTTGCGGCCCAGGAAGCTCAGCGCCGGCTTCGCGCCGTGGGCGGCGACACTGGCGTCCAGAAGCTCGGGAACGGGCGAGATGACGATGGGCGCGGCATCGGTGCGATGGAGCATGATGTCCCTCCTGCGCCGGCGCTCTTCTATTTTCTTGGGCAAGCCGGCGGCGTGATCTCCGACGTTGGATCAGCAACGCCGTGATTCAAGAATGCTGGCGCGCGATTGCGCCGGAAAGGCGGATTGTGCCGGGTCCGCTACGCGGAAACCGGCGGCGCGGACGCCGCCGGGAACACGCAGGCCCTACTTGGTGATGAGGGCCGCCGCCTGGGGCGCGTCGAACTTGTAGCGCAGGCCCACGGAGATGATGTCCACGTAGCCGTTGCTCACCTGGCCAACCAGCGTTCCGCGCAGGGCGTTTGCCGGATCGGCGGGGGTGAGGAGGATCGGGCTCGTCTCGCCGAAGATGTGGGTGTAGGCGAAGTCCGCCGAGAACTGAGACGAGAAGTTGTAGGTGAGGCCACCCGAGAGCCAGAACCGGTTGGTGTCGGGCAGGCGCGGCGAGCGCGTGGAGTCGGGCACGGGGGTCAGCTCGTAGCCGACGCCGGCGCGCAGGGCGAGCTTGGGATCCCACTGGTATTCGACGCCGCCGGAGAAGAACCAGCCGTCGTTCCACTGGAGGTCGAGAGTGCTGACCGGCAGACCTGCGGCCTTCACCGTCAGCTCCTGGACCGTCGACCAGTTGGTCCACTCCACCGTTCCGAGCACGGTCCACTGGGGATCGAGCTTCGAGCGGAACGATGCCGTGACCTGGTCGGGCAGCGTCAGGCCGGCCGTCACGTTGGCGCTCTTCACCGGAATGATGTTGGCGACGGACACGTCCAGCATGCCGTTGAGCGTCTGCGAGATCTGCGACTTGTAGCCGATGCCGAGGGTCGTTCCGGGCGCCAGCGTGAACAGCACGCCGAGATTGACGCCGTAGCCGATGTCGTCGCCGTTGACCTGGGCATAGAGATTGTTGGACGGCGGCGCGAAGCCCGCGAACTGCGCGTTGGTGAGCTTGGCGTTGATGTAATTGACGTTGAGCCCGCCGCCGATGGTCATCCAGTCGGTGAGCTTGTAGGCCACCGAGAGCTGGGCGTTCATGTCGAAGATGCTGCTGTAGCAGCCGTAATAGCGGCCGGACCAGCTGCACGGCGCGTCGGTGACGAGACCGTATGGAGAGGTGACGCCGAAGCCGATCGCCCACCTGTCCCACGCATAGGTGGCGAAGAAGGTCGGCAGGGTGCCGTTGTCCACCATGTCGCTCACGCCGACATTGCCGAGGCTGGTGCCGGTGATGGGCGCTCCGGCCGCGAACACGTCGATGGAGGCGTGCGGCGCGATATAGGTGACGTTGCCTTCCACGTTCAGCCCGGGATTGAAGCTGATGGCCGCGGGGTTCCAGAACATGGAGGCGAGGCCGTCGCCGCCGGCCGCCGTGCCGGCGAAGGACGTGCCCTGATAGTAGGAACTCTGCTCGCGAAGCCCGAAGCCGCCGGCCTGCGCCGTCGCCGCCGCGAACAGGACAGGGATCGCTACCGCGGAGGCGGCGAGAACCGGAGCGAGGCGGCTCGCCCGATCGGTGCCGGTCCGGTCGCGCCGCTGCTTGGCTCGCACCGCTTTGGCGACGGACTGCCCGGCACGCATGTGCATCGTCATTGATTGCCCCTCCTCGGCTGTTCCTCCGGGCCCGGCACGCTGCGGTGCACTATACGTTTTATCGGTGCCCTATACGTCACCCAGCATGCCGTTCGCGAATGATCCGTCAACCGGCTTCCTGCAGCGTATCGGCTCTCGACGCTGGGGAAGTCGATGGGCGTTGCGCCGCTGCAACAGTGCCGAAGCGACAGCGCGGCTGTCCAGAAATCTCGGCGCGCGGGCGGCGTCTATCCACCGGCTTATGGCGCGCTCGGGCTCCGCCGCTTGTGAAGCGGCAACCGTTCCGTCATCTGCCAAACGGGTCTTGCGGAGAAGGTCAAAGCATGTATCTTCAGGGCGACTGAGTGACGTATAGGTGAACCGGTGGCATCCTCTGGCAAACGTGGCGGCGCGCCCGCTCTGACCGACACGTTCTTTACCGTCACGCAGTTGGCGCGGGATCTATCGGTCACGCCACGCACCATCCGATTCTACGAGGACAAGGGGCTCATCACTCCCCGCCGCGCCGGTACCATGCGCGTCTACACCAAGCGCGACCGCGCCCGCATGGCGCTGATCCTGCGCGGCAAGCGCCTCGGTTTCTCGCTGCGCGAGATCAAGGATTATCTCGACCTCTACGACCTCGACCCGAGCCAGAGCGAGCAGATCCGCCTGCTGCTCAAGAAGGTGCAGGACCGCCTCGAGATGCTGGAGGACCAGCGCCTTGCCCTCGAGGAGACCATCATCGAGCTGAAGGAGATCGAGGACCAGGCGTTGTCTGCCCTCGCCAGCGAGACCGGCGACCAGAAGGCCGCCAGCTAGGCCCGCACCATCCGGCCCGCGGCCGGGTGGAACGCAGGCCATCCTGAGTTTTCCGTGGGTGTTCCCCGGGCGGATTGTCCATTCGCGCGGAGCGCTCCCCCATGCCCCGAGGACCGGCCGCAAGGCCAAGCCACCGCGCCGAGTGGTGGCGGACGCCAAGATATCCGTCGCACCAAAGCGGCGGAAGACAACAATGGACAGGCAGGAGAGCCCAATGAACGCGCCGATGCGCAACGTCGTGATTGCAGGCTACGCCCGCTCGCCCTTCACCCTCGCCAGGAAGGGTGATCTGGCGCGCGTGCGCCCCGATGACCTCGCCGCCCAGGTGGTGGCCGATCTCGTCGCCCGCACGGGCGTTAAGGCCGAGGACATCGAGGACCTGATCGTCGGCTGCGCCTTCCCCGAGGCCGAGCAGGGATTGAACGTCGCCCGCCTCATCGGGATGATCGCCGGGCTGCCGGAAAGTGTCGCCGGAGTGACGCTGAACCGCTTCTGCGGCTCGTCCATGCAGTCGGTTCACAACGCCGCCGGGCAGATCCAGCTCGGCGCCGGCGAAGTGTTCATCTGCGCCGGCATCGAGAGCATGAGCCGCGTGCCCATGACCGGCTTCAACATCATGCCCAACCCCGCGCTCGCCAAGTCCATGCCGCAGGCCTACATGGGCATGGGCGACACGGCCGAGAACGTCGCGGCCAAGTGGCAGATCACCCGCGCCGACCAGGACGCCTTCGCCCTCAAGAGCCACCAGAAGGCGACGAAGGCCGAGGCGGAAGGACGCTTCAAGGACGAAATCGTCGCCATCAAGGCCAATGGCAAGGTCAACAAGACCGTGGACCAGGACGGCTGCATCCGGCGCGACGCCACGCTCGAAGCCCTCGCCGGCCTCAAGCCGTCCTTCGATGAACATGGCACGGTGACGGCCGGCACCTCCTCCCCGCTCACCGATGGCGCCTCGGCGGTGCTCGTCTGCTCGGAGGACTATGCGCACAAGAACGGCCTCACCCCCCTCGCCCGCATTCGCAGCGTGGCGGTGGCCGGCTGCGCGCCGGAGATCATGGGCATCGGCCCCGTCGCCGCGACGAAGAAGGCGCTGGCCCGCGCCGGCATCGACGTGTCCGAGATCGAGGTGGTGGAGCTGAACGAGGCCTTCGCCTCCCAGGCCCTCGCCTGCCAGCGGGAACTCGGCATCAAGGACGAGGTGCTGAACCTCGACGGCGGCGCAATCGCCCTCGGCCATCCCCTCGGCGCCACCGGCGCGCGCATCGTCGGCAAGGCGGCGTCGCTGCTGAAGCGCGAGGGCGGCAAGTATGCCCTCGCCACCCAGTGCATCGGCGGCGGACAGGGCATCGCCACCATCCTCGAGCGCGTCTGAGGAGGGCTGGATGTCCCAGGAAAACGCTAGCGAAATCAAGAAGGTCGCCGTCATCGGCGCCGGCGTCATGGGCGCCGG
The DNA here is from genome assembly GCF_056314105.1 of Xanthobacter sp. DMC12. Lineage (NCBI taxonomy): Bacteria > Pseudomonadati > Pseudomonadota > Alphaproteobacteria > Hyphomicrobiales > Xanthobacteraceae > Xanthobacter > Xanthobacter sp. DMC12. The sequence continues at coordinate 235,405 of NZ_JBQUYZ010000001.1, read as the reverse complement.
CATCGCCGCCCACGTCGCCAATGCGGGCGTGGAGGTGCTGCTCCTCGACATCGTTCCCGAGGGCGCGAGCAACCGCAACGCCATCGCCGAAAAGGCGGTGGAGAAGCTGCTGAAGGCCGATCCCGCGCCCTTCATGTCCAAGGCCGCGGCGAAGCTGGTGAAGGCCGGCAACATCGAGGACAACCTCGCCGACATCGCCGACTGCGACCTCATCATCGAGGCGATCATCGAGCGGCTCGACCTCAAGCAGGCGCTGTACGCGAAGATCGAGGCGGCGCGCCGGCCGGGGTCGGCGGTGTCTTCCAACACCTCCACCATTCCGCTGGCGGACCTCACGGCGGGACTGCCCGAGAGCTTCCGCCGCGATTTCCTCATCACCCATTTCTTCAATCCGCCCCGCTACATGCGGCTGCTGGAGATCGTCTCGGGGCCGGAGACGAACCCGGACACAGTGGCAGCCGTCGCCCGCTTCGCCGACGTGAAGCTCGGCAAGACGGTGGTGATGTGCAAGGACACGCCCGGCTTCATCGCCAACCGGCTCGGCACATATTGGCTTCAGTTGGCCGTGGGCGAGGCCTTCGCGCTGGGCCTGAAGGTGGAGGATGCGGACGCGGTGATGGGCCGCCCCTTCGGCTTCCCGAAGACCGGCGTGTTCGGCCTCATCGACCTCGTGGGCCTCGATCTGATGCCCCACGTGCAGGGCTCGCTCAAGCGGGCGCTGCCGGCCGCGGATCCGTTCCACGCAACGCTTCGCGACGAGCCGCTGATCGAGAAGATGATCTCGACCGGCTACACCGGCCGCAAGGGCAAGGGCGGCTTCTACCGCCTCAACCGTGACGGCGGGCAGAAGCTGAAGGAGGCCATCGACCTCTCGACCGGCGTCTATCGTCCACAGGCCAAGGCGCAGGTGGCGGAGCTGGAGGACGGCGGCGGACGGGACCTCTTCGCCCTCCTCTCCGCCCCCGGAGAAGGCGGACGCTATGCCCGCGCGGTAATGGTGCGGACGCTGGCCTATGCCGCGCGGCTGGTGCCCGAAGCGGCCGATGACATCGTTGCCATCGATGATGCCATGCGCCTGGGATACAACTGGAAGTCCGGCCCGTTCGAGCTGATCGACAAGATCGGCGCGGCCCGCCTGATCGAGCTGTTGAAGGCGGACGGGGAAGAGGTGCCGCCGCTGCTGGCGGTCGCCGCCGACAGGCCCTTCTACCGGGTGGAAAACGGCCAGCGTCAATACCTTGGCCTCGACGGCACCTACCGCGACATCGTCCGTCCCGAGGGCGTCCTGCTGCTCGCCGACATCAAGCTGAAGTCCCAGCCTTTGGCCAAGAACGGATCGGCCGCGCTGTGGGATATCGGCGATGGCGTGGTGTGCCTGGAATTCACCTCCAAGAGCAACTCGTTGGACGAGGGCATCATCACGATGCTCGCTAAGGCGCTGAAGCTGGTGAAGGACAAGTACAAGGCGCTCGTTATCTATAACGAGGGCTCGAACTTCTCCGTCGGCGCCAATCTCGGCCTTGCTTTGTTCGCCTGTAACATCGGCGCCTTCGGCGAAGTCGAGAAGCTGGTCGCCACAGGCCAGAAGACCTATCAGGATGTGAAGTACGCGCCCTTCCCCGTGGTGGCCGCGCCGTCCGGCATGGCCCTCGGCGGCGGGTGCGAGATTCTGCTGCATGTCAGTGCGGTTCAGGCCCATGCCGAGAGCTACATCGGGCTTGTGGAATGCGGTGTCGGCGTTCTGCCGGCCTGGGGCGGTTGCACCGCCATGCTGGAGCGCTGGGCGGCCGACCCGAAGTTCCCGAAGGGACCCATGCCGGCCCCCTCGAAGGTGTTCGAGACCGTCTCCACCGCCACCGTCGCCAAGTCCGCCGCCGAGGCGAAGGAGCTGAAGTTCCTGCGCGAGGGCGATGGCATCACCATGAACCGCGACCGGCTTCTTGCTGATGCCAAGGCCAAAGCCCTGGCAATGGTGGATGGGTACGCGCCGCCCAAGCCCGTGGACTTCTTCCTGCCCGGCCCCTCCGGCAAGGTTGCCATGGACATGGCGGTGGAAGGATTCGCCAAGCGCGGCATGGCGACGAAGCACGACAAGGTGGTGTCTTCTGCGCTGGCCGAGGTGCTCACTGGCGGCGACGCGGATCACATCGCCCCGGTGCCGGCGACGCGGCTGCTGGAGCTGGAGCGGGAGGGCTTCATGAAGCTCATCCGCACCACCGCCACGCTGGACCGCATCGAGCATATTCTTGAGACCGGTCGGCCGCTGAGGAACTGAGGGGCGCCGGAAAGCCAGCGCCCCAGCGAGTAGACCGTCATGGCCGGGCTTGTCCCGGCCATCCACGTGGATCGGCCGGGCGCCACGCTTCGAAGGAAGCACGCGCGGCCCGACGTGGATGCCCGGGACAAGCCCGGGCATGACGGCACCAAGAGAATCAGACGCCCTCCCCCATGAGGGACGGAGGCGAGCCAAAAACGGGAGCCAACGCCATGCAGGTCTATACCCCCCCGCTGCGCGACATGCGCTTCGTCCTCCACGAGCTGCACGGCAGCGAGGAGCTGAGCAAGCTCAAGGGGCTGGAGGAGCTTTCGCCCGATCTCATTGATGCGGTGCTGGAGGAGGCGGGAAAGTTCGTCACCGAGGTGCTCGCGCCGCTGAACCAGTCCGGCGACCTTGAGGGCTGCACCTATGAGAACGGCGTGGTGCGCACGCCAAAGGGCTTCAAGGAAGCTTACACCGCCTTTCGCGAAGGCGGGTGGAACGGCATCGCCTGCGATCCCCAATATGGCGGCCAGGGCCTGCCGGCGAGCGTGAACAAGCTGGTGGAGGAGATGCTCTGCTCGGGCAACCTCGCCTTCGGCATCTGTCCCGGCCTCACCCACGGCGCCTATCAGGCGCTGAAGGCCTATGCCTCGGAGGAGCTGAAAGAGCGCTTCCTGCCGAAGATGGTGGATGGCGTGTGGTCCGGCTCCATGTGCCTCACCGAGCCACAGTGCGGCACCGATCTCGGTCTCGTGCGCACCAAGGCGGAGCCGCAGCCGGACGGCAGCTACAAGGTCACCGGCAACAAGATCTTCATCTCTGCCGGCGAGCAGGACATGACGGAGAACATCGTCCACCTGGTACTCGCCCGCCTGCCGGACGCGCCGAAGGGAATCAAGGGCATCTCCCTGTTCCTGGTGCCGAAATTCCTGCCGAAGGAGGATGGCTCCGTCGGCCCGCGCAACGGCGTGCTGTGCACCGGCATCGAGCACAAGATGGGCATCCACGGCTCGTCCACCTGCCAGATGTCGTTCGACGAGGCCACCGGGTGGCTGGTGGGCGAGCCCCACAAGGGCATGCGCGCCATGTTCGCCATGATGAACTCGGAGCGCCTCTCGGTGGGCACGCAGGGCCTCGGCCTGGGCGAGGCGGCCTATCAGGCGGCCGTCGTCTACGCCAAGGAGCGCCTTCAGGGCCGCGCCCTGTCCGGCGCCAAGCACCCCGACAAGCCGGCGGACCCCATCATCGTCCATCCGGACGTGCGCCGCACGCTGATGACCATGCGCGCCTACAATGAGGGCTGCCGGGCCCTCGCCGGCTGGGTCGCCCGCGCGCTGGACCTGATGGAGCGGGCGGAAGACCCGGAGGAGCGCAAGCGCGCCGAGGACTTCACGGCGCTGATGACGCCCATCGTGAAGGCGCTCTTCACCGACCTCGGCTTCGAGGCCACCTCCATGGGCATGCAGGTCTATGGCGGCCACGGCTACATCCGTGACCACGGCATGGAGCAGTATGTGCGCGATGCCCGCATCGCCATGATCTACGAGGGCACCAACGGCGTGCAGGCGCTGGACCTCGTGGGGCGCAAGCTGCCGGCACACATGGGCCGCTACCTGCGCTCCTTCTTCCATCCCGTGCTGAACTACATGGATGCGAAGCTGGACGACGAGAATCTCGGCCCGCTCATCACCCCCCTCTCCAAGGCCTTCGGCGCGCTCCAGCTCGCCACCGCCCACATCGCCGAGAAGGGGCTGAAGGACCCGGAGGAGGCCGGCGCCGCCGCCACCGAATACCTGCGGCTGTTCGGCCTCGTGGCGCTGGGCTACATGTGGGTGCGCATGGCGGAAGTGGCCTATGAGAAGCGCGTCTCCAACCCGGACGACGCGGCCTTCTATGATGCCAAGATCGTCACCGCACGCTTCTTCATGGAGAAGCTGCTGCCCGAAGTGGCGGCCCTGTGGGGGTCCATCAAGGCCGGCAAGGGCGCCATGATGGCGCTGGACGAGGCAATGTTCTGATGTCTGCTAGAGATTGCGCCGGCTGAGGCTGGTATCCTCCGTCAACCCATCCTCACCGTCATGGCCGGGCTTGTCCCGGCCATCCACGTGGCAAGGCCGGGACCGCAAATACGATTAGTGTTCCTAGGGGCGCGACGTGGATGCCCGGCACAAGGCCGGGCATGACAGCGGCAACAGCTCCGCGATCATTCATGCAGAAGGACAGTCCATGGCCGATCTCGCCTCCCTCGTCGAAGCCATCCGCGATCGCGCGGATGCCCTCTCCGAACTCGGCTACAAGGTGCGCTTCGACCTCAGCGATACCGGCGAGGCAATCCTGCTCGATGCCACCGGTGGCAGTGTCGAGGTGGGCGAGGGCACGGGCGAGGCGGATGCGGTGCTGAAGCTCTCCACCGATACGCTGGACAAGCTCATCACCGGCCGCATCGGCCCGATGATGGCCTTCTCCACCGGCCGGCTGAAGGTGGAAGGCTCCCAGGGCGTCGCCCTCAAGCTCGCCGGGCTGCTCGACAAGGACTGAGCCGGGGCCCGGCGGCCCGCAGCCTTTTCTCTCCTCAGTCGTTCGCCGTCGCAGTGGTCGCGCCACCGGCGGCGAGCGCCTGAATCAGGGTCTGGCGCAGGGCCTTGTCCTCGGCCGCATGGCGCGTGCCGGTGACGGAGAGGTGGTCGCCGTCCACATAGAAGAAGCGCGTGCCCTCCCCGGCGGTGCAGCGGTCGTCCCGGCAAAAGATGTCGGCCATGCGGAAGGTCGAGGCGCCGGGATGCCGGCTCGCCGTGGCGGAGATGACGTCATTGCCGAAGCCCACGATATCCAGCGCCGCGGCGCGCGGCTGGCTCATGCAGTCTTCGGCGCCGGCCGTCCGGTTGAACTCGTGGGTCGCGACGCAGCCGGCCGGCGCTGGCTTGTATTCCGGCGACTGGCCCAGCACGATCACCTGCGGCCCCATCTGGCGCAGTTCGGCGACGGTGCGCTCCATCATGTGGGCGAACACCTGCTTGCTGGTGGCCCGGTCCCGCGTCAAGCCGCCCGGAATCTCGTTGCTGACGAGGGAGAAGCCGGGGTTTGACCGCGTCGTCCAGATGGACCAGCGGCCCACCAGCACCACCACCTTGGGCTTCACGCGGCGAATCTCGTCCATGACGGCCGCGACGTAGCTGGCGCAGACGGCGCCGTTGTTGTGCTCCTGCCGCGCGATCCCCCCAATCAGCGGCGGGCAGCCCGCCATGGTCTGGAGCCGTGCCGTGAGCCCGAGCTTCTCGACGATTTCCGCGAGGCCGAGGAAGGTCGCGCCGGCATGGGAATCTCCCCACACCAGCACGTCGTAGCTGCCCTTCGCCGCCCCCGGGCCGACCGCGCAGGTGGCGATGGGCTGCATCTGGTCGGGCGTCCAGAAGCGAGCGTTATTGTTGCAGGCGCGCTGGAACAGGCTGCGGTCGTCGGCCGCTGCCTCGGCTGCCGCGCCGAGCGGCGAGATGGGAAATACGCCCCGCCCGGCCTTCTGGAGCGCGAGGGCGACGCCCACCGTGAGCAGGATCGCGCAGGCTCCGGCGCCGATGCGCAGCATTCTTCGCCCACCCAGAGCGCTGCCGCGCCGCAGCGGCGCCTCCACATATTTCAGCGAAAGGCCGGAGATGAGGCCGGCCAGCAGGACCAGGATGCCGGACTCGATATAGGTGGAGTGCCGCCCCTTCCAGATGGCGAAAAGCACCAGAATGGGCCAGTGCCACAGATAGAGCGCGTAGGAGATGCGGCCCACATAGACCATGCCCTTCAGGCTGAGCACGCGCGCGACGATGCCGTTCGGCGCAGAGCCGCCGGACAGGATGATCGCCACCGCGCCAAGCACCGGCGGGAGCGCCCATAGGCCGGGGAAGACGGTTTGCTTGTCGTAGGCGAACACCGGCACCACGATGGCCAGCGCCCCTGCGATGGCGAGCCAGGACGCCGCCCTTTCCGGCAGGCGCGGCAGCGCGACCATCGCGAGAAGCGAGCCCGCCAGAAGCTCCCACGCCCGGCTCTGCAGCAGGAAGAAGGCGGCCGACTGCTCGCTCTCCACGATGCTCTCGGCATAGGCAAGCGAGCCCAGCGCGATGCAGGCGAGTACGCCGACCGCGAGCCCGCGACCGCCGAGCTTCATCAGCACGAACAGGACGAGCGGAAAGAAGATGTAGAACTGCTCCTCCACCGCCAGCGACCACAGGTGCAGCAGCGGCACCTCGTCGGCGGCGGGGCCGAAATAGTTGAGCAGGCTTTCAAAATGGATGTTGGCGAAGAACAGGGCCGAGGGCACCAGCGTGCCCACATAGCCCTGCATCTGCCGCGGCATCAGGATGAGGGCCGCGAACAGCGTAGTCGCCGCCATCATCAGGAACAGCGCGGGAAAGATGCGGCGGATGCGGCGGTCGTAGAAGTCCACCAGCGAATAGGTGCCCGCCGTCATCTCCTGATGGAGGATGGACGTGATGAGAAAGCCGGAGATGACGAAGAAGACGTCGACGCCGATATAGCCCCCGGTAAAGGGCGGAATGCGTGCATGGAACAGAACCACGCTGCCGACGGCGATGGCCCGGAGGCCGTCGATGTCGGACCGGTAGGCCAGACTCATCCTGGTGTCCTTGATCGGCGCACCCGACGCGCGCGCCCCCGCGGCGACCGCCTTACCGGCAAAATCCGGCTTGGGCAAATCACGCGGACACCCGCCGCGCCGCCCGCTGCCCCTCGCCTCCTGGGCTGACGCAGCGTTCGTCGCGGCTCTGACAGGCTAAGCTCGAGCTTATGAAAAGCCGGGCCGTTGGGGGAGACGACAGCCGGCGGAGCGGTCCGTCGCCCCGAACCCGGCTTGGTCAGTCCTTGGCCGTTGCCGGGGTCAGCGATGCGCTGGTGTTGCCGCCTTCGCCCAGCGCCTTGAGCAGAGCCGTGCGAAGCGCGGGGTCCTGGCTCATGTGGTGGGAGCCGGTGGCGGACAGGTGGTCGCCGTCCACATAGTAGAACTTTTCGCCCTCGCCGGCGCGGCAGGTGCCGTTACGGCAGAAGACGTCGGAGAGGAGAAAGGTCGTGGTGCCCGGGAAGCTCGCCGCCGCCTTGGTGATCATCTCGTTGCCGACGCCCACCACCTTCTCCACCGCTGCGCTCGGCAGCTCGAGGCAGTTGCCGAGCTTGCTGCGGTTGTAGAACTCCTTCTCGGCCACGCAGCGGCCTGGCGAGCGGGCGAATTCCGGCGGCTGGCCCACCAGCACCACATGGATGCCGAGGCCGGAGAGTTCTTTCAGTGTGCGGTCCAGCATGTGGGCGAACACCTTCTGGCTCACCTCGCGGGAACGCACGCCGCCGCCCGGCACCTCGTCGGAGGTGAGGGTGAAGGCGGGGCCGGCCTTGGTCGTCCACATGGCCCAGCGGCCCACCAGCACGGCGACCTTCGGCTTGATGCGGCGGATTTCCTGCAGCACCTCGGCGTTGAAGGCGGTGCAGGTCCAGCTCGGCATGTCGTCGCGATGGGCCTGTCCGCCAATCAGGGGCGGGCAGCCGGCCATGGTCTGGAGGCGGGCGGTGTGGCCGAGGGCTGCCACCTGCTCGGCGATGCCGACGAAGGAGGCGCCGGCGTGGGAATCGCCCCACACCACCACGTCATATTCGCCCTTGGCCGCGCCCGGCCCCACCGAGCAGGCCGAGGCCGGGTTCAGCGCGGCGGCCCTGAAGCCCTTGGGCGAGTTGTTGCAGGAGCGGCTGAAGGGACTCCTGTCCTCCAGTGCCGCCTCGGCGCGGGCGCCCAGCGGGGAGATGGGGTAGAAGCCGCCGCCCAGCCGCTCGAACAGCACGCCCACGGCCAGCGTCATGGCCATGGCCATGATGCCCGCCGCGAACCGCGCCCGGCGCTTGCCGCCGAGCGAGCCGGCGTGGCGCAGCGGCGTCTCCACATATTTCAGCGACAGGGAGGCGAAGATGAAGGCCAGGATGAGCATGCCGCCGGCCTCGAAATAGGTCAGCGCGCGGCCCATGTAGGTCTTGCCGAACACCAGCAGCGGCCAGTGCCAGAGGTAGAGCGCATAGGAAATGCGCCCCACATAGACCACCTTCGGCCGGCTAAGCAGGAAGTTGGCATAGCCGGCGGGATTGATGGTGCCGGCATAGATCACCGCCGCCGTGCCGAACACGATGGGCGCCGCGGAGAGGCCGGGGAACGTCATGTCGTGGCTGTAGGCGAAGACCGGGACGACGATGCCAAGCAGGCCGGCCACGCCGATCCAGTTCGCCGTCTTCTCCGACACCTTCGGCATGTGCACCAGCGCGAGCAGCGCGCCGACGAGCAGTTCCCAGGCGCGGCTCTGCAGCAGGAAGAAGGAGGCGGTCGGCTGGGTCCGCGCGCTCATCTCCGCATAGACGCCGGAGACCACCGCAATGACGAGGAAGCCGAGGATCGCCATCCGCCGCGGGCCGAGGGTGATCCGCCCGCCGGTCTTGAGGAAGGCGAACATGAGCAGCGGGAAGAAGATGTAATACTGCTCCTCCACCGCCAGCGACCACAGGTGCAGCAGCGGCGTCTCGTCGGCCTGCGGGCCGAAATAGTTCATCAGGCCCTGGAAGTGGATGTTGGCGTAGAACAGGGCCGAGGGAATGATGGATTGGGCGAACAGCACCATCTGCCGCGGCATCAGCAGGAACGCCGCGATGAAGGTGGTCACCGGCAGCACCACGAACAGCGCGGGAAAGATGCGCCGGATGCGGCGATCGTAGAAATCGACGAGCGAGAACTCGCCCTTCATCATGTCGTTATACAGGATAGAGGTAATAAGGTAGCCCGAAAGGACAAAGAAGATATCGACGCCGATGAAGCCGCCGCGAAACGGGGGAATGTGGGCGTGAAACAGCAGCGCCACCACGACCGCGACGGCGCGCAAGCCATCGATATCCGGCCGATACTTCAGATTCATGCCCCCGCCCCCGGATCAAGGCGCGCAGCCGCCCGCGCGCAAACCTCGCCTCAGGCGGGATAACAAAGCGGCGACGTTGGGGCAATTCCTCGCAAGGCGAGGATTGGTCACGGTTCCTTAATCATTTTGTCATGGGGCGCGGGCGCAACACCGGGAGGTATCGCCCAACGGCATGCGCGGGCTGGTGGCAGGCATAACGCGATGGCGGAAGGCCAAGCCCCCTGCTCCTGCCCCGCCTGCTCCCTGCCCCCTACTCCGCCGCCATCCGCTCCGGCGCTGCCGGATGCGGGGGATGGGTCTTTTCCTCGTGCCGGCCGGAGACGGCGTGATGCACGATGGCGTCCAGCCGGTCGAGATAGAGATAGACCACCGGCGTGATGAACAGCGTGAGCAGCTGCGACACCAATAGGCCACCCACCACCGCGACGCCCAGGGGCTGGCGCAGCTCAGAGCCGGCGCCGGCGCCGATCGCGATGGGCAGCACGCCGAAGATGGCGGCGAGCGTGGTCATCATGATCGGCCGGAACCGCAGCAGCGCTGCCTCGCGGATGGCATCCTGCGCCGCCGCCCCGGCGCGGCGCCGTTCCAGCGCCACGTCGATCATCATGATGGCGTTCTTCTTCACGATGCCCACCAGCATGATGATGCCGATGATCGCGATCACCGACAGCTCCATCCCCGCCGCCATGAGCGTCAGCAGCGCGCCGATGCCGGCGGAGGGCAGGCCCGAGAGGATGGTGATGGGGTGGATGAAGCTCTCATAGAGCACCCCCAGCACGATGTAGATCACCACGACGGCGGCAAGGATCAGCAGCGGCTGGCTGGAGAGCGAATCCTGAAACACCTGCGCGGTGCCCTGGAAGCCGGTGACGACGCTGTCCGGCACCCGCGCCTCGGCGGCCGCCGCATTGATCTCCTCCACCGCCTGCCCCAGCGAGGTGCCGGGCGCGAGGTTGAAGGAGATGGTGACGGCAGGCTGCTGCTGCTGGTGCTGCACCGAGAGCGGACCCACCGTGCGCTTGATGTTCGCCACCGTCTCCAGCGGCACCACATTGCCGGAGGTGGTGCGCAGATAGACGCGGCCGAGGTCGCTCGGGTCGCGCTGGAAGATGGGCTGCACCTCGGCGATGATCGCGAACTGGTTTGTGGGCGTGTAAAGCGTCGCGATCTGGCGGGTGCCGAACTGGGTGTAGAGCGCATCCCGCAGCTGCTGCTCGGTGATGCCGAGGGCCGCCGCCTTGTCCTTGTCCAGCTCGATGGTGAGCTGCGGACTGGTGATCTGAAGGTCCGACGTGACATCCCGGAGGCCGGGCAGCGCCGCGAGGCGTTGCTCCATCTGCTGGGCGAAGGCGTAGAGCGTCCCGGTATCCGGGCTTTGCAGCGTGTATTGGTATTGGCTCTTGGAGGCGGCGACGCCCACGCTGATATTCTGCACGGGCTGCAAGAAGACGTTGACGCCGGGCACCTGCGCGACGCGCTTCCTCAGCGTCTGGATCACGTCGTTGGCGGAGCCCACGCGCTGACCCGGTTCGGTCCCCTTGGGCTTCAGGGCGATGAACAGGCGGCCGGTATTGGTGGTGCGGCTGTTGCCGGTCGCGCCGGCGGTGGAGACGATATAGTCCACGGCCGGATCGGCGCGCACCGCGTCCGCAACCTGCTTCTGGCGCTCCACCATGGCGGCGAAGGAGCTGTCGGTCGCCGCCTCCACCGTGCCGATGATGAAGCCGTTGTCCTCCTGCGGGAAGAAGCCCTTGGGGATGACGATGTAGAGATAGACCGACAGGCCGATGGTCGCGAACGTCACCGCGAGCATGAACGGCTTGTGCCGCAGCACGAAATCGAGGCTCACCCGGTAGGCATTGAGCCAGCTGTCGAACATCCGTTCGGTGACGCGGAAGAACCAGCCGGGCTTCTTCGCGTGGTCCACCGGCTTCATCACGCGGGCACACAGCATGGGCGTGAGCGTGAGGGAGACGAAGCCGGAGACGAGGATGGCCACCGAGATGGTCACCGCGAACTCGCGGAACACCCGGCCCACCACCCCGCCCATGAACAGCACCGGGATGAACACCGCCACCAGCGAGAGCGTCATGGAGATGATGGTGAAGCCGATCTCGCGCGAGCCGCGCAGCGCCGCACGGAACGGGCTCTCCCCCGCCTCCACGTGGCGATAGATGTTCTCCAGCACGACAATGGCGTCGTCCACCACGAAGCCGACGCACAGCGTCAGCGCCAGCAGCGTCATGTTGTTGATGGAATAGCCGAAGCCCCACATGGCCGCGAAGGTGGCGATGATGGACAAAGGCAGCGCCAGCGAGGGGATGATCGTCGCGCGCACATTGCGCAGGAACAGGAAGATCACCAGCACCACGAGGACGATGGCCTCGAACAGGGTCTTCTGCACGTCCGCCACCGCGTCGCGGACGGAGACGGAGCGGTCGTTCAACACCTCGATGCCCACGGAGCCGGGAAGCTGGGCGCGGAACTGGGGCAGGCGATCGCGCACCTCGTCCACCACCTGCACGGTGTTGGCGTCGGGCTGGCGCACCACGGCCAGCACCACCGCGCGGCGGTCGTTGAACCAGCTGGCGACGCGTTCGTTCTCCACGCCATCGGTGACGTTGGCGATCTCCTCCAGGCGCACCACCGAGCCGTCGCGCGCCTTCACCACCACCCTGCGGAACTGGGAGGCGTCCGCCTTGGGCGTGCCCATGTCGATGGTCTGCGCCTGCTTCGGGCCGGAGACGATGCCGAGCGGCGTGTTGGAGGCCGCCGCCTCCACCGCGCGCTGGATGTCGTCGGCCGAGATGTTGCGCGCCCCGGCGGCGGCGGGATCGACCCGGATGCGCACGGCATATTTCTGCGAGCCGTAGATCTGCACCTGCGCCACGCCGGGCAGCTGGGAGATCTGCTGGCCGATCAGCGTATCGGCATATTCGTTCACTGCCGACAGCGGCAGCGTATCTGAGGAAATCGCGAGCAGGATCACCGGCGCGTCGGCGGGATTGACCTTACGGAAGCTCGGCGGGGTCGTCATCTCGTCCGGCAGCTGGCGCTGGGCGACGGAGAGGGCCGACTGCACGTCCAGCGCCGCCGCGTCGATGCTGCGGTTCAGGTCGAACTGCACCGTGATGGAGGTGGAGCCCTGTGTGGACGAGGAGGTGAGCGAGGAGATGCCGGCGATGGTGGCGAGCTGGCGTTCGATGGGGGTCGCCACCGAGGTTGCCATGGTCTCGGGGCTGGCGCCGGGCAGGCTGGCGGAAATGTTGATGGTGGGGAAGTCCACCCGCGGCAGCGCCGCCACGGGAAGCTGGCGATAGGCGAACAGGCCCGCCACCACGAGCGACAGCATCAGCAGCGTCGTCATCACCGGGCGGCGGATGCACAGTTCGGAGAACATCAGCTCAGCTCCCGGTGGCCGGCGCCGCGGTGCGGGTGCGCACGTTCACGCGGCTGCCCTCGCGCAGGGAGAGCTGGCCGTCCGTCACCACCGTCTCTCCGCCGTCCAGCCCCTTCGCGATGACGGTGCGCCCGTCCACCGTGCGGGCGACGGTCACGGGCCGCACATGGGCGATGCCGTCGTCCACGATGAAGACGAACGGGCCGTCCTGCCCGTTCTGCACCGCCTCGCTCGGCACCGCGACCACATTGTCCTCGATGCGCAGCGTCACCGTCACGGCGCCGAGGGCGCCCGGCCAGAGCTTCTCGTCGGCGTTGGGGAAGATGGCGCGGGCGGTGAGGGTGCCCGTCTGCGGCTCGATGGTGTTGTCGATCACCGCCACCGTGCCGCCGGAGATGGTTTCGCCCGTACCCTGGATCGCGAAGGAGACCTTGGCGTCCTTCGCCGTCCGGAGCCCGGCGATGTAGCGCTCCGGTAGGCCGAAGGCGACATAGATGGGGGCAAGCTGGCGCACGGTGGCGAGGGTGTCGTCCACCCGGATCACGGTGCCGGGACGCACCGCGGAAACGCCGATGCGGCCGGTGGCGGGGGAACGGATCTCGTAATAGCCCCGCTGCACCTTGAGCGCCGTCAGGTTCGCCTCGTCCTGCGCGACGGTCGCCTTCTGCACGTCGGCGGTAGTGCGGGCATCGTCGACCTGCACCTGCGAGACGGCATTGCGAGTGGCAAGGCCGGCGTAGCGCTCCACGTCGCGCAGGTTCTTTTCCAGTTGCACCTTGTCCCGGTTCAGCGTCGCCTCGGCCTGGAGAATCTGCGCGTCGATCACCCGCGGGTCGAGCTGGTAGAGGAGATCGCCCTCCTTCACGGTGGCGCCGTCGGCGAAGCCCACCTTCTCCACGGCGGCGGCGACGCGGGAGCGCACCGGCACCGTGACCATGGATTCCACCGTGCCCAGCGCCTCGACCCGGACCGGAAGGGAGGTGCGCTCGGCCTTGCCGGCAAGCACCGCGATGACGCGCGGCGGCGCCGCTGCCTTCTGCCCGCTGGCGGCGAGCCACGGCTTCTTGTCCCACATCCACGCCCCGCCGCCGAGGAGGGCCAGAAACAGGACTGCGAGGACAATCTTGCGGCCGGCCGATCCGCCGCTCTTCGCGCTACCCGGTGCATTCTCGGCTGGCATGAACGTCCTCGAGACTCCCACGGCGACCAAAACGTTTCGCGCCGCAATGCAACAACAATTGAGCGCGCTGGTCCAATTAAGCTTTTGTCACGCCATTCCGCTATGGAAGCCATGCCAATGACGCATTCGTGAATGGCCAAGGCCGCGCTTGACTGCCGCGCCAACTTGACCTTTGGTCAGGACTTGCGAACGAGTCCGGCCAGATGCTCAAGCGCCCGGTCGATGGTCGTGTCATGCTTGGCGAAGCAGAAGCGCACCACACTCTTCACCGCATCTTGCGCATAGAAGGCCGACACTGGGATGGCCGCCACCTTCCGCGTCTTCACGAGATCGAGGCAGAAGGCCTCGTCGTCGAAGGCGTTCGCGTGGGCGGCGAGGTCGATGGAGAGGAAATAGGTGCCGCGCGAGGGCAGCACCTCGAAGCCCAGCCCCTTCAGCCCCGCCGCAAGGCGGTCGCGGGAGCGCTGGAGGCCGGCGCGCATGGTGGTGAAATAATCGTCCGGCTTGCCGAGTCCGTAGGCCACCGCCGCCTGCAGGTTCGGCGGCGTCGTGAAGGTGAGGAACTGGTGCGCCTTGGACAGCACCTTCATCAAATGCGGCGCGGCGAAGACGAGGCCTACCTTCCAGCCGGTCATGCCGAAGATCTTTCCGGCGGAAGAGATCTTCACCGTGCGCTCGCGCATCCCCGGCAGTGCCATGAGCGGCTCGAACGTGAGCCCGTCGAACACCACGTGCTCCCACACCTCGTCGCACACCGCATAGGCGTTGAAGCGCACGCAATAGTCGGCAAGGAGCTGCATCTGCGCGCGGTCGTAGACGACGCCGGTGGGGTTCTGCGGATTGTTGAAGAGCACGAGCTTGGTGCGCTCGGAGAACACCTGGTCGAGCTTTTCCGCCGTCATGGCCCAGGAGGGCGGCTCCAGCCGAACGAGGCGGGCGATGCCCCCTGCCCTCTGCACCAGCGGCAAATAGGCGTCGTAGAGCGGCTGGAACAGCACCACCTCGTCGCCCGGCTCGATCAGCGAGAACAGGGCACCGGCCAGCGCCTCGGTGGCACCGGAGGTCACCATGATCTCGGCGTCGGGATCGAGCTCCAGCCCCTGCCAATGGCGATAATGCGCGGCCGCCGCATGGCGCAGCTCGGGAAGGCCCATCATGGGCGGATACTGGTTCCAGCCGTCCACCACGGCCCGCGCCGCCGCCTCGCGCACATCCAGCGGACCCGGATCGTCCGGGAAGCCCTGGCCGAGGTTCACCGCCTCATGGGTGCGGGCGAGCGCCGACATCACCTCGAAGATGGTGGTGGGCAGCCCGGCATAGATCGGATTGAGCGGGCGCGGCGTAAAATGCGGATCGGACATGGGAAATTCGCGATGGAAAGGGGCGACAAGAGGTCGGGCCCGCGCCCTTTAGACCCTTCAGGCCCCTTCGGAAAGCCCGGTCGACACCGCCGCATCCCCCGGCATCAGCGGCTTGAGCGCCGCCAACAGCGCCTCCGGCGTCACTTGCCCCATAGGCATCAGCACTTTGGCGGCCTCGGTGCGGCGGCCGGGGCGCATCACCAGCACCACCGTCTCGGCCCCGCCGCAGGCCGGGTCCCCGCACGAGATCTCGGAGACGGAGACGGTCGCCGCCTCCTCCAGCGACAGGGTGGTGCGCACCAGATCGGCGAGGGCACGCGAGGCGTCGAGGCCGGCTCCCGCCTCGCCGCGGCGGCGCATGAACAGTCGCATCCAGTGAATCTCCTCATACCGACGACGCCAACCCAGGCTGGTTTGCCCAGGCCCTGTTTGGCCTGCGCTCGCGGCATGAACATGACGGCGGCGCCCCCGCCTATTCGTCGTCGTCATCCTGCTCGGGCGGAAAGCCGAGCAGGCGGCGGGCGCGGGCGATGGAGCGCTTGAGGCGGCCGGCCTGAAGCCGCAGCACCACATAGCTCACCCGCCCGTCCGTCACGGCGCGCACCTCGATCACCGCATGGCCATAGGCGATGCGCATGCCGGGCGCCGGCTTGTCGTCGGAGCGGTCGGCGAAGGCGTCGGCGATGGTGAGGCCGAGTTCGGCGTCCGGCACGGCGAGGCCATAGAAGCTGGCGAGATCGCCGAGCCGCACCTCGCCCACGAAGGGGAAGGCGGCGCTGTCGTCGAGGGGCGTCGCCTCCTCCGGCCGGAACATGCGGTCGAGCTGGTGGACCCGCTTGGGCGGCGCGAGGAGGTAACCGTAGTCCCCGGCCTTGAGCGTGCCGGCAGCCTCCGGCGTCAGCGTCTCGTTGGCCCGCACCACCATGACGAGGCGCGCCCACGGGGGCAATTGGGCCTGCCCCACCACCGGCGTGCCTGCCATGACAGGATAGGCCACCAGCTCCATCTCGGTCTGTCCCGGCAGGTCGATCTCGAAGCGCCGCACGCCCGGATCGGGATCGGACAGGGCCACATCCAGCCGCCGCGCCGCATAGCCCATGGTCCATCCGTGCAGGATCAGGGAGACGACGACCACCGCGAAGGCGACGTTGAAATACACCTCGGCCATGGGCAGATGGGCCAGCATGGGAATGGTCGCAAGGAAGATGGAGACCGCGCCGCGCAGGCCGGCCCAGGAGACGAACAGCTTCTCCTTCAGCGAGAAATGGAACGGCGCGAGGCAGGCGAACACCGCCGCCGGCCGGCCGATGAGAATGAGAAACGCCGCCACCCCGAGGGCGGGCAGCGCGTACTGCAGGATCTTCTCGGGCGAGACGAGCATGCCCAGCATCACGAACATCACGATCTGGCAGAGCCATGTGATGGTGTCGAGAAACGAGGTGATGGAGGCGATGGCCCGCACCGGGCGGTTTCCCACCACCAGCCCGGCCAGATAGACGGCGAGGAAGCCCGAGCCGTGCAGCAGCGAGGTGACGGCGAACAGCAGCACCGCCACGCCCACCACCATCACCGGATGCAGACCGCCCGGCAGGTCCACGCGGTTAAGCAGCGCCACCAGCGCATAGCCGCCGGCAAGGCCCAGCACCGCGCCCACCACCATCTCGCGCAGCGCGCCGAACACCACCGCAAGGCCGGGGTCGCCCATGTGGCTGGTGAGCAGTTCCACCAGCAGCACGGTGAGGAAGACTGCGGCGGGATCGTTGGTGGCCGATTCGATCTCGATCACCGAGCCCACCCGCCGGCCGAGATGCAGCCCCTGCGCACGGACGAGGAACAGCACCGCGGCGGCATCGGTGGAGGCGACTATGGCGCCCACCAGCAGCCCCTCCATCCAGCCGAGGCCGAGCAGCGGGGACGCCACCAGCGCAACCAGAGCGGCGGTGAAGGCGACGCCCACCGTCGAAAGGCCCACGGCGGGCAGGATGGCGCCTCGCATGGAGGCGACCCGCATCCTGAGGCCGCCGTCGAACAGGATCACCGCCAGCGCGGCGGAGCCCACCATGTAGGTGGCCCAGTAGTCGTCGAAATGAATGCCGCCCGGCCCCCCCTCACCGGCCGCAACGCCGACGACCAGGAAGACGAGCAGGATGGGCGCACCGAACCGCGCGGCGAGCAGGCTGGAGAGCGTGCCAACCACGACCAGAGCCGCAACCACGAGGAGTACAATGTTGGAGACGACAACCGATCCCATGTGCCCGAAATGCCTCACCCCCTCGAATCCAGAACGGAACAGTAGCGCGACGTTCGTCTAAGGCGTAAGGTTCCTAGTGTCGCGGTGCCGAATTACCAATTCTGTACTACGGACGGACCGATCCGGGGGCGGAAAGGGACGCGAATGACATCGAGCGGCACCCCCAACGCCTATTTGGTCATGGCGATGGTAAGTGAAGAAGGGAAACTTCTCCTTCAGAGCGAAACCGTCTGCTTCGATCGCGATCTCGCCTTCGCCATGGCGGACGATGACGGTGACCATTGTACCTGGGTCGGCGTCTATGCGCTCGATGCTGACGGGCGGAGCATCCAGAACGGCGCCCTCTATTCCAACGGCTCCCTCCACGGCTCCGGCACATCCAAGCGCGCCTATCGCGCGGACCGCACCGAAACGGGCATGACCGTCTCCTAGTCTCCCGAAATCATCCGCCGGAGCGATCCGGCGCCAACCGCCCGTTGATGAAGGCCACGGCCTCGAACGGCGATGCGACGCGCACGAGGCGCACCCGCCGGCTGCCGCACAGGTCGCAGCGCAGGGACATCCCCTTGCTTTCGGTGGTTTCGTCGATCCTCTCGCCCTCCTCGCCACGCGGGGAGAGGATGGAACGGCGGTGGCATCGGTCGCAGACGGCGCAGATCATGGGGCACCGGTAGCCGGCGATCGCGGTCACATGATGGCCGCATTTGCGGCCCGCCTCACAGCAGCGCGCGCACTTCAAAGAAAAGCCGCACCTGACGTTCCGCGAAGGCGACATCCTCCGGACGCCCCGCCTCGGCCGCCCCGATCAGAGCCCGGAGGGCACTGTCCAGCTCCGGTCCCTGCTCGCCCTCGGCGAAGCGATGGAGCAGGACGCGACCGCAATCACCCACCGTCGCCAGCCACGAGCCGTCGTGGAGCCAGATGGGGCGGAGGAGTTGGGTTTCCCAGAAGCGTGCCATGGTGGAGGACTAACGAGGCCCGAGCCGGTTTGTTTCCCGGCTCAGACGGCTTCCAGCACGGCCACCGCGAACCAGCCGCGCGCATCCGTCCACAGCGCCGCCTCGCGCCACCCCGCCGCCCGCGCCATGCCCATAAGGCGGGGCGCCGCGTATTTGTAGGAATTCTCTGTGTGGATGGTCTCGCCGGGGGCGAAGGTGAAACGCGCGCCGTCGAGGCGCACCGTCTGCGCCGCACGACTCTCCAGGTGCATCTCGATGCGGCTCTCCACTTCATTGAAGAGCGCCCGGTGATGGAACGCCGCGAGGTCGAAGTCGGCACCCAACTCCCGGTTCATGCGCGTCAGCAGGTTGAGGTTGAAGGCGGCGGTAACGCCCTGTCGGTCGTCGTAGGCGGCTTCGAGCACGGCCCGTTCCTTCGGCAGGTCGAAGCCGAGCACCAGCGCCGCACCTTGTCCCAGTGACTGCCGCGCGTGGGTGAGGAAGGCCCCGGCTTCGCGCGGCGTGAAATTTCCGATGGTCGAGCCCGGGAAAAAGCCGATGCGCCGCCCGCCCTCGCCGAGATGCGGCAGTTCCAGCGGGCGGGTGAAATCGCCCTCGACCGGCGTCATGGCTACGGCCGGATAGTCCCGCGCCAGCGCGGCCACGGCGGCGCGCATGTGCGGCCCGGAGATGTCGATGGGCACGTAAGCCGCAGGATGCTCCAGCGCATCGAGCAGCAGCCGCACCTTCACGCTCGATCCCGAGCCGAACTCCACCAAACTCGCGCCCGGACCTGCGATGGCGGCGATGTCGCCGGCATGAGCCTTGAGCACGCCCAGCTCGGTGCGGGTAGGATAGTATTCGGGCAGGCGGCAGATGAGATCGAACAGGCGCGAGCCTGCCTCGTCATAGAAATACTTGGGCGAAAGCTGCTTGGGGCTGGCGGACAGCCCTTCGATCACGTCAGCGCGGAAGGCGGCGCGCTCGGGCGTCTCGTGGCTCTCAGCGGCGCACAGAAGGGTCGAAGCGCGCATCAGGCATCCTCGGCAAGGCGCAGGCCGGCGAAGGCCCAGCGCTGGTGGGGATAGAAGAAATTGCGATAGGTGGCCCGGGCATGGCCCTCGGGCGTGGCGCAGCAGCCGCCGCGCAGCACCATCTGCGACGACATGAACTTGCCGTTGTATTCGCCGAGCGCGCCGGGCGCGGGCCGGTAGCCGGGATAGGCCACGTAGGGGCTCTGGGTCCACTCCCAGACATCGCCGAACATCTGGGCGGGCAGATCGTCGGTGGCGGCCGGAAGCGGGCGCAGCGCGCCGCTGTCGAGGAAAGTGCCGGCGACGGGAAGGCCGCGCGCGGCCACCTCCCACTCCGCTTCCGTGGGCAAGCGCTTGCCGGACCAGCGGGCGAAGGCATCGGCCTCGTAATAGCTGACGTGAACGACCGGGGCCGCCGGATCGAGCGGGCCGAGCCCGTTCAGCGTGAACGACTGCCAGTCGCCCTCGTGACGCTCCCAATAGAGCGGCGCCTCATATTCACCCGCCTTCACCCGTGCCCAGCCGTCCGCCAACCACAGGTCCGGCCGGCGATAGCCGCCGTCGGCGAGGAAGGCGAGCCACTCGCCGTTGGTCACGGCGCGGGTGGCGAGGCGGAACGGACGCAGCAGCACCTCGTGGCGCGGCCCCTCATTGTCGTAGGAGAAGCCCTCCCCGGCATGGCCGATCTCGAAGATGCCGCCGGGATAATCGATGAAGGCCAGCGGCCGCGCCTCCGCCGTCGTCGCGGGGACCGCGAGCCGGTAGGCGGGACGCAGCGGATTGGCGGCGAACAGGTTCAGGATGTCCATCAGGATCAGTTCCTGATGCTGCTGCTCGTGGTTGATGCCGATCTCCACCAGCGGCGCGAGCCGAGCGAAGGCCTCCTCGTCCGCGCCGGCCAGAAGATCGGTCATGCCCTGCGTCACATGCCGGCGATAGTCCGCCACCTCCACCACGGTGGGGCGGGTGATGAGGCCGCGCGCGAAGCGGGCGTGGCGGGGGCCAGCGGCCTCGTAATAGGAATTGAACAGAAAGGCGAAATCCGCGTTGGCGACGTTGTAGCCGGGCAAATGCGGCACCAGCAGAAAGGTCTCGAAGAACCACGAGACATGGGCGAGGTGCCACTTCGTCGGGCTGCAATCCGGCATGGATTGCACCGTCTGGTCTTCGGGATGAAGGCGCTGCGCCAGGTCTTCGGTTTGCGCGCGCACCTTCCGGAAGCGGGCGATGGCGGCGCTGCGGGCGGCTTCACCGCTGGCATCGGAGTAAAGAGGCTGCGTCGCCGCGAGCGGATTCCAGGGCTTGTTCATTCTTCCTCGCTCGACCGGTGCGGCTTGAACCGCCTCCCGGATAAACGCCGCAGACGACATGTGGTTTCTACGGGCGTGTTCGCGTTTCGGACGTCCGACGTTACATGCGGCTGCGCACAATCACGCGAGGCTGCTCAAAGACGAACGTGCGGATCAGAAACCAGCGAGGGCGATCAGGGCATCGATGGAGCGGCGGGACGGGCTTGCCGCGCGGAACAGCGCCAGCGTGCGTACAAGGCCCCGCCCGGCAGTCAGGGGACGGATCTCCACCTCCCCCGCCCGGCGCCAGCGCTCCACCGCCGCCGCCGGCAGAAGCGTGCGCCCGAGCCCGGCCGCGACGCAGCCCATGATGCCATCCAAGGTGCCCAGTTCCAGCAGAGGAAGTTCGCCGAAGGCCTCGGCGAAGCGCGCGCGGTAGCAGCAGCCCGCCCGGAAGACGACGGCCGCCGCCTCCGCCGCCCCGCCGACAGGCAGTACCTCCACCAGCTCTTCCTCGAACAGCGGCACGCTGGCAAAACGCGCCTCCGCCGCCTCCTCGGCCACGAAGGCGAGATCAATGTCACCCCGCCCGAGCGCCGCGACCAGTTCGCCGCTGGTACCAGTGGTGATGGACAGGCGCAGCTCCGGCAGCTTCGCCCGCGCCGCCTTCAGCAGGGGCGGCAGGCGCACAGCGGCGGTGGTCTCCATGGTGCCGAGGCGCAGCGGAGGGAAAGCCTCGGCGGCCGAACGCAGACGCTTCTCGGCCTCTTCCGACAGGCGGACGATCCGCGCGCCATAGTCCAGGGCCAGCACCCCCGCCGCCGTGGGAACCATGCGGCCGTCGATGCGCTCCACCAGCTTCTGGCCGAGCCTCTCCTCCAGCTTCCGCAGCCGGGTGGTGACGTTGGACTGAACGCAGCCGAGCCGCCCGGCGGCACGGGTGACGCTTCCCGTGTCGGCCACGGCTTCCAAGAAGCGGAAATCGCGCAAATCCATCATC
The DNA here is from genome assembly GCF_056314105.1 of Xanthobacter sp. DMC12. Taxonomy (NCBI): domain Bacteria; kingdom Pseudomonadati; phylum Pseudomonadota; class Alphaproteobacteria; order Hyphomicrobiales; family Xanthobacteraceae; genus Xanthobacter; species Xanthobacter sp. DMC12. Next base: position 213,745 of record NZ_JBQUYZ010000001.1, on the reverse strand, counting down.
AGAAGTGAACGATAATATCAGAATGTTTCAATTTCAATGATCGACGGAAGCGCGATAATGGCGACCACCCTGCGGGAGACCGACGCCATGACCGCCGCCACGCCCGATGCCCCCATTGCCGCCGCCCGCTGGCCGGACCGGCGCATCCTTGATCTGTTCGGCATCGAGCATCCCATCCTGCTCGGCCCCATGGCTGGACCCGGCTCGCCGGAACTCGCCATCGCGGTGGGCTCGGCCGGCGGCCTCGCCTCCCTGCCTTGCGCCATGTACGGGGCGGACGATCTGAAGGCTGCCGTGGCGAAGATCCGCGCCGGCCTCCCGGGCCAACCGCTGAACCTCAACTTCTTCTGCCACACCCCGCCGCAGGACGATCCGGCGCGGGCGCTCCGCTGGCGGGCGCGGCTGGCCGATTATTACGTCGAGGCCGGACTGGACCCGGCCGCCAGCACACCCTCCCCCTCCCGCGCGCCGTTCGACGCCACCTTCTGCGCGGTGGTGGAGGAGGTGCGCCCCGAGGTGGTGAGCTTCCATTTCGGCCTGCCGGCGCCGGACCTCGTGGCCCGGGTGAAGGCCACGGGTGCGAAGATCATCTCCTCCGCCACCACGGTCGCCGAGGCGCGCTGGCTGGAGGACCACGGCTGCGACGCCATCATCGCCATGGGGTTCGAGGCCGGCGGCCATCGCGCCCTCTTCCTCGGCGGCGACTATTCCCAGACGCCCATCGGCTGGCAGGACGTGGCCCGGCAGGTGGGCACCTTCTCCCTGGTGCCGCAGGTGGCGGATGCGGTGAAGGTGCCGGTGATCGCCGCCGGCGGCATCGCCGATGCGCGCGGCATCGTGGCGGCTTTGGCGCTGGGGGCCTCGGCGGTGCAGATCGGCACCGCCTTCCTGTTCTCGCCGGAGGCGAAGGTGCCCGCCGTGCATCGCGCCGCGCTGGAGGCGGCGACCGACGAGAGCACCGCCCTCACCAACATCTTCACCGGCCGCCCGGCGCGCGGCATCATGAACCGCGTCATGCGCGAGATTGGCCCCATCGCGCCGGAGGCCTCGGCCTTCCCGACCTCCGGCGGCGCCCTTGCCCCGCTGCGCGCGAAGGCGGAAGCCAAGGGGCGGGACGACTTCACCAACCTCTGGTGCGGCCAGTCCGCAGCCCTGAGCCCGCGCCTGCCGGCCGCGGACCTCACGCACAAGCTCGCCGCTGAGGCCCTGGCGCGGCTCGCCTAGCCGCCACACGGGGACACCACCTCCCGCACCGCAGCGAAACTGGCCTCCCGTTTGCACCTCCTCCATCAGCGTTCCTGTGCGGATGGTTTGGAGGATGCGATGTCGGACGATGCCCTAAGCCCGGTGATCGTGGCCAAGAAGACGATCGAGGCCGAAAACATGGCCTCCTTCGAGCTGGTCCCCGCCGAGGGCGGCGAACTGCCGCCCTTCACCGCGGGTGCCCATGTGGATGTGAGCATCCCCGGCGGCCTGGTGCGGCAGTATTCGCTCATCAACAGCGAGAGCGAGCGCCATCGCTACGTGATCGGCGTGTGGAAGGACGCCAACAGCCGGGGCGGCTCCAAGGCCCTGTTCCAGCAGGTGAACGAGGGCGACCGCCTCGCCGTGGGCACCCCGCGCAACCGCTTCGCCGTGCCGCGCGACACCAAGCGCGCGCTGCTCTTCGCCCGCGGCATCGGCGCGACGCCCATCCTCTCCATCGCCGATCATCTCAAGGCGAAGAACATCCCGTTCGAGTTCCATTACCTCTTCGCGGGCGGCTCGCCGGGCTCGTTCAAGTCCACCATTGAGGCGTCGGCCTTCGCCGCCAACACCACCTTCTATTTCGAGGCCACCGAGCCGCGCCTCAACGCCGCAAACCTGCTCTCGGACCGGCCCGACGACACGCACCTCTTCCTGTGCGGCGTGGACTGGTGGCTCGATCCCATCATCGCCAGCGCCCAGCAGAAGGGTTTCGGCGTCAACCGCATCCATGTGGAGCGCTTCACCGGCAAGGCGCCGCCCCCGCTGCTGGACAAGGTGTTCGACGTGAAGATCGCGTCCACCGGCAAGGTCATCAAGATCCCCGGCGACCGCTCCGTCTCCACCGCCATGGAGGAAGCCGGCGTTAAGATCCCCACCTCCTGCGAGCAGGGCGCCTGCGGCACCTGCAAGGTGAAGGTGCTCGAGGGCGAGGTGGACCATCGCGACAAGCGCCTGAAGCCCGAGGAGAAGGAACAGGGCTGGTTCCTGGCCTGCGTCTCGCGCGCCAAAGGCGACCTGCTGGTGTTGGATTTGTGACAATTCCACTTCGCGCAAGCTGCCCCGGGGCGAAGGAAGGATGAGACCCATGGTGACCGAGGAAGATGTCTGGCGCACCGCCTTCATCATCGCCGAGCAATACGGGCCGGAGGGCGTCGCCTTCGCCCACCGCATGGCCGAGAGCTTCGAGATCGGCGGCAAGGTGGAGGAGCATCGCACCTGGGTCTCCATCATGACCAAGGTGGAGGAGCTGGTGCAGGACGAGGACGTCCCCTCCCGGGCCAACTGAGGCCGCAGCCCCCTTCGCGCCGGGCCGAGCCGGCGCGAAGCCGCGCCGGTGCTCGGTTTTACCCTGCGCACAATGCCGCTGTGGCCAGCGGCTTGCGCCCCCTTGAAATTGCGGAGCGCCCCGCGTAGGTTCCGCCCTCTCTTCCGGCGCCCCGACGCGCCGGAGCCGTGCAGGTGTAGCTCAGTTGGTTAGAGCGCCGGTCTGTGGAACCGGAGGTCGGTGGTTCGAGCCCACCCACCTGTACCATTGAAGCCTCTTCACAATACGTGACTTGTCGCCGGACGGCCGGGGCGCAGCTGCAAGCTTCTGTCGACACGGGGTAGTGGCTGCCGGTAACAGCCGCAACGGGGATCGTGCGCGCCGCACGCCCCGTTGGCCTCGACGCAGCGAATCCCCTGCCCTCCCTGCTGGGAATCCGGGCGGGACGACCGTGACCCTCTCCGGCGACCGGCGGCGCCATTCCGACAGGCCGCGGCCTCAGCCCAATACCGAGAGCACCACTCCCGCCAACCCGCATGCGGCGAGCGTCGGGAGCATCCCCAGCCTCAGCCGGAACATGGCGAGCATGGCCATCGCGGAGAGCGCGGCCGCCCGCCAGTCGATGGAGGCGAGCACGGGCAGGTCCGGCCCGATGCCGTGCCAGTCCACGCTCACCACCTGCCGGAAGACGACGTGGACGGCGAACCACAAGGCGAGGTTCAGGATCACGCCCACCACCGCCGCCGTGATCGCGGACAGGGCTGCCCCGAGCGCACGGTTGCCGCGCAGGGCCTCCACGTAGGGCGCGCCGAGGAAGATCCAGAAGAAGCACGGCGCGAACGTCACCCAGAGCGTCAGCAGGGCGCCGAGGCACCCCGCCAGCATCGGATTGAGAACGCCGGGCGCACGATAGGCGGCGAGGAAGCCGACGAACTGCAGCACCATGACGAGGGGGCCGGGCGTGGTTTCGGCGAGGCCGAGGCCATCCAGCATCTCGCCGGGCGCGAGCCAGCCGAAGCCGTCCACCGCCGCCTGCGCCACATAGGCGAGCACCGCATAGGCCCCGCCGAAAGTGACGACCGCCATCAGGCTGAAGAAGGAGCCGATCTGCGTCCACACGCTGTCGCTGCCGAAGGTCGCCCACAGCACAACGACCGGGCCGAGCCACAGGGGCAGCCAGACCGCGATGATGCCGGCCGCCCGCCGCAGCGATGGCTCGGCATGGGCCAGCTCTCCCCGCTCGAACATCTGGTCCACGACACCATCGGCGTCGGCCTTGGCGCTCGCGTGGCCCGCGCTCTGGAACAGATCCGGCGCGGCGCGCCTGCCCGCCCATCCGGCGAGGCCGGCGGCGAGGATGATGAGCGGGAACGGGATGTGCAGGACATAGATGGCCAGGAAGGCGAGGCCGGCGATCGCCACCATGTGGCGGTTCTTCAGCGCGCGGCGGCTGATCCGCAGCAGTGCATCCACCACCACCGCCAGCACGGCCGCCTTCACGCCGAGGAAAGCGGCATCGATGAGCGGCACATGGCGGTACAGCGCATAGAGGATGCTGAGCGCCAGCATCACGACGGCGCCGGGCAGCACGAACAGCAGGCCGGCCACCAGCCCGCCCGCGGTGCGGTGCATGAGCCAGCCGATATAGGTGGCGAGCTGCTGCGCCTCGGGGCCGGGCAGGAGCATGCAATAGTTCAGCGCGTGCAGGAACCGCTGCTCGCCGATCCAGCGGCGCTCCTCCACCAGTTCCCGGTGCATGAGCGCGATCTGCCCGGCCGGGCCGCCGAAGCTCAGGCAACCGATCTTGGCCCAAACTTTCACGGCCTCGGGGAACGTCGGGCGCGCGGGTGCTGCGGCCTGGCCGCTCGTTTCCAGGGTGATGGCCATGGCGCGCCCCTCAGCCCTGCTTCTGCTGGCCGGCGGGCCAGTTGTGGGTTTCCTCCACGGCGTCCCGACACCAGCGATAGAAGGCGTCGTAGAGCAGCATGCCGGCGTCGAGCTGCTGCAGGTCGTCCCGATACATGCGGGAGAGGCCGAGGGAGGCCGCGAGGAAGCCTGCCGCCTGGGGGGAGAGGTCGAGGCGTGCCGTGTCGGCGGCGCGGACGATGACCGCGAGGTGGTCGAGGACGGGGGACCGGAGCCCGAACTCCGCAATCATGGTGTCGAAGGTGCAGCCGTCGCCGCGGTGGCTCCAGAACGCGCCGTCGATGTCGAAAGGCGCGGCGCCGAAGGTCGATGCGACGCTTTCCACTTCGGAGGCGCCGACATAGAGGAAGGCCGCGTCGGGATCGATGAAGCGGCGGATGAGCCAGGGGCAGGCGATGCGGTCCACCTTCGGGCGGGCGCGCGTGACCCAAACCGTTCGCCCGGCCGCATCGCGCGGCGGCAGGGCGGCCTCGGAGAAGAGCACTCCGCCGCCGTCCCGCCACGCCGCGAAGCCGCCTTCCAGCGTTTCCGCCGCAACGCCCTGGATCCGCAGCCACGCGGCCACGCCCTGGCTGATCTTGTGGCCCCTCTGGCAGACCACGACGACGGAGCGTCCCGCCAAGGCGGGGCGCCAGTCCGCGACGTTCGCATGGGATCGCCGAAGGGCCGCCGGCAGCATTCGCCGGTCGGCGGCGAAGTCGTCGTCGGTGCGCACGTCGATGATGACGGGCGCGGTCGGCAGGCCGACGAGGCGACCGAGCTGCGCCACGGTTATTTCAGTGTTTGAAGGCACGAGCGTCCATCCCTGGGCAGAGGGGAGAAAGGACGCGATTTCAGGCTGGCGCCTCACGGGGCAATCGCGGGAGCCCCTTGGGGACAGATTAGCCAGACCGCTGATCCACGCGCAACCCCGCAGAACGCTTATGCGCCGTGTCCGTGCCTGTGATGGATGTCCGGGTAGTGCGGGTGCCGGTGCATCATCGGCGCATGCCGGTGCCAATGGCTGTGCGGCTCACCGGACGGCGTGTCCGCATCGTGGGCGTGCTGGTGGTGCGCGTCGTGGCGGTGGCGGTGCTCGTGCTCCAGCGCCTCGTGGGCGTGCTCGTGCTCATGCTGTTCGGAGAGGTGCAGCCAGAGGCCGAGCGCCATCAGGAGGCCCGCGATCACGAGCTGGGGCGTCACCGCCTCGCCGAGCAGCGCAATGGCAAGGACCGCGCCCACGAACGGCGCGAGCGAAAAATAGGCGCCGGTGCGCGCGGCACCCAGGTGGCGCAGCGCGAGCACGAACAGGGCGAGGCTGACGCCATAGCCGAAGAAGCCAACCACCGCGGCCGCCCCTACGATCCCCAACGCGGGAAAGGCGGCTCCGTGGCCGAGGGCGATCACGAGATTGATGGTTCCGGCGATCAGCCCCTTGAGCATGGCGATCTGCACCGGATCGGCGGAGGAGAGCTTCCGGGTGAGGTTGTTGTCGATGCCCCAGCACAGGCACGCGCCCGCGATCAGCGCGGCTCCGAGGTCGAGCGTCGCCCGGCCCTGCCATGACAGCAGCGCGGCGCCGGCGAGGATGGCGAGCGCGCCCAGAAGGAGGCGTCTGTCCACATTCTCACGGAAGGCGATCCAGGCGATGGCCATGGTCGCCACGCCTTCCAGATTGAGCAGTAGGGATGCGCTGGCGGCATCGGTCCGGGCGAGGCCGAACATGAGCAGCAAGGGGCCGAGGATGCCGCCCGCGAGAATCACCAGCGCGAGCCATGGCACGTCGCTCCTTCGCAGCGGCGCTTCCACCGCCGGCAGCCGGAGCGCGGCCCGGGACAGGTGGACAGCGGCGAGGCCCACGCCTGCCCCGAGATAGAGAAGGCCGGCCATCATCCAGGTATCGACGGCGCCGAGAAGCAGCTTGGCGAGCGGCGTGCTCGCGCCGAACAGCAGGGCGGACAGCAGACCGAAGATGATCCCGATGTTCATGGTTATCTCCCCATGGGAGCACGTCTATCCGCTGGCGGTGCGGGGGGTGAAACGGTTGGTGCCGATACTCCCATTATGCGCACAGATAGGTTCTCGGCGGCATGGTCAACGCGAAGGAACGCCTCCCAGCAGCCGTCCGGGTTCAGCCCCGCTATTCCGCCGCATGGGATTCGACATATCGGCGCACCTCAGGCACCACGGCAGAGTCGCACCATTGGGTGATGCGGGCGGTTTCCACGCCACGATCGGCGTCATAATGGCTGCGCACCGCCATCAGCGCGATGGCGCGCGCCGCGTCGGCGGACCGGCGAACGAGGCGCTCCGCATCCTCCTCCGGAAGCTGGGCCGCGGCTTCCGTCTTAACGTGATGGGCCAGTCCGTTGACCCCGCCGTCCTTGCCGACCGTCTGAGACAAGGCCGAAGGCGTGAACTGGCCGCAATAGACGGCGAGGTTCTGGAGGGTGAAGGCCTGGACCAGATCGCGCTCGCTGTGGCTCTCGCTCGCCTGCGCCGGCGCGAGCACAAGAAGGGCTGCGAGCGCCCCGAAGGAATGCGGCATCCACGCTGAGGATGGCACGGCCCTCATTTGGCCGTGCCCCACACCCGCATGCACTGGTCGTAGCGGATGGTGCAATGGGTGATCTCGTGCGGCCGGAATGCGCGGTTGCTGCTGATGCATTCCGATTTGGTCTTCGCGCAAAAGAGGTTGTGCGCGCCGGCGCTGCCGTGCTCGCAGCCGGCGTCCGAGGCGCTTGCCGGCCGCGCGGATTGGATACCGCCTGCGAGGGCCGGGCCCACGGCAAGACTGCCGAGAGCCAGGCAGATGAGACTTGTGTAGCGCAGGCCTTTCATGGCGTGCCTTTCATGATGGGTGTGGCGGAAGTGCTGGGGGCGGTGGCCGGCCAGCGGGACCGTCCCTGCGTGGCCGGAGGGGTGACAGGCGTGCTGCGCCCCTCGGGTGCGGGGTGGGCGAGGCCGAGCTGCACATCACGGAAGTCGTGCTTCGCCCTTTCGCGATAGGTGCTCGGCCGCGGGTCCAGGCTGAGCGCCGGCGACCCGAGGCCGAGCAGGGCGGCGACGGCCGCAGCCGCCCCGCCAAGCCTTCGATACCGTGCCATCGGTGGGTCCTACGGCGCCGTGAACTTCGCCTGGCCGGACTTCCCGGCCGGCGTCTTGATGAGCAGGGTCACGGCGGCGCCCTTCGCGACCGGCGCGGGCGCCTTCCCGGAGAGGGCCTCGCCAGCGGCAGCGAGCGGCAGCGTCTTGCGTTCGGTCCCGGCCGCAACCATGGCGGAGCCGGTGAAGCCGACGGCGCTGAGGGGCTTGCCCGCCTCGTCGATGAGATTGAAGGTCACGGCCTCCCCGGCGACGACCAACTCCACATGAACGCCCGCCACGTCCTCCATGGGGCCGCCGTTCGGCCCCTTCTGGGCGCCATGGGCGTGCTGGGCGAGGGCCGGGCCGGCGGCGACGAGGCTGAGGGCGACGATCAGGCTTTTGAGCATGGGGTTTCTCCTTGGGCTCAGTGGGATGCGGCCGCCGCGGGTTCGGGCGGGGCGGCGGGTTTGGGCTCGCGCCGGAACAGCACGTAGAGCGCCGGCAGCACGAGCAGGGTGAGGATGGTGGAGGAGACGATGCCGCCGATGACCACGGTGGCGAGCGGCCTCTGCACCTCCGCGCCGGGGCCGGTGGCGATGGCCATGGGCACGAAGCCGAGGGAGGCGACCAGCGCCGTCATCAGCACCGGGCGCAGGCGCGTCAGCGCCCCCTCCCGGACGGCGGTGACGATGTCGCGACCCTCGGCCCGCAGCTTCTGGATGAAGGCGATGATGACGAGGCCGTTCAGCACCGCCACGCCGGACAGGGCGATGAAGCCGATGCCGGCGCTGATGGAGAGCGGCAGCCCGCGCAGGATCAGGGCCGCGATCCCGCCGGTAAGCGCCAGCGGCACCCCGGAGAATACCAGCGCCGCATCGGCCATCGACCCGAAGCTCATGAACAGCAGCAGGAAGATGAGCAGCAGCGCGATGGGCACCACGATGGCGAGGCGCTGCGTCGCCGACACGAGCTGCTCGAACTGTCCGCCCCAGCCGATCCAGTAGCCCGCCGGCAGCCGGACCTTCTCGGCCACCTGCCGCTGGGCCTCGGAGACGAAGGAGCCGAGGTCCCGCTCGCGCACGTTGGCGCTCACCACGATGCGCCGCTTGCCGTCCTCCCGGCTGATCTGGTTGGGGCCGGGGGACACCGAGAGGCTGGCGATGGCCGAGAGTGGCACATAGCGGATCTGCCCCGTGGCGGCCGGCGTCCAGGCGGCGCGCACCGCCCGTTCCGGCGCGGCCGGCGGCAGGGGAATCGGCAGATCACGCAGCGCCTCCACGTCCGTGCGCAGGTTCTCCGGCAGGCGGACGATGATGTCGAAGCGCCGGTCGCCCTCGAACAGGACACCGGCCTCGCGCCCGCCGACCGCGATCTCGATCAGCTCCTGCACCTCCGCCACGCTCACGCCGTAGCGCGCCATGGCAGGCCGGTTCAGCGCCACCGTGAGCATGGGCAGGCCCGAGACCTGCTCGCTCTTCACGTCGGCGGCGCCGGGGACGGTGCGCATGACCGCCTCCACCTGCCCTGCCACCTGGAGCAGCGTGTCGAGATCGTCGCCGAAGATCTTCACGCCCACGTCGGAGCGGATGCCCGAGATCAGCTCGTTGAAGCGCAGCTGGATGGGTTGCGAGAGCTCGTAATTACTGCCCGCCACCCGTTCTGCCGCCTTCTCGATGTCCTCCATCACCGCGCTCTTGGCCTTGCCCGGATCCGGCCATTCGCCGCGCGGCTTCAGCATCACGTAGCCATCGGAGATGGAGGGCGGCATGGGGTCCGTCGCGACCTCCGCCGTCCCGGTGCGGGCGAACACCTCCCGCACCTCCGGCACCCCGAGCAGGGCCTTCTCCAGCGCCTGCTGCATCTCCAGCGACTGGGTGAGGCTCGTGCCGGGCACCCGCAGCGCCTGGATGGCGGCATCACCCTCGTCGAGGCTCGGGATGAACTCGCCGCCCATGCGGGAGGCGGCGACGCCCGACGCGATCACCAGCACCGCCGCGCCGACGGCCACGAGGGCGCGCAGGTTGATGGCCGCGTCCAGCAGCGGCGTGTACAGGCGCCGCGCCGCGCGCATGATGAAGTTCTCGTGTTCCGAGACCTTGCCGGTGACGAGCAGTGCCACCGCCGCCGGCACGAAGGTCATGGAGAACAGCGCCGCCGCCCCCAGCGCCATCAGCACCGTGATGGCCATGGGCGTGAACATCTTGCCCTCGACCCCGGTGAGGGTGAGCACGGGCAGATAGACGACGGCGATGATGAGCGTGCCGAACAGGCTTGGCCGGATCACCTCCTTCGCGCCCGCGAGGATGGTCTCGAAGCGCTCCGCGCGCGTCAGCAGGCGGCCGCGCCGGTGCTGCTCCTCTGCGAGAAGGCGCAGGCAGTTCTCGACGATGATGACCGCGCCGTCGATGATGATGCCGAAGTCGATGGCGCCGAGGCTCATGAGATTGGCGCTGACCTTGTTCTCCACCATGCCGGTGATGGTGAGCATCATGGAGAGCGGGATGACGCAGGCCGTCACCAGCGCCGCGCGGAAATTGCCGAGCAGCACGAACAGCACCACCACCACGAAGAGCGCGCCTTCGACGAGGTTCTTCTCCACCGTGGCGATGGTGGCTTCCACAAGGTGTGCCCGGTCATAGACGGCCCGCGCGACGACGCCCTCCGGCAGGGAGCGGGAAATCTGCTCCAGGCGCGCCGCCACGCGCTGGGCGACGGTGCGGCTGTTCTCTCCGATCAGCAGCATGGTGGTGCCGAGCACCACCTCCTCGCCGTTCAAGGTCGCGGCGCCGGTGCGCAGCTCCCGGCCTTCGCGCACCTCGGAGACGTCGCCGATGCGAATGGGCGTGCCGCCCTTCGATCCGATGACGATGTCGCGGATGTCCTCGGCGCCGGCCACCTGACCGGGCGTGCGCACCAGATACTGCTCGCCGTTGCGCTCGATATAGCCTGCGCCGACATTGGCATTGTTGGCGGCGAGCGCGGCCATCACGTCCCGGAACGAGATGGAATAGGCCATCAGACGCGCGGGATCGGGCAGCACGTGGAACTGACGCTCGTAGCCGCCGATGGTGTTGACCTCAACCACCCCCGGCACGGTGCGCAGCTGGGGCTTGATGATCCAGTCCTGGATCGTGCGCAGCTCGGCAGGTGTGAAAGGCGTGCCGTCCGGCTTCTTCGCCCCGGGCTTGGCCTCCACCGTGTACATGTAGATTTCGCCGAGGCCGGTGGAGATCGGCCCCGGAGCGGTCTCGACGCCCTGGGGCAGCTGGTCCTTCGCCTGCTGGATGCGCTCGTTGACGAGCTGGCGCGCGAAGTAGATGTCGGTCCGGTCGCGGAACACCACGGTGACCTGCGAGAGCCCGTAGCGCGAGAGCGAGCGCGTGTACTGGAGCCCCGGCAGGCCGCCCATGGCGGTCTCGATCGGGAAGGTGATGCGCTGCTCCACCTCCAGCGGCGAGAAGCCCGGCGCCTGGGTGTTGATCTGCACCTGGACGTTGGTGATGTCCGGCACCGCATCGATGGGCAGGCGGGTGAAGTTCCAGGCGCCGAACGCGCCCACCATCAGGCAGGCGAGAACCACCAGCCAGCGCTGACGGATGGAGAAGGCGAGGATGGCGTCGATCATCGCACGCACTCCTGCTGGAGCCCCGTCTCAATGCTCATGGCTGGCGCTCCCCTTGGCGAGTTCCGCCTTGACCACGAAGCTGTTCTTCGCCGCGTAGACGTCGCCCGGCATGAGGCCGAACACGACCTCGGCGAACGTGCCATCGCGCGCGCCGGTCTCCACGTCGCGGGGCTCGAAGGCGTCGCCGTTGCGCACGAAGACCACCGTGCGCCCCTCGATGGATTGCAGGGCCGAGAGGCGCACCGCGAGGTCCACGGGCTGCTCGGCGAGGGTGATGGTGCCGCTGGCGAAGAGCCCCGGGCGCAGCCGCAGGCCGTCATTCGGAATGACCACCCGCGCGAGAGCCGACTGGGTGTCCGCCGAGCCGATGGGCGAGACGTAGGAGACCTTGCCGATGATGGGCGGCGCCCCGTCGTCCGGGTCGATGGCCACCGCGTCGCCCACCCGCACGCGGGCGAAGTCGCGCCGGTAGACGGAGAGATCCACCCAGAGCGTCGAGAGATCGGCGACGACGAAGGACGGCTTCTGCTCGGAGGCGTATTCGCCGAGCGCCACCTGACGGTCGACCACGGTGCCGGCGAAGGGTGCCTTCAGGTCGTAGCTGGTGAGGCTCTGGTTGCTCTCGATCACCGCGAGCACGTCGCCCTTCTGCACAGTGTCGCCGATGCGCTTGCGGATCTCGCGGACGATGCCGGGAAATCGCGGCGTCACCTGCACGACGGCTTCCTGGTTGGTCTGCACCAGCCCGTTGAGCCGGAGCGTCTGTCGCAGGGTGCCGGGAGCGGCCGTCTCCAAGCCGATGCCGGCGGCAGCGAGCTTGGCGTCGTCCAGCTCCACGGCACCTTCGCCATGGCTGTCGCCGTGGCCGCCTTCCGCCTTTTCGGCGTGGCTGTCTTCCGCCGCATGGCTGCCGCCCACCGGCGCGGCGCGGTCCGAGAATGTGTAGGCGGCACCCGCTCCGGCCAGCAGGCCGACGAGCAGCATCGCGAGGTCCCGTCGGGCAGAACGGCTCATTTGGATTTTCCCTTGGCGAAGGCGACGGGGCGGCCGGTGAGGCCTTCGATGGTCGCGAGCGCGGTGTGATAGGTGACGAGCGCGTCGAGTTCGCGCAGGGATGCGTCGGTGAGGGCGGATTGCGCGTCGAGCAGTTCCAGCAGCGTGTAGCGGCCCTGGGCGTAGCCGGTCTCGACCCCTTCATGGGCGCTGCGCGCGCCGGGAATGGTGCTGCCGCGCAGCAGCGCAACCTCATCGAAGGCGGCCTTCAATTGGTCGTGGGCGCGCCCGAGCTGGGACACCAGCGCGCTGCGGGCGATCTGCTCCTCCGCCTCCGCCCTCAGGAGGGATTCCCGCGCCTCGCTGATGCCGCCCTCGTTGCGGTCGAACAGCGGGATGGGCACCGACAGGGTGAAGATCATCCCGCTGTCGGCGGTCTCGTTATAGTGCCGGTAGCCGACGCCGAGTGTGACGTCCGGCACCGCCTTCGCCTGGGCGGAACGCAGCTCGGCGCGCCGCTGGGCCTGAAGGGCGGTGAAGCGGGTAAGCTGCGGGTTGCCCTGCGCGGACTTCAGCAGCTGGGGCAGCGGCGGCGGGGGCGCCACCCGCACCAGATTGCCCGTGACGCGGGAGAAGTTCGCGGCGCCGAGCCCCATGAGGAGGGCCAGCTCGCGCCGGGCCGTGCCGAGGGCCGCCTTGGCGCGGTCCAGCTCCACCCGCGCGAAATCTGCCGCCACCCGGGCGCGGGAGATTTCGGATGGCGACGATGCGCCCGCTTCCACCCGTTGCTGGAGAAGGGGCGAGAGCCGGCCGATGGCTTCGGCCTGGGCCTGGAGGATATTGACCCGCTGCTGCGCGCCGAGGACCCCGGCGAAGGCGGCCGTCGTCTCCGCCAGCACCTGCAGGCGGATGGCCTCGCGCTCCCAGCGGGCGATGCCGACGCCGGCGCCGGAGGCCGCCATGCGGGCCTCCCGCTTGCCGCCCAGCTCGACCAGCTGGCTGATCTGAAGCGTCTGCTCGGCAAGGTCCAGCCCCTGGTAGGGCCCGGAGCCGAACGCGTTGTCCACCTCCAGCGAGAGGTTCGGATTCGGCAGCGCCGCGGCTTGCCGGTCGCGGCCGGCGGCCATGCCGATGTCACGTTCGGCGGCGGTGAGCCGTGGATTGGCAGCGAGCGCGCTCGCGAGGGCACTGGTAAGGGTCAGCGGGCGTTGGGTCTCCGCGCGGCCGGGCAGAGCGGAAAGCAGCGCGAATGCTGCCCCGAGCGCGAGCGCGAGAGCCTGCCCGTTTGCACGGGGCGGCATGATCTGATCCGGAGTCTGATTGCGATGGGCCGATGCAGGGCATCGGCGCGCGAACAGAGGGGATCAGGCGCGCGGGGGGCGGGGGTCGGCGGGAATGGCGCGGCCGGCGCCGAAGGCCGGGCTAGGGGCGCCCGTCACAGCCACCACCTCGGTCAGCCGGGTGGCATCGGCGGCGGGGAGGAGCACGGCGGCGCAGCCATGGCAATCATGGTCTGCGGCGGGAACGATATGCTTCGGCTGGGCGGCGTCGCCGCTCTTGGCGCTGTCGACGGCCGCATCCGGTTGAGCCGCCGGCGGAATGGCAGCATCCGCAACGGCCACGGCCGCCGCGAAGGCGGGACTGTCCAGATCGTCCGAATGATGGGTGAGAAGCCCGGCGGCGACGGGGGCCGCAACCATGGACAGCACGACGCAGGCCGCGATCAACCGGCGCAGCGCCAGCGACCACAAACGTGCAAACTGCCATGCCGAGGTTCGGAGCATGGCGAGGAGAGAGCCCAACCCCACCTGGAATGTCAAGCACGGTGACAACATCAAGCCGCCTCGCGGCCAGTCGATGTGGGGCGCGGCGTCGATGGGCTTCTTCCCCCCTCGGATAGAGAATAATGCGCTGCGGGTTCGGGCGGGTGCTCCGGGGCGCCCTCTCACGATGGGCCAGCCGGCAACGCAATCCCGTCCCGAGCGTTTTTCCCGTTGTTGATGGGAGCAAACCATGCATCTCGAAGGTTCGTGCCACTGCCGCGCCGTCCGGTTCACCGTGGAGGCTCACTGTCCGGTCCCCTTCATGCACTGCCACTGCTCCATCTGCCGAAAGACAGCCGGGAGCGGCGGCTTCGCGATCAATCTTGGGGCGAAGGCGCAGAGCCTGAAGGTTCGTGGGCGCAAGCATGTGAAGGCGTTCCATGCGGTCCTTCGCGAGCCCGGCCGCCGGGCAACGCGATCACCGGCCGAACGAAACTTCTGCGGGGAATGCGGAAGCGCATTGTGGCTTTGGGATCCACGATGGCCGGAGCTTATCCACCCCCACGCGTCGGTCATCGATACGCCACTGCCGAGACCGCCCGAGGTGGTGGAAGCAGGCCTCGACTATGCACCACACTGGGTGGATGTGCCGAGCGGGGCCGATCACGTCCGAAGCGGCACCTGGCCCGGCGAATCCCTTGAGGCGTGGCACAGGCGGCTCGACCTTCTCAGCGAATAGGGAGGGACGGCGGGCGTCCCGACGGCATGGCTCTGGCGTGATCCCCTCGGGCAGCCTTCCCCTGCCTCGCGCTCCCCGCCCTTCGCCGTTCGCGGCCACGAAGATCAGGCCGACTTCGAGGGCGCCGTGCCGGCTCGCCAACCGGGACGCAGAAAGCTATTGCGCGAAATGTATGCTTGATCCTACATTCATATAAAGCCGGCTGGAGCACGCTCCGCCAGGCTCCGGCGCCAGGTTACGCAGCAGGTTTCGCACCATGTCCGAGACGTTGACCAGCGTTGCCGCACTGGACGCCGAAGGGCCTTTCCCGCCCCTCGATCGCGCCTCCCCTTTGCCGCTCTATGCCCAGATCAAGCAGCGGCTCATCGGCCTCATCCTCAAGTGGGACCAGGGCGACCGGCGCTTCTTTTCGGATGAGCAGCTCTGCGCCATGTTCTCGGTCAGCCGGGACACCGCGCGGCAGGCGGTGGCGGAGCTGGTGCAGGAGGGCCTGCTCACCCGCAGCCGCGGCCTCGGCACGTTCGTCGCCGTGCGCAAGCTGGAAGAGCGCTTCAATCCCGGCATGGATTTCCTGAACCAGTGGGCCGCCACCGGCATGCCCATGCAGGCGACCGTGCTCGCCTTCGAGCGCATCGCGGCGGACGAAACCATCGCGGCAAGCCTCGAGACCGAAGTCGGCGCGAAGGTCCTCTTCATCAAGCGCCTGCGCGCGGCGGCCCGGGTGCCGCTCGCCATCGACTATCGCTATCTGCCGGCCGACCTCACCGCCGACTGGACGGAAGAGGCGGTGCACGGCTCGCCGCTCCACCGCCTGTGGCAGGCAGTGGACCTGAAGACCGGCGATTTCACCATAGAGGCCGGCGTCGCGGGACCGGAGGAGGTGGAATATCTGCACCTCGCCAAGGGCGCGCCGGTGCTGATCCGCGCGCTGAGCTATCGCGACGCCACCGGCCGCCTCGCTCTGTCCGGCCACACGGTGCATCGCGCCGATCTCGTGCGCTATTCGCTGAGTGTCCCCCTTTCCCGCGACGGCGGCCCCGCCGCCGATATGGACCGCAGCGGCGTCCACGACGACTGACCGCACGCCCGCAGCCGTTTCCGCTCCGGGCATTCCGTCCGGCGCACGATGAACGAGGCGCACCAAGCGCCCTTCCAGAGGAGGCCAGAAGTGCAATTCGGACGACGCAGCTTCCTGAAGATGGTGCCCGCCGCCGCCCTCGCGGCCACCGGCACCGGGACCGTGGCCGGCCTGTGGAGCAGCGCCGCCCGCGCCGCCGAGCCGCTGCGCGTCGGCTCCATCCTCTCCGTGACCGGCCCGGCAGCCTTCCTCGGCGAGGACATGAAGGCGGGCCTCGAACTCGCGGTGGACGAGTTCAATGCGGCGGGCGGCATGGGCGGCCGCAAGATCGAGTGGACCTATTACGACGCCGAGAGCCAGACCCAGAAGGGCATCACCGCCACCCGCCGGCTCATCAGCCAGGACAAGGTGGAGGTGATCCTCAGCGGCGGCAACATGAGCGGCATCGCCCTCGCCATGGCGCCCATCACCAACGCCGCAAAGGTGCCCTTCATCTCATCCGAGGGCGCGCTCGCCATCGTCACGCCGGTGGCGGAGCGCCAGTATGTGTTCAAGAGCACGGTGGATGACGGCGACGTGCTGGAGCGCATCGCCGACTATCTCGACAAGAAGAAGATCAAGAAGGTGGCGCTCATCGCCGACACGTCCGGCTTCGGCCAGGGCGCGGTGGGGCAGATGAAGATCGTCGGGCCGAAGCGCGGCCTCGACGTGATGTATGAATCCTTCGCCCCCTCCGACACCGACATGATGCCCCAGCTGACCCGCATCCGCGATGCCGGTGCCGAGGCCATCATCTGCTGGACGGTGACGCCGGCCGGCGTCGTCTTCCTCAAGCAGGCGCAGCAGCTGGGCCTCGACAAGAAGACGCTGATCCACAGCTACGGCTTCGTCTCCGCCGACTACATGAAGCTCGCCGGCGATGCCGCGAACACCCTGCTGCTCGCCAGCCTCAAGCTGCCGGTCGGCGACCAGCTGCCGGACAGCGACCCGCTCAAGGCCGGCATCCTCAAGCTGATGAAGGCCTATGAGGCCCGCTTCAAGCGTCCCGCCAGCATCTATGCGGCGGAATCCTACGACGCGGCGCTGCTTGCCCGCGAGGCGCTGAAGAAGGTGGGGGGCGACGTCTCCAAGCTCACGCAGGGCATGGAGCAGATCAAGGATTTCCCCGGCATCTCCGGCGTCTTCACCTTCTCGCCGGAGCGCCATTCGGGTCTCTCCAAGCAGGACATCGTGCTGGTCAACTGGCGGGACGGCCGCTTCAACCTCGCCGACTACGCCTGACGGGAAACACCAACGGGAGGAAACAGCCATGGCCCTTTCGCGAGACATGTCCGCCGAGCAGGCGTTCGAGGTGGTCCAGACGCTGCTGGACGCCCCCGAGGACCGCTTTCCGCTGACCTTCAATTCGGATCTGCCGCGCATCCGCGAGCTGTTCCATGCAGCGACACGGAACCAGTGGGACCCCAAGACCGACGTGGACTGGGACCAGCTCGATCCCTCGAAATACACCGAGGAGCAGCGCTACGCGGCGCGGCTCTACTGGAGCCGGAGGGCGTGGAGCGAGTACGGCGCCATCTCCGAAAGCCCGGCGCTGCAGGTGCGGTTCGGGGTGGAGAACCGCCCCTCCGACATGCAGCTCTTCTTTACCATCCGTTCCCAGGAAGAAGCACGCCACGCCGAAGCGTGCCACGCCATGGCGGAGAAGCTCGGCGGCTATATCGAGAAGCCGGTGCAGCAGCTGTTCGAGGGCTCGGTCTCGACCCACGGCGTGCGTCGCGCCGCGCTGAATGCGGACGTGCCGCTGGAGGGCATCATCGCCGCCCTCGTCTGCACGGCCGAGGAGATCGCCTTCGACGTCTTCAAGCATTTGAACGACGTCACCCACGATCCCGTCGCCAAGCAGATCGTGCGCTACATCATGCGCGACGAGAGCCGGCACTGCGCCTTCGGCTGGTATTTCCTCGAAGCCATCTGCGAACAGCTTACGCCCGAGCAGAAGAAGATGATCGAGGATGCCGTCATCACCATGATGGAGAAGGTGGAGCTGAACGGCTACCACAGCGCGTGGCTGGCGCCGGAGAACCCGGCCTCCAACGCTGAGGTGGAAGCCGACCGCATCACCTACGAGGCGGGCCTCGGCTCCACCGTGGAAGAGGTGGAGAAGCCGGTGTTCATCGCCACCGTCCAGCGCATCCGCGAGCAGATGCGGGCGCTGGGCATCGAGCTGCCCCCGTTCACGCATCCCAAGCTCGGGACGATCTGACATGCCGCTTCACGCCACGCGGGCCGAACCCTCCCTGCCGCCGGTGCGGCTTTTGGTTGAGCGTCGTTTCCCGCTCGAGATGAACGTCACGCTGCCGGAAATCCGCGCCCTTTACGACACGGGCAAGGCCGGCCGCTGGAACCCGCACCGCGACGTGGACTGGAGCGCGCTCAATCCGGAGACCTATCCGGAAGAAGTGCGCGACGCCGCTCGCCGAACCTGGAGCCGGCGCGTGTGGACGGAGGCCACCGGCCTCACCGAAACGCCGGCCCTCATCGTGCGCTTCTGCATGGAGGTGGGCCGGGAGATCGACCCGAAATTCTACCTCACCACCCGCAACACCGAGGAAGCCTGGCACGTCGAGTGCTACGATCGGATCGCCGAGGCCTTCGGCGGCCGCCTCGCTCGCCCCGCCGCCAAGGCCTATGAGGCGGTGTTCAACCGCCACCTGCACCGCCGCGTGATGGATGCCGGCCAGTTGCTCGACGCCTATGTCGCCGCCCACGCCGCCTTCGAGGACGGGCTGGAGCTGGAGCTGGCCAAGGCCTGGCGCGCCGTCGCCACCAACCCGGCGGTGCAGTCCATGCTCGACTTCGTGATTGCCGACAAGGAGCGCCACGCCGCCTTCGGCTGGCTCTATCTCGCCGCCAAGGCCGAGGGCTGGAGCAAGGAGGAGCGCGAGACCATCGCGGCCGAGCTTTCCGACTATGTGCGGGACGTGGTGCTGAAGGGCTATCACTGCCCCTGGCTCGCCCCCGAGCACGCCGCGGCCGAGGCGCAAGCCGATGCGATCACGGCGGATGCCGGTCTCGGCGGCGCGCCGCGCGCGGCGGAGGAGGACGCGCTCGCGACCTTCGCCGGCAATGCCCGCACCCGTCTTGCCGAACTCGGGGTCATGGTGCCGCTGTTCGAGACCAATCGCATGCGCAGCTTCTGACCCCTCGGACATCTCGTTCCGAGGAAACGGGCGGGCCCTGCGCCCGACCCGGACCTGTCCCGGCCGTCCGCGCCCATCGGGGGGAAGCCCTGATCCTTCCGGAGCGCGGCGGCCGGGATCTTCATGCCCCTTCGGGGCCATCATTTCCGCAAGGCGCCGAAGGCTGGCCGTCACCTCATGCAGACCGCAACCGCCCTCCTCCAGGTCCTCTCCGCCGGCATCGGCACGGGCGCCGTCTATGCGCTGGTGGCGCTCGGCTTCAACGTGGTCTTCAAGAGCACGGGCGCGATGAATTTCGCGCAGGGGGAATGGGTGGTGATGGGCGGCATGGTCACCGCCCTCCTTATCGGCGCCTTCTCCAGCATCGGGCTTGCCGTGGTGACGGCAGTGGTGCTGGTGGGCATGGTCGGCCTTCTTTCCGAGCGGCTTACGGTGCAGCCGCTGAAGAAGCCGGACGCCCTCGTCATCACCCTCGTCACCATCGGCCTCTCCATCGTCAGCCGCAGCCTCGTGATGCTTGTGCTGGGCAAGAAGCCGGTGGGCTACGCCGGCTTCTCCGGCAACACGGCGCTCTCGTTCGGCGGGGTCAGCATCCAGAGCCAGACGCTCTGGATCATCGCCATCACCCTCGCCTTCCTCGTGGTGATGCATGCCTTCTTCGAGCGCACCATCCTCGGCAAGGCGCTGCGCGCCGCGGCGGCGGACCGGGAGGCGGCGGCCATCGTCGGGGTGAACGTGGGCAGCACCGTGCTGCTCTCCTTCGGCATCGCGGCGCTGGCGGGGGCGCTGGCCGGGGCCATCGTCACGCCGCTCACCCTCGCGTCCTACGACCAGGGCGCCATGTTCGGCTTCAAGGGGTTCAGCGCGGCCATGCTGGGCGGGCTCGGCAGCCTGCCGGGCGCCGTGGTGGGCGGGCTCGCGCTGGGGCTCCTGGAAGCGTTCGGCAGCTTCTACATCTCCTCCGCCTTCAAGGATGCCATCGCCTTCGCCGTGCTGCTGCTCATCCTGTTCGTCCGCCCCTCCGGCCTGCTGGGCCGGGCCGACATCGTGAAGGTGTGAGGCCATGGCGAGCATGGAGGCGGAGACCGGACCGATGACCCACAGCCGCCTGCCCCGGCGCGGCGTCTCCCGCCATGCCCGCCTCGCGCTGGTGTGGCTGGTGCTGGCGGCGGTGCCCTTCGTGGTGCCCAACGCCTACTGGATTTCCCTCGCCAACCTTGCCCTCATCAATCTGGTGCTCATCGCCTCGCTCAACCTACTGATGGGCTATGGCGGGCAGATCTCCCTCGCCCACGCCGGCTTCTT
Source organism: Xanthobacter sp. DMC12 (assembly GCF_056314105.1). Lineage (NCBI taxonomy): Bacteria > Pseudomonadati > Pseudomonadota > Alphaproteobacteria > Hyphomicrobiales > Xanthobacteraceae > Xanthobacter > Xanthobacter sp. DMC12. Next base: position 193,538 of record NZ_JBQUYZ010000001.1, on the reverse strand, counting down.
CGGCCTCGGCGCCTATGCGAGCGGCATCCTCAACGTGCGCTACGGCGTGCCGCCCTTCCTCGGGCTGCCGGCGGCGGCCGTCGTCGCGGGGCTCGGCGCGCTGCTGATCGGCATCCCCGCGCTGCGCCTGCGGGGGCATTACCTCGCCATGGCGACGCTGGGGTGGAACGCCATCCTCGTCGTCTTCTTCACCCAATTGGTGGGGCTCACCGGCGGCCCCAACGGCCTCCTCGGCGTCGAGCCCTTCTCGGTCTTCGGCCATGCGCTGGACACCGAGGCGAAGGCCTTCCCGCTGGCGTGGACGGTGGCCTTTTTGGTGATGCTCGCCATCTCCAACCTGCTCGCCTCGCGCATCGGCCGCAGCATCAGGGCGGTGGCGACCAATGAACTCGGCGCGCAATCGCTGGGCATCGACAGCTTCCGCACCAAGCTCGCCGTGTTCGTGCTGAGCGCCGGCATGGCTGGCATCGCCGGCAGCCTCTACGTCCACATCAACCAGTATGCGTCGCCGGAAACCTTCGGCATCGCCCCCTCCATCATGCTCCTCGTGATGGTCGCCATCGGCGGGGCGGGCACCTTCTACGGACCGATGTTGGGCGCGCTCATCTACACCGCCGTGCCGCAGATCCTGCTCGATTACGAGGATGCCGAGCTGATGCTGTTTGGCCTCGGCCTCCTGGTGGTGCTGATCCTCTTCCCCCGCGGCCTTGCCGGCGTGCCGGCGGCGCTGGCCTCCCTCATCCGCAGGAGGCGGGCATGACGGACCTTCTGGAGGTGGAAAACCTCACCTGCCGCTTCGCTGGCGTCACCGCCGTGGATGATCTCTCCTTCCGGGTGAAGGCCGGGGAGATCAAGGCGGTGATCGGCCCCAACGGCGCCGGCAAGTCCACCCTGTTCAACATGATCGCCGGTGTGACCCCACCGACCGAGGGGGCCATCCACTTCGACGGCGCACGCATCGATCGCCTGCCGACCCACGCGCGCGCCCGGCGCGGCATCGCCCGCACCTTCCAGAATTTGCAGATCTTCCGCGAAATGAGCGTGCTGGAAAACGTCATGGTGGGTCGCCATCTGCGCGGCCGGGCCACCACCCTGTCCGCCCTCCTCCACGTCCCGTCCGTGGGCGCAGAGGAGCGGGCGATGGAGGCCGCCGCCATGGCCCTCTTGGAGCGCTTCGGCCTCGCCGCCAAGGCCCATGCGCCGGCGGGGTCGCTGGCCTTCGGGCAGATGAAGGTGCTGGAGCTTGCCCGCGCGCTCGCCTCCGAGCCCCGCCTGCTGCTGCTGGACGAGCCCGCCGCCGGCCTGCCCCACGCAGAGGCGGACAGGATGGCCGAGACCATCCGCGACCTGAACCGCGACGGCATGACCGTGCTGCTGGTGGAGCACAACATGCGCATGGTCATGTCGCTCTCCCACGACATCCTCGTGCTCAGCAACGGCCGCCGCATCGCCGAGGGCACGGCGGAGGAGGTCCGTCGCCACCCGGAGGTGCTCTCCGCCTATCTCGGCGAGGAGGCGGCCGATGCTTGAGGTGGAGAGCCTCGTCGCCGGCTATGGCGGCACCGAAGTTTTGGACGCGGTTTCCCTGAAGGTGGCGCGTGGGCAGTCCGTCTGCCTCATCGGCGCCAATGGCGCGGGCAAGACCACGCTGCTGCGCACCCTCGCCGGCCTCATCCGCCCCACCGCCGGGCGCATCTTCTTCGACGGCGCGGACATCACCAATCTCTCCACCTCGGCCCGGCTCTCGCGCGGGCTGGCGCTGGTGCCGGAAGGGCGGCGGGTGTTCGCGCCCATGACGGTGGAGGAAAACCTGGAGATGGGCGCCTTCCGCCGGCTGTGGCCGCGCCGGGCGCAGGGTGTCGCCGCCGACCTCGACATGGTGTTCGCGCTGTTCCCGCGCCTCGCCGAGCGACGGCGGCAGGCGGCGGGGCTGCTCTCCGGCGGCGAGCAGCAGATGCTGGCCATCGGCCGTGCCCTCATGGGCCGCCCGCGCCTGCTCCTGCTGGACGAGCCCTCCATGGGCCTCGCGCCCAAGGTCGTGCAGGACATCTTCGCCACCATCCGCCGCCTCAATGCCGAGGGCATGTCCCTCCTCATCGCCGAGCAGAATGCGAGCATGGCCCTGCGCAGCGCCGCCCACGGCTATGTCCTCGCCGAGGGCGCCATCGTCCGCGACGGCGCGGGCACGGATCTGCTCCATGACGACGGCGTGCGCGCCGCCTATCTCGGCCTGTGAGTTTTCGGAAATCCAATGCCGCATACCCTCATCGATCCCGCGCTCGAAGCCGAATACGCCCTGCGCCGCCGGCATCCCGAGCGCGAGAGCGTCTATGACGGCCACCGCCGCCTCGGCGCCGCGCTGCGCGCCACCGGCGGCTGGCGGCTCGACCAGCGCTACGGGCCGGGGCCGCGCTGTCTGCTGGACGTGTTTCCGGCGGGCGAAGGGGCGCCGGTACTCTTCTTCATCCATGGCGGCTACTGGCGGGCGCTGGACAAGTCCGATGTCTCCTTCATCGCCGGTCCCTGCATGGCCGCCGGGGTGACGCTGGTGGCGCCAGGCTATGACCTCGTGCCCGGCGTCCGTGTCGCCGACATCGTGGACGAGATGCGCCTCGCGCTGCACTGGGTGATCGACACCCTCTGCCCCTCCCGCATCGTCGTGGCCGGCCATTCCGCCGGGGGGCAACTCGCCGCCATGCTGGCGCTCGATCAGGCGGAGCGGGGCGGCGGCCCCATCTGTGCTCTTGCCGGGCTGTCCGGCGTGTACGACCTGCGCCCCCTCCGGCACACCTCCATCAATGCCGACCTCCGCCTCTCCGCCCAGGAGGCGGCGGCGGCAAGCCCGCTGCTGCGCCTCGGCGACCTTCCGCCCGGTGCGCGGCTGATGCCGCTCCTGGCCGCCGTCGGGGGCGACGAGACGGACGGCTTCAAGCGTTGGAGCCGCGATTTCGCCGAGCTGTGGGCGGCGCGCGGCGGCGCCGTGCAGTCCCTGGAGCCGGCGCGGCGCAACCATTTCACCCTGCTCGATCCCCTGGCCGACGGGACCGATCCGCTCACCCGCGCGATCCTCGCCCTCGCCCGCCCTTCGGAGGCCTGAATGACCGTCCTCTCGCCCGTGCTCGCCACCCCGGCCGATTCCGCCCTGCCCTACAGCCCCGCCGTGCTCGCGAGCGGGCCAGTGCGCACGCTCTACATTTCCGGACAGGTGGGCATCGATGCCTCGGGGCAGGTGCCCGCCCATTTCGAGGGGCAGGTGCGCGCGGCCTTCGCCAATCTCGAGGCGGTGCTCGCAGCGGCCGGCATGGGGCTCGGAGACCTCGCCAAGGTCACGGCCTTCCTCACCGATCCCGCGGACTATCCTGCTTATGGGCCGCTGCGCACGGAGCTGCTCAACGGCAACAAGCCGGCCTCCACCCTGGTGATCGCAGCCGCCCTCGCCCGTCCCGAATGGCGTTTCGAGATCGAGGCCGTGGCCGTCGCCGCGGCCTGATCTCCTCAGCCCGTGATCCCCTGCCGCAGCGCCAGCAGGGTCAATGCGATGTCCGACTGCACGCCGAGCTTGGCCCGGATCTGGGAGCGGATGTTGGCCACCGTCTTGGGGCTGAGGTTCAAGGTCTCGGCAATGTCGTCGGTGCCTTGGTCGGCGAGGAGCAGGCGCAGCACCTCGAACTCGCGCGGGCTGAGCACATCGGCGACGGCGGGGGTGTCCTTGAGCCGGGAGAGGGCCAGTTCGTGGTCGATGTCCGGGCTCAGCGCCATGCGGCCGGCGAGCACGTCCCGCACCGCGCCGATCAGTACTTCCGGCGGGCTGCTCTTGGTCACATAGCCCTGCGCCCCGGCGCGGATGGCCTGCACCGCGAAGGCCGCATTCTGGTGCATGGTGAAGACGAGGATGCGCGCCGTCCCCTCCCATTGCCGGATGCGCCGGATCGCCTCCACGCCGCCGAAGTCGGGCAGGGACAGGTCCATCACGACCAGATCGGGCCGTGCCTGCTTGAAGAGCCGGTAGGCCTCGGCGCCCTCCCCCGCCTCCGCCACCACGGCGAGGCCGGGCTGGCGGTCCAGAAGGGCGCGGTAGCCCTCGCGCACCACGGCGTGGTCGTCCACCAGCATGATGCGCTGGGTCATGGCGTGGCCTCCCCGGCCGGCAGCGGGAGCTGCGCGCGCAGCAGCAGCCCGCCGCCGGGAGCGGTCGCGATGGACAGGTCGCCCCCCATGGCGGCAACGCGCTCGCGCATGCCGAGCAAGCCGAACCCGTCCGCCGGCGGCGCCGGGGAGCCCCGGCCGTCGTCCTCCACGGTGAGGGTCACGACATCGCCCGCCGGCCCCGGTTCACGCGCGAGCACGAGTTGCACGCGGGAGGCGCCGGCGTGCTTCGCGGCATTTGTGATGGCCTCCTGCGCGATCCGATAGAGGCCCGCGGCGAAGGCCGGCTCCAGCGGATCGAGCCGGCCGGAGACATCAAGGCTGAAGCGGGTGGCGGCGCCGAGCCGGCCGTTCCAGCCGGCGACCAGCCCTTCGAGGCTGGCGACGAGGCCGAGGTCCTCCACCTCCGGCGGGCGCAGGCGCAGCAGCGCGCCGCGCAGGGCCTGCATCATGGATTGGGCGGTGCGGCCGATGCTCTGGCATTCGGGAACGAGGGCCGGGCAGTCGCGCGCCGCCGTCTGGCCGGCAAGGGCCGCCACCGCGCCGATGGCGGCGAGGCTTTGGCCGAATTCGTCGTGCAGCTCCCGGGCGAGGGACCGCCGCTCCTCGTCCTGCACCGCGATCAGCCGACGCGTGAGGCTGCGGCTCTCCGCCAGCGCCGCTTCGAGCCGTCCCGCCAGCGTGTTGAACACCTGCCCCACGGCCGACAGCTCGGCGAGATCGAAGGCCGGCATACGGGCGGAGAGGTCGCCCCGCGTCAGGCGATCAAGCCCATCACCGATGATGCGGGTTGGCCGGAGCGCCCGCGCGAGGGCGAGATAGACCAGGGCGCACAGCACCAGCAGCATGGCCGAAACCACCGCGGCGAGGCGGCTCACCTCGCGCCATGCCCGTCCCGCAAGCGTCTCGGGGGCAAGGCTGACGGTGACGACGCCTTCCGCCGCCCCGCCCGCTTCGACCGGGCGTTCCGCCGTGCCTCGGGCTCCAAACAGGCCTTGATAGAGGCGCTGGAAGATCTCCGGCGTGCGCCCGTCGTCCGGCTCGGCGCCGCTGCACAGGCGCTGTAGTCCATCTGCGCCGGATGGCCGGAAGGCGATGCACAGGCCCGGTGCCATCAAGGCGGGCGCGAGGCGCTGGAGATCGGGGAACACGCCGGGCGCGCCGCGCACCCATTGCATCTGCTGGCGCTGGAACGTGAGGTCGCGGGCCATCAGATCAGCGATGCGGGCCACCTGCGCTTCACCCGCCCGCGCGCCGTCGAGAAGCAGCCAGCCCACCGCTCCGGCGAGACACACCGCCATGAGCGCGGCGATCCGGAGGGTCAGCCGGAGCTTGAGGTCGAGGCGGTGACGGGTCATCGGTTCACTCGCAGGCGGACACCGCGGCATCGGCCGCGATGCCGGTGCAGACCTTAGGGACGCGGGCCCGGCGGCGGAAGATCGCCGGCGCACGTCGGGAAATCTTCCCGGCCGTCGGCGTGAGGCCGTCTCTGGCCGGGGCGCGGTCCGGCCGGCACGCTCAGGCCATCAGACCGGAGACACGACCATGGCGTTCCGCCCCTTCCCGCTCCTGCCCGCCCTCGCCGTCCTCGGCACACTCGCGAGCGGCGCCGCCGCTGGCGGCGAGGCACGCGGCGTGGCGATCATCGATTTCACCTACAGCGATTCCTCCGGCGAGCCGCGCGACCAGACCGCAGAGCATCAGGCGCGGCTGAAGGCCTTCATGGCCGCCCTCGCCACGGACCTTGCCGCCGGCGGGCGCCTGCGCGTGGTGACGCCGGACTGCGACCCCGCCCCTTGCGCCCTGACAGCCGGCGCGGTGCCGGAACTGGCCGAGGCGGCGAAGCAGGCCGGTGCCGACCTGCTCGTGGTCGGCGGCATCCACAAGATGAGCACGCTCGTGCAGATGGCCAAGGTGGAGGTGGTCTCGGTGAAGGCGGGGCGCGTGGTCTTCCAGAAGCTCTATACCTTCCGGGGCGACAATGACGAGGCCTGGCGCCGGGCGGAAACCTTCATCGCCGGCCAGATCCTCACCGCGCCGCAGGATTGATCCGCCGCCCCGACGCCCGCGCCAGTCCTGGCGCCCGCGCTTTGCGGCGCGCGCCATGCTGCTTGAGGCACCGATGTTCAAGCGCTGTCTTGGCCTTTAATCTGCGCGGCTCTGAGTGGGGAGGAGCCGATCGTGAAACTCGGATCGTTCAGCAAAAGTCATGCGCCTGCGCTTCGCGCCTCGGCCGTGGCGGCCGCGCTGCTTGTCTCGGCGGCGGCGCAGGCCGAGGTGCCGGCCAAGGTCGTGGAACAGCTCGGCGCACCGGCGTCGATCGGCACCGGCTTCGGGCCGCTGACCTTCAAGGACGGTGTGCCGACGGCCGAGACGGCTGAGAAGACCTACGACATCCTGGATTTCAACCAGGCCCTGGCCGCCTACAACAACAGCTTCCGCGGCGCCTCGGCGCTGGCCATCGTCAAGGGCTTCGAGAGCATCGGCGCCAAGCCCGGCGATGTGGTCATCTTCTCGAAGCTGATGGATTCCCATTCGCTGTTCCTGACGGCGAACGCCGACACGGTCTACTACCTGACCGGGCTCGACCTGAGCAAAGGCCCGGTCGTGGTGGAGCAGCCCTCCGACGCGGTGGGCACCATCAACGACATGTGGTTCTCGTGGATCATCGACATCGGCGGGCCGGGACCGGATCGCGGCCTCGGCGGCAAATACCTGATCGTCGGGCCGGACTATGACGGCCCCCTGCCGGAAGGCGGCTATTTCATCGGGCGCTCGAAGACGAACTTCGCGCTCTATGCGGCGCGGGCCTACCTGAAGGACAACGATCCCAAGCCCGCGATCGAGAACATCAAGAAGACCATGAAGGTCTATCCCTACCAGCCGGGGTCCTACGGCTCGAGCCTCGCACAGGCGCTCGAGGGCAAGGTGCGCATCGCCCCCGAGCCCAAGATCCCCGAGACGAAGTTCATCGAGGGCAGCGGCCTGTCGTTCAACACGATCCCTCCCAGCGACATCGGCTTCTTCGAGCTGATCAACGAAAACATCCAGATGCAGCCGGCGACCAGCTACGACGTGGAGCTGGCCGGCCAGCTCGCCGCCATCGGCATCGTCCACGGCAAGCCGTTCAATCCCGATGCGCGGATGAAGAAGATCCTCTCGGATGCCGCGGCCTTCGGGCAGGCGACCGGGCGGGCGCTCAACTGGCGCTACGCGATGAAGCACCCGGACTGGGCCTATTACAAGGACTCCAGATGGGGCAGCATGCTGTGGCAGGGCGGCGCCTTCTTCGAGACGCCCCCGCCCGTCTTCGAGGCCGGCGTGTTCAAGCCCTTGCCGCCGACCGGTGCGCGGACACTCGATTCCCGCACGGCCTTCTATTACGGCTACACGCTGGATTCCCCCGGCATGATCATGCGCGTGCCGGGCATCGGATCGCAGTATCTGATGGGCTTCCTCGATACCGAGGGAAATCCCTTCGACGGCGCCAAGACCTACAAGGTGGTGCTGCCGCCGCACATCCCGGCGGCGGCGTTCTGGTCGCTCACGCTCTACGACAACCAGACCCGCTCCATGCTGCAGACGCCGCAGAACTATCCTCGCGCCGGCAGCCAGAGCTATCCCTCCCCGGCGGCCGAGGCGGCGGCGGACGGCACCACCACCATCTGGTTCGGTCCGACCCAGCCCCAGGGCGTGGCGCGCGGCAACTGGGTCCAGACCATGCCCGGCAAGGGCTGGTTCACGATCCTGCGCCTCTACAGCCCGCTGCCGTCCTTCTTCGACAAGAGCTGGCGGGTGGGCGAGATCGAGGCCGTAAAGTAACCGCTTCGGCCCGGGGGGCACGTTGCCTTCCGGGCCGGTTTCCGCCCTATGGCGGCCTCAGCGTCCGCGCTGGTCCCAGCGCCCGCCCATGGTGTTCACGAGATGCACGTAGTCGAACAGGTCACTCAGCATGAAGTGCCGGTTCTCGATGGTGGTCATGTGCGCCACAGTGTGCGGGTCGCCCTCCAGATAGCGGAAGGCGGTCGCGCGGAACTGCTCCGGCAGGGCCAGATTGAAGGGCGACGGCTGGGTCAGCATCCGGCAGATCTGGTCGAACAGCAGGCGGAAGCGCTCGTCCTCGGGGTCCATGTAGACGTCCCCGAAATCCGCCTTGTAGCGCCCGAAGAGCGCGAGATAATCGTCGGCATCCGGCTTTGGCTGCATGGGCCTGTCCCTGGTTTCCCTCGCGCGCAGGCAAACAAGTTCGATGCCAGAAGAGGCGGCGACGGGCCGGCCGGACATTAAGCCGCGGCCCAGCTTCCACCCCTCCCGATGACTTAGGATGTCCCGAGCCGGAGGGCCGGGAATGGCAGGGAACGACGCAATCATCGAGGTGAGGCAGACTGCCGGCGGTGAGCCGCTGAAATTCGCCGTCACAGTCCGCGATGCGGCGGGCGAGACGCAGCATGTCGTCACCATGGCGCCCGCCACGTGGCGAGAACTGACCGGCGGCGCGCAGACGCCGGCGGCCTGCGTGGACGCCGCCTTCCGCTTCCTGCTCGACCGCGAGGCCAAGGACCACATCCTCGCCCGCTTGGACATGGACGTGATCGGCCACTACTACCCGGACTTCCGGACCCGCTTCGCCGACTATCTGAAGGGCGCCTGAACCCTCAGGACAGCAGCCGCCCCACCAGCACGCCCGCCGCGGCGGCGGAGGCGGCGATGGCCAGCGTCTCGGCCGTGGCCCGCACGATGGAACGCTTCGCCACGATGCCGCGGCCGATGCCCAGCGCCACCAGCAGAACCGTCGTCAGCACCAGCGAGACGATCCGCGCCTGGTCCATCGGCAGGAAGGCGAAGGGCAGCACCGGGGTGAAGCCGGCGAAGAGATCCGAGACGAACATCCAGAAGGCGTGCGCGGTGGGGCTGGCGCCGTCGTCCGCCTCGTCCAGTTCGGAGCGCAGGCCGAGGGTGGCGCGCGGCGCACGCTTCAGCGCCTCGGACACCTGCGCCACGTCGGCCGCCGCCATGCCGCCACGGGTGAGGGCCGCCGCCACGGTCTCCACTTGAGCCTGAGCCTCTGCCGCATCCACCGGTCCGTTGCGACGGGCGCGGCGGGCGTCGCGCACCGATTCCGCATCGAGATAGCTGCCCGCCATCATGGACACGGCCGCCGCCGCCGCGCCGGTGGCGCCGGCGATCAGCACCGCGTGGGGATCGTTGGTGCTCATGGCCACGCCGAAGACGAGGCCGAAGATGGAAACGGTGCCATCCTCCATGCCGAACACCACATCGCCGATGGACGCCTTGAGCGAGGCGACGACGCGCGACGGCAGCGACATGACACGGTTCTCCAGCCCGATCCCGACACCACTGCTCATGGCACGGCTGGCGTACTGACGGAAGGGCATTGCAATTCCTTTCGCGTTCCTTTCCGGAATGAAAGCCGACTGAAAGCTGGGAGGGTTTATGCGTGGTTGAGTGGAAAAGCCGGCCGTCTCAAAAGTGCCGCAGGTCCACCACCGGGAAACGCGGGCGCAGGGCGCCCTCAAGGGAAGGGCATCACATGCTGAAATCCTCTGCGACTCTCTTTGCGCGTGGCCGCCTGAAGGCCCTCGCCGGCGCGGCCGTCATCGCCGCCGGCCTGCTTGGCCCGGCTGTCGCCCATGCCGAGAAGCTGACGATCATCGTCGGCGGCATGGAGAAGCAGATCTACCTGCCCGCCGCCCTCACCAACGCCCTCGGCTACTTCAAGGACGAAGGGCTCGAGGTGGAACTCATCAATTCCCGCGCCGGCGTCGAGGCGGAGAATGAGCTGCTCGCTGGCGCCGTGCAGGGCGTGGTCGGCTTTTACGACCACACCATCGATCTTCAGGCCAAGGGCAAATTTATCACCTCCGTAGTGCAGTTCAGCCAGGCGCCCGGCGAAGTGCAGATGGTCGCGACCAAGTATGCCGACCAGATCAAGTCTCCCGCCGACTTCAAGGGCCACACGCTGGGCGTGACCGGCCTCGGCTCCTCCACGGACTTCCTCACCCGCTATCTCGCCTTCAAGGGCGGCCTGAAGCCGGGCGACTATTCCCTGCTGCCGGTGGGCGCGGGCAACACCTTCATCGCCGCCATGAAGCAGGACCAGATCCAGTCCGGCATGACCACCGAGCCGACCATCGGCCAGTTGGTGAAGATGGGCGTCGCCAAGATCCTCATCGACATGCGCACGCCGGAGAAGACCGTGGCGGCCCTCGGCGGCCTCTATCCGGCCGCCTCCTTCTATGTGCAGGCGAGCTGGCTGGAGAGCCATCCGAAGGAAGCGCAGAAGCTCGCCAACGCCTTCGTGCGCACCATGCGCTTTATCGCCAGCCACTCGGCGGCGGAGATCGCGGACAAGATGCCGAAGGATTACTACGTCGGCGACAAGGATCTCTACATCCAGGGTCTCGCCGAGGGTAAGGCGCAGTTCACGCCCGACGGCCGCATGCCCGCCGGTGGCCCCGAGACGGTGCTGAAGGTGCTCGAAGCCTTCTCCAAGAACGTGCAGGGCAAGGCCATCGACCTGTCCAAGACCTACACCACGACCTACGTGGACAACGCCGCCAAGACACTCGGCAACTGACCCTCGGCAACTGACGCCTTTCAGTTGACCCCGGCGCTGCGGCCTTGTCGCGGCGCCCCTCATCACACTCCGACAGAACCAAGGTCGCCGCGCCCCGTGCCGGCGGCGGGAGGAAACGCATGTCCCTTCAGACCCTCGATCCCGCCCGCCCGGCGGTGGTCCCCGGCGTGATGGCCGCCGCCGGCGTCGGCCCGGCCATCGAGCTCGACAACGTGACCCGCCGGTTCCTGACGCCCAATGGCAAGTCCATGACGGCGCTGCGGGATTTCAACATGACGGTGGACCGCGGCGAGTTCGCCTGCGTGGTCGGCCCCACCGGCTGCGGCAAGTCCACGACGCTCAACCTCGTCACCGGCCTCGCCAAGCCGAGCGCCGGCGAGGTGCGGGTGATGGGCCAGCCGGTCAACGGCATCCACAAGGACGTGGGCTTCGTCTTCCAGGCGGATGCGCTGTTCCCCTGGCGCTCGGTGCTCGACAACGTGGCCGCCGGCCCGCTCTATCGTGGCCTGCCCAAGGCGCAGGCCTACGAGAAGGCGCGGGACTGGATCGCGCGCGTCGGCCTCGCCCGCTTCGAGCACCATTATCCGCATCAGCTTTCCGGCGGCATGCGCAAGCGCGTGGCCCTCGCGCAGACCTTCATCAACGAGCCGAAGATCCTGCTCATGGACGAGCCCTTCTCGGCGCTCGACGTGCAGACCCGCACCAACATGCAGGACGAGCTTCTGAGCCTGTGGTCCGGCTCCGGCGCCTCGGTGGTGTTCGTCACCCACGACCTGGAAGAGGCCGTCGCGCTCGCCGACAAGGTGTATGTGCTCACCGCCGGCCCGGCCACGGTGAAGAGCGTCTACCACATCGATCTGCCGCGCCCGCGGGTGATGGCGGAAATCCGCTACGACGCCGCCTTCGTCGAGCGCTGCCGCACCATCTGGGACGACCTGCGCGAGGAAGTGCAGATCGGCCAGCAGCGCACCCTCGACACCGGCCACTGAACGGGAGGAACGACCATGACCATGCAGGCAGACGCCGCTTCCGCCCCCTTCGCCGCCGCCCGCGCGGTGCCCACCGAGGCCGAGATCGAGGCCAAGGCCCGTGCCCGGCTCAAGGCGCGCCGCGCCCTCGTCATCTCGCTGCGCATTGCCATTCTCGTCGCCGTGCTCGGTATCTGGGAGATCGGCGCGCGCACCGGCTTCATCGACCCGTTCTTCTTCGCCAGCCCCTCCGGCATCGCCGAGCAGATCTGGGTGTGGATGACGGAAGGCACCTCGCAGGGCCCGCTCTGGGTGCAGATCATGGTGACGCTGGAGGAAACCATCCTCGGCTTCTTCATCGGCGCCGTGGGCGGCATCGTGTGCGGCATCGTTCTCGGCCGTAACAAGCTGCTGGCGGACGTGTTCTCGATCTACATCAAGATCGCCAATTCCATCCCGCGCGTGGTGCTCGGCTCCATCTTCATCATCGCGCTCGGCCTCGGCATGGCGTCCAAGGTGGCGCTGGCGGTGGTGATGGTGTTCTTCGTGGTGTTCGCCAACGCCTTCCAGGGCGTGCGCGAGGCCGACCGGGCGATGATCGCCAACGCCCAGATCCTCGGCGCCTCGCCCTTTCAGATCACCACCTCGGTCATCATCCCTTCGGCCATGAGCTGGATCCTGGCCTCGCTCCACGTCTCCTTCGGCTTCGCGCTGGTGGGCGCGGTGGTGGGCGAATTCCTCGGCGCCAAGCAGGGCGTGGGCCTCTTGATCGCGACCGCGCAGGGCGCGTTCAACGCCAACGGCGTGTTCGCGGCCATGATCATCCTCGCGGTGGTGGCGCTGGTGATGGAATTCCTCATCACGCTGGTGGAGAACCGTCTCGTGAAATGGCGCCCGGTGCCCTACAGCGAGCAGAATTGAGGGTTTATCCCTCCCGCACGACGGCCCCGGGACGACTCCGGGGCCGTTGCCGTTTGCGTTCCCCGGACAAGCGACGGCGCGAGCCGGAGCGCTGATCCGGGGTCCAGCGCGAGGCTCCCGCGCAGCGGGGCAATGCCCCAGGATGCCAAGGTCAAGAAGCGCCTTCGGCGGACCCTTGCGCTGGGCCCCGGCTCGCATTCCACTTCGTTACATGCGCCCGGGGCGCGAGAGCTGAGTCACACCCCCGGCAGCCGCATCTCCACCCTCAGCCCTCCGCCCGCGGCCGTACCGAGCAAAAGCCTGCCGCCGGCACCATCCACCACCTCGCGCACGATGGAAAGGCCGATGCCGGAGCCCTCCCCCGGCGTCCCCGGCACCCGGTAAAAGCGCTCGAACACCTTGTCGCGCTCCTCGGCCGCAATGCCCGGCCCGGAATCTTCCACCACCAACACCGCCTCAGGACCCGCCTCTCCTGCCCCGCCATCCACCGTGACGGTGACGGTGCCGCCCTTGGGCGTGTAGCGCAGGGCGTTCTCCACGAGGTTCACCACCGCCTCGCGCGTCATGGCGCCATCGCCGCGCGTCACGGCGGGCGCGTTCACGTCGAGGCCGAGGTCGATGTCCCGCTCCACCGCCAGATGGGCGAGCCCCTCCAGCACCTGCCGGGCGGATTGGGCGAGGTCGATGTCCTCGTCGCGCGGGCGGCGGCTGCCGGGCTCGGCGCGGGACAGGGTGAGGAGCTGGGCGGCGAGGCGGGCGAGGCGGCGGGTACTTTCCTCCGCGCCGGCCAGCGCCTCGGCTCGCTCGGCGGCCTCCCCGGTACGACGGGCGAAGGCCACCTGCGTGGAGAGCAGGGCGAGCGGCGTGCGCAGCTGATGCGCGGCATTGGCGACGAAACGGCGCTGCGCCGCCATCTGCCCCGCGACCCGGCCCATATAGGTATTGAGCGCGGCCACCAGCGGGCGCAGCTCGCTCTGCACGGCGTGGTCCGGCAAGGGCGAGAGATCGTCCCGCCCCTTCTCCATCACCGCCTCGCGCAGCCGCATGAGAGGCGCCAGCCCCCGGCCGAGACCGATGATGACCAGAACGCCGGCCGCCACCAAGAGGATGAGCTGCTGGCCGAAATTGCCCACCCACAATTCCCGCACCATGGCCGCGTGGCCCGCGAGCGTGACGCCCACCACCACCGTCACCCGCGCGCCATCGGTGGCGCCCACCAGCGGATAGGACAGGGCCGCGAGCCTGAGGTCGCTGCCGCGGTAGCTGCCGGTGAAATGTACGGGCGCGCTCGCCTTCGGCAGCGGCTCGGGCAGCGGCAGGTCGGGATAGCCGGTGAGCAGGCGCCCGGCCGACGTGTCTACCCGGTAGAACACCCGGTCGCGATGCCCCGTGTCGAACATCTCCAGCGCCACGGGCGGCACGATGGCGTCGATGACGCCCCGGTCGATGCGCACATCCTCGGCGATGGCGCGCACCGAAGCATCGAGCGTGCGATCGGTGACCAGATCGGCGGTGGCGCTCGCCTGCCGCCAGCTGGTGAAGACGTTCACCGCCACGAGCCCCGCCAGCGGCAGCAGCAGCCAGCGCAGGAGCTGGAGGCGCAGGCTATCCATGCGCATGCTGCAACAGATAGCCGAGCCCGCGCAGGGTCACGATCCGCACGTCGGCCCCCTCCAGTTTCTTGCGCAGGCGGTGGACATAGATCTCGATGGCGCTGGGGTCGGCGAGATCGTCGAGGCCGAAGATGCTCTGCGAAAGCTGCGCCTTGCTCACCGTCTGCCCGGCCTTGATGAGCAGCGCCTCCAGCACCGCATGCTCGCGCGGGGTCAGCGCCAGAGGCTCGGGGCCGAGGCGGAACAGGCGGGTGTTGGTGTCGAAGGCGAGCGTGCCGCAGGTGATGAGCGGATCGGGCCGGCGCGCCGAGCGGCGCAGCTGCACGCGGATGCGCGCTTCCAGCTCGGCAATGTCGAAGGGCTTCGCGAGATAATCGTCCGCCCCTTCATCCAGCCCGGCCACCCGCCCGTCGAGGCTGGCATTGGCGGTGAGGATGATGACCGGAACGGCGTTGGCCCGACTGCGCAGCCGCTTCAGCAGCTGCATCCCGCCCATGCCGGGCAGGCCGAGATCGAGGATGACGAGATCGTAGGTCTCCAGCGCCAGCGCCTGGTCCGCCGCCTCCCCGTCATTGAGCACGTCCACGACGAAATTGTCCCGCCGCAGGATCTTGGCGAGCCAGTCGGCAAGCTCGTGATTGTCCTCGACCAGAAGCAGACGCATGAAACAGGTGCCCGGCCGCCCCGGCGGCGACGCACCAGTCTCGCCGTGGACAGGGGGGCGATCAAGGGCGGGGTGGCGCGACGGTGCGGTGCAACACCTTAACCACGCCCGAGAACCGTTGGAAATGAAGCGGGAGAAAGCCACGCAGCGCATTGCGCGCGAGCCGAATCGGGAGGTAACGTCCGCAGGGTTCCCATTCGTCCATTTTGCAACCGAAGCCGCCCGCCGCCCGGGAGAGATGCGCATGTCCCGCCTGCTTGCGACCAGCCTGCTCGCCTCGACCTCGCTGCTGGCGCTGGCGCTGGCCGCGCCGGTGGCGCGGGCCGGGGATTACATCGTTCCCTCGGGCACGGTGCTCACGGCGCCGGTTTCGCTCAATAGCGCCACGCCGGGCGTGCCCTTCAGCGGCGTCACCGTGCTCGGCGGCATCGTCTATACCGAGACCACCAAGAACAGCTCGGTGGCGCTGGAAATCAACCGGACCGCCCTTACCGACGGCGCCGGCATCCTGAACACGGGCACGGTGAGCGTCACGCAGACCATCACCAAGCTGAAGCTCCATCCCGGCGGCACGTCGGTCGATGCCTCGGGCGTCACCAAGGGCATCGTCCTGTATGGCACCGCGCCCTCCTCCGGGAGCGTGCAGAACAGCGGGACTGTGCTGGCGCACCGCGTCGTCACTGATCAGCCCGTCATCAAGACCAGCAGCGCGGTGGCCATCTCCGAGTATGCGTACGGGGTGCAACTGGACAGCTATTTCGCCGGCGGCGTCACCAACACCAATACGGGCATCATCGACGTCGCCAACACGGCGAACGTCACCATCACCCAGTCGGACAAGGTCACCCAGCTGGACATCGTCACCGGCATGAGCGCCTATGGCTTTGCCGGCTATGAAACGGGTGCGGCCAACAGCTTCGACAATGCCGGCACAATCAAGGTGCGCGCCTCTGCCGCTATCAGCCAGAGCTTTGCCCAGACCGGGACCGGCACGCTGCTGGCCTCGGCCACCGCCAGCGCCGTCGGCGTAATAATGAGCCAGTCCGGCATGGCGACGCCCGTCGGCGCGACGGGGGTCCTAAAGAACTCCGGCATCATCGATGTCGCCGCCTCCATCACGGCGGCAACCCAGTTCTCGGTTACAACCACCGCCGCGAAAGCGACCGGGTTGATGATCCAGTCCACCGCCAACGCCGAGGCCTCGGGCGTCCAGACGAACGGGCTGACCATCAGCCGGTTCGAGAATACGGGCACCATCTCGGTCGCTGCCTCGGCGACGGCGACGTCCTCCGGCAAGGTGACGGCGGACAAGATCGCCCAGCTGGTGAACTACAATTCCCCCGCCGGCCCAACGACCTCGCTCGAGGCCGGCTCGGTGGGCGCAGCGGTGATCGGCTATGGCGTCAATCTCGCCAATGGCAGCCTCGGCGGGCTCACCAACAGCGGCACCATCGAGGTTACCGGCGTCGCGAAGACGACCGCCACCGCAAGCGCCGCGGCCAAGGACGAGGCGCTTGTGGCGCAGCAGGACTTTGCCGCCGTCGAGCTGACCGGCATCAGCGTGTCCGTGGACAATCTGACCGGGCCCATCGTCAACAGCGGCACCGTGGCGCTGACGGCCTCGGCCTCGGCGAGCGGCAAGCTCGTTGCCTCTGCCGCGAGCGGTCCCACCGGCAAGCAGGCTACGGCCAATGCCTCCGGCTATGTGGATACGCGGCTCGTCGGCATCGATGTGGCGGCGAGCAGCCTCCAGGTTGGTACCTACAGCGCCACCGTGCGCAACAGCGGGCGCATCCTCATCTCCTCCGGCGCGGTCGGCTCATTTGCGGGATCGGCCCTGTCGGACGGCGCGGCGGTGGCGGACGTCACCTATTCCTCGGGACAGAGCTTCCTCGTCGCCGGCCTGATGAACGCCACCGACCAGGCCATTGGCATCTTGGTCAGCGCGCCGAACATCGCCGAGGTGACGAACTCCGGCGTCATTGACCTCACCTCGACCTTCGCCTCCACCCAGACCGCGACCGCGACAGGCGGCACCAAGGCGAGCGCGACGGCCACCTCCGCCTCGCCGACGTTCAACAGCTTCGGCCTCGACATCACGGCGGCGACGACCGCGCCGGCAAGCGGCACGGTCGCGACCACGGCGATCACCAATTCCGGCGTCATCGACCTGTTCTCGACGGTGACGCTCACCAACTCCGCCAGCGCGACCGCATCCAACGGCGCGGCGGTGGCCTCGGCACTCAGCCAGTCCACCCAGCTCAGCACCCTGCCCGGCCTCGACGGTGCGATCGCGGCGAGCTACGGGATCTACGCGAGCCTCAACGGCCTCGACGGCAACTTCACCAATTCCGGCATCATCTCCGTGGAGCAGGCGCTCGCCATCTCCGGCACGGCCACCGCCACGGGCACAAGCGCGCAGGCGACCACCGTCTCGGACGGCCTGTCGCTCGCCATGGGCGTGCTCGCGCTGCCGGGCCAGGTGACCGGCTCCATCGTCAATTCCGGCGCCATCTCCGCCCGCGCGTCCGGCCTTTTCAACGCCACCGCGACGGCCTCGGGCGGCAGCGGCACGGCGACGGCGGACGCCACCGGCATCGTGCTCGCGAGCGGCCTCATCGCCTCCACAGGCGGCATCGGCGGCTTCTCCAATAGCGCCGACATCCTCTCCGGCGCCTCCGTCGCTACCCTCGTCTCGGCCACCGGCAACGCGAACGCGATCACCCACGGCGTTGGCTCGGCGCTCTCCATGGGCGTCATGCTGAGCGGCAATCAGGGCATTTCCGGCACCTTCACCAATTCCGCCACCATCGGCGCGACCGCATTGTCCACGGTGACCGCCTCGGGCAGCGGCGCCGTGGTTGGCACCGACGCGGAGGCGGTTGCATCGGCCTTCGGCGTCCTCACCGCATCCGGTGCCGGCATCGGCGGCGATCTCCTCAATACGGGCACCATCGGCGGCATCGCCACGGCGAACGCCTCCGCCGGAGGCGGCACGGCGCATGCGTCCGCCTTCGCCTATGGTCTCGCGCTTGATGCAACGGGCGGCGTCGGCGGCAGCATCGTCAATTCCGGCATCGTCATCGCCGTCGCCGAGGCCGGCATCGCGGACGCGAGTGGCGCGGCGAGGGCGAAAGCCGTTGGCCTCCAGATCGCCTCCGGCACGGTGGGCGGCACGCTGACCAACTCTGGCGTCATCGCGGCGCAGGCGGGTGGCACCGACGACACCGCCATCGGCATCGCCATCGGTACACCCATCGACGGGAAGGCGCTGGGGGCGGCGCAGCTGACAACCCTCGACACCTTGGGCGTGGACACCGCGCTCGCCACCGCCGGAGCGGTGACCCTCACCGGCGGCCTCGTGAATACCGGCGGCATCACCGCCACGACCGGCGCATCGGGCAGCGCCACCGCCATCAAGGTGGCGGGCGGCAGCAGCATCGGCACGCTCACCAATCGCGGCGGCATCTACGCCTTTGAAGGCAATAATGCCGGCATCGCCATCGACCTCACCGGCGAGGGCTCGGCCACGCGCGTCCTGCTGCAGGACGGCACCGTCTATGGCGACCTTGCGCTCTCCTCCACCTATGCCGACGCCATCACCTGGAGCGGCGGCATCCTCAACGGCGACGTGCTGGGCGGCGGGCTCGGCAGCCTCACGGTGCTGGCCGGGGCGGACACGAGCTTCGTCTATTCGGGCACGCTGGAGAGCCTCGCGAACGTCAGCGTCGGCGGCGACGGCACGCCGGTGAGCCTCGCCTTCACCGGCACGGCAGTGGGTATCGGCTCCTTCGCCGTGAAGGATCGGGGCACGCTGATCCTCACCGCCGACAGCGCCATCGAAACCAAGTCCTACACCCAGTCGGCCGGCGGCACGCTGGGCGTCTATCTCTCCCCGCAATGGAGCGCCGCGCCCATCGTCGCGACGAGCGCCGATCTGGACGGCACGGTGGCGGTGCTTGGCGCCACTGGCATCCGGTCGAAGACCACGAGCTACGATCTCGTCTCCTCCTCCGACATCTCCGGCAGCTTCGCCGACGTGACCACGCCCAACAGCCTGCTCTCCGCCGCCGTGACATACGATGCGGACGGGGCGACCTTGGTGCTCACCCGCAACGCCACCACCTCGCTCGCCGGTCTTTCGCTGGCGGGGCGTTCACTCGCGGCGGGCATCGATCTCAACTACCAGCGGCTCTCCCTCTCCTCCCCGCTGAGCCCGGTGCTGGACAGCTTCTATGTCGGCACCGACGGGCAGGTGGCGAACCTCATCAACCAGATGTCCGGCGCCCCTCTGGCCGATGCGAAGACGGCCGGCATGGCGACCTTCGGCACCATCAACGGACAGATCAGCCAGCAGCTCGCCGCCACGCGCGGCACGGGCGCCCTGCCGAGCGGCGGCAGCGCGTTGCTCTCCTATGGCGCGGGCGAGGTGAGCCTTTCCGGCAATGCCTATGCCGCGACCGGTTCCGCGTCTGGAGCCTCCAGCCCGTGGGCCACACTCTCGCCGGCCGCCGCACCAGCGCCGGAGAACGGCGTGTGGCTGCGCCCGTTCGGCAACTGGGGCAGCACCAACACCGGCAACGGCACCACCACCAGTTCCGGCGGCGGCGTGCTCGGCGGCATCGAGCGGGCGTTCGGCGACGATACGCGCGGCGGTGTCGTCTTCAGCTACCAGACCGCCAACCTCGGCTTCACCACCCCCGCCTCCGGCTCGGTGGACCAGTGGACCGCCTCGCTCTATGCGGAAAAACAGTGGGGCGCCTTCTACGCCAACCTGTTCGGCACCTACGGCTACCAGACCTACGACATGAGCCGCTCCATCGCGTACGGCGGCACGCTCTTCACCGCACGCTCGAACTTTTCGGGCAATGCGGGCGCGGTGGTGGGCGAGGCAGGCTATGATTATGCCTACGCCCCCGGCGCGAAGCTGGAGCCCTATCTGCGCCTCGCCTATGCGGCGCTGGGCACCGACACCTTCGCCGAGCGCGGGGCCGGCGTGTTCAACCTGAACGTCGCGGCCGACACCACCCAGTCGCTGCAATCCACCCTCGGCCTGCGCGTGATCCAGCCGTTGTCGCTCTCGGCCCTGCCGGTGACGCTGCGCCTTGAGGCGGGCTGGCAGCACGAATATCTCGACACGGGCGCGAGCCTCGGTGCCGCCTTCCTTTCAGACAGCACCGTCGCCTTCAACATTCTCTCCGGCGGGCCGAGCGATCTGGCTCTGGCGGCGGCTGGCCTCTCCTTCGCGTTGACGGCCAATCTCGACGGCTATCTCGAATATCGCGGCAGCTTCGGCGACGGCTATTCCAACAGCACCGCCTCCGCGCAGCTGCGGCTGCGGTTCTGAAGGCGCGGGGGATGGGCGCGGATCGCGCCGGGCCGCTGCCGACGCTGGAACGGGCATGGGAGCTCTACCACGCCGGCGACCGGGCCGGTGCCGAAGCGATGGCGCGGGCCATCGTCAAGCGCGCGGTGCTCGGCCAGAAGGCGACGACCGCCGAGGCGGCGCACCTCGTCGGCGTCATCCTCGCGCAGACGGGCCGCACGCAAGACGCCGTGAGCTTCATGGCGCTCGCGGCCGAGAGCGATCCCGGCCGCGCCTCCTACCACAGCAATCTGTGCGAGATGCTCCGCCAGACCGGCGACCGGGCGGGCGCCATCGCCGCCGGGCGCGCGGCGGTGGCGGCGGACCCGGCCTATGCGGCCGGCCACAACAATCTCGGCATCGCCCTGTTCGAGACCGGCGCGCTGGAGGAGGCCATCGCCTGCTACGGCCGGGCCATCGCGCTGCGCTCCACTTTCGCCGAGGCGCACAACAATCTCGGCAATGCCCTGCGGGCCCAGGGCCTGCCGGGCGAGGCCATCGCCGCCTTCCGTGCCGCCCTCGCCCAGCGCGGGCATTATCCGGAGGCCTGGAACAACCTCGGCAACGTGCTGCGCGAGCAGGGCGACTTCCGCGAGGCGGATGCTGCCTTCCACACCGCCATCGGCCAACGGCGGGACTATGTGGAGCCCTACAATTCCCTCGCCCTCTCTCTGTTCGCGCAGGAGCGGAGCGAAGAGGCCTTCGCGGTGCTGGCGCTCGCCATTGCCGCGGCGCCGGAGCGGCCGGAGCCGGCCTTCTATCTGGCGCAGGGGCTGCTCAACGAGCGCAAGGCGGAAGGCGCGCGCTCGGCGTGCCAGCGTGCGCTCCGGGCCAATCCGCACCATGTGCCGACCCTCGTCCTCCTCGCCCGCATCCTGCGCGATCTGGAGCGCGGGCAGGAGGCCATGGACGCCGCCCGCCGGGCGCTTGCGCTCGCGCCGGACGATCTCGACGCCCTGAACGTGCTCGGCCTGCTGCTGATGGAGACCGGCGACCTGCGCGGCGCCTGCGCGCTGTTCGAGCAGGCGCTGGCAAAGGACCCCGCCTCCGTCAACAGCCGCATCAACCTCGTCGCGGCCCGCAAGGTGCGGCCGGAGGACGACATGGTGGCGGCGCTGGAAACGGCGCTGTCGTGCGAGACCGGCGAGGTGGAGCGCATCCCGCTCCATTACGCTCTCGGCAAGGCCTATGACGACCTCGGCCGCCACGCCGAGGCCATGGACCAGTTCATCGCCGGCGCAAAGCTCAAGCGCGCGCAGGTGACCTATGACGAGCCCGCCGCCCTCGCCACGTTCGAGCGCATCCGTGCCATCTTCACACGGTCGTTCATCGCCGAGCGGGCGGGAATGGGAAATGCCGAGGCCCGGCCCATCTTCATCGTCGGCATGCCGCGCTCGGGCAGCACGCTGGTGGAGCAGATTCTCGCCAGCCATCCCGCCATCCAGGGCGGCGGCGAGATGGACCTGTTCCACCGCGCGGTGAACCGCATCGACCAGGCCTTCGGCGGCATGGTCCACTATCCCGAGCTGATGCATCTCATCGAGCGGCCGGAGATGGCCGAGATCACCTCTGCCTACCTCGACGCCCTCCCCGCCCGCGCGCCCGGCAAGCGGCTGGTGGCGGACAAGATGCTCAACAACTACTTCTACCTCGGCATCATCCACATCCTGTTCCCGCGCGCCGTCATCATCCATTGCCGGCGCGATCCGGTGGACACGGCCATCTCCTGCTTCTCCAAGCTGTTCCGCGACGACCTGCCCTACAGCTACGATTTCGCCGAGCTCGGCCGCCACCACGCCGCCTATGCCGGGCTGATGGCCCACTGGGACGAGGTGCTGCCGGAAGGCACCATCCTGCCCATGGATTACGAGGCGGTGGTGGCCGATATCGAGGGCGTGGCCCGGCGCCTCATCGCCGCCTGCGGGGAGGCGTGGGACCCGGCCTGCCTGAAATTCCACGAGACAGAGCGGCCGGTGCGCACGGCCAGCATCACCCAAGTGCGCGAACCGCTCTATGCCACCTCGGTCGGCCGCTGGCGGCGCTACGGACCCGCCATCCAGCCGCTGCTGGATGCGTTGGGACGGTGAGAACTCAAGGCTTTTGCCGGCGCAGCAGCCGCATCTGCACCCGCGCCAGGAGACCGGAGGCGAGCCCCTGCGCCCGCGCGATGGCGGCAAGCTGCGCGGTCGGCGCGGAAATGAAGCCCCCGCGCTCGGCGGTGCGGATGAGATGCGCCGCCACCACCTGCGGCGGCAGCGGGCGTCCCCCACCGGCAAACGGCGCGATCGCAGCGGGGCGCAGCGGCCGCTCTTGGGCGAGCTGGGGCGTATCGGTGTCCGGCGGCACGGCGACCGTCACCCCGACGCCCACGCCGGCCAGCTCGATGCGCAGGGCCTCGGCGAAGCCGCGCACCGCGAACTTGGACGCGCAATAGCCCGCATAGCCCGCGACCCCGAACAGCCCGGCCGCCGAGGCCACCATGGCGATGTGTCCCCGCCCCGCCGCCACCATGAACGGAGCTGCAGCGCGCACGAGAGCCGCGGTGCCGAGAAAATTGGTTTCCATCTGGGCCGCCGTGGCGGCGAGGTCCTGCTCCAGGAAGAAGCCCGGTTCGACGACGCCGGCACTCGTCACAACCCAGAGCGGCGACCCGTGCTCCGCAACGAGGGCGTCCACCAATGCAGTGCATGCCGCAGAGTTCCGCACGTCGAGCGTGTGGGCGACCACCGCGATTCGCTGCGCCTCCAGTTCCGCCTGCGCCCGGGCAAGTCGCGCAGGGTCGCGGGCCAGAATCGCAACCTGGCAGCCCGCTTTCCCAAGGCGTTCCGCAACGCAAAAACCGATGCCGCTCGACCCACCGCTGATGATGGCGAGGGGTCGGCGGGGGCGACCTGACGCTGCTGCGACCAAGTGCTGCGACATGACAGAGCTACCTTATTACCGTCGAGCATTTGGTAACCGAGGCGTCAACGGCGCCGTGATACCATGCAACTGCACGTGCCGACTGCGCAATTTCGTAGGACAACGTTGACGTGTTGCAGTACCGCAACGCTCCCTTAAACGTTGTGTGGCTAGGTCGCTGTGCATGGCGAGGGGATGTATAACAGCCCTGCTCCTCCAGCGGCGGGACCGTAGCGCGTCAATGTTGTCGGCAAAAAAAATTCTCGTCTCGCTGCTGCTCGCGGCCGCAACCAGCGGCTGCACGGCGCTACCCTCTTCCGGCCCCTCCCGCGTCGAAATCGAAATGGCGCAGCCCTCCGACGACCAGCGCTATCTGCTGGTGGACGTGGACGACCGCACCCTGTCCCTTCTGGCGCAGGAGCGCCCCGCCACCTTCGGCGGCCGCTTCGGCGACTATCGCCCGCCCAGCCGCTACGTGGTGGGCGTGGGCGACGTCATTTCCGTCACCATCTGGGAAGCGGCCGCCGGCGGCCTGTTCTCCGGCCCGGTCATCGACCGGCTCGGCACCGGCTCGCGCAGTGCCGCCATCCCCGAGCAGCAGGTGGCGCAGGACGGCTCCATCACCGTGCCCTATGCCGGGCGCATCCCGGTGGCCGGCCGCACCACGGCGCAGATCGAGACCGCGGTGGTCGAGAAGCTGAGCGGCAAGGCCATCGAGCCTCAGGTGGTCGTGGTGGTCACGCGCAGCGTCAGCAACGCCGCCACTGTGCTCGGCGAGGCGACCTCCGGTGCGATCGTCCCGCTCTCCCCGCGCGGCGACCGCGTGCTCGACGTGATCGCGGCAGCCGGTGGCATCAAGATCCCCGCCCATGAGGTGTTCGTGCGCCTCAGCCGCAGCGGCAACACCGTCACCGTGCCCATGCAGGCGCTGCTCAACGATCCGAAGGAGGACGTCTACGTCCGTCCTCTGGACAAGATCGTGGTCATCCGCGACCCGCAGACCTTCACCGTGTTCGGCGCCGCCGGAAACCCGACCATCGTGCCGTTCGACGCGGTGGGCATCACGCTCGAAGAGGCGGTGGCCCGCGTCGGTGGCGTGCTCGATTCCCGCGCGGATCCCTCCGGCGTCTATCTCATGCGCATCGAGCCGGTGCGCTTCGCCGCGCGCCTGCGGCCGGATTCGCAGCCACTAGAAAGCCACGGCTACGTGCGCGTGATCTATCGCTGGAACATGCGCGACCCGAATTTCGTGTTCCTCGCCCGCGGCTTCCAGATCCGCAACAAGGATGCGATCTACGTCGCCAACGCGCCTCTGGCGGACCTGCAGAAAGTCACCTCGCTGTTCAACTCCGTCGCCCAGCCCGTGGTCAGCACGGTCGCGGTGGTACCTTAGGGCCCGCATGGTCTCCCCGGCGCAGGCGACGCGGGAGGGCGGATCGACCCGGGTGCGGGGCGGACGGATGACCCCCGTTCCCGAGTCCGCCCCGTCCGGACAGGCACCCGTCGCCGCGTCCCCGGCGGCAGCGCGGCTGCAGCGCTTCCTTCCGCTGCCTCTGCTGCGCGGCGTGGGCGCCGCCATCGCACGCCGCACCACGCCGCGGAACGAGGCGCAGGCCACCCTCGCCGAAGGGCGCCGCGCCCGCCTGACCCGGACCGAACTGGCGCTCGGCAGCTTCGCGCTGCTGGTGCTGCTGCCGGCGCTGGCGAGCTTCCTCTACCTCGCCTTCGTCGCCGCCCCCCAGTTCCGCTCCGAGGCGCGCCTCGTGGTGCGCGGCAATCTGGAAACCGTCGCCAACGCCGCGGGCGCCCCCGCCGGCAATGCCATTCCGCAGGTGGCCAACACCCAGGAGGCGCGGGTCGTCGTGGACTACCTGCGCAGCCGGGCGATGGTGGATGCACTCCAGGAGCAACTCGACCTGAAGCGCATCTTCGGCGTCTCCGAGCGCGACCCGGTGTTCGCCCTGTCGCCTGACGCCAGCAAGGAAGATCTCGTCGCCTATTGGAACCGGCAGGTCAGCGTCAGCCTCGAGCAGATGTCCGGCGTCATCAAGGTGCAGGTGTCCGCCTTCAGCCCGGAGAGCGCCGCCCTGCTCGCCGCCGCCGTGGTGCGCCAGGCCGAGCAGGTCGCCAATGATCTCACCGCCCGCAATCGCAGCGATCGCGTGATGGAGGCCGAGGCCGAGGAGCGCGCGGCCTTCACCGAGCTGGCGGTGGTGCGCACGGCCCTGGAAGGCTTCCGCAACACCCAGGGCACGCTGGACCCCACCAAGTCGGCCAGCGACGCCTTCGCCGTGATCGCCAAGCTGCGCGACCAGCGCTCGGCCCTGAACACCGACCTCAACGCCGCCCGCGCCCGCCTCGACGAGGATTCCCCCGTGGTGCGCGCGCTCAAGGAACGGCTGCGGTCGCTCGACGAGAAGATCGCCACGCTCGACAATTCCCTCCTCGGCGATACCGCTTCCACCGGCTCCAGCGGCAACCTCGTCGCCGGCGCAGAACTGGAGGCGAGCCGGCGCCTCGCCGAGCAGCGGCTCAAGCAGGCCGAGGCGGAACTCATCGAGGCCCGCGCCGAGCGTGGCCGGCAGCAGGTCTATATCCTCGCCTTCATGGCGCCCACCCTGCCCCACGAAAAGACGTTCCCCACCCCGGCGCTGCAGGCCGGCGCGATTTTCGCCATCCTGTTCGCCGCCTGGGCGGTGGGCGCGCTCTACGTGGCGAGCGTCTACGCGCGGACGCGGTAGGGACGCCCGTCGGGGCGCGCGATCTTGGCGCCCCGTCGAACTCGCCCCTCTGGATGATCCCGATTGTATCGACTGCTGGGTGATCCTGAAGGACGGGGACGAGCCTGCGTCCGCCGGTCAGACCTGCATCTGCCCGGCCTGTTCCGTCACTCCGGTGGCCCCGTCCTGGGCGGCCTCGTCGGTGGCCTCGTCTACCCGGCCCACGGCGGCGCCGACATCGGCGAAGATGCGCGCGTCGACGGCGAGGAGATCCTGCGCGGCCGGCCATTCGGCGATCTGCTCGCGCAGCTCGCCCACCTGGCGCGACCAGGCGAGTTCCGGTAGCGGCGGCAGGTTCAGCTCCAGCACCGCGCGCATCGTCTCCCACCACACCTCCTCATCGCCGGCGAGGCCGACCACGTCCATCTCGGACAGCGTATCCAGCGCATTTTCCACGGCCGACGTCTCCAGCACATCGTCCGAGCCGCGGCAGGTGAGCAGCCGCGCCATGGGATTGGCGACGAGACTGCGCTCGAAGGCCGTGAGGGTGCCGAGCCAGGTCTCAAGGTCCGCCATCTCGGCGAGGTCCGCCCTGGCGAGGCTGTCCACCAGCGGCTTGTAGACGTCGCTGAGCACTGAGGCGGCCAGGTTCGGCGTCTTCACCGCCCAGCGCAGCACCAGAAGCTCCTCGGCCAGCTCCTCGAAGGGATCGCGCAGGAGCACCGTGCACTTGAACCCGCGGTCGCGCAGCAGCGGCTCGTAGGTGCGGAAAAACACCCGCCCCGTGCAGAAGATGGACGGCGTGAAGGCGATGCCGAGGATGGATTTCACCGCCTCCTCGGGAATCCGCTCCAGCCGCGTGAAGGGCATGTGGAACAGCTCCTGCAGCGGCAGGTTCAGCTGCGCCTGCGCCACCACCCGCGTCTCCAGCCGGAACAGCTTCTGGTCCGCCCGCGCCGTTGGCGGCCGGCGGCGGTAGATGCGGATGTTGGTGGTCTCGTCATACAGCTCGATGTCGATGATACCGGCCAGGTCTGCGACCACGTGGTCGTCCACCACGAAGCCGCAGATGCCGGTCTCGTGCAGGCCCTGCTCGCGCAGCAGCGGGCGCAGCACGGTCGCGGGAATCACCTTCCGCAGTTCGCCGCCCACCAGCACCGCGACGCGCGGCGTGGCGGCGGGATTGTCCGGCATGATCCACCCGACGATGCGGCTGCCGGCGTCCTCGTCGATGCTAAAGAGCACGCCGGCCCTCCTGATGGCGGTCGCGATGGGGCGCGATCATGAGCGGCCTCTCACTGGCGATGGTCGCGGATGACCGCGACCAGGACCATGGCGTTGAGCCAGAAGATGCCGGCGAGCACCAGCACGAACAGGCCGGTGCGCCACCAGCTTGGCTCGGTGGAGGTGGTGGGCAGGCTCGGCGGCACGAAAACGTTGACGAAGGCGCTCTGCGCACGCATCCGCCGCTCGGCCTCCTGCAGGCCGGCCACCGCGATGGACTGCATGGTCTCGGCGAAGCGCACCTCCATCTCCGCCTCCTCGAAGGCGGCGAGCGCGTTCACCGCACTCGACTGCGAGCCGCCCGGGCCGCCCATGCTGGCCCTGAATGCCGCGATCTCCGTGTCGATGGCGCGCACGCGGTCGCGCAGCACCCCGAGGGCCGGACCGTCGGGAGCGGAGAGCTTCTCCAGCGCGCGCATCTCCTTGTCGGCGGAGATGCGCTCCTGCTCCAGGCGCAGCAGGCTGGTGCCCAGCGCCTCGGCCGCCTGCACGGGATCCACCGCCCGCTGGCGTCCGCGCCATTCCTGCTGACGGGCCAGCGCCGCCACATAGCGCGCCTTGGCCCGGTTGAGCTGGTCCGCGGCGCGGGTCACGCTGTCGGAGCGGGAGCGGGAGACGATTTCGTTGAGCAGCACCTCGCCGTCGCGCACGATGCGCTCGGCGATGGTGCGGGCGTCCTCCGGCGAGAAGGCGCGCACGCGCAGCAGCACGATTTCGGAGCGGCGGTCCACCGCGGCGGTGACGTGGCGGTTCCAGTAGCGCCACACGTCCTCCAGCGTCGCATCTGCAGAGAGCCGCGAAAGCGGATCGAGACCCGGGCGGGAGAAGAAGGCGCGCAACCAGCCGTCCGCATCGAGGGAGGCGACGAAGGAACGGCTGGTGATGTAGCTGGCGAGCACGAACGGCGCCTGCGCCTGGCTGCCCCCGGCGCCGCCACCGAACAGGCTGGAGAGGCCTTTCATCACCCCGGCCACCGCGCCCTTCGTGCCATCCTGACCGTCGTCGGCCGTGGCCCGGTCGGGCTGGGATTCGCGCACGGCGAGTCGCGCTTCCGAGACATAGACGGGGCTCGCGATGACCCCCGCATAGAAGGCGCAGACCGCCGCCGGCAGCAGCACGCAGGCGACAAAGGTGAGGCGCAGCAGGCGGAACCAGCGTTGCGAGGCCGTCGCGCCGGTGCCGAAGGTGCGCGGCAGCCGCCGCCAGCGCAGCGCCGGCTGCACGAACGGCAGCACCACGAAGGCGCGGCTGCGCTCGATCAGGACCCGGATGGGCGGCGCCGACGGCAACCCCATCGTCACCTCGCTCTCAGGACCACGACGTCCTGGAAATCGTGCAGCGCGCCGGAGCCGATGGCCACCACATCGAAGAAGTGGCTCCACTCGGCCTGGACATAGGCCGCGCTGATGAAGGTGATGCCGTATTCATAGGCCGCGCTGGTGAGGTGGCCGTCCTGGCGGATGAAGACGTAGCCGTGCCCGCCCTCCATCACCGGCTGGGCGGCAGCCAGCTCCGGCTCCGGGATGGACAGCATCTCGAAGATGCGCGGCTCCGTGCGGGCCCGGGCGAAGGCGCGATCGCCGTGGATGGAGAGGAACAGGAGCGCGCCGGGAGCGCTCACGCGGCGCAGCTCGTCGAGGTAGAAGAGCTGGTCCTGCTCGTTCAGGTGGCTGAAGACGGAGATGGAGACCACGGCGTCGAAGCTGCCATCCGCCACCGGCAAGGGCTGGCGCGGCACGCTCAGCACCGGCTCCACATGGGCGAGGTTCTGCCCCACCCAGGCGAGGTGGCGGGCGTCCACGTCCATGCCCACGTAGCGGCCGGGAAAGCCGTGGAACATACGCGCCAGCCGCCCGACTCCGACGCCGAAGTCCAGCAGGGAGCGGAAGCCGGCCAGCGGCACCGGGCTCAGCCCCTGCAGCGCGCGCAGGAAATCGACGCCGTGGCTGGCGAAGTCGCGCGTGGCGGTGAGGCCGGTGGTGTTGTGCATCAGCTCTTCAGGCGGAAACGGCGCGATGGCGCCTTCGGGGGCCTCCTCGGCGCGGTTGAGCGCGAGCCAGGCGTCGAAATCCCCGGCGATGCCCGAGGCGATGGCGCCCGGCACTGCGGCCGGGGGAGGCGCACCGGCGCGGTCATCCGCCCGCTCGCCCGCTGTCGTGCCGTCGCTCTGCGAACCCGCCATCGTCTCCGCCTCGATGCTCATCACGCCTCTTCCATCTCCCCCGCCCGCGCCCCGATGCCCTCAATCCGCCGCCGCGCCTCGGCGGGCGCGATCATAGAAGGCGACCACATCCTCCACCATATGGCGCGAGGTGCGATCGTATCGCGTGCGGGCGGAGAGGGTGCGGGCAAGGCCCGGATCACGCACGAAGGCTTCCAGCCTGCCATACAGCGCCTTGACGGAGCCTTTTGTGAAGGTGAAGCCGTTGACGCCGTTTTCCACGAATTCGCTCATGCCCTCCACGTCGGAAACCAGCACCGGCGTGTGGGTGGCGAGCGCCTGCAGCAGGATCAGCGGGCTGTTCTCCACCCATACGGAGGGGATGACGAGCACGTCGATCTGCGCCAGCACCGCAGCCATGCGCTCCACCGGGAACGTGCCGCGGAACGCCACCTGAAGCCCCGCCGCGGCGGCGCGGACCTCTGCGGCATAGGTCGGGTCCATCCGCTCGTCGCCATAGATGTCGAGGCTGAAGGCGTCCGCCGACGCCGACTTCATGGCCTCGAGCAAGAGGTGCAGGCCCTTGTGGGGCGCGAGCTGGCCGATGAAGCCGAGGCGCAGCGGCCCGCCCGCCCGCTCGGGCTTGGGCGCGCGGTCGATGTCGATGCCGAAGCGGCACAGGTCCAGCGGCACGCGGATGTCCGAGCGGCGATAGCTCTCCAGCATGAAGCGGGTCGGCGTCAGTGCGCCAGCATAGCCGCCATAGGCGGCGGCAAGGTGCCCCGGCCGCTCCTTGAGGGCGGCGATGGTGCCACGCCAGTCGGCGGGCGCGAGGCGCGGCGCGCGCGCCACCACCCGCGGCACCACGGCACGCAGCAGCCCCTGCACGGGCCCCTTGTCCTTGCCGCCCGCGAAGAAGGCGCAGGCGACGCAATTGGCGCGGTCGGCATCCGGCCCGGCGCACAGGCTGCCGTCGGCGGCGTCCAGCTTGTTGTTGAAGCAGAAGCCGAAGAAGTCGGTGAAGGTGGCGACCGTCGGCAGACCCAATCGCCCCGTCACCTCCAGCAGCGCGGTGGTGTGGTTGATGAGATGGCACACGTGCACGATGTCCGGCCGGATATCCCTGAGGATGCGCTCGTGGATGAAGCGCAGGGCCGGCAGGTGGAAGGTGTCGCGCAGGGCGGCGTTGGGATGGACGTTGCGGTCGATGCGGATGACCGGGATGCCGTCGAAACTGTCGCGCTCCACCAGCGCGCTCTGCACCGGCTCGCCCGGGAAGGTGGCGGTGACCACCACGGGCTCGTGCCCGAGCGCCTTAAGCTCCCGCGCTACGGTGCGAGTGTAGCTTTCAGTGCCGTAGAAATGGCCGGGGAAGTAGCAATGGACGTAAAGGGCGACCCGCATTGAACGTCTGCTTCGGTCCTCAGCTCGCTGACGAGCATCTCGATGCCGAGATCGAGATCGATGACGGGGGTCCAGCCGAGACGCTCGCCGGCGCGGCGGATGTCGAGGACGGAGGCGGGCACGTCGAAGGGGCGGGCCGCGATGGGCTCGATGAGGACGCGCTGCCCCACCGCCGCCTCGACCTTGGCGATCAGCTCGGACAGGGAATGG
The DNA here is from genome assembly GCF_056314105.1 of Xanthobacter sp. DMC12. NCBI lineage: Bacteria > Pseudomonadati > Pseudomonadota > Alphaproteobacteria > Hyphomicrobiales > Xanthobacteraceae > Xanthobacter > Xanthobacter sp. DMC12. Next base: position 162,583 of record NZ_JBQUYZ010000001.1, on the reverse strand, counting down.
CCGGTGCCGGAGGCGATGTTCACCGGGCCGGGCACGTTGTGCATCCGGCCGGCGGCGAGCAGCGCGCTCACCACGTCGTCCACGTGGATGTAGTCGCGCACGATGGAGCCGTTGCCGAACAGCTTCACCGGCTCGCCACGCAGGGCGGCGCGGGTGAAGAGGGTGACGGCGCCAAGCCCGCCCAGCTCGGTCTGGCCCGCGCCGTAGCAATTGCCGATGCGCAGCGCGATGCCATCCACGCCGTGCAGCCGCCGGAACTTCTCCAGATAATGCTCCACCATGAGCTTGGAGATGCCGTAGGCGCTGAGCGGCTTCGCGGTGTGATGCTCCGCAACGGGAAGCTGCTCCGGCGCACCATAGACGGCGCCACCGGAGGAGGCGAAGACGATGCGGATGCCGGGATAGCGGCGCGCGGCTTCCAGCAGGCGCACGCTGCCCACCACGTTCTCAAGAATGTCCCGTGCGGGATCGAGGCCGGCACTGGAGGGGATGGTGGACCAGGCGAGATGATAGACCGTGCTCACGCCGTCGAGCAGTTCATCCCAGGCGGTAAAGGTCGCAAGATCGAGGGCGCGCCAGCGCACGCCACGATGGAAAGGCGCGTTCTCCAGCCGTCGGGTGGTTGCGATGGTGCCGACCGAGCTCTCGGCAAGCTTGAGACACAAACGACGCCCGATGACGCCGGCGCCCCCCACAACCAGTGATGTCATGCACCGCCGGCGCGAGGCACCGCCTCCCCGCACCCTCCACCGAGTGTCGCTCTCAGAAGCGGCCAAGATCAAGCTTCCGACGGCACCTGCCGTTGGGACCTGCCTACCACTTCAGTTGCTACCTTAGCGCGAACGATTCGGACTTGCCAGCCCGTATCGCACCGCAATATGCCGCAACGTTCGTTAAACTTCGGCGAACAGGCTTGCCTGAGGGAAACCCGGCATGAGGTCGGCGGGGCGGCCAAGGGCCTGGGCATAGACCTCGGCATAGGCGGCGATCATGGCGTCGATGCCGAACATCCGCGCCCGGTCGCGATTGTGGGCGCCGATGGCGTCGAGCCGCGCGGGATCGTCCAGCAGGTCGCAAATGACGCCCGCCAGCCCTTCGGAATCCTGGGCCAGCGTCTCCGAGGAGCCGAGGATTTCCGGCAAGGCACCGACATCGAACCCGGCAACCGCCTGCCCCATCGCCATGGCGAAGGGCGTCACCTGCCCGAAGCTCTCCCGCACCACCGGCGCGACGAACAGCCGGAAGCGGCGATAGAGCGCCGGGAGGTCCGCATAGGGCACGGTGCCGGTGAACTCGAAATTGTGGATGACGCCCGCCGCCGTCGCTTTGGCGTGGAAAACGGGCAGCAACTCGCCGTCGCCGACCACGATGATGCGCGTTGCCGGCCGGCGCCGCGCCACCGCGATGAGCGGGTCGACGGAGTTCTCGCCGAGCTTGTCCGGGTGGAGCCGGTAGACCATGCCGATGCTGTCCGCCGCATCCCCGATCCAGGGGCCGGGCGTGAAAGCGTCGAGATCGATGCCCGGGTGGACCACGCGGCCGTTGGTGATGTCGGGCGCGAAGGCGGTCCGGATATAGTCCGAGACGAAGACATAGGTGGCGATCCGCGGGTCGCGCAGCGGCTCCACTGGCGTATTCACGTTCTCGACCAGCACGGCGGGTGTCGGCCGCGCGGCCTCGAGGGCCGCCTCGTACCAGGGCCGGTCGCTGTCGCCCCAATAATGGATATGCACGATGTCCGGCGCCACCTGCGCCAGCACACGGGCAAAGGCGCTGGCGGGGCTGCCGAGGGGCAGATGATGGATCACCATGCCCTCGTGCCGCCCCTGCGGCGGCAGCGCGGCGGTCAGCACCTGCATCTCGTAGCGGTGGCCGAGCCGTTCCATCAGGTCCACCACCAACTGCGTGGAGCCACCCACGAACACGTTGGGGATGATGTGGAGCATGCGCGGACGCGCCGGCACCGGAGAGTGGTGCGGCCGCACGCGGTAGACCACGCCCTTGCGCCCGAACACGAGCCCGGTGAAATCGCGGCCGAAGGTGCGGATCTGGCGCGCCGGGCGCGAACGCGCCTTCAGGCGGCCGGCACCGTCACGCTCCGGCACCATTGCGGTGCGGCCGGCGGCGCGCCACATGTCGGTCAGCGTGCCGATGGAGGGACCCGGCGCGACGATCAGCTCGCGTAACCGCTCCAGCGGCAGCGGCAGATGGAGATTGAAGGTACGCGGCGGCGGCCCGGCGGTGATCTGCTCCACCTTGTAGCCGACGAGGTTGGCATGGTCCTGCAGCGCTTCCAGCCGGCGGAGAATGTCCGCCTGTCCGGCGGCGAGGCGGGCGAGGCTTTCCTCGATCCGGTCGAGGCGGGCGGAGGCGTCGTCCCCGTCCGGCACGGGATCGGCTGCGGGCGGACCGGCGACGAACGGACGAGGCATCTGCAACGCGAACCTTTTCTTGGGTAATCTCGGGCCATGGTCTGGCCGGCAGGCGGCGAGGATAGACACACAAGCCCGCCGGCTGCTAGTAGCGGCGTCCTGCCACGCGCGCCGGTTGCGGCCGCGCGCAGGCGGGAGAACTGGGGCACGGCGGGGCGCTCCGGGAGGGTGAAGGCGTGAACCAGGAGGTCGCATCGCGCGTCCGGCTGCCGGCACGGGGCGGCTCGCCAGACCTTCTCGTGCGCCGCAATGCGCGGCTGCGCGAGGAGCTGAGGCGGCAGGCCCGCGAGGCGCGCCAGCAGCGCTCCGTGGTGCGGCCCTCGGCCGCGGCCTTCTGGGGCGCGGAAGTGCGCGCCATTTCCGAGTTCCGCCTGCCGTTGATGGCGAGCTTCATCGTGGTGGCGGTGATTCCGACCCTCCTCGCCACGCTCTATTTCGTCTTCATCGCGTCGAGCCAGTACCTCTCCGAAGCGCGCTTCGCCGTGCGCGCGTCGGAGCACGCGGGGCTGGAGTCGCTTTCCGGCGGCGGGCTCGGCGGACTGGCGGAGGTGCAGGACAGCCTCATCATCGCCAATTACGTGAAGAGCCTCGCCGTGGTCGAAGCGCTGGAAGAGCGGGTGAACCTGCGCCAGCTCTATTCCCGGCCGGGCATCGACTGGCTCTCCCGCCTCAATCCCAACCGCCCCATCGAGCGGCTGGAGAAGAGCTGGCGCAGCCAGATCGATACCGCCATCGAGTCGCCGTCGGGCATCATTACGGTGAAGGTGTGGGCCTTCTCGCCGCAGGATTCGCTCAAGATCGCGCAGGCCATCGTCTCGCTCTCCGAGGACATGGTGAACAAGCTCAGCGAGCGCACCCGCACCGATGCCATCTCCCAGGCGGAGAAGGAGCTGGACCGGGCGGAGGCGCGGCTGCGCAAGGCCCGCGCCGCCGTCCGCGACCTGCGCAACGAGGTCGGCGTGATCGATCCCGCGCGCACCAACGAGGGCATCGGCAAGCTCATCGCCGACCTCGAGAGCGACCAGTTGCTGATCGACCAGGAGATCGGCACCGCCCGGCGCACGCTCAGCCCCGGCGCGCCGCAGTTCGCGCTGCTCGATGCGCGGCGGCAGGCGGTCCGCGAGAACATCGCGCTGCTGAAGGCCCGCCTCACCAGCGGCACCGGATCGGACAAGGACACTCTGTCCGCGGTGATGACGCGCTACGACACCCTCGACCTCGAGCGCCAGATCGCCGAGCGGCAGTACACGGCGGCGGCGGCGGCGCTGGAGCAGGCAAGGGTGGCGGCGGAGCGGCAGGGCATGTACCTCGCCACCTTCGTGAAGCCGGTGCTGGCGCAGGAGCACGACTGGCCGCACCGCTTCTGGATGCCGATGGCGGCGGCGCTGCTGTTCGGCCTGCTGTGGCTGCTGCTGGTGTCGGCCTTCGAGCTGATGCGGCACATCAAGTCGTGAGGCGGGCATGATCGTCACCGACCACCTCACCAAGACCTACTGGACGCACCTGAAGCGCAAGGTGGTGCTCTCCGACGTGTCGGTGAGCCTCGACACCCGGGCCAGCTACGGGCTGCTCGGCCAGAACGGCGCGGGCAAGTCCACCTTCCTGAAGCTCATCGCCGGCACCGAGGCGCCGAGCTCCGGGCGCATCTACCGCTCGGTGCGCATCTCCTGGCCGCTGGGGTTCGCGGGCGGCTTCCACCCGATGATGACCGGGCGGGAGAACATCCGCTTCCTCGCCCGCGTCTACGACGCCGACATCGCCGAAGTGACTGAGTTCGTGGAGGATTTCTCCGAGCTCGGGCGCGACCTCGAGATGCCGGTGAAGACCTATTCCTCGGGCATGACCTCGCGCCTCGCCTTCGCCGTCTCCATGGCCATCGAGTTCGATTTCTACCTGGTGGACGAGATCACCGCCGTGGGCGATTCCCGCTTCCAGCTGAAATGCGCACGCGCCTTCGCCGAGCGGCGGGCGCGGGCCGGGCTCATCATGGCGTCGCACTCCACCGGCACGATCAAGGATTATTGCTCGGCCGGGATGGTGCTGCAGAAGGGACGGCTGATGGTGTTCGAGGACATCAACGACGCCATCGAGGTCCACCGCCAGCAGATGGAGGCCTGACGATGCAGCGCCCCCGTCACGCCCCCACCCGCCACGCCCCCGCGCGGCACGCGGCCGAAACCTGGTCCGCCGCCTCCAGCATGCACGCCCGCGTGGTCGGCGCCGTCATCATGCGCGACCTGCAGACCCGCTTCGGCACCGGCTATTTCGGCTTCCTGCTGGGGCTGATCATGCCGCTGGGGCATTTGAGCGTCGCCATTGCCGTCACTGTGCTCCTCGGCCGTCCAGCGCCAATAGGAACGGACACCGCCATATTCCTGATGACCGGTGTCCTACCGTTCGTTCTATGGCTCTACAGCCACCGACAAATAATGCTTACCGTTCTGCAGAATAGGCCGCTGCTTCATTTCCCGGGCGTTGATATCTTTGACCTTTTCGTAGCCAGATTTATCGTCGAAATCGTGACTTCGAGCTTAGTCGTCGCAATTGTCCTGGGCTCGCTCGCAATGATCGGAAAAGATATAACTATCAATAATGTTCACGGATTTACGTTCGCCATCATCCAATCCTGGATTCTCGGCGTATCGACCGGCCTATTCTTTGGCACGATTGCGATTATTTGGGATCCCATACTCATAATCGGGAATATAATTGCACCGGTCCTGTGGGTTACGTCTGGCGTCCTTTTTCTGGCCGATACACTTCCAGAGAAAATCGCATACTTTGCTGCATTCAATCCACTTTGCCAAATTGTTGACGGCCTGCGAGTTGCCTATTATTCGGAGTATTATAGTTCATTTTACAATTTTGGAATGTTGTCAACGGAGCTCCTTATAATTTTTACTGTCGGAATGCTGCTGGTCCCGATCATCAGAAAAATTACCTAATTCCGCAAAACCGCGCCACATGGCGCACGCAGAGGACTTCGGTAAAGCCGATGCTTAACCCCCACCACATCAGCCAGCTCCGCATCGCACTCAGCGTCGACCCGACAATTTCGCGGTCGGAAAACCTGACGCTCGGCCGGACAGCCATCCGCCTCAACGACCGCGTAGAGCATCAAGCCGCCAGCTTCACCCCCCCTTCCGCAAGCCGAATGCGGCCGCCGAAGCACATCTTCGGTGAACCCGCAGATAGCTCCTGCCTCTCGGGGATCGGGGATTTTGATCTGCACATCCCCCCGAAGATTGCCTACACAGTGCCCGACGCGAAGATCATCGGCTTTGATGCTATCATTTCCCAAGACGGCGCCTTGTACGCCCCTTCGCCCGTGCTCAAGGAAAATGCTACGCATTTGATTTCAAGAAATAAGACAAATCACCAAGGCTTTCTGGTGGACACCTCTCAAGAGCCGATGATTGCGCATCACGTCCAAAGACGAAATCCCATACGATTCAATCACAACGCTTTCTTCTTCCATAACCTTGAGCCCGGAAATTTCGGGTCTTTCATCTTTCGCCAACTGCCGCAGCTCATTTCTGCGGCGGAACTTATGGGCGACATTACCGCATACATCGTCCCGGAACGAACACCTTGGGTTATGGCTGCGCTCGAAAAACTGAATTTCAAACCACTACCGATTTTTTCAGTAAGAGAGGTGTGCGGAGACACTTTCGACTCCATAACCATTTTCAATGAGTTTGATGCGGAGGGATTCTTTTCATCCAGCGTCGCAAATCACTTCATTAAAATGTCCGGGTCGGAAACATCCTACAATTCAAATCATTCCGAAGGCATATATGTCTCAAGAATTCTCAGCTATATCTCAAGGCCAGACTATAGGCCATTGACCAACGAACGAGAAATTGAAGAGTTTTTCCGCTCAAAGGGATTCTCGATCATATATCCCGAAACCTTGAGCCTGGATCAACAGATCAATATATTTAATCGTGCGCGACGCATTGTCGGCCCGTCCGGATCTGGCATGCTTAACACCGTATTCGCTCAACCCGCAACACGTGTCGTAGATATCGAGTCTTTCACTACGTCTGTCCGACAACATGCGAAAATATACAGCAGCACGTCAAAGGATTATTCATTCCTGTTTGGACGCATAGAGCCTCTGAATGACACGCCGCTTTCCCTGCGCCCATGGTCAGCTCCGATAAATCTCATCGAGCAGGCATATGAATGGATTATGGATTGAGATGCCGCATCACGATCGGAAGGTATCAATAGCATCGACAACTGCCCTCTCAAGCAGCCAATGATCAACCGAAAAGTCCTCGTTTCCGGCACCGCGAGAGCTGGTCTGACTAGATTCGAACGCGTTTCCGATGACAGCCGAATACTGCTGCCCGCGCCGAGCGCATAGAGTCCGGAAGGTCGGCCAGAGTCGAGACGGACTTACGATTTCGATCACGCGGCACTTGTCTGTGGCAAAGATCAGATTGGACAGCCCTGCACCGTGCGGTCCAATCACAAGCTCGGCTCCAGCGAACAGGCGCATCTGCTCGGACATGTCTTTACCGGCTAGCGTCACGGATTGAATGCCGTTGCGATTCAGACAGTCTGCCAGGGCGGCCTCGTCGGTTAGCCGACGGACCGCCGCGTCTGCCCTGCTGATATAGAGCCGCTTCGGCGCCCCCTCGTCGGGCTGAGGAATTATGTCCCTGATCCAGCCTTCCAGCATCGCATTCGCGCGAGGAGACCTCGTAAAATGATCGCCCCTTGAAATGATCGGAGAAGGGAAGATCAGGCGCTTAACGCGCAGCCATCTGGAACGCTGCACATATGGGGAGACGTCCGCGATGCCCCACATCTGAGATGCGAACTTTTGATAGGAGGCAGCCAGCAACTCGGTACCATCGGCCTGAAAGCGGCTGAATAGCGCAACCCGGGGGAGGATCGAATTCACGAAGTGGAAATAGCCTGCCTCACTTCCTTCTCTCGCATAAAATAGAGACTCGACCTCTTCAACGTCCCCATCGATCCTTGGAAAGTACCTGCCATCACGCTCCCAGATATCTCCGGCGAACTGGGTCATGAAATTCGCCTCTTCCCACGGAAAAAGGCTTTCCAATAATATCTGTTGATCGGATATGATAACCCCGGACGGCCCTATCAGTACGTTTTCCAATTCGGAAATGTACATGTCAGGGACTGAGCAGCGGTGCTCTGCACGAAACGCATAAAAGATGTTTTTTTCAATTTCCGAGCTTCCGCCCAGCACCAGCCTTGGGGGCTTGATCGTGAACTGGTGGCTCCGATCGATCGTATAAATCCATCGCTGTGCGGAAAACCGCTCCATGCCGCTGACATTTGCGATACTCGCGATCATCAATTGCTTCATTCTGACTCAGCACCCCTGATCAATGTATTTTTGCCATAGACTTTATTTGCCGGCTAGATTGTCGCCGAAAAGGTGTTACCGCGCAGAGCTGACGCTCACACGCCGATCGACATCGTTTGTTCATGTCGCGATATCAGAGCAGCGGGATCTGGGCAGCGGACTGCCTACCGCCAAATTTCAAGCCCCAGGCATCCCCTGTGCTCGACTGACTACGTTCAATTTCCCACCCTCCCGCTATCGTTAGGGCAACACTCGCATCGCTTGGCCTCAGCGCGCAAGGTTCACGCTGGATTTTTCCACGTCGTACGAGCCTACCGCCATGCTGCACCGCCACACAGGTTTGACAGCAGGATTCCGGAACGTTAATTGAACATTTCGGCACCCAAACCTGAGCGTGCGGTGGTTGTGGTGGAAGCGGGGCGGAGCAAGGGAATGGGCTGGCTCGCAAATCTGCTGCAGCGCCACAGGACCGGGCCGGAGCGTGCGATACCTGCGGCGCGTGTCGAGGCGGGCGCGCCGCCGGGTCATCAGGGTCCGCCTGCGGACCGCCCAATGCCCTCAGCACCTCCCTCCGCCGCCGTCGAGGCCGGTCCGATCTGGTCGCCCCTGGTGGATGGCAAGTCCAAGCCCACTGACGGGGCCGGACTGGACCGGGTATTCCGCGACCACGACCTGCTGGTCATCACCGGCTGGACCACCGGGGCCGCCTCGCTCCGCGTGGAGGGCGAGGCGGGCGTGATCGAACCCGGCCTGCGCGTCGAGGTTCCCCGCCCGGACGTTTCCGCCGCCTACGGCTTTCCGGCGCCGGTGCAGGGCATGCTCCTCGCCTATCGCCTGCCGCCCGTCGGCGCCGCCCGGCCGGTGCGCATCGTCGCCACCGCCGGCTCGAACACCCGCTCCGCCGACGTCACCGCCTTCCCGGCCGAGCGCTACGAGCGCAACCTCGACCGCATCCTCGCCGAATACGCCGTGGCGCGAGCGCGGCTGATCGACATCGTGCACGATCTGCCGAGGCACCTCGCCGCCGTCGCCCGGTCCGCCGTCGCCTCCACCGAACCCGGCGCGTCGCAGGGCCACATGGAAACCCTGAAGTCGGTGCCCGGCGCCGGCGGCCTCTGCGTCGGGTGGACGCTGGGCGCGGGCCCCTTCTTCCTGGTGGACGAAAACGGCCTGTGCCAGCCGATGGAGGCCCCCGAGCGCTGGAACCGCCCGGACATCTTCGACGCCTTCGCCGCCGACTACGGCGCCGCCTGCGCCGACGCCGGCTTCCTCCAGGCCCTGCCCGCCGGCTTCGGCCGCCACGCCCGCCTCATCGCCCGCGACGGCGACACTCTCGTCCTCGTCCACGAGCGGGACGTCGATCCGGCCCCCCGCGACGCGGTCGGATATGCCCGCTGGGCCTTCTCCTTCCCGGTCCCCCCCGAGCGGATGGCGGCGCGCTTCACCCGGCATGACGGAGCGGTGCTGAAAACCCTCATAAACCGCATCGAACACCCCCAGAATACCTGGGTGGAACGTGCCGGATCCGTGCCGGATCAGCCCGAGGTGTCGATCGTGGTTCCGCTCTACGGCCGCTACGATTTCGTCGAGCACCAACTGCTGGAATTCGCCGAAGATCCCTTTATCCGCAAGCGGTGCGAGGTGATCTACGTGGTCGATGACCCGGCCCTGCGCACCCCCGTCTTCGCCGCCCTCGACACCTGGTGGCAGCTCTACGGCGTTCCCCTTACCGCGGTATGGGGCGGGCGCAACCGCGGCTTCTCCGGCGCCAGCAATCTCGGCCTTTCGCAGGCGCGCGGCCGGCAGGTCCTGTTCCTGAATTCGGACGTGATTCCAACGCGTTCCGGCTGGCTCGCCGAGCTGAGCCGGCGCCTGGACGACCATTCCGACTACGGCCTCCTCGGCACCCGCCTGCTGTTTCCCTCGGGCGGCGTCCAGCATGACGGTATGGTCTTTGAATATAACGGGAAATACGGCGTCTGGCTGAATCAGCACCCCGGCAAGGGGCTGCCTCCGTTGAGCGCTTCGGCCGGGAAAGTCGTGCCCTGGCCCGCCGCCACCGGCGCCTGCCTGATCGGCGACCGTGCGGAAGTGGCCGCGCTCGGCGGGTTCAGCGAGGACTATCTCATTGGCGATTTTGAGGATTCCGACCTGTGCCTGAAGATGCAGGCAGCCGGCCGCTCCGTTGGCGTGTGCCCTGACATCACGCTGACGCACCTCGAACGCCAATCGTTCGGCCTCCAAGGTTCGGGTGATTTCCGCATGCGTGTGATGCTGTTCAACGCTTGGCTCCATCAGGAGCGCTGGCGCCCCGCCATCGAGCGCCATTCGGTCACCAAAGCGGGAGCCTCGGCATGATCGGCACCGCCCTCATCATCGCCCACGGCCATCGCGACTTCAGCGCAGGCGGGGCGGAAGTCGCGGCACATCAATTATTTACGGCCCTGCGCGAGAGCGGCGCCGCCCGCCGGGTCGCGCTTCTCGCCCGCCACGGCGGGACACAGAGCGGCCTCGTGACCATGCTGCGCGAGGACGAATACCTTTGGCGTACCGGCATGGGCGACTGGTTCACCTTCCGCTCGTCCCAGCCGCACGCCGTGACCGGACCGTTTCGCAGCTTTCTCGAGCGGCTCAAGCCGGATGTGGTGTTCATTCACCACTACGCCCATATGGGACTGGAGATGCTGCGGGAGATCCGCCGCATCTGCCCGGACACGCGTATCATTCTGACACTGCATGAGTTCCAGGCCATCTGCAACAACAACGGACAGATGGTGAAGCCCGGCAGCACCGAGCTTTGCTTCGCCGCCTCGGCAGAAGCCTGCTCGGCCTGCTTTCCCGATCGCAGCGAAGAAGACTTCTGGCTACGCAAGCACTTTATCGGTCGCCATTTCGACATGGTCGACCGGTTCATCGCGCCTTCGGAATTCCTGCGCCAGCGCTATATCGACTGGGGCATCGCACCCGAGCGGATCGCGGTGATCGAGAACGGCCAGCCGACCGGCAAGCGCCTGCCGCCACGTCCGCTGACCGAGACGGGCACCCGCAACCGCTTCGCCTTCTTTGGACAGGTCACGCCGTTCAAGGGTGTCGACGTGCTTCTCGCGGCCCTGGCCAACCTCAGCCGCGCCCAAAGGCGCGAGTTGCATGTGGAGGTTCACGGCGCCAACCTCGAGAAGCAGTCCGACGCCTTCCGCGCCCGCATCGAAGCGCTGCGTCAGCCGCTCATGAAGGAGGGCGTTCTGCACTGGCCCGGCGCCTATCATCGCGATGATCTCGAACGGCGCCTGTCACGCATCGACTGGGTTGTGATGCCGTCGGTGTGGTGGGAGAATTCGCCGGTCGTGATTCAGGAGGCCCGCCGTTTCGGCCGGCCCGTCCTGTGCTCTAACATCGGTGGCATGGCGGAGCACGTGCGTGACGGAGTGGATGGACTTCATGTGGGCGTCGGCAACGTGACGGACTGGGGCGAAAGTCTGCTCGCCGCCACAGATCCGGCCCTATGGGACCGTCTCGTCCAAAGCATGCGACCACCGATCCCCGTCGCAACTGCGGCGCGGCAATATCTGGATTGGGCTCTCGACGACACGCCGCGTCGGGCGCCCGAACTGCCCCGGGTGATCTCGGGCCGCGTCTGACCGCGCGAAGGTGCAATGGCGGCATTGTCGGGCGCGGACCCGAAAAGCACAGCGGGAGACGACGGGGTTGCGTTCTGAGATTGTGTCCAGTCAGGGTGGCTTTGATCTTGCCGTCGTCGGACAGGCCCTGCGCTTGCCCGGCGCGGCGAATGCGGATGCGCTGTGGCGTCTTCTGACGTCCGGACAGTCATCCGTCCGCGACGTTCCGACCGGGCGCTGGCCCATCGAGCGCGCGCTGCATCCACGTCGCACGGAGCCGGGATTCAGCTACACCTTCGCCGGCGGCTACCTGGAGGATCCCTTCGGCTTCGATCCTGCGGTGTTCGGCATTTCGCCGCGCGAGGCGCAGCAGATCGACCCGCAGCAGCGGCTGCTGCTGGAGGTGGTCTTCGAGGCGCTGGAGGATGCCGGCCTGCCCCCGTCGCGCACGGCGGGGCAGGAGATCGGCGTCTATGTCGGCGCCTCGAACGTGGACTACCAGTCCGGCGCGGCGGGCGACCCCGCGGCCATCGAGAGCCATTTCATGACGGGGAATTCCCTGTCGATCATCTCGAACCGCATCTCCTACATCTTCGACTGGCGCGGCCCGAGCTTCACGGTTGATTCCGCCTGCTCGTCGTCCTTCGTGGCGCTGGTCCAGGCCGCGGCTGCGCTTGATGCCGGGTTGATCGACACCGCGGTCGTCGCGGGCGTGAACCTGCTGCTGTCGCCGGCCCCTTTCATCGGCTTCTCGCGCGCCTCCATGCTCTCGCCGACGGGGCGCTGCCGCCCCTTCTCCGCGGCCGCCGACGGCTATGTGCGGTCGGAGGGTGCCATCGCCATCGTGCTGCGCCGCGCATCGGACGCCCGCGCGGCCGGCCAGCGGATCCGTACCGGGATCGTCGGGGCCGCCGCCAATTCGGACGGTCGCACCTCCGGCATTTCGCTGCCCTCCGCCGAGGGCCAGGCGGCGCTGATGTCCGCGCTCTATCAGCGGCTCGGCATCACGCCGGACCAGCTCGCATTCGTCGAGGCGCACGGCACGGGCACGCCGGTGGGCGACCCCATCGAGGCGAGCGCGATCGGGTCCGCTCTTGGCAGGGGCCGCTCGGCGGCGCTGCCCGTGGGCTCGGTGAAGTCCAATATCGGCCATCTCGAATGCGTCTCCGGCCTCGCAGGGCTGGTGAAGGCCGGCATGGCCCTCGCCCAAGCCCGCCTGCCGCGCACGCTCTATCTCGACGAGATGAGCCCCTACATCGATTTCGCCGCGCTCAACCTCGCGCCGGCGCGGGAAGAGGTGGCCCTCGACCTGAGCCACACGCCGTTCGCAGGCGTGTCCAACTATGGCTTCGGCGGCACCAACGCGCACGTGATCCTGCGTGCGCCGGACAAGGCGCCTGAACTGCCGGCGGATTCGGGCGCACGCCTCCTGCTGCTTTCGGCCCGGTCCCAGGCCGCGCTGCGGGGGCTTGCCGCCGGCTATGCGGAGCGGATCGAGGCCGGCGACGTGTCGCCCGCGACCATCGCCTCCGCCGCCTTCCACCAGCGCGACCGGATGGACCTTCGGCTTGCGCTGCCGGTGGGTGACGCCAAGGACATGGCGGCGGCCTTGCGCGGGTTTTCCCAGGACGGGGCGGCCCCCTCTGTTGCCACGGGCAAGGTTCAGGTGCGCCCCGGCAAGACGGTCTTCGTCTACAGCGGCAACGGCGCGCAATGGGTGGGGATGGGGCGGACGGCACTCGGCCGCAACCCCGCCTTCCGCACGGCCTTCGCCGCGGTCGACGGGCTCTATCGGGACGTCGGCGGCTGGTCCCTGGCGGAAGCGTTGGAAGCGCCTGACCTCGCCACCCGCCTTGGCCGCACCAGCGTGGCGCAGCCGCTGCTGTTCGCCATCCAGGCCGCGCTCACGGCCGCGCTTGAGGCGGGGGGCGTGGTGCCCGACGTGGTGCTGGGCCATAGTGTCGGCGAGGTCGCCGCCGCGCTGGCGAGCGGGGCGCTCGACCTGGAGCAGGCCGTCCATCTCATCCATCACCGCAGCCAGCGGCAGGAGAGCGTGGCTGGCCTCGGACGCATGATCGCGCTTGCCGCCGGACCGGCGCAGGCGGATGCCTTCGTCGCAGGGCTCGGCGCGCCCGGCCTCGCGGTTGCGGCCTATAACGGCCCCGGATCGGTGACGCTGAGCGGGCCGGAAACCTCGATCGCGCTCGCGGAAAAGGCGGCACGGCTGCAGCGCATCGCCACCGTGGCCCTCGATATCGCCTATCCGTTCCATTCCGGCCTCCTGGACGGAACCGAACAGGCCATCCGCGAGGATCTGAAAGCCCTCGCCCCGCGCGAAACCCGCGCTACCTTCGTCTCGACGGTGACGGGAACGGTCGTTGCCGGACCGAGCCTCGACGCCGAGTACTGGTGGCACAACATCCGCCTGCCGGTGCGGTTTGCGGCGGCGGTCGAAGCCGCGGGGGCACTGGGCGGCACCCATTTCGTCGAGATCGGCGCGCGGCCCATTCTGGTTGGCCCCACGGGCGACAGCCTCCGCGAGGCTGGGGTCGCCGCCGAGTGCCTCGGCAGCCTCTCCGAGCGGGATGACCAGACCGACGGCGATCCGGTGCGGGCGCTGGTCGCCCGCCTTGCGGCGCGCGGCCTCGAACCCGATGCGGAATGCGGGTTCGGCGCCCCTCTCCCGCCCCTCTCCTTGCCCAATTATGCCTGGGACCGGCAGCGCTTCGTGCTGCCCACCACCTCGGAGGCCATCGGTCTCTACGGGCGCCTCAATGATGCGCCCGCGCCCCATCCCCTGCTCGGCCTGAAGGTGAGCGAGGGCGTGCCGGAATGGCACGCCTGGGTGGACGCCGAGATCGTGCCCTATCTCGGTGACCATCGGGTGGACGGCGAGGCCGTGGTGCCCGGCGCGGCGCTGGCCGAGATGATGCTCTCGGTCGGCCGTGCGGAGCTTGGCGAAGGCCCGCTGGAGCTTTCCGATTTCGACATCCTGCGTCCGCTCGCCCTCGCCGAGGGCAGCATGCGGGAGGTTTCCACGCGCTTCGAGGCGACCACCCGCACCTGCGAGATCTGGTCCCGCCACCGGCTCGCCGGCGGCGCCTTCGTGCTGCATGCCACCGGCCGGCTGTCGCTCGCCGTTGGCGAGGCCGCACGCCAACCGGGACCGGAGCGCTCCGACGCCTGGCAGGTGAGCGAGGACGAGGTCTATGCCGCCGCTGCGCGCTGCGGCCTCGATTACGGGCCGAGCTTCCGCCGCGTGCGCCACGTGGACCGCGATGCCGATGCCGGCATTGCTCAGATCGCGCCGGGCCATCTGCCGCTCGGCGCCTATCAGGACACGCTGCTGATCGACCCGACCGCGCTCGACGCGGCGCTGCACATGCTGTTCCTCGACGCCGACGTGGTGGAAGGCGAAACGCGTACCCACCTTCCGGTGCGCCTCGGCGCGCTCCGGGTCTGGCAGCCTGGCGTCGCCGTCACCCGAAGCATCATGCGCCGCAAGCGCAAGAACCGCTTCACCGCTGTCGTGGACCTCACCTTGCTCGCCGCCGACGACAGCGTCGTCGCCGAGGTCGCCGATCTCGTGCTGCGTGAGGTGGTCCTGTCCCAGCGCCCGGACGAGGACCGCCAGTTCCATGTGGACATCGAGCCTGTGCGCATGGAGGTGGCGACGCCGCCCGGCCGCGCGGTCGAGGTGGTGGCCGAGACCAGCGATGCGGCGCTGTTGCTGCGCGCCTTCGTCCGCTCCTTCGCGTACGAGTGCGCGGCCGCAGCCGATGCCGGCTTCCTCTTGCGCGCCGATGAAGGCCGCGCGGCGGTGCTCATGGGCTATCTGGCCGCCTGCGGGCTTGCCGACCGCGAGGAAACGGCATGGCGGCTCAAGGCGGCGGCTCTTCCGCCGTCCCGCCTGATCTTCCGTTCGATGGCCGAGCGGTTTCCGCAGGCGAATGCGGAGATTCGCCTTGCCGCGCATCTCATGGCGAGCCTTCCGGCGTCGCTCTGCGGAGAGGGCTCCGACCTTCCCGCCCACCTCGCGGAGCAGTTCGAGACGGAGTCGGTTTCCGCCGCCGCCCTGCTTGGAACGCTGCGCGAGGTCGTCGAAGCGCGTATTGCCGCCTGCGCGCCGCGGCCGATCCAGATCGTCGCCGGCTCGCGGCCCGGCGCTGCGCTGATCGCCCTTCTGCTCCCGTTCGCCCGCGACGGGCGCGCTCAGGTGGCGATCATCGGAGCGAATGCCGCCGAGTGTGAGCGCCTCGCGTCCATGCCGGGTATGGACGCCTTTTCCGTGGTCGACAGCGCGGCACCGGATACGGCCTTCCTGCCGGTCGATCTCGTGCTCGGCCGTGCCGACGGCATCGCCGACATCGACATCATGGAGCGCGTGGCCCCCCTCTGCCCCGGCGCGCAGGTCGCGGTCGCCGTTCCCGCCTTCGACCCTGCGCTTGACCTTCTGCTGGGTGCGGCCGATCCCGAAGCCGCTGCACGCCAGCACCCGCCGGCTCCGGAATTGGTGGAGGGCTCCCTGCAGCGCGCCGGCACCGGCGAGACCATCCGGATTGACGGGCCCGGCGCGACGCTGCTTATGGCGACGATCGCCCTCCCCGCGCTTGCGCCCGAGAGGACGGCACCTCTCTGGGTCGTCGGCGATAAAGCCCCGGCCTTTGCGCTGGCGTTGGCGGGGCCGGTAGATCGCGTTGTCGGCGGAACGCCTCCAGCGCCCGAGACGGCGCCCCACGCGCTGGTTCTACCGTTGGCCTTTGACCCCGAGGTTTCGCCGCGCGACGCATTGGCGTCCGCCCTGCTCGACCTCAAGGCGCTGATCGCATGGGCTGCTACGGCGGGCTCGGCGCTATGGATCGTCACTGCGCGTGGCCGGCAGCAGCCGGGCGAGGTGCTGGATCCCCTGGCGGTCGCCATCTCGGCCTTCGTACGGGTCGCGATGAACGAGACCCCGGGTCTCGACCTGCGGCTCGTTGATGTAGATGCCCACGACGCCGCATCCGCGCGTCGAGTCCGCAGCATCATCCTCGCCTCTGGACCGGAGACGGAGCGCATCTCCCGTCCCGGCGGCGAATACGCCGTCCGGGTCCGACGCGGCCCTGCGCACGCGGCGGCCTCGATCGACGAGGCCCGTCGCACACGGCTCCATGTGGGCCGGCAGGGCGCGCTCGGGGCGATGGAATGGCGCGCCGAGCCGCGCATCCCATCCGCCGAAGGACAGATCGAGATCGAGGTGGCCGCGACCGGCCTCAATTTCCGCGACGTGATGCTGGCGCTGGGCGCGCTGGACGACGACATCCTTGGCCCGGGCCTCACCGGCGCGTCACTCGGCTTCGAGATGGCCGGCACGGTGACGCGGGTGGGACCCGGCGTCACCGATCACGCCGTCGGCGACCGCGTGATGGGCTTTGCGCCTGACGCGTTCTCGTCTCATGTGACGGTGCCGGCCTGGTTCGCCTTCAAGGTGCCGGAAACCCTGGCCCTGGAGGCAGCAGCGGCCGTGCCTGTGGTTTTCGCGACGGCCTGGTACGCCCTCGTAGACCGTGCCCGCCTGACTGCTGGAGAGACCGTGCTGGTACACGGCGCGGCCGGTGGCGTGGGCCTCGCCGCCGTGGGCATCTCCCTGGCGCGCGGCGCGCGGGTAATCGCCACCGCCGGCACGCCGGAGAAGGCGGCCCTCCTCAAGGCGCTGGGCGTGGAGGCCGTCTACAACTCCCGCGACCTCGCCTTCGCCCGCGACATCGCGCGCGATCATGGCAAGGTCGACGTGGTACTGAACTCGCTGGCCGGCGATGCCATGGCGGCAAGCCTGAAGCTGGTGAAGCCGTTCGGTCGCTTCATCGAGCTGGGCAAGCGCGACTTCCTCTCCAACACGACGGTGGGGCTGCGCCCCTTCGCCCGCAACATCAGCTATTTCGGCGTGGACCTCGACCAGCTGCTCGCCCACGACAAGGCGCGGGCGACGGCGTTGATGGCCGAGATCGGCGAAGCCTTTGCGAATGGCTCGCTCCAGCCCATTCCCTACCGGGTCATGGAGGGATCGGCGACGGAAGATGCCTTCCGACAGATGCAGGCGGCGCGACACGTGGGCAAGATCGTGGTGCGCCCGCCGCGCTCGGGGCGTGTCGTTTCCAGCGCGCCGGAGACGCCAGCCCTTCGCGAGGGCGTCCATCTCGTGCTCGGCGGCAATGGCGGCTTCGGTCTTGAAACCGCCTTGTGGATGGCAGCTCAGACGACCGGCACGGTGGCGATCGCGTCGCGCTCCGGCGTGCGGGCAGCCGACGATCTGGCCCGCATCGAGGCCGCCCGCGCGGCCGGTGCCCGCATCGTCGTCGAGCAGGCGGATGCCCGCGATGCGCCGGCGCTGGAGGCGCTGGTGGACCGGCTCGTCGCGGAACATGGCCCCCTTCGCAGCGTGGTCCACACCGCCATGGTGCTGCGCGACGGAGCCATCCCCAACCTCGACGCCGAAAGCCTCGACGCCGTGCTGGCGCCGAAGGTGGACGGTGTTCTGACCCTGGACCGGATCACAGAGAGGCATCCGGTCGACCATTTTGTCGTCTACTCCTCCGCCTCGGCGATGATCGGCAGTCCAGGTCAGGGCGCCTATGTGGCGGCCAACGCCTTTCTGGAAGGCGTGGTGCGCAACCGCCGGGCGCGCGGGTTGCCGGGCCTCGCCGTCGCCTGGGGCGCCATCTCCGACGCCGGCGTCATCGCCAAGGACCAGGAACTCGGCCAGAGGCTGACCCGGGCCACGGGCGTCGCCGGCATCGCCTCGGCGGAGGCTCTCGGCTTTCTCGGCCGGCTCATGGCGCAGGGCGATGCCGCGGACGCTGTGAACGTCTATGCGCAGGTGAACCGCACGGCCATCGCGAGCCAGCTGCCGGTGCTGCGCACGCCGACCTTCCCGCGCCTGTTCTCCACCGCGGCGGATGGCGCTGCGGGGAGCGGCGAGGATCTGATGGAGCAGATCGCCGGCCTCGGCGATGCGGAGGCCCGCGCCCTTCTGCGCGAGGTGCTCGGCCGCGAGGTCGCTGGCATCCTGCGCCTGCCGCCGGACGCGGTGACGGGCACGGCGGCGCTGTCCGAACTCGGCATGGACTCGCTGATGGCTCTGGAGCTGCGCCTGACGCTGGAGAAGAAATTCGGCTTCGAGCTGCCGCTGCTCTCCATCGGCAGCGGGCGCACGCTCGATGACCTGGCCGCCGTTGCCCTCGGTAGCCTCAGGTCGCCCGAGAATGCCGCGCCTGCCGAGACGGCCGCACCGGCTGTGGTCCTCGCGCCCGAGGAAGCGGCCCTTGCGGCCCGGCACGGCGTGCGGCTGGACGCAGAATCCATCGAGGCCCTGACCGAGATGGCCGCGGCATCGCCACGCGACGCTGCGGGGACCGGTTCGTGAGGCACGTGCCATGAGCGGGCGCCGCGGCCTGTCAGATGAGGATCTCGCGCATCTGCTAGGCGAGATGCGTGCGGGCACGGCGGCGCCGGCGCCCGCTCCCTCCCCCGCTTTCGTGGACCGGGAGGGGCTGCTCTCGTTCGAGTCACTGCCGCGCTATCGGGAGCTTGAGGCGCAGCGCTCGGCCGCGAGCATGCTGGGGCTGAAAAATCCCTACCACCGCCTGCACGAGGGGCGTTCCGGCGCCACCGCGCGCATCGACGGGCGGGAAGTCGTCAATTTCGCGAGCTATGACTATCTCGGCCTCAATGGCGACCCGCGCATCACCCGCGCCGTGTCCGCCGCGGTCGAGGCGTGGGGCACCAGCGTCTCCGGCAGCCGCCTTTCGTCGGGCGAACGGCCGGCGCATCTGGCGCTGGAGCGGGCGCTGGCCGACGTCTATGGGGCGCAGGACGCGGTCGCCTTCGTGAGCGGCCACGCCACTGCCATCGCCGTCCTTCCGACGCTGATGGGGCCGAAGGATCTCGTCGTCACCGACGCCTTCATGCACAACAGCGTCCTGCTTGGTGCCCAATATGCGCCCGCCACCCGCCGGACCTTCCCGCACAATGATCTCGACGCTCTGGAGGCCATGCTGGGTCGTGAGCGGCACCGGTTCGAGCGGGTGCTTGTGGTCAGCGAGGGCCTGTTCTCAATGGATGGCGACGGGCCGGACCTCGCCCGCCTTGTCGCGCTGAAGGAGCGCTTCGGCTTCTGGCTGATGATCGACGACGCCCACGGCCTCGGCGTGCTGGGCGCGACGGGGCGCGGCATTGCCGAGCATGCGGACATCGATCCACGGGCCGTGGACATCTGGTTCGGAACGCTTTCAAAATCGCTGGTGAGCTGCGGCGGCTACATTGCCGGGGCGGCGGCGATGGTCGCCTATCTGAAGGCCTTCGCGCCGGGCATGGTCTATAGCGTCGGCCTGCCGGTGCCGGTGGCGGAAGCCGCGCGCACCGCGCTGGGCCTGATGCTGGAAGAGCCGGAGCGTGTCGCGCGCCTGCAGGCCAACAGCCGCGCTTTCCGGGACGGTGCCGCCTCGCTCGGTCTGGATGTGGGGCCATCCTGGGGCGCCGGCATCGTGCCGATCATGGTGGGCGAGACCATCAAGACCGTGATCCTCGCGCAGCGCCTGCTGGAGCGCGGCATCAACGCCTTCCCGGTGCTGCCGCCGGGGGTTCCTGAGCGGTCCGCACGGCTGCGCTTCTTCCTCTCCGCCGCTCATACACCGGAGCAGATCGAGGCGGCGCTGGAGGCGCTGGCCGAGGAGGCGGGCGCGCTGGGGCTCACCACGGATCGACCGCGCTGAGTGCATCGAGCCAAGCCGCAAAGGCGCGGTCCCAGCCGAGCAGGGGCCGCTCGGCCAGCGCTCCGTGGCGCAAGGCCAGCCGAGCCGCTTGGTCCTCCACCAGCCGCGCTGTCCCCTCCACGAAGCCTGACGCATCTGCGGGGGCGAAAAGCAGCCCGTTGGCGCCGTGGCGCACCTGCCCGGGCAGGCCGCCGGCCCGGGGCGCAAGCACCGGAAGGCCGCTCGCCAGCGCCTCGTAGACGGCAAGGCTGGCATTCTCGAAGCGCGACTGGGTGGCATAGAGATCGCTGTTGGCAAGAAGCGCACCCATCTCGGCCCGCGGCACCGGCCCCGCAAAGAAGCCGCAGGGCAGCGATGTCACCAGCCGCTCCACCTCTTGCCGCATGGCCCCATCGCCCGCGACCACGACCCCCACGGCCGGCCCGAGCCGCGCGGCGAGAGCCGGCAGCACGTGCTGCCAGTCCGCCCAGCCCTTGTCGGCGGTGAGCCGGCCGGCGATCAGCATAACCGCCCGTCCGTCGAGATCGGGGCGTTCCCAGCGCGCGCGCCAGTAGCCGGGGTGGCGCAGTTCCGGGCGAAAGCCCTCTGTATCCACGCCGTTGAACCGGCCGGAGAGGCCGTTTGCGAGGCCGAAACGCTGGAGCCTGGCAAGGCTGGCCGCACTTGGGACGAGGGTGGCGTCGTATCGATTGTAGAGCCGCGCCACCGCCCGCCAGACCACCGCGCGCAGCGGAGCATAGAGACCACGGCTGTTGCCGCCCGCCCCGAGATAATCGGCGAAATTGGTGTGGAAGAAAGCCACCAGAGGCACGCGGTGGCGACGGGCGAAGGCACGGGCCGGGAGGCGGCGCAGGCCCAAGGCAAGACGCTCGGGCTCGTCCACGTGGATCAGGTCGGGCCGGAAGGCGGCGAGCGCTCGATCGATCTCGCCTGCGGACGCGGGCACCACATTGCGGTCCGACGCCGCCGCACCGAAGGGCACGCTGGTCAATCCCGCAAAGGTGACGGCCGGCGACAACCCGGCGGGGCGGGCACCATCGGCGGCAGCGGGTGCCAGCAGCAGCACCTCGTCGCCACGCGCCACCAGCCGGCGTACGCGGGCATCGACGCTCACGGTGACGCCATCGAGGACGGGCAGGACACCGGAGGCGAGGAGGGCGATCCTCATGCCGGCATCGTCAAACGGGAACCGGGATCGCACCGGCCGGCACGGCGCCGAAGGCCCGGTAGAAGGCGAGAAGATCGAGCGCCATGTCGCGCTCGCTCCGGTCGTAGGTGGTTGTCCGGCTGAGGGTCGCGGCGAGGTCGGGAACATCCACGAAACGCTGCAGCACCGTGGCCAACGCTTCCGCGTCGCCCCGAGGAAAGGAGAAGCCGTTGACTCCCTCCTCGATGAACTCGGTCATGCCCGGCACATCGGAAACGACCACGGGTGTGTGGGTGGCGAGGGCTTTCAGCAGGGTCAGGGGCGCGTTCTCGAACCAAGTGGAAGGCATGACCAGCACGTCCACTTCGGCGAGCAGTCCAGACATCTCACCTTCCGCGAAGGTGCCACGGAAACGCGCCGGCAAGGGCGGGACGGTCTGCGTCGCCACCGCGCGCAGATCCCGCGCATAGGCCGGCGACAGGCTCTCCGATCCCCAGATATCGACGGTAAAGGCATCGCGCGGCAACGCGCGCAACGCCTGCAGGAGCAGGTGCGGGCCTTTGTGATAGGCGAGCTGGCCGATGAAGCCGAAGCGCACCGGCCGTCCGGACGCGGCGGGCTTGGGCGCACGATCAATCTCGACGCCGAAGGGCGAGCGGAAGAGGGGCGGCCCGGCCCCATGCGCATCGAACAGTTCGGCGAGGAAGGCGCTGGGCGCGAACGCCGCCCGGCAGTGGGCCAGAGCAACGCGCAGAACGCGGGCCCGGTCGCGGACCGCCCGCGCGTCGCGTCCGAGGTCCAACGGCAGCACGGGCGCCAGGGCGGCGGCTGTCGCGGCGGCGACAGAGCGCACGGACGGCTGCGCCAGAACCCGCCAGAACGCGTTCGGCCGCTCCCCCGCCCGGGCGAGCAGCCCGCAGGACAGGCAGTTGCTCCGGCTGGCGTTCGGCCCGTTACAGAGCCCGCCGTCGGGCAGCTCCAGCCGCGTGGTGAGGCACAGATTGAAGAAATCGGTCAGCGTCGCGAAGGTCGGGATCCCCAGCCGCGCCGTCACGTGCGGCAGGGCGGCGGTGAAATTGGCGAGGTGGCAGATATGCACCACGTCCGGTGCGAGCGTGCGCAGGATGCGTTCGAGGAGCGGGGCGAGGCCGGGATGATCGTAGTCCTCGCGGGCCGTGCGGGACGGGGTCCGGTTGCGGTCAATCCGCACCACCGGGATGCCCTCGATCTCGTAGCGCTCGATCTCCTCCGCCTGTTCCGGCTCGCCGACCGCCCGGGCGGTCACGACAGTGGGCGCGTGCCCCAAGGCCTTGAACTGGCGCGCCAGAGCGAGCGTGTAGGCCTCGGTGCCGTAGACGTGGTCCGGATAGAAAGCGTGCACGAACAGGGCGACTCGCAGCGGCCGCATGGAGAATCTCGGAACGCCCTTCGGCACGCCACGCATCGAATCCCAATCCTCGTGACTTGCGATGCCAGCTCATGGATTACCCTGCGTTGTGAGTAGCGCGCAACCGACGCCGGCAATATGGCGCATTGACGATACGGGCAAATGCCGCAACCAAAAGTAGCATCAGAACCCGTTTTGTTGCATTGCAGACCGGCCAGGTGCGAGCAAATGCAAGTCTTGCAACGGGTGCGCGGGCTACACCCGCAGCCACATGCTGCGCGCTCCTGGTGGAGATTCGATCGCGAAGTGTTCGATATGGCGCGCCATGTTTCGGGCGTCCCGTTTCCCATTGGCGTGCGCGCCGACAGGGGGCTCCGGCACGCCTGTTGCCGATTCCAGCCACCAGGCCGAGCCGGATAGGGAAGCGACCCGCTCGCGCCGGGAGCTTCAGCCCGGCTGAGCCGATGCCCCCTTTCTAGCCGCCGGCGAAAGCCTCGCATAAGCTGGTCGCGGGCGCCGTCGCAGGATGGCAGCAGGGATCGGCGGTGGCATGTTCGATGCGGTGATTATCGGCGGCGGTCCGGCCGGGGCGTCCTGCGCGCTCTGGCTGAAAATGCTCGGCTTCCGTCCCTGCATCGTCGAGCGCCGGCCGGTGCTCGGGGGGCTCGGTAACGACAATCCCTACCCCAATCAGTGGATCGCGCCCATCCGCGACAAGACCGGCATCGAGATTGCCGCGGAGGTGGACCGGCACATGCGCGACCACGACATCGTCTGCCGCACCGGCGAGGCGGTGACGGAGCTGGAGGTGGTGCCCGGCGGCTTCCGCATCACCACCGCCACGGGGGAGGTGGTGATGGGACGGGCCTGCGTCCTCGCCACCGGCGTGCGGCCGGTGAAGGGCGGCTTCACCGCGTCCGAGCACGTCATCATCGGGCCCGGCCAGACCCTGTTCAACGCCGATTTCGAGGGCCGCTCGGTCGCCATCCTCGGGGGCGGGGACAACGCTTTCGAGAACTACATCTTCGTGCGCAAGCGCGGTGCCGCCCGCGTCACCCTGTTCGCCCGTACCATCCGCGCGCGGCGCGAGTTCCTGGAGAAGGTGCCGCCCGCGGACGTCCGCATCGGCCCCTATCCGGTGCAGCCCGACGTGCCGGCGGTGGCGGGCGAGCAGTTCGATCGCTTCCTCGTGCTGTATGGCTGGGAGCCCTATCTGCCCTACGCCCGGCATCTGGGACTTGCGCGCGATGCCCGCGGATTTGTCGAGACCAGCCTCGATTGCGAGACCTCGATTCCCAATCTCTACGCCATCGGCGAGATCGCGCAGCGCATGCACCCCTGCTGCGTGACATCCATGGCCGACGGCGTGGTCGCGGCCAAGGCCATCCAGCGCACGCTGGAGCAGGACGCCATCGCTCGCTTCGCCGAGCGCGTTCGCCGCGCCGCCGCCGATGCGGTGCCGACTTCCGTCCGCCCGCCGCGCATCACTTAGGGACGTGACCTTTTCAAAGAGAGGCCGCCCCGCCCCTTCCCGCCAGGGAGAGCCGATCGCGCCCACCGGGGAATGCCAGGGTAGTCGCCCCCGGCGGGGCGAGGGCGGCGGCCACCTCGGGCCGGCGCAGCAATGCGGCGGACGCCTCATAGGCCGCCCCGACCGACGCGAGCATGGGCGTCTGTTCAACGTTCGCGACGATGCGGGCGGGGCGCGGGGAGAAGACCACGATCCGGTCGGCCAGACGCACCGCTTCGGTCACGTCGTGGGTGACGAACAGCACTCCCGCGCCCGCCCCTTCCACCTCGGCCCGCAGCAGCGCCTGGAGATCGTGGCGCAGACCGACGTCCAGGGCGGAGAACGGCTCGTCCATCAGCACGAGATCCGGTGAAAGGGCGAAGGCCCGGGCGATGGCGACCCGCTGCAGCATCCCGCCCGAGAGCTGGGCGGGGCGCTTGTCCAGGTCCAGCGTCGAGAAGCCGAGGCGCATCAGGATGGCCTCCGCGACAGCGCGGCGCTCCGCCTTGCCTACGCCGGCCGCCTTGAGACCGAAGGCGGCGTTGTCGCGCGCATTGGCCCATGGCAGCAGCCGTGGGTCCTGGAAGACCATGGCCACGCGGCGGAATGCGTTTTCCACCCGTCCGGCGGTGGCCGGCTCGACCCCGGCGGCGATGCGCAGCAGGCTGGTCTTGCCGCAGCCGGAGGGGCCGAGCAGCACCACGAGTTCGCCCGCGGCGACATGAAGATCGATGCCGGCGATGATGTCGGCCTCGCCGAACCGGAGCCGCAGACCGCTCAGGGAGAGCATGCTCATGCCTCCGCAGAGACGGGTGTCTGATGCCCTCTCCCCGCCCTTGGACGCCGCAACGGCGCGAGGAGCAGCGCATCGGCGGCGATCAGTACCGCCACGGCGAGGACGATCCACGCCATGGTTTCCGGTAGATCGAAATGGGCGCGTGCGGTGGCAATGCCGCCGCCCACCCCGTCCGCGCCGCTCAACACTTCCGCCATGACCGCCACCTTGAAGGAGAAGGCGAGCGCGGTGGCGACGGCCGGGATGAGGAAGTCCGCCAGTGCCGGCAGGACGAGATCGGTCAGCCGCATCAGCGCGGGCGCCCGATAGAGCTGCGCCATCTCGGCGAGCGCCCGGTCGCGGCTCCGCACGCCCTGCAACGTGGCGATGAAGAGGATGGGCGCGGCGGTAATCGCCACCGTGAACGTTGCCGCAGCGCCGCCCGGCCCGAACCAGAGCAGCGCCAGCACCACCCAGGCGATGGGCGGCGTGCCGAGAAGCGCGGTGAACACGGGATAGGATATGGCCCCGACCGGCAGCGCGAGCCCGCCGGCGACGCCCAGAAGGAAGCCGGCCGCGCCTCCCGCGGCGCACCCGGCCAGGGCGTGTACCAGCGTCGCCAGCAGCGCCGGCCCTGCCTTTCCGGTGGCGATGAGCCGGGCGACGGCCTCGCCCGTTTCGGCAAGGCTCGGCAGCACGAACGGCCCGAAGGCCACGGCCCCCCACTGCCAGGCCCCGGCCAGCAGTGCGAGCCCCGCCGCACCCCAGGCGAGGCTCTGGAACGGAGCGGAGAGCGCGGGCGGATTGGGGCCCATGGAAGCCGTCAGAAGTCGAGATAGAAGCTGTCGGGGGGTAGCTTCCCGGCCAGCGCATCCGGCTGGAAGGACAGCAGCGTCTCGTAGAAAGCGACAAGGCCGGGCTTCAGCTTCGCTGCGGGTTCGGCCACCACGTTGAAATGGGAGAGCGCGCTGGCGAGAATGGGCGCCTTCATGTCCATCTTCTCCTCGCCCAGTTGGCCGGCCGCAGCGGGATCAGCCAGCACCCAGTCGCGCGCGCCCGGCAGGCCAGCGGCCATGGCCTTCAGAAGTTCCGGGCTCTCCTCGATCAGCCGCTCATGCACGGCGATGCCGGCCATGGGCAGGCCGAGGCCGCCATGCTGCTTTTTCCAGTCGTCCTGAAGGCTGATGGCGCGGTTGAGCGTGCGGCCCTCCTTCTTCGCCATCATGATGGCGGCGGTGGCTGGCGGCTCGGAGAGGATGGCCGTGGTGGCGCGCCCGGCGGCGAGCATCTGCGCCGCCTCCATGGGGGTGCGCACATAAGTGATCGTCATGTCCTTGTCCGGGTCCATGCCATAGCCCTTGGCGATGGAGCGGAAGACGAGGTCGGGCATGTCGTTCTTGAAGAAGCCCACCAGTTCCTTGCCGGCGAGGTCCTTGAACGAGGTGATGCCCGCGTCGGACGAGATGACGAACAGATGGCCCATGGAGAGGATGGCGAACAGCTTCAACGGCAGGCCGCGATTGGCGAGGTTCGCCGGCACATGGGTCGGTGTCGTGAACAGGCTGGTGCGGCCCGAGACGATGGCGGCG
This sequence comes from Xanthobacter sp. DMC12, assembly GCF_056314105.1. Classification (NCBI taxonomy): domain Bacteria; kingdom Pseudomonadati; phylum Pseudomonadota; class Alphaproteobacteria; order Hyphomicrobiales; family Xanthobacteraceae; genus Xanthobacter; species Xanthobacter sp. DMC12. The sequence continues at coordinate 136,026 of NZ_JBQUYZ010000001.1, read as the reverse complement.
CGCAGTTCGTCCGTGTCGCGCCACAGGCGGAAGGTGGCGTCGGGCGCGCTCGCGCCGAAGGCACCGGACTGGAGCAGGCGCAACAGGACGATGGTCGAGCCGTTCGGCGCGCCGAGGATCTCCAGCCCCTTCGCTGGGGCCGCCAGCGCCGAGCCCCGCGGGGCCAATGCGCCAGCTGTTGCGCCGGCCATGGCACCCAGAATGCGGCGCCGGTTGAGCAATATCGTCATGTCCAATCCTGCCATCAAAGCCAGCGGGAGCCGGAAAAGCTATATCCGTAGCAATATAACAATTTCGCATCGCCTCAAAGGCAAGGCAGCTGCGGCGGAACGGCCCGACGATCGGCACAAGATGCGAAGGGTTGCTTTCGCGCCACTATGCGCGCCGGCCTTTCGCTGCACGCGCGGAAGTCCTTGGCCGCGCCCCGCGAGCCGGGCAAGATCAGCGCAAACGGACCGCGGGAGGCGGCGGACAAGGGGGCGTGGATGTTTGAGGTGATCGGGACGGGGCACAGCGCCAGCATCAGGACTGGAGGCATGCGGACAGCACTGTTCGTCGCTGGTCTCACCGCCCTCCTCCTCGCACTGGGCGCGCCGGCCGGCGCACAGACGCTGGATCGCCTGGCGAAGGGCGATCCCTTCCGCATCGGCTATCGCCAGTTCGCCCCGCCCTATTCCTATGCCGCCAGCAATGGCCAGCCCTCCGGATATATCGTCGATCTCTGCCGCGAGGTGGCGGATGCGCTCAAGCGCGCGCTCAAGCTGCCCAACATGCCGGTAGACTATGTGAAGGTCTCGGCCGAGGACCGCTTCGAGGCGGTCCGCGACGGGCGCATCGACATCCTGTGCGAGCCCACCTCCATGACCATGTCGCGGCGGGCGCTGGTGGATTTCTCGCTCCCGACCTTCCTGGATGGCGCAGGCGTGGTCACGCGCGGGCCGGCAGTGAAGGGACTGGAAGAGCTGCGGGCCAAGAAGGTGGGCGTGCTCAAGGGCACCACGACCGAAGAGACGCTGCGCTCGACCCTCGCGCAGATGGGCATCGCCGCCACCATCGTCACCGTCACCGACCACCCGGACGGGTTGAAGCAGCTGTCCGAGGGCAAGCTCGACGCCTATTTCGGCGACCGCGGCATCCTCAACTATCTCATCGCCAACACGCCGTTCGGCAGCCGCCTGAGCCTTTCGGACCAGTATTTCACCTTCGAGACCTATGCGCTGGGCCTGCCGCGCGGCGACCAGGCGTTCCGCCTGCTGGTGGACACCACCCTCGCCGACCTCTACCGGACTGACCGCATCCGCGACATCTATGCCAAGAGTTTCGGCAAGTTCCCGCCGGACCAGTTCCTGAACGCGCTGTTCGTCATCAACGGCGTGCCGAAATAGACAGGCGTTTTCCTCGAAGGCATATTTGTTGCTTATCGCTGACGAATGAGGTCGCGGCAGATGCGCCGCGTCCGCCCGATCGGAGCGCGCCATGGCTCATGTCCATCGCATCGGAGCGAAGTCCTTCGTCTTCTCCGACCTCAAGGACCTGATGGCCAAGGCGACGCCGCCGCGCTCGGGCGACATGCTCGCCGGCATCGCCGCCGCCACGGCCGAGGAGAATGTGGCGGCGCGCATGTGCCTCGCCGACCTGCCCTTGAAGACCTTTCTCGCCGAGCCGCTGGTTCCCTATGAGGGGGACGAGGTGACGCGGCTCATCCTCGACAGCCACGACGGCGCGGCCTTCGCACCGGTCTCGGCCATGACGGTGGGCGATTTCCGCGATTTCCTGCTCTCCCCCGCGGCGACGCCCGAGGTTCTGACGGGCCTCGCCCCCGGCCTGATGCCGGAGATGGCGGCGGCGGTCTCCAAGATCATGCGCAACCAGGATCTCATCCTCGCCGCCCGCAAGTGCCGGGTGGTGACGCGCTTCCGCAATACCATCGGCCTGCCCGGCACCATGGCGGTGCGGCTCCAGCCCAACCATCCGACCGACGACGCAGCCGGCGTCTCCGCCGCCATTCTGGACGGCCTGCTCTATGGCTGCGGCGATGCGGTGATCGGCATCAACCCCGCCTCCGACAGCGTGCCGGTGATCGACCGCCTGCTGAAGCTGATGGACGAGATCATCTCGCGCTTCGAGATTCCCACCCAGAGCTGCGTGCTGACCCACATCACCACCGCCATCGCGCTGATGGATCGCGGTGCGCCGGTGGACCTCGTGTTCCAGTCCATCGCCGGCACGGAGGGGGCGAACCGCTCCTTCGGCATCGACCTGAAACTGCTCGCCGAGGGCACCGATGCGGCCCGATCGCTCAAGCGCGGCACGGTGGGGCAAAACGCCATGTATTTCGAGACCGGACAGGGTTCGGCCCTCTCCGCTGGCGCGCACCATGGCGTCGACCAGCAGACGCTGGAGGCGCGCGCCTATGGCGTCGCCCGCGCCTTCGATCCGCTGCTGGTGAACACGGTGGTGGGCTTCATCGGCCCGGAATATCTCTATGACGGCAAGCAGATCATCCGTGCCGGGCTGGAGGATCATTTCTGCGGCAAGCTGCTCGGCGTGCCGCTTGGGGTGGACGTCTGCTACACCAACCATGCCGAGGCCGATCAGGACGACATGGACACGCTGCTGACCTTGCTCGGGGCGGCGGGCGTCACCTACATCATGGGCATTCCCGGCGCCGACGACGTGATGCTGAACTACCAGTCCACGTCCTTCCACGATGCGCTCTACATCCGCGAGGTGCTGGGGCTGAAGCGCGCGCCGGAGTTCGAGGCGTGGCTGGAGAAGATGGACATCACCGGCACGGACGGGCGCCTGCTACCCGCCGACGCCCGCCATCCGCTCCTCGGCTATGTGGCGGAGCGCGCGGCATGATCGCGCGTGATCCCTGGTCGAAGCTCGCCCGCCACACCCCGGCCCGCATCGCCCTGGGCCGCACCGGCGCGAGCCTGCCCACCGAGGAGGTGCTGCGCTTCGCCCTCGCCCATGCGCAGGCGCGCGATGCAGTTCACACGCCCTTCGACGCGGATCGAGTGGAAGAAGAGGTGCGCGGCCTCGGCTTTTCCACCCTGCGGGCGGAAAGCGCGGCGCCGGCGCGCGATGTCTATCTCCGCCGGCCGGACCTCGGCCGCCGCCTCTCCGACGACAGCCGTGCCCGCCTCGCGCAGGCGGCGAGCGAGCCTGTGGACCTTGCGCTGGTGGTGGCCGACGGCCTCTCCTCGGCCGCCGTTCACGCCCACACGCTCCCCTTCCTCGCGGCGTTGAAGGCGCGCATCACGGACGCCGGCTGGACCACCGCACCGGTGGTCATCGCCTCGCAGGCGCGGGTCGCGCTCGGCGACGAGGTGGGCCACCTGCTGAAGGCGCGCGCCGTGGCGCTGCTGGTGGGCGAGCGGCCCGGCCTCTCCTCTCCGGACAGCCTTGGCCTCTACCTCACCTACAATCCCAAGCCCGGCCGATCGGACGCGGAGCGCAATTGCATCTCAAACGTGCGCCCTGAGGGTCTTGCCTACGATCTGGCCGCCTTCAAGCTCGCGTGGCACATTCGCGAGGCATTCGCGAGGCAGCTCACGGGCGTCGAATTGAAGGATGAAAGCGATCTGCTGCTCGAAACCGGCCTGCCGCCTCTACGTCTCGGCGCAAGCTGACGGTTTTTGTCGGCACCCTTAGGGAATGGCAACAAAGTTGCCTGTAGGGCAAGCGCGCCGGACCTTACTCTGGTGCTATCGGAGGGCTGGGCATGGCCGAAGGCAGCAAATCCGGCGTTACCTACACCACGGTTGATGTTTCCTATTTCGAGCAGCGGGCCCTGAAGCGGCACGCGCGCGTCTGGTCGCTCTGGGCGCTGGGCGTCGGGGCGGTGATCTCCGGCCATTTCTCGGGCTGGAACCTCGGCATTGCCTCAGGCGGCTGGGGCGGCATGTTCATCGCGGCGGTCATCATCGCCATCATGTATCTCGGCCTCACCTTCTCCATCGCCGAAATGTCGCCGGCCCTGCCCCACACCGGCGCAGCCTATTCCTTCGCGCGCACCACCATGGGCCCTTGGGGCGGCTTCGTCACCGGCCTCTGCGAGAACGTGGAATACGTCATCACCCCGGCGGTGGTGGTGTCCTTCATCGGCTCCTACATGGGCTCCATCTTCGGCACGCCACCGGCGTTCCAGCCGGTCTACTGGATCTTCGGCTACATCATCTTCGTGGGCCTCAACATCGCCGGTGTGGAACTCTCCTTCCGCGTCACGCTGGTGGTGACGCTGGCGGCGCTCGCCTGCCTCGTCGCCTTCTGGGTCAGCGCGCTTCCGGTGGCGAACTTCTCCCGCTGGGCGCTGAACATCGGCGTCGGGCCGGACGGCACGGCGGTGGAACTGCCCAATGGCGGCGGACCGTTCCTGCCCTTCGGCATCGGCGGCGCGCTCGCGGCCCTGCCGTTCGCCGTCTGGCTTTTCCTCGCCATCGAGCAATTGCCGCTGGCGGCGGAGGAATCGGTGGACCCGAAGACGGACATGCCCAAGGGCATCATGGCCGGCATGGCGACGCTCATCGTCTCCGCCTTCATGATCCTGTGGCTGAATTCGTCGGTGGCCAACGGCTCCTTCGGCCTCTCCACCTCGCTGGAGCCGCTGCTGGACGGCTTCAAGGCCATCTATGGCGACGGCCTCGCCAAGCTCCTCGCGGCGGTGGCGGTGATCGGGCTGATCGCCTCGTTCCACACCATCATCTATGCCCAGGGCCGGCAGATCTATTCGCTGTCGCGGGCCGGCTACTTCCCGCGCGGCCTGTCGGTGACCCATGGCGGACGCAAGACACCGCATGTGGCCATGGTGGCGGGCGCGCTGGTGGGCCTCGTCATCATGCTCGGCATCTGGTTCGCGCTGGGCGCGGAAGCGGGCGCGGCGGCCATCGGCGGCACGCTGCTGAACATGGCGGTGTTCGGCGCCATGCTCTCCTACGTGATGCAGGCCATCTCCTTCATCCTGATGCGCAAGAACATGCCGCACATCGAGCGGCCCTATAAGAGCCCGTTCGGCATCCCCGGCGCGGTGGCGACCATCGTGATCGCGATCGTCACCATCTGGTTCCAGCTCTCCGATCCCATCTACCGGAACGGCGTGATCGGCGTGGCCATCTGGTTCGCGGCGGGCATCGCCTATTTCGGCCTCTGGGGCCGGCACAAGCTGGTGCTTTCGCCGGAGGAGGAATTCGCCCTCTCCAAGGGCACGGCCGAATACAAGAGCTACTGAGCGGCGGCGGTCCGCCCCTGCGGGCGGACCGCATTTCCCGATCAGATCACCGAGACCACGCGGAAGGTGTGCATCTCGTCGTCCTCATGGACCGAGACATATTCCCCCACCTCGAACCGCTCGTCGCCGAAGCGGTAGCCGGCCTCGTCATCGTCCGTGCCGGAAATGTCATAGCGGAACGCCCAGGTGCCGCCGGGGCGGCGCACCAGATGGCCCACCTCGTCCGCCTCGTCCGGGCGGAACTTAACCACCCGGCAGCTGTCGCGATGCTTGGCCCACTCCGTCGCGTCGATGCGGCCGGCGGCGTCCAGGGGCGCCACGAAGCTGTAGCCGAAATTGCGGGCTCCGTCGGGATGTCCCTTTTCGCGGGCGAGCTCCATGCGGATCTGACGGAAGCCGTGCGGCAACTGGGTCATGCTTTTTGTCTCCCCGGCCTTCCGGCCTTTGGCCCCGTCCCGAGCGCAAACATCACGATGCGTTGACGGAAGCCTCTTTCACCCTCCGCCTCCCGGCGCGGCCATAGGCAGCGGGGCGGCGGAGTGCGATGATAATGTCGCCCTGAAGGGCGACGCGTGGAAATGTGATTTTCCCCGATCCGGCGTGCAAGGCATTTGACCTTCCGCAACGCCGAAGTCTCACATCCGTGAAACGGTAATTCTGATGGGCGCTGGGGGCTGCTTAGGTCCGGGGGTCATCGTCAGACGGGAGAAATGGACATGAACGACTCGGTGATGTTCCAGGGTCTCGCCCGCGCGCTGTCGCCCGCCACGCCGCCCATGGCATGGCCGGTTACCGCGTGGAAGAACCTGTTCTTCGACTGCCCGATCGCGGTCAGCACGCATCTGCAGCAGTTTGTCGGCCGGCAGATGCAGGAGCAGATGGATCTTCTCAACCAGCTTTCGCGCGAGCAGAACCCGTCGGCCTTCGTCACCCGCGAGGCGGCTTTCCTGCAGCAATCTGCCCTTGCCTGGAGCACCGAACTGGTCGCCGTGGGCGAGATCGTCCAGTCCAAGCTGCTGAACGCCACCCAGGCCGAGCAGCAGGACGGCGAGCCGCCGTTTGCACGGGCTGCGTGAAGCTCTCCACGTAAGCCGAAATGATCGCCTTCCCCCGGCCTGCCGGGGGAATTGGCGCGAGGATCACCAGGCCGTCTGTCGCCGCTGAGCCTGCGTCGTCTTCCCCGTCCGGATTGCCCCGGCGGCGCCATGGCGCCATGGTGGGACCGAAGCGTTCTGAATCGGTCGCCCCCTGTGCTTATCGTTGAAATCCCGTACCGCGACCCGTTCGCCGCGTTCCAGGCCTTCGCCGACGCTCCCCACTGCGCCTTTCTCGACAGCGCGGCGGAGGGCGACGTGCGGGCGCGCTGGTCCTATATCGGCGCGGATCCCTATGCCTTCATCACCTCCGGCGCGGACGGCGTCCGGCTGAACGGCGCCCTCGTGCCCGGAACGCCGTTCGACGTTTTGGCGCGCGCGCTCAATCCCGGCGACCTGCCGCCCTGCCTCGGCCCCTCCTCCGCCCCCGTGCCGTTCCTCGGCGGCGCCATGGGCTATCTCGGCTATGAGCTGGGCCGGCATCTGGAGCGCCTGCCGCCGCCCCGCCCCGCCGAACCGGCGGTGCCGGAAATGGCGATGGGCCTCTACGACGCCATCCTCGCCTTCGACGGGCTGGAAAAGCGTGCCTTCATCGTCTCGAACGGCCGGCCAGAATCCGGAGATGCGGCCGAGGCCCGCGCCCAGCACCGCGCGCAGGAGCTTTTCGACCGGCTCGCCACCGCGCCCGCTGCGGCGCCCGCTCCCGATTTCAGCCACACCGGCACGTTCGCGCCCGACCAGCCGCGGGCGGACGTGGAAGCGGAAGTCGCGCGGGTGATCGAATACATCCGTGCCGGCGACATCTTCCAGGCCAATCTCACCCACCAGATGCGGGCAAAGATGCCGGAAGGTCTCACGGACCTTGCCCTCTACACCCGCCTGCGCGCGCTCAGCCCCTCTCCCTTCGCCGCCTTCCTGCGTGCCGGCAAGAATCTCGCGGTGCTCTCCGCCTCGCCAGAGCGCTTCCTCTCGCTCACCTCCGACGGGCGGGTGGAGACGCGCCCCATCAAGGGCACCCGCCGCCGCAGCGCCGATCCCGCCGAGGACAAGGCGCTGGCCAACGCCCTCCTCGCTTCGGTGAAGGACCGGGCGGAAAACCTGATGATCGTGGACCTGATGCGCAACGATCTCTCGCGGGTCTCGCAGGTGGGCAGCGTGAAGGTGCCGGTGCTGTGCGGGCTGGAGACCTTCGCGAGCGTCCATCACCTCGTCTCGGTCATCGACAGCCGGCTGAAGCCCGGCCTCGGCCCGGTGGACCTCCTGAAGGCCTGCTTTCCCGGCGGCTCCATCACCGGCGCACCGAAGATCCGCGCCATGGAGATCATCCACGAGCTGGAGCCCTCCCCGCGCGGGGTCTATTGCGGCTCGGTGGCGTGGATCGGCTTCGACGGGGCGATGGATTCCTCCATCGTCATCCGCACCATCACCCGCTCCGGCGACACGCTGCTGACCCAGGCGGGCGGCGGGATCGTCGCCGATTCCGATCCGGCGGACGAATATGAGGAGAGCCTGGTGAAGCTCTCGCCCATGCTGCGCGCGCTCTCGGGAGAGGGCGCATGAAACTGTTCCTCGGCACCGCGCTGATGGAGGAGGCGGAGGCGGCCGTCTCGCCGTTCGATCGCGGCTTCACTCTGGGGGATGGGCTGTTCGAGACGCTGCGGGTGAAAGGCGGCCGCGTGCTCCGTGTCGAAGCGCATCTCGCCCGTCTCGCGGCCGGGGCCAAGGTGCTGGGGATGCCCCTGCCCTCTCTCAATCTTTCCGAAGCGCTGGCGCAGACCGCCGAAGCCAACGGCCTGTCGGAGGGCGTGCTCCGCCTCACCCTCACCCGCGGCACCGGCCCGCGTGGCGTGCTGCCACCGGCCGAGCCGAAGCCGACCCTCGTCATCACCGCCGCGCCGCTCGCACCGCCTCTGCCGCCCGCGCGCCTCGTCATCGCGCAGGGCACCCGCCGCAACGATCGCTCGCCGCTGGCGCAGGTGAAGTCGCTCAACTATCTCGACGGCATCCTCGCTCGGCAGGAAGCGGCGCGGCGGGGGGCGGATGACGCCATCCTGCTCAACACGCGCGACGGGGTGGCGGAGACATCCATCGCCAACCTGTTCGCCGTCATCGACGGCGCGCTGGTAACGCCACCCTTGTCCGAAGGCGTGCTCCCCGGCGTGATGCGGGCGAACGTGATCGCCGCCGGGGCGAAGGAACGGCGGCTGACGGCGGACGATCTCGCATCGGCCGAGGAAATCCTGCTCACCTCCGCGCTCGGCATCCGCACCGTCGCGACGTTGGCAGGCCGTCCCCTCCCCTCCACCGCGGCCGCCGACCGCCTGCGCGGCCTGATCGAGGGCGCATGAGGCGCCGGCCATGAGACAGCCGCCATGACCGCCCCGACGCTCACCACCGCACGCCTCACGCTGCGTCCCTGGCAGCCATTGGATCGCGAAGGCCTGTGGCGCATGCAGTCCGACCCGCGCACCATGGAATTTCTGATGCCGGTGCCCGACCGCGCCGCGAGCGATGCGGTGGCGGATCGCGCCGAAGCGCATTTCGCCCGCCACGGTTTCGGCCTGTGGGTGGTGGAGGCGCCCGGCGTTAGCGACTTCGCCGGCTATTGCGGGCTGGTGCATGTGCCCTACACCGAGCACTTCACGCCGGCCGTGGAGATCGGCTGGCGGTTCGATCCTGCCTTCTGGGGCCGCGGCTACGCCACCGAGGCGGCGCGGGCGGCGCTGGACTTCGGGTTTGAGCGGCTGGGGCTGGAGGAGATCGTGGCCATCACCGTGCCGGCGAACCTTCGCTCGCGGGCGGTGATGGCACGGCTCGGCATGGTGCGCGACGAGGGAGGGGATTTCGACCTGCCCTCTACGCCGCCGGACCATCCGTTGCGGCGGCAGGTGCTCTATCGACTCAGACGGTCACAAGCGCGGGCCTGACCACCGCCGCCTCGATGAGATCGGCGGCATCGGTCACGCCGCGCCCCTGCGCCATCTCGGCCGCGATGCGGCGCGCATTCTCCCGATAGCGCGGCTGTTCCAGCACGGCCCGCAGCGCCGTGGTGAGGCGCTTCTGGCTGGCGCGGCCGGCGGGCACCACCTCGGCAACGCCCGCATAGGCGAGGCGCGCGGCGGTGGCCGGCTGCTCGAAGGCGATGGGCATGGCGACGAGCGGCACACCCTCCGCCATGGCGTCGAGAACCGTGTTCATGCCGCAGTGGAGCACGGCCGCCGCGCAGCGCTTCAGAACCTCCTGCTGAGGCACGAACGCGCGCACTTCGGCGACGTCGCTCAGCCGCCCGGCCTCGCCCGGAGAGAGAAGCCCGCCATGGGCGATGAGGAGGCGCACGCCCACTTCCCGGGCCGCCAGCGCGACCTTGCGGAACAGATCGGCCCGCGCGCCCTGTATTGTGCCGAGCGAACAGAAGACGAGTGGCTTGTCCCCCACTTCCGGCAGCGGCGCCGTGGCGGCCGGGATTGCGGTGGCATCGCGCCAGGGGGAACCGTAATGGAAGGTGGCGGGCAGCTCGGTGCGGGGGAAATCCAGCCCCTTCGGCATCTGCGCTACCGTCAGTAGTGGCGAAAAGCCCCCGTCGGCGAACGGGTCGAGCCCGAAGGCTGCGCCGTGCCGCGTCAGCACCTTGCGCATGGACGACATGAGGAAATCAGTGACGCGGTAGCCACCCTTGTTGCGGACCAGCGCCTTTTCACCTTCCTCATAGGGCCAAGGTACGAACGGCGGCGGCACGCCGACCTCGCGGTTCAAGAGGAGCGCCGTCGCGGTCGAGATCACCGGCAGGCCGAGATGGCGCGCCACCAGCGTGCCGGCGGCCTCCGTCTGGTCTGCGATCACCGCCTCCGCGCCGATGTCGCGCAGCACGCCGGGCAGGTCGCGACACAGCATGTCCGTCTGCGCGGCGGTGGCCTTCAGCGTGCCGAGCAGGCCAAACAGTCCCGTGGGCTTGGCGAGACGGTTCACATAGGCGTCGAGGGCGCCGGCGGGATAATCCCGCGCGCCGACCGCCGCGAAGCCCGCGCCCTTCCCGCTCACCAGCCGAGCCGCATCCGCCATGTGGACGAAGGTGACGCGATGGCCGCGCGCACCCAGTTCGCGGGCGAGCACCAGCAAGGGGTTGTAGTGCCCCGGCAGCGGCGGGGCGACGACGGCGAAATGGGTCATCGCGGCCGCGTCCACAAATGCTTCGGGCGCGGCGGCTGAGGCCCGCTGCGGCGGGTGGAGAGGGCAAGGCCGATGCCCTGCATCAGGTAGCCGATCTTCTGCGCCTTGGTGGTGGAGACGCGCGCATCCCACGCTTGCGCCCCGCGCCGGCGCACCTCTGTTCCAATGGCGCGATAGACGCAGCGCGCCGCGCCCACGGCGGCGGCGGCGCGGAACGGCAGGGCGCCCATGCCGATCACCGCCTGCTCGTAATAGGGCTCCGCCACGTCCAGGAGGCGCGCGACGGCGGCGGCGACGGCGGCCCGGTGCTCCGACGCGACGATCTCCGCCTCGGGAACCCCTTCCATATCGAGGAAGGTGCCGGGCACATAGATGCGGCCGATGCCGGCATCCTCGATCACGTCGCGGGATATGTTGGTGAGCTGAAAGCCGAGGCCGAGATCGCTCGCCCGGTCCAGCACCACCTCGTCCCGCGCGCCCATGATCAGCGCCATCATCACCCCCACCACGCCGGCCACGTGGTAGCAGTAGGTGAGCGTATCATCGAGGGTGTCGTAGCGGCGGCCTTCCACATCCATGCGGAAGCCTTCGAGCAGATCGAGGGGGTGACGCTCTGGAATATCGTTGCGCCGGACCACTTCGGCGAAGGCGGCGAAGGCGGGGTGGGAGGACGGCACGCCCCGATAGGCCCGGCGCGTCTCCTCGAACAGGGCCTCCAGCCGCTCCGCCGGCGTCTGCGCGCTCGCGATGCGGCCGTGGCCCAGTTCCTGCCCATCCACCACATCGTCGCAGTGACGGCACCAGGCATAGAGCATCACCGCGTCCTCGCGCATGCGGGGCGCGAACAGGCGGGCGGCGGCGGCGAAGCTCTTGGAGCCCTTGGCGATGGCCTCCTCGCTCGCGCCCACAACATCCGGAGCGGCGTCCGTCCCGCTCATGCGGTGGACCGGGCGGCGATGCCGAGGTCTTCGAGGATGAGACCGGCCGTCGCCTTGGCCGATCCCACCACCCCGGGCACGCCCGCGCCCGGATGGGTGCCGGCGCCGGCGAAATAGAGGTTGGCGATCTTGTCGTCCCGGTTGTGCGGGCGGAACCAAGCCGACTGGGTGAGGATCGGCTCCACCGAGAAGGCCGAGCCGAGATGGGCGGAAAGCTCGTCCCTAAAGCCGAAGGGGGTGAGGATGCGCGTGGTCACGAGGCTGTCCTTCAGCCCCGGCAGCAGACGCTGCTCCAGATGGCCGAGGATGCGGTCGCGATATTTCGGCCCCTCCACCTCCCAGTCGATCTCCGCCTTGCCGAGATGCGGCACGGGGGAGAGCACGTAGAAGGCCGTGGAGCCCTCCGGCGCCAGCGATTTGTCCGTGACGGTGGGGGCGTGGAGATAGAGCGAGAAATCGTCCGGCAGGTGCGGGCCCTTGAAGATCTCGTTCACAAGGCCCCGATAGCGCGGGCCGAACAGCACGGTGTGGTGCTGGAGATGATCCCACGTCCGGTTGGCGCCGAAATAGATGACGAACAGCGACATGGAATGCCGCTTCTTCGCAAGCTTCGCGCCCTCCGCCTTTCCGCGCGCGCTGTTGCGCATGAGGTGGGCGTAGGTGTGCACCACGTCGGCGTTGGAGGCGACGAGATCGAACGGGAGCTTCTCGCCGCCCACGCGAACGCCCGTGGCCCGGTCGCCCTCCACCACGATCTCATCGACCTTGGCGGAGAGGTGGATGGTGCCGCCGAGGTCGGTGAACAGCTTGACCATGCCGCGCACCAGCGCGCCGGTGCCGCCGCGCGGGAAGAAGACGCCCCATTTGCGCTCCAGCGCATGGATGAGGGCGTAGATGGAGGAGGTGGAGAAGGGATTTCCCCCCACCAGCAGCGAGTGGAAGGAGAAGGCCTCGCGCAGGTGCTCGTCCTGGATGAAGCTCGACACCATGGAATAGACCGAACGCCACGCCTGGAGCTTCGCCAGCTGCGGCCCGGCCTTCATCATGTCCGAGAAATTCAGGAAGGGCACGGCGCCGAGCTTGAGGTAGCCCTCCTCGAACACCGCCTTGGAATACGCGAAGAAGCGCCGGTAGCCCTCCACGTCCGCCGGGTTGAAGGCGGCGATCTGGGCGTCGAGGGCGGTCTGCTCGTTCACATAGTCGAACTGGCGCCCGTCCGACCACAGCAGCCGGTAGAAGGGGGAGACCGAGATCAGGTCCACATAGTCGGAAAGCCGCCGGCCGGCCGCCTCATAAACCTCTTCGAGGCAGGAGGGGTCGGTGATGACCGTCGGCCCGCCGTCGAAGGTGAAGCCCTTGTCCTCATAGACATAGGCCCGGCCGCCGGGCTTGTCCCGCTGCTCGAAGATTGTCGTGGCGATGCCCGCCGCCTGCAGGCGGATGGCGAGGGCGAGCCCGCCGAAGCCGGACCCGATGACGGCGGCGCGGCGGGGGGACTTGGTGACGTCGAGCATTATCTGGGACCGATAGCGGATTTTGTCTCGGGCAGGCAGGAAAGTGCCTTCAGCACCGATACGGGCGGACGGCCCGTAAGGATGCGTGCCTTGTCCTTGAAGGTGAGGCGATCCCCGTAGAAGCGCTGGATCAGATCCTCGGGCAAGCGGTAAAAGCGCTCGAGGATGGCGTAGCGGCGATCCGGCGCGGCGGCGCGGAACAGCATGCGGTTGAGCAAACGGAAGAAACCGCGGCTTTCCCAGCGCTGGGCGGCGTGCTGGCGCACGAACGCGGAGATCGCGGGGCCTGACAGATCCGGAAGTTCGCTCACGAGGTCGGCAAGCTCCAGCGCGTCCGGCAGGGAATAGCCGGTGGTGGGGTGGAACAGCGCGGCGCGCAGGCCGACCCGGGCGACACCCTGAGGCGCCTCGGCCAGGAACGCGCTGATGTCGCCGCCCAGCGCGATGGGCAGGATGCCCTCCTCCTCCCGCACCACATGGTCGATCTCCCAGCCCTGCGCGGCGGCATAGGCGGCGATGCGACGGCGCAGGCTGTCGATGGGCAGCTCGGCACCGCTGGAATAATAGGTGTCCTCGATCAACAGCGTCTGCGGGTCCAGCGGCAGCACATAGACGAAGCGATAGCCGTCGATCTGCTCGACCCGCGCGTCCATGATGAAAGGCCTGTGCAGGCCGTGCGGACGGGTGAGCTGCACCTCCTGGCCGAGGAACTTCTGGAAGCCGAGGTCGAGATGGCGCGACGAGACCGGGCCCCGGCCGTCGATGACCGCGCCCGCGTCGATGCGCTCGCCACCGGCCAGGACCACATGATCGGCCGCCACATGGGCCACCTTGGCGTTGAGGCGGATGGAGGGGTTGAGGCGTTCGTGCATCACCTGCGACAGCCGCTCGGAGGTGATGGTGCCGTAATGGCCCTTGAGAATGCGGGAATAGGCCGGGAAGTGCACGTCGTGCCCCATCCACACATGGGCGCGGAAGGGGCTGAGGAAGGCGTGCTGCATGCGGCCGAAATCGCTGGAATGATAGGACCAGCTGTGGTTGCCGCCCACGCTTTCGCCGGCCTCCAGCAGCAGCACACGAACCCGGCTGCGCCGCTCGGCGATGCGGGCGGCGATCAGGCAATTGGCGAGCCCGGCACCGACGAATACGATATCCATGCCCGCCCCGTTCCCCTGGGTTGCGCCTCCTTGAAGCCGAATAGCTGTCGGCCGCACGCCTGTCACCCCCTGCGTCAGGATGGATGCGGCCTGGTGCCGCTGCGACTCGCTCTCACTTGCGAGTGGCGCCGCCGAGACTTACCTCAACGGAGCACACTGCGCCGGCGAACAATCGCCCGACCCGCGTGACGCCGGCAGGCACCTGCCCGACCCGGCCCGGGAGACATCATGAACGAAGAACATTGGCCGCGTCTCTCGCCCCTTTCGACGGGCGTGAGGGGCCGCTGCCCCCGCTGCGGCGAGGGCCACCTCTTCAACGGCTTCCTGACGATTGCCCCGTCCTGCGAAGTCTGCGGGCTGGACTATTCCTTCGCCGATCCGGCGGACGGCCCGGCCTTCTTCGTCATGTGCTTCGCCTGCGTGCCGGCGGTGTTGTTCGCCATCTGGCTGGAGGTGGCCTTCCAGGCGCCCTACTGGGTTCACCTCGTGACCACGCTGCCCCTGCTGCTGCTCACCTGCATCCCGCCGCTGCGGCCGTTGAAGGGCTGGCTGGTGGCAAGCCAATACTATTACAAGGCCGAGGAAGGCCGCCGCGTGATTACCCCGTCCGCCCCCGAGGGACGGACGGGCGCCTGATCCTCCTGAGCGTCCCCTGCCTCAGCGTCCCAGCCCCATGGCGTGGGGCAGCCAGAGGGTGAGGCCGGGGATGTAGGTGATCGCCAGCAGAGCGATCATCAGCGGCACCAGCCACGGCAGGATGGCGATGGTGGTGCGCTCCACCGAGAGCTTCGCCACCCGCGCCAGCACGAACAGCACCATGCCGAGCGGCGGGTGCAAAAGCCCGATCATCAGGTTCAGCGTCATGATGAGCCCGAAGTGGATCGGGTCGATGCCGAGCTTGAGCACGATGGGCAAAAGGATCGGCACCAGGATCGTGATCGCCGCGATGGTGTCGATGAAGCAGCCCACGAACAGGATGAGCAGGTTCGCCAGCGCCAGGAACACCCATTTGTTCTGGGTGAAGCCGAGGATGGCGTCCGACAGCATCTGCGCCGCCTGGCTCGCGGTGAGCAGCCACGCGAAGATGGACGCCGCGGTGACGATGAACAGCACCGAGGCCGTCGTCTCGATGGTGTCGAAGGTCGCTTTCGCCAGCGTCTTCAGCGTCATGGAGCGGTAGCGCACGAGGCCGAGGAACAGGGACCAGATCACTGCCGCCACCGCCGCCTCGGTCGGCGTGAACCAGCCGAGCGTCATGCCGCCGATCAGGATCACCGGCGTCATCAGCGCCATAACGGCGGAAAAATCGAAATACCAGTCGAGCGCCACGAGCACCGCGAGGGCGATGAGCACGGCCTGGTTGGTGGAAAGCCCAACCGCCATCATCACATAGACCGCTGCCGGGAAGGCCAGCACGATCACCACCTCGACGCCGGCCGAGAGCAGCCGCCCCCAGTTGAAGGCGGCATCCGAGCCCCAGCCGTTGCGGCGGGCGAAATAGGCGACCGTCGCCATCATCAGCAGCGTCATCACCGCGCCGGGCACCACCCCGCCCAGGAAGAGCGCGCCGATGGAGACGTTGGCCAGCATCCCGTAGATGACGAAGGGCAGGCTCGGCGGGATGATCGGCCCGAGCGTCGCCGAGGCAGCGGTGACGCCCACCGAGAATTCGGTGGAATAGCCATGGTCCTTCATGGCCTTGATCTCGATGGTGCCGAGCCCGGCCGCATCAGCGATGGCGGTGCCGGACATGCCGGAGAAGATCACCGAGCCGATGATGTTCACCTGCCCCAAACCGCCGCGCATCCAGCCCACCAGCGCCACCGCGAAGGCATAGATGCGCCCGGTGACGCCGGCGATGTTCATGAGGTTGCCGGCCAGGATGAAGAACGGCACCGCGAGCAGCGGAAAGCTCTCCACGCCGGCGATCATGCGCTGGGCGATGACCACGTCGGGCACCGAGCCGGTGACGAGAATGTAGACCAGCGATGCCCCGGCCATGGCGATGGCTACCGGCACGCCGCAAAGCATGAGGAAGAGGAACCCGCCGATGAGCAGCCACATGGCTCAGTCCCCCTTGTGATCGAAAGTGCCCTCGAACGCCTCGGGGCGTTCGAGCACGCTGTAGCCGCGGCGGATGTTGCCGATGGCGACCTGGACCGAGCGGATCAGCATCATCACGAAGCCGAACAGGACCGCGTAGTAGACGACGCTCTTCGGCGCATCGACCATCACCATGGGCTCATCACCGACGAGGGCGATGTAGCGTACGAGCAGCCACACGCCGTAGGCGATGAAGCCGGTGCGCACGAGGTCCACGAACAGCGAGAGCACGTGCCCGGCCGGTGCCGGCAGGAAGCGGTAGATGAGGTCCACCTGGATGTGCCGGGAGAGCCGCACGCACATCGCCGCGCCGATGAACACCACCGCCACGAGGCAATAGGTGGCGAGTTCCTCGGTCCAGGAGAAGCTGTCGTTCAGCACGTAGCGGGTGAAGAACTGGGTGAAAACCAGCCCCGCCATGATCCAGAAGATCGCCAGGGTAATCCAGTCCTCGAAGGCGTAGCCGGAGAGGTCCACCTCCTCCTGCTGCTCGAACGTATGGGCGAGTTCCTCGCCGGTGACGCGGGTGTGGACTTCTTGGGCCATGAAGGGGTCCGGGCTGGGGAGGATGCACGAATGGATCGGAAGAGACACGGTCTTCCGGTCGTCATCCCCCGGCTTGTCCGGGGGATCCACGTCTCGGCGAAAGCTGAGCCTCAGGCCCGAGAACCGACCGAGCGGCGGCGTGGATGCCCCGGACAAGCCGGGGCATGACGAACCTGGAAGGGGATGGTGACGCGAGAGCGCCCCCGCCCCGCCTTACATGTTGCTCTTGATGGCCTGGATCCGGTCCCAGTCGGCCTTGCGATAGCCGAAGCTCTCGAAAGTGATGTTCTTCATCACCGTGTCGCGGAAGTCGGCCGTGTCCACCTCGACCACGGTGAGGCCCTTCTGCTTGAAGATGTCGAGCAGTTCCTTCTCCCGCTGCGCCACCTCGGCCGTGGCCTTGGCGGCCGCCTCCTGGGTGACCTCGGTGAAGATCTTCTGGTCCTCGGGTGAGAGCTTCTTCCACAGGCTGCCGGAGATGATGGTGTTGAGATGGTCCACGATGTGGCCCGTCAGCACGATGTTCTTCTGCACCTCATAGAATTTCTTCGCCTCGATGGTGGTGAGCGGGTTCTCCTGGGCGTCCACCGTGCCGTTCTGGAGCGCGAGATAGACCTCGGCAAAGGCGATGGGGGTGATGTTGGCGCCGCAGGCCTTCGGCATGGCGAGATAGGCGGGCGCATCCGGCACGCGGATCTTGAGGCCCTTCATCTCCGCGCAGGTCTTGAACGGCTTGTTGGAGGTGGACTGGCGCACGCCGTAATAGGTCACGGCGACGATGTGGTTGCCGGTCTTGTCCTCATAGCCCTTGGCGAGGTCCTTGAAGACGTCGCTCTTGGCATAAGCGAGCAGGTGGTCTGCGTCGCGGAAGGTATAGGGATAGTAGGTCACGCCGATGGGCGGATAGGCCTTTCCGGCAAAGCTCGAGCCGGAGATGATCATGTCCACGGTACCGAGCGTCAGGCCCTGGTTGATATCGCTCTCCTTGCCGAGCTGCGAGGAGGGATAGACATCGATCTGGTAACGCCCGTTGGTGCGCTTGGCGATTTCGCCGGCCGCCCACACAGAGGCTGTGTGGAAAGGCTCGGACGGCTCGTAGACATGCGCCCACTTGAGCTTGGTCTGGGCGCTGGCTGGCCCGCCGAAGGTGATGGCAGCCGCAAGGGCAAGAGGCAGGGCTAGCGCGGCCGCAAGGCCACGGCGACGGTCGATCATCAAATTCCTCCCACACGGAATGCGGCGTCTTTGTCCGCTTGGTGCGATGCGGCGTGTTCCGGCCGGCTAAATCGTTTTGATCCGCAGCCGGATGCCGCTCTGCCCATGGTACTCGGTCCAAAGCGCGGGGCAAGGCTCATGTCGACATGAGTCACACTTGCGCGCCTGACGTGTGCAGGAATCTGGCGCCCGTCTAGCGGGCCGGAGTGGATGCGCCCTCCCCCGCCACCTCATGCCCCCCGCTTCCCTTCTGCGTGAAGAACTGCGTGACACCGGTGGCGATGGCTCCGGCCATGCGGTCGCGGCCGGCTTCGGAGGTGAGCTGTTTCAGATCGTCGGGGCTCGACATGTAGCCGAGTTCCACCAGCACCGACGGCACGTCATGGGCACGCAGCACGCGGAAACCGGCGGATTTGAGCGGCGTTCCGTGGAGCCGCGTCGCGCCCTTCATGCTGCCGACCAGGGTGCGGGCAAACAGGGCGGAGAAATTGCGCGTCTCCCGCCAGGCGAGATCTACAAGGATGCCGGCAACCTCGTCGGTCTCGTCGGAGAGATCGACGCCGGCGATGAGGTCCGCCTTGTTCTC
Source organism: Xanthobacter sp. DMC12 (assembly GCF_056314105.1). Taxonomy (NCBI): domain Bacteria; kingdom Pseudomonadati; phylum Pseudomonadota; class Alphaproteobacteria; order Hyphomicrobiales; family Xanthobacteraceae; genus Xanthobacter; species Xanthobacter sp. DMC12. The sequence goes on along the minus strand of NZ_JBQUYZ010000001.1, from coordinate 117,473 downwards.
CTTGTCGGCGAGATGGGCCGACTCCGCATCGCTGGCCGTCTCCGACAGAGTGTAGACGCTGGCACCGCGCGCTCTGCCGTCGCCGCGGGCGAGCGCGTCCGCATGGATGGAAATGAACAGGTCTGCTCGGTTGGCGCGGGCGATACGGACCCGCTCGCCAAGAGGGATGAAGGTATCGTTGGAGCGGGTCAGCACCACGCGATATCCGCCGGCTTTCTCCAGCCGGTCGCGCAGTGCGAGGGCGGTTTCCAGCACGATGGTCTTCTCGACGAAGGCCGAATAGCCCGACGTGCCGGAATCGATCCCGCCATGGCCGGGATCGATGACGATGACCGGCCGCGTGTCGCCGGCCTGCGGCGTTTCGACGGGCGTCGCCGGTAGCGCGGTGCGCTGCTCGGCCTCGGTGGCGATGGAGCGGGCGAACGCGTCCGGGTCGGCCTTGACCAGATCGACCACCAGACGGGCGGGCTGGTCGTCCACCGCGTCCAGCACGAACGCCTTGTCGATGGCGACCGGGCCGGACACCTCCAGAACCATGCGCGCCTTGCCCGGCGCAAAGACGCCGAATCGGTAGGCCGTCACCAGTCCCCGGCGCAACTGGCTCGCTTCCGGCTTCAGGGCAAAGGTCACGTCGGAAAGATCGAGAATCACCCGAGGCGGGCTGGCCAGCGTAAAGGCGCGGAAAGACGGGGCACGGTCGAGATCGACGACGAGGCGCGTGCGCTTCGCGTCCCCGGCAAGGCGCGCCTCCCGCGCCACAGCCGGTGCGCCCGTTTCCCCCTGTGCCCGAGCAGGCCCCGTTCCAAACGCCGAAAAAACGAACAAGAGCAGGAAAGCGGCAATTCGGGCCGTCATCCGCAGGCGGCCGGACGTATCGAGAACGGACAAGGCGGCGGGGCCGGGCCGGCGTCGCATCATCGAAATCTCACCCTCATGCTGGTCCGCTTCGGCGTGCTTCCAGAGCGGGCCACAGGAGAGGGGCAGGCATAAGGCGGCGGGTGTAAACGAGCCGTTGACGGAGCGTTATAGCCGTCCGGCGCGAGGTTCGGGACGCATGATCCTTGCCAAGCGGGAAGTCGGGCGGGTAAGAAGGGGACCGTACACAGTTCGCGTTCCGGAACAGGCTCTTCGGCCCCGGTTGCCGCGGCTGCCGCTGGGCGTGTCGGGAATTCAGGCGGGTCGCCGCGCATGCGACAGCCCGGAATCAAGGCATCCCCAATTGCCGATGGCGGCACCCTCAGGGACGAACCCCCGTCACCGAGGACCCTTTCAGCAAGCGCCCCAGCGGCGCGGGCGGCATGCCTCGAAACCAGCTTCGCCGATGGTCCGCGAGGGGACGATCTGGGGAATCGGGCGAGTGTGTACCGTGGCCGGAACGAGGCGCCCGCCTCCGCCCCGGCCTGAACCCTTCATCGAGGAGCGGGTAGCCGAGGGCATGGAATTTTTTCCGCACGACATGCGCGCTGAGCGCGCTTCCGTGTGCCCCGCCCCCGAGCGTGCGAGCGACGCGCTTGGGCGTACCTGCGCCTCCCCTTCTTCCTCACGTCATCACATCCGGCGCCAGAACGGCGTCGCGGCAGCGCCCGAAGGGGTCGAGCCGCGGCCGTCGCGGAGCATTGCTCCCGGCGCCGTGAAGAGAGATTTCCATGGCCAACAAGATGCTCATCGATGCGACCCACCCGGAGGAGACCCGGGTCGTGGTCGTGCGCGGGAACCGGGTCGAAGAATTCGACTATGAGTCCGCATCCCGCAAACAGTTGCGGGGCAACATCTATCTCGCCAAGGTGACGCGCGTTGAGCCGTCGCTGCAGGCGGCCTTCATCGAGTACGGCGGTAACCGCCACGGCTTCCTCGCCTTCAGCGAGATCCACCCCGATTATTACCAGATCCCGGTCGCCGACCGTCTGGCCCTGATCGAGGAAGAGGAGCGCGCCGCGCGCCTCGCCGAGGATGAGGCCGACCTCAAGGAGCGCCGCCGCGAGCGCAGCCGCGCCAAGCGGTCCCAGCCGGACCAGAGCATCAGCGCCGCCGCCGAGCCGGTGGAAGCCGTTTCGCCCGACTTCGGCGATGCGGGCTTGGGCGATGCGGAACTGAGCAATGCGGACTCGGGCAATGCGCCCGCCGCCGATGACGTCGAGGCCACTGCTGGCTCCGCGCCGGAATTCGTCGCCGAAGCCTCCTCCGAAGGTTCGCACACCCCGGCCGACCATCACGCCGAGCCCATGAGCGCGCTGGTCGCGCCGGCAGAGGCGGCGGAAGCGGCTGCCGCCGTGGTCGAGGCCGCCATCGATGCGCCCCTCGGCACTCCCCTGCCCGCCCCCCAGGAGCAGGCAGCGGACGACGAGGACGCCCTGCGCCGCCGCGAGGCGGCCGAGGGCGAGAACGATCCTGCGCCGATCCTCGAAGGTGGCGCCGTCGTGCGCGACGACGAGCACGCGCAGGCTGCCGGCGATGACGAGGCGGACGAAGAGGACGACGCCGAAGAGCACGGCGAGGACGAGCACGACGAGGAAGAGAGCGACGAGGACTCCGAGGAGACCTCTGAGGAAACCTCCGAGGACAAGGCTCCGGAGGAAGAGTCTGCGCGCGAGACGCGCTACGAGGACGGGCACCGCTCCCGCCGTCATCGCGGGCGCCGGAACGACCGCAAGCGCGACAAGGACGAGGACGACGACGAGGACGACAGCGATGTCGACCAGATCGACGAGGAAGAGGAAATCGAGCACCTCGGCGCCGATGACGACGCCCTCGAGGAGGTTCCGGAGCGCGCCCCGCAGCGCCGCGCCCGCAGCTACAAGATCCAGGAAGTCATCCGCCGCCGTCAGGTGATGCTGGTGCAGGTGGTCAAGGAAGAGCGCGGCAACAAGGGCGCCGCCCTCACCACCTACCTCTCCCTCGCCGGCCGCTATTCCGTTCTGATGCCGAACACCGCCCGTGGCGGCGGCATCTCCCGCAAGATCACCAACGCGGTCGACCGCAAGCGTCTCAAGGAAGTGGTGCAGGATCTGGAGGTGCCGGAAGGGATGGGCATCATCCTGCGCACGGCCGGCGCCAACCGCACCAAGACCGAGATCAAGCGCGACTTCGAATATCTCCTGCGGCTGTGGGAGACCGTGCGGGAGATGACGCTGTCGTCCACCGCGCCGAGCCTCGTCTACGAGGAAGGCTCGCTTATCAAGCGCGCCATCCGCGACCTCTACAACAAGGACATCGACGACATCCACGTCGCCGGCGAGGAGGGTTTCCGCGAGGCCCGCGACTTCATGCGGATGCTCATGCCGAGCCACGCGAAGTCGGTCCTGCCCTATCGCGAGCCGCAACCCATCTTCGCCCGCTACGGCGTGGAGCAGCAGCTCGATGCCATGTTCTCCCCCGTGGTGCAGCTCAAGAGCGGCGGCTACGTGGTCATCAACCCCACCGAGGCGCTCGTCTCCATCGACGTGAACTCCGGCCGGGCGACCCGCGAGCACCATATCGAGGACACCGCCCTCAAGACGAACCTCGAAGCTTCCGAGGAAATCGCCCGCCAGCTGCGCCTGCGCGACCTTGCCGGCCTCATCGTGATCGATTTCATCGACATGGAGGAGAAGCGCAACAACCGGGCGGTGGAGCGCAAGCTCAAGGATTGCCTCAAGAACGACCGCGCCCGCATCCAGATCGGCCGCATCTCGCATTTCGGCCTGCTGGAAATGTCGCGCCAGCGCATCCGCACCGGCGTGCTGGAAAGCTCCATCGAGGTGTGCCCCCACTGCGGCGGCACCGGGCATGTGCGCTCGGCGGCCTCCGTCTCGCTCCAGCTGCTGCGCGCGCTGGAGGAGCAGCTGCTGCGCTCTCAGACGCACAATCTCATCGCCCGCACCCGCACCGAGGTGGCGCTCTATGTTCTGAACCAGAAGCGCGCCCACCTGCGCGAGCTGGAGGAGCGCTTCAGCGTCACCCTCGCCATCGCGGCGGACGAGAGCGTCACCGGCCACCAGCCCTTCATCATCGAGAAGGGCGATATCGCCGCTCCCGCACCGGCCGCGCCGCGGCCGAGCACGGTGGTGCAGCCCGACTCCATCCTGCCCGACGAGGATTTCGTCGAGGAGGATGAAGAGGAAATCGTCGAGGAAGCCGAGACCGAGGCCGACGCAGAGGCTGCCGAGGGCAATGGCGAGCGCTCCGACGACGCCGGCCGCAAGCGCCGTCGCCGCCGCCGCCGGCGGCGGGGTGAGCGCGAGGAGGGTCGCGAGGGCGCTGAGGGCAGCGATGGCGAGGAGGAGGATGACACCTCCGCCGACGCCGCAGAAGCCCAGGAGGGCGCGCGCGACGAAAGCTCCCGCGAGGATGACGACCGCGACGACGAGGAGCGCGGCGAGGACGAGCGCGCCGATGGCGAGCGGTCCGACGACGAGAACGGCGATCGCCGCCGTCGCCGCCGCGGCCGCCGCGGTGGCCGTCGCAACCGCCGCGAGCGTGACGACGAGGCCCCGCTGAGCGCCGATGGCGAGAGCGATGGCAACGAGGAAGCCGACGAGGAACAGCCCTCGGCCGCGGAATCGGACGAGACCGCCGCCCCCGTCGCAGGGTCGTTCGTTGTGGAAGAGCCGGCCGAGACCAAAGCCGAGCCTGCAGCAGCCCCCGCCCCGGTGCCGGCTCCCGAACCCGTCGCCGAAGCGGAGACCCCGGAGGCTGCGCGCCGCCGGCGCCGCTCGACCGTTCGCGAAAAGGCACCGGTCATCCTGTCGGATGGCGGCACAATTCCTCCGGCAGCCCCCGCGGCCGCGGAAGCGCCGGCCGAACCGGTGGCCGAGCCCGCGCCGGCTGCTGCGGCGCCCGAAGCCGCTGCGCCGGAAGCACCCGCGCAGCTTGCACCCGCGCCCGAGGTCCCGGCCGCCCCGGTCGAGCCGAGTGCGCCTCCCGCCAAGCCCCGCTCGGGCTGGTGGCAGCGCAAGCTGTTCGGCGAATGAGGCCATCCGGCACTCCACTGTCCTGAATCCGAAAGGGCCTCCCCCCGGGGAGGCCCTTTTCATGTCCGGGTCCCGGCTCAGGTCAGGCGCTGCGGACGAAACCCTCCCGTTCGTCGCGAAGAGGCCACGTTTCGCCCCCATAGCGATGCCCGTGCGAGTCCCTGACGGTGCGCATGGGGAGGCCTTCTCCGGGTCCTTCACCTTGGCGCGGCGTCAAGGCAGGCGCAGGACAGCGGGCACGGGAAGGCTGTGGCGGTTGCCTTGGGGCGTCGGTTTGCCCAATGTAGCCGCTTCGCATTGGCGCCAAGTCGGGTTATGGCGGGTCGCACGCCGCAAGGTCGCGCTCCGGCAGGTTTCGTCCGGGCAGGCTTGCGCAGGTGGGCCCTGAAACGGTGCGGTCCGGCGAAGGCCGCGACGATCGAGGGCAGCCGTGGCCTGGGCTGAGGCAGTCGAGCGCCTGGCTTTGGGCGTTCCCTCGGGTTGCGGCGGGAGGAAGCTGCGAGATGCGGGTGATTTTGAGGTTCCTGGGTTTCCTGTTCGCGCTCGCGACGCTGGTGCTGCTGGCGGGTGCGGCCGGCGCGACCTATCTGGTCTGGAAATATTCCCAGGACCTGCCTGACTACTCCCAGTTGCAGAACTACGAGCCGCCGGTGATGACCCGCGTCCATGCGGCGGACGGCGCGCTGGTGGCCGAGTATGCCAAACAGCGGCGCCTCTACATCCCCATCCAGTCCGTGCCGCGCCTCGTCATCGAGGCGTTCCTCTCGGCCGAGGACAAGAATTTCTACGAGCACGGCGGCATCGATCCCACAGGCATCTTCCGTGCCGCGCTCAACCTCGCGCAGAACTACGGCAAGAACGTTCGCGCCCAGGGCGCCTCGACCATCACCCAGCAGGTGGCGAAGAACTTCCTGCTCACCAACGAGCGCAGCCTTGACCGCAAGATCAAGGAAGCCCTGCTCGCCCTGCGCATCGAGCGCGCCTATTCCAAGGACCGCATCCTCGAGCTGTATCTCAACGAGATCTATCTCGGCATGGGCGCCTACGGCATTGCCGCGGCGGCGCTCGTCTATTTCGACAAGTCGGTGGACGAGCTGAACGTGCAGGAGGTGGCCTATCTCGCCGCCCTGCCCAAGGCGCCGTCCAACTACAACCCCTTCCGCGAGCGCAACCGCGCCACCGACCGCCGCAACTGGGTCATCGACCGCATGGTGGAGAACGGCTTCGTCTCCCCGCAGGAGGGCGAGGCGGCCAAGAAGGCGCCGTTGGAGGTGACACCCCGTGCCACGGGCGCGCAGATCTTTGCCGCCGAATATTACGCGGAAGAGGTCCGCCGGCAGATCTACGAGCGCTACGGCGAGCGCAAGCTCTACGAAGGCGGCCTCTCGGTGCGCACGCCGCTCGATCCCAAGCTCCAGGTGCTGGCCAAGAAGACCCTCACCGATGGCCTCGTGCGCTACGACGAGGAGCGCGGCTGGCGCAAGCCCGTCACCCATATCGATCTCCTGCCCGGCGACGACTGGGGCGTGAAGGTGGGCGAGGTGAAGGAATGGACCGACATTCCCTGGCGCCTCGCCATCGTGCTCGACGTCAGCAAGGACAACGCGCGCATCGGCCTGCAGCCGCCGCGCACCAAGTCCGGCCAGCGCTCCATCGAGCGCGAGGTGGGTCTCATTCCGGCCGAGGGTGCCAAGTGGACGCGCAAGGCCATCAACCAGGTGCTGAAGCCCGGTGACGTGATCTACGTGGAGCCGCTCGGCGGCGCCGGTGGCCAGTGGCGCCTGCGCCAGCCGCCCGGCGTCGAGGGCGCCATGGTGGTGATGGAGCCCACCACCGGCCGCGTGCTCGCGCTCTCCGGCGGGTTCTCCTACGACGAGAGCCAGTTCAACCGCGCCACCCAGGCCATGCGGCAGCCGGGCTCCTCGTTCAAGCCCATCGTCTATTCATCCGCCCTGGACAATGGCTATACGCCGTCGACCATCGTCATCGACGCGCCGTTCGAGCTTGAGCAGCAGGGCCAGGACACCTGGCGGCCGGAGAACTATTCCAAGAAGTATTACGGCCCGCAGACGCTGCGCTTCGGCCTGGAGCAGTCGCGCAACGTGATGACCGTGCGCCTCGCGAACGACGTGGGCATGCCCATCATCGCGGAATACGCCAAGCGTTTCGGCATCTATGACGACATGCCGCCCTACCTCGCCATGGCGCTGGGCTCCGGCGAAACCACGCTGATGCGCATGACCGGCGCCTACGCCATGATTGCCAACGGCGGCCGCAAGGTGACGCCCTCACTGATCGACCGCATTCAGGACCGCTACGGCCACACGATCTATCGCCACGACGAGCGCGAGTGCCGCGGCTGCGAAGCGACCAAGTGGGAGAACCAGCCCGAGCCGTCGCTGATCGACCGGCGGCCGGTGGTGCTCGATCCCATGACCGCATACCAGATCACCTCCATGATGGAGGGCGTCGTGCAGCGCGGCACGGGTACCGCTCTCAAGGAGCTGGGCAAGCCCATCGCCGGCAAGACGGGAACGACCAACGACGAGAAGGATGCCTGGTTCATCGGCTTCACGCCGGAAATCGTCGTCGGCATCTATCTTGGCTACGACAAGCCCAAGCCCATGGGCAAGGGCTCCACCGGCGGCCTCCTCTCCGCGCCCATCGCGCGCGACTTCATGAAGGTGGCCATCGCCGACCGACCCGCCATTCCGTTCCGCGTTCCCGCCGGCATCAAGCTGGTGCGCATCGACCGCAAGAGCGGCCAGCGCACCAGCGCAGGCGACAGCAACGCCATCCTGGAAGCCTTCAAGCCGGGCACCGCCCCGCCGGATGGCTATTCGGTGGCAGGCTATGCCGGCACGGACGGGTCCAATCCCGAGCCCGTCACCCCAGTGGCCCGGAGCGGGACCGGCGGCCTCTACTGACGGTTTCCTCACCGTGTTTCCCACCGGCTGCGCGCTCTCCCGCGCAGCCGGTGCACCCTTCCCACGCCGTCCTGATGCTTGAGCTTTGCCGTGCGTCAGTATGCGGCAGCGGACGGGATCAGCCCGCTACCCATCTCTGCAACGCAGCAATCGCAGCACATTCCAGTCGGGACCATGCAGCGACGATGCGTGACCGGACAGCACCGCCAGCCCGGAATTTGACGCAGATTAACCTCATTCTCGTACCGTTCCTGTACAAGCGGGCAGAGATAGGTAAGCTAGTCACGTATGCCGGTAAGCTGAAGATATTGCGGGCGGACGGCTTTGTGGCGTCCTCTTGACGCTGAGGGCCGATAGTCGGGAGCTTCAGCCATGGACTGGAAAATGGCAGATCGCCTAGCTGCTGCCCGCGCCCATGGCCGCGAGGCCGTTGTCTTCTTCGACCAGAATAATCTCGTCACCTTCATCAACACGGCCGCTGAACGCCTGTGGGGATTGAGCCAGGCCGACGCCATCGGGCGCGATGTGGGCGAACTCATTCCCGGAGCCGAGTTTCCGGCCGGCGGCGCAGGCCGAGCCGGACCAGGGGATGCCGGACGGGCCAGCGAGCTCCCCCTATCGATCATGCGTGGCGACGGCTCGCGGGTGGAAGGAGTCGTCTCTGTCACCCAGGCCCAGCACAAGCGGGAGACCTGCTATATCGCCTTCGTGCGCCCCACCGTGAGCACCGCCACCGAGCACAAGGGCCTCGGAATCCTCGCCGCCGTCGCCGAAAAGACCGACCGTGGCGTGCTCGTGGCCGATGCGCACGGCAAGGTGATCTACGCCAACCCGGCATTCCGTGACATGGTGGACCCTGGCGCGGAAGACGCCGCCAGCCTCACGCTGGCCGAGCTTTTCGCCGGGCGGTTCGGCAACGCCGGTTTCGCGGAGCGGATCACGGACGCCATGGAACGGCGCATCGCCCTCGCAGAGGACGTTCCGCTCAAGCGCGCATCGGGAATGGAGGTCTGGGTGTCGGCCAACGTCACGCCGGTCGTGGACCGCCATACCGGCGAGCTGGAGCAGGTCGTCGTCGTCGTCGCCGACATCACCCACACCCGGCTGGTCGAAGACCTCCAGCGCCAGGTTCTCGGCGCGCTGGCCGCCGACGCGCCCATGGCCGACATCATGGACATCCTGTGCCGCAAGGTGCAGGGCCTCGCCCCGGATGCGCTGTGCTCGATCCTGGGCGTCACGGCGGACGATCGCCTCACTGTCCTCGCCGCGCCGAGCCTGCCGGAGGCGTTCACCGCGGCGGTCGAGGGGCTGCCCATCGGCCCGAAGTGCGGAAGTTGCGGCACGGCTGCCTTCCGCGGCACCCCCGTGCTGGTGGATGACATCGCCACTAGCCCCCTCTGGGAGGATTTCCGGGACCTGCCCATTCCGCCCGACATCACCGGCTGCTGGTCGATCCCGGTGAAGCTGCGCGGCGGCAAGGTGGCGGCCACCTTCGCCTTCTATTTCCAGACCGCACGCGGCCCGACACCGTGGCTGGAGAATGTCGTCGCGGCCTGCTCCGATCTCTGCGCGCTGGCGCTGGAGCGCTTCGAGGCCAAGAAGCGCATCGAGATGCTGGCCAATGTGGACACGCTGACCGGCCTCGCCAACCGCCGCCAGCTCCACGCCGTTCTCGAGGAAATGCTGGTGGAGGCCCGCACGCTGGAGCAGCCGCTCGCCGTGCTCTTCCTCGACATCGACCATTTCAAGGACGTGAACGAGACCCTCGGCCACTCCACGGGCGACCAGCTCCTGGTGGAAGTCGCACGACGCCTCAAGGCGCAGCTGCGCACCGGCGACGTGGTGGGCCGCACCGGCGGCGACGAATTCCTCATTCTGGTGCATGACTGCACGGCGGAAGAGGCGGCCCGCATCGCCCGGCGGCTGCTGGAATATGTGGCGGCGCCCATCACCGCCCAGGCCCTTCACCTCACCATGTCCGCCTCGGTGGGCATCGTGCTCTATCCCGAACATGGGGCGGACGCGGAAACGCTGCTGAAGCACGCCGACGCCGCTGTGCACGAGGCGAAGCGGAAGGGCCGCGGCAAGTTCCATTTCTTCACCGAGGAGCTGAACCGGCGGGTGCTCGACCGGCTGGTGTTGTCGGTGGCGCTCCGCGAAGCGATCCAGAACCGGGCGTTGCGCCTGGTGTACCAGCCGCAGGTGCTGCTCGCCTCCGGCGCGCTCCACGGCGTGGAGGCGCTCGCCCGCTGGACGGACCCGATCCACGGCGACGTCCCCGCCACCCGATTCATCCCGCTCGCCGAGGAATACGGCCTCATCGAGAGCATCGACGAATGGGCGGTCGAAGCGTCCTGCCAGCGCATCGCCGCCTGGCGCCAGGAAGGCGTGGAGGTGCCGCACGTCTCGGTGAACCTCTCGCCGCTCAGCTTCCGCAGCGGTGATATCGTCGGCTTCATCTCAGGCGCGCTGCGCGAGTACGGCCTCAAGCCGTCGGACCTCCGGGTCGAGATCACCGAGCGGGTGATGATGGACCAGCACCCGAACTCTTTCGCCACAGCGCGGGCCATCGAGGCCCTCGGCGTGCGCATCGCCATGGACGATTTCGGCACCGGCTATTCCAGCCTCAGCGCCCTCTCCCGCCTGCCCATAGCCGAACTGAAGATCGATCGCTCCTTCATGCTCTCCATCGAGCAGGACCAGAACGCCCAGGCCCTGGCCACGGCGGTGATCCGCATCGGCCACAGCCTCGGCATGACGGTGGTCGCGGAGGGCGTGGAGACGCAGGCCCAGGCCGATCTCCTGCGATTCCTCGGCTGCCATGCCGCGCAGGGCTTCCTGTTCGCCCGCCCCATCGAAGCTGCGGACGTCGGCACCTGGCTCGCGGCGCAACGCGCCAAATGAGCCATTTCCCCATCTGATCGCCCTCCCCGCCGGCCCGGCGTTTACACCCGCGCCCCTCGCCGCTATTTTCCGCGGCCCTCAGCCGGAGAAAGATGAGCCATGCGCGCGGAACTCGCCGCAAAAGTCGACGAGATCAAAGCCTCCCTCGACCTGTTGCGGTCCCACCTCGACGTGGAGCGCTCGCGCCGTCGTCTCGCGGAGCTGAATGCCATCGTGGAAGACCCCAAGCTGTGGGACGATCCCGAGCGGGCGCAGAAGCTGATGCAGGAACGCACCAGCCTGGAGGATGGCCTCGGCGCCATCGACCGGGTGGAGCGCGACCTTGCCGACAACATCGAGCTGATCGATCTCGGCGAGTCTGAAGGCGACGAGGGCGTGATCTCCGAGGCCGCAGCATCCCTCGACGGGCTGAAGGCGGAACTGGCCCGGCGCGAGCTGGAGGCTTTGCTTTCGGGCGAGGCCGATTCCAACGACACCTATCTCGAAGTCCACGCCGGCGCGGGCGGCACCGACAGCCAGGATTGGGCGGAGATGCTGCTGCGCATGTACCGCCGCTGGTGTGAGCGCCACGGCTTCAAGGTGGAGCTGATGGACGAGAGCCAGGGCGAGCAGGCCGGCCTGAAGTCCGCCACCATCCAGGTGAAGGGGCACAATGCCTACGGCTGGCTGAAGACCGAAGCAGGCGTGCACCGCCTCGTGCGCATTTCCCCGTTCGATTCCAACGCGCGGCGGCAGACGTCGTTCGCGTCGGTGGATGTATATCCCGTGGTGGACGACCGCATCGTGGTGGACATCAAGGAAGCCGACGTGCGCGTGGACACCATGCGCTCCGGCGGCGCCGGCGGCCAGCACGTGAACAAGACGGAATCGGCGGTGCGCCTCACCCACATCCCCACCGGCATCGCCGTGGTGAGCGAGGGCGACCGCTCCCAGCATAAGAACCGCGCCACCGCCTGGAACATGCTGCGCGCCAAGCTCTACGACCTCGAGCTGAAGAAGCGCGAGGCGGAGGCCATGGCCGAGCAGGCGGCCAAGACCGACATCGGCTGGGGACACCAGATCCGCTCCTACGTGCTCCAGCCCTACCAGCTGGTGAAGGACCTGCGCACCGGCGTCACCTCTGGTACGCCGCAGGAGGTGCTGGACGGCGATCTCGACCCCTTCATGCAGGCGGCCCTCGCCCAGCGCGCCTATGGCGGCGGACCGGAGAGCGTCGACGACGTGGACTGATGTCCTGAGGCCATCCGTCCGGCACCGGGCCGGCTGTGTCGGAGACGCGACATTCGGGGCGCTGCAGCGGCGGCCCGCTTCTTGCTTGAGGCTTCTTGGTCCCTCCGGACCTGGAAGCCTATTTCATGACCGAACTTTTCGCCGTCTGCGCCACCTACGAGATTCAGGATGGCGACGCCCGCGGCTTCGTGCTCGCGCGGCTCGACGAGGACGGCAACAAGAAGGCGTGGCCGATCTTCATCGCCCGCCGTGGGAACAGTTTCCACGCTTATGAGAACGCCTGCCCCCATGAGGGCAAGCGGCTCGACGCCTATCCGGGCGAGTTCCTGGACCGCGAGGCCAATTTCCTCGCCTGCGGGCGACATCAGGCGAAGTTCGATCCCGACACCGGCGTCTGCTTCATCGGCCCCTGCAAGGGCAAGTCCCTCACCCCCATCGAGATCGTCATTGATGATGGCGACGTCTGCCTCGTCAACGTTCCCCTCGCCGAGGAGGATGGTCTGGACGTGGAGGACCCCAACGAGATGCCCGAGGTGTTGATTACCGGCGATTGAGGCGCACCGCCTCCGCTGGACCAGAGGTCTTGTCCGAAAGGGCACGGCAGACCGGGGCCCCGTGCCCGGTCCGGCTTCCATCGCCGGCACACACGGGGTTCTCGGGGCACGCCCATAGGGGCACGCCCGTCACGACCTCACCCCAAGGATCATTTCATGACCGCTGTTGTTGACACGCCCTTTGCCAAGCTGAGCACCGAGGGCCGGCTCCTGAAGCCGACGCTGAATGCCGACACCCACGTGGCCGGCCGTTTCGGCTTCCGCGGCGAGATTTCCTATGACGGCCCGGAAACGGTGCTGAAGGAGGTGTTCTCGGTCAGCGAAGACGGCAAGCCCGCCATCGGCTTCCTCGCCGGCTCCATCACCAGCTACGAGGACCTTCCCAAGCTGGTGGAAAGCCTCGGCGCCGCCCTCGACGGCGACGGCAAGTATTTCGTCTATATCGCCGACCTGCCGCAGGGCAATCGCCTGCTGATCCGTTTCGGCGACGTGAAGATCTTCGCCATCTTCATCGACGACACGTCGGTCTACAACGAGCTGATCGACACCTTCTACGTGGACAAGGTGAAGCTCAAGAAGTTCGACACCGCCGCCAAGCTCGACGCCCTCGCAGACGTGGGGCTGAAGTACGACGAGGTCTCTAACTACAAGGAAGTGTCCTACGCGGACGGCCTCGCCATCAAGAACGCCGCCTGACCGGGTGATTTTCGGCGACGGAGGGCTGCCCCGCCTCCGTCTGCCGGGTTATTCCCAAGCGGCTCGCTCCGCCCACTTTGCAGCCACTTGCCTGATCCAGGCTTGGCGCACCCCGATAGCGTGAGAGCGAAGAAGGCGAGAGCGCTCGCCAGACCAGACGCCCACATTGTTGAGTGCTGCGTTTATCTTTCTTTCTAACGCCACAGCCTGCCTATGTCTGGCACTCGCCGAGCGGCTCCTAGCAGTAGACATAATACTAATCTCATCGTTTCCGTTTTGTTCTTAACAAGACAACCCATCAAAGATGGGTTGTCAATACTTCAGCTGCAGCCGGTGGTCCCGCCGCAGGTGTCGCACTTCAGGCAGGTGCCGTTGCGCACCATGGTGAAGTTCATGCACTCGGGGCAGGCCTCGCCCTCATAGCCCTTGGCTTTCGCCTCGGCGCGGGCCTCGGCCTTGCGGGCGGAGGCGGACCAGGGGAGCGACTTCTCCATCAGGCTCTCTACCGCCGCTTCTAGATGCTCCACCTCGGGCGTGGCCTCGGCGAGTTCGGAAGTATCGGTCTTCAGCGCTGTCGCGCCGACGGTGGATGCCCGCAGCATCGTCACGTTGTCGGTCCCGGAGCGCGGCTCGCTGACGACCGGCTGGGGCACCAGCAGGTTCACCGTCTTGCCGCGCACCAGACCCTTGGAAACGATGCGGGCCGACGGATTGGTCGGCGCCTTGCCCTCGTCCACGCCCTTGCCGAGCGCGTCGAAGCCGGTCTCGGAGAGGTCCACGTGGCCGAGATCGTTGCGGCCGAGATAGCTCACCGCCAGTTCGCGGAACACGTAGTCCAGCATGGAGGTGGCGTACTTGATGGTGTCGTTGCCCTGCACCGGGCCGGCGGGCTCGAAGCGGGTGAAGGTAAACGCGTCCACATATTCCTCGAGCGGCACGCCGTACTGAAGGCCGAGCGAGATGGCGATGGCGAAGTTGTTGAGGAGCGAGCGGAGCGCCGCGCCCTCCTTGTGCATGTCGATGAAGATCTCGCCGAGGCGGCCGTCATCATATTCGCCGGTACGCAGATAGACCTTGTGGCCGCCCACCACCGCCTTCTGGGTGTAACCCTTGCGGCGGTCGGGCATCTTCTCCCGCTCGCGCACGCGGTGCTCGACGATGCGCTCCACCACCCGCTCGACGATCTTCTCGGTAACCGATGCGGTGCGGGCCGCGTTGGGCTGGGCGAGCACCGCCTCCAGCGCGTCGTCCTCGTCCTCCTCGTCCGCCACCAGCTGGGCGTTGAGGGGCTGGGAGAGCTTGGAGCCGTCGCGATAGAGCGCGTTGGCCTTCAGCGCGAGGCGCCAGGACAGCAGGTAAGCCGCCTTGCAATCCTCGACGCTGGCGTCGTTGGGCATGTTGATGGTCTTGGAGATGGCGCCCGTGATGAAGGGCTGCGCCGCCGCCATCATGCGGATGTGGCTCTCCACCGAGAGGTAGCGCTTGCCGATGCGGCCGCACGGCGAGGCGCAGTCGAACACCGGCAGGTGCTGAGCCTTCAGGAAGGGCGCGCCCTCCAGCGTCATCGCTCCGCAGACGTGGACATTCGCGGCATCGATGTCGGCCTTGGAGAAGCCGAGGAAGGCGAGCAGGTCGAACTTCGGGTCGGCGAGCTGGGCCGCCGGCACCTTCAGGGCGCTGGCGAGGAATTCCTCGCCGAAGGTCCAGCGATTGAAGGCGAACTTGATGTCGAACGCGGTCTTCACCGCCGCCTCGGCCTTCTCGATGGCCGCATCGTCGAAGCCCTTGGCACGCAACGAGCCATGGTTGATGGCCGGCGCGTTGGCGAGCGAGCCGTGGCCCACCGCATAGGCCTCGATCTCGGCGATCTCCGCTTCCTTGTAGCCGAGGGTGCGCAGCGCCTCGGGCACGGCGCGGTTGATGATCTTGAAGTAGCCGCCGCCGGCCAGCTTCTTGAACTTCACCAGCGCGAAGTCGGGCTCGATGCCGGTGGTGTCGCAATCCATCACCAGGCCGATGGTGCCGGTGGGGGCGATCACGGTGACCTGGGCGTTGCGGTAGCCGTGCTTCTCGCCCAGCTCCAGCGCCTTGTCCCAGGCCGCCGTAGCGTGGGCGACGAGGCGGGTGTCCGGGCAGGACAGGTGATCGAGCGGCACCGGGGCGATGGAAAGGCCCTCATAGCCCTCGGCGATGCCGTGGGCGGCGCGGCGGTGGTTGCGGATCACCCGCAGCATGGACTGGGCATTGCCCGAATAGGCCGGGAATGTGCCCAGCTCCTTCGCCATCTCGGCGGAGGTGGCGTAGCAAACGCCGGTCATGATGGCCGAGAGCGCGCCGCAGATGGCGCGGCCCTGGGCCGAGTCATAGGAAATGCCGCTCGACATGAGCAGGCCGCCGATGTTGGCGTAGCCGAGGCCCAGCGTGCGGTATTCGTAGGACAGCTCGGCGATGCGGCGCGAGGGGAACTGCGCCATCAGCACCGAGATTTCGAGCACCACCGTCCACAGCCGTACGGCGTGCTCGTAGCTCTCCACGTCGAAGCGTTTCTCGGCGTCGCGGAACTGCAGCAGGTTCAGCGAGGCGAGGTTGCAGGCCGTGTCGTCGAGGAACATGTATTCCGAGCACGGGTTGGAGGCGCGGATCTCGCCGGCCGCCGGACAGGTGTGCCAGTCGTTCACCGTGGTGTGGAACTGGATGCCGGGATCGGCACAGTGCCAGGCGGCCGAGCCGATCTTCTCCCACAGCTCGCGGGCCTTGACGGTCTTCGCCACCTTGCCGTCGGTGCGGCGGATGAGCTTCCAGTCCTCGTCAGCCTCGACCGCGCGCAGGAAGTCGTCGGTGACGCGCACGGAATTGTTGGAGTTCTGGCCGGCGACGGTGATGTAGGCCTCGCCGTCCCAATCGGTGTCGTAGATGGCGACGTCGATGTCCTTGTAGCCCTGGCGGGCGTACTGGATCACCCGGCGGATGGCGGCATCCGCCACCGAGGCCTTGCGGGCGGCCTTGATCTCGCGCTTCAGCGCCGGGTTCTTCTCCGGGTCGAAGCAGTCGTCGCCATTGCCTTCGCAGTTCACGCAGGCCTTGAGCACGGCCTTGAGATGCTTGGCATTGAGCTTGGAGCCGGTGACGAGGGAAGCGACCTTCTGCTCCTCGATCACCTTCCAGTCCACATAGGCCTCGATGTCCGGATGGTCGGCGTCGACCACCACCATCTTGGCGGCGCGGCGGGTGGTGCCGCCGGACTTGATGGCGCCCGCAGCCCGGTCGCCGATCTTGAGGAAGCTCATGAGGCCGGACGAGCGGCCGCCGCCGGACAGGCGCTCGCCTTCGCCACGCAGCGCGGAGAAGTTGGAGCCGGTGCCGGAGCCATACTTGAACAGGCGCGCCTCGCGCACCCACAGGTCCATGATGCCGCCGTCGCTCACCAGATCGTCGCTGACGGACTGGATGAAGCAGGCGTGCGGCTGGGGATGCTCATAGGCCGAGGTGGAGGCCGTCAGCTCGCCGGTCTGGTAGTCCACATAGAAGTGGCCCTGCCCCGGCCCGTCGATGCCGTAGGCCCAGAACAGGCCGGTGTTGAACCACTGCGGCGAGTTGGGCGCGGCCATCTGCATGGCGAGCATGTAGCAATGCTCGTCAAAGAAGGACTGGGCATCGGCCTCGCTGTCGAAATAGCCGCCCTTCCAGCCCCAATAGGTCCAGGTGCCGGCGAGACGGTCGAACACCTGCTTGGCCGAGGTCTCGCCGATCAGGCGCTCCTTCTCGGGCAGGCCGGCAAGCGCCTCATGGTCAGCCACGGAGCGCCACAGGAAGGAGGGGACGGAATTCTCCTCCACCTTCTTCAGGCGCGCGGGCACACCGGCCTTGCGGAAATATTTCTGGGCGAGGATGTCGGAGGCGACCTGCGAGAACTGCGCAGGCACCTCGATGCCCTCCTGGCGGAAGACCACGGAGCCATCGGGGTTCCGGATCTCGCTCACGGTCTCGCGGAACGGAATGTCCGCGTAAGGGGAACGACCCTCTTGCGTGTAGCGGCGTTCAACGCGCATGACCGGTGCTCCTTCGGCTCGGCCCCGCTCGGGCCGATCAGTCTACAAGACGAATGTGGCGGACGTGACAAACCGACGGGCATGGCGCAGCGCGCCGCGCCAGGCGGGTTGGAAATTCGCGGGTTCCGGGAGGCCCGCCAGCATCCACCGATACGTACCCGTGGGATGCCGGCTGCCGAGGACCGAACGCTAGTGCGAGTCTGGCCCGCCGGTCAAACCCCTCTTCGCCATCATTTGGGGGCCTACGCCCCACTTCCTACTACATATGGTGCCTGCCCGCAGGTTATCAAATTCCTAATGGGCCTTGCGCCGGCTCGATTTTCACCAGTCCGTGACCGCGCGAGCCACAAGGGGTGGACGCGGCGAGTCATCACCGTCATCCACAGTTTGCGGCGCCCGGTGGATGACGTCGCCGGCACCGCCGCCATGCGTTACCCGCAGGACACCGTCGCGCCGGCTCAGGACTCAAGCACTGGCGTCGCTGCGCGCAATAATCTATCTGGACCGCTAAAGAGGCTGCGCGCCGGTCTTCTCTGCCCCTTGCCGTCGCGACAGAAAATTGCCGGACCCTTCAGCCGTCGCCAACGGCTCCGGCCAGCACGGGGCGCAGTTGGAAAGTACCGGCATGTCCACGACCTTCGCCGCCGATGCGGCGCCCGCCGTCAATCCCCGCTCGCGTGTCATCCTCGCGAGCCTGGTCGGCACCACAATCGAATTTTATGACTTCTACGTCTATGCCACCGCGGCGGTACTGGTGTTCCCGCACCTGTTCTTCCCGGCCGGCAACGATACGACAGCGCTCCTCGCCTCGTTCGCCATCTTCGGCGCGGCCATGGTGGCGCGGCCCCTCGGCGCCATCTTCTTCGGCCACCTCGGCGACAAGAAGGGCCGCAAGATCACGCTGGTGGGCGCGCTGCTCACCATGGGCATCGCCACCTTCCTCATCGGGCTCCTGCCCACCTTCCAGACCGCCGGCTGGTTCGCGCCCCTGCTGCTTGTGATCCTGCGCCTCGCCCAGGGC
This sequence comes from Xanthobacter sp. DMC12, assembly GCF_056314105.1. Taxonomy (NCBI): domain Bacteria; kingdom Pseudomonadati; phylum Pseudomonadota; class Alphaproteobacteria; order Hyphomicrobiales; family Xanthobacteraceae; genus Xanthobacter; species Xanthobacter sp. DMC12. The sequence continues at coordinate 99,143 of NZ_JBQUYZ010000001.1, read as the reverse complement.
TTTGCGCTCGGCGGCGAGTGGAGCGGCGCGGCGCTGGTCGCCACCGAGAACGCCCCGGCCGGCAAGCGCGCCGTCTACGGCACCTTCCCGCAGCTCGGCGCGCCCATCGGCTTCATCATCGCCAACGGCCTGTTCCTCGCCATCGCGGCGCTGATGCCCTCGAGCGATCCGTCCCGCCCGTCCGACGCCTTCCTCTCGTGGGGCTGGCGCCTGCCGTTCCTGTTCTCGGCGGTGATGGTGATCGTCGGCCTGTGGGTGCGCATCTCGCTGGTGGAGAGCCCGGCATTCGCCAAGGCGCTCGAGCATGGCCGCATCCAGAAGCTGCCGCTGGCCGCGGCGTTCAAGACGCACTGGCGCGAGCTGATCCTCGGCACCTTCTACATGCTCGCGACCTACGTCCTGTTCTACCTGATGACCACCTTCTCGCTCAGCTACGGCCGCGCCCCGACCACGGCGGCGGTGCCGGGGCTCGGCTACGACTACCGCACCTTCGTGCTGATGATGATCGGCGGCGTGGTGTTCTTCGGCATCTTCACCCTGGTGTCCGGCCCCTGGGCCGACCGCTGGGGCCGCCGCCGCACGCTGATCGGCATCACCGCCGCCATCGTGCTGTTCGGCCTTTTGTGGGTGCCGATCCTCTCCGCCGGTCCGGTGGGCGTGATGGCCTGGCTCATCATCGGCTTCACGCTGATGGGCCTCACCTTCGGCCCCATGGGCGCGCTGCTGCCGGAGCTGTTCCCCGCCAACGTGCGCTACACGGGGTCGGGCATCTCCTACAACGTCTCATCCATCCTCGGCGCGGCGGTGGCCCCGTTCATCGCGGTGGCGCTGTGGAGCTATGGCGGCGGCAGCCCGTTCTGGGTGGGCGTCTATCTCTCCGTCATGGCGCTGCTCACGCTCACGGCCCTGCTGATCGGCAAGGAAACCCGCGACGTGAACATGGACCACTGACGACAGGGCTCCATGCCGATGACTCACCACTTGCGCCGGACGGGAAAAGGGAGTGAACCTCCCGTGTCCCGTCCGCGTAGGAAGGTGCGTCATGACAGCCGCTCCATCCCTCCTGTGGTTCCGCGACGATCTGCGCCTCGCCGATAATCCGGCGCTGAACGCCCTCGCCGAAATCGGCGCCCCCATCGCCGCGCTCTATGTCCTCGATGAGGACAGCCCCCACATCCGCCCCCTCGGCGGCGCCGCTCGCTGGTGGCTCGCCCAATCCCTGCGCGCGCTCGGGGCGGAGCTTTCCCACCACGGTATCCCGCTGATCCTGCGGCAGGGGCCGGCCACCCGCATCGTGCCGGAAATCGCCTCCGCGCTGGGCGCGGCCACGGTCGCTTTCAACGACCGGGCGGGCGAAGCCGAAGGCAAGCTGGACCGGGCCATCACAACCCGTCTCGCCTCGGAAGAGAGGCGTGTGCTGCGCTTCTGCGCCCACCTGCTGCATCCACCCGGCAGCGTGCTGGGCGGCTCGGGGCGCATGCCGCGCACCTTCTCCTCGTTCCATCGCGCCGCTTTGCGTGAGCGCGACCTCTCACCGCCCCTCCCCTCACCGAAGCGCCTCAAGGGCGTGGCACGCGCACCGGACGGCGACACGCTGGAGAGCTTCGCGCTGGAGCCGGAAAAGCCGGACTGGTCCGGCGGGCTCCGCGCGGCATGGAGCGTGGGCGAGGCGGCGGCGCGGGAGCGGCTTTCCGCCTTCATCACCCACGGCCTCAAGGGCTACGCCACCGGCCGGGACCGGCCCGACCTTGAACACGTCTCTCGCCTCTCGCCGCACCTGCGCTTCGGCGAGATTTCCCCGCGGCAGATCCTCTTCGCCGTCCGCCACGCGGTGGATGCGGGCGAGGTGCCGGGGAGCGATGCCGCGAAGTTCGAGGCGGAACTCTACTGGCGGGAGTTCTCCTACCACCTCCTCGCCGAGGAGCCGGACATCGCCCGGCGCAACATCCAGCCAAGCTTCGATGCCTTCCCCTGGCGCGAATGCTCCGGCGAGCTGAAGGCGTGGCGCCGCGGCCTCACCGGCTATCCGCTGGTGGACGCCGGCATGCGGCAGCTCTGGCAGACCGGCTGGATGCACAACCGGGTGCGGATGGTGGTGGCCTCCTTCCTCGCCAAGCACCTGCTCATTGATTGGCGCGCGGGCGAGGACTGGTTCTGGGACACGCTGGTGGATGCCGATGCCGCCAACAACGCCGCCTCCTGGCAATGGGTGGCGGGCTCCGGCCTTGACGCGGCGCCCTATTTCCGCATCTTCAACCCGGTGGCACAGGGCGAGAAGTTCGACCCCGTCGGCGCCTATGTGCGCACCTATGTTCCCGAACTGAAGCGCCTGCCGGCAAAGCTCATCCACCAGCCGTGGACCGCACCGCAGGACACCCTCGCCGCAGCCGGCATCAGGCTGGGCCAAACTTATCCCAAGCCCCTCGTCGACCATGCCGCCGCCCGCGACCGCGCTTTGCGGGCCTTCGAGCATCTGCGGCACGCAGCTCCCTCAGAAGCCCGCGCGGCGGCCCGCTGACGCCTCTTCCCGGCGCGATCCCGCGCGTTTGCGCCGGCCTTGCAACGCCGCTATTGAGGGGAGACGCGCGCCGAGGCAGCATAGGGCCCATTAAATTTCACATTGCGATGAAGGCATTTATTCCATGATCCGTAACGGCCTTGTGGACTCCATCGGAAACACACCCCTTATCCGTCTGAAGCGGGCCTCCGAGGAGACCGGCTGCGAGATTCTCGGCAAGGCGGAATTTCTCAATCCCGGCCAGTCGGTCAAGGACCGCGCGGCGCTCGGCATCATCCAGGACGCGGTGGCGCGGGGCGAGCTGAAGCCCGGCGGCGTTATCGTGGAAGGCACGGCCGGCAACACCGGCATCGGCCTCGCGCTGGTCGCCGCGCCGCTGGGTTTCCGCACTGTGATCGTGATCCCTGAGACCCAGTCCCAGGAGAAGAAGGACATGCTGCGGCTCGCCGGCGCCACGCTGGTGGAAGTCCCGGCCGTGGCCTACGCCAACCCCAACAATTACGTGAAGGTCTCCGGCCGCCTTGCCGAGGCGCTGGCCAAGACAGAGCCGAACGGCGCCATCTGGGCCAACCAGTTCGACAACGTGGCCAACCGACAGGCCCATATCGACACCACCGGCCCAGAAATCTGGGAGCAGACGCAGGGCCAGGTGGACGGCTTCATCTGCGCCGTCGGCACCGGCGGCACGCTCGCCGGCATCGGCATCGCCCTGAAAGAGCGCAACAAGGACATCAAGATCGGCCTCGCCGATCCCATGGGCGCCGCGCTCTATTCCTATTACACCACCGGCGAATTGAAGGCCGAGGGCTCCTCCATCACCGAGGGCATCGGGCAGGGGCGCATCACCGCCAACCTCGTGGATGCGCCGGTGGATGCCGCCTTCCAGATCCCCGACGAGGAGGCGCTGCCCGTCGTGTTCGACCTGCTGGAGCATGAGGGCCTGTGCCTGGGCGGCTCATCGGGCGTGAACGTCGCCGGGGCGATCCGCCTCGCGAAGCAGCTTGGGCCGGGCCACACCATCGTGACCATCCTCTGCGACTATGGCACCCGCTACCAGTCGAAGCTGTTCAACCCCGAATTCCTGCGCTCCAAGAACCTGCCGGTGCCAGCGTGGCTGGAGCGCAAGGCCGAGGTGCCGAACGTCCTCGTCTGACGGCTTGACGCGGGGCGCGTTCCGGCCGAGGAAACCGCGCCCCGCCCGAATGCGCGCGAGATCGTCATGAGCACTGCGTCCGAGACTACCCTGCCGGTGGATACCTCCGAGAGCCCGTTCGTCTCCACCGAATGGCTCGCGGCCAATCTCGGCGCGCCGGACCTCGTGGTTGTGGATGCCTCATGGCATATGCCCGCCGCGGGCCGCAGCGGCGCGAAGGAATATCTCGCCGAGCACATTCCCGGCGCGGTGCATTTCGACATCGACACCATCGCCGATCACTCCACCTCCCTGCCGCACATGCTGCCGGACGCACACAGCTTTGCGGTGGCCGTGGGCGCGCAGGGCATCGGGGACGGGCTGCGCATCGTCGTCTATGATTCCGTCGGCCTGTTCTCCGCGCCGCGCGTGTGGTGGACCTTCCGCGCGTTCGGTGGGAGCGACGTGAAGCTGCTGGATGGCGGACTGCCCAAGTGGAAGGCCGAAAACCGCCCGCTGGAAGATGGCCCGGTGCGTCGCCTGCCGGCGAGCTTCACCCCGCGCTTCGACCATTCCCTCGTCGCCGACATCGAGCGGGTGGATCAGGCGCTCAAGACCGGCTCCGCGCAGGTGCTGGACGCTCGCCAGGACGCTCGCTTCCGCGGCGAAGCGCCGGAGCCCCGCGAGGGCCTGCCTTCCGGCCACATGCCGGGCAGCCTAAACCTGCCCCACGGCAAGCTGGTGAAGGACGGCCGCCTCCTGCCGCCCGCCGAGTTGCGCAAGGCCATCGACGGCTCGGGCCTAGATCTCGCCCGCCCCGTCATCACCTCGTGCGGCTCGGGCGTTTCGGCCGCGATCCTCTGGGTGGCGCTGGAGATGATCGGCAAGCAGCCCCTCGCCCTTTACGACGGCTCCTGGACCGAATGGGGCGCGAGCGGCAAGGAGATCGCGGTCGGCTGAGGGCGCCGCGTCCACCAATGAGCGGGCGAACCGGTTGCTCTGTCTCGCAGTTGTCGCCGACTAGCCGAGCATGTCTTCGCGCGCGATAACGAGGCGATGCCCCAAAGAGCTTCGTCTCGACCTGCAGACGAGCGGCTCATCTACGGATCTAGCCGCCTCTGACAATAGACGGTTCTTGCGAAAGAATGCGCGGCTCCTGAAGCATCCCGCAGGCGCGGCGAGGAGCCTGAAAGCCCTTTAGGCCGCGACCGACCGCTGCGATACAGCTGGTTGGGAAGCTCCGACCCTGCAACTCGATTCTATGCCGTTTGGGCGTGCGCCACGGAGACTGCGGCCGATAGGTTAGCTGGTCCCCTGCCCCTCAGCATACCCCAAATAGGTGATAGACAGCCTCGGCACAACCCAGCAAACTGCACCTAAGCCATGGAGACAATGATCTATCGCGGGGTACCTAGGCGCCGGGAGGCAACTGGATCGCCTTACAAAGCCAAATAGAGCCGCAGAGTCATACCTCTGGCAAGAGAGCCGTTCAATAGCAGCACGCCCCGGTCCGCAGTTGAACGAAACGACCATCGTCAGGCGGTGCCTGCATGCGAATACTTCATGTTATTTCGTCGGTTTCCGCTTTGGGCGGCGGGCCGGCAGAAGGCGTTTTCCAGCAAGCAGCATTTGGCCGCCTCGATGGCCATTCCACCCACATCGCGTGTTTGGATGCACCGGATTCGGTGGCGGTGGCCGCATGCCCCGTCCCCACTTTCGCGTTAGGCAAGGCATCCCCGGCCGACCGGAGGCCGTGGTGGAACCATTATGGCTATGAATCCGCGATAGTGCCGTGGCTCCGCAAGAACGCATCGAACTATGATGTCGTTGTCGTCGACGGCCTTTGGAATTACGCGACCATGGCCGCTCGGCGAGCACTCGTCGGTACCGGCGTGCCCTATGTTGTATTCCCCCACGGCATGCTGGATCCATGGTTCCGCAAGACTTATCCGGCAAAAGGCTGGCTGAAGCAGGTATTCTGGTTGTTCAATGAGGGGCCATTGCTCAATAGCGCTTCGGCGGTTTTTTTCACGACCACTTGCGAGCAAGAGACCTCGCGCGGCATCTTCTGGCCCTACCGCGTCCGGGAATGCGTCGTAGGGTTCGGGACAGCGGACATTTTCGGAGACCCTGCCACTCAGGAAGCAGCCTTTCGGCGTGCAGTACCTGCCCTGGACCGCAGGCCGTATCTTCTTTTCCTCGGCCGCATTCATGAAAAGAAGGGCTGCGACCTCCTGATCGAGGCCTTCGCCACCACTGCAACCGCGCGATCCGACCTGGATCTTGTGATCGCAGGCCCCGACCAGACGAACTGGCGTCCCGCATTGGAGCGGCGCGCCGCGGCGCGCGGGATCGCCGATCGCATCCATTGGACGGGCATGGTATCCGGCGACATCAAATGGGGCGCGTTCAGGGGGTGCGAGGCGTTCGTCCTCCCCTCGCACCAGGAGAATTTCGGCATCGCGGTGGCGGAAGCCCTCGCCGCAGGGCGTCCCGTGCTCATTAGCGACAAAGTCCAAATCTGGACCGAGGTCAGGGAGGCCGGGGCCGGGATCATCGAAAATGATGATCTGGAGGGGACCATCCGGCTATTGAAAACCTTCTTGGCGCTGTCCCCCACGGCCCGCGAAGACATGGGTTACGCTGCGCGGGACGCCTTCCTCCGCCATTTCGAGATGTCCCGGGTAATCCGCAGGATCAACCGAGAGCTGGAGCGCGCCATCGCCGGGCAGGTGCCGAGGCGTGTGTAGCTGGCGGACAGAAGGATCGACGCGACTGTGTCACCGACTGCTGTAGTCCACGATGCAACCTGCAGACTGTCCACCTACTGGCGAATGAACTCGGCGGTGGACGCATTTCCATAGTGAGAGCCGCGCGTTACCCGATCAAGCTTGAATCCGGACCGATCGAGCTTCTTCCATACGGTGGCCTGCCCCGCGGCGCTATGACACTCGACACCGATCTTCCGCGCCCGCCGCAGAATGTCCTCGGGCGTGCCGTCGAACAACTGAACCTCGGCGCCTTCAATGTCAGACTTCAGATAGTCGACTTCATCGATTTCGTATTTCTTCAAGATGTCTGCAATGCCCATCGACGGAACCTCGATGTCGTCACCATCGCCACGCTCCGCGGACACCTTTCGGGAGTGGCTTTCGATCGCTTGGTCAGACGACATGAAGAGCGTGTCGGCCTTATCGGAGATGGCCACCATCTCGCAGTTGACAAACCCTTGAAGGTTGTTGAGTTCGACCGTCTTTACCAATTTCACAAAGGTGGAGGGAAAGGGCTCAACGGCGACCACGCGGCATACCGGCGCCGATGCCAGAGCGAACAGCGAGAAGGCCCCAATATTGGCGCCGAGGTCGAGCACCACGCGGCTATCGCGGGGAATGCTATACTCGCCGGCACACCACACAGCCCAGAGAGTTGTCAAATCAGCAAAATCATAGAGCGTCAGCAAGCGCCCAGCTTTGTCCGCCACTTGGATCGGGTATTGGTTCTGCTTCAGACCAATGAACGACAAGACGACATTTGGCGCATCGTTAACGTTCCTGAAGCAGGTCGCAACTTCACCGATACGGTCAAAGCTCCTAAATCCGCGAAGAATGCGGTTCAACATATCATCCCCTTCCGACGTTCGGTTCTGCAAGGCAACCTGATGCGCTTCCACGTTTCCGGCGGCTGACCTGAGCCCTTTTTCCCGAGGGTTGATTTTTGGCCTCAAGCGGCCTGGATTTCCAGTGGGATTTTTGCGGCGAACCCGGCGGGGGATCGATTGCCGAGGGCGGAATGGGGGCGGTTCAGGTTGTAGTCCTCCTTCCATGAGGCGATTGCGGAACGGGCCTGGCCCAGGCTCGAGAAGAGGGTCTCATTCAGGCATTCATCCCGGAACCGGCCGTTGAAGCTCTCGACGAAGCCGTTCTGCATCGGCTTGCCGGGAGCAATGTAGTGCCATTCGACGCCGCTCCCTGGCACCATTTGAGAATGGCCATCGAGGTGAGCTCCGTGCCGTTGTCGGAAACGATGGCCGCAGGCCTGCCCCGGATGGCGAGCAGCGCGTCGAGCTCGCGCGTCACCCGAAGACCCGAGAGCGAGGTTTCGGCGACCAGCGCCAGGCACTCCCGGCTGAAGTCGTCGACCACGGCCAGCACACGGAAACGCCGACCGTCCGTGAAGGCGTCCGACACGAAGTCGAGGCTCCAGCGGACGTTGATCCGATCCGGCACCAGTATCGGACGCCGAGTGCCGAGCGCGCGCTTGCGTCCTCCGCGCCGGCGCACCTGGAGCTGTTCTTCCCGGTAGAGCCGGCGCAGCTTCTTCTGGTTCCTGACGATGCCCTGGCGCCTCAGCATGATGTGGGTACGCCGGTAGCCGAAGCGGCGGCGCTCGCCGGCCACGGCCCGCATGGCTTCCCGCAGGCTGGCGTCATCGGGACGTACACTGCGGTAGCACACGCTGACGCGATCAACGCCCAGCGCCTGACACGCCCGACGCTAGCTCACCCCGTGCCTGGCACAGGCATGAGCCACGGCTTTGCGCCTTGCATCGGGCGTCACCATTTTTTTGCGCCGACATCCTTCAGGATGGCGTTGTCGAGCATCTGCTCAGCCAGCAGCTTCTTCAGCCGAGCGTTCTCTTCCTCAAGCGCCTTCAGCCGCCGGGCATCGGACACATCCATGCCGCCGTACTTGGCCTTGAACTTGTAGAAGGTCGCCGAGGAGATGCCGTGCTTGCGGCAGACGTCAGCGGTCTTCGCGCCCGCCTCCTGCACCTTCAGCATCCCGATGATCTGTTCCTCTGTGAACCGTGAGGCTCGCATCGTCCGTCTCCATGATCGACGGACTCTACCTAAATCTGGAGGAGGATCAGGGGCTCAGGTCAGTCAGGTCACGGCTATTGAAGGCGGCTCGTCCAGCCGCTCGGCCATTCCTAATTCGTCTGTGCGTTCCTCCTGGCCAGCCGCTGTTCCCAGCCAAGGGCGTGGCGCACGATGGTTTCCAGATCGTCAAGCTGCGGCGTCCAGCCAAGGTGGGCGCGGATGCGGTCCGCCGCACCAACGAGGCAAGCAGGGTCGCCGGGTCGGCGACCCGACAGCTTCACCGGGAAGTCGACCCCTGACACGCGCTTGACCACCTCCACGACTTCCCTGACCGAGAAGCCGCGCCCGTAGCCGCAGTTGAGCGTCAGGTTCGCCCCACCCGACCGCAGATGGTCCAATGCCGCCACATGGGCGCTGGCGAGGTCGGTGACATGCACGTAATCGCGTATGCAGGAGCCGTCCCGCGTGGGATAATCCGTGCCGAAGATTTCAACGCCCGGTCTCACCCCTGAAGCGGCCTCGCTCGCGACCTTGACAAGATGGGTCGCAACGCGCCGCGTCTCTCCCGAGCGGCCCGCGGGATCGGCCCCGGCTACGTTAAAATACCGCAGCACCACATAGGCCAGCCCATGGGCACGCGCGACATCGGCTAGCATCCATTCGCTCATCAGCTTGGACCGCCCATAAGGGTTGATCGGGGCAGTAGGCTGATCCTCCGGGATGATCTCGACTTTCGCTTCGCCATAGACCGCAGCGGTAGAGGAAAAAATGAGGCGTGTGACGCCGTGGGCAAGCGCAGTTTCCAGTAGAGCACGCGTCTTCACGGTGTTCCCCAGGTAATAACGCAGGGGATCGCCTACGGATTCCTGGACCAGAATGCGTGCAGCGAAGTGGATGATCTCGGTGATGCCGTGTTCGACAATCAATCGACTTACAAGAACCTGGTCGGAGACGTCGCCGATCACGAGCTGTGCGGCTCCGGGCACGGCCCAGTCGAAGCCTGAAGACAGGTCGTCCAGTACGACCACAGCTTCACCGCGATCACACAGCGCAAGAGCGGTGTGGCTTCCAATGTATCCCGCTCCACCAGTTACGAGAACTGCCACGCTATATCCTTTCGCTGGTGATGATGGCGCTCCGCCCTTTATGCCTCAACCGGCGCTGCGCAGGCGGTGGCCGGTGAGCTTCTCTAGCCTCTCGAGACGTTCGTCGTCGCCGGCGCAGGTGGCGAGCTCGCGCTCGTATTCGACGACCTTGGCCCCGACCAGGAAGCGATACCATCCACCTTGCAGGAAGTGATAGATCAGGCCCGGCTGCCCATCCATGAATCCCAGTTTGAATACATAACGATACACAAAAAATCCTGTTGGACCGGCCCAGAGCGGGAGCTTGTTATAAACCTTCTCCTTGACCCATCTTTTGACCGAAGCCTGGAAGGACACTGCCTCGCTCGGAAGCTCCTCGTCCATTGGGAATAGGTTATATTTCCGATTTAGAATATCGATGGCTTCGCGGGTCGCATATTTGTTGTGTTTATCGGTGAAGAACGTGAGATCATTGATATTGTGGTCCGAGAATCCGCCGTCAAAAGTCACGGTCCGGCCACCCCATGTAATCATGTGCTCATCCATCCACCGGCTCTCGATCCGCCCGTGGCCGTGTCGCCAAATCCGTAGCAGGATAAGAGGGTAGCGGCCGCCGTGACGAATCCAGCGGTCCATGAAGATGTGTTTGCGCTTAAGATTGATACCGACCACGTCAGCACCGATCGTAGGCAGCTTAGCTTCAAGCTCCGCAACAAGGTCTGGCTCGATCACCTCGTCTGCATCGAGACGCATCACCCAGGCGCCGGTGATCGGCGCATTCTGGAGCCCCCACTCGAACTGCTTAGCATAGTTGACGAACTTGTTCTTGAGAACCACCGCACCAGCTGCCTCCGCGAGCTCGACGGTGCGATCGGTAGAGAAACTGTCGATGACGAAGACCTCCTTAGCGATACTGCGAATGGCGGCCAATCCGCGGGCGATATGCTTCTCTTCGTTGTGCGTAAGGATGACCACCGAAAGATCAAGCACCGCTCCCCCCCCTCTCGGACAGAATTTCCTGAAACTCTTTGGCAAACCATGGCTGCAACGCTCATGAGGCAATGGCGACATTCGCGTCCAGGTGACGTTCCCTGAGTGACGTTGCGCCTAGTCGGAACAATCGGGAAAGCGGACCCGCCGGAGCTTGATCGCCTTGGCCGGATTGCCCGCATATACCGTCCAGGGATCGAGATCCTTGAATGCACAACCGCGAGCGCCGAGAACGGCTCCGCGCCCCACTGTCACGCCCGGCCCCACGAACGCCTGAGCCGCGATCCAAGCACGCGCGCCGACGACGATCGGAGCCGCCTTCAGTTGGAAATTCACATCCTCGATATCGTGCGTTCCGGCGCAGAGTTCGGAGCCCTGCGAGACGATCGAATAGGGCTCGAGTGTGATGCGAGCCATTGAATACACATTCACACCCGGCCCGATACATGCGAAGTCGCCGACCTCAAGCTTGTCGGGCGACCAGATGCGCGCACTGGGGTAGACATGCGCGCCAGTTCCGACCTTCGCTCCGAACACGCGCAGGATCAGGCTCCGCCATCCATGCCACATCGGGAGGGTCCAGCGTGCCAGAAGCAGCCAAGCTAGCTGGAACGCCACGCGATAAAGGCGGTGGGTCAAAGGAAAGCTTGCGCCGCCTCGCCACGGGTCCGTCTTGCTCGCGTCGAGAATATCAGTATCGCCCATCATTCCCTCGCCTAAGAGCCGGCCGATGCGACATGAGACCTGATCACCGGAATTGATCGGCGGAGGAGAGATAGTCTTTGACGTAGCGGGTCAGCCCCTCTTCCAGCCCCGTGGTAGGCCGATTATAGCCGGCCGCCGCGAGCTTATCGAGCGACGCGCAGGTATAATACTGGTACTTGCCCTTGAGGCTCTGCGGAAGATCGATGAACTCGACCCGTTCCTCCGCGCCCATGGCCGAAAACACGATCTTGGCCTTGTCGAGGAACGAGCGGGCCGATCCCGACCCGACATTGTAGAGGCCCGATTTGACCCCTTCGGTCTTCAGCGCCCAGAGCGCGACGTCGACGCAGTCGTCGACCCACACGAAGTCGCGCAATTGCTCGCCGTCAGCATAGTCGGGATTGTCGGAGCGGAACAGGCGGACGAACCCCTTGTCGCGGATCTGCTCGAACAGCTGGACCGCAACCGAGCGCTGGCCGCCCTTGTGGTACTCGTTCGGCCCATAGACGTTGAAGAACTTGAGCCCGGCCCACAGGGGGGGCGTCGGCGCCCCGCGCTTCACCCGGTCAACCACGAAGCGATCGAAGACGTTCTTGCTCCAGCCGTAGGGATTGAGCGGCCTCAGGTCGGAGAGATAGGCGTCGTCGTCGCGGTCGAGAAAGCCCTGGTCGCCATCGCCGTAGGTGGCCGCCGATGAGGCATAGACCAGCGGGATCCGGTTGGCCGTCGCGAACGTCCACAGGTCGATGGACAGGCGCACGTTGTTGTGGACGATCAGGTCAACGTCCGTCTCGGTGGTCGTGGAGATGGCGCCCATGTGGACGATGCCGGCGATCTTGGAGGCGTTGGCCTTCAGGAACGCATCGCATGCCTCCGGACGCACCAGATCCAGAAGCCGGCGCTTGGCGATGTTGCGCCATTTGACGTCGTTCGTGCCGAGGGTATCGACGATCACGATTTCCTCGCCTGCGGCATCGAGCGCCGCCGCGATGTTCGAGCCGATGAAGCCCGCCCCGCCTGTGATCACATACATGGGTATCGCATCCTAAATTCGGCCGGCCATGGCGTCACGGCACGCGTCGTTGAGATCCTCGGCGGCGCGGCTCACCTCGAACGAGGACAGGAATATCGCGCGCGCCCGTTCACCGATCACCTTACGTTCGTCAGGGCTGAGAGCGGCAAAGCGGCGCAGCAGGCGGACAACGCCCGACTGGTCGTCCTCATCCGCAAAGCCGCCGCCGGCCACCACCTCACGCCATATGTTGACCTTGTTGGTGATGAAGACCGGCTTGGCGCAGGCCATCGCCTCGGCCACCACTATCCCGAAGTTCTCCTGATGCGAAGGCAGAACGAAGGCCTCGCACCCGTGGAAGCCGCCCCACTTGGCATCGCCCCGCAGCATGCCCGGCCAGTGGATGCGGTCGGCGATGCCGAGCCGGTCGGCCTGGGCCTTCAGCTCGGCAAAATAATCGTCCGCGACCGGGCCAGCCATGACCAAATCGACATCCACACCGTCGCGCACGATTTCGGCGAAGGCATCGATGAGGAGATCGCAGCCCTTCTTGGGATGGATGCGGCTGAGATAGAGCAGATAGGGGCGCCGGAGATTGGGCACCAGCACGCGAAACGCCTCGGTCTGCCCGGGGCGCAGCGGGCCGGGATCGGAGGTGCCGTAGGCTACGACCCGCTCCTTCGCCCGATAGGGCGTGAAGGACTGACGGGCGAGAATCCGCTCCTCCTCGCTGGTGAAGAGCACGGCCCGCGCATTGTTGACGAGCGGCCCTTCGTTGAACCACCAGAGCGCCTGCTTCATCGCGCCCTTGAGGGGGAAGTTCCGCTTGAACCAGGGATCCAGCATGCCGTGGCTCATCACGATATAGGGCACGCCCCCGCCCACGAGCGCGGCTCGGGCCCCCATGGTCGAGAAGTTCCAGAGACCGTGGACCGTCACAACGTCATAATCGCGCGCATGCGCCTTGAGCCAGGGAATGAAGGCCGGGCAATAGCCGTAGCGATGCCAGGGACGTTTCGCATCAGTGGTATCCATCGGCTCGCCGCACGCAAAGACCTTCAGCGGAAAGTCCTTCACCCAGGGCGCATCCGGCGGATCGAGGGACACCACATGCTCCTCGACGCCCGCGGATGCGTGGAACGGCGCCTGCTGACGAATGCCCTCGATGGGGCCGCCGTGACGTGGGTCCACGCCGGCAATGACCCTTAGGCGCAACCGCATTGCAACCCCGAAGATTGAAACATGCAATGAATTCCCCTGCACTTTGGCGCGCCAAAGAGGATATCAGCCATCGCAAAGTAGATTTGCGACACCATACGTTCAACCGGCCCCATTGTGGAGCTTGTGGCAACGTCGCATGCCGTTGTCGCCTCGAGCCGGCTCATCGCCCGAACCCTAGTACGAGCACGGACATGCCGCCATGGAGCAGCAGCAGCGCCGCCGCGATGCCGGTGGCTCCCGCGGACAGCGCCCAACCATAGGCGAGCACCGCGCACACGGCGGTCAGCCCCACAAACAGATAGGACAGGCGCACGTGTCGGTTGATGGCCGCGATGGGTGTGAACAGGCATCCCCACCACATCTCCGCCGCCACCGCAGCGTTGAGCAGGGCAAAGAAGGGATAGACCACGGCCACATGGCCATGCGTCCACAATTCCATCACGTAGGGGCCGAGCGCCCACAGGCCAAGGCAATAGGCCAGGATGCCCGCGATGCCGATCGCCACATGGATGCGCTTCAGCCTCGCGAAGGCGCTGGTGTTGCCCTGCCCATGCAGCCGCGAATATTCGGGCGCAAAGGAGTAATTGACGAGATTGGCAGCGGACGTCCCCATGCGCGCCAGGGTCCGGGAAGTGGAGAACAGTACGGTTTCCTGCGCGGTCGCGACCGCGCCCAAAAGCACGATGGGCCCCTGGATCGCCAGAGCCTGCGCGAGCCCGAGCAGCATGTAGCTGAAAGAGGGATTGGCCATGCGGCGGATCTCGGCGAGACGGGCGGCCTTGAGCCCGAGCGGAATGTCCGGCGCCGTGCTCCGCAGCCAGATCCACAGGGCGAGCGTGCAGGCAACTCGCATCACCAGCACGGCAAGCGCCGCCAGCTCGACCCGCGTGGTGAGGAGTGCAACGCCCACCGTGGCGACGCCCTCCAGCAGGCGCGAGGTGGCGCCCCACGTCACCTCGGCCGCCGGCCGGCCGGCGGCGCGCACCCCGGCGCACAGGAGCAGCAGGAACTGGTTCACCACCACGCTGCCCACAAGGAAAAGAATGGTGAGCTTGGCAGCGGTCTCGGTCAACGGACCAAGAGCGAACGCCTGCGTCAGCGTGACGGCCTCGATGCCGAGGCCGCAGGCGGCGATGATAACCGCCGCAGCCACCAGCAGCAGGGCGAAGACGCTGTGATAGACCCGCAAGACCCCGGCGTGATCGGAGGAGGCAGCGTGCATCACCATGCTGTTCTTCGCCACAAGGGTGAAGCCGAAGTCGCTCAGGGTGAGATAGCTTGGCACCGCATAGAGCACGAGCCACCCGCCGTAGCGATCCGCCCCCCAGGCGGAGAGCAGGAACGGCACCTGCAGCAATTGCACCGCGACGATGACGATCTGGTTATAGATCTGCGCGGTGAAGGTGAAGCCCACCCTGCGGAAGGCGAGAAGGCGGCTCATGTCAGCATGCACCTTCGCTGCCGGTCGGCGGTTGCAGGATGATCGTCCCGGTCACGGCGCGCGATCCTTCCGTCAGCCGAGCAGTTCGGAAACAGCGGACACGACCTGCTCCACGGCGATGGCGCGGACGCCGCGCATGTCATGCAATGTGCGGTTATTCCCCACATAGGGATGCCACTTTCGCGGCCGGTTGAAGTCTCCGAACAGGCTCACGCACGGCACACGCACTGCCGAGGCGAGGTGCAGCGGGCCCGAATCATGCCCGATGAAAACCCGCGAACCTTGGATGGCCGCCGCCGATTCCCGCGGTGAGAGCGTGCCGCATTGGTCGGACACTGGACCAGGCCACGCATCGCGCACCGCTGTCACCCGCTCTGCATCCTCGCGCGCCCCGACCACGAGCAGGCCATGGTCCGGACGGCTCCTGCCGATCGCCGCCAGAAGGGCGCGCCAGTTATCGATGCCCCAGTCCTTCTGCGCCGCTTTGCCGCCCATGTTGATTGCGATCACCGGAGCGCCGCCGAGCCCGGTCACGGCCTGACGGCCGGCCGCAATCTCCCCAGCGTCGAGCGAGAGATCCCAATTGGCCTGATCGTGCAGGTCGATGGGGCCGAGGCAGCTGAGCGCACGCGCCAGACGTTCGCATTCCGGCTCCTCCTCGCCCGAGCCGGGCGCGATGCGGCAGGTGTCGAGATCCCGCGTCCACGGCACGCCGAGCAGGTTGCTGAAGCCGCAAAGCTTGAAATAGGCGACGTCCCGATACACCCCGGCAAGACCGCGGGAGGGCATCAGATAGACCATGGTGTCCGTTTCAAGCGCCGTCAGCCGGCGCCGCAGATCCCATAGCGCGGCGGGGCTGCGCGTGCCGACGGGATAGGAAATCGCCCCGTGAACCAGCGACGTGCCGAGCACCGTGATCAACGGCGCCGCCTTTGAAGAGATGGGGATGTTGGTGAGCACGATGCGCTGGTGGTCCGGATAAAGTTCCGCGATGCGCCGGAAGAACGGCACGGCGATGATGGTGTCGCCCAGGCTACCCAGGCGATAGATGAGAAGACGTTTCATCTGAAAAGGGTCCAGGCGGGGCAGAGCGCGTCCAAAGCCAGCGTCCAAAAGGCCCCAGGGCGCAAGGGACGAGGGTGGGCGGGACGCAGGGTGGACGGGATCGGGACGGGGCGGCGGTGCAGCGCCTTTCTCAGACGGCCGGGGCTGTCGTGTTGGCCCCTGTGCCCTCTGTCATGCGGCGGATGGTGTTCGTTGTGCTCCGCCCGGGCACCAGTTCGAAGCGCAGCACCTGTCCGCCGCGTGCCAGCACGGTGTCGGCACCCACGATTTCAGAGACCTGATAATCGGCGCCCTTCACCAGCACGTCGGGCTGGAGCTGCTCGATCAGCTCCTTCGGGGTGTCCTCGTCGAACACCACAACCAGATCGACCGCCCCGAGCGCCGCGATCACCTGCGCGCGGTCGGCCTCGTTATTCACCGGACGCGAGGGCCCCTTGAGGCGCTTGACCGAGGAATCGGCATTCACCGCCACGACGAGGCGATCGCAATGGGCCCGCGAGAATTCGAGGATGCCCACATGGCCCACATGCAGCACATCGAAGCAGCCGTTGGTGAAGCCAACCGCGAGCCCATGGCGCTGCCAGGCCGCAACCTGCGCGGCGGCATCCGTGCGGGAGACCACCTTGGCCGTGGAGGGCGGGCCCTCAGGCGGGCTTTGCCGGTCGAGCTCGCCGATCAGTTCGGCGCGCGAAACCGTGGCGGTGCCGCGCTTGCCCACTACGACGCCCGCCGCCGCATTGGCGATGAAGGCCGCCTCCTCGAGCGCGCCGCCGGCACCGATGACCAGGGACAGGGCCGCGATCACCGTATCGCCGGCGCCGACCACGTCGGCCACTTCGCGGGCCGCCGTCGGGATATGCACCGGTTCTCCCGCCCTCTGGACGAGGGTCATGCCCTTCTCCGAGCGCGTGACGAGCACGGCGCCGATGTTGGTATCGGCCAGCACCTTGCGGCCCGCGGCGACGGCGGAGGCATCATCGTCGCCCTGGATGCCGGTGGCCATCCAGACTTCGTGCAGGTTCGGCGTGACCAGCGTCGCGCCATCGTAGCGCGCGAGGTTCGACGTCTTCGGATCAACGATGATGGGCGCGCCCCGACGGGTGGCGAGTTCCACGGCGCGCCGGATCACGCGGGGGGTCAGAACCCCCTTCGCATAGTCCGACAGGACAAGCACGTCGTGCTTCGGTAGAGCGGCCACCACCTGCTCGATGATCGCGTCCTCGATCTCCTCCGCGACCGGTGAGCTGTCCTCGCTGTCCGAGCGCAGCATGTGCTGGCCCTGGGCGACGAAGCGCACCTTTTCCGTCGTGGGGCGGGACGGCGCGGCCAGGAACATGGACACGACGCCGGGGGTTTCATCGACGATGCGCCGCAGTTCGGCACCGCCCGCATCCGCGCCCGTGACGCCGATGAGCGTGCACTGCCCACCGAGGGAGGCAATGTTGCGCGCCACGTTGGCGGAGCCGCCCGCAATGGTGGTCGAGCCGGTTACGGAGAGGACCGGGACTGGGCTTTCCGGCGAAATGCGCCGGGCCGATCCCGTCACGAAGCGGTCTAGCATCACATCGCCGAGGCACAGGACACGCACGCGCGGGAAAGAATCAATAATGGACATGACAGATCCCGATCCTGCAGAAACAAGAAGCGTGGAGCACGAGACGCCCCCTTAGCGTAGCCGGTCCAATAACGCGCACCGCTACCTCCCGGTCAACGATGAGCTAGAGTTCAAGTTGGTCGCTCCGGCTCCAGAAATTCTAGACACCGGTTAAATATCCCTCTCCCCTCTAAGGCTGGCGCGCCAGACGCGCCTCGCCTTTTGTGGCGATCATGGTAAAATCTTGATAGGGTCCATGATCCTGGATGCCACTTCGGCTCGTCACCTCCACGATGGAACGCCCGTCCCGAAAAATCTCAACCCGCGGCGTCGCCGCTTCGATCTTCCCGACGCGCGTCACCGTGCGGAACCCTCCGGAGACAGGGAAGCTACCCGGCTGTGCCGCCACCTCGTCACTCTTCGGCCGGACGGTGGGGGGCTCGGCGACGATGATCCATTCGCTGAGGCCCGCTCCCACGTCCAGAGTGAAGCACGCCGTGCCGATTGAGAGCCTCACCTGTGCCGGCGCAGTCAGTAGCGTGACGACATCCACATAATCGACGGTCGGGACGATATTACGCCATTTGTACTGCTTCACCGTCGCGGCTGGATCATCGAGGCGCGCCCTGGTCGTCTGCCTCGGGTGAAAGATCATCGCCGTCTCGGCTCCGAACGACAGCTCCCCCGCCCCCCTCAGCCGGCCGACGAAGTATTTGGTTAGGTCGAGGAAAGCCGTGCCGTGACTGTTGGTGGGTACAACGGCGCTGTCCTCGGAAAAATCGTTCCAAGTCTGAATTTCGATGAAGGGCGGCTTGCGTATGATCGCCTCGTTCCAGGCATCAATAAAGCGCGCCGCCCCGAAAGCGTTGGCATACTCCCAGGGCGGCAGACCTGCCCGGCGCTGGTAAAACCCAAAGGCCAGGGGAAAGACGGCCTTCATTTGCCCCGACTCGGCGAGATTCATGAAGATGCGCGTCGAGCGACCCGACCAATCATCGGCAGGCACCCAGCACCCGAGCGCATCGGCGAAGCGCGAGAAGCCGTCGATGCGCTTCGTACCACCGCCCGTGTTGACGATGAGAAACACACCTTCGCGGCCGCCCCACTCGGCGAACAGATCGTTCAACAACGCGCTCGCTCGGGACGGCCACAAGTTTCGGTCCACGTTCGGCAACTGGTGGCTCACCAGGAAGACGGGTTTGCCTTGGTATCGTTGCAAGGCGTCGGGAAACACCTTGAGGGTGTCTGCGACCGTTCGGCCGTAAGCCGCGGCATCCACTTTGTCCGCATCAAACCACAGCTCGGGGATCACCTTCACCCGAGAAGCACTGGCTGCCGCCAGCACCATGCGCAGTGGCTGCGCAAATTGGCTGTGCGGCAGGTGACCCGGACCAATCAGCAGTCCGGCAGCATTGATACCGTTGCGTGCCATGAGATCGAACTCGCGGCGCGTCGCCTCGATCCCGCCGGTGCCAGCTTGCATGTCATCGCGAGAAAACCATTGGCTTTCGACGGTGAGGGGCGCCGGCATCCCCCGTCCGTAAAAGGCATCATACTGAGCCACCTGAGGGGTGGCCTCGGTAAAGCTGCCGGCGACGTAGCAATGCATGTAATGGACAAACACCAACGGGTTAGGCTCATCCGATGTCCCGGACCACGCGGCTCTGCACGGCCGGAGCCCAGTTGCAAGGCCCAGCATCCCCAGAACCGTTCGTCGATCGAAGACCGGCATCAAAAGCAGCTCCACGCAGTCCGCGCACCGTCTCGGGAGACCTTCAGCGTTGAACGGACCAGCTCTTCAACCAGATGACGCGAGCCACCCAAAGGACAAGCAATATTATTGCCCCTTGGTAGACGATATACTCCTTCAGGAAATAGCTAAAAGCATTCCTTTGAAACCAGAGAACATGATAGGAACCGCAAACGAGCATCAATCCGAAGAAACCTCTTCGGCCGTTCTTGTCCGCCATAATATAAATAAATCTAAATATTAACACCACAACCATTGTCATTACGAAAACACCGATAAATCCACCGACGAGATAAGCCTCTCCAAAATAGGAAAACCCCCACCCCCCACCCAATTGGGCGATCAAAGGGGTCAGCGCAAAAGAAAAACGTGTATTGACGGACTCGAACCCCCCCGGAACAATAAATTGTGGCAAAGACATTTGCCATGAGAGCAGATAATCACCGAAATACGGCAACGGCTCGATAAAGCCCTCATAGGCGGCTGAAGCCGTCCCGAACAACACCGGGGTTTCGCCCGAAATAAAGTCGCCTATCGAATCCCAAAATTCCGCAAATCGGTCGGGAGACAAAAATTCATCCACTCCGATGCCACGCACGCGCAGGAAACCAAGATAGGCAAACAGCAAGGCCCCGCAGACCAAGGCCGATAATATAATAGAAACACCGACCATTGATCTAATGCGCAGGCGCGCCGCCAGAAAAAGCACAAGCGGGATTATGATGAATTTTCTCTGCGCCGTTGCAACGTACATGATTACGAACGGAAGGAGCGCGATCAGCCAGTCAACTGGCCTCAGCTTGGACCGCGTAAAGACAATCGCAGCACCAACCATGCCGAAAGGCCCTGCCAAGAACAGGACCCCGGATCCCCCCTCCAGACGTTGCGCAAACGAGTCGCTATATGCAACATCACCAGAACTTACGATACCAAAACGCACGACATACAAAAGACCAAGCGTCGACCCAATCGCTGCAGCGCAAAATGCGGCAAGGTCCATAAAACTAGGATCTGGCTCAGCCTTAACACTCTCTTGCGCTGGAATTTTTAGTATTAATCCGGAAAAATAAACCCAAAATACAAATGAAAATAACGCAACAGAAAATATATAATACCCACCCTCAAAATTAAAACGAGCCGCTCGCCCGTAAGTATCCGCGCCCTGAAGAAATGGCAAATACGAATACATAAGCATTACGATTAATCCGAGGCCAATCGGATTTCTCAACTCACCAATTACATACAAAAGATAAAATGCATAAAATACATAGAAAAAAATCGACAGTGCAAACACGACATTAGAGTCGGGCACCGACAGTTGCATGATCATGATGAAAAAAGACGGCAGGACGAACGGACCGGTCATGCTCACATCACGCCGCGCCGCGACACGCGGCTCGCGCGTGATCCGCCCAACGTCCTGTAGAGAACTCATAGCCATCGTTTGCCTACCCTCTTCTCATCCACCGAAACCACCAGCGTTAAGTGCGGCTATCTGACGGCTGCCCTCGACTGCAGATCATCTCCATTTTTCAGCGCAAGCAGTTGTTCGAAGTGATCCATGGCACTTTTTTCGGACAATGTCGTGGCGAGATGCGCGAGCGTTGCCCCCGCATCGGGCACACCGCCCCCCGCATGGCGGCGGATGGCCTCCGCCATGGCAGATGGATCCCCCGGCGTCACGAGGGTCGCGGCGCCGACGAGGAAGTCGGCAAGTTCGGTTCCCAGCTCCGCCGTGACCAGGATCGGCCGTCCGCTCGCAAGCATGCCGCCGAGCTTCGACGGCAGCACCAGATCCGCCGCGCTCGCCTGCTGCGGCAGGAGGTGCAGGTCGCACAGGCTGAGGAACTCGGGCAGGCGGGCATAGGGCTGGAACGGCAGGAAATGCACGTTGGGAAGGCCGGCCGCCTGCCGCTGGAGGTCCGTCAGCGAGGGCCCCTCCCCGGCGATGGCGAAGACGATGTCGGAGCGGTCCGCCAGCTGCCGTGCCGCCTCGACAACCACGTCGAGCCCCTGCTTGGGCCCGATGTTACCGGAATAGAGCGCCACGAAGGCATCGCGCGGCAGGCCAAGCTCCTCGCGATAGGCATAGGCCGTCGGAAGGGGGCGAACATGGCCGAGATCGACCCAGTTGCGCACCAGGGCGATGCGCTGCTCGGGAATGCCCTTCTCGGCGATCCGCTCCGCCATGCGCTGCGAGATGGTGACGATGGTGTCGAAGCGCGACAGGCAGAAACGCTCGAACGCTGCCGCGAGCCGCTTCAGCCCCCCTGCCCCGCCGAGATGCCCCACTGCGAAGGCCGCATCCACTTCCAGATCCTGCACATGCAGCACAGTGCGCGCGCCGGTCAGCCAGGCCGAGAGGAGCACGAACGGCGCCGCAAAAAGCGTCGGTTCGATGGACAGCACCGTGTCCGGGCGCCGGCGCAGCGCCCGCCACAGCGTCACGGGGGCCGAGGAGGCGGCGAACGACATGGGCGCGATCAGACGCCAGATGCCGCCCATCGCGGACCTGACCAGGACGGGACAGCGATAGAGCCGTGCGCCGTCCCGCTCCTCGGTGGAGTAGCGGTTGCGGTAGGGGGCCTTCACCGTCCAGCCGGGGTAATGGGGCGGCGCGGTGACCACCTCCACCTCATGGCCGCGGCCAACCATGAGCGCCACCAGCTCTCCGGTGTATTTGCCGCAGCCGGTAAGCTCCGGCGCATGGTTCATGGCGGAGACGAGAAGCTTGCCCATGATATTCCGTCCGTGACCCGTGCCCGCCGCTTCAGCTCGCGGCCCGGAGAGCGCCCTGGTTCTCAAGGAACCAGCGGTAGCTCGTCGCGATGCCGTCGCGAAGCGGGATGGACGGCGTCCAGCCGAGCGCACGCAGGCGGTCGGCGCTCATCAGCTTGCGCGGCGTGCCATCGGGCTTGGAGAGGTCGTGCACGATCTCGCCGGTAAAGCCCACCACGTCGCAGACCGTGCGGGTCAGCTCCAGGATGGTCACGTCGTCGCCCGAGCCCACGTTGACGTGGGTGTCGCCCGAATAGACCTTCATCAACAGCACGCAGGCGTCGGCGCAATCGTCCACATGCAGGAACTCGCGGCGGGGCGTGCCGGTGCCCCACATGACGATTTCCTTGTCGCCGCGCAGTTTCGCCTCATGCGCCTTGCGGATGAGCGCCGGCATCACGTGGCTGGAATTGAGGTCGAAATTGTCGCCCGGCCCGTAGAGGTTGGTCGGCATGGCCGAGATGAAGTCGCTGCCATGCTGGCGCCGGTAGGCCTGCGCCAGCTTGATGCCCGCGATCTTGGCGACCGCATACCACTCGTTGGTGGGCTCCAGCGGTCCCGTCAGCAGGGAGTCCTCGGTGATGGGCTGCGGCGCCATCTTGGGGTAGATGCACGATGAGCCGAGAAACAGCAGCTTCTCCACACCGAAGCGATGGGACGCCTCGATGATGTTCGCCTCGATCATCAGGTTGTCGTAAAGGAAATCGGCCGGATAGGTGTCGTTGGCGAGAATGCCGCCGACCTTGGCCGCGGCGAGGAACACCGCGTCCGGACGGGTCCCCTCCACGAAAGCGCGGACGGCGGACTGTTCCTTCAGGTCCACCTCCGCGCGCGAGGCCGTGACGACCTCGCATCCCTCACGCGCCAGGCGCCGCACAATGGCCGAGCCCACCATGCCGCGATGGCCGGCGACCCAGACTTTCTTGCCCTCGAGCGCGTAGAATCCCATCTCAGGCTTCCTTCATGACGGTCGAGGTCTGCATCACCTTGAGGTCTTCGGCGACCATCTCGCGGCAGAGCTCGCGCACCGACGTCTCGTGGGTCCAGCCGAGCTTCTCGTGGGCCTTCTTGGGGTTGCCGATGAGGAGGTCGACCTCGGTCGGGCGGAAGTAGCGCGGATCGACCTCGACGAGGCACCGGCCCGACTGGGTGTCATAGCCCTTCTCGTCCACGCCGCTGCCGCGCCATTCCAGCGCGATGCCCACGTCCTCGAAGGCCCACTGCACGAACTGGCGCACCTCGGTGGTCTCGCCGGTGGCCAGCACGTAGTCGTCCGCGGCGTCCTGCTGCAGGATCAGCCACATGCCGCGCACATACTCGCGCGCATGCCCCCAGTCGCGCTTGGCATCGAGATTGCCGAGATAGAGCTTCTGCTGCTTGCCGTGCCGGATGGCGGCGACGGCGCGGGTGATCTTGCGGGTCACGAAGGTCTCGCCGCGCAGCGGGCTCTCGTGGTTGAACAGGATGCCGTTCGAGGCATGAATGCCATAGGCCTCGCGGTAGTTCACCACGATCCAGTAGGCGTAGAGCTTGGCGGCCGCATAGGGGCTGCGGGGATAGAAGGGCGTGGTCTCGGACTGGGGCACTTCCTGCACGAGCCCGTACAGCTCGGACGTGGAGGCCTGATAGAAGCGCGTCTTCTTCTCCAGCCCCAGGATGCGGATGGCCTCCAGCAGGCGCAAGGCGCCGATAGCGTCGGCATTCGCGGTGTATTCCGGCGTCTCGAACGACACCTGAACATGGCTCTGCGCGGCGAGGTTGTAGATCTCGTCCGGCTGGCACTGCTGTACGACCCGGATCAGATTGGTGGAATCCGTCATGTCACCATAGTGCAGGACGAACCGCGGGTCGGACTCGTGCGGATCCTGGTAGATGTGCTCGATACGCCCCGTGTTGAAGGACGACGAGCGGCGCTTGATGCCGTGGACGGTGTATCCCTTCTCGAGCAGCAACTCTGCCAGGTAGGCGCCATCTTGACCGGTCACGCCGGTGAGAAGAGCCACCTTGCCATTGGACGGAACCTTCACGGACATTTATCGCCTCACTGTGTGCTGAAGGCTCGGCAGCGGCCCGGCCCCCAAAGTGCCCCCAACTCATGACCGTCCCAGCGAGGCCGGTGGTCATCCCAGAACCTTCCGCACGGGTCCCTGCTCACGCGCACCAGGCCGCCGACAGGAACGCACACCGAGCAAATCCGGCATGCTACCGCACTGCGGGTGAAACGACAGCGTCGTCCCGCCCGACTTCAATCCGCACGCCACCCGTTATACGTGCGCAAGTCCGAGTATACTCAACCCGCCGGGACGAGCATTTCTCGGTCAATACTCAATCGTACGCTACCATTCATCACCGACAGGAGTAACGCGACGCGCCCCCGTCCATCCAGTCTTTCGAGAATGCCAAGGCCGCCCGAAAACGGACCCGAGATCAGGCGCACCGGATCGCCCTGCTTCAGGTCGTAGTCGACCACGGTGATGCCATCGGCGGCGGTCGCCTCCACCATGGCTTCCACAACGCCCTGAGGGACCGGCTGCGGACGCTCGCGGGCCATCACGAGGCCCGAGACACCGATGGTGCCGTTGATGGAGCGCCAGCGATCACGCTCAGGATCGAAGAAGGCAAAGCCATAGCGGGGAAACATAAAGGCTCGGACAGTCTCGGTCTTGCGAGCGTGCCGCCGCGTCTCCCAGATCCGGGGGAAGAACACCTCGAAGCCCTGACGATCAAGCTGCCCCTGCGCCACCGCTTCCATGCGCGGGAGCGTATAGATCACATGCCAGCGCGACCCGGTGGACATGAGGGAGGAGGGAAGCGTCATTGCCGTGAATCTATCTCGCCCACGCGCTTGACCAATTCGCTAAGCGAGACATCGCTCGATGCCGGACGAAGGAGCCTCCCGCAACGAGACCCCCGCCACCCTGAACCGATACGCCCGCCCCCGGCGCTTTGTCGGCACACGCCCAACCTGACCCGCCAACATAAGACAGACCCTCTGGGCGCCCCGCACGCTTAGCATTCGGGCCATGCCGACAAGACGACGAATTACGTAGATTTCCATAGGCGATGCGCATTTATTTTGCAATGCAGAAAATTGGGCACAGATTAAATATCCAGCAAATTCAATAAATTGAGGCAGACCCGTGACACCATCGCCCGCCCCCGATACACTTTCATTGCGCACCGCACCACCGCCTCGACCCACTGCCGTGCCGCCCGCCGAAGCGAACGCGCTGTGCCGCGAGACGCCCGCGAGCACTGACTGACGCAAATTTCGCAAAAAGCAAAGAAGACCAGGTTCAAGACCCTAGCGGGAAAGTAGAAAAATCCCCCTGCGACAGATTGGCAGCCAGTAGCACACCCATAGGTAGGCAGGATGAGCCACCGATATTCTCAAGGCACTATCGAGAACCAATCAGCAGCGCAGATGCCACCTCCCTCATTTGACAGCCCATTGACGGAAAATCGGAACGGCGATTTTGCGCTTGCGAACACCCCTTCCCGCTCCCCGCGCCTCCAGGCAACTGCGCGACCGGATCCCCAGGCACGCGCCAACGGGCGCGCGCGCCGTCACGATGGACTCCCGCGAACCTTTTGTCGCGCAATTATAAAATCTGAATGACCGGCGACTGCACAATGCCCGATCCTTGGTCAGCGGGTCAGCAGATGTGCATCTGGCGTACGGGCGCCTGACTGCAACCCCGGCTTTGGAAGAGCGGTGAATCGGGGAAAAATGCCGACTTACGCCGCAGCGCAGCACTGGATAACGCCGCAAATTTGTGCAGAGCGCAATCCTAAGCGTGTACTGCAAAACGTCATTGAGATTCCGTATCGATACACGTAATTAGCACGAAGCAGACCCTGTGTGGTCGCGCAGCTTGGGGAAGTGGGGATCATGCGCGTTGCGATGATTGGCGCGGGCTACGTCGGCTTGGTTTCCGGAGCCTGCTTCGCGGACTTCGGGCATATCGTCACCTGCGTTGACACGCACGCCGGCAAGATCGAAGCCCTCAAGCAGGGCGAAATTCCCATCTATGAGCCCGGGCTCGCCGCGCTTGTCGCGAACAACGTGAAGGCGGAGCGTCTCTATTTCACCACCAGCCTCGCCGAAGGGGTGAAGGACGCCGACGCCGTCTTCATCGCGGTCGGCACGCCGTCGCGCCGCGGCGACGGCCATGCCGATCTTTCCTATGTCTATCAGGCCGCGCGCGACATCGCCGGCGCCATCAGCCGCTATACTGTCGTCGTGACCAAATCGACGGTTCCGGTGGGCACCGGCGACGAGGTGGAGCGCATCATCCGCGAGACGCGCCCGGAGGCGGAGTTCGCGGTCGTCTCAAATCCCGAGTTCCTGCGCGAAGGCGCGGCCATCACCGATTTCAAGCGCCCCGATCGCATCGTGGTGGGCACCGAGGATGAGCGCGCCCGGCAGGTGATGACGGAACTTTATCGCCCGCTGTTCCTCAACCAGTCGCCGCTGCTCTTCACCTCGCGCCGCACGGCCGAGTTGACCAAGTATGCGGCCAACGCCTTCCTCGCCACCAAGATCACCTTCATCAACGAGATCGCCGATCTGTGCGAGCAGGTCGGCGGCAATGTGCAGGACGTGGCCCGCGGCATCGGCCTCGACAACCGCATCGGCTCCAAGTTCCTGCATGCGGGACCCGGCTATGGCGGCTCGTGCTTCCCGAAGGACACCCTCGCCCTCATGAAGACGGCGCAGGACTATGGCGCACCCGTCCGCATCGTTGAGACCGTGGTGGCGGTAAACGACCAGCGCAAGCGTGCCATGGCCCGCAAGGTCACCGAGGCGCTGGGCGGCTCGGTGCGCGGGAAGACCGTGGGCGTGCTGGGCCTCACCTTCAAGCCCAACACCGACGACATGCGCGATGCTCCGTCGATCGCCATCATCACCGCCCTCCAGGACGGCGGCGCCATCATCAAGGCGCATGATCCCGAGGGCATCGAGCAGGCCAAGCTGGTGCTTGACAAGGTGACTTACGTCGACAGCCCCTACCTCGCTGCAGACGGTGCCGACGCTCTGGTGATCGTCACCGAATGGGATGCCTTCCGCGCGCTGGACCTGAAGCGGATCCACGGCATGATGGCGCAGCCGGTGGTGGTGGACCTGCGCAACATCTATCGCCCCGAGGAGATGGAAGGACTCGGCTTCCGCTATTCCAGCGTCGGCCGCGGCAGCCTCGCCAGCGCCTGACCGGCATTGCCGCCCCGACGCACGGCGTGTGCCCAGGGCGGCGGCATTGCTGTAGACTGCCTCGATTCAAGCTAGGCGCCTGCCATGACAAGCCAAGCACAGCCCGAGTCCCCCCATGCTGCCGCCGGGAAGATCATCCCGGTCGTCCTGGCAGGAGGATCGGGAACACGCCTCTGGCCGCTGTCGCGCAACAGCCTGCCCAAGCAGTTCCTGCCCCTCGCCTCCGACCACACGCTCTTTCAGGACACGCTGCTGCGCTGTGCGCCGGACGACGTGTTCGGCCCACCGGTGGTGGTGGCCAACGAGGAGTTCCGCTTCTTCGCGCAGCGTCAGGCCCGCGAGATCGGCATCGACGCCACCGTCATGCTCGAGCCTGCCCGGCGCGACAGCGCGCCCGCCCTTCTTGCTGCGGCCCGCCATGTGGCGGACACCTATGGTCCAGAGACCCTGGTGCTTGCGCTCGCTTCGGATCATGTGGTGCAGGACACGGCCGCCTTTCGCGAGGCCGTGGAGCTCGGGGCGAAGATCGCCCGCCCCGGACGCATCGTGACGTTCGGCATCTCGCCCACCGAGCCCCGCACCAGCTACGGCTACATCCGGTTGGGCACGGAGCTCGACCCGCTCGGCGCCTACGAGGTCGACTCGTTCGTCGAGAAGCCGGACCGCGCGACGGCCGAGCACTATGTGCAGGCCGGCTACCTCTGGAACTCCGGCAACTTCCTGTTTCCCGCGGGCCTGCTTTTGGCGGAGGCCGAGCATTACGAGCCGGCCATCGCCGCAGCGGTGACGGCCTCCGTCGCCAAGGCGAAGATGGATATCGTCGGCTTCCTCAGGCTCGATCCGGCGGCGTTCAAATCGTCGCCGGCCAAGTCTATAGATTTCGCGGTGATGGAGCGCACGCGTCTCGCGGCTGTGGTGCGCGGCAGCTTCGGCTGGTCCGACGTCGGCGCCTGGGACGCACTCCACGAGATCGGCACCAAGGACGAGACCGGCAACGTGACGGTCGGCCTCGTGCAGTTGCTGGACAGCTCCGAATCCTACGTCCGCTCGGATGGGCCGCTGGTGACGGCCATCGGCATCGAAGGTCTATCGGTCATCGCCACCTACGACGCGGTGCTCGTCATGCCCGCGAACCGCAGCCAAGACGTGAAGCACCTCGTCACCATGCTCAAGGCGCGGAACCCGCGCGTGGTGGACGAGCATCTCACCGTCCACCGGCCTTGGGGTACGCTCGAAAGCGTGTGCGAAGGTGCGCGGTTCCAGGTGAAGAAGATCGTGGTCGAACCCGGCGGCGTGCTCTCGCTCCAGAAGCACTATCACAGGTCCGAGCATTGGATCGTGGTGCACGGGACGGCCGAGGTGACCGTGGAGGATCGCACCTTCATCGTGCACGAGAACGAATCCACCTACCTGCCCATCGGCACGGTCCATCGGCTCAAGAACCCGGGCAAGATACCCCTCGAAATCATCGAGGTGCAGACCGGCTCCTACCTCGGCGAGGACGACATCACCCGCTTCGAGGACATCTACCAGCGCGCCTGAGCCCCTCAGGCGAGGCCGCCGGCCTTCAGCAGCACCGCGAAGGCCGACAGGATGTGATAGAAGGAGGACGCTGGCGACGGCTCTTCCACGAAGGCGCCATCGGCAAGCCATTGGTCGCGCCACAGGCCGGCGACCGGCACGTCCAGATAGACTTTCAGAACCTCGAACGCCTCGCGGGCATCGGATACGAAGGCCTCCCGCACCTCGCCGTCGGGCGTTGGCCCGGCAAACACCAGCGCGGTGCGCAGGCGCTCGGTCTGAGCCCACAGGCGGGCGCGCGGGTCGGTCGGCACGCCAGCCGCATCCACGGCGAAGATCGCCGCGCGTCGGTCCGGGGCGATGCCGAAGCGGGTCCCGAAGGCGTAGAGCCGATCTGCCGCGGCACGGTGTTCGACGCCCAGCACGTCGCCGGCATGGCGGAATAGATAGGCCCACTCGAACTGATGCCCCGGCTCCCGCACGGCACCGGCAGCGCCTTCCGCAAAGTGCCAGTCGCCATCGTAATACTCGCCAACGGCACCGGTCTCGGGATCGAGGAGGCGCGTCGCACCAAGCTCGACGATTGCGCGCGCCACGCCCTCGAATGGCTCGCGGATGCCCTCGGCCACCCAGGCGAGTTGCGCCTCCAGAAGGTGCATGTGCGGATTGGAACGCAGCGGCAGAATGCGGGGGTTCGCTTCCTCGAAGCCGATCACCGGATGTTGGCGCTGCGCCGACAGCTCGGCCTGGAGGGCGCGGGCGGCGGCGAGCAGGTCCATATCGCCAATTCCGGCCGCATGGGCCTGGGCGAGCGCGAACAGCACGAAGGCCTGATCGTAAAGGTCCGCGGTCTCGTCCAGCGGCGCCCCGTCCGGTGCCACCAAGCTGCGATACAGCCCGTCGGGCCGACGAAAACGGTCCATGAAGAAGGAGAGGCCGTGGGCGGCCGCCTCCCGCCACGGGCCCTGCCAGCCGAGGCGCCCGCCCTCGATGAAGGCGTAGGTCTGCCGCGTCTGAACGCGCAGCCGGCGCGGCGCGATCACCGGCGCTCCATCAAGCGCGATCTTCTCGTAGAAGCCGCCGGAAGGGTCTGCCCCCGCCTGCCACCAGAGCGGCAGCGCGGCATCGAACAGCCATTCACGCGCCCAGCGAGCCTCGGCCTCGAGCATCATCGCGACTCCCCAGTGTCCGCAGCGGCTGATCTTGACGCGCCGATCCCGACGTCGCCATTTCTGCCTTACCGCACTGCAGCGACAAATTGTACCTGCTCGTGCCCGGCTGGCCTGCGGAATAGGCTGTGGCCTTGTGTTCTCACGCTTCGGCCCGTGTGCTAGAGCACCCGCCCATCCAGCTGTGCCGCAAGGCGAGATTGATTCACCCGGCTCTAGGAAATGTGGGTACGCTCATGACGGCATTCCTCCCGCTTGGCCTGCCCGACGTCATCCTCGTCCAGCCGCGCCGCTTCGGCGATGCGCGGGGCTATTTCTGCGAGACCTATGTGAAGCCCGTATATGCGGCGAACGGGATCGGCGCGGATTTCGTGCAGGACAACGAGTCGCTGTCGGCGCAGGTCGGTACCGTGCGCGGGCTGCACATGCAGGCACCGCCCTTCGCCCAGGCGAAGCTGGTGCGGGTGCTTTCCGGCGCCATCTTCGACGTGGCGGTGGATGTGCGGAAGGGCTCTCCCACCTACGGCCGCTGGGCTGGCGCGCGCCTGACCGCCGAGGGCGGGGAGCAGCTTTACATACCCCAGGGTTTCGCCCACGGTTTTTGCACCCTCGCGCCGGACACGCGCGTCGCCTATAAGGTGGACGCGGTCTATGACCGGGCGAGCGAACGCGGGATCATCTGGGACGATCCCGACCTCGCCATCGACTGGACCCTGGGCGAAGGCGAGAAGATCCTCTCGGACAAGGATCGCATCTTGCCCCGCCTCAAGGATTTCGACAGCCCGTTCGCCTATCAGGGGACGGCGGCGAACGAAAGGTAGCTTCATGCGGGTGCTGGTGACGGGTGGCGCGGGCTTCATCGGCTCTGCGGTGGTGCGGCACCTCGTGGGGCTCGGGCACGACGTCCTGAACTTCGACAAGCTGACCTACGCCGGCAACCTCGCCTCGCTCGCGACGGTGGTCGACAATCCCCGCTACACCTTCGTGCAGGCCGACATCTGCGACGCCTCCGCCGTTCGTGCCGCGCTGGAAGGCTTCAAGCCCGACCTCGTGATGCACCTCGCCGCCGAGTCCCACGTGGACCGCTCCATCGACGGCCCGGGGGATTTCATCTCCACCAATGTGGTGGGCACCTACACCATGCTGCAGGAGGCCCTGCGCTACTGGCGAACGCTGCCGGGACCGCAGAAGGAAGCCTTCCGCTTCCACCACATCTCCACCGACGAGGTGTTCGGCAGCCTCGGTGCCGAGGGGCTGTTCCGGGAAGACACCCCCTATCAGCCCAATTCGCCCTACTCTGCCTCCAAGGCGGCGTCCGACCATCTCGTCCGGGCCTGGTTCCACACCTATGGCCTGCCGGCGGTGATGTCGAACTGCTCGAACAATTACGGGCCCTACCACTTCCCCGAGAAGCTCATCCCCCTCGTCACGCTGAATGCGCTTGAGGGGGCGGAACTGCCGGTCTACGGCACCGGCGAAAACGTGCGCGACTGGCTGTTCGTGGAGGACCACGCGGAGGCGCTGTTCCTCATCGCCACCAAGGGCCGCCCCGGTGAAAGCTACAATGTGGGCGGCGCCTGCGAGCGGCGGAACATCGACGTGGTGCGCACCATCTGCACCATCCTGGACGACCTCGTGCCGGACGCCACCATAGGCAAGCGCGAGGGGCTGATCCGCTTCGTCACCGACCGGCCCGGCCACGATGCGCGCTATGCCATCGACTTTTCCAAGCTGAACGCCGAACTCGACTGGTCGCCGCGCGAGACGTTCGAGACGGGGCTGGAGAAGACCATCCGCTGGTATCTCGCCAACCGCCCGTGGTGGGAGCCGCTGCGCCAGCGCTACCAAGGCCATCGGCTGGGGCTGGACAAGGCACCGGCGGCCGGGGCCAAACTGGGGCTCGCATCTTGACGCGCATTCTTCTGTTCGGTGCCGGGGGGCAGCTCGGACGCGAAACCGTCGCCCGCGCCGGTGAGCGAGGGATCGATCTCGTCGCCCTCGGCCATGCCGACCTCGACATTTCCGATCCGGTCGCGGTCGCGCGCGCGCTTGAGGCTGCACGGCCGGACGCGCTCATCAATGCAGCCGCGTACACCGCCGTGGACAAGGCCGAGAAAGAGCCGGACCTCGCCGCCCGCATCAACGCCTTCGCGCCCGGCCTCATTGCCGAGCGCTGCGCGCGCTATCGCACGCCGTTCGTCCACGTCTCCACGGACTACGTGTTCGACGGCACCAAGCAGGGCGCCTATGTGGAGGCGGATCCCGTGGCGCCACTCGGCGTCTATGGCCGCACCAAGGCCGCCGGCGAGGCGGCGGTGCGCGCCGCGCACGAACGCCACGTGATCGTGCGCACGTCGTGGGTCTACGGCATCCACGGCAACAACTTTCTGAAGACCATGCTGCGCCTCGCCGGCGAGCGCGACCAGTTGCGCGTCGTCGCCGACCAGCGGGGTTGCCCCACCGCCACGCGCGACCTCGCGGAGGCGGTACTGGCTGCAGCCCTCGCAGCGGCGAAAGGCGACGCGCGCTGGGGCACCTACCATTTCGCAGGACACGGCGTGACAACCTGGCATGGCTTCGCCAGCGCCATCGTGGCGGCCGCCGAGCCCCACACCGGCCGCAAGCCGGAAGTCGCGCCCATCACCACGGCCGACTATCCGACGCCGGCCAGCCGCCCGAAGAATTCGGAACTGGCCAGCGACCTGTTCGAGCGCACCTTCGGCGTGCGTGCCGCCCCGTGGGAGCAACGCGCCCGCGAGGTGGTGGAGGCGCTTCTCGCCAAGGTTCCGGAGCCTGAGGCTTCAAAGCCCGAGATGGCCCCGGCTCCCTCATCCGCAAGTCCCGCGCCGCAATCCGAGGAAGCATCGTGAAGGGTATCATTCTGGCCGGCGGTTCCGGCACCCGGCTTCATCCCATCACGCTCGTCGTCTCCAAGCAGCTGCTGCCGGTCTACGACAAGCCGATGATCTATTATCCCCTCTGCACGCTGATGATGGCGGGCATCCGGGACATCCTCATCATCACGACGCCGCACGATTCCGCGCTGTTCCAGGCGCTGCTGAAGGACGGCAGCCAATTTGGCATCAACCTCACCTATGCGGTGCAGGAGCAGCCCCGCGGCCTCGCCGACGCCTTCATCGTCGGCCGCGAGTTCGTGGGTAACGACCGCGTGGCGCTGGTGCTCGGCGACAACCTCTTCTTCGGCCATGGCCTGCCCGAGCTTCTGGCGGATGCGGCGCGGCAGGAGCGCGGCGCCACCGTGTTCGGCTATCCGGTCCACGACCCCGAGCGCTACGGCGTTGCGGAAATGGCCGCGGACGGCCGCGTGCTGTCGCTGGAGGAGAAGCCCAAGGCTCCCAAGTCGAACCTCGCGGTGACGGGTCTCTATTTCTACGACAACCGGGTGGTGGACATCGCTGCCAACCTCGCCCCCTCCCCGCGTGGCGAGATCGAGATCACCGACGTCAACAAGGCCTATCTCGAGCTCGGCGAGCTGCGCGTGGCCATGATGGGGCGG
Source organism: Xanthobacter sp. DMC12 (assembly GCF_056314105.1). Lineage (NCBI taxonomy): Bacteria > Pseudomonadati > Pseudomonadota > Alphaproteobacteria > Hyphomicrobiales > Xanthobacteraceae > Xanthobacter > Xanthobacter sp. DMC12. The sequence continues at coordinate 65,614 of NZ_JBQUYZ010000001.1, read as the reverse complement.
GGCTTTGCCTGGCTCGACACCGGCACGCCGGACTCCCTGGTGGAAGCCGCCCAGTTCGTCCAGATTCTGGAAAAACGGCAGGGCCTGCGCATCTCCTCCCCCGAAGAAGTGGCTTACCGCGCCGGCTTCATCGACCGCGCGGGGTTGGAAGCGCGGGCGCACGACCTCGCCAAGTCGAGCTACGGCCAGTATCTGGCGCGTGTGGCCGCCGGCACCGCCTGACACCGACAGGGCGGCTGCGGACACCCGCCGCACTTTTGAAGCGCGGCCGCATCCTGTAGGGTGACGGCCGTCTTCCCTTGAGCTTTGCGGGATTTTCGCCATTCCGGCGCGCCGCACCTTGTCGAGACCGGACTTTCGAGATGAGCAATTTCAACGAAGAGACCGTTACCAGCGTCCACCACTGGACCGATAATCTCTTCTCCTTCACCTGCACCCGCGATCCCGGTCTGCGCTTCCTCAATGGCCAGTTCACGATGATCGGCCTGCTCGTGGACGGCAAGCCGCTGCTGCGCGCCTATTCCATGGCGAGCGCGAACTACGAGGAAGAGTTGCAGTTCTTCTCCATCAAGGTGCAGAACGGGCCCCTCACCTCGCGCCTCCAGCATCTCAAGGTCGGCGACAAGATCCTCGTCGGCCGCAAGCCCACCGGCACGCTGGTGCAGGACAGTCTGTTGCCCGGCAAGCGCCTCTACCTCCTCTCCACCGGCACGGGCCTCGCGCCGTTCCTGTCGGTTGTGAAGGACCCGGAGGCCTATGACCGCTTCGAGACGGTCATCCTCATCCACGGCACGCGCACGGTGGCCGAACTCGCCTATGACGAGTATCTGACCAAGACCCTCCCGAACGACGAGATCCTCGGCGAGGAGGTTCAGGCGAAGCTGCGTTACTACCCGACCGTGACCCGCGAGACCTTCCGCAATCAGGGCCGCATCACCGACCTCATCACGTCCGGCAAGCTCTTCGCCGACCTCGGTATGCCTGTGATGTCGCCGGAGGAAGACCGCCTGATGCTCTGCGGCAGCCCGGCGATGCTCAAGGACGTGGTGGAACTTCTGGAATCACGCGGCTTCACTGAGGGTAGCCAGTCGGCACCCGGCCACTATGTGATCGAGAAGGCTTTCGTCGAGCGCTGAGCATGATGGGCCGACCGCGGCCTCAATGCGCGGCCGGCGGGAGGGAGCGCAGCATTTCATCGAGGCGCACCTCGAGGATGTCATGCGCCGCCTTGGAGAGATGAATTTCGTCGGTGGCGAAGCGGGGCGGAAGCGTCGCAGCGTCTCCGACCAGAAGCGCGTCCGCGTCCAGGATCAGAATGTCGGCGGCCGCCAATCCACGAATGTGGGCGTTCACCTCGTCGATGTTTCCATAGACCCGGTCCGACCAGAACGGCCGCCGGATCAGCCGCGGCGTCGTCGGACGGACGATGGTGGAGACGATGGCGATCGCACCGGAGGCCGATGCCTCGCGCGCAAACCGCGATAGGTTCGCCTTGAGGTTGGAAATGGCCGCCTGCTCGCTGTCCGGAAGATTGGCGGCGGCCACCATGTCGTTGATGCCGGTGACGATGAGCACCGCCCTTGGTCTCAGGTCGACGACGTCATTCTTGAAGCGGTAGCTCGACTGGACCGAGGTTTCTCCGGAAACGCCCCGGTTGACCACCTGCCAAGCCGATGCAACCGCCGGCCTTACAGTGATCTGGTGCGCGCGGGAATCGCCGAAGATGACGAGGCGACCTTGGCCCGTCTCCGACAGATCGCGATTGGCCTGGGCGAAGCGTTCCGGATCGATGGGGCGGAGCCGGACCTCGGATCGGTCGAGAAAGAAAGAGCGCGCGCCCATCACGGCTTTCGTCAGCCCGCCGGCCAGAAGCAGGCAGAGGACGCTCAAAGCCGCAAGGCCTGCCGCCGGCCAGTTCATCCCGTCTGGTCCAAGGCTGAGAAGCGCTCCCGGATCATGCCATGACCGGCCAGCAGCCCGTCGCACCGGAGCGCCGGCGGGCGAAATCCCCCGTCATGTGGCGGAGCTTGCGGCGGGGGTTCCAGGAACCACTGCCGTCTCGGTCTCAGCCGTCTCGGTCCCAGACGGCAACGCCGGGCGCCGAAGCACCCGCTTTCTGACCAGCTTGCGCTCTTCTCGCGGGAGGAAGGACCGGCCGAGAGCAATGCCGACAACGGACAGATAGATGATCACGAAGCCCGGGATCTGCAACGGGAAGTCGAAGCTCGTATGCACGGCCCCGATTATGCCGACCAGGACGCCGGCCAGAATATAGGGATCATCGGGCCTGCGGATCGCGCCCCGTACCATGAGGCCCCCGCAGAGCGCCACAAAGGCGAACACCACGAGCGCAAGCGGCACGCCGCCCTCGAAGGTCAACTCAAGAGGCGTGCTGTGACCGATGTCGAATACGGCCAACGTCCCGAGGTCCTCGGTGCGGAACTGGGGGAAGCTCTCCACGAAGCTGCCGAGCCCATACCCGATGAGAGGCCGCTCCGCGATCGCGCCGAGCATCATCTCATAGGCGTCGTAACGCCCGAGGATATCAAACCCGAGCTTCGCCTGTCGCTCGCGCCATGCCCCGCCCGAGAGGCCGTAGACGAGGGACAGGAGGACGAGAATGCCGAACGCAAGCTTGAAAATGGACGTGCGCCTGCGCAGGCGAAGCTTCGAGACAACAGCGCCGATGGCTGCAAGGAGCGTCAGGACGACACCAGCGCGCGAAAGCGTCAGGGGCAGAAGCACGACCAGGAACAGGCCGGCCGACGCAGCGATGATCCGCCTGCGCCCACCCTCGCCACTGAACATGCTCGACAACGGCTTGTTATCATGCGCCGCTGCGAGACCTCGCGGCAGCAGAAGGGCCAGCACGATGAGCGCTGCCGAGCCGAGATAGATCGCAGTGGTGTTCTTGTTCAGGAAGAAGGTGGTCAGCGATCCATTCTGGTCGAACGGCCGCAGACTGTCGGAATCGAAAACGAAGCCCACCAGCCCGATGAAGCCGTAGAGGCAAGCCGCGCCGACAATGGCGCGCAGAACGAGGTCGGCTCGCCTGCGATCCGGACCGATCACGACGGCTGCCGTCAGCACCAGAGCCGCCAGGAGAGGCCGGCCGAGAAAGAAGAGCGGCGAATGGCGGACCGACCCGGACAGGGGCGGAATGTCCATGCTCAGGATCTTGCCGGTTTCCGACCAGATGGCGAGGGGGGCGGGGCCTGGAGAGATGGACTGAAGGAAGGCGACGAGAGCATAGGCCGCAAGAACGATCAGCAGCCCCCCGAGCACCAGGGCCGCGCCGCGCGAGACGTCGCGATAGCTGATGAGGAGGACAGAGACTGCCGCGAACGCCGTCCAGACCTGGACCCAGAGCAGCGCGACCGATCCGTCCGGCACCGGCGCAAGGACCACCATGGCCAGGAAAACCCAAAATCCAATGCGGTCCGGCAGGCTGCGCACCCGGCGCCGACGCCCGCGGACCTCCGGCGATGCCTCCGCCTTTGCCTCGTCGGTCACTTCCACGGCCGGCTCCCCAGGGGTTCGACCGCGGGCAGGCTGATGTCCTCGCCCCCGTTGCGGATCACGTCGGCGGCCCGCTTCTGGGCCCGCTCCGGCGCCTCGGCCAGGATGTCGCGGATCACGATGCGGGCTTCCGGCTTGGCGGCGATATACTGCTCGCCGACGAATTCGCCCCACTGCCGCACGGCGAGCCAGTTCACCGACTGCTTCAGGTCGGCCAATTCAGCCGAATCCAGCTTGGGATACAGCGAGAGCAGGATCTCCATGCGGCGGATGAGGGGCCAGCCCTCGAAAGCGCCCGTCTGGAACGACTTTCTGAGATAAGTCCGCAGCAGAGGCGTATCCTCGTGCCGGATGTGCTCGATCCAGGCCAGAATGGTCCAGGCACGGGGCGATCCCGGGCTGCAGGTCAGGCTGGCCTTCGCCGCCTGCTCGGTCGCCGTCAGCCTTTTGTCCGCGAGATCGGCGTCATCACCCTGGAACGCGGTTTCGGCCAGCGCGGCGCGGATGATGGCAAGGTCTTGAAGCGCCTGGTAATCACAGACCGGATCGGACATCACCACGGACATGTCGGCGTCCATGGCCTCGATCAGCGCCGGATCGTATGGCTCGCCGGCCATCATGTGCAAAGCGACGGGTCGCAGAAACAACCCTGAGTCGATGCGCTTGACACCCACGGAGACGGATAGCCAGAGCGCAGCACCCGCGACCATCACGATGCCGGCCAGTCGGGCAGCCATCGTCACTGCGGTCCCAGCGGTCGAGGACGGGTGACCCTCGCGGCCACCGCCCGTATCGGACCCCGCCCGGTCGCCCGCCCCAGCGAGCGCGGGTTCGGCGGGGTCAGGACTCGCGGCCATAGCTCGCGTAATACTTGTGGTAATAATACTTGCTGCCATAGTCCTCGAGGCTGCGAAGAGCCTTCAGGTCGGCCTTGTTGAGCAGGCAGCCCAGGACTTTTTCGTAGACCGTCGGCGCGTTCTGCAGCGTGTTCGCGACCAGATCCCGGTTGGATGACCCCCAGTCCAGAACGTACACATAGCCATCCACCATGTGGGTGGACGCCATGACGTCGACGACGGGCGCAAGTGGCGGGAAATCGATGACGATGTAGTCGACTTCACGCTTAAGGGCATCCAGCACCGCAGACATCTGCTCGGACGCGAGGATTTCATTGGTGTGGACGATGTCGCCCGGCACCACGGCCGGAATGAAGCGCAGGCCCGTCATACGATCGACGACGCTCACCTCTTCAAGCGTCGCCTTGCCGAAGACCAGCTCAAGCAGGCCCGCGCTGCGGCCGGGCGCGAGTCGACGCGTCAGCGTCGGATTGCGCAGATCGCCGTCGATGAGCACGCAGCGCTGGCCACTGTGTGCGATCAGCTGGGCGAAATTCGCCGAAACGGTGGACTTACCTTCCTTCGGCAAGGTCGAGATGATCCCGATGACCTTCACCGACCGGCTATGAATGGAGACGTCCGCCGAGACCTTCACCGAACGCAACGTTTCCGAGAAACGCGAGAACGGATCCGAGGTGACCTGACGCATGATGCCGGTGGAGCTGTCGAAGGCGCTCTGGCCGGCCGGAACCGGCGTCGCCACCGACGAGGGCAGCATCGGCAGGACGCCGAGGCAGTCGAGCCCGAGATAGCGCTCGACGTCAGCCGGCAACCGGAAGGTACGGTTCATGCGCTCGCGCCATATGCCGACGCCGAAGCCCATCAACAGCCCGACGAAAAGACCGCCGGCGACGATCAGCGTAGTCCGGGGCGAGGAGGCACGTAGGGGCCTGGAGGCGTCGGTGATCAGACGCGCCTCGGTGATCGGAAACGACTGTTGCTGCGTCGCCTGCATGAAGCGCTGCAGGAAGTTGTCGTAGAGCGCGCGATAGGACTGCGCGTTGCTCTCCAGTTCGCGAAGCTCAACCTGTGCCTGACCCGTCAGCTTGGCCTGCACCATCAGCTGCTCGAGGCTCGACGACAGGCTTTTTTCGCGGGCGCGGGAGATTTCAAGATCGGACTTGTAGGTCTCGGCGATGCGCGACAGCTCCGTGAACAGAGAGCGCTGGAGACCCTTGATCTCGCTGTTGAGGTTGAGGACCGCGATGTGGTCGGGCCCATAACGCTTGGACCAGTCCGCTTCCCGCTTCACAGCATCGAGGTACTGCGTGCGGAGGCGGCTGATGACCTCGTTGTTGAGCACGTCCGACACGACTTCATCACTCGTGCCCGTGACGCCGCCCTGCTTGATGATGCTGTTGACGCGCTCATAGCGCGCCTGCGCTTCCGCGACCGCGGTCCGCGCCGTAATCAGCTGCGTGTTCAGCTCGGACAATTGCTGGTCGGAGATGAGGCCGCGCTGGGTATCGATGATGTTGTTCTTGGCCTTGAAGTCCTGAACCGCGCGGTCGGCCGCGAGCGCCTGGTCCCGCAGTTCGGCGATGCGATCCTGGAGCCAGACGCTGGCGCGTCGGGTCGCCTGATACTTGGCCTCAAGCTGATCGACGATATAGGCCTCGGCGAGCTGGTTCGCCACGTCGGCCGCCATCACGGGATCGATGGCCCTGTAGTCGATGTTGATGACGTAGCTCAGGCCAACTCGCTTCACGCGGAGGCGCTGGCCAAAGTCGATGATCTGCGTGCGCTCGATCTCGTAGTCGCTCAGAGGAGCGCTGCGGGCGAGGAACGGAAAGATGAAGCCGGCAACGGTGCTGAACACCGAACTGCCCTTCTCCTCGATTTCCTTCTTCTTCGCCTCGACGAGCTTCAGCTCCTTGATAACCGCCTTGGCGATGCGTTCGGACTGAAGGATCTGGACTTGGCTGTCGATGCCGCTGGAATCCATCACGCCTGTCAGCTGGGGCATGACTTCGAGGCCGCGCGCCTGCTGCGTGTCGATCAGCAGCTCGGCACTGGCCGTATATTGCGGCGTTGCAAAAAAACAGTAGAGCGCGGCCAAACTCGCCACCGCGCCGGCGACGGCGGCAATGACCCACTTCTGACGCCGGACGACCTGGAGCAAATTGACCAGATCGAAATCACCATCGCTCTGGATATTCAGAGACTTTCCCGGCCCAGACTTGTCGATACGAAGCATGCCGCTAAAGCCCCGCTAACGTCAGCTACAGTCAAAGCACGCGCAACACCGCGTCAGGCGATGTCACCTGACGCCCAGCGCGGGACGCTACCCAAAAGCACGCCATCCGGCGCCCCAAACGAAAATGACCCACTCCGTGCGCCCCTGACCAAACCTGTTACGACGGTCAAGACACGTACGAAATGGGCCACATACTTGCTGCTGGCGCCGAAAGGTCAGCAGAAAAAGCGGCAGAACGGAGAAACCGGACGGCCGAGGAACTGGCTGATCCGCTGGTCATACTTGTAGGCGCGATACTGGATCAGCGACCACTTCCAGCCAGCCACGCTGCCAGTCGACTGCGCGCCAACGCGATTGCCGGTCTGGAAATTCGCATTGCTGCGAAGAGCCGAGAAACGCTCACCCCAAAGCCCGGCAGCCTGCGACGGCACAACCGTCCCGAGGACCAGACCCGCAACAGCAGCGCCCGTCAGCGCCGCCTTGATCTTGGAAACATTCGCCATCGCCCGCACTCCGATTAGGTGAACCATGTTTACCACAAGGCCTGTGGCGCTGCAACAATCCCAACTGCCCCCTGCTCGCCGGACTGGAAAGTCTGGCGGTATTCGCCCTGAAACGACCTACCGAGCTACCTAGAAACCGCTTTCCTATGCGGAAGTTCCAAGATTTTCCTGTCTTCTTCTAACGTCATTTTCTGGTGCTCGAGCCGGCAGAGGCCTGGCGGGTCCGTGCCTCTAGTGCCTTGCGAAACCACATAGTCGCGCAGCGCCTCATGAACATCTGCGGTCACGTCCAAGTTCTGGGAAACGTGGCCTTGGCCGCCGCGCCCGTGGCGCTCGCGCCACACCAGGACCAAACCCGCGCAAACGACGATCGCAGCCCCCGCCAGGACCAGAGAATCGGGCCATTCCCCGAAGGCGAGGACGCCGAACACCATGGCCCAGAGCAGCGTCGCATAGTTGAGCGGGGCCACGACCGAGGCCGGCGCGTAACGCGTCGCCGCCGTCATCAGGATTTGGCCCAGACCGCCGGCAATGCCCGTGGCGATGAGAATGAGGGCCGTCCGCACATCCGGGATGACCCACCCGAACGGGATGGTGGCGAGGCCCGCGAGCGATGCTACGATGGAGAAATAGAAGACGATGGCCTCACTGGTCTCCGTCCGGGTCAGGTGGCGGACCTGGGTGACGGCGAGCCCTGCGATGACCGCCCCCACAAGGGCCATGGCCGCGCCGATCAGCGGTCCGGGACCGCTTCCCAGCGATGCGTGGGTGAAGGACGGCCACAGCATGATGAGGATACCGGCGAATCCGACGCCCAACACCGCCCAGCGATAGGACGGCACGCGCTCGCCAAGCAGGATGGCCGCGAGGACGACGGCGACCAGCGGGGTGGCGTAGGTGAAGGCAACGGCTTCGGCGAGCGGGATGAACGCCAGCGCCGCAAAGCTCAGCCACATGGCGCTCACGCCCACCAGGCCGCGGACGACATGGCCGAACGGCTGGCGTGTGACGAGCATACTCGACATCCGCCCCCGCCACAGAAGCCAGACCACCAGCGGCACCAAGCCGAAGGCGCTGCGGGCGAACACGACCTGGCCGCTCGGCACGTCGTCCGCGACGAAGCGCACGAGGGCGGACATGACAGCGAAGAAGAAGGTGGCGCTGATTTGCAGGGCGATGCCTGCTGGGGCATTCATGGGAAAAGTCCGGTGAGTGACGCTCATATAGCGCCTTGCCAACGCAAAGGGCATGCGGATGCCGCAAGGCAGAGGCCCGAGCCCCGCGTCCAGGGAGGAGGAGCCGGTGGCATCCCGGGAGCCGAAGTGCGCGCGGGGGGCGCATCGAATGAAGCGCAGCGCGGCGCGAAACGGCCCTCCGCCGTTTGCGTCGTGCGGCTTCGGCACGTGCGTGGCGCGCGCCGTCCGTATGCTGGCCGTGCTGGTTCTCGCCGCGGCTCTCGCACCGACCGCCTCAGCCGGAGAGACCGCCGCCCTGCCGGAGCCGGTGCGCATGGTCCTCGATCGCCCGACGCTCACCGCGCTCGAATCCAAAGGGTTTGCCTTCGGCACGCTGCTCGGTGCGACGCGCGCCGCGACGCTGGCGGAACTCAAGTCCGCAAGCCCTGTCTATGCCGACCTCGCCCGCCGGATCGCGGCCGACGTAACCACGCTGAAGGCCGAGATGGCGGCGAACCGTCGCCCCCTGCTGGAGGTCACGGACGACAATGTCGGGCGGGTGATCGACCTGCGTTGGCTCGGCTCGCCGCTCGCCCGCTTCCGGCTCATCGGCGTCGTCAACCGGACCGACCGGCGCGACTTCACCGCGCTCACGCCGTCCCCCTCCTGCGGCGAGGTGCGGCTCGTGTACCGCCTCGCCTACCATTTCCAGCGCGGCGCCACGACCTATGCCTCCCGCCTGCCCGTCAACATCAACATGGTGTTCGACGTGCCCGCCGGGCCCAGCGGCGACTGCCCCGCTCTCGCCCGCATCTGGACACCCGCCGCCCCCCTTCCGCGCCCCGGCGACGTGGCCAGCTGGCTGGCGGCCGGCCCGCTCCGGGGGCTTTCGCTCCGGCAGATCGAAATCAATGCGCAGGTGGTGCGCCTGCCGTCCGGCATGGAAACCGAGCTCGGCGGCCAGGCCATCTATCTGATGCGCGTCTTTCGCATCGACGGCGATCAACTGGTCCCGAAGCCGCTTGAGAACACGCCGGACCTCGCGCGCCTGTCTGCGGATGCGGCGCTCAAGGCCGGCCTCGTGGACTACGTGCGCAGCCACCTCGCCGAGATCGATCGCGGCGTCTACCAGCTGCCGGATGCCTTCCTGGCCGAGAAGGCGCTCTCCTTCTCCACCTTCGGTAGTGCGCGCACGGCCAACCATCCCTTCGCCGCGCTTTTCACGACGGCGGATTTCGCCGGCCTGCCCTACGAATCGCTCGGCTATATCGCATCGCCCGCCGGACTGATCGCGCGCCTCGACGACAACACCTGCACCGGCTGCCACCAGGGCGCCGCGACCGCCGGCTTCCATCTCATCGGTTATGACGAGCCGGGCACGTCGCCGTTGAACGTGGTCAAGATTCCCCTTTCCCCCCATCTTCATGCCGACGACGCGCGGCGCCGGGCCTATCTGGCCGCACTGGCGGCGGGCCGCACGCCGGATCCCTTCCGTCCCCTGTCCATCGCACCGCCTGCCGACTGGTCGCAGCCTGCGCCGGCCGTCGCTGGGACCGCGGCAGCGACCATGGCTTGCCTGGCCCCGCAGGACGAAGCGGCGTTTCGCGCCGGCTGGCGCTGCGGCGACGGCCTCGCCTGCGAAGTCATCGCGCACAATCCGTGCCTGCCCGTCGGCACCGGGCACTGCATGCCGAAGCGGTCCAGCGGCCTCGTATCCGGCATGGCCTGCCTGTCGGGCGCGCTGGTGCCGGGCGCCGCTCCCTATCTGGACCGCTTCCGGATCGTGCGGCAGATCAACAGCCCGGCCGCTTCCGCCTCCCCGTCCTCCTATACCTGCCGGCCGGCCAAGCTCGGGGTGCCCGGCGGCTCGGCCTACCGCCAATGCACGGCGGAGGAGCGTGCCTTGACGGACAGTGGCCACCACGGGCCGATGCGGGAAATCTGCGCCTTCGTCGGCGGTAAGGCCTTCGACCTGTGCGTCGCAACCGACAATTTCGCAAAATGCCTCAGCGCCAGCGTCGCCCGCGGCAATCGTCCCGCCTGTGGCGACGGACGATTCTGCCGGGAGGATTTCATGTGTCAGGCGCTGCCGCCCGATCTGCCCGGCGCGGCCCGCGTGGCACAGGAGAACGGCTTCTGCTCGCCAACCTATTTCGTGTTCCAGATGCGGATCGACGGGCACCCGGACCCGGATCGGGGAGTCCCTTGAGGGTGCAGTGCAGCAAAGGCAGTTTCCGCCCCGCCCCAGCGGCGCATTGCCGCAGTTCCGCAAGTTTGCAGGAGTCTGTCGCCGGGGCTAAAGGGATAGCCTCCCATAAATTCTCACAATGCCTTGATTTTCGATGGGAAAAGCGAGCTTGGTCGTGCTCCGTTGCACCGGCCTCAAATCGTGGCACGGAGGCTGGAGCACTGCCAAATCCGGAGGCGGCCTGGGGGCGGGCAAGCACTTTCGATTTATTCTGCACCGCAGCATTGCCCAAAACTTGAGCGCGCCGATTGACTTCGATCAATTATCAAACACAAACGATGCTGCGTGAGGCAAACTGCTCTAATCCTCCTTCGTTCATCGACCAATCAACTCTCTATCAAATGATAGATCGCAACCTGCATTAATCATTCTGCGAAATTAGCTACATATCATCTTTCAGAATTGGAATGTTTCAGGCATATGACACCCAAGTATACGCCTGACGGCTCGGCTTTTACTCGCTTGTCGATTCTGTCCGAGAGTGCTATGTTGAGCGCACAATTCCAATTTTCCTTGCGGTATCTTTCTGCCGACTGAGGGACGAATGTCGCTTTCCACGGACAACATGCGGGTTGAACGGGCGAGCGAAGTGCATCGGTCCGGGGTGCTCCCCACGCTCGACTACGCGTCGATGCCGCCGCTCTTCGTCATATCCGACATCGCGCTCATTCTGGGACTGAGCGTCCTCGTGGACTTCTTGTTTTCGGCGCAGGCGGGCGCCGGCTTCGAGGTCACGCAACCTCTCGGCATCGGCATCCTCGCCGCGGTGGCCTTCGTGCTCACCAACATCTCGCGCGGCCTCTACAAGCCCTGGCGCATGGTACGTGTCGTCGAGGAGGTCCGCGCCACGATGGCCAATTGGACCTTCGCGATCCTGGTCGTCGCGACGGTGATCTTCTGCCTCAAGGTCGCGGGGAGCACCTCGCGCATTTCCACCGGCTCCTTCGCCGTTCTCGGCTTCATCGCCCTGCCGTCCGCGCGCTGGGCGATGGGCGCGTGGCTGCGGCACGCCATCGCGCGCGGCGCCGTGAAGGGACGCGCGACGATCCTGGTGGGCGATGCGGGCGAGCTCTCCAAGGTGGTGCCGGCCCATATGCTGGTACGCCTCGGCCTTAACGAGGTGCGGCGCTTCAGCCTCGCCGGCCCCGACGGCTCGGCCAGCGGGGAAATGCTCTCCACCTCAGACAAGGATGCGCTGAAGGCCGCGGTCCAGTTCGCGCGGCAGCATCGGGTCGAGGAAATCGTCCTCGCCATGCAATGGAGCGACATCGAGCGGCTCGACGCCGTGCGCGCCAGACTTCGCTCTGTGCCGCTGCCGGTGAAGCTGCTGCCGGATGAGGTGGTCAGCGAACTTCTCGATGCGCCCCGTGTGGATTTCGGCTCGTCCATCGCCATCGAGGTGCAGCGCGCCCCGCTGTCGCGCTTCGAGCTGGCACAGAAGCGGCTTCTGGACATCGCCGTCGCAAGCTGCGCCGTGCTCCTGCTCCTGCCGCTGTTCGCCATCATTGCCACGGCCATTAAGCTCGACAGCCGCGGTCCGGTGATCTTCCGCCAGCGCCGCAATGGCTTCGGCGGCCGCGAGTTCACCATCTACAAGTTCCGCTCCATGACGGTGATGGAGGACGGGACGAAGGTGGTGCAGGCCCAGCGCAACGACAAGCGGGTGACCCGCGTCGGCCGCTTCCTGCGCGCATCGAGCCTCGATGAGCTGCCGCAGGTGCTGAACGTCCTGTTCGGCCAGATGTCCATCGTCGGGCCGCGGCCCCATGCCATTGCCCATGACGATGAATATTCGAAGCTGATCTCCGGCTACGCGTTCCGCCATCACGTCAAGCCGGGCATCACCGGCTGGGCGCAGGTGATGGGCTTCCGCGGCGAGACGGCGGAGCTTGAGCAGATGGAACGCCGCATCGAGATGGACCTCTGGTACATCAACAATTGGTCGGTGTGGATCGACATCAAGATCATCATGAAGACCTTCATCGAGGTCCTCCGCAAGGAAGCCTACTGATCTTCCTCCTCGGCCTGCGGCCGGCCTCCGAGAGGCCCCGCGGCCGCAGGAGTTCCCTGCCCGCCGAGACGGGCAGCTCGAAGGACTGGAGAGATTGAGCAGCGCGCTCGCGCCCCTGTCTCGCCCCGCTGAACCGCTGCCCCTGCGCGACGCGCAACTGTGACGCGCCAGACCGGATCGTCGCCCCGAAGTCGAACGTTCCGCCCCACAAGATGAGCGTGTTTCATCCCAAGGCTGCGATTAACCCTACTGCTTGATCCGAGCCGCGACGCTCTGATTTTCGTCGCCGATCCGCCGGCCCTTTGGGTAAATAAAAGACGAAATTCGCGTCGACGACTGCTGGGGGGCAGGCAAGGTGATCGCAGAATCCGTCCTGGCCCTTTGGGGCATGCTGTGCTGCTCGGTGGCCTATTTCTTCGTCATGGCGCGCGCGACCTGACTGACCGGCGCCGGCCGCTTTCGGCCCTCGCACGGTTCCGCTGCGCGTGCGCGCAGTAGCCCTCGCCTCCCGGCCGCCGACCCGCCGGCCGGCCTCCTGCCTGCGGGGCCGCGTTGATGCCGCGGAAGCGCTGATCTAAGAAGGTGCGCGTATCCGGCGAAGCTTCCGTTGTCCGGCGCGATCTGTCCCGGGGACCGCCTTTGACCTTCACCAATGACCCCATCTTCGTCACCGGCGCGGCCGGCTTCATCGGCGCCGCGGTCGCCGAGCGACTGCTGGCAATGGGGCAGACGGTCGTCGGCATCGACGATCTCAACGCCTATTATGACGTGCGCCTCAAGGAGGCCCGCCTCGCCCGGCTCCTCGGTCATCCCGGCTTCAGCTTCGAGCGCCTGACGCTCGCCGATCGCGCCGCCACCGCCGATCTCTTCGCCCGCCACCAGCCGAGCCATGTGGTCCACCTCGCCGCGCAGGCCGGGGTGCGCTACTCCATCGAGCATCCCGAGACCTACATCGACTCGAACCTGGTCGGCTTCGGCAACGTGCTGGAAGGCTGCCGCCATAACGGCGCCGCGCACCTCGTCTATGCCTCCTCCAGTTCGGTCTACGGCGCCAACACCGACCTGCCCTTCCGGGTCGATCAGACGGTGGACCACCCCATCAGCCTCTACGCCGCCACCAAGAAGGCGAACGAGTTGATGGCCCACGCCTATTCCCATCTCTACCGGCTGCCGGTGAGCGGACTGCGCTTTTTCACGGTCTACGGCCCGTGGGGACGGCCGGACATGGCCGTGTTTCTCTTCACGGACGCCATCTGGCACGGCCGGCCGATCAAGGTGTTCAACAACGGCGACATGAAGCGGGATTTCACCTTCATCGACGATGTGGTGGACGCCGTGGTCGCCCTGCTGCCGAAGCCGGCGACGCCGGACCCCGCGTGGACCGGGGCGGACCCGGACCCCGCCACCTCGAACGCGCCCTATCGCATCTACAATGTGGGCAACCACAGCCCCGAGCCCCTGATGACCCTCATCGGCGACATCGAGGCGGCGCTGGGACGCAAGGCGGAGCTGGATTTCCAGCCCATGCAGCCGGGGGACGTTCCGGCCACCTTCGCCGACGTCACCAGCCTCTCGCAGGCGGTGGACTTCGCCCCGCGCACCCCCCTGAAGGAGGGCGTCGCCCGCTTCGCCACCTGGTATCGCGACGTCTGGCTCGGCCAGATCGCGAAGGGCTGAGGCGCCTCAGCGGCGCGAATTGTCCTCGACCATCCGCGCCACAGCGTCGCCTGCGGCGGCCAGCGTTTCAGCTTCGCGCGCGCGCACCACGAGATTGGTCTTGTAGCGCCCGTCCACCTCGTCGCGGAACGGGTAGGAGCCGATGATGGCGTCGGGATAGGTCTCGGCGATCTTGCGCAGCGGGGCGGCGATGTCGCCCTCCTTCGCCTCAGCGAGGATGGTGCGCGAGAGCATGGGCCGGCCCTTGCGCAGGTCGGGCAACACCGCCTCCAGCATCGACTGCATGATGCGCGGCACGCCGGCCATCACGATGACGTTCTCGATGCGGAAGCCCGGCGCCTTGGACACCTCGTTCACGACGAGGCTCGCCCCGGCGGGAATCCGTGCCATGCGCAGGCGCGCCTCGTTCAGGTCCTTCTCGGCGATGTATTCCAGCAGCATCGCGCGGGCGCGCGGGTCCACGTCGATGGAGACCCCGAAGGCCCTGGCGATGGCATCGGCCGTGATGTCGTCATGGGTCGGGCCAATGCCGCCGGTGGTGAAGACATAGTCGAAGCGGGCGCGCAGGGCGTTGACCGCCGCCACGATATCCTCCTCGACGTCCGCCACCACCCGCACCTCGCGCAGGTCGATGCCCACGTCGGTGAGCCGTTCGGCGATGTGGCCGATGTTCTTGTCCTTGGTCCGGCCGGAGAGAACCTCGTCGCCAATCACGATCAGCGCAGCCGTGACCGATCGCGCGTCGCCTGCCTCACCCATGTCTCAGATCCCTGCCCTTGGCGGCGTCATCCAGTGTCTACATGCCTAAAATCAAGGCACATTTAAAGCGTGAGCGGCGCCTTCGCTCCGCTTTCCCGTTTAGCACTTCTTTGGCACGATGTTTGTTAAGTTCATGGGGAGCTTCCCCGGGGCGTGGAGTGTCGATCCCAATGCCGCATGCGTTCGATGAAATGTCCAGTACCGACGGCGCGGTAAGGCCGGCCTACGAGACCCTCCAGCGCTGGCTCGCCGAAGTGCCGCAAGACGTGCTGGACCACCGGCGCAAGGAAGCCGAGTTCATCTTCCGGCGAATCGGCATCACCTTCGCGGTCTATGGCGAGCAGAACGCGCAGGAACGCCTGATCCCCTTCGACATCGTGCCCCGCATCATCACCAAGGACGAATGGGGCCGGCTGTCCCGCGGCCTGGAACAGCGCGTCAAGGCGCTGAACATGTACATCAAGGATGTCTACGGGAAGCGCGAGGTGCTGAAAGCCGGCGTGGTGCCGGAAAACCTCGTCTACCAGAACCCCGCCTTCCGCCCGGAGATGAACGGGCAGCGCGTGCCGCACGACCTCTATGTCCACATCGCCGGCATCGATATCGTGCGCACCGATCCCGATACCTTCTACGTGCTCGAGGACAATGCGCGCACCCCCTCCGGCGTCTCCTACATGCTGGAGAACCGGGAGATCATGCTGCGCCTGTTCCCCGAGCTGTTTTCCATGCACCGCGTCTCGCCGGTGGAGAATTACGCCGACGACCTGCTCGCCACCCTGCGCTCGCTCTCGCCCCACGGCGGGCATGAGCCGAACGTGGTGATCCTGACCCCCGGCATCCACAATTCGGCCTATTACGAGCACTCCTTCCTCGCGGACAAGCTGGGCGTGGACCTGGTGGAGGGGCGCGACCTGTTCGTGAAGGATGCGGTGGTCTACATGCGCACCACCGAGGGTCCGAAGCGGGTGGACGTGATCTACCGCCGCCTCGACGACGACTTCCTGGACCCCCTCGCCTTCCGCCGCGACAGCGTGCTCGGCGTGCCGGGGCTGATGAGCGCCTATCAGGCCGGAAACGTCACCCTGACCAACGCTGTGGGAACGGGCGTCGCCGACGACAAGGCCGTCTATTCCTACATGCCGGATATCATCAAGTTCTACCTCGGCGAGGAGCCTCTGCTCCCCAACGTGCCGACCTGGCGCTGCCGCGAGGCGGATCATCTGAAGTACGTGCTCGAGCACCTGCCCGAACTGGTGGTGAAGGAAGTTCACGGCTCCGGCGGCTACGGCATGCTGGTCGGCCCTGCCTCCGACAAGGCGCAGATCGAGAAGTTCCGCGACAAGCTCAAGGCGGACCCGGCGAACTTCATCGCACAACCCACGCTGGCGCTCTCCACCTGCCCGACGCTGGTGGAAAAGGGCATCGCGCCGCGCCACGTGGACCTGCGCCCGTTCATCCTGTCCGGCTCCGACAAGGTGCGCATCGTCCCCGGCGGCCTCACCCGCGTCGCCATGAAGGAGGGCTCCCTCGTGGTGAACTCCAGCCAGGGCGGCGGCACCAAGGACACTTGGGTATTGGACGCATGAGCGGGGGCGCTCATGCTCTGGGTTCTGAACGCATGAGCACGAGCGCTCACGCTCTCGCTTTTCGACGCGCGGGCGCTATCGTTCGTGCAGGTTTCTCCCCGCGCACGGGCATCCCGGCCCGCGCCACTGCCGGAGCCGGGGCCCCGCCCGGTTCCGCCGCCTGAACCGCCCCCGGAGGCACCACGCCATCCGGGTGCAGGACGCCTGAGCGCGGCTGAACCGCGCCGCGCACCCTCTCCTTCCGCAACGGGCTCCCCATGCTTTCCCGCACCGCCGACAACCTCTACTGGCTGACCCGCTACGTCGAACGCGCCGACTGCCTGGCCCGCATCCTCGACGTCTCCCAGCGCCTCGCCTACACGCCCGTGACCTACGGCGGCTCCACCAATGAGTGGAGTTCGGCCGTGCTCACCGCCGGCTGCGCCGACGAGTTCGTCGCGCGCTACGGTCCGCTGGAGGAAGCGAAGGAGGAGAACGTGGTGTCGTTCCTCGCCTTCGAGGCAGAGAACCCCTCCTCCATCCGCAACTGCTTCGAGGTGGCGCGCACCAACGCCCGTTCGGTGCGAACCGCGCTGACCTCAGAGATGTGGGACGTCATCAACTCGGCCTGGATCGAGCTGCGCAACTTTCCCAACCGCGCGCTCACCCGCGACGAGCTTTCGCGCTTCCTCGCCTTCGTGAAGGAAACGTCGCTGCGCTTCGACGGGGCGACCTTCCGCACCATGCTGCGCAACGACGGCTACTGGTTCGCCCGCTCCGGCGCCCAGCTCGAGCGCGCCGACAACACCGCCCGCATCCTCGACGTGAAGTATCACGTGCTGCTGCCGGAGAAGGAGCATATCGGCGGCCCGCTCGACTATTTCCAGTGGGCCTCCATCCTGCGCTCCGTCTCCGCGCTCACCGCCTTCCACTGGGTCTATCGCGACAGCGTGAAGCCGTGGCTGGTGGCGGACCTGCTCATCCTGAACCGGCAGATGCCGCGCTCGCTCGCCGCCTGCTACGACAGCCTCGCCCGCAATCTGGACGACATCGCCTCGGTCTATGGCCGGCAGGGTCCGTCCCAGCGGCAGGCGCGCTCCATGCTCGCCCGGCTCACCAACAAGTCCATCGACGATATCTTCCAGACCGGGCTGCACGAGTTCATTTCCGAGTTCATCTCGGACAACAACAAGCTCGGCGCCGAGATCACCGAGCAGTATCTGACCTGATCCTGCGGGCTGCGGCCCGCTCAACGTCCTCGTCGGCGCGGGTGGCCCGCGCCGGGGGAATGTCCGTTGCGGCGCCAGTGTCGCGCCGTCATCGCCGCGCCGTCACCAGGGACGTCCGCTATGCGCATCCGCATCCGCCACGAGATCACCCAGCGCTTCGAGCCCGGCACCCGCAACATGGCCGTGACCGTGCGCATGACCCCGCGCGCCCATGAGGGCCAGTTCATCCTGCGCTGGGCGCTCGACCTCAGTTCCGACTGCCGCCTTCACCCGCAGGAGGATGCCTTCGGCAACCTGTGCCACACCTTCTCGGTGGACGGGCCGGCGGACCATCTCACCGTCTGCGCCGAGGGCGAGATCGAGACGCAGGACACTACCGGGATCGTGCGCGGCACGGTGGAGCGCTTCCCGCCGTCCCTGTTCCTGCGCCAGACCGACCTCACCGAGGTGGATGACGCCCTCGCCGCCCTCGCTGCCGCGATCGATGCGCCCGAGGACGACCCGCTGGCCCAGCTCCACGCCCTCATGGTCAAGGTCCACGAGACGGTGGAGGAACAGGAGGGGCCGACCCTCGGGGATCCCCTGAGCGCGACCGAGGCGCTGAAGGCGGGCACCGCCTGCGCCGGCAGCATCGCCCATGTCTTCACCGCCGCCGCCCGCCACCTCGGCCTGCCGGCACGCCACATCTCCGGCTACGTCGCGCCCGAAGGCGACGCGGAAGGCGAGGGCGAGGCGCGCCACTGGGCGGAGGCCTATGTGCCGAAAATCGGCTGGGTCTCGTTTGATGCCGGCCGCAACATCTGCGGCACGGAGCATTACGTGCGCCTCGCCGTGGGCCTCGATGCGGTGGGCGTGCAGGCGCTGCGCAGCACCGGCCTCGACGTGGAGGAGCGCATCAGCGCCCTCGACGGCCGCGCGCCGCAGAAGCTGGCGCAGGCCCAGAGCCAGGGCCAGAACTGAGCCCGCGCTATCCCGCGCCGACGATGAGCCGGCACAGGATGCCGCCCGCGCCGAGCTGCGGAAAAGTGTTTCCGCTGCTCGATTTTCCGCGCGTTACGCGCTCCGCATGAGCTAGCGCAAGGACGGGGCGGCGGAGCCGGTCTAGGCAGGAGGAAAGGCTCCTGTCGAGGATCGGCCGCCATGTCCATCCACACCCCGTCGTCGCTGCCCCCGGACGGCTCCACACACGCCGGCCTCCCCGCGCCGACGATCTTCGCCAGCCGCCAGGCAACCCTGCCGCCGGTCAAGCTCTCCGTCCACCGCCTGAGCTTCTATTATGGCGCGGCGATCGCCCTCCGGGACATATCGGTCGATCTGCGCGCCAACTGCGTCACCGCCTTCATCGGCCCGTCCGGCTGCGGAAAATCGACCCTGCTGCGCATCTTCAACCGCATGTACGAGCTTTACCCGGACCAGCGGGTGGAGGGCGACGTGCTGCTCGACGGCGTGAGCATCCTCGGCGACGCCATGGACCCGGCGAGCGTCCGGGCGCGCATCGGCATGGTGTTTCAGAAGCCGACGCCCTTCCCCATGTCGATCTACGATAACGTGGCCATCGGCCTGCGCATCAACGAGGAGCTGACCCCGGCCGACCTCGACATCCGGGTGGAGGAGGCCCTGCGCAAGGCCGCCCTGTGGGACGAGGTGAAGGACATCCTGACCCAGAGCGGCCTCAGCCTGTCCGGTGGCCAACAGCAGCGCCTGTGCATCGCCCGCACCATCGCCCTCAAGCCGGAAGTGATCCTGCTCGACGAACCGTGCTCGGCCCTCGATCCCATCACCACGGCGCGCATCGAGGAAACCATCGAGGAGCTGAAGGCGCACTACACCTTCGCCATCGTCACCCACAATCTCCAGCAGGCGGCCCGCATCTCCGACTTCACCGGCTTCATGTATCTCGGCGAGATGGTGGAGTTCGCGCCCACGCAGGACCTCTTCACCCACCCGCGGGACCGGCGCACGCAGGATTACGTCACCGGCCGCTTCGGCTGAGCCTCGGCATGGGGTGCGCAAGCGTGCGGACTTGACCCCCCGCCCGCACCCTGCAATCTCCTCCCCAACAGGGAGAGACACGCATGACCGCCACGCCGGCCTACGATCCGCAGAACATCTTCGCCCGCATCCTTCGCGGCGAACTGCCGGCGCACAAGGTCTATGAGGACGACAAGGCCCTCGCCTTCCTCGACATCATGCCGCGCTGCCCCGGCCATACGCTGGTCATCCCAAAGGCGCCGGCCCGCAACATCCTCGACATCGCGCCCGAGGATCTCGCCTATGTGGCGACCATCGCCAAGAAGGTGGCCATCGCCGGCATGAAGGCCTTCGAGGCCGACGGAATCACCGTGCAGCAGTTCAATGAGGAGGCCGGCGGGCAGGTGGTGTTCCACCTCCATGTCCACGTCATCCCGCGCCATTCGGGCGTGCCCATGAAGCCGCCGGCGAGCGAGATAGAGAAGCCCGACGTGCTCGCCGCCCATGCGGAGCGGCTGCGCGCCGCCCTCGCCGGCTGAGCCGCCGCGTGGATCTCATCCATGCGGCCGGGGTGAAGGTGCGCGCGCCGGCGCGCCTGCACCTCGGCTTTCTCGATCTGGGCGGATCGCTCGGCCGCCGCTTCGGCTCTCTCGGCATCGCGCTGGAGCGGCCCGCCACCGAAGTGAGCGTCCGACGCGCCACGTCCGACGCCGCCGAAGGACCGGACAGCGACCGCGCCGCCCGTGCGCGGGATCTGGTGCGCGACAAGCTCGGCATTGAGGAGCGCTTCGCCATCGAGGTGGACGCCGCCCTGCCGGCCCATGGCGGCCTCGGCTCCGGCACCCAGCTGGCGCTGGCGGTGGGCGTGGCCGTGGCAAGGCTCTCGGGGCACGCGCTCTCCCCGCGCGAGGTTGCGACCGTGCTCGGCCGCGGCCGGCGCTCGGCCATCGGCATGGAGGCGTTCGCGGCCGGTGGCGTCATCCTCGACGGCGGCAAGGCGCTCGAAGGTCCCGAGGCCAATGCGCCACCTCCCCTTCTCGCGCGCTTCAAGTTGCCGGAGAGCTGGCGCATCCTGCTGGTTTTCGACACCGCCCGCGAAGGCTTGAGCGGGCCGCAGGAGACGGCGGCCATGGCCACCCTCCCGCCCTTCCCGGCAGAGCAGGCGGCGCAACTGTGCCATCGCATGCTGCTGGAGGCGCTGCCCGCGCTCGCGGCGGGGGATGCGGATGGGTTCGGCCGCGTCATCGGCCACTGGCAGCGCGTGCTGGGCGATCACTATGCCGCGGCGCAGGGGGGCGGCCGCTTCCTGAGCCCGCAGGTGGCCGAGGCCATCGCCGCCATCGAGGCGGAGGGAATCCTCGGTGTCGGCCAAAGCTCGTGGGGTCCCACCGGCTTCGCCATCGTCGATGGCGAGGAGACGGCGGCGCGACTGGCCGCCACCTTGCGCGGCCGCTTCGCATCGTTCACAAACCTGTCATTCGATTGCGTGCGAGGAAACAATCAGGGCGCGGAAGTGATCGCTCTCTGAATACCGCCAACGCGGCCGGAAAGAACGGGAGGAAGGCGCGTAACCGTAAGGGGCCGCGCCGCACAAAAGGCCCCGCAAGTGGGCTTTGAACCAACAGGCTGGGATCCAGATGGATATTGCTCTCATCGCCATTTCCGCCCGGCCGCTGGCGGCCAGCGCCGCCCGCGCCGGCTTCGCCGCGCTCTCGTTCGACCTGTTCGCCGATCTCGATACCTGCGCCCACACGGCGCGTTGCGTCCGGGTCCACAAGAAGAACGGCTGCGCCTTCGATGGCGATGACCTGATCCAGGCGCTGCACTCCCTCGCACCCACCGGCCTGCCGGTGGTGCTGGGCGGAGGGCTGGAGGACGATACCGCCCTCATGACCCGCATCGCCGAGCGCAACCCTATCCTCGGCAACGCGCCGGCCATCGTGCGTGTGCTGAAGGACCCCATCGCGCTTGCCGCGCTCGCGGCCCATCTCGATATCCCCTTCCCGACCGTGACCCTCGAAGCGCCTACCGCCGAGACCTTCGGCGACGCGCCGGTGCTTGAGAAGAAGATCGGCGGAGCCGGCGGCGCCCATATCAGCCGCAGGGCGCCGGGAGATCTCTCCGCGCCCGCGCCGGGCCACTATCTCCAGCGGGAAGTCAGCGGGCAGTCCCTCTCCCTGCTCCTGCTGTCCAATGGCAGCGCCGCCCGCATCGTCGGCGCCTCGCGGCAATGGCGCTCGCAGGACGAGGAACATCCCTTCCGCTATGGCGGCGCCACGGGGCCCGTCGCCCTGCCGGAGCGGTTCGCCGCGGAGATGCTGAAGGGTGCGCTCAGCGTCACCCTCGCCTGCGGGCTGGTGGGGCTGGTGTCGCTCGACTTCGTTGTGAACGACGACGGCTGGTTCCTGGTGGAGGTGAACCCCCGCCCCGGCGCAACCCTCGACATCTTCGACACCGATCCTCTGCCGCCGCTGCTCGGCCTGCATCTGGCGGCCTGCGGCGGGAAGCTGCCGGAGGTGCTGCCCGCGCCGACCCAGGCGCACGCCGCCGGCGTCATCTATGCCGCCCAGGACATGGTGGTGCCGCAGGATGCGTGGCCGGACTTCGTAGCCGACCGCCCGCCGGCCGGCGCTTCGGTGCTGAAGGGCGCCCCGCTCTGCACCGTCCGGGCCACCGGCCCCACGCCCGAGGTCGCCGAGGCGCGCATGCGCGAGCGCACGCAGGCGCTGCTGCGCGACTTCGGCCTCGGTGCAGTCATGGAACCTGCGCCGTGAGCACCGCCCCCATCGCCGCATGAGAGCGCTGGTTGCGAAGGAGGTGGCGGAGGCATTCCACGCCGCCTGCCTCGCCGAATTATCAGCCCTGAAGCCGGGCAACGTCCATGTCTTCGCCGCGGGGCACGGCATGGAAACCACGCAGTTCGAGGCAGCAGCCGCTGCCGCTGCGCCGGCCATCGCCGTGACTGGCCGAAGGGTCGGGGCACGGGTGCTGGCGGCGGTGGAGGCCTCTCTTGCGGTTGCCGGCTGCAACACCAATCTCGGCATCATCCTGCTTTGCGCGCCCCTCGCGGTGGCGGCCGAAAGCGCCGGCCCGCTCCGCGAGCGGCTTGCGCAGGTGCTTGACGGGTTGGATCTGGCCGACGCCGGGAACGCCTTCCGCGCCATCGCCGCCGCGTCGCCCGGCGGCCTCGGCGCGGCAGACGAGGCGGATGTGCGGGCACCGGCCAGTGTCACGCTTCGGGAGGCCATGGCGCTTGCCGCCGACCGCGACGCCATCGCCCGGCAATATGTGACCGATTACGCGGATCTCTTCGCCCTCGGCGTTCCGGTGCTCGCCGGCGGGCCGCTGGAGCGCGGGCGGATCGAGGACGCCTACCTCGCGTTCCTCGCCACGCTTCCGGACAGCCATATTGCCCGCAAGTTCGGGGCGGAGCAGGCGGAGGCGGTGCGGCGGGAGGCGGAGGTGCTGCGCGGCCGACTCGGCGGCCTGTCCCCGTCAGCGCGCCACGATGCGCTGCTCGCCTTCGACACCAGCCTGAAGGCGCGGGGGCTCAACCCGGGCACCAGCGCAGACCTCACCGTCGCGAGCCTCTTTGCCGCCCTGATCGAGGACCGTGCGAAGGCTTGAGGCTCGGGCGCCGGAGCGAGCGTTCACACCAGAAGTAAAAGGGCGCGCGAGGCCCGGCGCTCAGCCTTGCTCGCGCGCCCGGTCGTCTCAGAACTTCACCGCCAGCGTCGCCTTGCCGGCGTTGTAGCTGGTGCCGTCACCGGCCATGCCCTCGTAGCCCAGCGAGAAGGTCGCGCCGGTCGCAAAGGCGAAGTCGATGCCCGCCGAGCCCACGATGCTGTCCTCGGCAATGGCGAGGCCATCGATGCCGAAGGCGGTGCCGGTATTGATGAAGCTCAGCACCGTCTGGGGCGTCACGTCGCCGAAGGCGTGGCGCCAGCCGGCCGAGGCGTGGGGTGTCACGACGATGCCCGAGGTGGCGAAGCTGGTGGCGACGCGCAGGCCCAGGGTGGAATAGGCGGTGTCGAACGACGAGCCGGTGGAGGAGAGGCCGGCGATGGGCGCGTTGTTCTCGATGAAGCTGCCGAGATCCACGCTGGTCCAGCCGATGCCGGCAAAGGGCTCCAGCGCCACGCCGCTGAACGCGAAGGTGTAGCCGGCCTCGGCGAAGAGGTTGCCGGCGGTGCCGTTGTAGCTCGCCTTCGGGCTCTCACCAGTGAGGGCTACGAAGCGGCTCTGGTCGATGCTGCTCCAGCCGTAGCTCGCGCCCGCCCGCAGCTTCACGGCGTCGAAGGTGGCGCCGCCATAGGCCGCGATGCGCCAGGTCTCGGTGTTGGCCGACGCCGCGTCCGTGCTGGTGGAGGCGGAGGAATAGCCGGCGGCGAGGCCCATCACCCAGTTGCTGGCCGAGAGGTCCGCGCCGATGAGCAGGCCGCCGAGGTTGGTATCGGCCGCGGCGGCATTGCCGTTGGCCGAGGTGGACAGCCACTGGCCGTAGCCCTGCGCCCAGGTGGTCCACACGGGGGCCGGCTCGGGCGACTTGATGGCCTTGAAGGCCTGCGCGCCGGGCGTCGCCGGATCGGCGTAGGCGCGCGCGGGCCCGCCAGCGCCGAGCGCGGCTTCTGCCCCCTTGGCGCTGCTGTAGCCCGCCTGCCGCAGACGGCCGAGGATGAGGTCGTTGACCATCATGTTCTCGGTGACGAGCTGGCCGGGCAGCGTGGCGTAGAGGTCGCCGGAGAGCTGGGAGAGGGCCAGCGTCGGCTTGTCGTCGGCGGTCTGGGTCACGAAGGCCGAATAGAGCTTCGAAGTGTCCGCCTTCGGCCCCGCGCCGATGCGCTCCAGGGCACCGGCCACCGAGCGTTGGTTGGGCGTCACGGCGTAGGAGGCGAAGGAGACGCCGTTGCGCGCCAGCGAGAGATACACGTTGTTGGCGTCGTAGCTCAGCGCGGGATCGACGAAGAGATAGTCGATGGGGGTGAGCACATCGAGGGAGAAGGTGCCGCTGACACCGCCAGCCGACGACAGAATGGTGTAGTCCCGGCCCCAGGCGAGCTGGCCCACCATCTCCACCTCGGACCCCACGCCGATGATGGTGGCGCCGGTGGCGCGGATGAGGTCGGTATTGCCCGCCGCATCCACGTCCACCCGATAGGTGCCGCCGATTGCGGCGGAGCCCTTCACGTCGAGTACGCCGAAGCGCGACGTTGCCGAGCTGAGATTGATCGTCGTGTTGCCGGAGACGGCGAGGCCACCCACCGTGCCCCAGCCGAGGAGCTCGGCCGGCAGAGCGTTCGAGCCCGACACGCTCAGCGAGGCCCCTGCGAGGGAGGCGCCCTCCAGATAGACCGAAGCCTGGTTGAAGATCACCGCGCCCGAGAAATCGGACGTGCCGGTGAGGGTGGTGAGCGAGCCGGTGCCGGCGCTCAGCACCTCGAAGTTGCGATAGGTGGCGCTGTTGCCGAGGAGGCTCAGGTCGAAATCGACATTCTCGCCGTTACCACCGAGCTGAAGCGTATCGACGCCACCTTCCGCGTCCACGATGCCGACCACCTTGCTGCCGGCGCCATAGACGAACAGATCGTTGCCGCCGCCCATCTGCACCGCGTAGGTGGTGCCGGAGATGGTGCCGTAATTGGTGACGGTCAGCGACTTGGTGGGGTCGACGCCGGAGTTCACATAGCGGATGCCGTAGCCGTCGAGGCCCTGGATGGTGCCGTAGTTGGTGACGGTCGCGGCGGCGTAGGCATCGCCGCTGTTGCTGTCGTCGATGAGGATGCCGTTGTTGCCGCCGGAGATCAGCGCCGACGTGTGGGCCGCATCGCCATTGGTGATCGTGCCGCCGCCGATGGCGATGCCCTCGGAGGTGCTGGGCTTGGTCTCGCCCGGCTTGATGCCCCTGGAAGCGAGGCCCTTGATGGTGCCGTAGTTGATGACCGTGCCGGCGTGGTCGAAGTCCACGCCGTCACCGTCGCCAAAGCTCGCGCGGGGATCAATGCCACCGGAGATCTCGCCGTAATTGACAAGTATGCCGGTGCCGTTGGAATTCACGCCCGAGCCGTTGCCGCCCACGATGATGCCGTTGTTGGTGACGATCAGATTGTCGTCGGAACCGGTGGCCTTGATGCCATGATAGGCGCCGAGGATGCGGCCGTCGGCATAATTGTTCACCGTAAGGGTGATGGCCTGTCCCTGGTCGTTGCCGCTCACCTTGATCGCGGAATTGTTTTGCGTCTCGGCGGTGCCGACCGCGTAACTGGACAAGATCGTCCCGTAATTATCGATAGTGAGGCCGTTGGTGCCATGGATGGCGTCATTGTCAAAGCCGATGATAAGGCCGGTCTTCTGGTTGGTGAGGGTGATGGTTGCATGAGTTGAATAGATGTTACCGACATCGATGGCCTGCCCGTAAGCAGCCGAGATGACACCGGCGTTGGTGATGGAAATCACCGGAGCAGCGGAACTCAAGGTGGCGGACGAGATTTTGATGGCGTCGTCCCTGCTGGCGATGATGCCACCCGCCTCGTTGGTTATGGTAAAGCTTTGCAGCGTGTCGAAGCTTGTTGCGGTGTCGAACGCGATAGTGCGCGTCCCGGGCAAATAGGTCTGGATCAACCCCGAATTGGTGATGTCGATGGTGCCGCCGCCGAGGCGGATGGCGTCCGAGGCGTACGCTTGAATGGTGCCTCTGTTGTCGATGGTGATCGACGCGGTGGGCGCGTTCACCTTGTCGAAGTCAAGCGCCTGACCGGTCACCGAGAAGATGAAGTTAGCGTTGTGGACAACCACCGCCCCATCAGCGAGCGGCCCGTTAACGCGGAAGACGTCATCTGTTGAGTAGATCGAACCGGTCGTCGTGTTGTTCAGAGTGAAGGTGCCGGTGACGGCGCCCGTGGTGTCGATCACCCGGTTTGTGGAGACGATATTGCCGGAATTGGTGATGACGACGCCGGGCGTCGTGGTAGCGCTGCCATCCCAAACGATGAAGGTGGACGAGCCGGTGTCCAGGGTGACGCCGGCATCAATGGTGCCAGTGTCGCTTCCGGAGACGGTCTGCTGTCCGGAAGCCGGCGGAACCGTGAACGATCCGGCAAGGGCGGGCGTTGCCACGCCGAAGCAGACGAGCGCCAGTACGATGTGACTAACGGACGAATGGAGCAATGGCAGACGGATCATCGTGATAGGGCAATTTCAGACGGGAGGATCAGGAGGCTGAACCCTACATAGGAGGACTATACTCCAGCTCCATGACGCAGAGACATACGCACAGTACCCTTACGGCACCTTGGTCTGGCGTTGTGGCGTATCGGTAACAGTGAACCGCGCTCAAGGCCAAGTATGGTGTGCCGCCGGAGGCCGGAACGCGGCCCGTCCCTCAGGCCCAGCGCCGGGCGGTCTCCCGGTCGATCCGCCCATCGTGCAGGGCGCTGGCCACCAGCGCGCCGGCGATCCCGGCCCGGGCGAGCGCCTCCAGATCCGCCGGCCCCCGCACGCCGCCGGCAGCATAAAGCGCGGGCGAAGCGCCCTGCCCTGCCGCACGGCGGGCGGTGCGCTCCAGGGCCGCCATGTCCGGCCCCTCTCCGCTGCCGACGCGGGCGAGAGTCATGACAATGACGCGCTCGGGCCACAGGCGGGCGTCGCGGTGCGCCCGCTCCGGCCCGCGCGGGCCGGTGGCGTCGTGGTCCAGAGAGAGAATCACGCCTTCGGCGCCAAGGGCGGCCTCCACATCGGCGTCCCCCAGGCTTTCGGTGCCGACGACGGAGGTGCCGAGGCCATTTTGGGCGCGGGTAGCGATATGGACCGGATCGCGCTCGCCCGCGTCCACCCACAGCTCAAGGCCGGGGAAGGCGCGGGCGAGGTCGCCTACCGCCGCGTCATTGCTGCCCGTCCCGGTTATGGCATCGATATCAGCCACATAAAGGGTGCGGAATGGCGCAAGCGCGAGCAGCCCGGCAACCACGTCGTGCGGTCGGGCGGAGGACGACAGCGGAGTCTCGATGGGGCGATAGGTCTCGCGCTCGCCCCTGTGGGCACGCACGACGACCCCTCCCTTCAGGTCGATGACGGGGATAAGCTGCATGACGAGATCGGGCCGAGCTTGTACGCGAGGAGTCCCATGCGCGTCTTCATCTGCGAGTACGTGACATCCGGCGGCATGCGCGACAAGCCCCTGCCGGAGGCGGCCCTTGCGGAGGGTCGCCTGATCCGCGACGCCATCGTGACCGATCTCCAGGAACTCGTCGGCGTCAACGTGGTGCTGGCCTACGACGATCGCCTGTCGCCGCCCAACGAGGAGGCTGTTCCGGTTCGGAAGGGGCAAGACCCCTGGATCATCTGGTCCAGCCTCGCACATGACGCCGACGTGGTGTGGCCCATCGCCCCGGAAGCGGGCGGCCTGCTGGCGCGCCTCGCCCGGCTGATGCGCGAGGGCGGCGCCCGCACCCTCGCCAGTTCCAGCGAGGCCATCGTGCTCACCTCGAACCGGCTGGCGCTGGCCCGCCGGCTCGCCGAGCACAGCATTCCCCATGTGCCCACCTTCCCGATCGATGCCCTGCCCGCCGGCCTCGACGGCGATCTGGTGACGCGGCCGGAAGACGGCACGGGCTGGTCCGCCGCCCGCGCCTGGCCGAACAAGGCCGCCCTGCCCCGCTCCGGCGGCCTGGTGGTTCAGCCCTTCCTGAACGGAACCCTCGCCAGCCTCAGCGTGCTGGTGCGCCCGGACGGGGTGACGCTGCTCGCGGCGAACCGCCTCAGCATCAGCCACCTCGTGGGCGTCTTCGCCTTCGAGGGCGTGCAGGTGGGTGCCATCGCCGATGAGGACGGCCGCCTGGCCGAGACGGCGCGGCGGGTGTCGGAGGCGATTCCCGGCCTCTCCGGCATCGTCTGCATCGACGTGATCCTGACCCCGCAAGGCCCGATCGTGGCGGAGGTGAACCCCCGCGTCACCGCATCCTACGCCGGCCTCCACGCCGCGCTTGGCGTCAATCCCCTCGCCTTCGTCCCCGAATTGATCCGCGAGGGCGTGCCGCCCTCGATGCCGCGCCTGCCGCGCCCGACCCCGATCGAGGTGAAGATCCGTTGAAAGCCGCCGGCGAAACCAATAGGAAGGCAACGAGTTTGAGGCTGGAGGCGCGCCTGTGGCGTCGCCTCCGCGCGAGGATGAGATGACCTCCGACGATCCCACCGCCTTGGCGGACACGCAGGCCGACGCCAGCCCCGCGCCCCGCACCCGCCCTCACAACACCGACCGCCTGTTCCTGCGGGCCCTGCCCTTCTATGCGCGTCACGGCGTGTTCGATGCGGAGCGGGAGCTGGGACAGCGCTTCATCATCGACGTGGACTGCTGGCTCGACACCCGCCCTGCCGCCTGGGCGGACGATGCGGCCCTCACGGTGTCCTACCAGGGCATCTACGAGCAGGTCGCCGCGGTGGTGGCTGACGATCCCGTCCATCTCATCGAGACATTGGCGGAGCGCATCTCCACACGGCTGCTGGACCATTTCGACATGGTCGAGCAGGTGCGGGTGGTGGTCCACAAGCCCGGCGCGCCTGTCACCGGTGTGTTTGGTGACGTCGGTATAGAAATCGTCCGCACCCGCTGAGGCGGATACGGAGCCAGACCCGATCGGACTGCCGTCGGCTCAGCCGCCGGATCGAAGGAGAGCACAAGGTGAGCGTTGCGGTGAGCCTCAAGACCTATCTCGCGGACTGGGCAGGGAGCGATGCGTCGCGGCAGGCTGTGGCCGCCACCGTGAGCGCCATCGCCGAAGCCGGGCTCGGCATCGCCGACCTCGTGGCCCGCGGGCCGCTGGAAGAGGGACTCGCCAACATTCGCGGCGTCGATCCCAACGCCGGCGGCGACGCCCAGAAGGAACTGGACGTGGTGGCCGAGGAGCTGATCCGCGAGAAGCTCCTGCCCACGCCCACCGCCTTCCTCGCTTCCGAGGAAAGCGAGGAGCTGATCCCGCTCAATCCCGAAGGCCGCCTCGTGGTGGCGGTGGACCCGCTGGACGGCTCGTCCAACATCGACACAAACGTGTCCGTGGGCACCATCTATTCCATCATGCCCTATGACGCTTCGGCGGTCGCCAAGCCCGAGGACGCGGTGATGCGGCCGGGCTCGGCGCAGGTCGCGGCGGGCTTCCTCGCCTATGGCCCGGCGACCATCCTCGTCGCCACCTTCGGCGCGGGCACGCAGGTGTTCGTCCACGACCGCCGCACCGGCGAGTTCCTGCTGGCGCGCACCGACGTGGAGATCCCCGCCGAGACCAAGGAATACGGCATCAACCAGTCCAACGTCCGGCACTGGGACGCGCCCATGCAGCGCTATCTCTCGGACTGCCTCGCCGGCAAGGAAGGCCCGCGCGGCAAGGACTTCAACATGCGCTGGGTCGGCTCCATGGTGGCCGACGCCTTCCGCATCTTCACCCGCGGCGGCGTCTACGTGTACCCGCGCGACAAGCGCAAGGGCTACGACAACGGCCGCCTGCGCCTGATCTACGAGGCCTTCCCGCTCGCCTTCCTGGTTGAGCAGGCCAAGGGCGCCGCCACCGACGGCACGACGCGCATTCTCGACATCCAGCCCCACCACATCCACCAGCGCATACCGCTGGTGTTCGGCTCCAAGGCCGAGGTCGAGGCCATCGCCTCCTATTACTGACGCGCGCGTCCCGCCTGCCGTCGGCGTGCGGGACAGCTTGACCTTCCCCGGAAAAAAACGTTCGATCGTTTCCTTCAGGCGCAGCCGCCGGCAGAGCGGCGCCGAGGGAGGTGACGATGCTCGTTCCGGCCGATGACTATGCGGGGCTTGTGCGCGCCTTTTCCTGGCAGGTGCCGGCCCGCTTCAACATGGGCGTCGCCTGCGCCGACGCCCATGCGGACGGATCGGGCAAGCCGGCGCTGATCTTCGTGGAGGAGACGGGCGCCGTCCGTTCCTACAGCTTCGACGAGCTGACAGCCCTCACCAACCGCTTCGCCAACGTACTGGTCGCCAAGGGCCTCCAGCGCGGCGACCGGGTGGCGGTGTTCCTGCCGCAGGCGCCGGAGACGGCCATCGCCCATATCGCCGCCTTCAAGGCGGGGATGATCTCGGTGCCGCTGTTCACCCTGTTCGGCGACGAGGCGCTGGAATTCCGCCTCGCCGCCTCGGGCGCGAAGGTGCTGGTGACGGACCTTTCCGGCCTCGCCAAGCTCATGCGGGTGAAGGACCACCTGCCCGACCTCGCCCACGTCTTCGTTATCGGCCCGGACGCGGGCGGCGCCGCCTCCTTCGACGCGGTGCTGGCGCAGGGCTCGGACCGCTTCACGCCGGTGGATACGGGGCCGGACGATCCCGGCATCATCATCTTCACCTCCGGCACCACCGGAAACCCGAAGGGCGCGCTGCACGGCCACCGGGTGCTGCTGGGGCACCTGCCCTGCATCGAGTTCGTCCACCAATACATGCCGCAGCCCGGCGACCTGCACTGGACCCCGGCCGACTGGGCCTGGATCGGCGGCCTGTTCGACGTGCTCTTCCCCTCGCTCTATTTCGGCGTGCCGGTGCTCGCCCACCGGGCGAAGAAGTTCGATCCCGATGCCGCCATGGCGCTGATGGCGGACCACCATGTGCGCAACGTCTTCCTGCCGCCCACCGCGCTGAAGCTGCTGCGGCAGGCGGACGTGCGGCATAGCGGCCTGAAACTGCGTTCCCTCCTCACCGGCGGCGAAACGCTGGGGGCGGAGCTGGGGGCCTTCGTGCAGGAGCGACTTGGGGTTGAGGCGCGGGAAATCTACGGCCAGACCGAGTGCAATCTGGTGGTCGGCTCCAATTCCAGCTTTTTCCCCATCCGTCCCGGCTCCATGGGCAAGGCCATCCCCGGCCATGACGTGCGCATCGTGGACGACGCGGGCGTCGAGCTTCCCCGCGACACGGAAGGCCACATCGCCATCCGCCGTGGGGACCCGGTGATGATGCTGGAATACTGGAAGAATCCGGAGGCCACCGCGCACAAATATGCCGGCGACTTCCTCCTGACCGGCGACATGGGCCGGCAGGACGAGGACGGTTATCTCTGGTACGTGGGCCGCGCCGACGACGTGATTACCTCAGCCGGCTACCGCATCGGCCCCGGTGAGATCGAGGACTGTATTCTCAAGCATACGGCGGTGGCGCTGGTGGCGGTGGTGGGCGTGCCCGATCCCCTGCGCACCGAGGCGGTGAAGGCATGGATCGTGCCGAAGCCGGGCGTCGCCCCTTCCGAGGCGCTGGCGAAGGACATCCAGGATTTCGTGAAGACGCGTCTCTCCGCCCACGAATATCCCCGCCACGTCGCCTTCACCGACACGCTCCCCATGACCGCCACCGGCAAGATCCTGCGCCGGGAGCTGCGCAGCCGGGGGTAGGCGGATCGTTGGCCCCCATGGTGCCGGACCGACTGCGGCGGATCGTACCTCAAAGCCGTAAGCCGGCTGTAAGCTTGGCTTCCTAGTGTCATTGCCCTACGAGGGGAGGCTTGCGGTGCGTCCCCCCATCGCTTACGGGAGGGGCTGCCTGAAATCCGTACGCTGGCCGTCGGCCGGATAGGTGTGACATTCGACATGGGGGAGGCTCGCGGCACTCTCCCCCACGTTCCGGTAGGAACTGCGCAGGCTGTCCCCAGCCCGACCGTACCTTCGACCCGTCGTTTCGCAAGGCCGCTGGATAACGCACAAAGAATGCCGGATTCCGTGCCTGCTCCCTTCGGTTCCCCGTCTCCCCGCGGCCCCGGCGTCGTCCGGCAGAGAAGCGCCGAGCCCGAATCCGATGCGGCCGCCGGAGCCCTGCCCCCGGTGCCGCACCTGTCCGTCATCGTCCCGACCTTCAATGAGCGCGGCAATGTGGAGCGGATGCTCGCTGCCATCGACGGTGCGCTCAAGGCCGTTCCCTACGAGGTCATTTTCGTCGACGACGATTCTCCGGACGGCACGGCAGACACGGTGCGGGAGATCGGCAGCCGTGACCCGCGCATCCGCTGCATCCGCCGGGTCGGCCGGCGCGGCCTTGCCGGCGCCTGCATCGAGGGAATGCTGGCTGCCCAGGCGCCCCTTGTCGCGGTCATCGACGGCGATCTCCAGCACGACGTGAACGTCCTGCGCACCATGTTCGAGCGCTCGCCTGACGCGGACCTGGTGGTGGCCAGCCGGTATGTTGAAGGTGGCAGCTCCGACGGACTGAACCGCCGTCGCGGCGCCATGAGCCGCGCGGCCACCAGCGCGGCGCGGCGCGTCCTCGGGATCAAGACGTCGGACCCCATGAGCGGCTGCTTCCTCATCCGCCGCGCGCTCGTTGAACGCCTCGCGCCCGCCCTTTCCCCCAACGGCTTCAAGATTCTCCTCGACATCATGACAGCAGGCAAGGAACCGATGCGGGTGGTGGAAGTGCCCATGGCCTTCGCCGCCCGCGACGCGGGCGACAGCAAGCTCGACAGCCGGACGGTGCTCGACTTCGTCACCCTTCTGATCTTCAAGATGAGCGGCGGCACCATCTCGCCCCGGTTCGTCTGGTTCTCGGCGGTGGGCGGGGCGGGGCTCGTGCTGCATCTGCTGATGCTGAAGGGCGCGCTCATCCTCGGCCTCGGCTTCGCCGTGGCCCAGTCCATCGCGACCATCGGCGCCATGACGTCGAACTTCGCCATGAACAACGTGTTCACCTACCGCGACCGTCGCGTGCGCGGCCTCGCCATGCTCCCGGCCCTGCTCAAGTTCTACCTCATCTGCGGTGCCGGCGCGGTGGCCAATGTGGGCGTCGCCAGCTGGGTGTTCGAGGGCGGATGGCGCTGGTGGCTGGCGGGTGTGGCGGGCTCCATCATCGGCGCGGTCTGGAACTTCGCCATGACCTCCCTGTTCGTCTGGGGACCGTCGAAGTGAGCGTGTCCTCGCCAGGTCTCGCAGGGCCTGTCGCGGGGGAGCGGCGGGCCGGCCTGCGGGCGCTTCAGGCGCGGGTTTCCCCGGCTCTCGCCCTTGGCGCGGTGCTGATCCTGGTGCTCGCGCTGCGCCTGGTGTTCGCGGCGACCACCGGGCTCGGCAACGATGAATCCTACACCGTCGTCACCAGCCGTCTCCCGGCGCTGAGCTATTTCGACCATCCGCCTATGGCCTGGTGGCTGGCCCATGGATCGGCCACCCTCTTCGGATCCGAGGCGCCACTCGCGGTGCGCGCGCCGTTCCTGCTGCTCTCCCTCGTCTCGACAGCGCTGATGTACCTGCTCACCGCCGGCCTGTTCGGCCGCTGGGCCGGGATATGGGCGGCGTTGATGATGGCCTGCGCACCCGTGCTCGGCCTCACCAGCGCCACCTGGGTGCTGCCGGACGGGCCACTCATCACCTTCCTGCTGGCCGGAACGCTGGTGATCGCCCACGTTCTGTTCGACGAGCGGGCCCACCCGGCCATGTGGCTCCTGGCCGGTGCCTTAGGCGGGCTGGCGCTGCTGTCGAAATATCACGGCGTCTTCCTGTTCGCCGGCACCTTCCTGTTCCTGCTCCTCAGCCCGCGACACCGGAGATGGCTGGCCACCCCGTGGCCCTATGCGGGCGGCGTGATCGCCCTTGTCGTGTTCTCGCCGGTCATCATCTGGAACGTGCGGAACGGCTTCGCCTCGCTTGCCTTCCAGAGCGAGCGGGCGGCGGCGGCGGGCTTCCACCCGCTGATGGCGGTGATGGTGGTGGCCGGCATCGCCCTGTTCCTCACCCCCTGGATCTGGGTGGGTCTCGTCGCGGCGGCCGTGCGGGCGCTGAGGATGAGGCCTGTCAATCCCCGTGCGCTGCTGCTCATCTGCCTCGCAGCCGGCCCGGTGCTGGTGTTCCCGGCCATCGCGGCGTGGTCGGGGGCAAGGCCCTTCTTCCACTGGGCAGCGCCGGGCTACCTGATGCTCTTCCCCCTGCTCGGCCGGGCCACGGCGCGGCGATGGGCCGCCGACGCCTGGATCCGCGGCTGGACGGTCTGGTCCGTCGGCTTCACGGCGGCGGGCGTCGCCGTGATCGCGACAGTCTCCATGGTGCCCTCCCTCGGCACGGCGGCCTCCGACACGGGCGGCGATCCCCTGCGCGAACTCGCCACCTGGAGCGACCTCGACACCGCCGTCCGGCGCCACGGGCTGACCCCCGGCCGCTATGCCTTCGTGTCGGTGCCCGTGTGGCACATGGGCGGGAAGGTGGGCTATGCCCTTGGCCCGACCTGGCCGGTGGCGTGCATGGGCGACGATTGCCGCGGCTTCCTCATGAGCGACATCCAGCACGGCCAGAAAGGAGCCGACGCGGTGCTCGTGCTCGATGCCGGATCACCGGCGCAGATGAAGGACATGAGCCGACGCTTCCAGAGCGTCGAACCCCTCGAGACGGTGACTATCCGCCACGCCGGGACAGCGGTCGCACGGGTGGTGCTGGCGCTCGGGCACGGCTATCTCGGCGATCCGCCGGCGCGATAGCTCCCCAGGGGGCTACCTTTGTCCACCCCGCCCCCTCCTGTTCACAAACCCGCGCCGTGATAGCTTGGCCTTGACCGTCGCAGAGGGGCGAGAGGCGACATGGCCGGAACTTTCGACTGGCTCGACAAGGGGATAGCTGAGGCGCTCGACGCCGTCCCCATGCCGGTGTTCGTCAAGGACCAGGACAGCCGGTTCATTCTCATCAACCAGCGCTGCGAAGAGCAGCTGGGCGTCCCGCGCGTCGAAATGATCGGCCGTACCGGAGCGGGCCTCTTCCCGCCCGGGCAGGTGACGCGCCTCATCGAAAACGATCGCCGCGCGATGGAGGGCTCCGCCCTCTCCTGCGATGAGGTGGTGCGCAACCTCGCCACCGATCAGGATCGTACCCTGCGCACGATACGCCGGCCGATCCACGATCCGCTTGGCGGGACTCGATCACTCGTCGGGGTGTCCATCGATATCACCGAGGCCAAGCGGACCGAACTCTCCCTGCGCGACAGCGAAGAAAAGCTGCGCGGCCTGTTCGAACTTTCGCCGCTCGGCATCGTCCTCAATGGAATGGATGGCAAATTCCTCGAATTCAATCCCGCCTTCGCGGCCATCTGCGGGTACAGCGCCGAGGAATTATGCCACCTCGATTACTGGAAGCTCACCCCGGAAACATACGCCACCGAGGAACAGACCCAGCTTCAGGCCCTGCTCGCGCGCGGCCACTACGGTCCGTACGAGAAGGAATATATCCGCAAGGACGGCAGCCTCGTTCCGCTCCGCCTCACCGGCGTGCTGCTTCACGCCAGCGACGGCACGGCCTACATCTGGTCCATCGTGGAGGACATCACCGCGCAGAAGAAGGCGCAGGAAGCGGTCTGGTTCCACGCCAATTTCGACGACATCACAGCGCTGCCGAACCGGCGCCTGGTCTACCAGCGGCTTGACGAGGAAATCGCCCGGGCACGCGAGAGCGGCCGGCGCATGGCGCTGCTGTTCGTCGACTTCGACCGCTTCAAGGAGATCAACGACGCCTTCGGCCACGACAAGGGCGACTTGCTGCTGAAGGAGGCCGCGCGCCGCCTTTCTGCCGGCCTGCACCCCACCGACACGGTGGGCCGTCTCAACGGCGACGAGTTCATGATCGTTGTGGGCGCGCAGGAGGAGACGCAGCGGCTGGACGAGCTGGCGGAGGCCCTCAGGCAGGCACTGGGTGCGCCCTACCGGCTGGGTCCCGATCTCGCCTATTCTTCGGTGAGCATCGGCATCGCCGTCTTCCCGCAGGATGGCGAGAATGCCGACACGCTGGTGCGCCACGCCGACCAGGCCATGTACGAGGCCAAGGCGCGGGGCCGCAACCGCATCTGCTTCTTCCACCGGGTCCTGCAGGAAGAAGCCACACGGCGCAGCCGCATCGCCAACGAATTGCGCGGCGCCATCGCTGGCGGGCAGTTCCGCCTGTTTTACCAGCCCATCCTCGACCTTGCGACGGGCGAGGTGGTGAAGGCAGAGGCGCTGCTGCGCTGGCAGCATCCCGAACTGGGACTGGTCGGCCCCGCCGACTTCATCCCCGTGGCCGAGCAGACGGGGGAGATCCTCGCCATCGGCCAATGGGTCTTCGAGGAGGTCCTGCGCCAGCTCGCCACCTGGGATGCGGCCGGAATGCCCCCCGTGCGCGTCGGCATCAACCGCTCGCCGGTGGAGTTCCGTCAGTCTGGCGACGTGCTCGCAGCCTGGCCCGCCCGGCTGGCGGAGCACGGCCTCTGCGGTCAGCGGCTCGTGGTGGAGATCACCGAGGGACTGCTGGTGGAGCTGGGCGACACGGTGCGCGATCAGTTCGAGCGCCTGCAGCGGATGGGGATCGCCCTCTCCCTCGACGACTTCGGCACGGGCTATTCCTCCCTCGCCTATCTGAGAAAGTTCGACGTGGATTTCCTCAAGATCGACCGCGCCTTCGTACAGGGCGTCGCGCCCGGAGCGGACGATCTCGCGCTGTGCGAGGCGATCATCGTGATGGCGCAGAAGCTCGGCATCGAAGTGGTCGCCGAGGGCATCGAGACCGAGGACCAGCGGGCCCTCCTCGCAGCTGCCGGCTGCCGTCTCGGCCAGGGCTTCCTCTTTTCCCGCCCCCTGCCCGCAGAAGCCTTCGCAGCTTTTGTCCGGGGGGCGCGACGCGACTGACGCGCGAGACGATCCGGGCAGGATTAGGGAGCAGCGGAGATCGCCCAGACGCCATTGCAGCAGCGATCGCAACCTTGTCCGCCGCCATCGGCCGCTGGCGCGCCCGAAAGCCCGTCCAACGCTGTGCAAGCCGACATCCTGCGCCATGCGCTGAACAAGGCGGACCTCACGCTTGGACTGTTCGGCCTTACGGTCCCCACCGGCGGCGAAAAAACCTGCCCCGCTTGCATTCGCACTGGATCATGCAATGCGGCATGGGCTCCGGCCCATCATTTGCCTAATCCCGTACGCGGGGGGCATGGATCGCAACTGCAGGCGTCGGCAGCACGATCATTCGCCTCACTCGGTTACTGGAAGCTCGACCGATCCACCCCGATCAGCCTGCGAGCGCGGCGCTCCGAGTATCGCCGCTGGGAGCATGAAACAGATGCCCCAAAGCTACCCCCAGAACCGCCGGATGCAACCGCACCTCCCCGCACCATACCGGACGGGCAAGGCTAGTTAAGTCATTGATTTTTCGTGATCGGAGGATCGCGTCGGACGCTATTGGAGCGTGGAACAGGGGCGGAATCGCATATTTTCACTATCCACAGGATTTCATGAATGGATCTCTAGTTCGAAAAAATATGGAGCCAACAATAAGGCCAACAAACGCCTGTGCTGCCGACCCACAAGAGGGACGATCCAAGTCACGAAGCTGGTCACGATGCATCGTCGCCTCGGTTGCCTTGACCCTCGGCGGGTGCCAGACGGGTGCCGAGTACAACGCCCAGCGGCGGGAGAGCAGCGAGAGGCAGGCCCAGCAATACGTCGGGTCCACCATGGCGCAGTTCATGTCGTGGACCGGCCTTATCCCCAGCGACGCGATCGATACGGCGGAGGGCAAGATGTTCATCATCAACGGCCCAACGGTCACCATCGGCACGCCGGCTTATGTCGGCCCCTATGGCCTCTCCGCCGTCCCCGCGGTGGCCTCATCGACTACGTGTCGGATCATGGTGAACGCCCGCCCTCGGCGGCTTGCCGCGCAACTGGCGCCGGAGGACTGGGAGATCACCGGCATTTCCCCCAGCGGGCCGTGCAATAACGCGATCTAGGCGATAGGGAGCGCCGGCGCCACTGTCCTTGGCCCAATCACCCTCGCCATTGCAACGTGGGATTTTAATCGCCTAGTCTCCAACGGGAGATTGGGGGCCAGACGTGGACGCAAGAGACGAGAAAACCGTGCCAGAGCATGGCGCGACAGGCGTGGTCGTATCGGCGGATGTCGCGCTCTCCTTCACCTATGCGTCCTACCAGAATGCAGTGCCCGTATTGCGGCGCCTCGAACTGGGCAACCCCACGGACGAGGTGCTCGAAGGGTGCCGGCTGGAGCTTTGTTCCGTCCCGCCCTTCCTCAGGCCCAAGACCTGGGCCATCGATCGCCTGTTGCCCGGCGACCAGCTGACGGTGGCCGACCGGCGCGTCGATCTCGACCCCGATTACCTAGCGAAGCTGGATGAAGCCGAGCGGGGCGAACTCGTCTTCGTTCTGCGGCACGGCGAGCGGATTCTGGCCGAGGCGCGCCAGCCCGTTCGCCTGCTGGCGCGGAACGAATGGGGCGGTATTGGCGATATGGCGCAGTTGCTGCCCGCCTTCGCCATGCCGAACGATCCGGCGGTCGCCAAGCCCTTGCGGGGAGCCTCCGAGATGCTGGCGCGGGCCGGGCTCCAACCGGGGCTCGACGGCTACCAGAGCGGCGATACCTCCCGTCCAAAGATGATCGCGATCGCGCTCTACCTAGCCATGGCCCGGCTCGACATACACTATGCCGAGCCGCCCGCGAGCTTCGAGCACCGCGGCCAGAAGGTGCGACGGCCCTCCGACATCATGTCGTCCGGCCTCGCCACCTGCCTCGACAGCGCCCTGTTCCTCGCCGCTTTGTTCGAGGCGGCCGGGCTCAATCCTCTCCTGTTGCTGTTCGAGGGACATGCAGGCGCGGGCGTCTGGCTGCGCAAGCGCACCCTGCCCGAGGCGGTCGTGTCGGATCCGATGGAGCTGCGCAAGGCCATCGCCGCCCGCGAGTTGCTGCTGTTCGAGACAACGGGCCTCACCCGTCGCCCGGTCATGGGAGCGGACGCGGCCCATGCGGCCCTCGCGGCGCGGCTCGAAGAGAGCGGGGAACCGGAGTTCCGGGCGGCGATCGACGTGCGGCGGCTGCGTGAAGGCGGCATCAAGCCCCTTGCCGCGCACGCCGTCGTCCCGGCCGGCGTCACACTCGGAACCACGCCCCCCGCGCAAACACCGACGCTTCCCCCTGCTGGACCGGACGCGCCGGAGCCTGCCCCGATCGAACCGAAGCCGACCACGCCGGAAGGCCGGATCGACCGCTGGCAGAAGAAGCTGCTGGACCTCTCGCTCCGCAACCGGCTGCTCAACTTACGCGATACGAAGAAGACGGTGCCCTTCCTGTGCACCGATGTGGCCTTCCTGGAGGATCGTCTGTCGGAGGGCGCCGGTATCAGGCTCGTCTCGCTACCGGAGCAGAACCCGCTCGGCGAGCGAGACCGGGGGCTGTTCCGCGAGATGCGCGGCCATGACATCCATCGCGGCTTCGCAGCCGATGCGCTCGCTCGGGATGAGCTTCCTTCGCCCCTCGCGGCGCGCGATCTGGAGACGCGGCTCGTCGATCTCTACCGGCAGGTCAAGAACGACGTGGCGGAGGGCGGCACCAACACGCTGTTCCTGGCGGTCGGCTTCCTGCGCTGGCGGGACACCGGTGGCAGCCGCGATTATCGCGCGCCGCTGCTGCTCCTGCCGGTTAAACTGGAGCGGGCAGCGGCTTCCGCGCGTTTCACCCTGCGCTTCCACGAGGATGAGGCGCGCTTCAACGCCACCCTGCTCAAGTTCCTGGAAGACAAATTCGAGCTGCGTCTGCCGCAGTTCGACGGGCCGTTGCCCACCGATGGAAGCGGCGTGGACGTGCCCCGCCTCCTCGCCGAAGTGCGGCGGGCGGTGCGCGACGTGCCCGGCATGGAAGTGCTGGACGAGACCGCGCTCTCCACCTTCTCCTTCGCCAAATACCTCATGTGGAAGGATCTGGTGGAGCGCACCGCTCTGCTGCGCCAGAACCGCGTGGTGCGCCACCTCATCGATACGCCCGATGCACCCTTTCCCGCCCCGGACAGGCCGGCGCCGCAGGAGCGGGATCTGGACAGCACCTACGTCCCTGCCGATGTCGTCAGCCTGCTTCCCGCCGACTCCTCCCAGATTGTGGCGAGCCTGATGGCTGCCGAAGGACACGACATGGTCATCGTCGGGCCGCCCGGCACCGGGAAGAGCCAGACCATCACCAACATGATCGCCCACTGCCTCGCGGTCGGGAAAT
This sequence comes from Xanthobacter sp. DMC12, assembly GCF_056314105.1. NCBI lineage: Bacteria > Pseudomonadati > Pseudomonadota > Alphaproteobacteria > Hyphomicrobiales > Xanthobacteraceae > Xanthobacter > Xanthobacter sp. DMC12. Next base: position 24,882 of record NZ_JBQUYZ010000001.1, on the reverse strand, counting down.
CGGTGCTGTTCGTGGCCGAGAAGGCGGCGGCCCTGAGCGTGGTCCATCGCCGCCTGCGCGAGCACGGGCTGGGGCCGCATTGCCTGGAGCTGCATTCCAGCAAGGCGGACCGCAAAAGCTTTCTCGGCCAGCTCAAGGCCGCCTGGGAGCACGGCACGGCCGCCGACGACAGCGCATGGGTCTCGGCCAACGGCCGGCTGAGGATCAAGCGCGACGAGCTGAACGCCTATGTGGAGGCGCTCCACCGCCGCCACCCCAACGGCCTGTCCGTGTACGAAGCCTTCGGCCGTGTCCTGACGGACGAGGCAGTCGAGGCCCCGGCCGTCGCCTTTCCCCATCCCGATGCCCACGATGCCGAGACCCGCGAGGCACTGGAGACGCTGGCCGACGAATTGGGTCGCACGTTCGCGGCGGTCGGTCCCAAGCCGGCCCTGCGTTTCGTGGCGGCGGACCAATGGTCGAACCTGTGGCAGCAGGGGCTTCTTTCGGCCGCGAGCCATCTGCGCGGCGAGATCGAGCGCCTCGCCCGCGCCTTCGACGGCGTTCTGGCCGCCCTCGGCCTTGCCGCGCGGCCGGAGATCTCATTCGCGGAGATCGAACGGTTCGCTCATTTCTGCGCCACCGTGGAGACCTGTGCCGGGGAGGACCATTCCGTCCTTTTCGATCCCGACCTCGAAAGGTTCGGCCAGGCGGCGGCGACGCTGGCTGAAGCCATCGCAGCGGCCCGGCAGGCCGAGGCGAAGCTGGGCGGCCGCTTCGCGCTCGCCGACGTGCCGGCCATTCCGGTGGACGAACTGGAGCGGGCCTGGCGCGAGGCATGTGCGTCGCTCCTACCCTTGCGGATGGTCCGGCAGGCCAAGGTGAGGCGCCTCCTCGCCACCTATGCCGCCCCGAGCGCCAAAGTCGAGCCGCAGGAGGTCTTGCCGGCGTTGCGCCAGATGCAGGCGCGCCTCGCCGGGATCGCGGCGAGCGCGCTGGCCGGGACGCCCCTCGGCTTTGCCGGCATCGACACCGATGTTCCAGCCATAGAGGCGCGCATCAGGCGCGCCAGCACGCTCAAGGCCGCCTTCTTCGCCCTCGGGCTTCAGGCGGAGGAGGAGGACGCAGCCGCGTCCGCCATGGGACCGGTCGTGACGCAGGGCGGCGACCCCTATGAACTCCGCGCGGCGGGACAGGCCTTCGCCACCGCCCGAGCCGGCTTCCTGACGGCAGCGACCCGGTGCGCCGAGGCCGCCGGCTGCAGCCTCAGCCATCTGCTGGCGGATCGCTCGCCCCAGGCGCTCGATGCCGAACTGGAAGCCCTCGTGGCGGCCCGCGCGGCCCTCGCCGATTGGGTCTTCTGGCAAGGCGTTCGGCGCAAGGCCGAGGCGCAGGGCCTTGGCGTCCTCGTCACGGCGCTCGAAGGCGGCGCGATCGCGCCCAGTGACTCCGGCCGCGCCTTTCGCCGGGCCTATGCGGCCTGGTGGCTGCCTCTGGCGCTCGACGCCGACCCGGTGCTCCGGGGCTTCCTGCGCTTCCGGCACGAGGGCGCCATCGCCGAATTCCGGGCGCTGGACGATCTGGTGCGCAGCCATGCGGCGGCGCGGGTGAGAAAGCGTCTGGCGCACGGCCTGCCCGCGGTTCAGAGCGTGCCGCGCAATTCCGAGCTTGGCCTCCTGCGGCACCAGATGGAATTGCAGCGGCCCAGCAAGTCGATCCGCGACATGATCGGCGCGATGCCGGCCCATTTCGGCAACCTCGCGCCCTGCATGCTCATGTCGCCTTTGTCCATCGCCCAGTATCTGCCCGCCGGCCATGCGCTGTTCGACGTGGTGATCTTCGACGAAGCCTCCCAGATCACCACGTGGGACGCCGTGGGCGCCATCGCGCGCGGCCGCCAGACCGTCATCGTCGGCGATCCCAAGCAACTGCCCCCGACGAATTTCTTCGGCCGCAGCGATGACGATGAAGAAGTGGAGGAGCATCAGCGGGATCTCGAAAGCATCCTGGACGAGGCCCGCGCGTCCGGCCTGCCGGTGCGCCAGCTGAATTGGCATTACCGCAGCCGCCACGAATCCCTCATCGCCTTCTCGAACCAGCATTATTACGGCAACCGCCTCATCACCTTCCCCTCGCCCGAGGTGGAGGATCGCGCGGTCGCGCTGCGCCATGTGGCCGATGGCGTGTATGACCGGGGCGCGAGCCGGACCAATGTGGTGGAGGCGCGGGCGCTGGTGGCCGAGGCTGTGGGCCGCATGAAGAACGCTCTGGCCCTGCCGGAAAAGGCGCGGCCCACGCTCGGCATCATCACCTTCAACCTGCCACAGCAGAGCCTGATCCAGGACCTGCTCGACCGGGCCCGGCAGGACGCTCCGGAGATCGAGTGGTTCTTCTCCGATGAGCGCTACGAGCCGACCATCGTGAAGAACCTGGAGAACGTGCAGGGCGACGAGCGCGACGTGATCCTGTTCTCCATCACCTTCACTCGCGACGCTGCGGGTGTGCGGCGTATGGACTTCGGCGCGCTGAACCGCGACGGGGGCGAGCGCCGGCTCAACGTAGCGATCACCCGCGCGCGGCAGGAACTGGTGGTATTCTCCGGCACACGCGCCGAGGACATTGACCTGAACCGCACGCAATCGCTCGGCGCGGCACACCTCAAGGCGTTTCTCGACTTCGCCGCGCGCGGCGCCGTGGCGCTGGCGGCCCAGGACCGGGGCTCGGAGGGCGGGGCCGAATCCCCGTTCGAGGAGGCCGTCGCCGAAGCCCTGACGGCACGGGGCTGGCAGGTGGTGATGCAGGTAGGTGTCTCCGGCTTCCGCATCGACCTTGGCATCAAGCACCCCGAACGGGCTGGGAAATTCCTCGCCGGCATCGAATGCGACGGCGCCACGTACCACCGCTCCGCCACCGCTCGCGACCGGGACAAGGTGCGGGAGGAGGTGCTGCGCGGCCTCGGCTGGGAGATCCTGCGTGTCTGGTCCACCGATTGGTGGCGCGACCGCCCGGAGGCGATTGCGCGCCTCGACGCCGCGCTCAACGCCCTGCTGGAGGAAAGCCGGGCGCGGGAGGCGGCGCCCGCCGACCCCATGCATTGGGATCTGGGCGGGGCCGTCGATCCTGCGGCGGAAACCGCGCAGCCCGAGGGGGCGCCGTTGCTAAAGATAACGGCTTCGCCAGGCGATCCCGCTCACGGGGTAGAGGACGGAGCGGAGGAAGTGACCGACGTGATATCCGCAATGCCCTCCCAACCCCTGTACGCCAAGGCTGATGCAGCAGGAGGTGCCCAAACGCCGGCCGGTCAACCCGTTTACCGCGTGGCAGACCTGAGCGGCTTTTCGGCCGACCCGGACCTGTTTCAAGAGGAGAGCTACGCCCCCCGGCTCGCGGCGATGATCGAGGCCGTGCTGGCGGCCGAGGCGCCGCTGCGCGAGGACATCCTGGCCCAGCGCATTGCTCGTGCCCACGGATGGCTGCGCACCGGGACGCGCATCAGGGCCCAGGTGACACGCCACCTCTCCGGCGCAGAGCGCACCAACGAAGCGGGCGCAGACTTCATCTGGCAGCGGGGAACCGTGTGCGAGAGCCTCGCCTTCCGCTATTCGGCCGGCGCCGAGCGGCGGGCCATCGACGAAATCCCACTGGCGGAGCTGGTCTTCCTCGCGTCGACCTTCCCGGATCTGAAGCAGGAAAAAGACGCTCCGCTCACGTTGGCCCGGCACATCGGCATCGACCGGCTGGGCTCGGCGGCCCGCATGCGCCTGCACCTGGCGATCGCACGCGCGTGGCAGCAGTAATCGCCACGCCACCCGAAATCCCCAGTGAGTTAAGGCTTGGCCGCCGAAGATCCTTCGGCGCGCACCAGCTCTCCTAGCGAATGGCGCATGTAGGCTCGCGCCTAATCCTCCTTGCCGAAGCACACGACGACGCGGTTCTCCCCGCGTAGCAACATGGTCTTCGTGCGCGGCGCGATGAAGGGATAGAAGCGCAGCTGGTGGATTTCTCGTGCGAGGTCCGGATGGATCGCGACCTTAAAGAGATAGTCCGGCTCCAGCTGCATCCGGCTGAACTCGCCCTTGCGCCTCATGCTCCAACTCCCAGCGCGTGGCGGCGCCGGCGGAAGCCTGACGAGCCATCCGCCGGAAGGCGGGACACCTCATGCGCCCCACGAGAAGCGCTCGGATCGTCGCCCGCGGGTCGCCACCGCAGGCCGCCGAGGCCTCCTCGATCTCCGCATCGCTGACGTCAAAAGGGGCTTGCTCGGCGGGCTGCGGCTCGCTCGACAGAGGCGAAAGCGCTGCAACTACCGCTGCCAGGAGCTACCTCTCTTGGATCTCGAACAGCCCTTCCACCTCGACCGGCACATTGCGTGGCAACGAGGACGTGCCGACTGCGATGCGGACATGACGGCCGGCGTCGCCGAATACCTCGACCATGAGGTCCGAGGCACCGTTGATGACCTTGGGGTGATCACCGAACTCAGGCACCGCGTTCACGAAGCCTCCGAGGCGCACGACGCCAACCACCTGGTCGAGATCGCCCCCGAGCGCCTTCGACAGCTGTGCGAGAAGGTTGATGGCGCAAAGGCGTGCCGCCGCCTGACCCTCGGCGAGGGACACTGTGTCGCCGACCTTGCCGGTGAACTGATCGTGTCCGTCGCGGGTGGGCACTTGGCCGGCCACGTAGAGGCAGGTCCCAACGCGCCGAGTGGGCACGTAATTGGCCGAGGGGACGGCGGCATCGGGAAGCACGATGCCAAGTTGCGCGAGGCGGTCTGCGATCCTGCTCATGGGTTTCGGATCTCCTGTCTTCAAGCTGCGGCGGGCAACGGCGCCACGATGCGGATGCTGTCACGGTTGATGTCGTCGAGGGACCTCCACCCGCCGATGGCCATGGCCAGCTCGATCTCCGCCTTCAGCAGTGCAAGGGCGTGACGGACGCCCGCTTCTCCTGCGATGGCGAGGCCCCATAGATGGCTCCGGCCAATAAGGACCGCACTGGCACCGAGTGCGATGGCCTTCAAAACATCCGAACCTCGGCGGACCCCGCCGTCGAGAAGCACGGGAACGTCGCCCCCGGCCGCATCGACAACCTCTCTGAGGGCCTCGATCGCCCCCAGCGTCGCGTCGAACTGGCGGCCGCCATGGTTCGAGACCTGCACCCCATCACAGCCGAGAGACACAGCATGGCGCGCATCCTCCGCCCGCAGGATGCCCTTGATGATCAGCGGCCCATCCCAGATGCCGCGCAGCCACTCCACGTCCTTCCAGGACACGGCGGGGTCGATGAGCGTCGAGATGTAGCGCGCCATGTCCGCCACCCCGCCGCCCCCATAGGGCTCGAAATTGCGGAAGGTGACGCGCGGCGTGCGCGCCATGCGCATCCACCAACCCGCGTGAAGGACCGCATCGGCCAGCGTGCTGAGCGACAGGTGCGGGTCGATGGTGAAGCCGTTGCGAATGTCCCGCTCGCGCCGCCCAAGCACGGGACAGTCGACGGTCAGGACGAGGGCCTCATAGCCTGCGGCCCTCGCCCGCGCCGCGAAGTCCCGCGTGATGCCGCGGCCGCGATAGATGAAGAGCTGGAGCCAGCGGGGCCCCTCCCCGGCCGCGGCGACCTCCTCGATGGAGAGCGTCGCGCCGGCGCTCACTTCCATGATGGTGCCTTCGGCCGCGGCGGCGCGGGCGACGTCTGCCTCCCCGCGCGGCCAGAGCAGGCCGGAGGAGCCCGTCGGCGGGACCAGCACAGGCGTCGAGATGCGCCGGCCGAACAGCGTGCGGCTCTGGTCCCGGCTTTCCCCGCCGGTGAGGGCCTGCGCCATGAGCGCGTAGTTGGCGAAGCCGCCGCTGTTCCGCCTGAGCGTCGCCTCGTCCCCGGATCCGCCGTCGACGAAATCGAACAGCATGCGCGGCAGCGTTCGACGCGCGGCAGCGCGCATGTCGTCGATGGTGAGGAGGGAGGACAGGCGTCTGTGTCCGGTCGGAAACATCGGGGCAACTCGCGCTCGGTGAGGATCAATCAGCGGTCCAACCGCCATCGACGAGGAGTGATGCCCCGGTCACGAGCGCGGCGGCATCGCCGGCGAGGAACAGGACGGCCCCCATCACATCCTCCACCCGGCCGATGCGACCAAGCTTGATGCGCGCACGCACTGCAGCCAGCCCGTCGTCGTCCAGTCCGTAGGAGCGGGTCAGCGGCGTATCGATGAAGGTGGGCGCGATGGCATTGACGCGAATAGCATGCGGCCCAAGCTCCACAGCGAGCGCCTTGGTGAGGCCCTCGATCGCGAATTTCGAGGCGATATAGAGCGACCGGTTGGCCGCGCCCACATGCCCGAGCTGCGACGAGATGTGGATGATCGATCCCGGTCGTCCAGCGGCGATGAGCGCGCCGGCGACGCTCCGGGCGAGGAAATAGGCGGCCTTCACGTTCAGATCGAAAACGGCGTCGAAATCCTCGGGCGTCGTGTCGATCAATGGGCGAGGGCGATTGGTGCCGGCATTGCTCACCAGAATGTCAAACGGCTCGATCCGCGCTAGCGCGTCCTGCATTGCCGGCAGGTCCGTGATGTCGAGGGGCAGCGCGGATGCCGCGCCGCCGGCCGACCGGATGGCTTCGGCCCCGCCCTCCACCGCCTCCACCGTCCGCGCGCACAGCGTCACATGGGCGCCCGCATGCGCCAGGGCCGCAGCGGCCCCAAGACCGATGCCGCGCCCTGCTCCGGTGACGAGGGCGCGGCGTCCCTCCAGACGGAAGGACGGTGTTTCCGGCAGCGGAGGCAGGGCCATGCCTCAACCGCCGAGCCGGGCGCGCAGTTCGCCCAGCGCCGCGGCCGCCGCTTCTACTTCGCTCACCTGGAAGCCGGCCGCGAGGTCCGGGCTATAGGCCGAAAGCGCACGCTGCGCGGCCTCGGAATAGACCACCCGTCCGTCACCGCTCACGCTGACACCGTCCGCTGCCTCGAAGCCCTTGTTCCAGGCCACGGCCTCTTGCTCGGTCAACCCGTCCGGCAGGTCGAGCGCCACCCGGCCGCGATCGACCCTGACCGGATACCCGCCCGGCAGGCCCGCAGGTCCCGGCACATGGGCGCGGATTTCGCCATGGCCGGCAAGCGCCAGCAGCACGGGAACGGCAGCGGCGCCGGAGATGGCATTCAGATCGCGGTAGGGAAGCTGGACGTGGCGAGTCCAGCCGTCCACGTCCTCGACCTCCTCGCGGCCGATCCAGGCGCGCACGGGGGCGCCGGTACGCTCGGTGCCGGGCTTGCGCCACTGGACGAGATGCTGGTGGTGGCCAAGCACGCGAACGCTGGCACGCTGCTCCGGAGGGACCAGAGCCTCGATGATGGACGAGAAGATGCCGATATTGCCTACGCCGCAGGTGATTGGCAGGCCGGACGCCGCCAGAACCTGGTTCACCCCGTCCGGATAGCAGGTATTGACGAAGGCAATGTCGGCGCCGCTGGCCTTTACCGCGCGCGCCGATCTGGACGGCAGCAAGGCATGGAACGCTATGGTCATGCCGAAGCCGGCCTCCGCCACCAGTTTCGACCACGCGCTGTCCAACCGGTCCACCTTCCAGGGGGACTGGAGCGAGGCCGACTGGACTACCACGCGGGGCGCGGCGGCGGTGATGGCTTCGCCCACCGTCTCCGCCGAGGACTGGTCGACCGAGAGGGTATCGAAGGTGGCCGGCGTGCCGAAAATGGCGGAGCGGGCGTTGCCCGCCTGCGCGAGCCACGTCATGCGCTCGCGATTGCGCCCGCCGATGGTGACCCTGACGGGCGCGCGCGCGGTGGCCGCCAGGTCACCGATCATGATCTCGGCGAAATAGCCGGTTCCGATGATGAGAATGTCGCTGTTGGCCACGGTCTGCCCTTTGTGCTCGGGGATCACTTCAGGAAGTCGTTGGTGAACACTTTCGAGATGTCGGTCTTGTCCTTCATCATCTCCATGGCGATCAGCTGCGCCTGAAGGCTCTCCCAGGCCGCAGTGGTCGAATGGCCGAGACCGTTCTGCTTCACGTCCGGCGACTGGGTGAGTTTGAGAACCTCGGGCAGCTTCAGCTCCGCATACACCTTGTCAGTGCTGGGATTGGCCTTGATGAAGGCCTCATAAGCCGCCTTGGGATTGTCGATGGCCGCCTGCCAGCCCTTCAGGAACGCGCGGGTGAAGCGCTTCACGAGCTCCGGCTTTTCCTTCACCAGGGCCGGATTGGTGAGCAGGGAGGTGGAGTACATCTTCATGCCGAGGTCCTCGAAGAGGATCCAGCTCACATCCTCGCCCGTCGCCCTCAGCTTCAGCGCGTCGTTGAAATAGAAGCCGACACCCACATCGATGCGGTTGGAGGCGATCATTGCGACGAGCGCGCCGTCGGCCGGCACCTCCCGCAGCTTGGCGGGATCGAGCTTGAGGTCCTTCTTCATGGCCTCCCACTGGCGCCCGGTATTGCTCTTGAGCTGGACGCCGATGGTCTTGCCGTAGAGGTCGGTCTTCACATCCTTGATGTTCTGGGACGTCTTGAAGATGAAGGCCGTGGGGTTCTGCTGGAGCACGACAGCGGTTGCCACAAGATCCAGCCCGCGCTGGGCACCGATCAGGATCTGGTCGGCGGTGGCATAGCCGAACTCCGCGTCCCGATTGCCCACCAGCTTCACGGTGACGGACGAGCCCTCGCCGGGCAGGAGATCGACATCGATGCCCTCGTCACGAAAGTAGCCGCGCTCCAGGGCGAGGAAGATCGGCGCGTGCTCGGCGCCGAATACCCAGTCGAGCCGCAGCTTTACCTTGTCGGCCGCCTGCGCCGCCACGGGCGCCAGAAGCCCCGACAGCGCGATGCCGGCGGCCGCCGTGAGCTTCAGAAGAGACCTGCGATCCGTCCACATGTCCATTCCCCTTTGTTGCTGGAAGGTTTTGTTTCAACACGAGGTCTGTGTCCCTGCCGCTCACATGGTGGCCTGCACCCCGCCGCCTTCCGTGGCGGACGGAATGAGGAGGCGCTCGGCCAGCACCACGGCAAGAAACATGAGGATGCCGAGGACGCTGAGGCAGATGATTGCTGCGAACATAAGCTCGGTATCGAGCGTGATGTTGGAGGCGTTGATGACGTATCCTAGCCCTTCGCCGGCAGCTACGAACTCGCCCACCACGGCGCCGACGATGGCGAGGGTGATGGAGATCTTCAGCGCCGCGAAGAAATAGGGCATGGCCCAGGGCAGGCTGATCTTGGTGAATTTCTCCCAGGTGCTGGCGCCCAGCGAGTCCATGTATTGCAGCAGCTCTGAATCGACCGAGGTGAGCCCCTTGGATGTGTTGATCACCACCGGGAAGAAGGCGATCAGCGCCGCGATCACCACCTTGGGCGTGAGGCCGAAGCCGAACCAGATAAGGAAGAGCGGCGCGAAGGCGATCTTGGGCAGGATCTGCGCCGCCACGAGAAACGGATAGGTCAGGTCACGGATCACCCGCGAATAAGCGATGCCCACTGCGATGAGGAAGCCGCTGACCACCGCCGTCAGGAAGCCGAGGGAAATGGCAACGAAGGTGGGCCAGGTGTTCTTAATGAGAATGGCCCGGCTCTCCCACGCCACCTCGGCGATGCGGGAAGGAGGGGGCAAGATCACCGGCTTGATGCCAAGGAGGTCCACCAGCACTTCCCACAAGCCGAAGAACGCGACGAAGACGAGCACCTGACCGAAGGTGACCGAGACGCGATATAGCGAGGCGCCCGACATGGTTCACACCTCCGCCAGCGCAGGGGCTGGCGCAGCCGCCGGTTCGCGGTGGCGCAACAGGCCGCGGATACGGGAGGCAAGCGCGGCGAAGTCCGGCATTTCGCGGGTCACCTCCGTGCGCGGCCGGGGAAAGGGAACGGCGATTCGTTCAAGTACACGTCCGGGACGCGCTGACATGACCACGATCTGTTCGGACAAGAGCACTGCCTCGGGGATCGAGTGGGTGATGAAGACGACCGTCGTCTCCGTCTGGGCCCAGATGCGCAGCAGCTCCTCCTGAAGGGTCTCCCGCGTGATCTCGTCGAGCGCGGCAAACGGCTCGTCCATGAGCAAGATCTTCGGGCGGAAAGCGAGCGCGCGGCAGATGGAGACGCGCTGTTGCATGCCGCCGGACAGCTCGTGCGGGAAGCGATGCTCGAAGCCCGCGAGGCCGGCAACCTGGAGCCAATGTCGCGCCTCGGCCTCCCGCTCGCCCCGGTTCATGCCGCGGCGGGCGACTTCCAAGGTCAGCATCACGTTGTCGAGCGCGCTCCGCCAGGGCAGGAGCAGAGCGCGCTGGAACACGTAGCCCACCTGCCCCTGCACTTTGGTCCGCGCCAGTGGCTCCCCGTCGAACAGCACGCGGCCGCCCGAAGGCTGAAGCACGCCGGAAAGGATCTTGAGCAGGGTGGTCTTGCCGCAGCCCGAGGGCCCGACCACACTGAGGAACGAGCCCGGCGCGATGTCGAACGAAACCTTGTCGAGCGCCGTGGTAACGCCCGTCTTGGTCTTGAACACGACGGACAGATCCTCGATCGAGATTCCGGGGGCTTTGGACATGGCTCAACCGATCCTGATCAACCGGTCGGTGTTGGTGTAGTCCGACAGAAGCTCTGAACCGGTGGCGGTGATCAGCATCAGGTCCTTGTTCTGGACACCAAAGCCGTAGCCCGTGCGGTAGCACAGGGGCTCGAAGCCCAGCACCATGTCCTCTTCAAGAACCGCCGACTTGCCCGGCTGGCCGAGGAGAGGCGTCGCGCCGAGATAGGGGTCCTCGTGGAGATGGAGGCCGATACCGTGGCCGACGAAAGAGATCGGCGGCAGGTCGTGCGCCTTCAGCCGACCGACAAAATCGTTGTAGATTTCGAGGCAGTCGGCACCGGGTTTCGCAAGATCGAGCAGGCGATACTTGCAATCTACCATCACCTGCCAGACTTCTTCCGCCATCGGCGGCGGCTCCTCAACATAAGCGGTGCGGCAGACACCGGCCTGATAGCCGCCGATGACGGAAAAGATCTCCACGCGGCAGACGTCCCCGCGCACAAGCTTGCGATCCGTAGGGCCGACGTTCGGCAACTGGCTGCGCTCACCGGTGGCGGTGATGAGCAGCTTGAAGTGCTCCGCGCCCAATTCGTAGATGTTGCGTGTGAGATGGGCGGCGATATCCAGCTCGGTATCGCCGGGCTTGAGAGCCGAGAGTGTGTCGCCGATCGCCTGGTCGGCGATGCGCGCGAGCCGGCGCAGCAGCGCCACTTCGCCCGGCGTCTTGATTTGCCGGAGGCGCGAGAGGAGATGCTCGGCGGGCACGAAGGTGACGCCCGGCAGGGCCGCCGACAGGCGGGCGAAATCTCCCGCCGGCAGGTAATCCATCTCGAGGCCGATGCGCCCGCTTGAGAGGCCGAGGCCTTGGAGCATGGTGGCGAGCACGCTCATGGCGTCGTCGGAGAACTCCTTCCAGATGGTGAGCGGCACGTCGGGTGCCTCGCGCACCACCGTGCTCTCCTCCATGTCCACCACGAACAGGTTGAGCGTCGCATCCGCGCTCACCACCGCCATGGCATGGCGATGGCGCAGCAGGGGCTGGGACGGCACGACGAATCCGGCCGCGTAGGCGAAGTTCTCCGGCGAGCAGGCGACGATCGCGTCGATGCCCTGTTCGCGCATGGCGGCAGCCTGCCGGCTGAGGATTTCCTCACGCATGTGTCTTATCCTTGGATGCTTCTGTTCAGGCGGCGACGGTGTAGCGGGCGATTTTTTCGGCATCGATGTCGATGCCCATGCCCGGGCCGGTGGGCACCTCGATGGCGCCGTCCACGAGGGTGAGCGGCTGGGTTATCAGGTCGTCGGTGTAGTAGATGCCGCCGATCTGGCCCCGCTGGAACGCGGCGGGGGTGGAGACCGGCACGACGTTCGAGAGGGTGACGGCCGGCGCGGACGCGGCGAGGTGAATGTTGGCAAGGTTGCCCACGCCCGTCTCCACCGAGCCATTCACGTTGCAGACGATGCCGGCGGCCCGGCACACGGCGGCCACCTCCATCGCCTTGTAGAGGCCTCCGGGCTTGGTGGTGTAGATCGAGACGATCTGCGCGGCGCGGCGCTCGATGATCTGGATGGCATCGTGAGCGTTCCAGGCGGATTCGTCCGCCATCACCGGCGCGTCGATGGCCCGCGCGACCTCGGCGATGCGCTCGATGCCCATCACCGGCTGCTCCACGTACTTCAGCTCATATTTTTCCATCTTGCGGATGGTGCGGATGGCATCGCCCGGCGTGCGGTAGCCTTCGTTGGCGTCCACGCAGATGTCTACCTTGTCGCCCGCGGCGGCCCGCACCGCACCCACCACCGCGACGTCGCGGTCCGGGTCCACGCCGATCTTCACCTTGATGGTGCGGATCCCCTCGGCGGCGACCTTCTCCGCCTCGGCTGCCGCGTCCTCCAGCGAGATGAGGCCGATGGAATGGGTGACCGGCACGCGCGACCGCGACTTGCCGCCCAGCAGCGTATGGACCGGGACGCCCAGCCAGCGGCCGCTCACGTCGTAATAGGCGAACTCCACCGCCGCCTTGGCGTAGGGATAGCCTTTCAGCACGGCATCCATGCGGGCATGCAGCTCGGCCGGATTGGCAAGCTCTGCGCCTACAAGGGCGGGCTCGAGATAGCGCTGGACCAGCAGGTCCGCGATGGCGACGCTCTCGCCGAAATAGCGGCCGAACTCCCCGCCCCAATCCTTGAGCGCCGGCGCCTCGCCCCAGCCGGTCCGGCCGTCGTCGTCTGTCATCTTCACGAGCAGGTAGCGACCGATGGGCTCCGTCAGCCCCGTCCATTGATGCGTCCGGCGGGTGGGAAGCTGGACGACAAGGGTCTCGATGCTGGCGATTTTCGGCACGTCTTGTCTCCATTGTGAGCACATAGTGTGATCACATTTTGAAGCTGTCAACGACACCAGATGAAGATCGGTGCAGTTTTTTGTGTGCCCATTCGTTGGGCGCGCGCCATAAATTCCGGCAAGCTGTTCAATAGCGGCGCGGCCCACGAACGCTTGTCAGTCGGGCGCTCTTGGCCCCCGGCTGACCTTGAGCGCGAATGGATCCGTCGCCGCGGCGCCCCCGGCCAAGGAATTTGCGAGGCGCTTTAGCTCATGTACTGTCAAGCTCGTTCAGTCTCGGGTTGCCGATCGCGGACGAGTAAATTACTGATCACATATTGAGATCACATATCGATCGACCGCCTTCCGCTCCGGCCGCTTCCGACAGCGCCCCGCGGCCGGCGGCGGCGAGGACCAGATGGCAAACGCGAAGACCGACAAGACGCCCGCCGCGCCGGAGGAAAAGGCCACGCGCGGGCGCGCCCATGTCTACGACCTCGTCGCCAGATACATGTATCGCGGCCTCATGGTCGGCGCGTTCCTGCCGGGGCAGGTCATGAGCCTCAGAAAGCTTGCGGCCGCCCTCGGCACCAGTCCCATGCCGGTTCGCGAGGTGCTGAGCCGTCTCGTCGCCGCTAATGCGCTGGAAGAGACGAAGGGCGGTTCGGTTCGAGTGCCACGGCTGACGCCGGAGAAGATTGCCGACCTATTCGATGTGCGCGAGCAATTGGAGGGCAATGCCACAGAACGCGCAGCCAAGGCATGCACGAAGGACTTGATCACGGAGTTGACGGCTATCAACAAAAGCCTGCTCCAGGCCATCGAGAAGCGTGACATCATGAACTGCCTGTCGCAGAATCAGAAGTTCCACTTCACCCTGTACGAGGCGTCTGGCTCGGACGTTCTGATGCCGCTGATTGAATCCCTGTGGCTTCAGTTCGGCCCGACCATGTACATGTCTTTCCTCGTGCCTTCGATGCCATGGGACGCATCCAGCCACGTCAAGATCATCGAAGCGCTGAAGGCAGAAAACCCCGGCGCGGCCAAGCGCGCAGTGCTACACGACATCCGCCGCACCGGCCAAGCACTGCTCAACGTGGGCGGCGGGCAGAGCATCGAGCTGCCCTTCACCCGCGGCCTTGAGCTGCTGTTCGACACCTGATCTCTGGGCAGTTCACGCGTCGGCCGTTGCACCGACTTGGTAAAGCTCAACCTTGGTGCCATCGGGATCTGCCACATAGATGGTGAGGCCGTAGGGCCCATTGTGCAGATCCGTGAAAAACGGCACCTCGGCGGACCGGAGGCGCTCTCTCATGGCGCGCACATCGTCCACCTCGAAAGCGATGTGGTCGATTTGCCGGTGCTCCGTCTCCCGTCCGGCGATCAGCGCTATGCCGTGGTGGAACGCGACGAACGGACGACCATCGGCGAGCGGCTTGGCCGGCCGGATGGTGAAGCCGAGCAGGCGCGTGTAGAAATCCACGGACTTGTCGATATCGGCGACCATGATGAGCTGATGGCCAAAACCTGTAACCCGCGCCGCGGGCGCGGCTTGCTGCATGGCCTCGCTCATTTCTTCTGCTCTTCCATGTCAATGCCCAGGATGCCGCCACGCCCCCAGCTGTCCTTCGGGGTCTCGTGGATGACCACGTGAAGGTGGTCGGGCTTGCAGGCAGCCTCCTCCACCATTGCCTTGGTGATGGCCTTAACGAGGTTGCGCTTCTGCTCCACGGAGCGGCCTTCCCACATCTCGACAACTACGAATGGCATCGTGTTCTCCTCAGCTCTTCTTCAGGTCCCGGCCCCGCCGTTGCGGATTTCTGCGATCCGGCGGCGGATGCCACTCCACTGGCTGCGGCCTACCGTGACCGGTGCCCGCGAGCCCATGCCACGGGCCCAGATCGCCTTCAGCCCCAGCGCTGCGGCCGCGTCGCGATCGATGGTGCCGGGCGGGGCCGCCACATCCACCAGCAGAGCATGTGCCGGCAACAGGCGAAGCAGATTCTCGCCGAGGATCTGAAGGGGCACGCTGCCGATCACAATATCCATGCGCGGCAGCAGCTCGGACAGCGCCTCCAGAGAGTCGGATTCTGCTCCTGCGGCATGGGCCGCCGCTCGCTGCACGGGATTGCGCGCCGCCACGTGCACATGGGCACCGAGAGCGATCAGCGTGCGAGTGAGAAGGGAGCCGATGGTCCCCTGCCCCACGAGGCAAATATTTGATTTGTGGATGGTGATGCGGGTGTTCTCGATGATCACCCTGAGGACCCCTTCCACGATGGCAGGGCCCCGCAACAGCATCAGATCCACATCCCACTCATATTCGTGGAGCGTGATACCGAGTACCTCACAATGGGCCTTCAGGTTCGCGTCGGCCCAGCCGAGGATGATGTGTGCGCCCGGCTTCATTCCCGCCAGCATCTCCCGCGTGGGGATGATCTTCTGCGGGCAGCTCGGGGCGAAGAGCGCGCCTTCCTTGGTGATGCCAGGAATAGGGAAAAGGGCGATATCCGCCCCGCTGAGCGCGTCGGCCGCATCCTGTGCCAGCCGCACGCCCTCGATGCCGCCCTCGGGCCAGGGAAAGCCGAAGGCGCGCACTTCAGCCCCGGTCTCCGCAGCGCAACGCGCGATCTCCTGCTCGCGCGGATCCCCCGCTACTACGGCGATCGTCAGCCCCTGCCAGCTCATGCCGCCCTCACCTTTTCCAGAAGCCCACCCAAGGAGAGGCCGGCGATGCCCATGGCCTGCGCCGTGCGTCCCCCCGCGCGATAGTCCACATCGACCGCTGTCTCGGCGAGACGCATCAGCGCGCCCGCCACCGGAACGTCCACCCCGGCGATCTGTGCAAACTCCAGGAAGGGCAGCAGGCCGTGGCCGAAGTCCTCCTTGTAATAGCGATGGTCAAACGAACCCGGCGCGCGAATGCGCTGGTTCGCCGAGCCGGCGGAGATGGCACCGCGATAATCGTCGGGATCATCCAAGGCATCGATGGTGCCGATCTTCTGCATCTCGCCCATAAGGTTGGGCAGGTCGTGGCCGAACGCACGGGCGACCGCGAGCCGTTCGCTGTCGAGAGCGCGGACGGTACGGGCCACACCCTCGGTCATGCCCTCCACATAGAAGGTGAAGTCGCCGCCGGTTGCCTCCACCCAGGCCGCCGCCAGCACGGCACCGGGTGCGTGCAGCACCATGTTGACGTTGCAGAGCCCGGAGGCGAGGACGTCAGGAGCCGGCGTCGCGCCGGGAAACAGCCCGAGGGCCAGATCGAGCACACCCCGGGCCGCCCCCAGCGGCGCCGCCCGCACCGCCCCCGCGCGCCCGCTGACGGTGACACACTCCGGGCTATATTTGCGCGCCACGTAGGTGAGCGTGGAGAACTCGACCAGCGGCGGCGGCCGGCGCCCCGCCTGAACGAACACTTGCTCGAATTCCAGCGCGCCGCCGGTGTGACCAGGATTGAGGATGACCGGCATGTCAACGCGCATGTCGGCAGCGATCATGGCGCCGGCGACACCTGCGTGCAGGAAGGTGGGGAGCACCACAACCGCCGCGTCCGCGCCCGCGAGCGCCTCCGCTAGGTTCGTGGTCATGCGTTGCGGCATGGCCAGCCCTTCGCCGAGAACCCCATTATAGACTATGCCGCCGCGTTCTAGATGCGGAGCGATGGTCGCCTGCGAGCGGGACCACACGCGCACCCGATGTCCGGCCGCGAGCAACTCGACCGCCGCGGCGCACGCCCCGGCCCCGCAGCCCACCACAGTCACATCCATGCCCCTGCTCCCTCACCTCCGCGCCCCAACCGCGACTACGCCCACGGATAGCGCGACCGTGGCCTCACCTACAAAACTTGATCACATTCAATGATCACAAATAGCTCTGTCAAGCAAAACGGGCTGCGCTGCCAGACTGCAGCGGAAAGCGGCGCGAAGCTCTCGATATCGGCACCCCATTGCGGTCAATTGCCACTGATTTAATCACCTCTCCCCATTGCCCGCCGGAGCGGCGGACGCGCTTGACACACTCTATTTTGTGATCACATATTGAGATCAATAATGGACAAAAGTCCTTCCGCCCTTATCGCCTTCAACGGGAACACTGCGCCCCGAAGATCCGGCCGGCGCCGCGGAGACCATCCATGACAATCGAAGCCTGGACATGCCCTTCGGCCCGGATCGGGCGCATGGCCCGCATCGGCATTGCCGCAGCTCTCGCGCTCGCTGCCACGGCGGCCGCGGCGGCCGAGGACGTGAACGTAAGGTTCAGCTACAAGCTGAAGGGGGAATACGGCTTCTTCTTCATGGGTCAGGAAAAGGGCGTCTATGCGCAGGCCGACCTCGCGCCGCGCTTCGGCGAAGGAGCGAGCTCGCAAGCCGCGCTCGGCACGCTGCTCCAGGGGCAGGACGACCTCGTGGTGATGCCCGGCATTTTTGCCATGTCCGCCATCCAGAAGGGGATGCCCGTCAAGATCGTGGCGCTATACCAGCCGGCGGCGCCGAGCGTGCTGCTGTCACATCCCGCAAAGCCCGTACGGGTGCCCAAGGATCTGGAGGGCAAGACGGTCGCCGCCCCGGTGGGCGAGACACCGACCACCTATCTCGGCATCTTCTGCAAGATCAACAATGTGGATTGCAGCAAGGTCAACCGCATCCAGATGAACGTGCAGGCCCGTGTCGGCCAGTTCATGAGCAACCAGATCGACGTCATCGGCGCCTATCTCACCAACGACGTGCCGATCATCCAGGAGAAGGCTCCCGAGGAGATCATTGTCCTCGACCAGGCCAAATACGGGCTGATCGTGCCAGGCCTAGCCGTCGTGGCGAGCAATGACGGCATCGCCAAGAAGGGCGACATGATCCGAAAGTTCATCGCAGCGACCTCCAAGGCGGTGGAGCTGACCCGCACCGATCCTGCCGGAGCAACAGCGGCGTTGCGCGCCGCTTGGCCCAACAGCCCCTCGGCCGCCGTCATCCAGAAGCAAATCGAGGCCACTTCCCAGTCCATTCCTGCAGCGGCGAGCGGGAAGCCCCTCGGCTGGACCGATGCCAGCGTCATCACCGGAGCGCTTGAGCTGATGGCGAGCGTCGAAACCATCGACTCGCCGAAGCCCGCTGACGCCTTCTTCACCAACACGCTGCTGGCCAACTGAGCGCGGGCCGGCCCTGCGTTCCACGGCGAGGATGCGGCGATGAAGCCAACCCCGTTCAACTACCACCGGCCATCGACCATCGAGGAGGCCATTGGCCTCCTCGCCGCATACGCTGGCGAGGCGAAGCTCATTGCCGGCGGGCAAAGCCTGATGCCCATGCTGGCCTTCCGGCTGCTCGCCCCGGTCGCGCTCGTGGACGTTGCCGGCCTCCCGGGGTTGGACACGATCACACTCGATGATGGCGGACTGCGACTCGGGGCCCGCGTCCGCTGGCGTGACATCGAGCACCATCCCATGATCGCTTCCCGCTACCCCCTGCTCTTAGAGGCCGTTCGGCACGTGGCGCACTATCAGATCCGCAACCGTGGCACGGTCGGGGGGAGTCTCGCTCACGCGGACCCGGCCGCCGAATTTCCCGCGGCAGCCCTGCTGCACGATGCCAAGGTCGAGATCGCCGGTCCGATCGGCAGGCGCACGATAGCGGTAAATGACTTTCTCCTCGGCATGCTGACCACTGACCTTGCGGAAGATGAGATCATCCTCGGCGTACGGCTGCCGCTTTGGCCAAAGGGCGCACGCTGGGGCTTTCGGGAATTCGCCCGTCGCCACGGCGATTTCGCGATGGCGGGCATCGCCTTGCGGTTCACATGCGCCAACGGCGCAATCGCCGAGCCCGCCGTGGTGGCGTTCGGCCTGGGGCCGCGTGCGGTCCGGCTCGCCGATGCCGAAGACCTGCTGAGGAATGCCCACACCCAGGATGATCTGTTTGCGGCCTTCGGAGCCACAGTCGCCAGTGCGGCCGAGATGGACCCGCCCTCGGATCCGCAAGGATCGTCGGACTATCGGCGCGCGCTCGCTGCCACACTGGCGGAACGCGCCTTGGCCGATGCCATTGGCCGGCAGGTGGCCTCATGACGGAGGGCCTCCTCATCCGGCTGCGTGCCAATGGGACGGAAGCCGAAGTCCGTGTCGAGCCGCGGCGCACGTTGGCCGACTGCCTGCGTCAGGATCTGGGATTAACCGGCACCCATGTGGGCTGCGAGCACGGGGTGTGCGGCGCCTGCACGGTGCTGGTGGACGGCCTTGCCCTGCGCGCCTGTCTGATGCTTGCCGTGCAGGCCGATGGCGCGGAGGTTGCCACCGTCGAGAGCCTCGGCGAGCCAGACCGCCTGTCTGTGCTCCAGCAGGAATTCCGAACCGCCCATGCCCTGCAGTGCGGCTTCTGCACGCCTGGCATCCTGATGACCGCGCATGCCCTCCTCACCGAGGAGCCGGACGCCAGCGACGAGCGCGTGCGCGAGGCCGTGTCCGGCCACATCTGCCGTTGCACGGGATATCTACCCATCATCGAGGCGGTGGCACGCGCCCGCGACCGGCTCAAGGCCAGCCGCGGGGGAACTCCGACATGAGCCGGCCGAACCGCTTCTACATGGGCGAGCCGGTGCCACGCGTCGAAGACGCCCGCCTCCTGGCCGGACGCGGCTGCTATGTGGACGACTTCGCGGCCCCAGATGCTCTCCATGCCGTTGTGGTCCGCAGCCAGTTCGCGCACGGCCGCCTCGGCGCCATTGATGCCGCTGGCGCGCTCGCGCTACCGGGCGTCGTGGCAGTTCTCACATCCGATGACATCGACGGCCCTGTTCCTTGCATCCCCTTCCGCAATCCGGCCATCGCGCAGGCATTGCCTTTCCGCCAGCCGGTGATCGCGCGCCATAAGGTACGTCATGTCGGGGAGCCGATCGCCGTGGTCCTCGCCGAGACCCGCGCTATCGCGGAGGACGCGGCTGACCTGGTGATGGTTGAGATTGAACCGCTGCCGCCTGTTGCCGGCGTCGATGCCGGTCGCGGCGGGACGGTGTGTCTCTTTGAAGAACAGGGCACCAATGCCGCCATCCGCTACGTGGCCGAGCGAGGCGACGCCGAGGCGGCGTTCTCAAAGGCCGCCTATCGCCGGCGCGAGACTTTCCGCACCCAGCGCCACTCGGCCTCGCCGATGGAGACCCGCGGCCTCGTCGCCCGCTGGGATCCGGAGCGCGGGCACCTTGAAGTTCA
This sequence comes from Xanthobacter sp. DMC12, assembly GCF_056314105.1. Lineage (NCBI taxonomy): Bacteria > Pseudomonadati > Pseudomonadota > Alphaproteobacteria > Hyphomicrobiales > Xanthobacteraceae > Xanthobacter > Xanthobacter sp. DMC12. Next base: position 4,848 of record NZ_JBQUYZ010000001.1, on the reverse strand, counting down.
CGGCGCGGCCAAGGTGCCCTTCTTCAATCGCCGGGTCCTGGCGGGAATGTTGGGGCTCGACGAACACCGGATCGATCTTATCGAGCTGGACGTGGGCGGCGCTTTCGGCGTCCGAGGCGAGTTCTACCCCGAGGATTTCCTCATCCCGTTCGCGGCTCGCCACCTTGGCCGACCGGTGCGCTGGCAGGAGGACCGCCACGAGCACATGATGGCGGCGAACCACTCGCGCGAGCTAAGCTTCGATATCGAGATCGCCTGCGAGCGAGATGGCAAGATCCTCGCCCTCCGAGGACGGGTGACCTGCGACCAGGGGGCTTATGTGGGCACCACGGGCGGCATACTCGCCTCACGCTCCGCCCAGTTCCTGCCCGGCCCCTACGACATTCCAGCCGTTTCGCTGGAAGTCGAAGGCATCGTGACCAACAAGACACCGGCCGGCAGCTATCGCGGCCCGGGCCGCTTCGAATCCAGCTTCGCGCGGGAGCGGCTGATCGACATAGCCGCCCGCGACCTGGGCATCGACCCGGCAGAGATGCGCCGGCGCAATTTCATCGCCTCAGAAGCCTTTCCTTATGCCCTCGGCCAGCTCGTACCTTATGAGGGGGAGGCCGTGCTGGAGAACGGGGCCTATGGCTTGGTTCTGGAGCGGTGCCTCAAGGAGATCGGCTGGGACGAGAAGCAGAACCTGCGCGGGCGGATGATCGATGGCCAGTTTCATGGCCTCGGCCTCGGCAGCTTCGTCGACAGCAGCGGTGCGGGACCGAGGGAGAATTCGCGGATTCGGCTTCAGCAGGACGGCAGCATCGCCCTGTTCGTGGGCTCGTCGGCGCTCGGCCAGGGCATCGAGACCGCGTTCTCGCAAATCTGCGCCGATGCCCTCGGTGTGCCTATGGAAACGATCCGTGTCTTCCACGGCTCGACCACCCTGCTCGGCGAGGGCTTCGGCTCCTTCCACTCCCGGTCCATGGTGATGGGCGGCAATGCGGTGATGGATGCGGCGGCGAACTTCATCGAAGCCGCGCGCATCAAAGCCGCCGAAGCCTTCGGCCGGCCGGTGGAGGAAATCACTTATGCCGCGGGCGTCTTGTCTCCTTCCGCCCCCGGCCATGCCCCCCTAGCGCTCGCCGACCTCGCCGGTTTGGCCGGTCCGCCAGTTGAGGCGGAGGGGACGTTCGGCACAAAGGTGAAGCCATTCGGCGCCGGCACCCATGCCGCCCATGTGGCCGTGGACCCGCGAACCGGCGCAGTGGAGGTGGTCGACTATGTGGCCGTCGAGGATGTCGGTCGCATGATCAATCCCATGCTGGTGCACGGTCAGAAGGTGGGGGCGATCGTGCAGGGTCTCGGAGGCGTGTTCCTTGAGGAATACCTCTACGACGAACAGGCCCAGCTGCTCACCGGCTCCTTCGCCGACTATCTCCTGCCCACTGCCACCGACTTTCCCCACATCCGGGTGGTGACCCTCGACGAGACCAGGACTTCGCGAAACCCTCTAGGCCTGAGGGGCGCAGGCGAAGACGCCATCGCGCCCGTTGCGGGAGTCATCGGCAATGCCGTTGCTGACGCCTTGTCGAGCCTCGGCGTCACGCCGACGGCGCTTCCCCTGACACCCCACGCAGTGTGGCAGCTCATAAAGGCCGTATCCGCTGGCGATGCGCCGGCAAGCGCAGGCGCCTGAGGAGGGGCGGATGGAGATTTCCGGAACCGAGATCATCCCGGCCCCCCGTGCCCTCGTATGGGAACGGATGAACGATCCTGCCGTCCTGCAACGGTGCATCCCGGGGTGCACGTTCCTTGCGGCGCAGGAGGACGGATCGCTATTGGCGAAATCGACGCTCAGGATCGGCCCGATCAAGGCGACGTTCACCGGGCGGGTCCACTTCGCTGATGTGGCTCCGCTCGCCGGATACACGCTTATCGGCGAGGGGCAGGGCGGGGTCGCCGGATTCGCCCGCGGTCAAGCGATGATCCGTCTGGAGGACCACCCACACGGCACCGCGCTCATCTATGACGCGCGGGCCGACGTGGGCGGCAAGCTCGCCCAGCTTGGCGCGCGGCTCATGGAATCCACCGCCCGCAAGCTGGTCGGCGAGTTCTTCGGAACGTTCTCTGCCGAGGCACAGGAAGAGGGCGCCGCATCGGCGACAATTTCGATATGAGCCGCGGCAGCGCAGCGGCCCGACCCGCCATGGGACCCGAAAACTCAAGGCAGCACATGACCCCCCGACGCAAAGCGCAGCTGACACGGCTCCTCGGGCGCTTTGCCCCCATTATCTTCGTGTCGGCCCTCCTGCTGACGTGGCAGGTGGCAGTGCCCCTGCTGGGCATTTCCAAATTCGTGCTGCCGACGCCGCTGGCGATCGGACAGCGCATGGCGCTCGATGCTTCCCTCCTTGGCGGGCATTTCTTTTTCACTCTGGTCGAGGTCGTGGCCGGGTTCACCTTCGGCGTCCTGGTTGGTGTGCCGCTGGCGTTGGCCATCTTCTACTCGCCGATCTTCGAGCGCGCCGTCTACCCCGTGCTCGTCGGCCTCCAAACCGTGCCGAAAGTGGCCCTCGCGCCCATCCTCGTCCTGTATCTCGGGTACGGCTGGACGCCGAAGATCACGCTTGCTTTCCTGATCGCGCTGTTTCCCATCGTCGTTTCTACGGTGGTCGGCCTCAACGCGCTCGACAAGAACCTCGTTAATCTCGCCCGGTCGATGGGTGCGAGCGAATGGCAGACCTTCTTCAAGATACGCCTCCCGGCAGCGCTGCCGAACATCTTCGGCGGCCTGAAGGTCGCCGTCTCGCTCGCGGTCATCGGCGCCGTCATCGGCGAGTATGTGGCGGCGGAGCGCGGCCTCGGCTACCTGCAGCTCCAGGCCAACGCACAGCTCGACACCACGCTGAACTTCGCCGCAGTTGTGGCGATCTCGCTGCTGGGCGTGGCGCTCTATTTTCTCATCAACCTCATCGAAAAGCGCGTGACCTACCAGCGGGATCCCGCGGTCTGACGATGCGCAGGGACGCGAATGGCATGCAGAGCGCACTGGTGAAACAGCACGAACAGCGGACGGGCGCAGCTGTGGAGATCTCCGGCGTCTCCAAAACCTACGTCACCCGTCAAGGTGCCGAGGTTACCGCCCTCGAGCGGCTCGACCTCTCGCTGGAGCCAGGCTCTTTCGTCGCGGTGGTGGGACCTAGCGGGTGCGGCAAGAGCACGCTTCTTTCCATGATCGCCGGCCTGTTGCCGACGACGACAGGGGAAATCCGGATCGATGGCGACGCGATCCGGACTCCGCATCCCAAAGTCGGTGTGGTGTTTCAATCCGACCTGCTGCTTTACTGGCGCACCGTGCTCGACAACATCCTCTTGCCGGTCGAAATCAAGCGGCGGGACGTCGGTGCCTACAGGCGCTCGGCGCAAGACCTCCTCACTCAGGTTGGGCTCGACGGCTTCGCGAACAAGTTTCCTGCCGAGCTCTCCGGCGGCATGCGCCAACGCGTTGCCATCTGCCGCGCGCTCATCCAGGAGCCGGAGCTGCTTCTGATGGACGAACCATTTGGCGCTCTTGATGCCCTGACCCGCGAGCAGATGATCATGGATCTCCAATCCATGTGGCTCCGCGTGGGCAACACCGTGATCTTCATCACCCATGGGATTGACGAAGCAGTCTTCCTCGCCGACCGAGTATTGGTGATGTCTCCACGCCCAGGACGAGTCGACCTTGACCTGCCGATCGATATCGATCGGCCACGACAGTGGAACAACATCCACGCGAATGAGAGATTTTCGCACTACGTTCGCGCGATCCGCGACGTATTCGAGGCGCGTGGCGTTCTCGTCTCGAAATGATATTTTTTTCTCTAAATGCCCCCATGACAACTTCTAATAATAAAACTATCGAGGGGAATGCGGATTGGCCTTATCTATGGAAATATCCTTTTATGGATAAGGCCAATCTTTGTAGCCGACCTTCTTATCGCGGAACTGAGCGTAGATCCGGATCGTCCTCGAGCCCGGCACAGCGAGTAGTGACGAAAGAGGAGTCGATATCGCCGTTCTGGATGCACTCTATCAGCATCGGCAGATAGCGCTGCACCGGGGTCTAGGCCATCCGGGAGTTGAAGCCGCGATTGAGGCAGAACTTATAGGGACTCTCTCGCGGCCTTGATCTTATCGATGCAGCCGTCGAGAGCCAGGGACGTAGCCGCCACCGTGCCCACGTCAACGATGCCGGCGCCCACCCCGCGCACGCGGGACATGTCGCGAATGCACTCATAAATGTACTTGTTGGAGAAGTCGAACGTTCCCGTCACAGGGCGCGGGGTCTCCTCGATCTCGGCATCGCTGACGTCAAAAGGGGTTCGCTCGGCGGGCTGTAGCTCGCTCGTCATGGTCATCTCCGGCGCTGATCTGCGCCTATGGATTCCATGAGAACGAAAAGAGAACAGGACACGAGATATAGGGGCTAAGCTCGCTCAGTGGCTGTAGCGACTGGCGTGAGCAGCCCCGCGCTCTTCCTCGGTTGCCGCCTAGCGCGGGCGATGTGGTAGAAGTGCCCCTTCCCAGGCGCAATGAGGCAGATCACCGGGGACTATCCCATGCAAGGAGGTTGTTTGTGCGGCTCCTTCCGATACCACCTGAAAGGGAAGCCTACGATCTCAGTTAACTGCCACTGCGGAATGTGCCGCCGCCAAAGCGGCGCAGCTTTTCTAACCTACGTCGCCGTGGATCAAACGTCGTTCTATGTCGAGACCGGGAACTTGGTCCCATATCGATCGTCTGAGCAAGCGGTACGCACGCATTGCGGCACCTGTGGCAGCCCATTGACTTTCACATTCGATTCGGACCCCGGAACCATCT